>NZ_JAHMIN010000012.1 GCF_018986435.1 Hahella sp. HN01 | reverse complement strand
GGGTTGGGCTGCGCATCAGGTTTGCCTGGGATCATCCCATAAAGGCCCTTTTTGTTGTGAGCGAAACAGTGTTGTTAGTGAAATACTGCTGTGAGTGAACTAGCCCTGACGTTGCTTGCGCCCGATACGCCTTATGGGAATAACGGGTCTGGCGGAGTCTACGGCTCTATTCTGACCGCCTGAATCGCGCCGAAGTTCGACGAATAGAGCGGCCCTGCAACCGGTCTGATACGAATCCAATATGTCTTTTCCGGAGTCAAACGGAGATTGGCGGAGGTTTTCTCCACTTGCTGCTCTTCAATGACCCGGCTGAAAAATTCGTCTTCCGCCAACTGAAGTATATACCGGTCTGCATTGGCCACGCTTTTCCAGAACACTTTCGCTTTTTCGTCAAAATAATTCACCGCGATGACGTGGGTGTCGTCAAGCTTTCCCAAAATGGTGAATCTCCGCGGCTCGCTATAGGAAAAATCGTCGCCGCCAGCCAGTGTGGCGATACGCCAGAAATACTCGCCTGCATTCAGGTCGCGTTCGGCTTGGGCGCTGGATATGGAAGAGAAGGGGGTGCGGGTGTAGAGGGCGGTGAACTGAGGATCGGCGGAGATTTCAAGGCTAGACATCTGGGTTGGCGTGTCCAGTCGCCAGCGGAAGACGGGGCGAGGCTCTCGCAGCAACGCCCCCGTCAGCGGGGTAATCAGCTGCGCCGGCTCCGCCTTTTGCTCCACCCTGAAGCGCACTTCCGTATCCACGCCCTCCAATCCTCCCGGGTCCACCGCCCGCAGCAGTAAACGGTAGTCGCCATTGCCCAGGTCGGGCAACTCAACCAACGGAGCGTCAATCTGCTGGGAAAAAACCGGCAGCTCCTTCCCATCGCCTTTAAATACTTCGATCACGTACGCCGTCGCATTGGGCACCGGAGCCCAGCTCAAGGTCACCGGCGCGGCGTTATACACCGCCGAGGCGGAGACTTCCGGCGCCTCCGGCAATTGAATTTCGGAGAAAACGGAACCGGAGCCAACCGTGGCGCCCTGGCCTTTATAGAGCTTGCGAGAGGCGGTGGCGTTGGAGACTTCCACCACGCCCTCGGTAACTTCCGCTACGGTGACGTCGGCGGTCGCCCGCAGACGGAAAGCGGTACCGCGCACCGCCGCAACGGCGGAGGGTGTGGAGACTTCGTAACGTGAAGCGGGGCCTCTGCGCGGCGTCACCTTCTGCTGCATTTTGCCGCGCAGCAAACGCAACCGCGTATCCACCATGCCGGTATCGCCATAGTGGGTCAGGGTATTGAATATCACGATGGATTGACGGGAGACTGTCAATTCGCTGCCATCTGCGAATCCAACCAGCGCGGAGCCCTCATCGGTTTTGATCTCATCGCCGATTTCGAGTTTGGCTTCCTGCGTCGCCAGTACGTAATGAGAGGAATGCGCTTTACGCAGCCACACTTTGCCGCGCAGATTGAGGAAAGAGGCGGATTGTGGATAGTGGCGCAGCCAGTCGACAGGAATTCTTAACTGCGTGCCAGGCGTTAGTGACCAGGCGTCGTTGAGGCTGTTATAGCGCATGAGCGCGTCCCAGCCGCGATTGGGCGCCAGGAAGCGCTCACCGATGCTTTGCAGGCTGTCGTTGGGCCGGGTGGTGTAGGTCCACTCCATCTTGTCGGGTTCTTGGGCGAACCCGGTGCAGGAGAACCAACACAGGAACCAGAACCACAACAGGTGGCGTTTGCTCTGTTTCAATCAGACTCCCAATATTCACAGTGTCGTCAATCGTTGGCCGCAATACCCGGACAATGCTGGCCTATTCCACTTCTTCCAGCCGATAACCGTGCTGGTAGATGGTCTTAATGCGAAATCCGTTTTCCGGTTTGATTCCCAGTTTTCGCCGCAGACGGCTCATATGAGTGTCCACAGTGCGGGTATTGATGTCGCTACTGACGCCCCAGACCCGTTCCAGCAGGTACTTGCGCGACAGCAGGCGGCCTTTGTTTTCGAACAGAAACGTCGTCAGGTCGAAGTCTTTGTCCGTCAACGTCAGTGGCTCGCCGTTCAGTTGAATGGTCCGTTTCTTGTGGTTGATGCTGAAAGCGCCATAGCTGGCTTCTTCGGCATCCGTCTCCTCCGTGCGGTTTCTCCGACTCAGCGCTTTGAGCCGGGCGATGAGTTCGCCGGGCCGCGCCGGCTTCACCATGTAATCGTCGGCGCCGGACTCCAGCGCCTCAATAATGTCTTCTTCCGCTTCGCGCTGAGTCAGGAACAGCACCGGTATCGGCCATTCCTGCTGCTGCCGCACCTTGCGGAGGATATCGATGCCGTCCATATCCGGCAGTTGCCAGTCCATGATGAGCAAATCGAAGCTGTCATGGGTGACGGCGAATAAAAAATCTTTCCCCGTATTGTAGTGGCGGCATTGAAAATCTGAGTTCCGCAGATTTAGCAATAGCTGGTCCGCCAGATTCTGGTCGTCTTCTAGAAGTCCGATTTTCATAGTCTGCGTTCGTCTAACTGTTTGATGTATATCTAAGTTTGGCAGTAAACCGCCAATCTCGCTAACTTTTGCCGAAAAATGTGCGGACGGGGTTGAACCGCACCTGATTCAGCGACTTTTTCGACAGACAGCAAACCTTGCGAAAAGCCGGACTAGGGCAAGGTCTACTTCAACTTAAATGATTTTTGTGAGCAATTTAAAAATGTAACAACAAGCTACTTTTTGCATCGTACGGGGCCTTTCAACGCATTCTGGCGGCTCAAATTTCACTTCGATAATGCGTGTTCGCAAACATCTGTTGGACTTAGCCATGGTCCTGGCGGCGGGGTTGGTTATATGATGGCGCTGCGGCTCTCCCGAAACTCACGCCAAGGCGTGGACCAATCAACGGGATGAGCGCAGCGCTCCGCGCCGGAGCGGTGTCAGGCGTTCAAGCAGGAAATGGAACCGTCCAAATGCGAGGGGCTGTGGTCGCAGGGATCGGAAGTCAGGATCTTATGCGGGTAAGCGAAGCGTGCAGTGCTCCCTTCGCGACGCCCTGATAAAGGGATGGACGGCGAATATAAGGAAATAGCGGCGATCGCAATGATCGCTGTGGAGAAGGAAAATGAAATTAATAAGGACTTTTAAACGAGAAACAGGATGTAAACTTCATTTAGGTGTGGCCCTTTTTGCGCTGTTGACGGCCTTTGCTCTTCCAACTCTGGCGGAGATCAATTTTTACCCGCCTGTAAATCTGTCCTACTCAGAAGGTCTGAGTTTTAACCCCAGTCTGGTGACTCAAGGCGATAATCTCTTTGTGATCTGGGACGATAACAGTTCCGGTGTGAAGGAAGTGATGTTCGCGCGCTCTCGTGATAAAGGCGAAAACTACACGCAGGCAAAGCAGCTGTCGTCGCCTTCAGGGCAGTCCAGTGCGCCCGATGTAGCGGTGGACTCCCGTGGTCGCGTGCATGTGGTGTGGCAGGATACCTTGTACGGCGCCTCTACGATCCTTTACGTGCGTTCGGAAGACGGCGGCAAGACCTTTACTCCGGCTGTCAGCCTGTCTGGGGATGATAGCGCGTCCGTGCGGGCGGATATTCTGGTGGACTCGGCGAACGTGATCTACGTGGCCTGGACCGACACCGGTACGGAAGAAGTGATAGTGACCCAGAGCGTGGACGGCGGCGACAGCTTTCAACAGGTCGCCAAAATCAAAGCCAACTTTGTCTCCAGCGTGCGCATGGCGGCGGGCGGAGATCGACGTATTCATGTGGCCTGGACTAATGCGCAGAATGTCTATCACATGTATTCCAGGAATGGCGGGCGCAGTTTTTCTCAGCCGGTGAGCATTTCCGCTAGCAGTGCGGTGTCGTCTTCTGTATCGCTGGCGGCGGACGCGGGCAGCAATGTCTACATCAGCTGGAGCGAGCAGATCAACGATGAGGCGGAGATCTATGTGGCGCGCTCCGAAGACGGCGGACAGCACTTTGCGCCGCCCGGCAACATCAGCCGCAACCCGGGCGCTTCGATCGGACCGGACTTGACCACAGATGCGGAGGGCGTGCTGTATGTCGTGTGGCAGGATACGACGCCTGGCAATTACGAAGCGATGTTCGCGTATTCCTCCGACAGAGCGCTGACCTTCTCGTCGGCCGCCAACATCTCTCCCAGCGAACTGGGGTCTCTGGTGACCAAGGTGGCGGTTAATGAGTCCGGCGGCATATTTGTCGCCTGGGACGATAATCGCAGTGGCAATTTTGAGATTATCGTGGCGCGAGGGATGCAGGGCTTGGCGGCGATCAAAAACGCCACCGCCAAGCCCTCTCCCTTCAGTCCGAACGGGGACGGCGCCAACGATACGTTGAGAGTGCGCGCTGATTTCACCGCCCCGCTGCAATGGGAAGCCTCCGTTCTCACGTCTGAGAATGAACCTGTGAAAGTGTTTCGCGGTAATGGAGAACTTTTCGATTTAACTTGGGATGGGCTCGACCACAATGGCGCAGTAACCCCGGACGGCTCCTATCGTTTTCTGATTACAGGCGTGGACGTGGACGGCGTGGCGGCGGCGCCGGCGGAAGTGTATTTCAGCGTGAATACCGTATCGGATTCGGAACCTCCCCAGTTGTTGAGCTACGAGTCCAACTATGCGGAGTTTGGCCCGGACGGCGACGGACGACGCGATAGCGTCGCGCTAAAAGCGAGCTTCAATAAAAGTCTCGATTGGACGCTCAGCTATCAAAACCGGGATGGCGTGGAGCTGTTCAGCCAACAAGGCAGCGGCGTTTCCTTGGACAAGCAGTGGGACGGCCGTGATTTCAGTGGAATCACCGTTGCGGATGACCGTTATGTGATTGCGTTGTCGGCCACAGACACCCAGGGAATCAGTGTGAGCGGTGAATTGCGGGTGATTGTAGACACAGTGGCCCCGCAATGGGCCAATATCAGTGTGACGCCGGAGGTGATCACTCCCAACGGCGATCAATCCAATGACAAGGCGCGGCTGGAGTTTGATCTCAACGAAGGCGCTTTGACGACGGTGTACGTCTACGAGGCGCGGGGCGGCTCTCTGGTGCGGGAGTTGTATCGGGAGCCGTTGATTGGCGAGCGTCACGTCGTGATCGACTGGGATGGACGCTCCGGCACTGGGAGCGTCGTGGCGCCGGGAAAGTATATCTTTAAGGTATGGATGCGGGATTACGCGGCCAATCGCGCGGAGCCCTATCCGGTCGTGGCGGGCGTCACAGTGAGATAAGCGGAAGCCGCTCCGCTCGTCGAATGCGGCGGAGTGGTTTATAGTGTAGGCATTATCTACGCCGCGACGAGGCCCGTCGCGGCGGCTTGCTGTCTAATCCTATCTGCTGAATAAAATATGAAAATCCAAATCTCTGTTGAGAATAAGTTAAAAGAGGCTTTCACTCCGACGCACCTGGAGGTGATCAATGAAAGCCATATGCACAGCGTCCCTCCCAATTCAGAAACCCACTTCAAAGTGGTGTTGGTGACGCCGCAGTTTACGGACGTGCGCTCCGTACAACGGCATCAGAAGGTGTATGCGGTGCTGGGAGAGTTGATGCAACAGGGCATTCACGCGCTGGCGCTGCACACTTTCACCCCACAGGAATGGCTGGAAAAAGGCCAGGCCCCGGACTCGCCCAACTGCATGGGCGGCAGCAAAAAAGCTAAAACGGAGTAGGGTGGTCAATGAGCCAGTTTTTCCAGATTCACCAAGATAACCCACAGTCCCGTCTGGTTCGTCAGGCGGTGGAAATCATCCACAACGGCGGCGTTATCGTTTACCCCACGGATTCAGGCTATGCGCTGGGGTGCGCTATCGGCGATAAAAGCGCCGCCGACCGCATCAAGAGCATTCGTCGCCTGGATGATAAGCATAACTTTACCCTGGTGTGCCGGGATTTGAGCGACATCTCCACTTACGCCAAGGTGGATAACAGCACCTATCGCCTACTGAAAAACCACACCCCCGGCGCTTATACCTTCATTTTGCCGGCGACCTCGGAAGTACCGCGCAGGCTGCTGCATCCGAAACGGCGGCAGATCGGCATCAGGGTGCCTGATAACCGCATTGCGCAGGCGCTGCTTGAGGAGCTGGGCGAGCCGCTGATGAGTTCTACGCTGATTATGCCTGGCGAAGAAATGCCGATGACCGATCCTTATGAGATCCGCCAGATGCTGGAGCATGCGGTGGATTTGATCATCGACGGCGGTTTCTGCGGTATGGAGCCCACTTCGGTCGTCGACCTGACCGACGATACGCCGGTAGTCCTAAGGGAAGGCGCGGGCGATATCTCCGGCTTCTGAATGAGTGCGCCGCCGGATTCCTGGCGGCGCCTCGCATCAACTGATCGAGATGGAGAAGGCGGCGCCGGAATTTGCGGTCATTTCCGCCGCGGCGGACCCCATCTTGTGAAAGCGCTGCACGATGTCCTGCAGGGAATTGTTCTGCGGATTGGAGGAAAGCAGCGAACTGAACAGCGAATTGTCGCCGCCGTAGGCATTCTGCAGACGCATGACGTTCTGAACGTAGTCCAGTGCGGGCTTCTGATTGCTCAGACGCACGAACGTTTGCTTGATATCCGGGTTGCGGTTGATATCCGCTTCTATCTTCTGCTTGGCTTCGGTCGGAATGGCGCCTGAAATTTCCAGCGCGCCGGTCTCGTTGCGACCCAGGCGAACTTGTCCGCGCACGCTGGTGACGCCATACTCGGCAAGCTTTTGCCTGAGCGTCTGCTGTACAAAGGCAGTATCTTGCCCGACGCCTTGTTGAAACTCTTTGATCATGACCCGGGGACGGGAGCTTTGTTCCTGCTGCTGACCCGACAGGGTGACGGTTCCTGGCTCGGGAAGATTGTCCATGGCCGCGTCGGCCTTTGTCTGCTGGGCGGCGGTGGGCTGTTTCAGGCCTTCGTACGCCTGATTTCCGTATTCAAATAAAGTGCGAATTAAACCCATGACGGCTACCTTGTTATCTCTGAGTGCGTTGTTTCCGACATTGGAAAGCACGTATTCCTGACATATTCAGAACTTATTCAAATGCTGTGCCAGCATTGCTCCGGGAATCCAACATGACGAACGGGGCGCTATTGGCTAACATGGGCGCCTGATTGACGACTCAGAGTAGTTAAATGGCTGACACCTTTTATTGGTACGATTTCGAGACCTGGGGCGCAGATCCCCGCAGAGACAGACCCTCTCAGTTTGCGGGCGTGCGCACGGACTTGGATCTCAACCCCATCGAAGAGCCGCTGGTGATGTATTGCAAGCCGGCGGAAGACGTATTGCCGCAACCGGAAGCCTGCCTGATTACCGGCATCACGCCGCAGAAGGCGCTGTCCGAGGGCGTGAGCGAAGCGGAGTTTATCCGTCTGATCCACGAGCAGTTTTCGCGCCCGGGAACCTGTGTGGTTGGCTACAACAGCATCCGCTTCGACGATGAAGTCACCCGCAATACGCTATATCGCAACTTCTACGATCCATATAGCCGGGAGTGGCGAAACGGCAATTCCCGCTGGGACGTTATCGACATGGTGCGGCTTACCTACGCCATGCGGCCCGAGGGCATAAACTGGCCCATGAACGCGGAAGGCGTCCCCAGTTTTCGCCTGGAAGAACTCACCAAGGCCAATGGCGTGACGCATGAAGCGGCGCATGACGCCATGTCTGACGTGTACGCCACCATTGCCGTGGCGCGTCTGATCAAAACGGCGCAACCCAAGCTGTATGACTACGTGCTTGGCCATCGCAATAAGAAAGTTCTGGAAGGGCTGGTGGATATCGAACGCATGAAACCCTTGTTTCATGTGTCCTCCAAATTCCCGGCGGCAATGGGCTGTTGCGCCATGGTGGCGCCGATAGCGCGTCATCCAACGAATCCTAACGGTGTGATCGTCTATGATCTGCGCGCTGATCCCTCCACCTGGACGCACCTGCCGGTAGAGAAGATTCGAGAGCGTATCTTCACTTCAAATGAAGACCTCCCTGAAGGCGCGGAACGTATCCCGCTGAAAGTCGTGCATCTGAATAAATGCCCGATTCTGGTGGAGAGTAAAATTCTCAAAACCATGGATCCGGAAAGATTGCGCGGTTTCCAGCTGGATGGCGACAAGTTGAGATCGCACCTGCAGGCGTTGCGTCAGGTAGCGAATATTCAGCAACGGGTGGCGGATGTGTTCAACGAGCCCATGGACGACAGCGAGACCGATCCAGACCTGATGCTCTACAGCGGCGGCTTTTTCAGCAACAACGACCGGGAGCTGATGACTTTTATTCACGAGCAGTCGCCGGAAGTGCTGGGGGAGCTGGAGCTGCCCTTTGAAGATCCACGGCTGCAGGAGATGCTCTTCCGTTATCGGGCGAGAAACTTTCCTGGCACGTTGAATGAAGAAGAAATGGAGAAGTGGGAGCGGTATCGTTATCACCGTTTGGCGGGTGAATCCAGCGGAGCCTCAATCGGCTTTCAGGCGTATTTCAAAAAGTTGGAGCAGCTCGCCGCTAACCCGGATATCACGCCGTTTCACTTATCCATTCTTCAGGATCTGCACTTATACGGCGAGTCCATTATTCCCATGGACTTCTGATCTCAGATAGCGCCATAGCCACAGCGCCTGACTCTCGCTGGTGGATAGCGTAACGAAAAAGACCCGCATGATGCGGGTCTTTTTTATTGGAGCGAGCTTCGCTGGAGCGCCTGTCAGTATTTGGCTCGCAGCGGAAACAGCTTGTTCGCGTTGAGCCAGCTCTCTTTGTCCTTCAACGGCTCCGCTTTTCCAGGACGCCAGTGCGCACCGTTTTTGTCCCCATCGGTGACTACCAGCAGCGCGCTCTTATCGGTCACAAACTGCGTGTCGAAGTAATCCGCCAGTTGATCAAGGCTGAGTGTGTCCACTTCGCTGGCGATCTGGTTCAGGGTGTCGAACTGCTCGTTGCCAACGTCAATTTCCGTCCAGAACCGGTCGGAGCGCTGCTCCAGAGTCTGATCTTTCTCCATCAGGCGCGCCTTCAGCGCAGCTTTATGTTTCTCAAACTCCGCTTCAGGCAGCAGGCGCAACTCTTTCGCAAAACGAGCAATGAAGTTCTCGGTGGCGGTGTGGATTTGCTTCGGCGTGTGCGACGGAGATTGCACGATAAAGGCCAGGGCAGGCGTATCCAGCAGCGTATAGGGCGTCGCGAACACCACATAGCCCATCTGCGCTTCTGTGCGGATGTCGTTGTAGTATTCCGGCGAAATGATCTGTGCGATCAAACCGAAAGCTGCACGGTCCGCATAGGTTTTTCCGGGACCCTGAACATAATAAAGATAGGCGGAGTCCTGATGTGGCGTGCTGATTTCTTTAAACCAGTCGCCCCCTTGAATATCCACCACCGCGCTTTTCTGCACATTGACGATATTGGCGCCGGCCATTAGTTGCGTTTCCACAACTTTGGCGGCGTGCAGCGCCTGCTCACGCGAGATATTACCGTGGGCGAGAGCGACCAGATTGATATCCTTGAGCGCAGTGGGCGCGAATGCGCGTACGTCATCCAGCGTGATCTTCTTCAACGCTTCAATCTGTTGCTGTTCCGTCCAGTAAGGTTGCAATAACCAAGTTCGCGCTTCTGAGGCAAGGCGCTCGAACGGCTTGTCCTGAATCGCATTTTTGAGGTCGCGTAACATATCTTTCTTGAACTGATTGAAGCGGTCTTCGCGCAGTTCAGGATGCTTCAATGTGGTCAGAATTCGCTCCAGGAGCACGGGCTGTTTGTCGCTGAAGCCGTCGATGCGAAGCGTTATGCCGCGCAAATGCTTGTAGAGCTTGAAATCCAACCCGGCGAGGTAGGCGGGGTAGGAGTATTCGCTTAACTCGTCACGGGCCAGTGAGATAAATAGCTCCGTCAGCGCCTGATCTCTCGGGCTCTTGTTAGCCAGCGGCGAGCGAATGCTCAAGTAGAAGCTGGATTTGGGAGAGTCGAAAGACAGGTCTTTGGCGAACCAGACTTCATATCCTGGGTGCTCATAGATCTTCTCGGGAACCGGCATGTCTGGGCCGGCCAGCAAATCGAGATCGTCTGGTATGAATTCGTTGGGGCCTGGCAGATGAATGGCGGCCTGTTGATCCGGTGAACGGATCTCGGCGTCTTCTTCTGTGGTGAAGGCGCGCACGCTGTAGGGCGTTTCGTACCAGCGTTCAGTTTTATCGGTGGCGACTTCAGGCGCGGACAGCACCGCCAGCATATTTTCCGGACTCAAGCGGTCGGCGAATTCTTTCAACACCTTGGCGTCATAGTCGTCCATGGCGTAAGGCGCGCGCAGCACTTGCTCAGGAGAGTGATCCTGTAGGCGACCCGCCAGACTGCTCACGTAGTGAATGGGTGCGGCCTGATCCTGGAAGCGATAGGCGATATCCAGCATCTTCGCCTGTTCCTGAAAGCGCCATTCCTCAATGCCTTGCTGCTTGATCAGATTGATGTAAGTGAATACGTCACGGACAACCTTAATCCAGTTCTTCTGGCCTTTCTCCGTCAGCGTGATGGAGACGCTGACCACAGAGCTGTCTTCCTCGCTGGTGAACAGACCGGAAGAAAGTCCCTCCGCCAGATTCTGCTGTTTCAACCAGGAAAGCAGACTGCCTTCGCCTTCGTGGCCGATGAGGTTGGTCAGGTAATACACCGGTTTGGCGTGGTAGTAAGGCTCAATCGGCGGCGCTTCAAACATCAGATGTAACGAGCGCTTTTCCTTGATCGGTTTGACGGACAGAAGCGTCGGCGCTGCGCCGGGTTTGAACAGCGGAGGCCGTTTCTGGTTGTGTTCGATGTCGCGCTTTTTCACGCCGCTGAACTTTTCCTTCACCCAGGCTTCCATCGTGTCCAAGGGCTCTTTGCCATAGACGGTCAGCTTCATGATGTCTGCGGAGTAGTGTTGCTCGTAAAACTTGAGCAGGGCGTCGCGGACGTCTTCGCCAGGACGGTCAGCCAGGGTTTCCAGATTGCCGACGGCGAACTTGGCCATGGGGTGGTCCGGATTGATGGCCTGTTTCACCGCAGCGAAAAAGCGGCGACTGTCTTCCCGCAGCTTCGAAGTATATTCCGAATGCACGGCATTCTTCTCACGCTCGACATAGGCTTCGGAAAACAACGGCGCGACAAACTGCTGGCTGAATCGGTCCAGCGCCGGCTCCAGCGCGTCGGCGTCCACATCGAAGAAATAGTTGGTGTGATCGAAAGCGGTGAAGGCGTTGTGAGAGCCGCCATGCTGGTTGATAAAAGACTGGTATTCGTCAGGCTGGGGGTATTTTTCCGTTCCCAGAAACAGCATGTGCTCCAGGAAGTGCGCCAGCCCCTCCCGACCGACTGGATCGGCTCCGCTGCCGACGTCCACATCTATCGCGGCGGCGGCTTTATCGGTTTCCGGGTCGGATATCAACAGCGCCTGTAAACCGTTGTCCAGCGTGACAGCCCGATATAGTCGCTTGTCATTCGGGCTTTTGGCTATGTTGTTGTTCACTGAGGGCATAGTGTTAGGACTTTTATTGAGAACGCTGCAAGCGGAAATAAAACTAAAAACCAGGATCAAAGTGCCGGCGGCTGCAACGCTAAGGGTTCTTGATCGCATAACTTAAGGCCATTTACTGAGTATAGGTGTTTTGCGGGATAAATTGGCGGGCCGTTGCAGTCTTTTGCTGTGCCGGCGAAGCCAATATCCGGTTAGCTGAGACACGTCCGCCAAGACTTGGTTCAATGATGTTTTGCGGGTTGGTTGGCTTGCTGCAGGGCTTCCAGCGCTGATGAGGCGATGGTTTTGGCCTCGCTCACGGATTCCCTGGCGCTGAGTTCGCTGATTTTTTTCAGCGCGCTTTCAGCGATGCCGGCGTTTTGTTCAATGATCAGAAACTCTTTTTTAAACGCTATATCGATGGCTTCATAAACTTTGCGGATGTTTTCCTGCAGAGCGTCCTTGTCGGTGGAGGTTTCGTTGATGGCGCGCAAACAGGCTTGCGCGATGCGGATGTATCTCTGGTCTTTATTGGTCATGGCGGCCACATCAGGTTAAACATGGGCCGAGTATATCACAATGGTTCTTGAGTCCGACCTGCTTAAGGAATCTTAATGTGAGACTTCATCCGCTTGCTGAAATCTCTCCCGTACGACGTTATTGCCCGGTTTAGCGGGCTCTTAGAGGCGCGAAAATGGTGATCATTGTTGCGCCGGGAAAAATCGAATGCAGGCAGTAGGACATCTCTTGACGTTGGTCAAGACGGGCCCCCTCGGCGAAGGTCTAATTTAAGCTGTCACATAGAATAAATAGTATCCAAAATGCGACTTTTCGCACTGGACAGAAACTCGCATTGGAAAGAAATAAGGAGATTGACATGGAACAGCACATTGCATTGGTTACTGGCGGCACAGGGGGTATCGGGACCGCCATCTCTCAGCGTTTGGCGGAGGACGGCTTTCGAGTGATCGCCACCTGCAGTTCGCCGGCCAGGCGCGCTCATGCGGAAGCCTGGCGGGCTGAGCAGAGGGAGCGTGGGTTTGATATCGCCATCGAACTCATGGATGTCTCCAGTTTCGAAAGTTGCGCCGCGGCCGCCGCGGATATTCGTGAAAAATACGGGGTGGTCGACGTGCTGGTGAATAACGCCGGCATCACCCGCGATGCAGTTATGAAAAAAATGCAGATGGAGCAGTGGAAGGATGTCATCGACACCAACCTCGGCAGCGTCTTCAATGTCACCAAGCAGTTTCTCGACGATATGCTGGAAAGGCAGTACGGCCGCATCGTCAATATTTCCTCCATCAATGGCCAGAAAGGGCAGTTCGGCCAAGTGAATTACTCCGCCGCCAAAGCAGGCATTCATGGTTTCACCAAAGCGCTGGCGCAGGAAGTGGCGCGCAAAGGCGTGACGGTGAACACCATCTCCCCCGGCTATGTCGCCACGGCAATGGTGATGGCGGTGGCGGAAGAAGTCAGAGAGAAGATCAAGGCGCAGATTCCCGTGGGGCGCTTCGCTGAACCGGAAGAAATCGCCCGTGCAGTATCTTTTTTGACAGCGAAAGAGGCGGGTTATATCACCGGCTCCAACCTGTCTATCAATGGCGGCCAGCATATGTACTGACGCCTCCGATGGAACCGGCCGCTGCGGCGGCCGGAGCCTCATTGTCGATCAAACACTCTAATCCCTTGTGATTTTCTTGCACGAAATCCGTTGATTTCGCCTCCGTTGTTTTTACGCTCCGCAATGCCTCATCATCCCGCTTACAATGCGGGTTAGGGCGCATCGGAAGAGTCTCTTCCGTCAGTGTCGCCTTTATCAAATTGTAGTTATTTTGATCTAATCCATATTTCGAGCCATTGCTCTAACACAAACAATGAGTTGCGGAATAAAAATAAGTACACTCGTAAAGGTTTATAGCCTAGGCATTCGACAATAAAAACCTTTGCCATACTTAAAGGCTATACAACTGGAAAACAGGAAAGCTTTGCACTGAATCGGTGGAGCTGGGTTCATTAATAAAGTTAAAAAACATCAACCGGAATGGAGTGGATATGAACTACTTCGTGACAGGAGGCACCGGATTTATCGGTCGTTTCCTGGTTCCCAAATTATTAAAACGCGGCGGAACCGTATATTTATTGGTGCGGGAGGCGTCTCTCCCCAAGCTTGATGAGCTGCGTGAACGCTGGAGTGCGTCGGATGAGCAGGTAGTCGGCGTTGTCGGCGATTTGGCGGAACCGATGCTTGGCGTCAGTGAAAAAGATGTCGCGATGCTGCAGGGCAAAGTGGATCATTTCTTCCATTTGGCGGCCATCTACGACATGCAGGCCTCTGCGGAAAGTCAGGAGCAGGCGAATATTGAAGGCACTCGGAATGCGGTTAAGCTGGCCGATAGCCTCAAGGCCGGCTGCTTCCATCATGTCAGCTCCATCGCGGCGGCGGGTCTCTACCGGGGCATCTTCCGCGAAGACATGTTCGATGAAGCGGAAAAACTGAATAACCCCTATCTGCGCACCAAGCATGAATCCGAAAAACTGGTGCGGGAAGAGTGCCAGACGCCTTGGCGCGTCTATCGTCCGGGCATGGTTGTCGGTCACTCTAAAACCGGTGAGATCGATAAGATCGATGGCCCTTATTATTTCTTCAAGTTGATCCAGAAGCTGCGTAGCGCACTGCCGCAGTGGATGCCCACCATCGGCCTGGAAGGCGGACGCATCAATATTGTGCCCGTGGATTTCGTCGTAGACGCGATGGATCACATCGCGCATGCGGAAGGCGAAGACGGCAAATGCTTCCACCTGACTGATCCTGATCCCCATAAAGTGGGCGAAATTCTCAATATCTTTGCGGAAGCCGGCCACGCTCCCAAAATGGCCATGCGCATTGACGCGCGTATGTTCGGGTTTATTCCTCCGATGATTCGCCAGGGGATTGCGCGCCTGCCCCCAGTACAGCGGATGAAAACCGCTGTGCTTAACGACCTTGGGATTCCGGATGAGGTAATGAGCTTTATCAATTACCCAACCCGCTTTGATAATCGCGAGACTGAGCGCCTGCTTAAAGGAACCGACATCTCTGTGCCCCGCTTGCAGGACTATGCGCCGGCGATTTGGGATTACTGGGAGCGTCACCTCGACCCCGATCTATACAAGGACCGTACTTTGCGTGGGGCGGTGGAAGGGCGTGTCTGCGTTATTACTGGCGCCACCTCCGGCATAGGTTTGAGCGCCGCCCGCAAACTGGCGGAGGCGGGCGCCAAAGTCGTGATCGCTGCGCGCACCCCGGAAAAACTGCAGGAAGTGAAGAAAGAATTGGAAGCGCTGGGCGGCGAGATTTATGAGTACTCCGTCGACCTCTCTGATCTGGAAGACTGCGATCGCTTTGTCGCCAATGTCCTTAAGGATCTGGGGCATGTCGACGTATTGGTGAATAATGCTGGCCGCTCCATTCGTCGCTCCATTCAGCATGCGTTTGATCGTTTCCATGATTTTGAGCGCACGATGCAACTTAACTACTTCGGCTCATTGCGGCTGATTATGGGGTTTGCGCCCAGCATGCTGGAGCGGAGGCGGGGGCATATTGTGAATATTTCCTCAATCGGCGTATTGACCAACGCGCCTCGCTTTTCCGCGTATGTGGCTTCCAAGGCGGCGCTGGATGCGTTCTCCCGCTGTGCGGCGGCGGAGTTCTCCGATAAGAACGTCACTTTCACCACTATTAATATGCCGTTAGTGCGGACGCCGATGATCAGCCCCACCAAGATCTATGACTCGGTGCCAACGCTGACGCCAGAGGAAGCGGCGGATCTGATTGCGGAGGCGATTATTCATCGTCCGAAGCGCATCGCTACACGTCTGGGCGTATTTGCGCAGGTGCTGCACTCCATGGCGCCGAAGTTTAGTGAGATCATCATGAACACCGGCTTCAAGATGTTCCCTGACTCCAGCGCCGCCACGGGCGGTAAAGATGGCGAGAAGCCCAAGGTTTCCACCGAGCAGGTCGCTTTTGCAGCGATCATGCGGGGAATTCACTGGTAACGTCTATCGCTGTCGGAAAACGGGTTCCGGTCTTGGCGCCGGGGCCCGGCTTATTATTATCAAGTATCCCCGTAGTCTGCCTGAATCAGGCCGTTGCGCATTAGAAAATTGGCGGCAAAACACCTACACTTGCTGGCTCAGGCTGCGTAACCCGAAAATTTTTAGGCATTATTTCGGTTCGTAGGGGCTCCGTGATTTTATAGGGCGGACCTATGCTCGCCATTAATAAATTAAATGGCGCGACAATAGGCTTGGTTCAGTGGAAAAGGTATGATTACGCCACTTTTGTGTGGTGTCTTTCACCCTCTGAACGCAGCAACATATCGCTGCAATAATTTGTTGAAATAACAAGCGTATTTTGATGCTTGCATCAAAACAGAAAATGTAATTTAGGAGAAACAACGATGGGCGTTCTAGTAGGAAAACCTGCTCCCGACTTTACCGTTCCCGCTGTTCTGGCTGACGGTCAGATCGTAGACGAATACAAGCTGTCTGAAGCAATCAAAGGCAAATATGCTCTGATTTTCTTCTACCCTCTGGACTTCACCTTCGTATGTCCTTCTGAGCTGATTGCACTGGATCACCGTGTAGAGCAGTTCAAAGAGCGCGGCGTAGAAGTGATCGGCGTTTCCATCGACTCACACTTCACTCACAACGCATGGCGTAACACGCCAGTGGACAAAGGCGGCATCGGTCCCGTCAAGTACACTCTGGCGGCTGACCTGAACCACGAAATCTGCAAAGCGTTTGACGTTGAGTCCGCTGGCGGCGTTGCGTTCCGTGGCGCTTTCCTGATCGACAAAGACGGCGTTGTGCGTTCCCAAATCGTTAACGACCTGCCGCTGGGCCGCAACGTAGACGAGCTGATTCGTCTGGTTGACGCGCTGCAATTCCACGAAGAGCACGGCGAAGTATGTCCTGCTGGCTGGAAGAAAGGCGACAAAGGTATGCAGGCTTCCCCAGAAGGCGTAGCTAACTACCTGTCTCAAAACTCCGACAAGCTTTAATCGCTGTCGAGTTAACGAAAAAGGCCGCTTTTGCGGCCTTTTTTGCGTCTAGGAGAAGGGGGTGACCCAAAAAAGAAAAGCGCTGTAAACAGCGCTTATCGAATCGGTGTGGATAACCTAAATCCGAAGATCAGTCTGCGTAGTCTTGCTGATCGGTAGTCCAGCCGCCCAATTCTTTCCAGCGATTCACGATAGAGCAGAACAGCTCGGCCGTTTTCATCGCGTCATATTCTGCGGAATGCGCTTCTTTATTATCGAAGGGAATGCCGGCTAACTGGCAGGCCCTGGACAATACTGTATGCCCATAGGCCAGCGCCGCTAATGTCGCTGTGTCGAATGTGGAAAACGGGTGAAACGGATTGCGTTTTACATCTCCTCTCTCGGCGGCGGCGAACAGGAACGAGTGATCAAAAGTGGCGTTATGGCCGACCAGGATCGCGCGATTACAGCCGTTGGACTTCACGGACTTGCGAATAGGGCGGAACAGCTCGTTCAGCGCATCGGCTTCGGGTTTGGCGTCGCGTAAAGGATTGAATGGATCAATGCCGGTGAACTCCAGCGCAGCCTGTTCGATATTGGCGCCGGCGAAGGGTTCCACATTGAAGCTGACTGGCGGTTCAGGGTAGAGCATCCCATCATCTTCCATGCTGATAATGACGGCGGAGACCTCCAGTAGCGCATCGGTCTTGGAGTTGAAGCCGGCTGTCTCGACATCCACCACAACAGGCAGAAAGCCGCGGAAACGTCTGGCGAGAGGGGATTTAGGGCGGTTTTGCGATTCAGACACTGGTTATCTACTTTTGGTTGGGGTGGCGAACATCTCCCGCCACGGCTGTACTGTTATGAGAAATAAAGGTTTTGCGCGACAGGAGAGTGCGCGAGGAGCTGCGTCAGAGCAGCTCGGCCTTCCAGCGAATGGTCTCTCCAGCGCGGAAAGGAACTATAGTTGAGTCGCCCAACGCCATGCTGGTGGGCATGGTCCAATCCTGTTTGCTCAAGCGTACTTTGCCGCTATTGACTGGCAGGCCGTAAAACTTCGGACCGTGATGGCTGGCGAAACCTTCCAGTTTATCCAGCGCGCCCAGCTCATCGAAAGCTTCCGCATATAACTCCAGCGCAGAGGGCGCGGTGAAACAGCCGGCGCAACCGCAAGCCGCTTCCTTCTTCTCTTTGGGATGCGGCGCCGAATCTGTGCCCAGGAAAAATTTATCGCTGCCGGAAGCGGCGGCGTCGCGCAGTGCAAGCTGATGTTCAGATCGCTTCAGAATGGGCAGACAATAAAAATGAGGGCGAATGCCGCCTACCAGCATATGGTTACGGTTATAGAGCAAGTGATGCGCAGTAATGGTAGCGGCGACATTAGAGTCAGCCTGATTGACAAACTCCACTGCATCACGGGTGGTGATGTGCTCCAATACGATCTTCAGGTCTGGAAAGCGCTCAGTCAACGGTGCAAGGGTTTCATCGAGAAAACGCTTTTCACGATCGAAAATATCCACGTCCGCCTGGACCACCTCGCCGTGCACCAGCAGCGGCAGGCCGACTTCACTCATTTTCTCCAGTACCGAAAAGACATTGGCGACATCAGTGACGCCGGCGTCGGAGTTGGTGGTGGCGCCTGCGGGATAAAGCTTGCAGCCATAAACGATCCCGCTTTGCTTAGCGACGACAATTTCCTCTGGAGAGGTATTGTTGGTCAGATAAAGCGTCATCAGCGGATCAAACGTCGCGCCAGCGGGAATGTGACTCAGGATTCGGCTGCGATAGGCTTCCGCCTGCGCTGTGTGGGTGACCGGAGGAACCAGATTCGGCATGACGATGGCGCGGGAAAACAGGCGCGCTGTCGCGGGTACGGTAGTCGCAAGGGCGTCGTCGTCGCGCAGGTGAAGGTGCCAATCGTCGGGCCGGGTAATGACTAAGTCAGACATAGAGTATCAACCACCAGGGCAATGCAGAAAAGCAGGGTTACAAAACTGCACGCAAGTATACCAGAACGGAACAGGATTCAGGGTAAAGAATTCCCGCGCCGGGCCGATAATATCGTTAATGTATGTTGTGATCACCGTGTTAGTGAGATTATCGTGCGCAAACTAACAATCGCCTCCATGATCGCCCTTTGCGGGGCTGCTCCAACCCAGGCCATGACTTTTTCGGCTGGCATTGAGAAAAGTCAGTGGTATTTATCTTCCTCCATATTTGAGTGCGCGTTGACGCATAACATTCCGCAGTACGGTAGGGCGGTGTTCTACCGGGAGGCGGGAGAGTCACTGAGATTCTATCTCGACACCTCGCGCAACCCTATGCGCGAAGGCGAAGCGGCTCTGGTGCTGGAAGCGCCCCGTTGGCGTCCTGGCATTAGCGTCCGAGACTTGGGTTACGTGGCTGTGTTGGACAAGCCGCACCCCATTACCGTGGATAATCCCAAAGCAGAGCAAATGATGGACAGCCTGCTGGAAGGGATGATGCCGACCTTTACGCGTCGAGCGCGTTTCAATGACGACACCGTCAGAGTGGAGGTTTCTTCCATCAACTTTTCCCGTTATTACGAAGACTATCTATCCTGTGTTTCCGGGCTGTTGCCTGTGAATTTTCGTCAGGTTGAACGTACAGCGGTATTTTTCAAGCTGGATGAGTCTGTGCTGACGGATCAGGATAAAAGAGAGTTGGACAAGGTGGTCTTGTACGTGAAGGCTGACCCTTCTGTGACGGCGATTTTCGTCGACGGACACACAGATTCCACTGGGCGTAGAATTTATAACCGCCGGCTTTCTAAAGATCGGGCGGAAGCGGTGACCGCCTATCTGACGGAGAAGGGCGTGACCTCCGAGAAAATCACCACCCGCTATCATGGCGAGCGTTATCCTGTGGTTAAAAACGCTGGCCCCAAAGAGCTGGCTCGTAATCGTCGCGCCACGGTCAGGCTGGAAAGAGGAACGCAACCGCCAGCTAAAGATGACGTCCTGGATATTTCGACAGAAGAGCTTTAATAACGCTCCATTTTTAACCAGTCCCCATAATCTGCGCCTCGCCCTGAATGGCGTGCGCGCAGTCACCTTGCTCAGCCATAGAAAACTTTGTACGAAGGGCCTAGAATAACCGCCTTTCGTAATCTCTTGGGAGCATCGTCATGTCTAAGGTCAACAAAGTCGTGCTCGCCTACTCGGGCGGGTTGGACACCTCGGTAATCGTTAAGTGGCTGCAAGAAAACTATAACTGTGAAGTGGTGACCTTTACTGCTGATATCGGTCAGGGTGAAGAGGTTGAGCCGGCTCGCGCCAAAGCGGAAAAGCTTGGCGTCAAACAGATCTTCATTGAAGACCTGCGCGAAGAATTCGCACGTGACTTTGTTTTTCCAATGTTCCGCGCCAACACTATTTATGAAGGCGAGTATCTGCTGGGCACTTCTATCGCGCGCCCCTTGATCGCCAAGCGTTTGGTGGAGATCGCCAACGAGACTGGCGCTGACGCTATTTCTCATGGCGCCACCGGAAAAGGGAATGATCAAGTGCGCTTTGAGCTGGGCGCTTATGCGTTGAAGCCAGGCATTAAAGTGATCGCGCCCTGGCGTGAGTGGGATCTGACCTCAAGAGAAAAGCTGCTGACCTATTGCGATACTCATGACATTGCGGTGGAAAAGAAGAAGGGCAAATCTCCTTATTCCATGGACGCCAACCTGCTGCACATTTCTTATGAGGGCGGCATTCTGGAAGATCCTTGGGCGGAAGCGGAAGAAGATATGTGGCGCTGGTCCGTATCTCCTGAGGCGGCGCCGGATCAGGCGACCTATCTGGAACTGACTTATAAAAATGGCGATATCGTCGCCATCGACGGCGAAGCCTTGGCGCCGCACGAAGTCATCGAGAAGCTAAACAAGATTGGCGGCGCTAACGGAGTGGGACGTCTCGATATCGTTGAGAACCGCTATGTGGGGATGAAGTCCCGCGGCTGCTATGAAACGCCAGGGGGAACCATCATGCTGCGCGCGCACCGCGCCATTGAGTCCATTACTCTGGATAAAGAGTTGGCTCACCTGAAAGACAGTCTGATGCCCAAATATGCTGAGCTGATTTACAACGGTTACTGGTGGTCGCCAGAGCGTCTTGCTCTGCAGAAATTGATCGACGAGTCACAGCAGCATGTCAATGGCGTGGTGCGGGTTAAGCTCTACAAAGGCAACGTGGTTGTCGCGGGACGTAAGTCTGAAGATAGCCTGTTCGACGACCGTATCGCCACTTTTGAAGATGACGGCGGCGTATACAATCAACGCGACGCCGAGGGCTTTATCAAGCTGAATGCGTTGCGCATGCGCATTGCCGCCGATAAAGGCCGTAGCATGAAATAGCGCCGGACTCGGTCCAAAATAAAAAAAACCGCCTGAATGGCGGTTTTTTTATGTCTGTCCAGCAGCCCTCCTCGCAACGGAGGGCGCTTTCTTTGTTGCTTGCCTTAGTTGCTAAGGTTTAACTGTTTGTTGGTTCTGGCTTGATAGTTCGCCTCTGTCTCCAGGCCGGTCGTTTCACCCGCCAATGCTGCGGTGGTGTCTACAGCAGCGGATGAGATTTCACCGCCCAGCGTGAAGAATGCGATGGATTCCGTTACGCCTTCAGCAAATGATGCTTGGCGGCGCTTAGTTTCTGCGGCTACGTCTGGGTAAGACGAGGACTCCGACGATGAGACGATCGGCAGTACGTACATAGCATGAGAACCATAGCTGAGGCGGCTGATTAATGTGTCAGGCGAGCCTGAGGGCGCTGCAGCGTCAAGCGTATTAGTGGCGCCCATTTGCTCGGCCAGTTTGTCCACGCCGGATAACAAGTCTGGATAAGGGGTTCCAAAGCTGGTTGTCAGCTGGGTGGTTTCCGTCTCAATAACATTGGTTTGATCGCTAATGTAGCCAACTTGCGCGTTGCCGTTCACGTCAGGGCGTCCCGCCAATTCAATTATCAATACGCCTGTATCGTCAGCGGAAGTTTGGTAATTCCCGCTATAGTTAACCGACGTATTCAAGTTGTCAGCGAAGCTGATAGGGTCAACGGCGTCCAGCGCAGCCTGAAATACTCCCAGGAAAGTTTCATAACTGGTAGTTCCCTGGGCGATTCCGGCTGCGGACAAGCCGCCAATAATGGTGGGTGCGAATGATGGCGAATTCTCCAGCATGCGTACAATGCCTGAGGCCGGGGTTAATAACGCTGCGGCTTTAATGTTGTCCATTGGCGTGCTGTTGGCGACGGCGACAAACGGCGTGCCAATAAGTGTCCCTAATGAGTGACCCATAAAGAACACATTGTTGTTATCCAGATCGCCTGCATTGAAATCTGTGCCGTCTCCATCCAGGTCAATCGAGCTGATGGTCTGTCTCAGGTTTAGCAGGTCGATAACGCCTTGGCGATTCTTGTCGCGGCTATTGATAAAGCCAGTCAAGTTGATAAACAGACTGCCGGACGAGCCCGAGGCGCTGGCAGGGTCAAAGTTCATTGCTATCGCTTGTTGCGCTGCGTTGGCGGTGTAATCGAAGTGACGTTCGTTATCCGTGTGGGCGATGCCAGGGATGGTGCTGCCGGCGTTGGCGACAGTGTTCTCAAATGAGGCCAGCGCTAGAATGGCTGCGTTAAGGCTCGCATCTCCGCTTGAGCCGCCAGCTAAAACGCTGTTAATGATCGTTTGAGCTGTCGCCGCATCGACAGAGGCGGCCGCCATCACGAAACCAAGATTAAGCTGGCCATCCACTACTGCTTGGTTATTTGTGTCATTTGGGGCGAGTGATGCTGGTAGTCCGCTCTCTTGGCCTGCAGCCAAGAGCGTTGCAGCCAGGCCAAGCTTTTTCGCAGTCGAAGCGGGGGCTACGCCATGTACGACTTGATCAATCGCGATCGTGGCGAAACACTTTTCAGCCAAAGCTGTTCCGATTGACAATGCTGCGCTCCGATCTGTGGTAATACCGTGTTGGAATATCACGGTTTTCAGCGGAGGCGGGCAGTCAGTGGTGTTGTTTGGATAAATCGCTAACCAAGGGATGGATAATGCATCAACTCCGCTAGTGGTGGTGTCTGCGTCAGTCTGCTGTGGAAATGGGAAGACGTAGTTGACCACGGAAGAGGTTGCGTCACGAGTGGTGGTATCCCCTTGCGGTAATGCCAATCCTGCGGAGCTAAAGGCTGTATTTAGAGCGTCCGCCAATGCTTTGTTTGCCGTCCATGTGCTGGACTGAATTGTCGATCCGTCGGAGTCGGATGGAACGCCCAGGTAATACGGTACACCAATGGTTCCTTGTGACACCATTGGTGTGATGCCATTGGTGTTGTCCAGTAAAGAGCTGGTTAATGCGGAAACCAGATTTACCGGTGTGCTGGAGCCGCTATTCGTCACTGTGCGCGCTTTTGGGGTAGGTAAAAGTGCGGAAAAGCTGGAGGTTAATGCTGTAGCTGCGCAACCTATCGCTGTGGCGCCTGTGAGGCCGTCACAACCAAATGGTGGAGCTGCGCTGAAAATAGGGCTGAAAGCCGCCTTTTGTGCGGTGGTTGGGAATGCAGTAACCGCCGCGTCTGCAGCAATTTTTATGTCAGAGTAGTCTACATCTGAATCGCTATCTACGCTTGTACCTGCCGTTATCACTGCTTTGGCGGCGCTGATGCGAATAAAGCCTGTTAATTGGTCGTTAAACCACTCCGCAGGGTTAGCTATGTACTCCATTACCTTCTCGTCCCCAGAGGTGGTGAAAGAGTAGGTTAGCGCTATATTGTTGACAGAAAGCGGGTTCATGCTCAGAGCGGAGCGCGTCGTGTTATTCAGTGTGAAGTAAGTTTCCGCAACAGGCTCCCAGAAGCTGTTAATAATGGTGCGCACAGGCTCAAGCTGGGAAGAGGGCAGATTGCCGCTACCGGTTAACAGGTAATAGTTGGGATCCATAGATATGGCTTGCCCTGTGGCGTCCTCAACTTCGTTGGTGACTATGACTAAATAGCGGGTCTTGGGCTTGAGGGGTTTGGTCGGTTGAATTCTTAAAGTGCTGGCGCCAGATAGCTCGATGACAGAGGCTTTGATGGCTGGCGCATCCGCTATTGCGGCGCCAAGAATAGCGGCTGCGGTAGCGGGGTCGCTTTCAGCGGACGCCAATAGTGCTCCGGCTGCTAAAGGTATAGTCGGCGGTTCAGAAATGGTTAAGCCCTGAATCGGTTCCCCGCTGGCATAGGCCAGCTCAAGTAAGAAAACGTTTTGATTAGGATTGGGGACCAGGCTTCCGCCGGAAGAAATAAACGAGTCGGTGCTTAAACTGCCGCCATCAAGCTCGCCGGAGAATGATATGTCGATGGGAGCGATGGTGGAAGCGCCGCTTAAAGACCCTAAAGCCGCGAGGACAGGATTGGCTGTAGAATCTGAAAAAGTGCCGTCTGCCGCGGTCTGGTCAAGTAGAAGATCGTTGGGAACGGGGACCAGGCTTGCGATAGGGTTGAATAGTGGCCAAATTTTGCCCTCAAACTGCCCCTCTAATGAGTCAGGCAAATCCCCATCAAATTCATTTTGCGCGCCAGCATTAGCATTGCCGCCGCCGTTGCCTCCACACCCCGATAAAGTGACCGCCGACGCTACCGCCAGACTGAGAAAGGTTTTCTTGAACATAGGTAGGACCTTCTTCCTTTTATTATTGCTTTCAGAATGTTCCCGGCGTGACTGAATTATTCGCTCCAGTTCTGCGCCAAAAAAGTTTTATCAGCATAGGTTAGATTTCATCGGCCTGAAAGCCGTGAAATCATACGCCGCACAATAAAATAAGCCTTTCGCCCGATGTGTTGGCGTCATCAGGGCGCAGGCATTTGGTGATTTTCTCATGCATCGTCAGGAGTTTAGCTCATTTTTTCTATGAGCGGACTCCCTAATTCACAAATGGGAAAAATAGATTAGGCCCAGTCCTTAGGGCTACGGTTGCAAAGGCGCTGTATTCGTTAACAGTTTAAGGCTGAACTTGGGGGGCGAATTAGGTACAATTTCCGCCTAAATCAAATAAGGCGGGCACTTGGCGTCCTTTGGGAGGCGTCGCTGTCAGCCAAAGCTGTGACTACTCCAAGAACCATGTAACAAGAGAGTGCGTGCATGACCACCGTGATCCGTCAAGACGATCTCATCGACAGCGTATTCGACGCGCTGCAGTTTATCTCCTACTACCATCCCGTCGACTTTATCAAAGCGGTTCATGCTGCCTATGAGCGCGAAGAGTCCACCGCCGCTAAAGATGCGCTGGCGCAAATTCTGATCAACTCCCGTATGTGCGCGGAAGGGCGTCGCCCCATCTGTCAGGATACCGGCATCGTGACGGTGTTCCTGAACATCGGAATGGATGTGCAGTGGGATGCGGATATGAGCGTCGAGGATATGGTAAATGAAGGCGTACGTCGCGCCTACCTGCACCCTGACAATATTCTGCGGGCGTCCGTCTTGGCTGATCCTGATGGCGCGCGCAGAAACACGAAAGACAATACTCCCGCCATTATTCATATGAAGGTCGTTCCTGGCGACAAAGTGGACGTGCACGTCGCGGCGAAAGGCGGCGGCTCTGAAGCAAAATCCAAGTTCGCCATGCTGAACCCGTCTGATTCTGTTGCAGAGTGGGTGCTGGAGCAGGTGCCGAAGATGGGCGCCGGCTGGTGTCCGCCTGGAATGTTGGGTATCGGTATTGGTGGAACCGCCGAAAAAGCAATGGAATTGGCCAAAGAGGCGTTGCTTGACCCTATCGACATTCAGGACTTGCAAGCGCGTGGCGCAGCTAACCGCAGCGAGGAGTTGCGTCTGGAGCTTTTCGAGAAAGTAAATGCGTTGGGCATCGGGGCGCAAGGCCTGGGTGGTTTGACGACGGTGCTGGACGTTAAGGTAAAAGACTACCCGACCCATGCCGCCAATAAGCCCGTCGCTATTATTCCCAACTGTGCGGCGACCCGCCATGCGCATTTCGTGCTCGACGGMAGCGGGCCTTCTCTGCAAACGCCCCCTAATCTGGATGAGTGGCCGGAAATCACCTGGGAGGTCGGAGCCAACGTTAAGCGTGTGAATATGGACTCGATCACTCGCGAGGAAATTGCGTCCTGGCGTCCCGGCGATACCGTGCTTCTGTCAGGAAAAATGCTGACGGGCCGCGACGCTGCGCACAAGAAAATGGTGGATATGCTCGCACGCGGCGAATCCTTGCCGGTGGATTTGAAAAATCGCTTCATTTATTACGTGGGCCCTGTGGACCCCGTGGGCGATGAAGTGGTTGGGCCTGCCGGGCCAACGACATCCACGCGGATGGATAAGTTCACTCGCACTATGCTGGAGCAGACCGGTCTTATGGGTATGATCGGCAAAGCTGAGCGCGGCCCTGTGGCGATTGAAGCGATTCGTGACAATAAGGCTGTCTATCTGATGGCTGTGGGCGGCGCAGCCTATCTGGTTTCTAAAGCAATCCGTTCTTCCAATGTCGTGGCCTTCCCTGAGTTGGGAATGGAGGCGATCTACGAGTTCGAAGTAAAAGATATGCCGGTTACCGTGGCGGTGGATGTAAATGGCGAGTCTGTGCATCAAACTGGTCCAGCGGAATGGCGTAAGCGCATTGCGGAAAGCGCTGTGAAAATAGTCGGCTAAGATAAATGTTGGCGATCTTTTTCTTGTGGAGTTAGGCTACAGCGACGCTGGGGCGAGCGCTCCGGCAAACGCTTAATTCAAAACAAGGAGAAAAAGCATGAGCGATACAATTCCAAGCTGCGAGGCCTGTAGACCTGACGCTGAAAAGGTGGATCCAGCGAAACTTGAGAAGTACTTGAGTCAGGTGCCCGAGTGGCGTTTGGAAGAGCGTAACGGCGTGCAAATGATCAGCCGCGACTACAAATTCAAAAACTTCGCTTTGGCGTTAGAGTTCACCAATAAGGTTGGCGCTATTGCTGAGGAAATTAACCACCACCCTGAACTGGTGACCGAGTGGGGTAAGGTCAGGGTTACCTGGTGGAGTCATACTATTAAAGGTCTGCATGAGTTGGACTTTGCGATGGCTAAGCGGTGCGAAGCAGTCTTTAACGCATAGAGGTCTGTCGCGTCCCGCTGGCGTCTCACAGCTGGTAGGAAAATAATGGAAAGAACATATCGACTGGTAATCGCCTGTCCTGATCGGGTCGGCATTGTTGCGAAAGTGACCACATTTCTGGCTACTTATAATGGCTGGCTGACCGAAGCGAGCCATCATTCGGATCCAACCAACGGCTGGTTCTACATGAGGAATGAGATAAAAGCGAGTTCGCTCCCTTTTGATCTGAACTCATTTCGCATAGCGTTTGAGCCTATCGCCCGGGAGTTCCAGATGTGCTGGCATGTGGCGGATTCGCAGCAACCCAAGCGTATTGTTCTGATGGCGAGCAAGGAGTCTCACTGTCTGGCGGACTTGCTGCATCGCTGGCATGCGAAAGAAATGGATGGAGAGATTGTCGGGGTTATCTCCAATCATGATGACTTGCGTCGCATGGTGGAGTGGCATGACATTCCCTATTATCACGTGCCGGTGGATGCAGATGACAAGTCCGTCGCATTCGCTGAGGTGGAGCGATTGGTGGATGCGCTGGATGCGGAGGTCGTCGTTCTTGCGCGCTACATGCAGATTTTGCCGCCGGAGCTGTGCGACAGGTACACGGGGCGCATCATCAATATCCATCACAGCTTCCTGCCGTCGTTCGCGGGCGCCCGTCCATACCATCAAGCGTACAAGCGTGGCGTCAAGTTGATCGGCGCAACCTGTCATTACGTCACTCAGGATCTGGATGAAGGTCCAATTATTGAGCAGGATGTGATCAGGGTGAATCACAGTGACACCATTGAAGACATGGTGCGGCTGGGGAAAGATGTGGAGAAGCAAGTGCTTGCGCGAGGCTTGCGTTATCACCTGGAGGACCGGGTGATTGTTCATGAGAACAAGACCATCGTATTTGAATAAGGTCATTATTGACTGACATCAAACCCGGGGCGTTTGCTCCGGGCTCATGAGTTGGCGTTTCAGGTATATGGGCGTATCTTTAAGGTATCAGCGTAATTAAAGGAAGACGCTGACAGGGCGGTTAACAATAACCATCAGCAAATGCCTGCCTTAGGAGAGTCCCATGTTGCGATCCGTGAAAGTGCGCGATTATATGACCACCAATTTGGTTGTATTTTCCCCTGAAACAGAACTGTTTGAAGCCATTCATAAACTTCTTAAAAACAGTATTTCCGGCGCCCCTGTCGTAGATGGTAGGGGGAATCTTGTGGGGATGTTGTCGGAAGTGGATTGTCTGAAAAGCATCCTGAGTGGTAGTTATTACGACTACGAATCTCTGGGCGGCACTGTTGCTGAGTATATGACCGTGGATGTGGATGTCGTCGGGCCGGAGGAGGACATTCTTGCTGTCAGTGAGCGCTTCATTAATGATCGTCGGCGTCGCTTTCCTGTAGTGGAGGAGGGGAAGTTGGTGGGGCAAATCAGTCGTAAGGATGTGCTGCGCGCTGTTGCGGACTTTGTCGCCCCTCAGCGGTTTCATCAGTCGGCCTGACTCGCTAAAAAGAGTGGCGCGCGCTGGCTGATGTGCGCCGCCAAGCAGCCTCTCCCGTTGCTGGATGGAGAGCTTTTTTGCGCCTAAAAAATATCTTATTCTCGCCCTAATTAACTTCGTTGCCGCCGCCTTCTATGCTAGACTTGACCGCTTGTGGCGCAGCCCTTGGTCGAGTAAAGAGTGTGCGATTACATGCCGCTTGAACTGACTCCCCGCCGGGTTCAACGACTGCAAGACGAGCGAACCAGGGTTTGGACAGACTGTGGGTAGAACAAGAACCGAACTATCCTTTCTAGAATAGGTTATTGCTATATTATGGCTGAACTCGCCAAAGAAATACTTCCCGTCAATATTGAAGATGAACTGAAACAATCCTACCTCGACTACGCGATGAGCGTTATCGTAGGCCGTGCCTTGCCGGACGCGCGAGACGGCCTTAAGCCGGTGCATCGCCGCGTTTTGTTTGCGATGAACGAGTTGGGGAACGATTGGAACAAAGCCTATAAGAAATCCGCCCGTGTGGTCGGTGACGTCATCGGTAAATATCACCCCCATGGCGACTCCGCCGTATACGACACCATTGTGCGTATGGCGCAGCCATTCTCGCTGCGATACACCCTGGTGGACGGGCAGGGCAACTTCGGCTCCATCGACGGCGATAGCGCAGCGGCAATGCGTTATACGGAAATCCGTATGGAGAAGATCGCCCATGAAATGCTGGCCGATCTCGATAAAGAAACGGTCGACTTCGCCCCTAACTACGATGGCTCTGAGCAGATTCCCGTCGTACTGCCGACCAAAGTGCCCAATCTCCTAGTGAATGGGTCCTCAGGCATCGCGGTAGGGATGGCGACGAACATTCCTCCTCATAACCTGACCGAAGTGGTCAACGGATGCCTCGCTTACCTGGATAACAGCGACATAACCATCGATGAGTTGATGGAATTTATTCCAGGTCCTGACTTTCCCACTGCCGCCATCATTAATGGTCGCGCGGGGATTTTGGAGGCGTACCGCACTGGCCGAGGCCGGATTTATATTCGCGCTCGCTATGAAATTGAGCAGGATAAGAAAACCAGTAAGGAAACGATTGTCATTACTGAGATTCCTTATCAGGTTAACAAGGCCAAGCTGGTTGAGAAAATCGCTGAGCTGGTCAAAGAGAAAAAGGTTGAAGGCATCACCGAGCTGCGTGATGAATCCAGTAAGGAAGGGATGAGGGTCGTTATTGAGTTGCGTCGCGGCGAAAACGCGGACGTACTCATGAACAACCTGTTCGCCCTTACGCCATTGGAAACCGTATTCGGCATCAATATGGTCGCCTTGATTAATGGCGAGCCCAAGCTGCTGAACCTGAAAGACTGTATTGAATGTTTCGTACGTCACCGTCGTGAAGTGGTTACGCGCCGGACCATTTACGAGTTGCGTAAAGCTCGTGAGCGCGGCCACATCCTGGAAGGTCAGGCGGTTGCGCTGGCGAACATCGACCCGGTTATCGCTGTTATCAAGGCTTCTTCCACTGGCGCGGAAGCCAAAGAGCGTTTGATGGCGCAAGGCTGGTCTCCGGGGGCTGTGACAGGCATGCTGGAGCGCGCAGGCGAAGACGCCTGTCGTCCTGATGACTTGGCACCTGAATTTGGTCTGCGTGATGGCCTGTATTTCCTGTCTGAAGTGCAGGCGCAATCTATTCTGGACTTGCGTCTGCAAAAGCTGACTGGTCTGGAAATTGAAAAAATTAACGACGAGTACCGCAGCATCATCGAGCAAATTGCTGAGTTGCTGGAGATTCTGCAGAATCCAGAGCGTCTGATGGAGGTTATCCGTGAAGAACTGGAAGCTGTCCGCGAAGAATTTGGCGACGCTCGCGTAACGGAAATTACCGCTTCCAAGCGAGATCTTACGATTGCTGACCTGATCGCCGAAGAAGACATGGTGGTTACGTTGTCTCACAAAGGCTACGCGAAGACTCAGCCGCTGGAAGCGTATCAGGCGCAGAAACGAGGCGGCAAAGGTAAGGCTGCGACGGCGATTCGCGACGAAGATTTTGTCGAGAAGCTTTTGATCGCCAGCTCTCACGATACGATATTGTGTTTCACCTCTCACGGTAAACTGTATTGGCTTAAGACCTATGAAATTCCTCAGGCAAGCCGTACTGCCCGTGGTCGTCCGATCGTAAATATTCTGCCGCTGGCGGAAGATGAGCGCATCACTACCATGTTGCCGGTGCGTGAATACGCGGCTGATCACTATGTGTTCATGGCCACCCGTCAGGGGACCGTCAAGAAAACGCCATTAGAGAACTTCTCGCGTCCTCGCAGTAGCGGCTTGATCGCTTTGGCGCTGGATGAAGGCGATATGCTGATCGGCGCAGCCATTACCGATGGTAAGAAAGACGTCATGCTGTTCAGCAGCAGCGGTAAAGCCATTCGCTTCAATGAAGACGACGTGCGACCAATGGGGCGCACCGCTCGCGGCGTTAGAGGTATTCGTATGGCGGAAGGGCAAACTGTCGTTTCCCTTATCATTCCGCAAGAAGATGCATTCATCCTTACTGCAAGTCGTAAAGGCTATGGTAAGCGGACTGCGGTGTCGGAGTTCCCTGTATACGGGCGTGGAGGCCAGGGTGTTATCGCTATCCAGTGTTCTGAACGGAATGGCGACCTGGTAAGCGCGGTGCAGGTAATCAGCGGCGATCAGCTTATGTTAATCAGTAACCAGGGAACATTGGTGCGGACTCGTTCGGACGAAGTCTCTATCGTCGGAAGAAATACTCAGGGCGTGCGATTGATCCGTCTGTCTGAATCGGAAGACTTGGTTGGCGTAGAGCGGATTGCAGAGCCGGAGGAAGACGAAAATGACTTCCAGGGCGAAGAAGGTGAAGGCGCCGAAGCCATTGGTAGTGATGAGTTGGACTCTGGCGAATCAGGTGAGGAAGGCTCCGAGGCGGAAGAATAACTTTCGCTTCGGTTGGCTTGTCTGAGAAGTTTATTTGACCAAATACCGGAGAGCGGCCTGTATGGCTGATAGAAAGTTTAATTTTTGCGCGGGCCCTTCCGCGCTGCCTACGGAAGTGTTATTGCAGGCTCAGGCGGAACTGCTCGATTGGCGGGGTAAAGGTCTGTCAATTATGGAGATGAGCCATCGCAGTGACGATTTTGTCTCTGTGGCGGTTGAGGCGGAACGCGACTTTCGCGAACTGATGTCCGTGCCTGACAATTACAAGGTTCTCTTTGTGCAGGGTGGCGCTGCGACCCAGTTTGCGTCAGTGCCGCTTAATCTGCTGAAGCTTGGCGCTGAAGCGGATTATATTGACACGGGTATTTGGTCGAAGAAGGCGATTGCTGAAGCGGGGCGCTACCTTAAGGTGAATGTTGCCGCGTCAGCTAAAGATAATGGCTATTCCCGCATTCCTGCTCGCAGTGAATGGCGTTTGAGTGAAAGTGCAGGTTATGTGCACTACACGCCGAATGAAACGATTGGCGGCGTTGAGTTTCTCGATATTCCTGATGTGGGTGATAAACCCTTGGTGGCGGATATGTCTTCCACCATATTGTCCCGTCCTGTAGATATCAGTCGCTTCGGGGTGATATACGCTGGCGCGCAGAAGAATATTGGGCCCGCTGGCCTGACGCTGGTTATCGTGCGAGAAGACTTGCTGGGGTATGCTTCCGACAGCCTGCCCACCATGCTGAACTATAAAGTGGCCAGTGAAAATGACTCCATGGTCAACACTCCGCCTACTTTTTCCTGGTACTTGGCTGGCCTGGTATTCAAGTGGCTGAAAGGAAAAGGGGGGGTGCAGGCTATGGAAGCGATTAACTGCCGCAAAGCTGACAAGCTCTATTCATATATAGACGACAGCGAGTTTTACGCGAACCCGATAGACCTGTCTTGCCGCTCATGGATGAATGTGCCTTTTACCCTGAAAGACGACAGCCTGGATCAGAAGTTTCTGCAAGAGGCGGAAGAGGCTGGTTTGCTTAATTTGCAAGGGCATCGTTCTGTTGGAGGGATGCGCGCCAGTTTGTATAACGCATTGCCGGAAGAGGCGGTGGATGCGCTGGTTGGGTTTATGCAAGATTTCGCCGGGAGGAACGCCTGATTCATGACCTCTGAGCAGACCGAACTCGCCAAGCTGCGCGAACGAATAGATCAGATTGACCGTCAACTATTGGCGTTGATTTGTGAGCGGGCCAAGTGCGCGCAAAATGTCGCGGAAGTGAAAATGCGCGGCAATACAGGGCAGGATGTCGTTTTTTATCGCCCAGAGCGGGAAGCTCAGGTTTTACGGAAAATAATGGACGATAACCCGGGGCCGCTGAGTGATGAAGAGGTGGCCAGGCTGTTTCGGGAAGTTATGTCGGCCTGTCTTGCCCTTGAGGCGCCATTGCATATTGCGTTTTTGGGGCCTGAGGGCGCCTTTACTCATGCGGCTGCGCTTAAGCACTTCGGGCATTCCGGTGTCTGTCTGCCTCATTACGCTATTGATGAGGTTTTTCGTGAGGTCGAAGCGGGGGCGGCTCATTACGGCGTAGTCCCGGTGGAAACCTCCAATGAAGGCGTGATCAGCCACACTCTGGATGTGTTTGTTAATTCGCCTCTGCTGATCTGCGGTGAGGTGGAGGTGCGCACTCACCACTTCTTGATAGCCCCAGAACAAGTTGATGCCGCTGATATCAAGGTTGTTTACTCCTTGGCGCAGTCATTTTCTTTGTGCCGGCAGTGGCTGGATGAAAAGTGGCCGGGGGTGGAGCGTATTGCGGTACCCAGCCATGCGGACGCTGTAAAACGGGCGTCTGAGCGTCAGGATGCAGCTGCAGTAGCTGGTGAGCACTGCGCCAGACTGTATGGTATGAAAGTGCTGGCGAAAAATATCGAAGATCATCCTGATCAGATCGCCAGGTATTTGATTATTGGTAAAAATTCGGCTCCGCCAAGTGGGGATGACAAAACATCTCTGATGGTTACCATTCGCGATGAGCCGGGCGCTCTGTACAAGATGCTAGGCGTGTTTCATCGTCAAAATCTGAGCCTGACAAGAATTGATTCGCGTCCCGCCCTCAGTGGCGCACGTCGCTATCACTTCTTTGTGGACTTTATCGGCCATAAAGATCTGCCAGAGGTTGGTGTGGCGATTCAGGAGTTATCCCGGGACGCTCTTGACGTGCGATGTCTGGGGTCGTATCCCAAAGGCGTGCTTTAGGCGCGCCCTCCGCTGGTCTCAGTAGGTTGGCTTTTTTGGTATCTTAGCCCTTGAGGGCGTTTCAATTTATTCTTTATACGGACATGGCTGCCAAGCGCGCCTGATTAACAATGTTGCAATCCCGAGTTAAATGTTTGGCTGTTGTCGGACTGGGTCTGATCGGCGGTTCTTTAGCCAAGGCTGTGAAAGAGCGCAGTTTGGCGGAGAAAGTAATTGGTTATGATCGGCGCGATTCTGAGGCTGCATTAGCCGTGCGTTTGGGGGTTGTTGATGAGGCTGCCCCGGATCTTGTCACGCTTGCTTCACGGGCGGATGTCATTGTTTTGGCGGTGCCGGTTGGCGCGGTCGCTCCAGTGTTGGAGGAAATGAGATCGGCTTTGCGAAGCGATCACATTCTGACGGATGTGGGAAGTGTGAAAGGTGAGATAGAAAAAGCCTTTATCTCTGTATTTGGTGAAATGCCAGCGAATGCTGTGCTGGGGCACCCTATCGCTGGCTCTGAAAAGAGCGGCGTTCAGGCCGCTAATAGTGCTTTGTTTGAGAATCATAAAACCATATTGACGCCGGTTCCGGTAACGGACTCTCATGCGCTGGGAGTGGTGGCGGCTCTGTGGCGCGGCATGGGGGCGGAAGTGCTCTTCATGTCGGTGGCTCACCATGATGAGGTGTTGGCTGCAACCAGTCACTTGCCTCACTTGATCGCTTTTTCGCTGGTCGATACGCTGGCGGGGGCGGATGATAATAAAGAAATATTTCGCTATGCGGCGGGCGGCTTCAGGGATTTTACCCGAATTGCCGCCAGCGACCCGGTGATGTGGCGGGACGTTTACCTGACTAACCGGGATGCGGTGCTGAAAGTGTTGGATGCGTTTGACGCGGATTTAAAAAAGCTGCGCAGCGCTATTGCTGATGGGGACGGACAAACGTTACTTGGTGTGTTCACCCGGGCCCGGGCGGCCCGCGAACATTTCACAAAAATGCTTGAAGGAAAGGCTTACAAGACTGATATGGCTAACAATGTGACCTACGTTGCCGGGAAAGGCGGTCCGGTGTGCGGCGATATTCGCGTGCCCGGAGATAAATCGATGTCCCATCGCTCCATCATGTTGGGTTCGCTGGCGGAAGGCGTTACGGAAATTGAAGGTTTTCTTGAAGGGGAGGACGCTCTGGCCACCCTGCAGGCCTTCCGGGATATGGGTGTCGTCATTGAGGGGCCGGATCGCGGTTCAGTAAGAATAAATGGCGTGGGCATGCACGGCCTGAAACAGCCGCCAGGGCCTCTGTATTTGGGTAATTCCGGAACTTCCATGCGTTTGCTTGCAGGTTTGTTGAGTGGTCAGTCGTTCGATGTTGAACTGACAGGCGATGAGTCCCTGTCCAAGCGGCCTATGGAGCGGGTTGCAAAGCCGCTGCGGGAAATGGGTGCGGAAATCTCCACATCTGAGGGCGGGCGCCCCCCTGTCAAAATTAAAGGCGGCTCCAAGCTTCATGGCATTCATTACGATATGCCTGTCGCCAGCGCCCAGGTTAAGTCCAGTCTGGTTCTCGCAGGTCTTTATGCAGAGGGTGAAACCTCTGTGACGGAGCCTGCGCCTACCCGGGATCATAGCGAGCGAATGCTGCGTGGTTTTGGTTATCCTGTGGATGTGAATGGCCCCAAGGTGACGATTGAGGGCGGCCATAGGCTGAACGCTACCAAAATCGATGTCCCTTCGGATATCTCTTCCGCTGCGTTTTTCCTGGTTGCGGCGAGCATTACTCCCGGCTCGGATCTGACCTTGCGCCATGTCGGTGTCAATCCGACTCGTGTTGGCGTTATTAGTATTCTTAAGTTGATGGGCGCTGATATTGAGTTGTCCAACCATAAAGAAGTGGGTGGTGAGCCGGTGGCTGACATCCGTGTGCGCTATGCTCCTTTGAAAGGGATCCGTATTCCAGAGGACCAGGTGCCTTTGGCGATTGATGAGTTTCCGGTTCTGTTTATCGCTGCCGTGTGCGCTGAGGGAGAAACTGTGTTGAGTGGCGCAGAAGAGCTGCGGGTCAAGGAAAGCGACCGTATTCAAACTATGGCGGATGGTCTGGCGGCGCTGGGAGTTAGTAGCGAAGTAAAAGAGGACGGTATTGTATTGCGTGGCGCGGAAATCGGCGGCGGCGCAGTAGATAGTCATGGCGATCATCGCATAGCAATGGCTTTTGCCGTAGCGTCTTTAAGAGCTACCGGCGCTATTGTTATTAAAGATTGCGCTAACGTCGCTACGTCATTCCCTGGCTTCACTACTCTGGCGAATGAGGTTGGTTTTAATCTTCGGACTGAGGAGACAGCATGAAGGTGAGTTCTGGCATTCCTGTCATCACCCTTGATGGTCCCTCCGGCTCAGGCAAGGGAACCATCGCGCAGCTGACTGCGCGGGCGTTGGGATGGAATATTTTGGACTCCGGCGCATTGTATCGCCTGACCGCCTTGAGCGCTGAGCAGCAATGCGTTGATTTGGCTGATGAAGGCGCTGTAGCGAAAGTCGCTGAAACCTTGGATGTGCGTTTTGAAGCGGGAACTCCCGGTCAGCCGGTGTCCGTTATTTTAATGGGCGACGACGTGACTCTGGAAATCCGGACGGAAACCTGTGGCGCTATGGCCTCGCGGGTGGCAGCGTACCCTATGGTGCGCGCCGCTTTGTTGCAGCGGCAGCGGGACTTTCAGTCCGCGCCGGGGTTGGTGGCGGACGGGCGAGACATGGGGACGGTCGTGTTTCCTGACGCTCCATGTAAGATATTTATGACTGCAAGCGCCGAAGTAAGGGCGCGGCGAAGATATGATCAGTTGAAGCAGCAAGGCGAGAGTGTTAAAATTTCGCACCTTTTAAAAGAGATAAAGGAACGCGATGAGCGTGACACGAATCGGTCAAACGCTCCTTTGCGACCTGCGGATGACGCCGTAGTCCTTGATACTTCTGACTTTTCGGTGGATGAGGTGTTGGAGAAAGTACTCCAGATCTGGTCTTCCCGTCAATCCTGAGTGTCCATCACTACGGTAAATTAATTAACCGGTGATCTTTTTTCGGGAGTATGCCAGTAATGCCCGGAATAAGATTTTAATCGAACAGACCGTGCTTGCTGGCCGCGCGGATGAAAATGTTCAACAGGAAACACAATGAGCGAGAGCTTTGCTGAGCTTTTTGAAGAAAGTTTAAAACAAATTGATATGAAACCCGGCTCTATCGTTAAGGGCGTAGTGGTTGATATCGATGAAGACTGGGTTACTGTAAACGCAGGCCTTAAGTCCGAGGGTGTAATCCCTGTAGCACAGTTCCTGAACGAGAAAGGGGAACTGAATCTGCAAGTCGGCGACGAAGTTGAGGTTGCTCTCGACGCAGTTGAAGACGGCTTTGGCGAAACCCGCCTGTCTCGCGAAAAAGCGAAGCGTGCGGAAGCCTGGAAAGATCTTGAAAAAGCTTTCGAAGCAAACGAAGTTGTTAACGGCGTTATCAACGGCAAGGTCAAAGGTGGTTTCACTGTTGAACTGGGCGGCATCCGCGCATTCCTTCCTGGTTCCTTGGTAGATGTGCGTCCTATTCGCGACACTGCGCATCTGGAAGGAAAGGATCTCGAATTCAAAGTTATCAAGCTGGATCAAAAGCGTAACAACGTAGTTGTTTCACGCCGTGCGGTTCTGGAAGCGGAAAACAGCGCTGAGCGCGACGCTCTGCTGCAAACTCTGCAGGAAGGTATGGAAGTCAAAGGTATCGTTAAGAACCTGACTGACTACGGCGCATTCGTTGATCTGGGTGGTGTTGACGGTCTGTTGCACATCACTGACATGGCTTGGAAGCGTATCAAGCATCCTAGCGAAATCGTTAACGTTGGCGACGAAATCACCGTTAAGGTGTTGAAGTTCGATCGTGAGCGTAACCGCGTATCTCTGGGTCTGAAACAGCTGGGCGAAGATCCATGGGTTGCTATCAAAGAGCGTTACCCAGAGAACACCCGCGTTACTGCGCGCGTTACTAATCTGACTGACTACGGCTGCTTTGCTGAGTTGGAAGAAGGTGTTGAAGGTCTGGTTCACGTTTCAGAAATGGATTGGACCAACAAGAACATTCACCCATCCAAAGTTGTTCAACTGGGCGACGAACTGGAAGTGATGGTTCTGGATATCGACGAGGAGCGTCGTCGTATCTCTCTGGGTATCAAGCAGTGTCACGCTAACCCATGGGAAGAGTTCTCCGGCAATTTCAACAAGGGCGACCGCATCTCCGGTAAGATCAAGTCTATTACTGACTTCGGTATCTTCCTTGGTCTGGAAGGCGGCATCGACGGTCTGGTTCACCTGTCCGACATTTCTTGGAACGAGCCAGGCGAAGAAGCTGTTCGCAAGTACAAGAAAGGCGACGATCTGGAGACTGTGATCCTGTCTATCGATCCTGAGCGTGAGCGTATCTCTCTGGGTATCAAGCAGCTGGAAAGCGATCCGTTTGCTGAGTTCACTCAGTTGAATGAGAAAGGCTCTATCGTTACCGGTACTGTTAAGTCCGTTGACGCCAAAGCTGCTGTGATCGCTCTGAACGACGAAGTTGAAGCAACTTTGAAAGCGTCTGAAATCAGCCGCGATAAAGTTGAAGACGCTCGCAACGTGCTGAAAGAAGGCGACGAAGTTGAAGCGAAAATCATCAGCGTTGACCGTAAAAACCGCGTGATCAACCTTTCAATCAAGTCCAAGGACATTGATGAAGAGAAGCAGGCGATTCGCGATGTCAAAGAGAAGCAAACTGAAGCTCAAGGTCCGACCACTATCGGTGATCTGATCAAAGAGCAATTGCAACAGCAACAGTAATTTCTCTTAGATATATTCTCTAAAAAAACGGGCTATATGCCCGTTTTTTTTGTGTTTTTTTAAATCTTTAACTACACTTCTGACGAAGGCTACGATAAGGAAGCTTCTATGACCAAATCAGAGTTAGTCGAGATTATTGCGCAAAAACAACCACAACTTTCGATAAAAGACGTTGAGCTCGCGGTTAAAACGATCATAGAGTACATGTCACAATCTCTGTCCCAGGGGCAGCGCATAGAAATACGGGGATTCGGCAGTTTTAGTCTCCATTATCGCGCTCCACGGGTAGGGCGTAATCCCAAAACAGGTGAGACTGTCCATCTTCCTGCGAAGTATGTACCGCACTTCAAGCCTGGTAAGGAATTGAGAGATGAGGTTAACGCAAGTCTCAAGGCCGGTTATTAATCGCCGGCGTCAAACCGCTAATTAATTGTAAGTGCACGTTTTTCTATGCCTGACATCAAATCCAGGTATGGTAAGATAGTGCACCCAATTAGACCGGTTCGGGTGCGCTAATGTCCAAGCTTAAAAAAATCTTTTTGCTATGCCTTATCTTCCTGATGGTGATTGTTGGTGTAGTATTTGTGCTGCTGAATAATTCCAAGTTGGAGCTAGACCTCTTCTTCTACCACACGGGGCCTGTGAATGTTTCCATTCTGATCGGGTTGGCGTTTGTTGTAGGGTTTCTATTGGGGATGGCGGTAACTAGTTTGACCGTTCTGAAGTTGAAAATTTTCGGTAAAAAAGGGCGTGATCGCGCCATAAAGTCATCTACGCAGGTTGTCGCCAGCAAATCATAAGGGCTTATGGAATACCTTGGCCAATTGTTGTTAATTGCCGTTGCAATAGGCATTGGTTGGCTGATCTGTTTTATTCAGGGGCGAGTTGGTCAGACTGCCAGAGCTATTAGGCGGGGCGGCGAATATCCTAAGTCCTTGCAATATCTTTTTGAGGCGTATGATGCGCCGACTCTGGACTCTTTTGTTCAGGAGTTAGAGATAAATCAGCATACGGTTCAGCTTCACCTCTCAATCGCCAACTTCTTTCGCCGTAAGGGCGAAATCGAAAAAGCGACGGCGATCCATCAGAATCTTCTTTCACATCCAGACGCAAGAATCAAACACGGTGAGCAGCTTACCTATGAGCTGGCTCAGGACTATATGTTTGTTGGTCTGTATGACAGGGCTGAAGCTCTTTTCATTGAGCTGGCGGCGTCCCGGCAGTGGCGGAAGCTGAGTACCGAGTGTCTTCTTGAAATCTATGAGCACGAAAAGGAGTGGGGAGTTGCGCGTGAGCGCGCTTTAACTCTGGACGTTAAGCGGGATCGAGACGTGCAGGTGCGGCTGGCTCAATACTGTTGTGAGATGGCTGAGCGCAGTATGCGGCGTAAGGAATATTCAGACGCAACGCGCCATCTTCGAGAGGCGCTGATGTATGACAAGTTTTGCGCTAGAGCAAGTATTCAGGTGGCTCAGGTTTGCGTCGCCACGGAGCAGTATCCTGAAGCGCTGGCGGAATTGAAGCGTATTGAGCAGCAGAACCCAATGTTTCTCTCGGAAGTCGTTGGGTTGGTGAAAGAGATATGCGAAAAGCTTAATGAGCGGGAGCGACTGCTGAAAATACTTCAAAGAATGTGGGAGCTGCAGCCGTCAGCGAAAGTAATGATTGCGCTGTCCGGCGCTCTCAACGAAAACGAGAATACGGAAGAGGCGATAGAGTTTCTTTTGGGGCAGTTAAATGCTCACCCTACTCTTGGTGGCGTGAAGGCGTTGTTGGTGTTGTTGGCTCCTTATGCAGACCCTGAGCCCAAGCGTTGGATTATGATTGTGAAAGGGGTGCTGGAGACGCTTTTGGAGAAGAATCACTCCTATTTATGTGAAAGTTGTGGCTTTTCGGGGCGGCATTTGCACTGGCAGTGTCCCAGTTGCAAAAAATGGGGAGTGGTGAAGCCGTTGCCTTGGGTGTAGGTTTGGCGCGGTTAGTGGTTGGGTTATGGTAATAAGTGACGTGAGAGAAAGGTGAGACGATGGTAAGTGGACCAAGAGTCGTGGTGGCTTTGGACTTTTCTGATAGAAAGCAGCTTGATGAGTTTGTCGCCAAGCTTGATCCAGATTTATGCCGACTTAAGGTTGGCAAAGAGCTGTTTACAACATTTGGGCCCGCTATAGTTGAGCAATTGCAGGCGCGCGGCTTTGAGGTATTTCTAGACCTCAAGTTTCATGATATTCCCAATACAACGGCGCAGGCGGTGAAGGCTGCGGCTGGTTTGGGGGTATGGATGGTGAACGTGCATGCGTCCGGGGGCAGAAGAATGATGGAGGCGTGTCGCGAGGTGTTGGAGCAGGGGCCTCATGCGCCGTTGCTGATTGCTGTTACGATGCTAACCAGCTTGAGTGATGAGGAGATCGCCGAGATAGGGTTTCCCTGCTCAGCTCAAGAGATGGTCGGCAGGCTTGCGGGTTTGGCGCAAAGTAGCGGAATGGATGGCGTGGTGTGTTCTGCTCAAGAGGCTCCCTTGTTGCGTCGTGCGCACGGCGAGGAATTTTGCTTGGTAACGCCGGGCATCAGACCTGCCGCGGCTGCGGCGGATGATCAGACGCGAATTGTTACTCCAGCTCAGGCGATTCTAGATGGAAGCTCATATTTGGTCGTGGGAAGACCTATTACCCGAGCATTAAATCCTCTGGATGCATTGCAGCAGATCGTCAAAGAAATTGAGTCGGTCTAAATTGGAGTTAGCTGTTGGTGGGCGAGGAGAGGTTATTCTCGTCGACCGATGGTGTGTAGAAAAAGTGGGCTTAATTTAGGCAATAAAAAAGGCTGGTAAAACCAGCCTTTTTAAATTTGGCTCCCCGAGCTGGACTCGAACCAGCGACCCAATGATTAACAGTCATTTGCTCTACCAACTGAGCTATCAGGGAATGAAACCGTTAGTGGCGCGTATAATAATGACCTTTAATTTAAAGGTCAACACTTCGGAAGTGGTTTTTCTTTAGTGTTTTCAGCAAATAAAAAGCCCGCTGAACCGCGGGCTTTTTAACGCTCTTGGAGACTGTCTTGAGCGTTTATTTGATCGCTTTCGCGATGCGCTCCATGGCTTGTTCCAGATTTTGCATGCTGGTGGCGAAGGAGATACGCAAATGTCCAGGCGCGCCAAAAGCGGAGCCTGGAACCAGGGCGACGCCTGCTTCGGTCAGCAGATACTCAGCCAAGTCCAGATCGTTATAGATATTTTCCATACGGTTGATCACGCCTTGGAACCCTGGGAATGCGTAAAAGGTTCCGTCCACGGGCAGGCAAGTTACGCCGGGCATGTCGTTAAAGGCTTTAACGACAAAGTCGTGACGTTTCTTGAACTCTTTTACCATTTCTCCAATGCACTCCTGTGGGCCGTTCAGCGCGGCGGCGGCGGCGGCTTGGGAGATGGAGCAGGGGTTGGATGTGCTTTGCGACTGAATTTTTTTCATGGCCGCAATCGCTTTGGCGGGGCCCGCCGCGTAACCGATGCGCCAGCCGGTCATGGAGTAAGCTTTGGAAACGCCATTCAGGACAAAAGTGCGGTCGTAAAGGTCTGGGCATACACTCAAAATATTGACGAAATCTTCTCCAGTCCACAGCGTATGCTCATACATATCGTCTGTCGCCACCATCACAGAAGGATGTTTGCGCAGCACTTCGCCTAAAGCGGACAGCTCTTCTTTGCTATAAGCCATACCGGTTGGGTTGGAAGGGCTGTTCATTACTACCAGGCGGGTTTTGCTGGTGATTGCAGCGTCCAACTGCTCCGCAGTGATTTTGAACCGCGTCGCTTCGGTGGTCTCAATGATGACAGGTTTGCCGTCCGCGACAATAACCATGTCGGGGTAAGACACCCAATAAGGCGCGGGGATAATGACTTCGTCACCTTCATCCAAAAGAGCTAAAGCAAGATTGAAAAAGCTTTGCTTGCCCCCGCTGGAGACCAAAATCTGGTTGGCTTCGTAATTCAGGTTATTATCGCGTTGGAATTTGCTGATAATCGCGTTCTTTAGTGCAGGGGTTCCATCGACTGCGGTATATTTGGTCTGGCCCGCGTTAATCGCGGCGATAGCGGCGTCCTTAATATGCTGGGGGGTATCAAAATCAGGTTCTCCGGCGCCTAAACCAATAATATCTTTCCCGGCGGCTTTGAGTTCCGCCGCGCGGTTGGTGACAGCCAGAGTGGGAGAGGGTTTGATTGCTTGAACACGGCGTGAGAGATCGATTTCCAACGGAGTAATTCCTCGATTTTGGTGGTTAAGCTTGATAAGTTGGCCAATGGCTTGAATTAAGGCGAACGGCGCGCCCAATTAATGGCCAAACGGTATAATTCTACAATGTCGTCGATTCATACGTAAGTGAGTAATGCAAAAGTTTCAGCTTAAAGCGAATTATCAGCCGGCGGGCGATCAGCCCGGCGCCATCGCCGGCTTAGTGGATGGACTGCGCGATGGTCTGCTGCACCAGACGTTGCTGGGTGTTACCGGCTCAGGGAAAACATTCACCATGGCTAATGTCATTGCGGAAATGCAGCGGCCCGCTATGGTGATGGCGCACAACAAAACCCTGGCGGCGCAGTTGTATGGAGAATTCAAAGAGTTTTTCCCAGATAACGCAGTGGAATACTTTGTCTCCTACTATGATTACTACCAGCCGGAAGCTTACGTGCCGTCTTCCGACACCTATATCGAAAAAGACTCCTCTATTAACGACCACATTGAGCAAATGCGTCTGTCGGCCACCAAAGCGCTGATGGAGCGTAAAGATGTGGTGATCGTCGCCACTGTCTCCGCGATCTATGGTTTGGGCGATCCGCAGTCCTACAAAAAGATGATGTTGCACCTGGATCGAGGCGATAAGGTTGATCAACGATCTTTGTTGCGCCGGCTGGCGGAATTGCAGTACACACGCAACGACCTGGAGTTGCACCGGGCTAACTACCGGGTGAGGGGGGACGTCATTGATGTATTTCCTGCGGAATCCGAATCGGACGCGCTACGTATTGAGCTGTTTGACGACGAAATTGAATCGCTGTCCTGGTTTGACCCTTTAACGGGAGAAGTATACCGGCGCGTGCCGCGGGCGACTATCTATCCGAAAACCCACTATGCCACGCCGCGCCAGGTCATACTGGATGCGACGGATCAAATAAAGACGGAGTTGCAGGAGCGTTTGCAGCAGTTTCGCGGCTCCAGCAAGTTGCTGGAGGCTCAGCGGCTGGAAGAGCGCACCAAGTATGATCTGGAGATGATGTTCGAGCTGGGTTACTGCAACGGCATAGAGAACTACTCCCGGTATCTGTCGGGGCGTCAGGCGGGAGAGCCGCCGCCGACCTTATTTGATTATCTCCCTTCCGATTCCCTGCTATTTATAGATGAATCTCACGTGACGATTCCGCAGATCGGCGCCATGTATCGCGGCGACCGTTCCCGTAAGGAAACGTTGGTGTCCTATGGGTTCCGGTTGCCCTCCGCGTTGGATAACCGTCCTTTACGTTTTGACGAGTGGGAGCGTCTGGCTCCGCAAATGATTTTTGTGTCGGCGACGCCCGGTAATTATGAAGCCGATCATCAAGGACAAGTAGTTGAGCAAGTCGTGCGTCCCACCGGCCTGGTCGACCCGGAAATAGAAGTATTGCCGGCCTCCACTCAGGTTGATGATCTGTTAGGACAGATCCATGATCGGGTGGAGCGCAACGAGCGTGTGCTGGTGACCACACTGACCAAGAGAATGGCGGAGGATTTAACGGACTTCCTGTTGGATAAAGGCATTCGTGTGCGTTATCTGCACTCAGATGTGGAAACTGTCGAGCGGGTGGAGATCATTCGCGACCTGCGTCTGGGTGAGTTTGACGTGTTGGTGGGCATCAACTTGCTGCGTGAAGGTTTGGACATGCCGGAGGTTTCTCTGGTCGCCATTTTGGATGCGGATAAAGAAGGCTTCCTGCGTTCAGATCGTTCACTGATTCAGACTATCGGCCGGGCGGCGCGGAACGTACGCGGCAAAGCGATCTTATATGCGGATAAAATCACTGGCTCCATGCAGCGAGCGATGGATGAAACCGAGCGTCGGCGTAATAAACAGATCAGCTATAACGAAGAGCATGGCGTTGTGCCACGCGGGTTGGACAAGAAAGTCGCAGACATCATGGAAGGCGCGCGGGTTCCTGGCTCCAAGAAAGGCGCGTCACAGCGCAGAGTGGCGGAAACAGCTTCTTCCTATAATGTAGAAACCGAAGCGAGAACGCCGCAGGAATACGCGAAAATGATACAGAAGCTGGAAACCGCTATGTACGAAGCCGCCCGTAATCTGGAGTTTGAGAAAGCCGCACAGTTGCGGGATCAACTCAAAGAACTGAAAGAAAAAGGCCTGCAATAAAAGAAGAAGTAATGGCGTTATTACAACTATATTGGCCCTACCTGACGGCGGGGGGGGTAGGGCTTGCTCTCGCGCTTCTTGCGTTGATGGGGATGATGAGGCAACGCCGGCAGCGAAGGGAGCTTGAGCTGCGCAATGCCCAATTAATGGAAAAGCTCATGGCTCGTGAGGACGAAGTGGCGCGTCTTCAGGATGCGTGTGCGGAAAAAACGCAACGCTGTGAGTCCCTGCAACGGGAAGTTGGTTTGCTGCAACAAAGTAATGCAGCGGTGAAGGCGCGGATGGAGTCTATCCATGAGCGTTATGTCAGTGCGGAGGCGGCGACCAGAGACAAAGACGCTGATTTGTCTGAGTTAACGCAGGCGCTTAGCGCCGCTCAGAGTGAGCTGGCGTCCTTGAAAACCGCCGCAGCGAAGGAGCAGTTACATCATCAGGAGAAGCTGAAGTTGTTGGAAGCGTCGCGTGAGGCGCTGACGCAGGAATTTCAAGTGTTGGCGAATCGCATCTTCGAAAGTAGCACGCAGAAACTGTCCGAGTTCAGCCAGAACAATCTGAAGACCATTCTCGACCCCTTGAATACACAGTTGAATGACTTCCGTAAGAAAGTGGAGGACGTGTACGACAAGGAAGCGCAGCAGCGTTTCTCGTTATCTGCGGAAATCAAAAAGCTGCAAACGCTGAATGAGCGCATCAGTGATGACGCCATCAAGCTGACCAATGCGCTGAAAGGCGATAATAAGGCGGCTGGAACCTGGGGAGAAGTCATTCTGGAGCGCATCCTGGAGCGTTCCGGGCTGGTGAAAGGGCGCGAGTACGAAGTGCAGAGCGCTCAGAGAAATGAAGCCGGGCGCCGTATTCAGCCGGATGTGATTATTCGTCTTCCAGAGAATAAAAATGTTGTCGTCGACTCGAAAGTCAGTCTGGTAGCCTATGAGCAATACCATAACGCTACGGACGACAGCGCCCGCATGGACTACCTGAAACAGCATGTATTGTCTGTGCGACAACATATTAAGGGGTTGAGCGGTAAGCGCTATCAAGACGCTTTAGGTCTGAACTCATTGGATTTTGTGCTGCTGTTTATCCCCATCGAAGGCGCCTTTGCTGCGGCGGTGCAGGGAGACCAAAGTCTGTTCAATGAAGCGTTTCAACAGAATGTGGTGATCGTCTCTCCTTCGACGCTTCTCGCGACTTTACGCACCATTCACAATATCTGGCGCTATGAGCATCAGTCGCAAAATGCGCAGGAAATCGCGCGGCAGGCTGGTTATTTGTACGACAAGTTCGTCAATTTCGTGCAGGATCTGGAGGAGGTCGGCCAGCGTTTGCAGCAGACGCAAGGCGCCTATGATACGGCTATGGGACGCTTGGCCACAGGGCGAGGCAATTTGATTACCCGGGTGGAGAAGCTGAAGCAGTTGGGCGCCCGCGCCGGTAAGCAATTGAGTGAATCTACACTGCAGCGGGCGCAAATGTCGGAAGAGGGCGACTCCCGAACGGCGTCGCTATCACTCGGTGACGGCGTCGGATTATGACGGAATGGTTTGCGGGCCTCTCTTGGCTCGAAGTCGCAACGCTGCTGGGAAGCAGTTTTCTAGGCTCTATGTTGACCGCCGCGCTTGGTGTTGGCGGCGGCGCATTTCTGATTGCCGTGATGGCGGATGTCGTGCCGCCGTTAGCCCTGATTCCCTTGCATGGCATTGTGCAAATGGGCTCTAACGCCAGCCGGGCCGCCTTGACCCGCAAGCATATTCAACCGCGTACAATTGCTTTCTTTTTGAGCGGCGCTCTCGTGGCGGCGCTCGCCGCAGTTTGGCTATTGGGGCGCGTCGATCCCGCCTGGATTCCTCCGCTGGTGGCGCTTTTCATCATCTGGTTGTGCTGGGGACCCATTCCTGAACTGGGATTGGGGAAAACCAAAGCAGGTTTGTTTTGCGGCGGTTTGTTGACGACACTGGCTACAATGATCGTTGGCGCAACCGGTCCCCTCGTGTCCGCCTGGCTCGGGCGTAGCGGCGTCGACCGCTGGACCTACACCGCTAACTTCTCCAGTTGTATGACGGCGCAACATTTGTTGAAAATTATGGTGTTCGGGTTAGCGGGGTTTGTTTTCACTCCCTGGCTTCCTTTGCTGGGTTTGATGGTGCTGGCGGGGTTTTTAGGCACCAAAGTCGGCTTGAAAATACTCGGTAAACTGCCCGAAGCGCGTTTTAAATCACTGTTCAAATGGGTGCTGACGTTGTTGGCGCTGCGTTTGTTGTGGCTATGGTGGCGAGGATTCTCCGCCTGAAACGCTGAACCCTGAAGTTGAATTCAGCCAGGGTTCAGGTAAGAAAGGATGTAATAGCGATAGTAATGATAGTTCCGCCTGTGACGCTGACGATGCGCCTCAGGTGGGAGATGAATAACCCAGAGTGGTTGAGGTGGTTTAATGGAAACCTATGATAGTTTGGTCTCCACAATTGCATTAATGATGGGCGTGTCCTGGGCCAGCGGCGTGAACCTGTACGCCGCAGTGCTGATGCTGGGGCTGGGCGGCGCCACCGGACATATCGATTTGCCGCCGGATTTGCAGACTCTGCAGGACCCGCTGGTGATCGCAGCTGCCGGATTTATGTACTGTGTGGAGTTTTTCGCGGACAAAACCCCTGGCGTGGACAGTGGTTGGGACGCGCTGCATACCTTTATTCGTATTCCTGCCGGCGCGGTGCTGGCGGCGGGCGCGGTCGGCGATATTTCGCCGGCGTTGCAGATCGCGGCTGGATTGGTCGGCGCCTCAATGGCGGCGACGTCTCACGCTACGAAGGCCGGAACGCGCCTGGCGATCAATACTTCTCCTGAGCCGTTCACCAATTGGGCGGCCTCGATTGGCGAAGACGTCATGGTTTTGGCAGGTTTGTGGGCGGCGCTGAATCACCCCTTTATTTTCCTGGTGCTATTGGGGCTGTTTATTGCATTGGCGATCTGGCTGCTGCCGAAACTATGGCGATTCCTGAAGCTGGTGTTGCGCAAGATTGGCGGATTTCTGGGGCTGGTGGATAAAGATAAGGAGCCTTCTCCTTCAGTGGGGAGTTATCAATTTGGCTCCTTTTCCGCTGCATCTGGTCCTTCTTCACCCGGCGGCGATGCTGACTTTACGACGCCAAATCCCGCGATTGAGGATAATCTCAGTCGGATTAAGAAGTTAAAGGAGTTATTGGACGCTGGCGCGCTCACACAGGAAGAGTTTGAGGCGGAGAAAAAGCGCATACTTGGGCCTTAGCCAATAACTAAAGGGAGGCGTTGTGGGCGAATTGCTCAGGGCGCTTCCTTCCAGACTTTGATCTCACCCAGCCAAGCCAGGTCGGCGGTACTTTCACGCATGCTTTTTACCATCTCCTGGGAAAGATGGCGCTCGTTTCCGGAAATCATCACTTCCACATGCACTTGGCCGTTGATGTAGTGCAAAATCAGCCGTTTGATTGAGCCTTCGGGCGTCAGGTCGCGCCAGCGTTGTTGCAGGATCTCTGTCACGTCATGGCGTAGCGGCAACAGAGGAGATCCGGTCCGCTTTTTGCCGTCAGTGTCATTCTCTGTATCTATGTGGTAGGTGATGTCGCTGATGTGCTCAAACTTCTCTCGAATCTTTCTAGCGACGTGCACGCCAATATAGTGCCCTTCCGAGACGCTTAGCGCTGAGTCCACTTGTAAGTGCAGGTCAATGACAATGTCCGGCCCCAGATAACGTCCGCGCAGATCATGCACGCCGCGAACGCCTTCCACCGACAATGCAAGTTCTCTAAGGGCGAGGACCTGTTCTTCTGGTAGCGCGGTTTCCACTAGTTCCTTGACGCTTTTGCCCGCCAGCTCAATGCCAATCTTGCCGACGAGAATCGCCACAATGATCGCCGCCACAGCATCGAGCCATGGGAAACCGGCTATAACGCCGAGTAGTGCGACCAGGACGACAACCGAGGAAAGGGCGTCGCTGCGTGAATGCCAGGCGTTGGCGATAATCAGATCGGAACGTAGTTTCTTGCCGATATCCAGCGTGTAGCGATAGATCCACTCTTTACCGGCGATAGACAGGGCCGCCGCCAATAGCGCTGGCCATCCCGGAGTGACTTGGGCGTCTTGCTCCCATAGGCGCAGAATGCTGTCATAAGCCATGGCCCCCGCGACGGCGATAAGCATGGAGCCCAGCACCACTGTGCCCAGCGTTTCGAATTTCCCGTGACCGTAGGGATGTTCCCGATCAGGCTTCTGGTGGGAGTAGCGAGTGATGACAATCACCAGGATATCCGTTCCTGCATCAGTGAAAGAGTGGATGCCGTCCGCCACTAACGCGTGAGACTGTGCGATGACCCCAACAATGATTTTCAGCAACCCCAGCGCAATATCCAGAATCATTCCAATCAAGGTGACGCGATGGGCGGCGCGAGTCTTTTCGGCGGGGGTAGAGTATGTCATGCTGCTGTTTTACAAAGCTTTATCGTGAGAGCGATGAAGAATTGTAGCATGTTCCAACTATCCTGCGGAGAAGATGGAGGTTACGTGGGATGGGGCTGAGGATAATAGTTGAACCAGAGGCTTTAAGTTTTTTATACTGGTCAAAAAATAACCATAATAAATAGCGGAAAAGGTGCATACTATGAGTTCCCACACAGAAAGGCGTCGTTTTGAACGACTATCCGCGTCGATGAGCGTTCTGCTTGATCACCCTGTGACAGGGCTCCACGAGTTGAAAACAGTCGATCTTTCCGAAGGCGGCGTATTAGTGACCGGTGACTTTACCGGTAACGCCGAGGTCGGAGATCTGGTTTCACTGAAAGTCGTTGGCTTATTGCAGGAACGCAGTCCGACTGTCCCGTTGAAAGTGGTGCGCTGTGGCGCTAATGAAATGGCCTTGAACTTTGTTTGATGTCCGCCATTGCATTCATCAATTAAATCCACGTTAAACATTTTCAGTTGAGACAAAAAGGGGAGCGGTAGCTCCCTTTTTTGTTGTTCTGACGGTTGTGGATAACTTGTCACCCTCTATAAATGAATGACTTACATATAAATCTGTGGAAATCCCGGCGAACTTTGCCATGTTTCGCGCCAAACCTAAGCGGCGATTTTGATGGATTTGAGTATCCTATTCCGGTGCAAAAAGTGACGTTATTCTCGGATTGGGGGAGGTAAGGTTAATAAGTGGTTGAAATTTAAGCGCAAAAAATAACTGATTAAAAAGTGATCAATTCGCTGGGAGGGCTGGAATTTCGTGGGGTCTGAGATTTTTCCCTACCGATATTAACAAAGTTATCCACAGATTTAGTGGATAAATTACAGTTCTGTCACAGATATCCCCAACATGTAGTTGTGGGTGGTCAAAAATAGTGCAAAACGCAATGTGAAGTTACTTTTCGTGAGGGGCGGGCGTCGATAAGCGTCGCGCCGGTGATGGGAAATAAACCTTTTAATGCGATTCTGGTTGGTTATAATACCGCGCCTGAAGTTCACCCCTCTTTTAAACTGTTCTACAGCAGTGGAATAGCCTTATGTCATATCAGTTAGCCCGACAGTTTCTGTTTCGCCTTCCGGCGGAAGCCTCCCATAATATTTCCCTGAAAATGCTTAAGATGGCTGATAACGCCGGCATGTTGGGAATGTTTATGCCCCAAATGTATTCCCGGCCGGTCGAGTTGATGGGAATTACCTTCCCCAACGCGGTGGGTCTGGCGGCGGGGTTGGATAAAAACGGCGATTACATCGATGGCCTGAGTAAACTGGGTTTCGGCTTTATCGAAGTCGGCACAGTGACTCCTAAGCCTCAGGACGGGAATCCGCTGCCGCGGCTCTTCCGTCTGGAGGAACGCAACGCAATTATCAACCGCATGGGATTCAACAATTATGGCGTTGATTACATGGCGGAGCGCTTGCGCAAGAAAAAATACGACGGGGTGATCGGCGTTAACGTCGGAAAGAACAAAGACACTCCCGCTGAGGAAGCCGCTTCGGACTATATCACTTGCATCAATAAGGTGTATCCCTACGCTTCCTATATCACGATCAACATCTCTTCGCCCAATACGCCTGGATTGCGCGCACTCCAGTTTGGCGACTCTTTGCGCAGCATGTTGCAGGATATCAAAGACTGTCAGGAGCGTTTGAACCAGCAGCATGGGCGCTATGTGCCTTTTGTCGTGAAAATTGCGCCAGACATGTCTGACGACGAGGTGCATATGGTTGCGCGCACTCTGCTGGACTACAACATGGACGGCGCTATCGCCACGAACACCACGTTATCGCGCGAGGGCGTTGAGAGTCTGGCTCATGGAAAAGAGCAGGGCGGCCTGAGCGGCGCGCCGCTGACCAAGCGTTCCACTCATGTGGTGAAAGAGCTGTGCGCAGCGCTGGAAGGGCGGATTCCTGTCATCGCATCCGGCGGCGTGATGAGCGCCCAGGATGCGGTGGAAAAAGTGCGTGCTGGCGCCAAACTGGTGCAGGTGTATAGCGGTCTTATTTATCGAGGACCGGTGCTGGTGCGGGAAGCGGCTGAAGCGATTGGCGGTCTGGAGGGCTAATCCCTCAATGAAAAGGCCCGCGATGCGGGCCTAAATGGGGTTGGGTGAACCCCTCCTTTATGAATGAGTGTCTAAGTGAATCAGGATGCTATGCCAGGGCTTCTGTGTATCCCTGAGACGCCGGTGTAACCATCCCAATGGTCCGCTCGGCCGTCGCGCCAGCCGTTAATCCACTCTTGACGCATGTGAGGATTGGCGGCGGGACATAAATCTTTTGACCGGCCGCTTACGCCGGCACGGTAACCCTTGAGGTACGCTCTTTCGAACATATCGCGCTTCTGTCTTCTCATTCTTTAATGACCTCACCAATTTCTGGGTTAGACAGGAATTCAAACAGATAAACTTTTGAATCGGAATTTGGACTAGAAAGCATCTCCTTATCATCTGATCGTGTACGAGGGATATATATCAGAGTAATAGCGCTACACTTTCAAGTTAAGCCAAATTTAATTTCGATGTACACGAATTATTTCATCTATGTGACGGTTTTTTTATAGTTTTGTGGAATTAAATCCGGTTAAGCGCTTGATCGCCTTAGAACCGTCTTTAACCCTTGATATGCAACGATTTGTAACGGCGTAGGAATATGAATGAATTTTCATTGTTTGCGAGCTGCCCCAAAGGACTGGAGTATGTGCTCGCAGACGAATTAAAGACTCTGGGCGCGGAAGTGCTTAAAACCAATCCCGCTGGAGTTGAGGCGAAGGCGGATCTTGCCGGCGTTTACCGAATTTGTCTGGGCTCCCGTCTCGCTAACCGAGTGCTGCGATTATTGCAGTCCACCCGCACTGCCACCCGGGATGGTCTGTATCAGGCTGCTTCCGAGGTGAATTGGAGCGAGCACCTGCGTCCGGGAGAAAGCTATTGGATCGCGGCGTTTGGCTCCAGCGGCGATATTCGGCACTCGCGCTTTGGCGCACAGGTAGTCAAAGACGCTATTAATGACCATTTTCGTGACCGTGATCTGGAGCTGCCGGTTATCGACAAGCGGTCCGGCGTACAGACCGTCCAGTTGAATCTAGCGAAGACCATTACCCTCGGCCTGGATTTGGCGGGCAGAAGCCTGCACCAGCGCGGATATCGACAAGAGGGCGCGGCGGCGCCATTAAAAGAGAATCTGGCGGCGGCCATACTTTATCGCGCTGGCTGGCCGGAGTTGTGTGGAGAGGATGGATGCTTCGTCGATCCCATGTGCGGTTCCGGCACTCTGGTGGTTGAGGCGGCGATGATCGCCATGGATGTTGCGCCAGGGTTGCTGAACCCGCACTTTCTGTTTGAAAAAGCGCCCTGGCATGATCCGGAAGTCTGGCGTGGAGTCTACGAGGAGGCGATGGAGAAAGCGGTGCTGGGCAAGCGACGCTGGCGCGGCGCCATATTCGGCTGCGACCTGAACCCCGCCGCTATCCGCACCGCTAAGCGTAACCTGTCTCGCGCCGGACTTGATCGCTGGGTGAAGCTGGAAACCGCCAGCGCCATGGACTTCACTCCTGATACGGAAGGGTGTGGGCAGCGTTTGCTGGTGTGCAACCCGCCCTATGGCGAGCGTTTGGGACAGGAGTTGGAGCTGCGCTCGCTGTACCGGGCGCTGGGGCGGAGGCTGAAAACCGCATACGGTGAATGGAAAGCGGGTATTTTTACTTCCAGCGTCAACCTAGCCAAAGAAATCGGGCTGCGGGCGGACAAACAATACCATCTTTACAACGGACCTCTGGCCACAACGCTTTATTTGTTTGATGTTTACGGGAACCGGCCTGAAGCAGAAACGCCGCGTAAGCCGCAGAACGCCTCTCTAGAGGGGATCTCTGAGCAGGCGCAAATGTTCCGCAATCGGCTGAGTAAGAACCTGGCGAAGTGGAGCAAATGGGCGAAGAAGCAGCAGCTTAGCGCTTATCGGATCTATGATGCGGATATGCCGGAGTATGCGGTCGCCATCGACTGGTATGACGGCGGAATCATCGTGCAGGAATATGCGCCGCCGAAATCAGTGGATGAAGAAAAGGCGCGCCAACGCCTGCTGGACGTGTTGGAAGTAACCCCGGCGGTGCTGGGGATTGATGGCGGACAGCTGTTTCTCAAGCAGCGTAAAAAGCAAAAAGGCATGCTGCAGTATGAGAAAACGGACTCCAGTCGCAAGGAGCGTACGGTAGAGGAGCATGGTTGCCGGTTCTGGGTGAACCTGTCTGATTACCTGGACTCAGGACTTTTCCTTGATCATCGTCCAACCCGCTATTGGATTCAGAAGCATTGCTCGGGTAAGCGCTTTCTGAATCTGTTCTGCTACACCGGAGCGGCGTCTGTCCATGCGGCGGCGGGCGGCGCCGCGACCACCACCAGTGTGGATATGTCGCAAACCTACCTGGGCTGGGCGGAGCGCAACTTCCATCTCAATAAACTGACTGGTCCCCATCGTTTTGTGCGCGCAAACGTGCTGGAATGGCTGAAAGCTGAGCGCAATACATACGATCTGATATTCCTTGATCCTCCCACCTTCTCTAACTCCAAGAAAATGGAGGATGTGCTGGATATTCAGCGGGATCATGCCGGGCTGATTGAAGATTGCATGCGCTTGCTTGCGCCTGGAGGCGTATTGATCTTTTCCTGCAACTATCGACGTTTCAAGCTGGATTCAGGCATTGAAGAGCGTTTTGCGGTGGAAAATCATACCGCCGCCAGCATACCTGAAGACTTTAAGCGCAACGAACGGATTCACCAGTGCTGGCATATCCGCCATAGCGCTTGAGTCTGTGAAGCTTGGCGCCGGGCCTAGAACTCGTATTTCAGGCCGGCGCTGAGCTGCATGGTGCGGATCGCCGTTTCCGTATCGCGGTGAATGCGGCCGAACTCCAGGACGCCCCACAGGTCGCCAGTGACCTTGATTTCCGTTCCTAACGCATAGCTGACGCTGAAGCTGCTTTCGGTGAGGTCTTCCGGGATGCTTTGATACGAGTCCGGGTCGTCTTTGGAGACCTTACCTTTCATATGGGTGAACCCGAACAGGGCGTAGACGGACAGATAATCCGTAGCTGGATACTGTGCGCCCATATACCAGCTGGCGAAGTAGTCCATGCCGATATCCAGCCCCGGTTTTGCTTCTTCCTCATCCAGGCCCATGCCGGCGCGAAACTCGGTTTTGACGTAGTCAGTAAGATAGGAGCCATAGGTTAGCGTGACGCCTGTCGTGCTGGCGCTGTCACTGCCGTCGACTCGTTTGAAATCGAACTGGGTGGCGCTCAGCCCGACATAAGATTTGCCTTCTTTTTCTCCCTCCGCACGGCTGCCGGGGCTGGCCAGMAAAACCGCCAATACGGTGAGAACGGTTGTGATCGAACGCGGATGACGAATGCTGCGCTTCATTATTTTTAGCTTTCCATGAGTTGTTTTTATCGGTGCGGCATGCGGCCAGAGTGGAGGCGCAATAGCTCGGGATTGTGACTTAAGCGGTTGGCGCAGTCACGGAAAAGCGTCACAAATCAATTTTCCGCCCTCGGTGAGGGGGTTAGAGTTCACCCATGTCCTGCATCTTGGTTTGGATGACCCGGCGCAGCTCGCTTTTTTCGAATTCGCTGGCGCGATGGATTAGCGGCAGGCGCAAGCGATGCAGGTGCAGACAGGGGATCTGGTCCTGGAAGGGCTTCAGGTCGCCTTTGACCAGAATAGGCAGGAAAGGGTCGGACTCCGTGCGCATTTTATTAAGCACTTCCAGCGCCTTGCGCATAGCGATGGGCTTCGCTGGCGCTTCCGGGTCTTTGGGCTGTATCAGCATGAACATCCCTTTCTGTTTGATCAGTTCGCCGGGGATAATGTGAAAGCCGGTGCGGGTGACGGCCTCTTCTTCAATATGGTTGAACGTGTCGTGAAAGGCGTAAGGATCAGGCAATATGACCAGATTACGGTTATAGTCTTCAGGGAAGTGCATGCTGTAATTGGTATAGATTTGCCGTACGGAGCCTGAGAAGACGCATAGTTTGTTCTCAAACTTCAAGACGAACTCCTGGGCTTTGCTACGATCGGCGAGCAAATCCAGGTCCCAGATCAGGTCTGAGTTCACGTTGTTCGATATTTCCATGTAGGCGCGTTTAATTGGCTGATACGTCTGATTAAAGCGTGAAGACACTGGAAGTTATCTGCAGTCCAGTAAAAACTTAGCAGTGAAGCGAGTAACCAACAAGCCACAAAGGTTTTCAGCAAGGTAATATATTGTTACTTAACCTCCGGCGAGCTTCGGCTTCCGATGAACAAACCAATAAATTCAATAATAAAGGTGCAAGTGAAATGAGTCAGGGAACTACCGGCAGTCTCTCCGCAGTCTCCAAGTCGCAGGGGGCGGAGCTTATCCATCAGGATGGGGCGTTGATGCAGGCGCTGGGGCAGGCGTTTTTTGAAGTGCAGGCTCTGGAACATGTGCTGGCCTGTTTGTACGGCGCCAGCCCTCATGGACTGGGGGACTCATGGAGTCGCGAACTGCGCAGGATGCTCTACACCATAGAAAGCGGCGGTGTGGAAAAAACCGTGGAAGAACTGATATTTGATCTGGAGTTGCCGCAGGATCACTGGCTGCAGTTGCAGCAGGCTCTGTACCTGCGCGAGTGGGTGATCAGCGGTTTCTTCAGTGAGTTCGGCAGCCGTTTGCAGGTGCTGGAGGCGGAGGTCGGCGAAAAACTTGTGGAGCGTATGCGCGCAGCTTCTGAGGAAATCTCCAAGGCGGTGATGGATTTACAGGAGCTGGTGTTTCAGCGCGAGATGGATTGCGATGAGCCTATGTCGGAGCAAGTCCAGCGGGCGGCGCGGTTTTATTGGGTCGGGGCGGAATAGGGCGGCTGCGCCGCCCGGCGTAATCAGCGCAGGCGGCGGGTCAGTTCAGCCATGACAAAAACGTTGTTCTCCGCATTGAAACCGGAAAGGCCGTTTTCCAGCAGAATTTCCTGGCGTCGCTCAAGAAAGGTCTCGAAGTCCAGTTCCGGCAGAAAATCCGTGACCCGCGCCAGCTCAAAAGGCATGTCGGCGTCGAAGGCTTCGTACAGGCGTTCCAGCAACTGGGAGTCAGGATCGAGGCCATCGACGTAAACGGTGGCTTCCGCCAGATCGCTGGACAGGGCGCGGATGACGTCTTTGCCGGTTTCGCCCTGTTCAAATAAATGCTCCCGGGATAAGCCGTGACTGTGCTGGTAACCGAAGTCCCAATCCTCCCAGTCGTCCTCTGGAATGATCAGCGCCTTTTGGATGGCTCCATCCGGGTCGGTCCAGGCGATACAGATAGGGTAGGCGTCATCGTCCGGGCTGCTGGCTTCGATGTCCAGGAACAGGGCGTCTTCCAGGTGTTTGCTTTTCATAATCAGACTATTTGGGCTCGGCAAGTTATTGACATTCAATTATATTTGCTCAACCTTATTTCACCAAACAGACTTTGCAGGCGCCCGGGAGTCTGAATACGAAGGACGGCGTTGGAATCGGTTGTCGAGAGATTCCGGCGACTTGAGTCGTATTTTGTCCGTTTTATAGCTATGGATATATTAATGAAATCCTGTCTAGTCGCATGTTTTCTCTTTCTTTTTTGCATTTCCCCGGCTCAGGCCGCCCCTTCTGATATCCCGCAGCAGCTCGCCGACTGGTCCGGCTGGGTGTTGCACGACCATCTTGATAAAGACTGCACCGCAGCCCATGACGGGAGCGGCGCGAAAGTGTGCCTTTGGCTCAGCGCGCTGGAGCTGGATCTGGACCTGAAGCGGCTGGACTTCCGTTTTCAGGCGGAAAGTCAGTATGAGGGCTGGCTGTCGTTGCCGGGCTCCGCGCAATTCTGGCCTCATGAAGTGATGCTGTCCGGTAATCGGGTGGCGGTCATAAACGTGGACGGCGTGCCTTCTATCTGGCTTCAGCCCGGAAGTTACCGGGTCCAGGGGCGCATCAGCTGGGAGCAATTACCGCAAAGCGTTCCACTGCCTAAAGTATTCGCCATGACCAAGCTGAGCGCCGTGACGGCGCTGGAAGGTCGCGCATACGTGGATAGCGGTTCCGCGCTTTGGCTGGTGCGTGACCAGCTACAGGCGAATCTGCAGCCGGATTCATTGAAAATCAATGTGTTTCGCAAGCTGATCGATGACGAGCCAAAACTGCTGGAGACGCGTTTGCAGCTCGACGTTTCTGGTGGGGAGCGGGAGGAAGTCCTGGGCGGCTTTCGTTTGTCCGGCTGGGAACAGGTTTCTCTGACCAGCAACCTGCCCGCGCGCGTTGAGAAGGATGGTCGTCTGCGGATTCAGGTGCGCCCAGGCTCCTGGACGCTGGTGGCGCGCTTTCGGCAGACCAATCGTACGGATGCGTTCTCTATGGAGCCGGAGCCCGGGGGCGTCTGGCCTGAATCGGAATTGTGGGTAGTGGAGACGCAGCCGCAGTTGCGTCGCGTGGAGATAGAAGGGCGCGCCGTTGATCCGCAGCAGACGCTGTTGCCTGAGGAATGGCGGACATTGCCAGCGTTTCGGGTGGCGGAAGGTTCGCCCCTGGATTTGAAAGAAATTGAGCGGGGGATGACTTCTCTGGCGGGAAATCGTATTCGGCAGCGCACCCAGGGGTGGCTGGCGTTTGATCAAAGTCGCTGGATCTGGCGTGATCGCCTGACGGGTGAAATGTCACAGGGATGGCGTCTGGAGCAAGGCGCGCCTTATGAGTTAGGCAAGGTGGATCTGTCAGGGCAGGCGCAGTTAGTCACGCAGTCGCGCCAGGACTCCAGTCGCGGCGTGGAAGTGCGGCGCGCTGACCTCGACATGACGGCGGTCAGCAGCTCGCCGGTTGAGCGTGAGGCCGCCGCGTTTGTCATTCCCGCCAGCGGCTGGCGTGACGACAGCGGCAGTCTGGATCTTGAGAATGTTTCCAGTGACGTCAATCTTCCGCCGGGCTGGTGGCCCTTGGCCGCTTCCGGTGTGGACCGCAGTGCGGGAACCTGGTTTGATCGCTGGTCTTTGTGGGATTTGTTCTTGCTCCTTTTGATTACTGCGGCGGTGGCGCGTTTGGAGGGTATCGTGTGGGGCGGCGTGACGGTGGTGGCGCTGGGGTTCGCCTATCACGAAATCTATGCGCCGGTGGCGGTGTGGTTACTGTTGATTATCCCCAATGCGCTACTGCGAGTGGTTCGTCCCGGCTGGATGCTGAAACTGGTGACCGGCTGGCGTTGGGGAGCGTTGCTGATTCTGGCGGGTATGCTGCTGAACTATGGTGTGGCCCAGGTGCGTATGGCGATATATCCGCAATTGGAGCGTGACTCCGGTGTGGTTTACTTTGCGGATAATGCTGCGATGAGGCGTGATATGGCGGTGGAAGAGGATGTGCAGGCTGATTATATGCTGCAGGAGTCGATGGAGCCTGCGCCCCCAGCGCTGATGAGCGCGCCTATGTCTTTGAGGGAAAAGCAGCCTGAGGACGTGGCGCCGGAGGCTCCCGCGCCCACGGGGCCAGGAGTGCCGGACTGGAGCTGGCGAAAAGTGAATCTTACCTGGCAAGGGCCGCTTAGCGGGGATGAAAGCGCCAAGCTGTACGTGTTGAGCCCCATGCAGACGGGGTTTGCGCGTATTGTTCATTTTGCGCTGTTAGTGGTGCTGTTGGCTTGCCTGGTGGGGCGGCGTGGCGGGCGCAGCGACAAGGGTGGGGATGATTCGCCGCAACCCGGCGTCACCACCAAGCTGGCGGGACTGGCGTTACTGGCCCCTCTGGCGTTGATGGTGCCGGCGGAGCGGGCGCACGCCGACACCGATTATCCCAGTCCAGAAATGTTGCAGGCTCTGGAGCAGCGTTTGACTGCGCCGCCGCCCTGTACTCCCCGTTGTGTGGATGTTAATTCCGCCAACCTGATTCTGGATGGTTACAGTCTGACCTTGTCGCTGGAAGTCAGCGCGCTGCAGCCGATTGCATTGCCAATCCCCGCGCGCGCTGGTTTCTGGCGTCCTGAGAGTGTGTTTGTCAACGGGAAGCGCTGGGATCGCTGGAGCGCTGGCGAAGATGGCGTCTGGCGTATTCCGCTGGAAGCCGGCGTGCAGGAAGTGGTGTTGGAAGGCGGCGTGCGCGAAGTCGATCAGTTTCAGTTGGCGTTTCCCCTGCGGCCCCATCGATTTTCGGCGAAAGTGGCGGACTGGTCGATGTCCGGCGCAGGTAGCARTGAGCTGCTGAGTTCTAATATCAAGTTTGAGCGCACCAGCGTCAGCCAGCGAAGTTCGGAGTCGCGGCAATCTCTGTTTCAGGAACCGGCGCCCGCCTTCGTCAAGGTTTATCGGGAACTGGATCTGGGACTGAAGTGGCGTGTACGCACCCGGGTGGAGCGAGTGGCGCCATTGCGAGGCTCCATTTCGGCCAGCATTCCGCTGTTGATGGGGGAGTCCGTGACCTCGGGAGATATCGACGTCAGCAATCAGCGGGCGTTGGTGACTTTGGATGATCGTCAGGACAGCATGGAGTGGGTGTCCAACCTGAGCTTCCGTCAGCGTATCGAGTTGCTGGCGCCGACGAATAGCGCATGGAGTGAGCACTGGTCGATTCTGGTGGGGCCGCAGTGGAGCCTTGAGTACACTGGGCCAGCGCCTTACGAAATTATTCAGTCCGGCTATTGGCGGCCAAAGTGGCGGCCGCAGCCGGGAGATTCCCTGTTCTTGTCCGTTTCGCCGAATAAAGCCGTTGAGGGTCGCATGCTGACGGTGGACAGCCTGAATGTGACTCAGAAAGTGGGCGGCAAGCAGTTGCAATATACGGCGGATATTCGTCTGCGCACCTCACGCACTCAGCGCTACAGCTTTGATTTGCCGGATGGCGCAGTCCTGGATGCGGTAGAGCTGGATGGAAGAAATGTCGCCCGCAGTGAAGAAACCAATCGTGTGGATGTCGTGCTCGGTTATGGTGAGCAATTCTTAAGCATACGCTGGCATGAGGAGACGCAAGGAACGCAATGGCGTTATCAGACGCCGGCTCTGCAGTTGCCGGCTCCTGTCAGTAACGTTCAACTTCAAATTCAGTTGCCGGATCGCCTGTGGCCGTTATGGGTGGGAGGCCCGCAAATGGGGCCGGCCATATTGTTCTGGGGCGTGCTGGCGGTGATGTTGCTGTTGGCGTCAGTGCTGGGTTGGCATAGCGGCAATCCACTGGGCGTGGGGCGCTGGGCGGTGCTGGCGGCCGGAGCAGCGTTGGGCTGGGTGCAGGGCTTGCTGGTGCTGGCGGTGTGGTTTTACGCGTTCAATTACCGTTATGAGCTGGTCCACGCCTTGCCGCGTTGGGGGCGTAGATTATATAGCGCGCTGTTGGTGCTGTTGACGCTGGCTGTGTTGGGGTGGGTAATCGCCAGTATTCCCAAAGGCTTGATTGGGCAACCTGCGGATTATGTCGCCGGCAACGGATCTTTTGCGGGGCAATTGCGCTGGTATCAGGATGCGGCGGCGGGAGAGCTGCCGACGGCGTCGGTATGGACGGTTCCTGTTTTGTTCTATCGGGTGGCGATGTTGGTTTGGTCATTATGGTTGGCTTTCGCCATGATCAACTGGCTGCGCTGGGCCTGGGAAAAATTCTCTGAGCGTCTGCCGGAGGCGCCGGTCAAGCCCGGGCGCAAGGATAAGAAAGCGAATGCGGGGAAGGGAGATGAGAATTCTTCGCAAAACCAACTGGCCAAGCCGGAATCTCCCGTATAGGCTATGTGCAGTGCTTACGGTCGCTGTCGGCCCAGTGTCGACAGCCGTATAGAATCGGATAACGCGGTTACTTGAGTGAAGTATGAAAAAAGAAGAGTTTAATGAAGGATTATTGGCGTTTCTAAACGCCTCGCCGACCCCTTTTCATGCGGTCGCCAATATGGTGGAAATGCTGGAAAAAGCTGGTTTCAAGCGTTTGCACGAAGAATATGAATGGTCTCTGCAGGCCAATGAGCGTTACTTTATTACGCGTAACGGTTCTTCGCTGATCGCATTCAGCGGCGCGCAAGGACCGCTGGAGGTCAGCGGCGCCAGAATGTTTGGCGCGCACACCGACAGTCCCTGTCTGAAAATCAAACCTAACCCGGAATTGCTGCGCAAAGGCTATTATCAGCTGGGCGTTGAAGTGTACGGCGGCGTTTTGCTGAACCCCTGGTTTGACCGTGAGCTATCGCTTGCGGGTCGGGTGACTTATCTGAGCGGCGCCGGGGAAGTGAAAAGCACGTTGATCAATTGGGTGCGCCCGATTGCAATGATCCCCAGTCTGGCGATTCACCTGGATCGGGAGGTCAACAACAACCGCTCCATTAATCCCCAGAAAGATCTGCCGGTGGTATTGATGCAATGTCGCGCTGACAGTCCGCCCGAATTCCGTGGCTTATTGCTGGAGCAAATCAAGCAAGAACATCCTGCATTGGATGCGGAGCGCGTGCTGGATTATGAGTTGTGTCTGTATGACACTCAGCCCGCCAGTATTCACGGTCTGCAAAACGAATTCCTCAGCTCCGCGCGCCTGGATAACCTGCTGAGTTGCTATATTGGTCTGCAGGCGTTGTTGGATGCGGGTTCCAGTCAGCCTTGCTTCCTGGTCTTCAATGATCATGAGGAAGTGGGTAGTGTGTCTGCAGAAGGTGCGCAAGGGCCTTTCCTGCGCTCGGTGCTGCTACGTATTACGGAAGATGAGGCGCGTTTGAGTCAGATGATCAGCCGATCCATGATGATTTCCGCTGACAACGCTCACGGCGTGCATCCCAATTATGCGGACCGCCATGATGAAAATCATGGACCTTTGCTGAACAGTGGGCCGGTCATCAAGGTGAATTCGAATCAGCGTTACGCCACCAACAGCATCACCAGCTCGTTTTACCGTCGTCTTAGTGAGGAGCTTAAGCTGCCTTATCAGGTATTTGTGGTGCGGACGGATATGGCGTGCGGCAGCACCATCGGACCGCTCACCGCGGCGGAGTTGGGCGTCAAAACCCTGGATATCGGCGTGCCGCAATTTGCGATGCATTCCATCAGGGAAACCTGCGGTAGCGCAGATCCGCTGACGCTTTATGAAGTCAGCAAATCATTCTTCAATACGGCGACAATTCCACAAGCATAACGTAATCAAGGCCAGGGTAGGCGAGATAGTCCAGGGACGGGCTTTCTTGAACAAAGGGGTTGTGCTGAGGGGGGGGGCGCAAAGAAAGGCAAAGGCGCGACGCAACTTTTGTGTCGAAAACGCATGGAAAAGCGAGTGGTTAAAGACTAAATATGAATTTCAGATCTGGAAAAAGAAAAATAAGAAGGGAAGTGAAAAAGTGGTCGGGGTAGAGAGATTCGAACTCCCGACATCCTGCTCCCAAAGCAGGCGCGCTACCAGACTGCGCTATACCCCGAATGATCTTGACGATCCGAAAAGTTTGGCTCCCCGAGCTGGACTCGAACCAGCGACCCAATGATTAACAGTCATTTGCTCTACCAACTGAGCTATCGGGGAACGTCATTTTCGAGGCCGCAATAATAATGAGATGGGACTATCTCGTCAACCTTTTCTATTATTAAAAACGAAGGAAGTTGAAAAAAATTTTAAATCGCTGGGGAGAGGCTATGGAAATCAAGAAGCTGGCGGAGATTAAAAAGATATTGCTGGTTGTGGACCCGACCAAGGAAAGGCAGGAAGTCATTCCCCGTACGATTCGTCTCGCCAAGGCGCTGGGCGCGGAAGTGGAGCTGATGGTGGCGGAATATCAGCGGGCGTTGGAATCCAGTTACCCCTTCGACGCCAAGGCGCTCAGTTCGGCGAAAGAAAGTTGTCTGGCCAGTCGTGAACGCTGGCTGGAGGTTTTTGCGGAGCAGATGCGCGCCCACGGCATCGCCGTCACTCAGCATGTGCGTTGGGAGAAGCCTCTCTATAAGGCGGTGGTGGAGCGTTGCCGGGAGACGCAGGCGCAATTGATCATCAAAGCCACTCATCATCACTCTATTCTGCAGCGGGCGTTATTCACCAATACGGACTGGCATTTGATGCGGGATGCGGATGCGCCGATCTGGTTTGTGCGGGAAGAGCACCGCTGGGACGGCCATATCCAAGTGCTGGCGGCGGTGGACCCGATTGAGACGGAAGGCTCCATCAATAATCTGAACCCGCGCATCCTGGATATCGCCCACGAAATATCCTGCCGTTTGCCTGCGGAGTTGAATGTCGTGCATGCTTATGAGCCGATTCCCACCGGCATGCTGGTGGAGTTTGACGCCATCGTCGCCGATTACGAAGAATATCGTGAGAAAGTGAAATCCAAGCACCAAAAGGCGCTGGACCATTTGTTGGAGAGCTATGTGGAGTCAAGCACGCACGTATTTTTCGAAGAAGGCTCGCCGGAAAAAGTGCTGCCCGCTTGCGTCAATCAGCACGGACATGATCTGGTGGTCATGGGGGCGGTATCCCGCAGCGGCGTAGACCGCATTTTTATCGGCAGCACCGCGGAGCGCGTGCTGGATAATCTGGAGTGCGATGTTCTCGTCATCAAATAGCAGCGTCCGCTGGCGGCGCAGCCTACTGCGCCTAACAGGTCTTGAAGCGGCCGACGTTTTCCTGCAACTGCGATGACAGTTGATTGATATTCTCGCTGTTGGATGAGGTGGTGTTCACCTGTCGCCAGCTTTCATCCAGCAACGTCTCCAAGGTATGCATGCTTTGCGCGATGCCTTCCGCGTGCTTGGCTTGCTCCTCGGTAGTTTTGGCCACCTGGTCGATCAGATCGCTGGCCTCTGCAATACCGCTGTTGGTTTGATCCACAGTGACAGCCAATGTACTCATCTGCGAGACGCTGTTCTGCGTCATGCTGTTGCTCAGATTGATCATCTTTTCCGTTTCTTCAGCGTCTTTTTGCAGACCTTCCATGATTTCGCGGATTTCTTCAGTGGAGTCCCGGGTGCGTAAGGCCAACTGTCTGACTTCATCCGCCACCACGGCGAAGCCGCGGCCATGCTCGCCAGCGCGAGCGGCTTCGATCGCCGCGTTTAGCGCAAGCAGGTTGGTTTGCTCGGCGATATTGTTGATGACCTGCAGCACTTCTGAGACTTTCTGGCTGCTGCTGGCCAGGCGTTGCATGGAGGCGTAGGAGGTCTCCATTTGCTGGGCCAGTCGGGAAAGCGTGTCGGTGTTATTTTGCAGCAGGCGTTTTCCATTATCCGACTGCGAGGCGATGGACTGGGCGATTTCCAGCAATTTGCTCGCCTGTTGCGCAATGTCCCGGAAACTGTGGGAGATCAGTTGAGTGGACTCAGAGACAGTGACAAATTCGGCTTTTTGTTGCTCCAGGCAGTTTTCACCCTGATGAGCCACATCCTGCAAGGACTCCGCGGACTGCCCCAGTTCCTGAGACTTGTCGTTGATGCTGATGCATATCTGCTGAATGAGTTCGACGAAACGGTTGAAAGCCCGGGCAAGCCGGCCAAGCTCGTCCTGCCCCAGATAGGTCAGGCGCCGGGTGAGGTCGCCGCCGCCCTGGGCGATGTCCTCCATGGTGGCGACTACATCTTTGATGGGTTTGCTGATCAGCCGCGACACCAGTGCAGTCAACACCGTGGAAATGACCAGCGTAACTACGAGAAACAGCAGCATTTTCACAATATTGGAGTCCAGCGACTCCGCGATGTAGCCGCTGACGCTGCGCAAGTCGCTCCAGATGCTGGCTTGCTCTTCCGCCACTATGTTCAGGGTGTCGTTGACCAGTGGGCGCAGCTCGCTGTCCAACAGACTGTTTTGGCTGCGCGCGACATCGAAGATGGTTTTGGCCTTGCTCTCAAATTCTTTCACCAGTCCGTCGATCTCTCCAATCCATTTTTCATGTTCCGGTTTGCGCAGATGCTTCTTCAGATCGATCACGGCGTTTTGCGCGCCGTAGATCTCCATCAGGAAGGCGTCGGTCTCAGTGGGGGAACCGGTGCGCAGGAACGCGTTCAGGTTGATGAGGGCGGCTTGTATGTGATTGCTGACCAAGATGGTCCACTGGATCAACACCTGGGCGCTGGAGGGGTCAAGCGTCACCCTGATATTGTTGGATAACTCCAGGGTTTTCGGCACAAGGGTTTCCTGCACCGTGGCAATGCCGCTGCGTAGCTCGCGGTTTTTCGGCAGCAGGTTGCTGCGAAACAAATCGTCGATGCGCAGGCTAGCGGTTTGCAGGGCGTCGGCGCTTTTCAGTTTGGTGAAATTGGCGTCGGAGAAATACTCTTGCGCCTGCGCGCTGGCCTGATTGTACTCCTCCAGTGTTTTATCGGTCGGCGTGCGCAGATATTGCTGTTGCAGGCTGGCTCTGGTGGACAGATTGGCGCTGAGATCGCTGGTCAGGCGCGCAGTTGGCTCGATGACGGTGGAGAAGTGGTTGGCGCGAGTGGTGATTTCCCGCAGCGATGCGATCACCATCAGCGCATAGGCCAGTAGCAGGACCAGTATCAAGGCTGGAACCAGGCTCAACTTCAGCATTAATGGAAGATTCTGCAGACGCATTCCGCACCTCAGTTGTTACATCGCTATTGGCCAGCCGGGGTCATACCGCTCAGCAGGCTTATCAGCAAATCATGGATTTTTTTCGCTTGCGCATACAGGCTGTTCAGGGAGGCGTTGGCCTCTCCCGACGGCGCCGGGCTGCGCTGCTCAATATTGAGGCCGGCTTTCATGCGATGGATCTCCGCCAGCACGCTGCGCGCGCCATCGTAAGCATCCAGCACGGTCAAGGCGCCGCTGGGGATGGCTTCCGGACTGGTGGGCTCCACCTCCAGATTGCGTTGCAGCCTGCCAAGCAGATGGTAGTCCTGGTACAGCGCAAGCATCACGTCACGCACGCTCTTATCGCTGTACTGATTCTTTTGCGGCTCGGTAAATTTAAGATTTTGCGCCCGGGCCAGCAGCTTCAGCTCATCTTCGATCAACTTGAATTGTTTTTGCGTATCGCCGATGTCCGGCGGCGGCGCCAGCACGGACAACACGTTGGTGAGCTTCCACAAACTTTGATAAACGTCTGCGCCGGACTTGCCCAAAGGGCGTTCGAACTCTGCTTCCGTACTGATGGACTTGGCCTCCAGAATGGCGTTGAGGCCCTGGTCCGCTTGCTCTAACAGATCGTATACGTCTTTAGGTCTGAAAATCTGGAAGGGGAGTTGCTTATCTTCGATGGGAGGCAGGTTATTCAACGTCATCAACTGACGAATTTGCGCATAGGCGTCCAACGCCTTCGCATAGACTTGGTTGGGCAGCTTGTCCTGAAACACAGGCGCGTCAGATTCATCAGCAGATTTGTTCTGAGCGGCGATCAGGCGCTGGGCCTTGATCTGCATCTGTTCGCTGATCTGGAAAACGTTGTTGTTATTGATTATCGCCGCGCCGACATGGCCGCTAAACGCCCACGCCGCCAGCAGACACAACAACCATCCCGGTCGAATCCGCGGGATCACCATATAGCCGGCCTCAATAGTATGACTTACTTTAAGACTAGCAATAGCTATAAAGAGTGCAAATAAGCGTCGCTTGGATCAATGACTTAGCAGAGAATTTAAATGCGGCAACACATTTTCCACCAGCTGCGGCTGGCCCTTGGCGTTGGGGTGAATGCCGTCAGATTGCATCAAGCTGGGATCAAGCGCGACGTTATCCAGAAGGAAGGGCACTAACGTGACTTTTTGTTCACTAGCCAGGTCTTGGTAGATCTGATGGAATCCTTCAGCATAGGCCGGTCCATAGTTGGGCGGAATGCGCATGCCGATCAGCATGGCCTTTGCCCCGGCTTCAGCGATGCTTTCCAGCATGGCAGCCAGATTGTTTTTAATGATGTTGAGGGGAAAGCCGCGCAACCCGTCGTTGCCGCCCAGCTCCAGCAGGACGATATCCGGTTTGTGATCCTTCAATAACGCTGACAGGCGGGCGCGACCACCACCGGTGGTTTCTCCGGAAATGCTGGCGTTGATCAAAGTGAGGTTGGGGTGGGTGGCGCGCAGCTCGTTTTCCATCAGCGTGATCCAGCCGGATTCCAGCGGGATGCCGTAAGCGGCGCTGAGACTGTCCCCTAGCACGACGATTTTTACCGGCTGCGATTTATCTGTGACAGCCTGTGCGATAGGGCTTACCATCAGGCAGCAGAGCGCGAAAAAAGTCCAGATGGACTTGATGACATGACGTTGAAACAGATTGAGGAATGAGGTTGCTAGCATGACTTCGGTTGATGTGCTTGAGGTTAAATCGCTGACGAAAAGTGTCTCCAATGGTAGCGGTCGTCTGGACATATTGAAAGGCGTCGATTTGCAAATCAAGGTGGGCGAGTCGCTGGCGATTATCGGACGCTCTGGTTCCGGCAAGACCACTCTGCTGAGCATCATGGCGGGCCTTGATCTGCCGTCAGCCGGTCAGGTGCGTATGCTGGGCAAGGATCTGGCGCAGCTGGATGAAGATGGCCGCGCGGCAATTCGCGCTCAGCATGTCGGCTTCGTTTTTCAGTCTTTTCAGCTCATTCCCACCATGACCGCACTGGAAAACGTGATGCTGCCGCTGGATCTCGCCGGTGCGGCGGACAGCCGTGAGCGGGCGCGCCAGTGGCTGGATCGGGTTGGTCTGCTGGAGCGGGAGGGACATTATCCGCGTCAATTGTCCGGCGGCGAGCAACAGCGGGTTGCGGTGGCGAGGGCTTTCGCCACGGAGCCGGATATTCTGTTTGCGGATGAACCCACTGGAAATCTGGATCTGGAAACCGGACAGCACATCATGGATTTGCTGTTCGACCTGAACAGGCAGCATTCGACGACGTTGATTCTGGTCACTCATGACCGCGAACTCGCTGGCCGCTGCGGGCGTTCTCTCGCCCTGGATCAAGGCGTTCTGGAGGCCGCGTAATGACAGGTTCTACGCGATCGCTGCAACTCTGGCTGAGAGAGTGGCGACAGCCTTCATTCCGTTTGTTGTGGCTTGCGCTGTTTGTCGCCGTGCTGACGGTGGCGTCGATCACCGCTTTTACCGGGCGTTTGAAAGCCGTTTTTGATGACGGCGCTTCCCGCTTCCTCGGCGGCGATCAGGTGATCGAAAGCTCCGGTAATCTTTCTGACGCCTGGGTGAAAGAGGCGCAGCAATTGGGCTTGGATACGGCGTTTACGCTGGAATTCTCCACCATGCTGAACAGCGGCGACCAGTTTCAATTGGTCGCAGTCAAAGCGGTGGACGCAGGGTATCCGCTGAAAGGCGAAGTGGGCGTGGTGACTGCGGCTGGCGCGCCATCGGAGGTTGTGAAGCAGGGGCCGGCGCAAGGCGAAGTCTGGCTGGCGCCAAGACTGTTTTCCCTGCTGGCCGTGCAGTTGGGGGACTCCGTCGGCGTTGGGCGTAAGCAGTTAAAAGTGACCGGGTTACTGACGAAAGAGCCTGATCCTTCTTTTTCCTTTATGAATGTCGCCCCCCGCGTTTTGATGAACTACGAGGATGTCGCCGCCACGGCGGTGGCGCAGCCTGGAAGCCGATTGAAATATCGCCTATTGCTGGCCGGCGACGAGGCGCGACTGGAGCAGTTCAATGCGGATATCGCGTCGTCACTGACCGCCTCCGAGCGTATTGTCTCGGCGAAAGACGGTCGTCCAGCGGTGTCGCGGGCGATAGAGCGGGCTGAGCGTTATCTGTTATTAGGCGGTGTACTGGGCGTACTGCTGGCGGCGGTGGCGCTCACTGTCACTGCGCAGTACTACGCTCAACAACAGAAGGATACGGTAGCTCTGCTGAAAACCCTTGGGTGCCGCAGCGGTCAGCTGCGCATGCGTTTTGCGTCACTGTTGTTAATTTCCGCCGTCACCGCGTCGATATTGGGCCTGGGGTGCGGACTGCTATTTGAGCAATGGGCGGTATGGGCCATGGGCGACATGCTGCCGCCGCTGCACACGTCCCTGCCTCTGAACTGGATCTGGTTGCCGTTGCTGACACTGACGATTGTGCTGGCGGCGTTCGCCTGGCCGGTGTTTCGGGCTCTGGCCAAACAGCCCCCCATGTTTATCCTGCGGCAGGCGGCGGCTAATGCGGACTTTCAGCGCATGCTCGGGTTCTCCAAGTCGCGCATGCTATCCGCTCTGATCGGCTTTGCGGCGTTGTTGATGGTCTACAGCGGCGAATTAACTATCGTTGCTGCTGTGTTGGTCGGGCTGGCGGTGATGATCGCCGTGGCGGCCTGGCTCATGAAAATGTGGGTAAAACTGCGTCCGCCGCGTCGCACGGTCACTCCAGGCGCCCTGCGGGCCGGCGCCGATCAGTTGAAGCGTCGCCCCTGGTCGACGGTGCCGCACGTATTGGCGCTGGGTAGCGCCTGGGCTTTGCTGCTGACCCTGTTTCTGGTGCGAACGGAGTTGGTGGACAACTGGCGGGCGCAAATTCCGGAAAATGCGCCTAATCACTTCTTTATCAACATCGCTCCTTATGAAGTGGAGCCGATGCGAACCATGTTTGAGCAGAATCATATCGCTGCGGCGCCGTTGTATCCCATGGTGCGCGGCCGTCTGACTCACATCAACGGCGAGCCCGTGCGGACGGTGGTCAGCAAGGAGCGGGAAGTCGGCGCTTTGAATCGGGAGCTCAATCTAACCTGGATGGCGGATCTGTCGGAAGATAATCGAATCCTGAGTGGTACTTGGTGGGATGAGGCGTCAAGCGCGCAAGGCGGCGTTCCCGGCGTGTCCATTGAAAGCCAGTTGGCGCAGCGACTCGACGTGAAGTTGGGGGACTCTCTGACCTTTCAGATTGGCGGCGCCGCGTTGGAATCGAAAGTACAGAGCATCCGCAGCGTACAGTGGGACAGCCTTAAGCCGAACTTTTACATGGCTTTTGCGCCCGGCGCACTGGATGGCTTCGCCGCCACTTATCTGACCAGCGCTTACTTGAGCGATAACAAAACCGAGATGGTGAATCAGGTTAATCGCCAGTTTCCCACCGTGTCGGTGCTGGAGTTGGATCAATTTGTGGTGAAAGTGCGGGAAGTCATCGCGCAAGTGTCGCTGGCGATCGAAGCGTTGCTGGCGCTGATTTTCGCTGCGGCGCTACTGGTGGTGGCGTCGTTGCTGGCCCGCGAGGCGCCTTCACGACGGGCGGAGACTGCGCTGTTTCGCGCGCTCGGCGCCCATCGCCGCGTCGTGATTGGCGCGACCGTAGGAGAGTTCAGCCTGATAGGCGCCTTTGCTGGCGTCATGGGCGTTATCGTGGCCGAGAGCGTGGCGGGATTTCTGCAATATCGCCTGTTTGAACTGCCTTTTAGCCTGCACTGGGAGTTGTGGTTGCTGGCGCCGTTAATCAGCGCCGCCGCGACGGCGGCTTACGCCTACTGGCGTTTACGGGGCGCTCTGCTGGCGCCGCCTCACGCGACGTTGCAATCTGGCTTTGTGGAGTAGGCTGGCGTAAATGGCGGAGGCGAATGCGCTGGCGTACAAGCCCGGTAAGGCGATGGCCAAGTATCTGCGTGAGTACGCGGAAGCGGAAAGCCATGCGCTTGCGGGAATAGAGGGGCGGTGGCGCGGCGTGATAATCATCCCGGCGTTTGCGGAGGATTATGAGGGGCTTGAGCGCGTCGCCGCAGCTTTATCCCAAGCCGATTGCTTGCAAATCTGGGTGATCAACGCGCCGGTGGCGGCGGACGCGGATGCATTGACGATGACCCGTGCGTGTTTACGGCGCGCGCAAAGCGAAGGCCGCACCCTATGGCGCTACGCTAATCTGGAGCTGCTGGAGATCGATGGCTCAGCTATTCTGCTGGTGGATCGGTGCGCCGAGGAAACTCTGATTCCCAAAGAGCTGGGGGTGGGGCTGGCGCGCAAAATTGGCGGCGACATAGCTTTGGCTTTGATCGCGGGCGGCCATCTGCAAACGACTTGGATTCACTTCACTGACGCTGATGCGGAGCTTCCTGCTGATTATCTCGAACAAGCGGCCCAAACTGACGGCGGCGTGGCGCTGGTTTACCCGTTTCGCCATCGTGGCGAAGGCGACGACAGACAGCGGCGCCTGATGCGAATTTATGAAAACAAGTTGCGCAGTTACGTGGTGGGCTTGCGGGCGGCGGGGTCTCCCTATGCGTATCACACTATCGGTAGCACATTAGCCTGTCGCGCGGACGCCTACGCCATGGTGCGAGGAATGCCTCTGCGTGCGGCGGGAGAAGACTTTTACCTGCTTAACAAGCTCGCCAAGCTGGGTCCGGTGTTGCAGCCGACGGGCGAAGCAATTGTTTTAAGCGGGCGGCTGAGTAGCCGGGTTCCTTTTGGAACCGGACCAGCATTACAAACGGCGCTGGAAGGCGAGGGGGCGATGGCCTTCTATCACCCGGCGACTTACCCCTGTTTGCGCATACTTCTGCAATCCGTGGCGATGCTGTGGCGTTTGCGGGAGCAGCCGGAAGCGGCGATATCGGAGCTTGCCGGGGCGCTAAGCGCTTACACTGGGCGCGAGGATTTAGCCAGCCAGGCTCTGGAGGCGTTCGCCGTCGCCGGAGCGGTGCGTCGTTTTGCTGCGCAATCCTCCACTGAGCAAGCCTTCCGTCGCCACTTTCACTGCTGGTTCGACGGATTTCAAACGTTGAAATGGATACACTGGTGGCGGGACAACCTGTACCCCAGTATCTACTGTGATCGCGACGAGCAAGTACGCGCTTTGATGAATGAAATAGAGGATAAGGACGAAGTATGAGCCAAGCCTCACTCTCTGGTATGGCCGATGTGCACAAGGCGGCGCCGGAGTCTCTACTAATGACGTTGACTCCCTGGGAGTATGCCGCGGAGCCGGGGATGACGATTCGAGGCTGGCGCAGCCGCCCCTCGGGCAAACCGATACTGCACTTTATGCATGGCAACGGTTTCTGTGGATTAACCTATGAGCCTTTGTTGCGCCAGCTCGCCGAGCATTACGACTTGTTTCTCAGCGACGCCCAGGGACATGGTGACAGCGACGCCGGTGGGGCGTTTCGCGGCTGGAATGCAACGGCGGAAACCGCCTACGCCGCCTGGCGGCATTTTCGTGCGGATTATGGCGCGGTTTCTGTGCTAGGTATGGGGCACAGCTTTGGCGGCGTGTTGACGACATTGATCGCCGCGGCCCACCAGGATGCGTTCGATCAGGTGGTGGCGCTGGACCCGGTTTATTTCACTCCAACCATGTTGCGAGCGCTGACCGCTTATCGCTGGCTGCGATTGCGTGCGCCCAATCCCTTGGCCGCGCGGGCGGAAAATCGACGTGACGGCTGGGACGACAGAGCGGCTGCGCGTGAGTATTTTGAGGGGCGCGGCATGCTCAAAGGGTGGCGCGCCGACGCATTGGAGGCTTATATCCAACATGCGCTGCAGGAAACTGATAAGGGATTGACCTTGAAGTGTCCACCACGTCTGGAAGCGGCGGTGTTCGCGACCTTCCCGGATAGGTTGTGGCCTTCGATCAAACATGTGCGCCAACCCATGGCGATTATTTATGGAGAGAGTTCTTATCCGTTTGTCGTGAAATCCGCGCTGCGGGCGGCGTCAGTGAATCGTCGGGTGCGATTGCAGTCGCTTCCGGGCGGACATTGCTTTATGCAGGAAGATCCAGACGCCGCCTTAGCACATATCCTGGCTTTGGCGGCGTCCGCTGAGGGTTAGCGTAAACGGTAGCTATGCAGACGGGTGAGCAGCGATAAATCCTTGCGCTGCGCCGCCTCAGTCGCAATGGCGCTGAATACTGGCTTTGCCTGTTGGCCGGGACTGGCGGGTCCCAGGGTAAGAGTATCCTGCTTCATGACCCAGCCGCTGGCGTTTATCAAGGCCACTTCGACCACAATATTGTTCACTTCCAACGCGCTTTGATTGCTATAGGTAATGAAGGCGCGCCCCTGCTTATCTTTCAGTGTCTGCAGTTGCAGATAACGCTCAGGATTCTTCGGTAAATCCAGACGCGATAGCTTCTGGCGCGCTTCCTGGCCGTAAGCCCCTGACGCCTCCGCCGCTGCGCTGTAATGGCTGATGGCGGCGGCGGAGTTATTGCTTTGCGCCTCGATATCGCCCAGCGCCAGATTGGCTACGGACGTCGGCAGTAAATCGTTGGCTCGGCGTAGATCCTGGGCGGCTTTGGCGCCGTCTCCCATCTCTTTATAAGCCAGGCCGCGCTTGAGAGTGTGGGCGAAGTAATCCGGGTTCAGCGACACGGCCTTGTCATACTCTTTCAAAGCGGCGGACTCTTTATTCTGCTTTTTATAGATGTCGCCGCGCAGGGAGTAAAACATCGCTTCCTCCGGCTCCAGCTTGATGGCCTGATTGGCCCGTTGCAGTGCTTTGTCGGCGTCGCCCGCTTTCAGGGCCTGGACCCCCTCGTCGTAGGCGTCATAGGCGGGAACCGTTTTGCGCAGGCGCGCCGTCGCTTTCATGAAGGCGTCTTTGCCGCGATAGTTGGACTTGGGCAGCGTCAGCGCGGTGCGTCGATTTTCTTCCACGCGTTCAGGGGAGGGCGGATGTGAGGCGAACAAGCCTTCCAGCCAGTTCTGTGAATGCCCTTCAGAGAGTTTTACAAATAGTTGCTGCAGTTCCACAGCAGCCTGGGTGTCGTAACCGGCGGCGGCCATGTATTGCATGCCGTAGTGATCGGACTCCAGCTCGTGATCACGACCATATTTCGCCACCGCCATCGTGGCGCCCATGGCGGCTCCGCCTACTAATATGTCTCGATAGTCCTGATTGTCCAGCGCCAGTCCCAGGCCGGCCACGCCGGCTGAGATGAGCAGGTTCGACTGCATGCGCTTGGCGCTGTGACGGGCGGCGGCGTGAACGATTTCGTGGCCGAGCACGGCGGCCAATTGCGCCTCGTCATCCAGTTTCGCCAACAGGCCCCGGTTGATGGCGATTTTGCCGGAAGGCAGCGCCCAGGCGTTGGGGACCGAGTTGTTCAGCACCACGAATTCGTAGGGCAGGTCAGGGCGATCACTGACTTTGGCGAGCTTTTCCCCCACCTGGCGAACATAGAAGGTCAGCTCCGGATCAAGATAATACAGTCCGCCCTGGGATTGTTGTGCGGGTTGGTACTGTTCCTGTCCCAGGCTCATCTCCTGCTGCTCGCTGATGATCATGATCTCGCGTTTGCCGGTGACCGGGTTCACGCTGCATCCTTGCAGCAAGATCAGGATTAGGCACAGGCTACATGTAAAGAGGCGTAGCATTATCTTCTCCAAGCGTCTAAATGAATTTCTACAAAAAATGGTCAAAAATAATATCAAAGTATCTAACGATTAAGGTGTTATGAATCTACTGGATTATTTTGCTCTCGTCTGGTTCTTATTGAATTGCGTCGGTTACACCTATTATTCGGAGCACCGCGCTAAAACCCGGCCCTGCCTGTCCAATACGTTGGATCTGTATCGCGCCGACTGGATGCGTCGTACGCTGATGCGGGACGCTCGCATCGCCGACGCCTCCGTAGTGGGCAGCCTGGAGCGCAACGGCGCTTTCTTCGCATCCAGCAGCTTGTTGATCCTTGCGGGTTTGATCACTGCTATAGGGTATACGGACAAAGCCATGTCCGTCTTTAGTGATCTACCCTATATCGCCCAGACCGGCAAGTTCATGTGGGAACTCAAGCTGGTGGTGCTGTGCGCAGTGTTCGTGTATTCCTTTTTTAAATTCACCTGGTCAATGCGGCAATACAACTTCTGTGGCGTGCTGATCAGCAGCGCGCCGTTGACCTATGAGGACAAAGTCAGCTCCGGCGCGCGCGAGGCGCTGGCCCAGTCCGCCGCACGGGTGGCGAATCTGGCCGGGGATTCTTTTAACCTGGGTTTGCGGTCATACTATTACGGACTCGCCGTACTGACCTGGTTTATCCATCCGATATTGTTCATGGCGATAACCAGCGCAGTGGTGGCCATCCTGTTTCAACGGGAGTTCCGGTCCCGCGCTCTGAAAGCGCTGCGCGCCGGTAAGACCTTTGAGGATGCGGCGGCGGGGAAAGAGTAATCGCGGAGCGTCGACAATGTATCGCATGTGACGTCGCCGCGGTTGAATCACTTCTGCGCTTGGGGCGATTGAGATTGATGAATTTGGTCGCCGCCACGCAGGACGTTCATTCAATTTATATAGCGACGGATAACTGAAACATGCAGCAGTACGAACCCTGGGAGAACGACGAGATTCGTTTCGGCCGGGTATCGAGGTTTCTGGATAGCCTTAATCAATGTCGAGAACTTGGCATCAAAGTGACTTGCGCCAATGCGGATGGCCTGGAGCTGGAACTGCCTTACAGCGAACACATCGTTGGCGACACCGATACGGGCGTCATTCATGGCGGCGCCATCACAACGTTGATGGATACTGCTTCTGGCGGCAGTGTACTGTGTTGCCTGCCTGAGCTGGAGTTGTGTCCCACCCTGGATCTGCGGGTGGACTACATGCGTCCGGCGCAGCCCGGCAAAACGGTCTACGCGCGCGCCCGGTGTTATCGGGTGACCGGTACGATCGTCTTCACTCGCTGTGAAGCGTTTCAACGGAGCCCGGACACGACAGTGGCCAACTGCGTCGCCACGTTCATGCGGATTGGGCGTGATGCGTCCCCCGATTGGTTCTGGGAAAAGATCGAGGGCAGGAAGTAATCATGGAGTCTTTACAGCAACACGTCGCCCAGGCGCACCGCAGCGGCGACTACAACAAGCTTCTGGAACTGATTCCTTACGCCAGCACCCTTGGCGTGCGCTGTGAGCGTTTCGGCAATGAAGTGGTGTTTATTCTGCCCAAGCGGGAGCAGAATTTGGGCAATCCCATTTTGCCGGCGATTCACGGTGGCGTGATCGGCGGATTCATGGAGTTGGCCGCCGCCTTCCATCTTGCCATTTTCCTGGAGATCGACACTTTTCCCCGGATTGTCGACTTTTCTTTGGACTATCTGCGTGCGGGTCTGTATCAGGAGACCTATGCGGAATGTAAGCTGACCCGTCGCGGCAACCGCGTCGCCAATGTCAGCGTCAGCGCATGGCAGAAGAAGCGAAAGGACCCGATTGCATTGGCGCGCGCGCACTTTTTGCTCGGTTGAGCCGCTTTATCGAGCCGCGGAGCGTCGTCTGCGGCTTTTCCTTTATATACTTTCTTATATATGTTCCCGGTTTCCAAAGCTATTTGAGGGCTCGTCGCGCCAATGCGGGGATTAACCTGAGCCTTCTTAGCTAGGCGGGGGCGATCACTTCGCAATGAATCTCACCGTCGCTGAGACGGGCTTTTACTTTTTGTCCCGTGCGCACCTCTTTCTCGCTGCGAATAATCTGGCCGTTTTCGTCAGAGACGATGGCGTATCCTCGCGCCAGGGTGGCGATAGGGCTGACCGCTTCCATATGTCCGCACAACTTGGCGAAGTGCTGAGACTTATGTCTTAACACAGACAGAACGGCGGTTTGCAAACGGTGATCAAGGGCGTCCACGGTGGCGTAGCGGTTTTTTAAGGATTGCTTGGGGCTGGACGCCAACAGGCGGTCATGTAGATGGGTTAACTGATTGCGACGAGCCGATAGCAGGTTTTGCGCTTGCCGATGCAGGCGCATCTCCAAATCATCCAGGCGTTGCGCGGATTCCTGCAGACGGCGACCAGGATGTTTGAGACGCTCCCGAAGCTGGTTGAGACGCATGCCTTCCTGGCGTAGCAGGCGCTGCGCGGCGGCCCCGAGCCTTTGTTCATAAACCAGAAAGCGGTGTTTCCACTCGGCCTGGTCCGGGCTGACTTTTTCCGCCGCAGCGGACGGCGTGGGCGCGCGCAGGTCGGCGACCAGATCGGCGATGGTAATGTCGGTCTCGTGGCCGACGGCGCTGACGATAGGAATAGCGCTCGCTGCAATGGCGCGGGCCACGGGTTCTTCATTAAAGGCCCACAGATCTTCCAGCGAGCCGCCGCCGCGGCCGACAATCAGCACATCGCAGGCATTAAGTCGGTTGGCGCTCGCTATCGCTGCAACGATAGCTGGTCCAGCCTCTTTGCCTTGAACTGGTACAGGGAACAGCAAGACGGGAATGGCGGGAAAGCGTCTTTTCAGTACGGTGAGAATATCGCGCACTGCCGCGCCGGTCGGAGAGGTAATCACGCCAACCTGCTTGGGCATGGTCGGTAACGGGCGCTTGCGGCTCTCCTCAAATAGCCCTTCACGGGATAGTTTGAGTTTTAGCTCCTCGAATGCGCGTCGCAGTTCGCCTTCTCCCGCCAGCTCCATACCTTCCGCAATCAACTGAAACTCGCCGCGTCCTTCATAAAGGCTGACTTTGGCGCGCAAAGTAACCGCCTCGCCATCCCGGGGGCGCTGTTTCACAAACATATTGCGATTGCGAAACATGGCGCAGCGCACCTGTGCTTTGTCGTCCTTTAGAGAGAAATACCAATGTCCTGAACTGGGGCAACTGAAGTTGGAGATTTCGCCCGTCACCCAGACTTGCATGAAGCTGACTTCCAAAAGTCGGCGCACTTGACGGTTTAATTCACTGACGGAAAGGGGAGAATGGGGGCTGAGTTCGCTCATTACGCTGTATTTTTATCCAACTCTGTGGCTTGTTTTGCCCATTTGCAGGCGAAATACGGAATTTCTTAGAGAAAAGCGGGTATTAGGGAAGTCCGTAAGTTTACTGATTATGCCTTAAAATTTATAATAGTCCGATTAACTTATTTGCAAGCAAAAAGGCGATTCATATGCTGCGCATAGCTCAAGAAGCGCTAACCTTCGACGACGTTCTCCTCATCCCCGGTTATTCTGAAGTCCTGCCCAAAGACGTCAGCCTGACCACCCGACTTACCCGCGACATCACGATCAACCTCCCCCTTGTCTCCGCCGCCATGGATACCGTAACGGAAGCCCGTTTGGCTATCGCATTGGCGCAGGAAGGCGGCATCGGCATTATTCATAAGAATATGACGATCGACCAACAAGCGGCGGAAGTGCGTACGGTGAAGAAATTTGAAAGTGGTGTGGTGAAAGACCCCATCACTGTTTCACCGAGCAACACGGTCAGTGAAGTCCGCGCCATCACCATGGCCAATAATATATCTGGCCTGCCGGTGGTGGATGGTAAGGATCTGGTGGGCATTATCACCGGTCGCGACATCCGTTTTGAAAATAACCTGAACAAGAAAGTTCAGGAACTGATGACGCCAAAAGAGAAGCTGGTCACCGTCACCGAAGGTTACGACATGGAAACGGTGAAGAACCTGTTGCACCGCCACCGTATCGAAAAAGTGTTGGTGGTGAACAACGAGTTCGAGCTGAAGGGCTTGATCACGCTGAAAGATATTCAGAAGGCGCAGGACTACCCACGCGCATCCAAGGACGAGCAAGGGCGTTTGCGCGTCGGCGCTGCGGTCGGCACTGGCGAAGGCACTGATGAGCGTATCGCTGCATTGGCCGCCGCTGGCGTAGACGTCATCGTGGTCGATACCGCGCACGGTCACTCCCTCGGTGTGTTAAATCGCGTGCGTTGGGTGAAGACTCATTTCCCTGAAGTACAGGTGATTGGCGGCAACATCGCCACGGGCGAAGCGGCTCTGGCGCTGGTGGAAGCTGGCGCAGACGGCGTCAAAGTGGGTATCGGCCCCGGTTCCATCTGTACTACCCGTATAGTCGCAGGTATCGGCGTACCTCAGATGTCAGCCATTGCGAATGTGGCGGCGGCCCTGAAAGACAGCGGCGTTCCCTTGATCGCAGACGGCGGCATCCGCTTCTCTGGCGATATCGCCAAAGCGATCGCCGCTGGCGCCTCCAGCGTCATGGTTGGCGGTCTGTTGGCGGGTACTGATGAATCTCCAGGTGAAGTGGAGCTGTATCAGGGCCGTAGCTACAAAGCCTATCGCGGCATGGGTTCTCTGGGCGCCATGGCGCAAAGCCAGGGCTCCAGCGACCGTTACTTCCAGGACGCCAGTTCAGGCGTTGAAAAACTGGTGCCGGAAGGCATTGAAGGTCGCGTCGCCAGCAAGGGACCATTGACCAATGTCGTGCATCAGTTGATGGGGGGCCTGCGTTCCTCTATGGGATACACCGGCTGCGCGACAATAGAAGAAATGCGCACCAAGCCCCAGTTCACCCGCATTACCAACGCTGGCATCCATGAGAGCCACGTTCATGACGTGACGATCACCAAGGAAGCGCCTAACTACCGTTCAGGCGGATAGGGACGCTCGGGTTGAAGATGGCGCATATGCAATTCTCGTCAGGCTCGGCTCATAAACCGTGCCGCGCGTCGAGACTGCGCGCCTCGGCGCCCTGTGATAGCGGCTGGCGCCGAAAAGATGTTTTTTAAACTATGGCGGGGCTGAAAGGCCCCGCCCTTGTTTCTGTCTGAGGAAGGCTTCGAATGTCCGAAAATATTCATTCCCATCGTATTTTGATCCTGGATTTCGGTTCTCAATACACGCAGTTGATTGCACGCCGGGTTCGCGAAATCGGCGTTTACTGCGAAATTTACCCCTTCGATATGAGCGAAGCGGATATTCGCGAGTTCAATCCTAAAGGCGTGATCCTGGCTGGCGGCCCTGAGTCTGTGACGGAAATGGGCTCGCCGCGTGCGCCTGAGTGTCTGTTTGGCATGGATCTTCCTCTGTTGGGTATTTGCTATGGCATGCAGACCATGGCGGAGCAGATGGGCGGCAAGGTTGCAGGTTCGAATGTGCGGGAGTTCGGCTATGCGCAGGTGAAGATCGAGCGCTCCGAAGACGGTTTATTTGAAAATATCAAAGATCATGTGGCGGACGACGGCAAGCCTTTGCTGGATGTCTGGATGAGCCATGGCGATAAAGTCGTGACTTTGCCGGAAAGCTTTGTGATTAGCGCCTCTACGCCCAGCGCGCCTATCGCTGCGATGCAGCATGAGAGCAAGCCCTGGTTTGGCGTTCAGTTCCACCCGGAAGTGACTCACACGCTACAGGGACGCCGCATGCTGGAGCGGTTCCTGGTGAATATCTGCGGATGTAAGCAACTGTGGACGCCTGGACGCATTATTGAAGACGCCATCACGCAGATTCGTAATCAAGTAGGACAGGACAAGGTGCTGCTGGGTCTGTCCGGCGGCGTGGACTCCTCTGTGGTTGCGGCGCTGCTGCATCGCGCTATCGGCGATCAGCTGACTTGCGTATTCGTGGACAATGGTCTGCTGCGTTTGAATGAAGGCGATCAGGTCATGGACATGTTCGCCAAGAACATGGGCATCAAAGTCGTGCGCGCTAATGCGCAGGAGCAGTTTCTGAGTAAGCTGGCGGGTGAAAACGATCCAGAGCGCAAGCGCAAGATCATCGGCCATACTTTCATTGAAGTATTTGATGAAGAAGCCGCCAAGATCAAAGACGTGAAGTGGCTGGCGCAGGGCACTATCTACCCTGACGTCATCGAGTCCGCCGCAGCGAAAACCGGTAAAGCCCATGTCATAAAATCCCACCACAATGTTGGCGGATTGCCGGAAGACATGGAGATGCAACTGGTTGAGCCTTTGCGTGAGCTGTTCAAGGACGAAGTCCGTAAGATCGGTCTGGAGCTGGGCCTTCCTTACGATATGGTATATCGCCACCCCTTCCCGGGACCGGGTCTGGGCGTGCGTATCCTTGGCGAAGTGAAGAAAGAATATGCGGATATTCTGCGCGAAGCGGACGCGATCTTCATCGAAGAGCTGCATCACGCGGAGCTATATCACAAGGTGTCGCAGGCGTTTGCAGTGTTTCTGCCGGTTAAGTCGGTTGGCGTAGTCGGCGATGCTCGCCGTTATGAATACGTCATCGCGCTGAGAGCGGTGGAAACCATCGACTTTATGACGGCTCGCTGGGCGCATCTGCCTTATGAACTATTGGAAAAGATCTCCAATCGTATTATTAATGAGATTTCCGGCGTGTCACGGGTGGTTTATGACGTTTCGTCCAAACCGCCTGCTACTATTGAGTGGGAATAATCACACTGATAGTAATCTGTTAATCGGAATAGCCTAGAGGGATTTGTCCCCATATAGAAGGAGCCTGAGGGCTCCTTTTTGTCGGAAGCTCCCTGGCGAAATTTGTAAAGTTGAAAGAGTAATATGCAGGACGGTTTTAATTCGTTTCCCGGGAAACCGGATGAGGACGAATACTGGATGCGGCGGGCGCTTGGCCTGGCGGCGCAGGCGCTGGCGTATGACGAAGTGCCGGTGGGCGCCATTCTGGTGCGGGATGGTCAGGTGTTGGGGGAAGGGTGGAATCAGCCTATCCGCAGCCATGACCCTACCGCTCATGCGGAAATCAGTGCGATTCGCAAAGCGTCCGCGGTAGCGGGGAATTACCGCTTGCCGGGCTCCACGTTGTATGTGACGCTGGAGCCTTGCGTCATGTGTCTCGGCGCGCTGGTGCATGCGCGCGTGTCCAGACTGGTGTTTGGCGCCTATGAACCCAAAGCCGGCGCCGTATGCAGTAGCAGCCGCCTGCTGGATGAGCATAACTTTAATTGGAAACTGGAATGGACCGGCGGCGTGCTGGAACAACCCTGTTCGCAACTTCTCAGTGGTTTTTTTCAGCGCCGGCGTTCTGAAGCCAAAGACGAGCGACGGAAGCAACAGCCATCCTCTTAAGAATTCAGCTAACCTCAATGAAAATATTTAAGGATACGGATTAATGAAAGTATTAGTTACAGGCGGCGCCGGCTACATCGGCAGTCACGTAGTGCGTCAGTTGGGCGAGGCCGGGCATGACATCGTGGTGTACGACAACCTGTCCACTGGCCACCCCTGGGCTGTCACTTACGGCGAACTGGTGCAGGCGGACCTGGCGGATACAGACGCGCTGGATGCGGTGTTCGAGAAAGGGCAGTTTGAGGCGGTGTTGCACTTCGCCGCCAACATTGTGGTGCCGGAGTCGGTAGAGAATCCGCTTAAGTATTACAGCAACAATACCCGTAATACGCTCAACCTGTTGGGCGCGATTCAGAAACACAAGGTTCCTTACATGGTGTTCTCTTCCACGGCGGCGGTCTATGGCATGCCGGAGAACACGATGATTACCGAAGAAACGCCATTGATGCCGATTAATCCTTACGGCGCTTCCAAGATGATGAGTGAGCGCATGATTCAGGATCTGGCGTTCGCAACCGACCTCAACTACACCATTCTGCGTTATTTCAATGTGGCGGGCGCTGACCTGGAGAGCCGCATTGGCCAGGCGACGCCGGAAGCGACTCACTTGATCAAAGTGGCCTGTGAATGCGTACAGGGCGTGCGCGCAGGTATGAAAGTGTTCGGTACTGACTACGATACCCGCGACGGCACCTGTATCCGTGACTACATCCACGTAGATGATCTGGCCAAAGCCCACGTGATGGCGCTGGATCATATGAAGGCGGGCGGCGGCTCCAATATTTTCAATTGCGGCTACGGACGCGGCTTCACCGTGAAAGAAGTGATTGATGTCGTGAAAGCGGAGTCCGGCAAAGACTTCCCGGTTGAGGAAGTTGACCGTCGCGCAGGCGACCCTGACGCGCTGGTGGCGATGAACGATAAAATCAAATCTGTCCTGGGCTGGAAGCCCGATCATGATGATCTGAATGTCATCGTTAAGTCCGCTTTGAACTGGGAAGCGGTCTGGCAGAACAAACAGAAAGAGATCTGAGATTAAGCAATAGGAACGTGCACTCATGAAAATAGCCATCTTCGGCACCGGATACGTAGGTTTGGTGACGGGCGCCTGTCTGGCGGACGTCGGACATCAGGTGCTCTGCGTCGACGTGGACGAAAAGAAGATCCAGAACCTGAAAAACGGTTTGATTCCAATCTATGAGCCAGGGCTTGAGCCCATCGTGAAGCTGAATGTGGAGGCGGGACGCCTGTCATTCACAACCAATGCTGAAGAAGCCGTGGCGTTTGGCGACTTGCAGTTTATCGCTGTGGGTACGCCGCCGGACGAAGATGGTTCTGCGGATCTGCAATATGTTTTGACCGTGGCGCGCACAATCGGGCGCCACATGCAGGACTATAAAGTGGTCGTGGATAAATCAACGGTGCCGGTTGGCACCGGCGATAAGGTTGGCGCCGCTATCAGCGATGAGCTGGAGAGACGAGGCGTTTCGCTGGATTTTGACGTTGTCTCCAACCCTGAGTTTTTGAAGGAAGGCGATGCGGTGGGCGACTTTATGAAGCCGGACCGCATTGTCGTGGGTGTGCAAAGCGAGCGCGCCGTCAGTCTGATGCGTGAAGCCTACGAGCCGTTCAACCGTAATCACGACCGAATGGTGGTGATGGATGTGCGTTCGGCGGAGCTGACCAAGTACGCTGCCAACGCCATGTTGGCCACCAAAATCAGCTTTATGAATGAAATCGCCAACCTGGCGGAACTGCTCGGCGCGGATATCGAACAGGTGCGTAAAGGCATTGGCTCTGATCCTCGTATCGGGTACCACTTCATTTATCCTGGCTGTGGTTATGGCGGCTCTTGTTTCCCAAAAGACGTCAAGGCGCTCGTACGCACCGCCAAAGATGTGGCTTACGATGCAAAGTTGCTGTCTTCGGTAGAGTCTGTAAACGACTCCCAGAAGCACGTGCTGTTCCGTAAACTCAGTGAACATTTCAATGGCAAGCTGGCGGGACGCACTTTTGCGCTGTGGGGGCTGGCGTTCAAGCCGAATACGGATGACATGCGGGAAGCCTCCAGCCGTGTTCTGATGGAGTCGTTGTGGGCTGCTGGCGCCAAGGTGCAGGCGTTTGACCCGAAAGCGATGGAAGAAACCCAGCGTATTTACGCCGACAAAGACGAGCTGATGTTGTGCGGTACGAAAGAGCAGGCGCTGAAAGGCGCGGACGCACTGATTATCTGTACGGAGTGGAAGGAGTTCCGCTCCCCGGATTTTGGCTATATCGTCAGCGCACTGAAAGAGCCCGTGATTTTCGACGGCCGCAACCTGTATGACCCTGAACGCGTGCAGCGTAAAGGCGTGCAGTATTACGGCATTGGTCGTGGGCTAAGTATCAGCAAGGGTGTGGAAGCCTGAGTTCAGATAAAGGAGAAACGCTGTGAGTTTTGAGCTGCACGCGCAGTTGGCGAAAGATACGATAGTGATCGGCGATTTGCCTCTGTGCCGCCTGTTGCTGATGAATGACGCCCAGTACCCCTGGTGCATTCTGGTTCCGAGAGTGGAAGGCGTTCGCGAGGCTTATGAGTTAGGCCACGAGGCGCAAGAGCAGTTGACGCGTGAGTCGGCGATAGTCGGCAAGACGCTGATGGCGCTGTTCGATGGACATAAGCTGAATGTGGCGGCCCTGGGTAATATGGTGCCGCAGCTGCATCTTCACCATATCGTTCGCTTTCCCACAGATCCAGCCTGGCCGAAGCCGGTTTGGGGCGTGAGCCCGGCGCAGCCCTATTCAGAGCAGGATGCGCAGGCGCTCAAACAGAAGATTCACGGGGCGCTCAGTCCGCTGATCGCCATCACTGGTTGAGCCACTGATATTACCCGCCTGGGCCGCTTGTTTTGGCGGCGCCAGGCTTCCTTTCTTGCACAAGTCCGCCTCTCAGCACCATACGTAGCTGAGTGGACAGTTTTAGTTTCAGTTGCTTTCTTTCCGCTGCGTCGGCGTCCAAACCTTCTGAGCCGCAGTTAAACACCAGCACCACCAGCGCATCAGCGACTGCTTTCGGGTCTCGTAACGGCGCGCCGCCATTTTCTCCAAATCGCCCCAGGTCCGCCGCCAGCTCCGTAATGAAATGATCGGTTTCCGCTTTAATGGCTGTGCGAAAGCGCAACGAGACGCCGTTTTTTTCCCTCAGCAGTAAGCGAAACAGGTTGGCGTTGGAGTTCAGATACTCGAAAAAAGTATCGATGGAGGTTTCCACCAGGCCTCCTTTCTTGGCGACCCTTTTGCGCGCCTGTCGCATTAATCTGCGCAGAGTGATGCCCGCTTCGTCCACCAGAGCCAGGCCAAGCTCTTCCAGATCGTTGAAATGGCGATAAAAAGAGGTGGGAGCGATGCCTGCTTCGCGCGCGACTTCTCTCAGGCTGAGGCTGGCGAAGTTGCGGTCTGGGCCGAGTTGTTGCAGGGCGGCGTTCATTAGCGCCTGACGGGTGCGCTCTTTCTGTTGGGCTCTCGTGGTCAATAGCGAAATCCTGATTGGACGATCGGCGTGCGCCGCACTCCTTCATAGGAGTGCGGCTTGTTCAAGGCGGGCTAGTATAACTCGTATTTCAGTGGTCGGATGACGGCGTTAAACACATCGACCCATTTTTGTGAGAACTGGCTGCCGGAGCGGCTGTTAATTTCCAGCACCGCCCTGATAAAGGGACGTTTATAGCGACTGGAGTAGATGCGTGGGTGAGAAATCGCTTCGAAGGCATCCGCGATGGCGATGATCTTGGCTCCATCGCAAATCTCCCGGTCCCGCAGTCCAATAGGGTAGCCCTTGCCGCTGACATGCTCATGGTGTTGATCAATGATGCGGCGTGACTCCTGCCACTCAGGCATGTTGATCAGCAAGGCGCTGCCTACGCTGGTGTGCTTATGAATGCTGTGGTCTTCTGACTCGGAGAGACTGCTGCTTTTATGCAGGATATCGAGGGGAAGGAAGGACATGCCGATATCATGCACCAGGGCGGCGGCGCTAAGCTGAGCTGGATCTACTGGTTCGCGCGCGTGCCGATTCATCGCCAGGGCGAGTAAAAGCACACGTCTGTTTTTACCCAGCCAAAAACGTGACCGTGCTTCAGCCGGCGTCGCGAGACTGAGGAAGAACAGCAGGTCGGCGTTGGTATGGACATCGTACTTTCGCCACAGCGCCAGCAGCTCGGAATAAACGTCATTCGCGTTGCGTCCCGCCGTTTGCGCACTGACTTCCGGGGCGAGCAGCGCCAGAAGCTCCTGCATGGCCTCGTTGCGACCGTTCGCGACGGTCTTGGGAAGCTGACAAAGCAGATCGCTGATTCTGGCGTTCTCCACCATTTGAATATTTTCGAAGCTGCCGTTATCGATAGCGACGGCGCAAACCTGGATGCGCTCCATCGCCAGCAACAGCAGGTCGCTGATTTCCGGGCGGAAGTTCAATTGCTTGTCAGCAATTCCGGCCATGATGGTGTAAATGCCCTGCATCAATGATCCCAGTTCGATCTCGGCGAACTTTATTTCCTGTGCGATGGCTTCGTAGTTTGCACAGAGACGGGCGATCAGTGTGGCGTCGTTGGGGGCGGCTTCCAGCTCTACCAGATTTTTTTCGAAACTTTCACGCAAGTCCGACAGTATGTCTGGCCTGAGAGTGGTTGCATGGAAATAGGGAAGAGGGGATGGTTGGGCCATATCTTATTACCAGCATGGATACAGTCATACTTTGAAGTATAGCCAGAAAAATAGTTATTGCCCGACTTCGCCGCACGGGCGCCTTGGACCTCCCGGCGGCGTATGGGGAGCTAATGCGAGTGATTACGCAGTAGCGCGCTGCAGGCGGCTCATTTCGTCGTGACAGCGTTTCAAAGTGGGATAGATATCCTGCAGAGTGGCTTGAACGCCGGGGGCCTTCACTTCTTCGATGGCGTCGCGGATTTTTTCCAGGGTTTTGTCCTCGACTTCCTCCAGCTGCTCGATATACACATGTTCCGAATCGTCCTTGATGGCGGCCAGGATTTTTGCGTAATGCTCGCGCAGAATGCCGCCGAGAGTGTGTCCGGTCTCTTTTTCACCTTTTTCGAAGACAATATAGGGCTGCAACCGGCCTACTGCGCCTTCGCGAATGGCTGACATGCGTTCGAACACCAAACGCACCGCATTGCTCTTTACCTTGTCTTTGGCTTCGGTGTAGAAGTCAATGCCGTCGTTAAGCACCTTTACCAGATCTCTCAAGCTGTTTGTTTCTGAATTAGTCATCATTGATCTCCTCAGTATTCCTTGGATCTACTTCTTGCGGTTTGTCCGCAGTTCATAAGTAGTACAGCAACAGCCGTGCCAAGCGTAAAAACCCATTTAATTTATTGAAAAATATGGGTTTTTGTCTGTGATGGGCGATCGACGGGAAATAATGGGAAGAAAGTCGTGTAAATAAGAAAAAAGGAAGGCCGCTTTGTTGTGGCTTTTACAAGGCGACCTGGAGGTAGAGAACGCCAATAGGCGTTAAAGCGAGTTTTTAGCGGGTAGCACGGCTGTCAGTTCGCCCAGAGAAACAGGCTTCATCAAGTGGTGCTGAAATCCTGCCTCTGAGGAGCGTTGTTTGTCCTCAGCATAACCGCTCAATGCAATGAGGCGGGCGTCTGGAAGGCCTTGGTCGCGTATTCTCCGGGCTAGACTGTAGCCGTCAGTATCGGGAAGGTTCAAATCCAGCACGACCGCAGAAGGCTTTATCCGCTCCGCCATTTCCAGCGCTTCGGCGCCGTTTGCAGCGCAGTGTACGCGCCAGCCCAAGTGCTCCAGCAGGGCGGCGGTAGCGGCGCTGGCGTCCGCATTATCTTCCACTAGTAATAAAGAGGGTGACTTGGCCTGTGTGTTCGGTAGATGACGCTCAATCAGTGTGAATAGCTGACTGACGTTGACCGGCTTGCTCAAATGATCCGTACAGCCGCTGGCCAGGCAGCGTTCCCGTTCACCACGCATGGTGGCGGCGGTCAGCGCCAGGACTGGCGTTTCGTGGCCGCGGCGACGCAGTTCGCGGGTAGCGGAGTGTCCGTCCAGCACGGGCATATGCATATCCATGATCACCAGATCAATCGGGCTATCCGATTGCGCGGCCTCAGATACGATGCGTACCGCCTCTGCGCCATTTTGCGCGTAACTGACTCGCGCTCCGGCGCTTTCCACCAGGTGGCCGATCAGGCGGCGAATATCCGGCAGATCGTCAGCGACCAAAAGGTGGCCCTGCACTTGATGGGTTCGCGTTGCATGAGGTTCCGCCGCGCCGCCTGTTTCCAGGTCTGGTTGAATGCGTTTCACGCCTTCCAGCGGGCCGGGTTTGACGATAGCGGTGAAATCGCTGCCTTCACCAGGTCTGCTGCTCAGTCGAATGTCGCCGCCCAGTCGGTGCGCCAATTGACGACTGATGGCCAGGCCCAGCCCCGCGCCTTCGCCGCGGCGCATACTGTTGGCGTAAACCTGAGTGAAGGGCTGAAAGAGGCGCTTTTGGTCCGCGAGGCTGATGCCGGGGCCGGTGTCCAGCACTTTGAACTGGACTTTCTCCTGCTCCTCTTCCTTGACCATCTGTACGCGTACGGTGACTTCCCCTTGTTCGGTGAACTTGATGGCGTTGCCGATCAGGTTCAACAATATTTGTCGCAGACGAATAGGGTCGGTTTCAATATTTTCCGGTAGAGGCGAGTCGGCGATAAAGCTCAGTTGCAGGTTTTTATCCTGTGCGGACACCGCCATGAGAGAGTAAAGGTCGGCCAGAAATGCCTGCAGGTTGACGCGCACAAACTCCATTTCGAGCTTGCCCGCCTCGATCTTGGAGATGTCCAGAATGTCGTTGAGCAGGCTTAATAGATGCTGCCCATTACGTTGGACGATCTGCAGATAAGACAGGTTGTCGGGCGCATTGTCCTGCGCGATGAGCAGCTCGGTATAACCCAGGATGGCGGTCAATGGCGTGCGCAACTCATGACTCAGGTGCGCCAGGAATTCACTTTTGGAACGGTTTTCCGCTTCCGCCTTCAGTCTTTCCAGTCTCTCCGTTTCCATTTCCCGGCGCGCTAGCGCATAACGGATGGATCTGGCCAAATGGGCGGAATTAAGATCGGATTTCACCAGATAATCGACGGCTCCTCCACGAAGCGCGTCGGCGTCAAGGCGGCTGTCATCCTGGCCCGTAAGCATGATTATCGGCCCGTGAAAGCCCAGCTTGGGAGCCTCCCGTAATAGCATCAGGCCGTCATCCGGGCCTAAGCGATAGTCCATAAGACAGACATGGTGTTCGTCTCTGGCCAGGGCGGCGCGGGCTATTTCCGCGTTGCTGGCCCAATCCAGCTCGAATTGCGAGGGTGCTATCTGCTCCAGGAGATCCTTGGCGATGATATAGTCGTCTTCGTCGTCCTCCACCAGCAACAATTTGATCGGTGTGGGGAAGTTCGTCTGGTTCTCCGTCATTAGCGCCCTCCGTGATGATCAATGGCCGTGATTGGGCAGTTCCACGAATTCGACCCAGTAATGTCCCAGCGCGCGCATGAGGGCGACCAGTCCTTCAAAGGTCACTGGCTTGGTGATGTACGACGCGGCGCCCAGATCATAGCCGCGCAGCATATCCTGCTCTGCTTTCGAGGTAGTGAGAATGACGACTGGCGTGCGTCGCAGCGCCGGGTCCGCCTTAATCTCCGCCAGCGCTTCGCGGCCGTCTTTGCGAGGCATGTTCAGGTCCAGAAGTATGATGCCGGGAGTCGGCGAGTTGGCGGGATCTTCAAACTCGCCTTCTCGACGCAGATACTGCATCAGTTCAAAACCATCTTTCACAAATCGCAGCTCGTTCAGCACACGGCTCTCGCGCATGGCTTCCAGGGCGAGCTGTCGATCATCTTCGTCGTCATCCGCCATTAAAATGACCAGTGGTCTCTTGGTGTCAGGCATATTGTTCAGGCTCCATTTCAGAAATAGGCGTATGCTGCAGCGGCAGGTGCACAATGAATGTGGCGCCCTGGCCGGGGGCGCTCTCGGCGTTAATGGCGCCGCTATGGCGTTCAACGATGCGACGGCATACTGCTAGCCCTATGCCGGTTCCCTCATATTCTCCGCGCTGGTGCAGGCGCTGGAAAGGGGTGAATATCCGGTCTTTGAATTTTTCTTCAAAGCCGATTCCGTTATCGCTGAAACGAAGCTCGCACCACTCCGTTTCCTCGCCTCCTTCCAGCAGTGAATGTTGATAGCTCTTCACGCTGATGGTGATTAGCGGCTGCTGTTCAGGAGGAATAAACTTCAATGAGTTGCCAATCAGATTTTGCATCAGCTGGCGCATTTGCGTGGGGTCCGCGTCCAGTGTCGGTAGCGGAGATGCATTGATTTTGGCGCCGCTTTCATTGATGGGAATCTCCAGGTCCTCCAGCACCTCGTCGAGAATCTCGTTCAAATCCACTTGCGTGAATGGTTGCGCCTTGGTGGAAACCCGGGAAAAGGAGAGCAGGTCATTAATCAGGCGAGACATGCGCTCTGCGGCGGATTGCATGCGCCGAATATAGTCGGCGCCGCTGTCTTCCAACTTATCTGCGTACTTCTGTTGCAGGCGGTCGCCAAACGCGCGAATTTTTCTTAACGGCTCTTGCAGGTCATGGGACGCGACAAAGGCGAAATCCTGCAACTCCCGATTGCTGCGTTCAAGCTCTTTGGAAAAGTGAGTCAGCACAGCGGTGCGTTCGGAGACTTTTTCCTCCAGTCGATCATTCTCTGTCTGCAGAATTTCTGTGATGCGGGTGTGTTGGCGAAGATTTCTCTGCAGCAGGTAATAAACGAAGCCAATCAGCCCCAGGCTGGCCAGTGTGGCGGCCACCAGGGTGAAGATGGTTTCCCGCTGGTTCAAATAGGACTCGTGGCGTCGTTGCGCCAGTAGCGCATATTCTTCCGCCTCCATTTCCTCCACCAGCTTGCTGATGATGTCCATGAGGCGCTTGCCTTTGTCGGTATTCACGATTTCCGTGGCCGCCGCCACGTCGCTGTTTTTGCGCAGTTGGATCACTTCGCGCATTTCGCTGATCTTGCTTTGGGTGACCTGACGTAGGCGCAGGAAGCGTTCCTGCTGCCCTGGTATTTCCGAGTCAGTCGCCTGCAGCTGATTAAGGTAAATCTCCAGCGAATTCATGGCGTCATGGAAAGGCTCCAGATAGGCCTCGTCGCCGGTGATCAGGTAGCCCCGTTGACCGGTTTCAGCGCCTTGGATGGCCGAGAAGGTGTTCCTGATAATGCCGATCACTTGCAGAGTATGGGAGACGCTGCTCTCAATGCGCACCAACTCGCGCATGGCGCGGTAGGAAGTGAGTCCATTGATGACCAGTAGCAACGCCACGGCGGCGAAGGCGAAACGCCAGCGCCGGCTCAGCAATATTGGACTGTGATCCAGAAGTCTGTTAGGCATTATCCGCATCCGTTGCGCTGGCGTTGACCAAGTCGTTGATGCGCGCGCTACAGCGTTTGCATTCTTCCAGTATGCGCTCCACGCACACCAGGATTTCTTCCTTGTCGCGATTGGTCTGAAGTTGGAGCTTGGCCAGCTCCGCATTCACTGAAATGCTGTTCAACGGATTGCGGAGGTCGTGCGCTAATTTGGCGATATCGGCTTCCTGGGTCATAGGGGCATCCTGTCTCTTTTATTGGGAAATGACTTATACGGGCGTTTCCGTGTTTTCATTCTCTCCATAGCTGTTCAGGCGGTTATAGAGGGTTTTCAAGCTGATGCCGAGCATGTCCGCCGCGCGGCGCTTGTCGCCATCTAACTGGGCGAGGGTGAGGGTGATAAGCTCGCGCTCCATCTCCTCTATGGTTTTGCCCACCTGCAGTCCGGGGGAGCCCTGTCGCTCGCGGGCGAAAGGAGAGGCGAGATTGTCCGGCAGGCTCAGTTCGGATTGAGCTGGATCAGTCATAATGAACGCGCGATGAATAGCGTGACGCAGCTCGCGCACATTGCCTGGCCAGTCGTAATCCTGTAGTCGTTTGAGGCTGTTTTCCCCCAGTCCGAAAGCGGAGCCATTCTCTTCGTTCAGCTCCTGCAGGAAGCGTCTGGCCAATAGTGGAATATCTTCCCTGCGCTGCCGCAAAGGCGGAATCTGAATGGGGAATACGGCCAGACGGAAGTAGATGTCCTCACGCAGGCATTCGTCTTCCGCCAGCTGTTGCTGGGTGCGGTTGGTGGCTGAAACCACTCGGCAGTCCACTGGAATCTCTTCGGCGCCGCCGACTCGGATGACTTTATTGGTTTCAAGTACTCTCAACAGCGTTGGCTGCATGTCGATCGGCATCTCGGTGACTTCGTCGAGAAACAACACGCCGCCTTTGGCTTGTTCGAATAGACCGATTTTTCTGCTGACTGCGCCGGTAAATGCACCTTTTTCATGTCCAAACAGTTCGCTGCCGATTAACTCGCGGGAAAGCGCGCCGCAGTTGGCCGCCACGAATGGCCCTTGAGAGCCCCCGGCGGCATGGATGGCGCGGGCGACCAGTTCTTTGCCGACGCCGCTTTCGCCTTGCAGCAGCACATTGGCTCTGGTTTGGGCGACGCGTTCGATCATCTGGTAAAGCTCGCGCATGGCCGGCGATTCGCCGATCAAACTATTGAAGTGGCGGGGCGCGTCGATTTCCGACTGTTCCGGGCTGGTCTTTTCGATCAGCGCTTTTATCTGCTCAATATCAATGGGTTTGATCAGATAGCTGATGTTGGGGCCGCAGACCGTTTTCACTAGCGATTTTACAGTCGGGTGGCCCGTAACGATGGCGATGTGGCCGGGTTGCTTGCGGGAGCCATTCAGGGCGTCCAGCACATGTAGACCGCTTCCATCAGGAAGCATCAGGTCAAGTAATACAATATCGAACTGATCAGCCTGCAGAATCGCGTTGGCTTCAGCGACGCTGGCGGCGGAGCGGGCGTCATGCCCCAGCATTTCTAGGAGTGTCCGCGTGGCTTGTACGAAACCTTCATCGTCGTCCACGAGCAATATACTTGCCAAGGTGTGTTCCCTCGTGTGATTTTGAGTTCCCGCCGGTTAATATACCAACCGGCCGAATTGGGCGCTACCTGATAGTTGGGGCGAAAGTCGCTAGTATCAAGGGTTTACAGGTTAGGACTGATTTTGCGAAAAATAATGTTTATAATACAGCGCTTTTTTTGTCCGTCTGCGGTTGTTCCCTCTGTGGAATGACCTGTCCAAGGGCGTCTAGAAGCCTTCTAAACTTAATATGATTTTTTAGTTTTTTCTGGAAAAGAGGTCAGAGAAAAATGCCGATTTACGAATACGTTTGTAAATCCTGCGGGTTTGAGAAAGACGTTCTACAAAGCTTGAGTGAAGCGCCGTTAACCGACTGCCCAAGCTGCGAGAAGCCCGAGTTTAAGAAGAAGATTTCAGCGGCGGGTTTTCGTCTGAAGGGCGGCGGCTGGTATGAGACAGATTTTAAAACCGGCAAGAAGAAAAACTTGGCGGGCGATAGCGGCTCTTCGTCCTCTAGCGCGGGTTCCAGCTCTAAAAGCAGCAGTTCCGCGGACTGATCGGCGCGGCCCTTTATACATATCATGCAGCCGGAGCGCGGTCTCCGGCTGAAAATTAACAGACAGTAATCAGAATTTAAGACAGGATCAGGATTATGCGCAGTCATTATTGCGGTGAGGTCAACGAATCTCTTGTAGATCAAGAAGTTACGCTGTGCGGTTGGGTTCATCGCCGTCGCGATCACGGAGGCGTCATCTTTTTGGATCTGCGAGATCGGGATGGTGTCGCGCAAGTAGTGTATGACCCTGATACAAATGAAGTTTTCCAGTTGGCAGAGCAGATTCGCGATGAGTTCGTAGTGAAGGTCACGGGGCGCGTGCGCTTAAGACCGGATGGAAAGGCCAACGCCGATATGTCCACCGGTAAGGTGGAAGTGCTGGGCAAACAGCTGGAGATTCTGAGCACGGCGAAAACGCCTCCCTTCCAGTTGGACGAATTCGTTCAGGTGGGCGAGGACGTACGTCTGCGTTATCGCTACATGGACTTGCGTCGCCCTGAAATGCTCAACAAGCTGCGTTTCCGCTCCAAGGTCACCAGCTACATCCGTAACTTCCTTGACAGCAATGGCTTCATGGATGTGGAAACGCCAATCCTGACTCGGGCTACTCCAGAAGGCGCACGGGATTATCTGGTGCCCAGCCGTACTCATGAAGGCAGTTTCTTCGCCCTGCCGCAGTCTCCGCAGTTGTTCAAACAGTTGCTGATGATGTCCGGCGTAGATCGTTACTACCAAATCGCCAAGTGCTTCCGTGATGAAGACTTGCGCGCAGACCGTCAGCCTGAATTCACCCAGGTGGATATTGAGACTTCCTTCTTAAGCGAAGACGAAATTATGTCCATCACTGAGCGTTTGGTGCGGGATATGTTCCGCGATCTGCTTGAGGTGGAATTACCAGAATTTCCGCGTATGCCGTTCGCCGAAGCGATGAATCGTTACGGTAGCGACAAGCCTGACCTGCGTATTCCTTTGGAACTGGTGGATGTGGGCGACCTGTTGACCAACGTGAGCTTCAATGTTTTCAGCGGTCCGGCTAACGATCCGAAGAGCCGTGTGGCGGCATTGCGTCTTCCCAAGGGCGGCGAACTGCTGTCCCGCAAACAGATTGACGACTATACCAAGTTTGTTGGCATCTACGGCGCCAAAGGCTTGCCTTATATTAAGGTTAACGAAAAAGCCAAAGGTCTTGAGGGGCTGCAGTCTCCGATCGTTAAGCACATCGCTGACGTTATCGACCAGTTGTTGGAGCGTGTGGGTGCGGAAGATGGCGACATTATCTTCTTCGGCACCGACAAGACCCGCGTCGTCAATGAGGCGCTGGGCGCATTGCGCGTGAAGCTGGGTCATGACCTTAACCTGCTTGAGAAACAATGGGCGCCGCTGTGGGTTGTCGACTTCCCCATGTTTGAGGAAGACGGCGAAGGCGGCTGGACCGCTATTCACCACCCATTCACTGCGCCTTCCTGTGCGGTGGAGATGCTGGAATCCGACCCTGAAAACGCGTTGTCCCGCGCTTATGACATGGTGTTGAACGGCACCGAATTGGGCGGCGGCTCCGTTCGTATTCACGATTCTGACATGCAGGAGACGGTGTTGCGCATTCTGGGCATTGGTCAGGAAGAAGCGCAAGAGAAGTTTGGCTTCCTGCTGGATGCGCTGAAGTTTGGTTGCCCGCCACATGGTGGTTTGGCGTTTGGTCTGGATCGTCTGGTTATGTTGATGACAGGCGCTCAGTCTATTCGTGAGGTGATTGCATTCCCGAAAACCCAGAGCGCGATGTGCATGATGACGCAGGCTCCAGGCAAAGTGGACCCGAGACAACTGCGCGAGCTGAATATTCGTCTGCGTAAAACCGAGCAGCCTGAATAAGTTTGAGTGACGCCAAAGCGCTGTCTTTGGCGTCGGCATGGCAAATCTATTTGTTGAAAGTAAAAGTATTTAGCGGAGAGTAACATGGCGGGGCACAGTAAGTGGGCCAATATCAAGCACCGTAAGGCGTCTCAAGACGCCAAGCGCGGAAAGATATTCACCAAGCTGATCCGGGAAATTACCGTGGCGGCGAAAAATGGAGCATTGCCTGAAGACAACCCAAGGTTGCGCGCGGTCATGGATAAAGCCCTGACCGTGAATATGAAAAAGGACACCATTGAGAAAGCGATTCAACGCGGCGCAGGCGGCGGCGATGACTCCAACTTTGACGAGCTGACCTACGAGGGCTACGGTCCTGGCGGCGTCGCCGTGTATGTTGAAGTTATGACTGATAATCGTAATCGCACCGTAGCGGAAGTGCGTCATGCATTCAGCAAACATGGCGGCAACCTGGGCACCGATGGTTCCGTTGCATACTTGTTCAGCAAGACCGGCGTAATTTTATTTGCGCCAGGCGTTGATGAAGATGCAGTGATGGAAGCGGCCCTGGAAGCAGGCGCCCAGGATGTTATCGCTAATGATGACGGTTCTGTGGAGGTGCAAACCGCCGCTGAAGACTTCATGTCTGTCAAAGACGCGCTGATGGCGGCGGGCTTGACGCCAGAATCGGCGGACGTCTCCATGGTGCCGGCGACCATGGCGCCTTTGGATGTGGAAAACGGCGAAAAGGTCATGAAGCTAATCGAAATGCTGGAAGACCTGGATGATGTTCAGAATGTCTACAGTAATGCGGACATTCCTGATGAAGTGCTGGATAGCATGGGCGGTTAATTCGCGACATGCTACACATGAGCTTCTCCTGAAAGGCGGCCTTAGCCGCCTTTTTTGTTGGCGTTGCCGTAGTTATTGAGGCTTGCGTCATCCGGGCGGCTCATATAGAAATGAAACGGTTCTGACGGGCTAAGTGGCCAATTTATGTTGAAAGTGTTAGGTATAGACCCCGGTTCGCGATTCACGGGTTATGGTGTGGTGGAGTGGGGAGGCGGCAAGCCTCGCTATGTCGCCAGCGGTTGTATTCGCGTTACCGGGGAGACATTGGCTGAGCGCCTGCGTTGTATCTATCTGGGGGTAACTCAGGTCGTCAGCATGTATGCGCCTCACGAAGCGGCGATTGAGCAGGTTTTTATGGCTCGTAACGCGGACTCCGCGCTGAAGCTGGGGCAGGCGCGAGGCGTGGCGATTCTGGCCATGGCGGAGCAGGGACTGCAGGTGGCGGAATACTCCGCCAAAAAGGTAAAGCAGTCTGTCGTAGGTAAAGGGAATGCGGAAAAGTGGCAGGTGCAACATATGATGCAGGCAATGCTGGCTTTGGAGGCCAAGCCGCAGGCGGACGCGGCGGACGCTCTGGCGATCGCTGTCTGTCATCTGCATACTCAGCAAAGTTTGATGCGTATTGGATCGGTGTCGGGCAGTCGCCGTGGTCGCATGCGATAAGTACTTTTTACTGAGCGCTGGTTAATTGTTGGCCGCTTATGGTCGCGTGTTAGGTTTTTGATACGATTGCGCTCCTGAAATTATTGGCTGATATATAAAAGAAGAGGTTTCCCTTGATCGGAAGACTGGTCGGTAAGTTGGCGGAAAATCATCCGCCTTTCGTATTGTTGGATGTGAATGGCGTAGGTTACGAAGTGGAAGTGCCTTTGTCTGCGCTGGGATACTTGCCCAAGTTGGGCGAATCCTGCTCTTTATTTACGCATTTCGTGGTGCGCGAAGACGCGCAACTGTTGTACGGATTTATCCGTCGCGAAGATCGCGAACTGTTTCGCTTGCTGCTGAAGGTCAATGGCGTGGGCCCGAAAATGGCGGTGGCGATTCTGTCTCACATGTCCCCGAATGAGTTTGTTGAGTGCGTTCGCGGCGATAATCTCACTCGCCTGACCAAGATGCCTGGCGTGGGTAAAAAAACGGCAGAAAGGCTGTTGATCGAAATGCGTGACCGGATCAAAGACTGGGGCGCAGGAGATCGTGAATCGGCGACGCCGGAGCTGCTGAATCAGTCTGCTGGCGGGCATTCCCATCTTGAAGAAGCGGAAGCCGCTTTACTGGCTTTGGGCTACAAGCCGCAGGAAGCCAGTCGCGCGATTAACGCGGTATATAAGGACGGCATGGGGCGTGATGAGCTGATCCGCCTGTCCCTGAAGGGGATGGTAAAAACCAAGTAGCCACGCTATGATGCCCCGAACGTTTGACGCCAATAAAGACCTCAAAAACACCCCATGATCGAAGCAGATCGCATTATCTCGCCAAGCGCCACTCTGCAGGAAGATTCTCAAGATCGAGCCATACGCCCTAAAAGGTTGGAAGACTATGTCGGCCAGCCTCAGGTGCGTGAGCAAATGGAGATCTTCATCAATGCTGCGCGTGGACGCCAGGAAGCATTAGACCACACCCTGATATTCGGTCCTCCTGGGCTGGGTAAAACCACGTTAGCGAATATCATCGCCAACGAGATGGACGTCTCCATCAAAACCACCTCTGGCCCCGTATTGGAAAAAGCCGGCGATCTTGCTGCGCTATTGACCAATCTGGAGCCGAAGGACGTGCTGTTCATCGATGAAATTCATCGGCTCAGCGCGGCGGTTGAGGAGGTGTTATACCCGGCGATGGAAGACTACCAGCTGGATATCATGATCGGGGAAGGGCCGGCGGCGCGCTCCATCAAACTGGATCTGCCTCCGTTTACCCTGGTGGGCGCCACCACCCGGGCGGGACTGCTGACGTCGCCGCTGCGAGACCGTTTTGGAATCGTGCAGCGCTTGGAGTTTTACTCGGTTGAGGATTTGCGCCATATCGTTTCCCGTTCGGCCAGCTTGCTCGGCGTCTCTATTGATGACGGCGGCGCCCATGAAATCGCCAGACGCTCAAGAGGAACGCCCCGTATCGCCAACCGCTTACTGCGTCGCGTGCGCGATTATGCGGAAGTAAAAGCGGATGGAGCCATTACCAATGATGTGGCGGACAAGGCTCTCAACATGCTGAACGTGGATTTGCACGGCTTCGATCATATGGATCGTCGTCTGTTGCTGGCCGTCATGGAAAAGTTTGATGGCGGTCCGGTGGGTGTGGAGAGTTTGGCTGCGGCTATCGGTGAAGAAAAGGGCACGATCGAGGATGTGGTGGAGCCATATCTGATTCAACAGGGTTTCCTAATGCGCACGCCGCGCGGCAGGGTGGCGACTCAGGCAGCGTACGATCACTTCGGATTAACCATGCCGGAGTAGAGATGACAAGGCTTTTGGCGAAATTTTATTAAGGGAATTTAATGACTTCCGGCTCGTTTGTGTGGCCCGTTCGAGTATATATTGAAGACACTGACGCTGGCGGTATCGTTTTCTACGCCAACTATCTGCGTTTTATGGAAAGAGCTCGCACCGAGTTCATCCGGTCTCTTGGGTTCCCCAGACTGGAGACGGTGGATCTTGACGCCCAGTTCGTCGTGCATAGTTTAGCCTTGCAATATCACAGCCCGGCGCGACTTGACGACGAAGTGGCGGTAAGCGCCAACATTGTCAAATTGGGGCGCACCTACATGGAGTTTGAGCAGAACATCACTCGAGGCGCTAAGGCGGAACTGCTGGTCTCGGGTAGAGTCAAAGTCGCCTGCATCGACAAAGTCAGCTTTAAGCCCAGGCCGATTCCAGGAAATTTGGCCTCGGCGCTGCAAAAAGGTATAAACGTTTAGTTTTTGCGGCTCCGCTATGAAAGGCGGCGGCCCGCCCACGATAAAAACAGCAATAGGAGTCCTATAAGTGGAGGATAAACTTTCAATTTGGGCGCTGATTAGCAACGCCAGCTTTTTGGTGCAGATTGTCATGCTGATCCTGCTCGCAGCCTCGATTGTCTCCTGGATGATTATCTTCCAGCGCGCCAGAATATTTGGCTTGGCGCGCAGGGCGACCACCAAATTTGAGGAGCGTTTTTGGTCCGGCATGGATCTCAATCAGCTCTACCGCGAGTCCAGCGCCGCGCCGAACCCTAATAGCGGCATGGAGCAAATTTTCCGTTCCGGTTTCAAAGAATTCTCCCGTTTGCGTCAGCAAACCGGCGTCGATCCTGATGCGGTGATGGAGGGTACGCAGCGTTCAATGCGTGTCGCCATGTCCAGAGAGATGGATCGGTTGGAGGCTCATTTGCCGTTTCTGGCGACAGTCGGCTCCACCAGTCCTTATATCGGACTGTTCGGTACGGTATGGGGGATCATGAACTCCTTCCGTGGGCTCGCGCAAATTCAGCAGGCCACTATCTCTACCGTGGCGCCGGGTATTTCTGAAGCGTTGATTGCAACGGCCATGGGGCTTTTCGCCGCAATTCCGGCGGTAATCGCATACAACCGTTACTCGGCCAGAAGCGAGAGTCTCGCCAATTCCTTTCAGACTTTTGCGGAAGAGTTTTCCAGCATCCTGCATCGCAGAGTTCACGCAAAGTCCTCTTAAAAGGAGAGCCAATCCTTGGATTTTACTCGCGTAAAGAAAAAGCAGATGGCGGAAATCAACGTCGTCCCCTACATCGACGTCATGTTGGTGCTGCTGGTCATTTTTATGATTACGGCGCCCATGTTGATGCAGGGCGTGGACGTGGATTTGCCGCAAACAGAGTCGGAAGCATTACAGATTTCTCCCGATACGCCCCCTCTAGTGGTGTCGGTTGACGCGTTTGGCGCTTACTTCGTGGAAGTGGGCGACGACCGTTCCAAGCCCATGCCTCTGGATGATGTAGTGAAGCGGGTGAGCACCGTGCGGGAGGCCAATAAGTCTGTGATGGTCCTGGTGCGAGGCGACCGTAATGTGCCGTACGGAACGATAGTGGGGCTGATGGCGGCGTTGAAGGACGCTGGCGTGGCGAATGTCGGGCTGATTACAGAGAAGCCTTAAGCTGTTATGGGTGAAAGATAAGCTGTGATGGATAGCCCCGGTAATCAACCAAAAAGCGGATACATCGGTCCGGCGCTGTTTTCCGTTATCTTGCACTTGGGTATTGCGGGTCTGGCGTTTCTGGGCTGGTCCGCGCATACACCCCCGACTCCTGTTGTCCCTCATATGCAGGCGATGGTGATTGACGCCGAAACGTTGAAGCAAATGACCAAGCCTCAGCCTAAACCCGCGGTCAAGAAAGAAGAGCCGAAGCGGGAAGAAGAGCAACAAAAGAAACAGCAAGATCAGGAAAAGCAGCGCCAGGAAGAATTGAAGCGTCAAGAACAGGCGAAGCAGGAAGCTGAGCGCAAGGCTGCGGCGGAAAAAAAGCGTGAACAAGAAGCCATTGCGCTGAAGAAAAAGCAGGAAGAGGAGCGCAAGAAGAAAGAGGAAGAAAAACGTCAGGAAGACGAAAAGCGTAAGGCCGAAGAAAAGAAAAAGGCTGAAGAAAAACGCAAGGCGGAAGAAGAGCGTAAAAAGAAAGACGCTGAGCGTAAGAAAAAAGAGGAAGAAAAACGTCTGGCCGAGCAAAAGCAAAAAGAGCTTGAGCGTCAGATGAAAGAGGCGCGTGAGAAGAAGCGCCAGGAAGAACTGAAAAAAGCGGAAGAGCTGAAAATGGCTCAGGAAGCGGCCGAGTATGAGCGTCGCTTGCAAGAGCAGCTTGAAGCGGAGAGTTCTGCACAGCGGCAACAGCGTGAACTAACTGAAGTTGAGAAGTACAAAGCGCTGATTTATTCCTCTTTGGTTCAGGCTTGGCTGCAGCCTCCGGGGGAGATCAAAGGCTTGAAGGCGGAGCTACAGCTTCAGTTGCTGCCAACTGGTGAACTTTTGTCCGTCAAGGTTGTTAAATCTAGCGGCAATAGCGCTTTCGATCAGTCTGCGATTGGCGCCGCGAATGCGGTAAGAAAATATTCTGTACCCTCTGATCCCGGTTTGTTTAATCGGGAATTCAGAAACGTAACCATTATTTTTAGTCCCAAATAAAAATCACTGCCTATTTGTAAATGTTCCAATGAAAAAACATATTTTTTTTACACTGGTGTTATTGATAAGCGGGTTGGCGAGAGCCGATCTGGTCATTGAAATTGATAAAGGGAGTCGGGCCGCTATACCTGTGGCGGTGGTTCCATTCGCCAATGAGTCAGGGCAACCGCTGGCGGAAGATATCGGGCAAATTGTCACTGAGGATTTAAAGCGTTCCGGAGATATAGAACCTCTTGACCGCACCAAAATGCTAAGTATTCCCAGCAAGGCTGAGGAAATATATTTTCGCGATTGGGGATTGCTGGGGCAGCGTTACCTGCTGGTCGGCGGCGTTCAATACGATGCGCCATCGCAGGTCTATAAGGTGCGTTACGAACTCTACAACGTTCAATCGCAGCAACGTGTCCTTGGCAAAGTTCTCAGCGGCAAAAGCGAGAAGTTGAGAGACATGGGGCATGCTGTTGCTGATGCTGTGTACGAGGCGGTTACTGGGATTCGTGGTGTATTCTCCACGCGTATCGCTTACGTCACTTTGGAAAAGAGCGGCACTAAGAATATTTACAGGTTGGAAGTGGCGGACGCCGATGGTCGCCGTTCGACGGAGCTTCTTAAGAGATCTATGCCCATTATTTCGCCTGCTTGGTCTCCGGATGGGAAAAAGTTGGCATATGTTTCATTTGAGTCTCAGCGTCCTGCTATATATGTTCAGGATACTATCACCGGTACGCGCACGCAGGTTACTTCCTTTAAAGGTCTGAATAGCGCCCCTACTTGGTCTCCTGATGGAACCAAACTGGCGGTGACTTTGTCGAAAGACGGCAATGCCGAACTTTATGTGCTGGACCTGCGTAATAATTCCCTGAAGCGATTGACCAATCACTGGGCGATCGATACTGAAGCTTCATGGTCTCCAGACGGCAGAACTATTGCTTTTACTTCGGATCGCGGCGGCGGCCCGCAAATCTACTTGATGGATGCTTCTGGCGGCTCTCCCCGCAGATTGACCTTCGAAGGTCGCTATAATTCACGTCCTCGTTTTAGCGTTGACGGCAAGAAGGTCTATTATGTTCATCAACGTGACGGTTCATTCAATGTGGCGTCACTGGATTTGGAGTCAGGACAGGATCAGATTTTGACGCAAACCGAAATGGATGAATCTCCAAGTGTCGCGCCCAATGGAAGTATGATAATTTATGCAACCCAGAAAAACGGTAAGGGCGTATTGGCGGTTGTAGGAGTGAATTCCGGATCGAAGTATACCCTGCCGGCCCAGTTTGGCGACGTGCGGGAACCGGCCTGGTCCCCGTATATTTCAAGATAAAACAAGCTAAGTATGTAAGGAAAAGCTATGAATGTACTGAGTATTCGTAATATTTTCGCGCTGGTGTTGGTCTCTTTTATTGCAGCAGGTTGTACTTCAACCGATACCAAACCAGACGAAACTGTTGGCGTAGTTGATCAAGACGGCGCTGACGCAGGCGGCGTTGGCCTGGGCAACGGTTCTGGTTTGTCTGAAGAAGAATTGGCTGAGCAGCAGCGTCTGGCTGAGCAAAACGCAATGACTGCAGAGCAAGACGCTCTGCGTGAAGTGCGCGTATTCTACTTCGATTTCGACAAAACTATCGTGAAGCCAGATTCTCACATGTCTCTGCGCGCTCACGCGGCGTTGCTGGCGGCTAACCCTGCGGTAAAAGTGGTTCTGAACGGCTATGCGGATGAGCGTGGCACTAAAGAATACAACCTTGCGTTGGGCGAGCGTCGCGCGCAGGCGATCGAGCGTTTCCTGGTAGTCAATGGCGCCAGCGATAGCCAGATCGAAACTGTTAGCTATGGTGAAGAGTTCCCGGTTGATCCTTCTCACAACGAAGCAGCTTGGAACAAGAACCGTCGCGTAGTGATTGAGTACAAGTAATCTTATTTGAACTATTAAGGACGGATAGCCGAACTGATGTCTAAGAAAACTATTCGGAAGGTAACTCTCCTTGGCGTATTGGCGTGTGGAGCATTGTCTCCACTGGCGTTGGCGGCTTCGTCAACGACGACGCCAGTGCTGCAGGTGCGTCCGGCGCAACAGCAAGCCCCTTCTGCGGGCGGTTCTGCGGCGGAAATGCTCTACATGTTTGAGCAGATGCAACAGGAGGTGAGGGAGCTCAGAGGGCAAGTGGAAGAGCTCAGGCATCAGGTTGACCAGATGAAGAAGCAAGAGCGTGAGCGCTACATTGATCTGGATCGGCGAATATTGGAGTTGCAGCGCCAGGGGACTCAGACGCGGGAAACCCGTCCCCCTGTCGCTGTTGACGGACCTGCGCCCACGACGGGCGTGGATGCGTCAGTTACGCCAACTCCAGGTCCTGCGAGCAGCTCTGATGAGTCGCTGGTGTTGACGCCAAATAAAGCGCCTCCCTCTGCAGCGGAGCAGCAAGAGTATGATCAGGCGTTTGATTTGATCAAGCGGCGTGAGTATGACAAAGCGGTGGAAGCCTTACATGCTTTCATCAAAAAGTATCCGGAGTCTGATCTTTCCGCTAATGCGTATTATTGGTTGGGAGAGGTGTATCTGGTGATTCCTAAGCTCGAACAGGCGCGTCAGGCGTTTGTTGTGGTTGTGGGAAAGTATCCAGAACATAGAAAGGCTCCAGACGCCATGTATAAGCTTGGCGTTACCTTTCATCGTTTGGGCGATAACGCTGAAGCGAAGAAGTATTTGAGTGAAACTGTCAGCCGTTTTCCGGGCACTTCCCCTGCAAATTTGGCGAAAGATTATTTAAGACAGGTGCAGTGAGGGCGTCTGAAAAAAAGATGCGTTTTTTCTGAAAAAAATTTGAAAAAACCTCTTGTCATTTCCCTCAGAATCAGTAGTATATGCGCCTCGCTTGGGTCGTTAGCTCAGTCGGTAGAGCAGTTGGCTTTTAACCAATTGGTCGATGGTTCGAATCCATCACGACCCACCATTAAATTCCAGATTGTCGTCATCGAGACGATAGTCATCCAAGAAAGTTTCTTGGGTCGTTAGCTCAGTCGGTAGAGCAGTTGGCTTTTAACCAATTGGTCGATGGTTCGAATCCATCACGACCCACCATTCTTTGCAAAGCGGGGCCTTCAAGGCCCCGTTTTTGTTTCTCCCGCACTCCAGTTCCTTGCGCTCCTTATCTGTATGTCGATGAAAGGCTTAATCGGCGTTCATCATGTCGTATAATGTCGCTATGGCGGTAAAATGCTGTGGATACAAAATACTATTAAATACGGGTCAAAATTGATGAGTGCTATAAGCGACCGAATTTTTGTTCAGGAGCATCTCGCTCGAGAGCACGAAGCCAGTGAATTAAGTCCGGAGGAAGCGGAGCGCCTGAAGGCGGAGATAAAAGAGCTGTTGGTGCAGGAAGACGCTGTGCTGGTGGCTCATTATTACACTGATCCTTTGTTGCAGGCGTTGGCGGAAGAGACCGGAGGCTGCGTCGCAGACTCTCTGGAGATGGCCCGTTTTGGCAATCAACATCCAGCGTCCACTCTGATGGTGTGTGGCGTTCGTTTTATGGGGGAGACGGCGAAGATCCTTAACCCTGAGAAAACGGTTCTGATGCCCACTCTGGAGGCGACATGCTCACTGGACATCGGTTGCCCCGTAGAAGAGTTCTCTGCGTTCTGTGATGAACACAAAGACCGCACGGTAGTGGTGTACGCGAATACTTCCGCGGCGGTGAAGGCGCGCGCAGACTGGGTGGTCACATCCAGCATCGCCCTGGATATCGTCGAATACCTGCATGAGCGGGGCGAGAAGATCATATGGGCCCCTGACAAGCATCTGGGCGGCTATGTGAAAAACAAGACTGGAGCGGATATCTTGCTGTGGGATGGCTCCTGTATCGTGCATGAGGAGTTCAAATCAAAAGGTTTGTCTGACCTCAAGCAGCTCTATCCTGACGCTGCGGTATTGGTGCATCCTGAATCGCCGGAGGCTGTCGTGGATATGGCGGACGTTGTAGGCTCTACGTCGCAGTTGATCAACGCGGTCAAGAACATGTCGAACGAGCAATTCATCGTCGCAACGGATGCTGGCATTTTCTATAAGATGCAGCAAATGGCTCCAGAGAAAACGCTTATCGAGGCGCCGACGGCGGGGAATGGCGCTACTTGTAGAAGCTGTGCGCACTGTCCCTGGATGGCGATGAATGGGCTGGAGAATTTGCGTGACGTTTTGATCAGTAAGCGTCAGGAAATTATCGTGGAAGCGGATTTGCGGGAGAAGGCGCTTATCCCATTGCAGCGGATGCTTAACTTCTCCAAAGAGCGCCAGATGGCCGTAAAAGGCAACGCGTAATCATATGGCTATGAAGGCGCTTCGATATGGAGCGCCTTTAGTGCTAAAACTTAAATTCCTTTCCTGCCTCGGCAAAGTCTTTCATCCGTTTTTGGATGACCGCCATTCTTTGATAGTTCCCTTCACTTTTGCTGAGCGCCTGGCGTAACTGTTGCGTCGCTTTGGCGATATTTCCGGTCAGATAGAAATATTCCGCTCGCGCTTGATGTAGCTCGGCGATTGAGCCAGCCAATCCATGGGTTTCCGCCAGTTCATACCAGAGGCTGGGCTCGGCGCCGTAACTGGAGGTTAATCCGCGTAGCAGGCGCTCCGCCTCCTTGTGATCGCCCCGTTGATTCAGCAGGCGGGCCAAATCCATACTGAGCGGATAGTTGCCTGGATTGCGCTGCAGATGCTTGTTAAGCACCTGAATGGCTTCATCGTTTCTCTTGCTTGCCGCCAGCCAGTCCGCGTAGGCGATGACGATGGAGATTCGATTGCTGTCTACTTTAAGCAGTTGCTCCATTGCCTCTTTGGCGTCCTGCGGGCGCTCCACTTTGTTGGCGCTGATCACCTGTCCGTACAACGCAGCCAAGCGCGAATTTTCTGTGCCGCCGGTGGCTTGCGCCTTGAAAAGATTAAAGGCGTCCTCGGCGTTCTTGGCGTAATGCAAAAGCACGCGGCTTTGCATGATATAGTAGTCAGGGTCTTCTTTGTATACGCCGGCTGGATAGTTGGCGGCTCTGGCGGCGGTGTCCGATACGCGGCTCTCTGTCAGAGGGTGAGTGCGCAGGTATTCAGGAAATTGCTGTGCGTAGCGGTTGTTGCGCAGCATCTTTTCAAACATGGTGGACATGGCGCGAGGCTCCATGCCGCTGGCTGCGAGGGTTTCCAGACCGAGCCGGTCCGCCTCTTGCTCGTTCTGTCTGCTATAGCTCAATTGTTCCTGTATCGAATAGGCCTGTGTTGAGGCTAAGGCTGCGACGCCAGCATCTGAACCGGCGGTGGCGGCGATAATCACGCTCGCTAGAATTCCCGCCATGTTGAGAGCCGTGTGCATCTTGCTTTCTTCCAGGCGTCGGGCGAAATGGCGTTGGCTTAAGTGGGCGATTTCGTGAGCGAGCACGCCGGCCATTTCCTGTTCGCTTTGGGCATACAAAAACAAGCCGGCGTTGACGCCTATAACGCCGCCGGGAACGGCGAATGCGTTCAGGATATTAGAGTCGACAACTACCGTGGTCAGGTTGTGGTCCTGCAGCTCGCTGTTAGGCGCCAGCTTGTAGATCAGGTCTCGCACGTAAACTGTCAGTAACGGATCAGCGTATGTAGGAAGCTGAGAGCGCAGCGAGCGCAGCCAAGCCTGTCCCAACGCTTGCTCTTGGGCGGGCGTAATGATTGCGCCGCTGCTGTCGCCCAGCTCCGGTAACGTGGATTCGTCGGCGTGAGTGACGGGGGAAAGAGTCAGGCTGAACAGTAATGGGATAAGGTATTTTTTGCGCATGGGACCAAGTTTCGGCAGCAGAATCCGTCAAATGGCGGAATGCGTGATTTACACGACTTTAAGCTGTTTTGGAGAAATCTTCTAATACTTTAACGCCTGAGATTGTACGTCAATCGGCGGAAAGAAGTGACGTCTTATCAATTACAATATAGCAATATGTAGTTGATATCCCTATCATGCGGGGCGAATCAACCGGTATTTGGAGGGGCGATGTCTAATCAGGAAGCGGCGGTCAGCACGCTTGATTTGAGGGGCTTGAAATGCCCGATGCCGTTGTTGAAGACCAAGCAGAAACTGAATGCGATGGCCGCTGGCGAACAATTGTTGGTGTTAACGACGGATCCAGGTTCGCAAAGGGATTTTTCTTCCTATTTGCAACTTAGTGCGCACACTCTGGTGGAGAGCAGGGTGGAAGAGGGCGAGTTTCATTTCCTGATCTTGCGCGGCTGATTCTCTCCGGTGACATTAGATGTGAGCGCATTTCGATGTTAAAAGTATTTAAGAGCTGGTTTGACAAGTACTTCTCTGATGAGGAGGCCGTCATTCTGTTTATCCTGCTGGTGGCGGGCGTTCTTGTGATGGCGTTTTTCGGCGCCATGCTGGCGCCGGTGATCGGTAGTATTGTTATTGCTTATATTCTGCAGGGGCTGGTGATCAAGCTGCAGCGTCTGGGAATGGGGCATATTTATGCAGTGCTTTCCGTATTTGCGCTGTTCGTAGGCGTGACGCTGGCGAGCGTGCTGCTGATCCTCCCGTTGATGGTGCGTCAGGTCACCTCCTTATTTCAGGAGCTGCCCACCATGATGACTAATCTGCAAACCTTGATAAAACTCCTCCCTGAGCAATACCCTCAATTCTTTACGGAAGAGAGTGTGGTGGGGCTGTCTCGTCAATTGACGACAGAAGTGAGCAAAATCACGCAGTGGGTTTTCTCTTTCTCTTTATCCAGCATTCCCACTTTGCTTGCGATCATGATCTATGCGGTGCTGGTGCCGATCATGGTGTTCTTCTTCCTGAAAGATCGCGGCGTCATTTTGAATTCGCTATCGACGCTGCTGCCGACAGAGCGTCGCTTAATGACCAATATCTGGGCGGAGGCCAACATGCAGTTCGCCAACTACATCCGTGGCAAGGTGTTGGAGATTCTGATCGTGGGAGTGGCGACCTATGTCGCATTCGTACTGATGGGGCTCAACTATTCTCTGCTGTTGGCGGTTTTGGTTGGGCTGTCGGTGGTGATTCCCTACATTGGCGCGGCGATTGTGACCATTCCTGTGGCGTTGATAGCGCTGTTTCAGTGGGGCTGGGGTCCTGATTTCATCTGGTTGATGGTGGCCTACGGCGTTATTCAGGCGCTGGATGGTAATGTATTGGTGCCATTGTTGTTCTCCGAAGTGGTGAACCTGCATCCAGTGGTGATTATTGTCAGCGTATTGGTATTTGGCGGGTTGTGGGGTATTTGGGGAGTGTTTTTCGCGATTCCTCTGGCGACCTTATTGAAGGCGATCTTTTCAGCCTGGCCAACCGTCAAAGCGGCGGGAGTGTAATGTCAGGACGAGCCCGGCGATCCGGGCTCGTCCATAAAATCAAGAAAGTTCTTTGGCTGCCTTTACAACGCTTTGGCGGCTTCCAGTACTTCCGCTACGTGTCCTTTCACCTTTACTTTGCGCCACTCGTTGCGCAGCACGCCTTCGGCGTCAATGAGAAAGGTTGAGCGATCAATTCCCATATATTCCTTGCCATAAAGCTTCTTCAGTTTGATGACGTCGAATACCTTGCATACGACCTCGTCCGGGTCTGTGATGAGTTCGAATGGGAAATCGTGTTTCGCTTTGAAGTTTTGGTGGGTTTTCAGGCTGTCTTTAGAGACTCCGAACACTACTGTGTTCAGCTTTTCGAATTCGGCGTAGTTATCTCTGAAGTCCTGGCCTTCTGTGGTGCACCCTGGAGTATGGTCCTTAGGGTAGAAATAAATGACGACATTTTTGCCTTTCAGGTCGCTCAGTCGAACGGTTTGATCTGGAGTGGCCTGGGCCTCGAAATCGGGAACGGTTTGTCCTGGTTGCGCCATGGTGGCTCCTTATTTCTGTTTTGGTCGAATTGATTGGGATTAATAGATGCGCGGAGCGCCTAACTGTGCGTTTTACGTTGGCGCTCTAATGACGGATGTGTGTCGCGCTAAGTTAAATTGAGCGCATTGGCTCCAGTACTGCGTCCAGATTAAGGTCGTCGCAGAACAGCATGAACTCTTCGCGCAAACTCGCCAAGTGCATATCCGCAGGAATGTTTACGGTCATGTTGATATTAAACATCTGCGTGCCGGAATGCGGGGCGCTGTAGGTGTTGGTCTGTAGCTCATCAATATTGATTTTGCGGGAATAAAAGAACTGCGCAATCCGGTAGACGATGCCTGGGTGATCCAGCGCCACTACATTGACGTTATAAGTGAGCGCGCGCGCTGGGCGTCGGGCCTGAGTCTGTTTAATGATCAGGTTTAGATCAAGCTTGCGGGCCAAGGGGGGGATTATATTTTCCAGTTTGGCGATGGCGTCCCAGCTGCCGGACACCATCATGACCAGGGCGAATTCGGTTCCCAGCACCGTCATGCGACTGTCGACAATGTTGCACTGGTAGTCTGAGCAGGCTTTGGCCAGTTCGTTAACGATTCCCGGGCGGTCTTCGCCAATAGCGGAAATGACCAGATAATTTTCTCTAGGCAATGTATTTCCCATTCTTAATGTATATGTGTAGATGGATTGCAACGCACATACTCCTCCGGGCCCCCGCCACTGTCAAGTGTCCCCGGGGCGTGGCGTTGCGGGTCCTTTTATCCGCGCCAGTCTTGTTAATATTAAGGGTGGGAAGTACCATACCCGGGTTAGTAGAGGAAGGGCTCTCGGCGCCGTCCAAGCGCTGTTGTGAAATCGCTTTACAGCACATTCCGGAATTATTCATGGCATTCCTATTCCGCATGGATGGCGAGCGTTGTCCATAGGCGGCGCGTTTTATTCCACAAGCGTCCTGCGACGCCGGTTTAGTGCGTAAAGAACTAGTTGTTAATACGTGGAGAACAAGATGATAAAAGGTAGCTTGGTTGCATTGGTGACTCCCATGCTTGAGGATGGCGCCATTGACTGGCCAAACCTTGACCGATTGCTCGATTTTCATATTGATAACGGCACTCACGGCATTGTCGCCGTAGGCACCACAGGGGAGTCCGCGACCCTGGATTTTGAAGAGCACGAAACAGTTATCAAGCGGGTGGTGGATTACGTCAACGGACGCATCCCCGTTATTGCAGGCACGGGCGCCAACTCCACGACCGAAGCCCTGCATCTCACGGCGCAGGCGAAAAAAGCCGGCGCTGACGCCTGTCTTCTGGTGACTCCTTACTACAACAAGCCCACTCAGGAAGGTCTTTTCCAGCATTTCAAGAAGCTGGCGGAAGCCGTCGATATTCCACAGATTCTTTACAACGTGCCAGGGCGCACCGCCTGCGATATGTCCAATGAGACCGCGCTGCGATTGGCGCAGATCCCTAATATAGTGGGGATTAAAGACGCGACGGGTAACCTGGAAAGAGGGCGGCAGCTTATTAACGCTTCCCCTGAGGGGTTTTCGGTTTACTCTGGGGATGACGGCACTGCGGTTGAGTTAATGCTCGCCGGTGGCAAAGGCAATATTTCCGTCACCGCCAACGTAGCGCCTAAATTATTGTCCAGTCTGTGTGAGTTTGCTTTGAAAGGCGATGCGGACGCCGCTCGCGCCCTGCAGGAGAAACTGCAACCGCTGCATAGCGCCATGTTCGTAGAATCCAACCCTATCCCGGTGAAGTGGGCGATGGCTGAAATGGGGCTGATCAGTTCCGGGATTCGTCTCCCACTGACGGAGTTGAGCTCTGAACGCAGACCTCAAGTGCGCGACGCTCTAATGGCGTTGGATCTGATTAGCGAATAACGGACGGCCTCTGTTTTGATGAAACGTTTATTAAGTAGTGTTCTTATTGCGGCGGGGCTGTCGGGATGTAGTCTCATGACTGACCGTTCCAATCAATATATGCAGGCTGAGCGCGGCGATCCTTTGGTCGTGCCGGAGTGGTATTCCACCCGTCGCTTACAGGACCGTTTCCCTGTGCCGCACGCGGAAAAGGCGTTTGTCGCCAGCAAGGACTTCGTGGTTCCGCCTCCGCCAGCGCCTGGCTCTGATCTGTTGCAAGAGCATTTCGCCATCAAGAAAACGGCTGACGATATCTGGTTGCTGGCCAGTGAGCCGCCAGGGAAAGTCTGGCCTGCGCTGAAACGCTATTGGGAGTCCATCGGCGGCAGCGTGGCGGAAGTGGATACCGCGGAAGGGCGCATGCAGGTGAGTCTGCCGATGAACTCGCTGAAAGCGTCTGAGTTCGTCAGCAAAATGCAGTTGCAGCCTTATGTCAGCAATGAGCAGTTGCAACTGCAAGTGAGAGTGCAGCAAGGTTTGAAAAGACTGAGCTCGGAAGTTCGAGTGACGGTCCAGGGTATGCCATTGATGGGTCCAACGCCTCAGCAGGAAAGCCTGTTGACGGATATGCGTCAGTATATGAGCGATCAAGGCGAGAGCCTGGGTAGTTACTCACTGGTGGCTCAGAATATCGGCGGCGAGTCTCGCGTATCGCTGGTGGAGAATGCTGATCAGCCCTATCTGCGGGTGGATCTCAATTATGACCGCGCCTGGTTTGCGCTGGGGCAGGCGTTGAATGACAGCCGCATTCCCGTAATTGATATCAACCGGAGCGAGGGTGTGTACTTCGTGCGCTTCGTCGAGAAAGAGCATGAGAAAAACACAAGCTGGTGGTCTGGCTGGTTTGGCGGTAAAGAGGAAGAGAAACTGTCCGACAGATTCAACTTCCGTGTTTTGCTGTCTCCCGCAGACGATGGCGTACACATATCCTCCGAACCAACGTCCTCGGACGTTGGCCGGCAAGAGCAGTTGATCCTGCTGAACAAGATTCTGGATAACATGTCTTAATTCAACTAACTGCGGAGACGCCCTCAATGCAAAAGCTCGAAGAGCTGTATTCTGGAAAAGCCAAGTCGATCTTTAAAACGGATGACGCGGACCTGTTTGTAATGGAGTTCCGTGACGATACTTCCGCTTTCGACGGTGTAAAGAAAGCGAAGCTGAGCCGCAAGGGTGAAGTAAACAATAAATTCAATGCGTTCATTATGAGCAAGCTGGCGGAAGCTGGCGTGCCCGTCCATTTTGTTCGCCTGCTTTCCGAGCGTGAGTCCCTGGTGAAGCGTTTGCAGATGATTCCTGTGGAGTGCGTTGTGCGTAACGTGGCCGCCGGCAGCCTGTGTCGCCGTTTGGGAATTCGTGAAGGCATGGAGCTGACTCCTCCTACTTACGAACTGTTCCTGAAGAACGATGAGCTGCATGATCCGATGATTAATGAGCATCATGCGCGGGCTTTCGGTTGGGCGACGGACGAGCAGCTGGAGGAAATGAAGGCGCAGACTTTCAAAGTGAACGAGATTCTGAAGTCTTTGTTCGACGCCGCTGGCATGACCCTGGTGGATTACAAGCTGGAGTTCGGCCTGGTTGACGGCAAGGTCACGCTGGGCGATGAATTCAGCCCTGACGGCTGCCGTATCTGGGACAAGGCCACTGGTGAGAAAATGGACAAGGACCGTTTCCGTCAGGATCTGGGCGACGTCATCGAATATTACGAAGAAGTCGGCCGCAGGTTAGGCGTCCAGTTCTAATCACTCTCCTAATCGGGCCGGCCATCGCCGGCCCTTTTTGTAAATAAAGTTGGTTCAGCAAGCGTTCATAATCAATAATTAAGCTGTGCCCGGGAGCCTTCGCACGACGCCCGGCCTGACGCAGGCTCCTCTCATTACTTTAAGCCCATCTGGTAAAGCAGGGCGGGCTATTCGCCAATGAAATAGAGGAATAATTAATGAAAAGAGCAACGATGACGTTATTGGCGGCGATTGCCTGTAACGGCGCTTATGCTGATACGATTGGGCTGTTCGCCGGCGTGAGCGGCTGGAACGCGGACTTTACCGGCGACGTCCAGTCGGGTTCAGAGTCCGTGGATCTGGAAAATGATCTGGGGTTGGGCGACGACACATTCATTCAGGGCTATGTGGCGTTTGAGCACTTTGTTCCCGGGCTGCCCAATTTGCGTCTGCAGTACACCGAGCTGAGCCAGAACGGCCAAGGCACGTTGACCAAAACATTCGATGGCGTGACCTTTACTGGCGATGTCGACACTGACGTGGATCTGACCCATACCGACCTTATAGCCTATTGGCGTCTTTTAGATAATGTCGTATCACTTGACCTTGGTCTGCAGGCCCGTATTTTTGACGGTGAGATCACTATTAAGCAAAAAGGCGCATCCACGAATGAAAGCACCACGGCCATCGACGAAGTCGTGCCGATGCTGTACGGCGCAGTGGGTGTGGACCTTCCTCTTACCGGCTTAAGCGCCGGCGCATCTCTTGCAGGCCTGAAATACAGCGACAACCGTATGCTCGACGTTACCGCCCGCATCAACTATGAAATTGAGGTGGTGGGCGTTGAGCTGGGTTGGCGTGAAATGCAACTGGAGCTGGACGATGTCAGCGATGTGGACGCTGATGTGAATATCGGCGGACCATATCTCGGAGTAAGCGTTCATTTCTGATGAGATTGCGCCCTGATTGTTTGCAGGGCGCTTGAGTTGTTTTTGAGCGTCTGGCGCACTGTTTTTCGCCAGGCGCGCTTCGAGACTGAATTCGTATAGGGGGATGTAAAATGAAAGTATTAGTAACAGGAACGGCCGGCTTTATCGGCTCTCATGTCGCATTGAGGCTGCTGGATCGTGGGGATGAGGTTATCGGTGTTGATAACCTCAATGATTATTATGAAGTTTCCCTGAAAGAAGCCCGTCTCGCACGTTTGACGCCATACAAAGGCTTTACTGATGTGCGCCTGGATGTCGCGGATCGCGAAGGCATTGAAGCGCTATTCGCGAAACACAAGCCTGATCGCGTGGTTCACCTAGCCGCTCAGGCTGGTGTTCGTTACTCCATCGAAAACCCGCATGCCTATGTGTCCGCGAACCTGGTGGGACACATGAATATTCTGGAAGGCTGCCGTCATAACAAGGTTGATCATCTGGTTTACGCTTCCAGCAGCTCTGTATACGGCGCTAACGAATCCATGCCTTTCTCCGTGCATGACAATGTGGATCACCCTTTGAGCCTGTATGCGGCGACCAAGAAGTCCAATGAGCTGATGTCCCATACCTATAGTTCGCTGTATGGGATTCCGACGACGGGTTTACGCTTCTTTACCGTGTACGGTCCTTGGGGGCGTCCGGATATGGCGCTATTTATTTTTACGCGCAAAATCATCGCTGGCGAACCAATCGACGTATTCAACTATGGCAAGCACAAGCGCGACTTCACTTATATCGACGATATTGTGGAAGGCATCATCCGTACGCTGGATCATGTGGCGCCCGGCAACCTGGAGTGGGACGGCATGCAGCCTGACCCCGGCACCAGCAAAGCGCCGTATCGCATTTACAATATCGGCAGCAACAACCCGGTGGAGCTGTCCCGCTATATAGAAATTCTGGAAGAGTGCCTGGGCAAAAAAGCGGAAAGAAATCTGCTGCCCATGCAGCCTGGCGATGTGCCCGCCACCTATGCGGATGTGCAGGCGCTGATCGACGACGTGGGTTATCGTCCCTCCACGACAGTGGAAGAGGGCGTTAAGAAATTTGTTGAATGGTATCGTGACTATTATCGTGTGTGATAGATGGACGAAATTAATCAGCTTCTTATAAACAACAAAAAATGGTCGGAGAAAATCCGTAAGGCCGATCCCGACTTTTTTCCAACTTTGGAGCGCCAACAGGCGCCCACTTTCATGTGGATCGGCTGCTCCGACAGCCGCGTGCCGGCGAATGAAATCGTCGGCATGCTGCCCGGAGAGGTCTTTGTGCACCGCAACGTCGCTAACGTGGTGGTCAACTCTGATCTCAATTGCCTTTCCTCCATCCAGTTTGCGGTGGAAGTCCTGAAGGTGCGGCACATTATCGTCACCGGACATTACGGCTGTGGCGGCGTGCGTGCGGCGTTGGGCGCGGATCAGTTCGGCTTGATCGATAACTGGCTGCGGCATATCAAGGATATCTACGCCCAGCATCAGGATGAAGTGGACGCCATTGAAGACATGGGCGAGCGCGTCAACCGTATGTGCGAGCTCAATGTCATGCATCAGGTGCGCCACGTTTGCCATACAGGCATCGTTCAGAATGCCTGGAGCAGAGGGCAGCCGTTGTCAGTGCATGGATGGTGCTATGGGCTTAGCGACGGGTTGCTCAAAGATCTGCAGGTGACTCAATCCGGCCCTGAGCAACTGGGTTCCGTGTATACCTATATTGGGAAATAGTAATTTCTGCCTGCTCCCGGCAGAATCCGACACAAATGGTCAAGGTGTAAAATCATGGGACAGCATATCGTAGCCGAGTTCATGCCGCTCAATGTGGCGGTGTTGACCGTTTCCGATACTCGCACGCAGGAGACGGATACCTCCGGACAGGCTCTTGTGGACGGCGCGCGGGGAGCGGGGCATGAAATTATCGATCGGACGTTGATTCCAGATGACGTCTATCTGATGAGGGCGGTGGTTTCCGCCTGGATTGCGGACCCGCAAGTGCAGGTGGTGTTGATCACCGGCGGCACTGGTTTTACCGGTAGAGACAGTACCCCGGAAGCGATCAAGCCGCTGTTTGATAAAGAAGTGGAAGGATTTGGCGAGCTGTTTCGCGCCATTTCCTATCAAGAGATTGGCACCTCTACTGTGCAGTCCAGAGCCATCGCCGGGCTGGCTAATGGCACGGTGGTTTTCTGTATGCCGGGCTCTACCAACGCCTGTAAAACCGCTTGGAATAAAATCATCGCCGAACAACTGGATGCGCGACATAAACCTTGTAACTTTGTTGGCTTGTTGAAGCAGCCGGGAAAGTCTGCTGAGGGCTCTGAGAAGCCCGGCTGCGGACCTCGCGGATGAGCGCCTCCAATACTCAGGCGCATAGTCGCCACAGTTGTGACGCGCCGTTTTCTGGACTGCGTCCTGTCGCGGACGCCAAGCGTATTCTGCAGGCGGCTGCGCAGCCTATCGTAGGGGATGAGATTATCCCTCTGCTTGAAGCGGCTGGCAGAGTGCTGGCGGAGGATGTGGTATCGACCATTATGGTCCCTCCGACGGATAACAGTGCTGTGGATGGTTACGCTATTCCCAGAGACGCCTGCGAGGCGGAGTTGGAAATAGCGCTGCCAATTTCTCAGCGTATTCCTGCGGGAGAAAGTCCTGCGCCCTTAAAAGCGGGTTCTGCGGCGCGCATTTTTACGGGGGCGGCTATTCCTGAGAGCGCCGCCGCTGTCGTCATGCAGGAGCACTGTCGGCTGGAAGGCGAGACCGTGGTTGTTCCCGCTGGGGTGCGACAAGGCAATAATCTGCGTCAGGCCGGTCAGGATATCCAGGTAGGACAGACTGTTGTTGGCGCAGGTAAGAAGCTGCTTCCGCAGGACCTGGGTCTGATCGCCTCCGTAGGCGTGGCGCAGGTTAAAGTGCGTCGCAAACTTCGGGTGGCGGTGTTGTCCACGGGCGATGAGCTGGTCGAGCCTGGCGCGCCTCTGCCGGCGGGTAAGATTTATAACTCGAACCGCTACACTCTGTGTGGCCTGTTATCTCGCTTTCAGTGCGAGATTTTCGATCTTGGCGTGATAGCCGACACCTACGAGGCGACGGAGCAGGCGTTATTGCAGGCGGCCGCGGATGCGGATTTGATTATCTCCAGCGGCGGCGTTTCGGTGGGAGAGGAGGATCATGTCAAGGCTGCGGTGGAAGCGAACGGGGAGCTGAATATGTGGCGGTTAGCCATAAAGCCCGGTAAGCCCCTTGCTTTTGGTCAGGTTGGCGCAACCCCGTTTCTCGGCCTTCCTGGTAACCCTGCCGCAGTGTTCGTGACTTTTTGCATACTGGCGCGCCCCTATATTTTGAAGATGCAGGGCGCTGCTGAGAGTGGGGCGTCTGCGGTGGCGCGCCTGCCTGCGTTGTTTGATATTCCCAAGCCTGGCGGGCGTGAGGAATACCTGCGCGTGAGAGTCTCAGTGGACGATGAGGGAAGGGCGGGGCTGGAAATGCACCCCAATCAAAGCTCAGGCGTGCTGTCTTCCGCAAGCTGGGCGGATGGCTTTGCTGTAGCGCCAGCAAATACGACGATTCAACGTGGAGATCTGGTAGAGTATATTTCCTTTATCTCCATGGGCTTGTGAGTACGTTTTTTAGCCGCATTTCGTGGAAAGAATCAAATATTTATCGGATGTGCGTAATATGAATAAAAGTGCTTGCTCAGGTCAGGCTTCTTTGTTATCTTACGCACCCGCTGACAGCAGGACCGTAGCTCAGTTGGTTAGAGCGCCACGTTGACATCGTGGAGGTCACCAGTTCGAATCTGGTCGGTCCTACCAATTCCCTTCTTTGTCAGTGATCTTTTTTAGTTTCTGAAATTATTCAAAAATAGTTTGTTGTCTTCGGCCCTTGTGGCGTCCGAATGGCTGGTTTGTATTGACTTTTTAGTGATACGATTGCCGAAAACCAGTCACGGAGCGGGGCATGAAGTATCTTCGAACCTTCTATCAGCGCCTTCGGGATTTTCGGCACAAGAAAAAGCTTACCCTTGAGGACATCGCTACCTTTTGTCAGGTGGATGTCACGGTTGTGGCTGGTTGGGAAAATCCTATTGAATCCCAGCGTTGTTTCCCTTCTATCGATAATCTGTTTGACCTTTGCGTAAAGACGGGCGTTTCCCTGGATGCGCTGCTGGACTTTAATCAGAACGAAAAAAACAATCCTCAGTTGGATCTGCCTGGTTTTGAGGTGGGCGAGGATGGGGACTTGGATACGGTCATTGAGCGCCTGACCAAAGTGATGGAAGAGGCATTGCCCGATTCGACGGAGCGGTTGTTGCTGAAACGCTTTCGCGCCAGTGACGAAGATAAAAAGCGCTTTATCCTGCAGTTAATGAATAGCGGAGAATGATGCTTCCCTCAGTTCGCGTCTGTTGTCTTTGTCTTTGTCTGAATGCTCTGTACTAGATGGCGGGGCGCTCCAAATAAAAAAGCGCCCATTTAGGCGCTTTTTTGGTGCATGGAAAAAGGTGATGAATTACATCAGGCCTTTTTTGTACACGTTTTCGTAGACATAGTTGGTGGCTTCAACAAAGCCATCGATGCTGCCGCAGTCGAAACGACGTCCCTTGAACTTATACGCCAGTACGCAGCCGTCTTTGGCTTGTTTCAGCAGTGCGTCGGTCACTTGAACTTCGCCGTTCTTACCGGGCTCTGTGTCGCGGATGATGTCGAAAATATCCGGCGTCAGAATATAGCGGCCGATAATGGCGTAGTTGGACGGAGCCTGGTCGACGGGCGGCTTCTCCACCATGTCTGTGACGCGGAACAGGCCTTCTTTCATTGGGTCGCCAGCGATGACGCCATACTTGTGAACTTCGTCGTGTGGAACTTCCTGGATGGCCACAATGCTGCAACGGAATTGATTGTACAGCTTGGTCATCTGGGCCAGCACGCTGTCTTCGCCTTCTTCCACCATGCAGAGGTCGTCTGCAAGTACGACCGCGAACGGCTCGTCGCCGATCAGAGTCTGTCCGGAAAGAATAGCGTGTCCTAAACCTTTCATTTCATTTTGGCGGGTGAATGAGAATTTATTGTTATTTATCAGGCTGCGAATGCTGGAGAGAAGCTCTTCCTTACCGGTTCCCTTGATCTGTTGTTCCAGCTCATAAGAAATATCAAAGTGGTCCGCAATGGCCCGCTTACCCCGGCCGGTAACAAAACCGAAAGAGTTCATGCCAGCGGCGACTGCTTCTTCTACGCCGTACTGAACCAGTGGTTTGCTTACGACAGGCAGCATTTCTTTAGGCATGGCTTTGGTGGCGGGCAGGAATCGGGTTCCATAACCCGCTACCGGAAACAGGCACTTTTTAATCATATATTCTCCTTGAAGTTGTGTAGGGCGTTAGTCTACTTGGATTTAGTTATCTTGCAAATCTCGGTCCACCGTTTCCAAAAACGAAAAAAGGAGGGACTCACCCTCCTATTTTGACATTGATTTCATAACAACTTTATTAACAGTTGTTCAGCCGCACTTACTGTCGCCACAATTGAGACAGGTTTGGCATCCATCCATCAAGATCACGGATTTTTGGCTGCATTTCTTACACATTGTCGCGTTTGCAGGGAAGGCGGAGCCATCCGCATTCGCTTCATTTTTCTGTCGCGCCTCGTACTCTGCGCGTTTCTCCGCGATCATGCGTTTATGAGCGTCGCTCATTTCCTCGGACTCGATAATGCCTAGCGCTTTCATGTGCTTTTCAATGACTGCGCCGATTTCCGCCACCAGGGAGGGGACAAAAATGCCACCTTTCTTGTAGTAGCCGCCGCTGGGATCATGCACGGACAGCAGCTCTTCCAGCAGGAAGGTGATGTCGCCGCCTTTGCGGAACACGGCGGAGATAACCCGCGTCAGTGCGATAACCCACTGAAAGTGTTCCATGGATTTGGAGTTGATGAAGATTTCATACGGACGACGAGCTTCGTGGTCGGTGCCTTCATTCAACAGGATGTCGTTGATGGTGATATAAAACGCATGCTCCGACACCGGGGGTTTGATCTTGTACGTCGTGCCGAGAAGGAAATCCGGGCGCTCGATTTTTTCATTCATTTCAACCGGCTGTGGTTGCTCCTGAACCGGTTCGCTCGCCGGCGTAACGTCACTGGGCTTGTGAACTTTGTAGCCGACAATTTTCTTTTCAATTTTAACAGCCATGACTGTATACCCTTGTGTACGGTGGCTTTGCTCAGGTTTTCCCGGGAAAACCTAGCTGCAGGCGCATATTATGCGCCCATTTTTAACATTTTCTATGGAGAAACCTGGCGATTTTACGAAATCGCCAGGACTTCGCCTCAGTATTTTCCGTAAGTGCCTTCTTTCAAGGCGTCGAACAGGTTGGCGGCGGTGTGGGTTTCACCGTCATACTCAACTTCTTCGTTGCCTTTCAGCTTAATGGTTTGGCCATCTTCGGTGGTGAACTCGTAGAAGGTGTTCTCCAGGTCTTTCTCTTTGACCAGTACGCCCTGGAAAGCTTCCGGGTTGAAGCGGAAGGTGGTGCAGCCTTTCAGGCCTTTTTCGTAAGCGTACATATAAATGTCCTTGAACTCCCCATATGGGAAATCGGTCGGGACATTGGCGGTTTTGGAGATGGAGGAGTCCACCCACAGTTGCGCCGCCGCCTGAATATCCACGTGCTGCTTGGGCGTCACGTCGTCACTGGTGGTGAAGTACGCAGGCAATTGCGCTTCGGCGTCCTCTGAGAATGGCATGGCTTTGGGATTGACCAGGTGGCGATACGCCAGCAGCTCATAGGAGAATACGTCCATTTTCTCTTTGGTCTTCTTGCCCTGGCGAATCACGTTACGGGAATAGTGATGGGCGAAGCTGGGCTCAATGCCGTTGCTGGCGTTGTTGGCCAGTGACAGGGAAATGGTGCCAGTAGGAGCAATGGACGTATGGTGCGTGAAGCGCGCGCCTTTTTTAGCCAGTGCGTCGACCAGCTTGGGATCAGCTTCCGCAACGCGCTGCATGTAGCGGCTGTACTTGGCGTGCAGCACTTTACCTTTCAGTTTGTCGCCGGCTTTCAGGCCGTCTTTCGCCATTTCCGGACGCAGGCGCAGCATTTCTTCGGTGACGACAAAAGTGTCTTCCATGATAGGAGCCGGGCCTTTTTCTTTCGCCAGCTCCAAACCTTGGCGCCAGCCTTCCAGCGCCATCTCGCGGCATACTTCTTCAGTGAAGCTGACGGATTCGTCTGAACCGTAAGGCATGCGCAGCATGGCTAGCGTGGAGCCCAGGCCCAGAATGCCCATGCCGTGGCGGCGCTTATACTGAATTTCGTGACGCTGACCTTCCAGCGGCAGACCGTTGATCTCCACCACGTTGTCCAGCATACGGGTGAAAATGGCCACAACCTTGCGATACTTGTCGAAGTTGAACTTGGCGTTTTCGGTGAACGGGTATTCCACGAACTTGGTCAGGTTCACTGAGCCAAGCAGACAGCTGCCGTAAGGCGGCAGAGGCTGTTCGCCGCAGGGGTTGGTGGCGCGAATGTTCTCGCAGAACCAGTTGTTGTTCATTTCATTGACTTTGTCGATCAGGATGAAGCCTGGCTCGGCGAAGTCATAAGTGGACGTCATGATGGCGTCCCAAATAGAACGCGCTTTAACTGTGCGGTAAATACGGCAGGCGACGCGACCGCTTTCATCCGTCATATAGCCGTCTTTTACCGGGAAGTCGCGATACAGGTATTGAGTTTCGTCGTTGACGTCAATGTTGTCTTCTTCCGCTTCTTTGCGAGTGATAGGGAAGGAGAAACGCCAATCTTCGTCGTTTTGAACCGCCTTGATGAAGTCTTCAGTGATCAGCAGGGACAGGTTGAACTGACGCAGGCGGCCGTCTTCGCGCTTGGCGCGAACGAAATCAAAGACGTCCGGGTGATGCACGTCGAAAGTGGCCATCTGCGCGCCGCGGCGTCCGCCGGCGGAGGAGACGGTGAAGCACATCTTGTCGAAGATATCCATGAACGACAATGGGCCGGAAGTGGTGGCGCCGGCGCCGGCCACATACGCGCCTTTCGGACGCAGTGTGGAGAATTCATAACCAATGCCGCAGCCAGCCTTGAGGGTGAGGCCGGCTTCGTGGTTTTTCAGCAGGATATCGTCCATTGAATCCATGATGCTGCCGGATACGGTGCAGTTGATCGTGGACGTGGCGGGCTTGTGTTCTTCCGCTCCAGCGTTGGACATGATGCGACCGGCTGGAATGGCTCCGTTTTCCAGCGCCCATACGAAGTCCGCCAGCACCTTCTCGCGTATGCTGTCGGCTTCCACGGAGGACAGCGCCTTGGCGACGCGTTCGTAAGTACCCAGGATGTCTTTGTCCACAGGGCTTCCAGACTTGGTTTTCAGTTGGTATTTGGTTTCCCAGATATCGACGGAAGCGGGCTGCATATCAATAGGCGCGATAAGCTGCTGGACTTTGGCGTTCATAATATCCCTCAAATCTTCTAACCCCGAACAAGGTTTATTTTAAAACTGCAGTGTTGTTGGTCAGACCGCCAATTTCAGATAGCGCTGCGAGATACGACTGATTCGCAAGGTAAACTTCCTGTGTTGCGTTACAAAAACTGGCGACCACAATATGTTGTGCACCTTACTTGTGCGGCAGGTTGTGAAAAACCTGGTGTCCGATGAAGTTCTGTGTATGTCCGGGCCTTTGCGGCCCTGGAGAGAACGCGCCATTTTACGGGTAGAGACTCCCATCGGAGACTTGACTGTCAGAATGCGGGCTGTTAGCGGCTCTGACCCTATATATGGCGATTTCCGCAAAGTATAGCACTATATAATGTGATGTGAAGGCTTGTGAAAAAAATCATTTTAGCGTAGGTAAAGGTCTGTGGAAGGCGTTTATCAGACCTTTGGCCGCCGCATTTCTGGGCTGACGGGGAATATGACAGCAAGGTTGCATAGTAAAAATACGTCTATCAGGCGTCTACTATATATAGTGTTGCTATAAAGCTTAAAATTTAACCAAAATGATGCGCGGTAGAGGCTAATGAGCTGAAAGGAAGTAAGGCCGTGGCAGCCTTACTTTCTATACGGGCTTGAGGCTATACGGGCTTGTCACAGGTTCGCCTTAAGCGGAAGCCGGATGGGTGGGGATTTTGGGCGCCACTTTGGCGGCGACGCGAGGTTTCAGTTTGTTCTGGGAAAGCAGCCAGGCGATGCAGTCCTTCAGTGTCTCTTCCGCATCACGAGGTTTGACTCCCAAATCTTTGGCCGCCTCGCTGCAATCATAGTACGCATAGCGACCCACAACTTCGTAGACCAGATCGTAGGTAAACGGCGGTTTGATATGTAGCAGCTTGCACAGCGTCTCCACCACGCGGGCGAATGTCAGAGTGAGGCCGCGGCCAGTCGGCAGATGGATCGGTTTGACGCCGGTGAGGCGTTTCAAGGCCGCGCCAATTTCTTTAACTTCGATATTCTCTCCGCCCACGACGTAACGTTTGCAGTTTTCCCCTTTGCTTAACGCGGCGACATGAGCGGCGGCGACGTCGCGTACGTCAACCAGGTTTAATCCGCCAGGGTAGGTTTGCCCGAAACCGTTCAACCAATCCATCACTAACTGGTTGGAAGGAGTGATGCGATAGTCGTTCGGGCCCAACACGATAGCGGGGCAGATGACCACCAGGTGGATGTCATATTCGCGGGCCAGTTTCTGCGCGGCTTTTTCGCTGCGGGTCTTGGCGACGTAGTAGGCGTTTTGCGCGTCGTCGTTCCAGTCCTCGCCGCTGCGTAATGCATGCGGATCATAGGAAAAACCGATGGAGGCCACGGAGCTGGTGTATACCACACGCTTGACGCCGTGTTTGTGGGCGGCCTTGAATACATTTTCCGCGCCTTGCAGCGCCGGTTCGACGATTTCCTCGACGGACTTGGCGATGGTTTTGTACACCGCGGCCATATGAATGATGGCGTCGCAACCTTCGGCGGCGGCTTCCACGGCGGCGGGGTCTTTGACGTCGCCGTAGGCGAACTCCGGCTTGAGTCCGTTGAGCCCGCGCAAATCTGAGCTTTTGCGCACAAAGGCGCGTACTTCATGGTTTTGGTCGAGTAGTTGCCTTACCACGTGGGAGCCGATATGTCCGTTTGCTCCGGTTACCAATACTTTCATGATGTCTCCAGCGTGATGGTCTTGTCTTTGTCTATTGTAATAATCTAATCGGTCATAAGTACTATTAGCATTGGAATGCGGGTAGCTTACCTCCATCGGAGACGCGAGCCCAGACGAAATGCCCCTTGCAGGCGAATTTTTTGCCCTTTCTCGACTATGCTTAGTTCACATTGGTCATAAGTTATCCGGCCGATGGCGGATCAACCCAAAGGATCACTATTTTTCATGAGCGATGTGAACCGGACGCTTGCCCGCTCCATTCCAGAAACTGAAATACACGATGACGCGGATTTACTGACGAGGCTGGAGCAGCGTCTGGGATTTGTGCACGCACGTCAGCGTCTGGGAATAGAACAGGATCATGCCCAACGGGTATTCGGCGGAGGAGGCATTAACTTTTTTCACCCGGAAAACTGGTACTCCATGCAAACTCTGATGCGCTGGACCTTCAAGCTGGCGGGAATGTATGAATGGGGGCGACGCAACGCCAGAAACATTCAAGTGACTCACAACCCTGTGCGGCACAGGAAGATTCCTGCTGCGTTCAAGGGCTTTCGCCTGCTACATCTCACGGACCTCCATGTGGATATGGATGAAGCGATCACCGCCAGATTATTGGAGATCACCGGTAGCCTGGAATATGACCTCTGTGTGATCACCGGCGATTATCGGGCGCAGACCTATGGTCCCGAAGAGGGCGCTCTGGAGGGAATGCGCCGCCTGCGTGAACGACTGCGGGGCGAGGCTTACGCCATTTTCGGCAACCACGACAGTATCCGCATGCTGCCGCCTCTGGAGGACATGGGCTATCGCATGCTGATGAACGAGTCTGCGCTGATTGAGAGAGAAGGAGAGAAAATCCAGATCGTGGGCGTGGACGATCCTCACTACTATCGCGTGGACAATCTGCAGATGGCGGCGCAGGGCCTGGATATGTCGCGCTATACTCTGTTGTTGTCGCATACGCCGGAAATTTTCAAGCAGGCGGCGCACGCGGGCATTGATCTCATGTTGTGCGGTCATACCCACGGAGGTCAGGTGTGTCTGCCTGGCGGAACTGCGATTACGCTCGACTCGGATTGTCCTCGCTTTGTCGGCAGAGGAAACTGGCGCTGGCGCGATATGGATGGCTACACCAGCACCGGCGCCGGCAGTTCGTTATTGCCGGTGCGCTTTAATTGTCCGCCGGAAGTGGTGGTGCATACGTTTTATCCGGGTTAAACCTGTTTTCCGTGGTGAAGTAGCGCTGAAACAGCAGCGGGTCATCCAGATGGCGCCGACTGGCGAAGGCGACGGCGTGATGTCCCCATTGTCGCATGGCCCCTGCGGAAGGGACGCCCATATTCCAAATCAGAAATCGCTCCAGTCGCTCCGTCCCTTCTACTAAACCATCAGGTTGGAACAGACTTAGCCATGTATCGCCGTCGCGCATCAGGCGCAGAGCGTTGTAATCCTGTAATCGATAAGTCGGGGCTTTCTCTGGAATATTCTCGCGGGGACGGTGCTCCAGTCCCACGACATAATGCGCGCCTGAGCTTAAGTACAGGACTGGCGTCTCGGAGGCCAGTTCGGGCGGCGGCGGTAAGATGATCAGGCGTTCATCGTCTGGCGGCGCGCCCGCAAAGCGAATGTTGGGCTGAACGGGATACCATTTATGATAACAACCACAGGGATGCACGCTATCAAAGAACAGAGGGACGCCTTGTGGGTCCAGCGTCACTCGCCACATCAGGCCATCCAGGGTTCCTCCCAGAATGTCGAAGGGACTGGTTTTGGGGCGGCTGTTAAACCAGAAAACGTAGACAAGCTGCGGCAGCCACTGTCCTTGCCAGTAAGTCTGCGAGACCAGCGTATAGGCGGTGGGCGTCGCATCAGTGGTCCAGCTTTGCCCTTCGCGCACTGGGCGTCCGGGGATATCGAAGTCGCCTCGCGTTTCGACTGCCAGATCCGGGCTGTAGTAAGCGAATAGGCGCCGCCATTCCTGCTCGGAAAGTGAGGGTAATCCCAGGCTGTCCTTGGGTAATGGGAAATTGACTGGCGGCGCGCTGATCTGGGTGGCCGGTATGTAACGTCGCCATTCACCTGTTGGCTGATAATGTTGATACGCCGCAGTCCCCTCGTCATTCAAGACGTCAACACGCCAGCTGATTAGTGGTTGCAATACGGCGGATAATCCCAGCCATCGGCGTAGACTGATGTAATCCTCTGGATAACTCAGGGTATGCAGATGACGCCAGAATGCGGGTTGGCCGACTAATTGATCAGCTTGCTGATGCAGGCAGCTTTCCAGCGCATCGAGAGAAAGCGGTTGAAAAAGGCGCTGGTTTTCCATGTGTCTGGTAAGGCGGCCTTTGGCGTAGGCGCGAGCCAGCCAGTCACGTCTTTGTTCTGTATCCAACGTACTCTTGCTCAGGAGCGACAATGTGCGGTCCATGCGCAGGTATTCGTAATCGGGAACCGGCCAGTCTTGTCCGTCAAATGTATGCTGACGAGAGACTGCCTGCTGAAATTGGCTCCAATCGTCGGCGCAGGGTAGGGGCAAAGGCGTCGCTGGCGATTCTGCCGGGTGGTAGCCAACGGAGGCGCAGGCGGACAGGGTCATTAATAAGACCGTTAACGTTAGACGCTTGATGGCGGTAATCATATCGTCCTCGTTACGCATGGATGGGTTTCGCGGCTTGTTCATACAGGGCGGGATGCGTGTCTCGAATAAGGCGGACTGACCCAGTTTTTGTCCTGACCGGCTGTTTTCGTAAGCGGCGGCCCGGACTATGATGAATAAACATCTGCCTATACAAGAATAATACTTGCGGAGGGAATCCATGTTGAATTTAGCCACTATTCTTACTGAGAGCGCCAAACGTCATCCTCAAAAGGAGGCGCTGGTGTGCGGAGCCGTTCGCCTGACCTACGACCAGGTTGAACATATGACGAATCAGGTCGCCAATAATTTGCTGGCGGCGGGCATTCAGCCCGGCGACCGGGTGGCGCTAAGCTGTCCTAATCTCCATTTCTTTCCTGTCGCTTACTTCGGCATCGTCAAAGCCGGTGCGGTAGCGGTTCCGTTAAATGTGTTGCTCAGCGAAGATGAAATCGCCTATCACCTGCGCGATTCGCAAGCCAAGGCCTATATCTGTTTCGAAGGCGTCGCTGACCTGCCGTTGGGGCCACGAGGCGTGGCGGCCTATCATGCTGTCGCCGAGTGTGAGCGCTTTTGGTTGATTCCCAGCGGAGCGGGATTGGTAAAAAGCGGCATCCCCGCGCTGTTTGATGAGCTTCTGTCGGGTGATGAACCGGCGCCGGATATTGTGACTCAGGCGGATGACACCGTCGTGGTTCTATATACCTCCGGCACTACTGGTAAACCCAAAGGCGCTGAGCTGACTCACGCTAATATTTTCCTGAATGTGGCGCAATTCGCCCGGCTCAGCGAAGCGCGCCTTGATGATAACCAGCTGGTGGCGTTGCCGTTGTTTCACACATTTGGACAGACGGTGCAGATGTGCGGCGGCTTTTATAACAGTAATAAACTGGTGCTGATTCCCCGTTTTGATCCTAAAGCTGTGGTGGACGCCATGGTGAAAGAGGACATTACCGTATTCTGCGGCGTTCCCACCATGTATTGGGCGTTGTTGCACGGCATTGAGCTGGACGAAGCCACGGTTGTGCGGATTCGCGACCGCCTGCGGCTATGCGGATCGGGCGGGTCTTCTTTGGCCATCGAGATTCTGCGCGGCTTTGAAGCCAAATTTCAGGTGCCGATTCTGGAAGGTTACGGCCTCTCCGAAACGTCGCCGGTCGCCTCTTTTAATGTGCTGGATCGTCCTCGTAAGCCCGGCTCGGTGGGCGTACCAATCTGGGGCGTGGATATCAGGGTCGTCGATGAGAAAGGCGCTGAGGTCGCCCGAGGGCAGCGGGGAGAAATTGTTATCCGTGGGCATAACATAATGAAGGGGTATCTGAATCGACCTGAAGCGACGGCGGACGCCATTCGCAAAGGCTGGTTTCACTCTGGCGATATTGGGTATATGGATGAAGACGGCTATCTGTTCATCGTGGATCGCCTGAAAGACATGATTATCCGGGGCGGTTATAACGTTTATCCCCGTGAACTGGAAGAGACTATCTTGACGCACCCTGCGGTGTCTCTGGCTGCGGTGGTGGGCGTGCCAGACTCGCAATACGGCGAGGAGATCAAAGCCTTCGTTATATTAAAGGAAGGCGCCAGCGCCGACGCGGATGCAATCCGGGAGTGGTGCAAGAGCAAAATGGCGGCCTACAAATACCCGCGACTGGTGGAGGTGTGCGATAGCCTGCCGATGACGGCCACCGGCAAAATTTTAAAGAGGGAGCTCAAATCACTTTAAAAGCTGCGAACGCCAATGCCCTTGAGTCCAAACAAGAAGGGGCATAGGCGTTTTGTTATAAAAAATGACGAAAAGATGACGGCTTTTTCTTTTTGAGGGCGCTTATTAGGGGGAAAACAGGCAGTAACGACCCTGATATATGACGAAGGCCCCTCAGGCCTAAGGGAAAGAAAATGAAAGCACACATCTTTGCAGCACTGCTTGCGTTAATGATGGTGATGTTCCAAGTATTTCTAATGCAGAACAGCAGCGAAAAAACCGTTACCCAGAAAACCGGCGAGCAAGAAAACGCGCATGCCGCCATTCAAGAAGTCGCATTCAATTTCACTTGGCAAGAACCGCAACTGCTGAAAGCCGTTGACGAGCAGTGGAACTAGCGCGAAGGATCGCGCTGTCTGAAAATCTAGTTTGCTAGCCGCCCCTCAGCTCCCTAAAATACGAAGAATAAACAAGATTCTTCAGCATAGGGAATGCATGTTCCCCCGAATTCAGCAGGACTAAAGACTATGGCTGGCTCTCGCAACGTAACTCAGCTACTGGCCGACTGGCAGGCCGGTGATTCGCAAGCCCTTAATCATATTATCGAATCTCTGCACGGCGAACTGCGCACCATTGCGGGTCGCTACATGGCGGGCGAGCGTCAGGGGCACATGTTGCAGGCCACCGCGCTGGTGAATGAGGCCTATTTGCACCTGGTGGATGCAGAGGTCGCCTGGAACGATCGTATTCACTTTCTCGCCGTGGCGGCGCAGACCATGCGTCGCATCCTTGTAGACCATGCCCGTGCGCAGAAGCGTAAGAAGCGCGGCGGCGACGACATTCAGGTAACGCTGCATGAAGCGCAGATTTGCGATGACGGCAGTCAGCCGGACCTGCTTGACCTGGAAGACATCCTGCAAAAACTCTCCAATGTGGATGAGCGTAAGGCGCGCATCGTGGAGATGAGCTTCTTCGGGGGCATGACTCAGGAAGAAATCGCAGAATATCTGCAAGTCTCCCTTTCCACGGTGGAAAGGGATCTGCGTTTCGCCAAAGCCTGGCTGGTGAAAGAGCTTAAAATCTAGTCACGGCGCTCTGTTCAGAGCGCTATCTCTTTCAATTGCTGACTCACGATTTGCCGGTATTGGGGCTTGATATGCCCCACCAGCGAATTGATCAGAATTTCACGATTATCTGACGTGGATGCGTAACGCTGAATCAGTTTGGGAGCGGCCGGGCCGACATGGGCGGTGAGAGCCGCCGCCAGACGCAACAGATACAAATCCGTCAACTCCTCCTTCACTACCGCTTCCTGATTCTCAATGCGCTGATCCTGACGAGCCCTGTTTTTGGCCCCGGCCTGAGCGATAGGCTGGATAGTAGTGAGCCATTGCAGCACTTTGCCCATGGAGTCGAGGCGTTTTTCCGGCTTTTTATGCAGCATCGCCGTCAATAATCGCTTGAACAGCGGGTACTCCTGAAAAACCGCCAGACTGTAGTCCGGTTCTTCGTGCATGACGGCGTGTAATACGGTGGAGGATTTTTCGCCGTCGAACATTTCCCTGCCGGTCAGCATTTCATAAATCAACGTCGCCACGGACCAGACGTCTGTCTGCAGTCCCATGTCGCGACCTTGCAACTGTTCTGGCGACATATAGCGCAAGGTGCCCATACGAGCGCCGCCCAAGGTGATATCGACGCCAGACAGCTTGGCGATGCCGAAATCCAGTATTTTGACGATGCCGTCCTCGGAAAGCAGGATGTTGGCGGGTTTGATATCCCGGTGAATGATGTCGCGTTGGTGGGCCGCCTGCAGACCATAAGCAATCTGCTTGGCGATGCGAACCACTTGATCTGGCGCCAGCGCGCCTTTGGTCAGCGCATTTTCCAGCGTCTCGCCGCTATAGTACTGCATGGCGATATACATGCCGCCGTCACTCATGGCGCCGACATCATGGATAACACAAACGTTTGGATGATCCAGGCGGGATATGGCTTTGGCTTCCTGCATCAGGCGAAAACGGACGCGTTCGTCAGTCGCGACTTCCGGCGCCAGACACTTCAGGGCCACAAAGCGCTCCAGCCGCGTGTCTTCCGCCTTATACACCCAGCCCATGCCGCCTTCTCCGATCTTACGAATGATCTTGTAAGGGCCGACCATGACGCCGGGATGCATCTTCGGCAGCACCAGTGTGGCCTCGGCGGAGGCGATGTCATATTGCTTGGGGAGGATGTCGTCGACGTGCTCATCAGCCTGCACCAGTTGCAGGACTTCTTTCTTCAGCTCGTTGTCCTGGCAATGAATATCCAGGTAAGCCCGTTGTTCTTCTGTGGATAGGTCCGCGATTGCTTCGAACAGTTCTTGTATTTGATTCCAGCGAGATACATCCATAATGCGCAGTAGCTTATTTGTCTTAGTTGCTGCTGTTCGGACCGGCGCCGGATGTCCAGGACGGCGTGGGTCGGTTTATTGGGGATAGCGAGTGACCCGATGGCGCGGCGCATCGATATCCTCCAGTCCTGTGGAAATTATAGCCTCAGGTGCGGGCCAACCTCTGATTATTGCAATAATCCATCTGCGCAAACATTAACCTGAGGGCGGTTCGGCTTGGTTATATTAACCTCTAAGCGCTGAAATGTCGCAATTGCCCGTCGCTGGCGTTGCAGACGATGTCGATTAAGCCAATCATGGTTGGTGGACGAAGATGTTTAAGGAATGGGATATGGCTGAAAAACACCTGCTCATCGTCGCGCATGCGCCTTCCCCCAATACGCAGAGACTGGTTGAGGCGGTGATGCGCGGCGCTGGGCATGAGGATATCGAGACGGTGACAACGACGTGGACTCCTCCGCTTCAGGCGACGCCGGAGGATGTATTGGCCTGCGATGCGATTATCCTCGGGACGACAGAAAACCTGGGATATATGAGCGGAGCCTTGAAAGACTTCTTCGATCGCTGCTACTACCCCTGTCTTGAGAAAACCCAGGGACTGCCTTATGCGTTATACATCCGCGCTGGCCATGATGGGACGGGAACCCGGCGCGCGGTGGAGAGCATTGTCACCGGTTTGCGTTGGCGCGCGGCGAGAGAGCCTTTGATCTGTCGGGGAGAGTTTCAGGAAATATTTGTGGCGCAGTGTGAGGAGTTTGGTATGTATGTGGCGGCGTCGCTGGACGCCGGCATCATATGATAACGATTCTTTTGCTGTAGAGCAGAAAAGGGCGCATGACCACGCCCTTCAAAACCGAACCCAGGTATTAGGCAAGAACAGGGAAAAGTCCTTTCAGGCCGTTGGCGATAAACTCAATGGCGATCGCCGCCAGAATTAAACCCATGATACGGGTGAAGATATTGATGCGGGTCTTGGTCAGATGGCTGGAAAACCAGGGGATCATCGAGAACACAAGCCACAAGGTCAGACAGAGTATCAAAATCGCCACGCCCACCAAGGCGTAGTGGGCCGCGTCAGTGCCCCGGTGGGCGTAAAGAATCACGGTGCTGATTGCTCCTGGGCCCGCTAGCAGCGGCATCGCCAGGGGGACAATTGCGACAGAGTGATGATGTCCTTCCTCTTCCACGGTTTCTTCTTCTGTATGCACGGTGGCGCTGACTTTAGCGTGCAACATGGATATGGCCATCAACAGAATCAGGATGCCGCCAGCTACCCGGAATGAGTTGATAGTGATGCCGAAGAAGCTCAGCAGGTATTCGCCCAACAGCATGGATATCAGCAGGATCAGGCCCACGGCGATGACCACGGATTTGCCGATTTTCTTACGTTCCGCTCCGCTGACGTTGGAGGTGAAGGCGACGAATATGGGAACCGCGTTAACCGGGTTCACGATGGCCATCAGGCCGATGAGAATCTTGGTGTATTCATGGAACTCAAGCATAGACGGCGCGCCTTTTACTCGTAAGTAAGGGGAGGTAAAAATTCGGCGCAATCATAGCGGCGGGCCGCTTAATAATCGAGGTAATAAATATACCTACCGTCGGGCGCCGCCATGCTCGTCCGAGTTCCGGCTGCCTATCCGGGACGGGGGAGCGTCCCGGATATCGACAGCTTACTGCATGTAAACGTCAGTAATGGATTTGGCTTCACCGGAGTCGGTGATGGCCTTGAAGCCGGCCTGCAGCGCTTTCAGCACTTCGGGGCTGGTTTCTTTGTTGATCGCCATGTACATCGGGGTGGTTTTGAACACCAGGGCGGGAACCAGATTGGTCATGTCTTCCACTTCCGACGCCACGTAAGGACCGGACAGGCCGTCAGTCACCCACAGGTCGATCTGATCCAGCGCCAGACGGCGTGGGTTCAGGCTGTCGTTGGCGATGGTGGATACATTAAAGCCGCGCTCGATGAGATAGTTGCTCATGACGTCGCCTTTGTAGCCGCCGATACGGTACTTTTTAGCCTGATCAAGGCTGGTCAGCTTCAGGTTGGAGCCCGGTTTGGCGAACAACGTCCATCTGATCTCCGCCAATGGTCCGATCCACTCGAAATAGGGGAGGCGGTCATCGGTTTTGGAGACGCAGTAAATGGCGTGGTTGGGTTTGTTTTTGGAACGGTTCATGGACGTAGCCAGATCCCGCAGTTTCAGAGAATACTCAAGAGGCGTACGCTTCAGCAGCGCTCTAACCATCTCCGTACACAACCCTGCAATCTCTTCTTCTTTATGGGCGAAAGGCTGCCCGCTCAGAGACATGTTATAGGGAGGGTAGTTCTCGGTAAAAATATGCAGCTTTTCCGCAGCCAAGCTTTTACCGCTGACAAGGGCCGCCAGTAGCATATAAGTCCAAAAAGCCAGTTTGGATCTCATATTCAAATATCACCTCTATTTACTTAAAAACGCTTCGTTGGCGCCCGGATGCATCCCGTGCGCCGGCCTTATTAACCAGGTTTGTGATTGTTCCGGCTGCGAGCGACTCCAAGCCTGCTGCTACCGACAATAACCCACACGCAAACTCCGGAAATCAATTCCGGGAATTCGTCCGTAAAAAAACCCTTTATAGACGGAAGATTCTGTCAGATGGATTACTACATTTTTTTGGACGACTTGTCTGTGGCAAGTCTTTGGGCTCTGCGTCGGCATACGGCTGATTGCCGGTTTGGTCCGCGCGCCCGATTTGTTATATGAAAGGCGCAATTTTATAACACTTTGATGTAATGTTTGTGAGCTTATTGTAATGATAGTTCATGATTTGTTAAGCGCCACATCGGGCGCGGATTCTTGTCTGACGGGCGATTCCACGGCAGGAGAGTGGATGGCGGTGGGCTAACTGGCTCGCAGGCTGCATTAAGTTAAGTTTTATTCTTCATTATCCTATCCGACAGTTTTGCCTCGTAGATATACCGATAGGAATACGCAATGGATTGACGTGCTTTTGATAGGCGACAAACGGGATTAAATGTAATGATAGAAACGGGCGAGCGCGCGTCGCCTGACAGGACTGAATTTCGCATTTAACTGACTGGCGGAAAAAACTGTTTATCACAACTGATCACAACTGACCACAACGGGAGACGAAGGTGTTGCTGGAAACCATGCGGCCAAAGTTGATTCGCCTGATGCAGCGTGAGGAAAAAGAATCCGTCGCGCTGCCTTTCAGCGTCTATCGGTGTCTGCAGCCGCAGAACCTGCACGGCGTGCCGTTCATTGATCCTTGTCTCATCATCGTACTGCGCGGCGCCAAGGTGTTGAGCTTGCAGCCGGAGTTGGCGTGTCGGTCGGGCGAATTCATTTTGGCTCCGGCGGGTATTGAGCTGCAATTCATGAACCTGCCGGAAGGGGAGTATATCGCTGTAGTGATTGGCTTCTGCGCATCCGATCTGGAAGCGATCCCCGTTTCCGCGTCCCCGGACAGAGACGGCGCGGCCATCGCCAAAGTGGACCGGACGCTGGCGGAATTTCTCAATCAGTGGATTAACTGGATTGACATCAGTCCGCCGGAGTTGTGGGCGTTGCGGCGCAAGGAGCTGGCGCATTTGCTGTACGCCAAGGGCTACGGGTCTTTGTTGAAAAGTCGTAGCGGGGCGTCCTGGCGTCGTAAGGTGAGTGAGATTCTAATACAGGAGCCGGCGAAAGACTGGAGTTTATTGGAGATCAGCCGCTCGCTGGCGGTGAGCGAATCCACTTTACGTCGTCGCCTGCAATCGGAGAACGCCGGTTTCCGTGATTTGCTGGAGTCCGTACGTTTGGGGATGGGATTGCATCTGGCGCAAACCACGCTGCTGCCGATCGCCCATATTGCGGATCAATGCGGATATCAGTCGCAATCTCGTTTCACTGAGCGTTTTAAGCAGCGATTTGGCATGACGCCGAGTGAGCTGAGGCAAACCCGGCTGGAGGAATTAGGAGAGGGCATTTTGACGTGAGCGAAGTTTATAAAGTTTATCTGGACGATGAGCGTCCAACACCGTCGGGCTGGACTCGGGTCTATTGGCCGGATGAAGCCATTGCGCTACTGGAGACGGGCGCGGTGGTGGAGATCAGTCTGGATCACGATCTTGGCGACGATGAGCGGGGAACCGGCTATGACGTTGTGCTCTGGATTGAGGAAGCGGTGGCTACGCGGGGTTTCAATCCGCCGTTGATTCGGGTGCATTCCGCAAATTCCTCCGCACGCAAGAAGATGGAGTTGGGAATAGAGAATATCCATGCTCTGGCGAAGAGATTAAGTGCGGTCGTCGGTTAGGACTAACAAGACAACAGCGGTAAGTCTTTTGCGAGCTTTGGGGGCGGCTCCTTGTGCCCCCGGCCTTCCTGGCGGTTCAGATAATTCCTCCTGACCTGAATGCCTCTGTTCCGATTTAAAATTAAAGCTCCGTGCTGCCTGCTATTGCAGTCTGAATTGCGATCCTGGCGGATTGATCAACTCTCCCTCGTCATCGAAACGGGGCAGGTAGTCCACGCCTATCCACGAATGCAGCATCGCTCCCCACAGTGAGACGCCTTCCAGCGCCTTACGCAGCAGCACTTTCGCGCGATGAGAGTCGGCGGGATCGCAGTCTTCTGGAAATGACGTCAGATACTCCAGGCCCATAATGGAGTGGTGCTCGTCCGCTTCCACATGGATATCGAAGTAACAATGGCCGGCGTTCAGCTCGTACATCTTAGGCGCCACGACCTTGAAGAAGTCATTGGAGCAGCGCTCGATGCCGCTATTGATGGCGACAAGCCACTTCTCCTGATCCTGCTCAATCGCCAACTGATAGGCCATATTGACGCAGGCGTTGGTGTATAGACTGGTGATGACGTTATCCAGCTCCGACGCGTTGCGAATAAGCCCATGCTGCAACATCCAATCGCGCAACAGCATGTGATGATCCGCCTCGCCGAAAGCATGTTTGGCGTAAAACGGCATCATAGGATTGTTGCGTAGCGACGTCATACCGAGCATTAGTCCGAGCACTTTGGGAAAAGTCGCGGAATGGTAGTACAGTTGCTCCGCCACAGGTTTGAACTGCCTGGCGTCATTGAGGTTTCTTACCCAAGTAAAGAAAGGCAGCCGGGTGATATGGTCGCTGGCGCGGTAGATGGGCTCCACCAGCCAGGCATGTCTTTTTCTCAGCGCATCCATTTTTCCATGATCAACCACTTCATATACGGTCTGTTCAGTCATGATCCATCTCCTTTTGACTGTATTGAGAACATTGCGTCGCACCGAAACTGGGTCCTCGGGCGCGTCAATGAAGCGTTAGAACCTCCGTGGAGGTAAGGCTACTGTCCGTAATATCCGGCGCGCCGACAATTTGAAAACCGTAACGAATTGCGACGCCCCTGTAGTGATGCGTTATTGCTGTGAGAAAACAATGTGTTTGCGGCGCCAAATGCAACGAATTGTGTGAGAGGCCTAAGAGTGCGATGTTGCTGTGAGGATCTGAAACCTCCTGACGCTAAAGGCGATGGGCGCATATTCTGAGCGATAAAGAGTTGATCGCTTGAAGCGGCGGAGGGGCGAATTTCAATAAAACGTAACTGCTGGTCACACAAGCATGCAAAAACAAAACTGAACGCATCAGGCGAACTTTTGACGTTTTCAGGCGAACGCCGGCGGGCTCTTTTGGGTAGATTGAAAGCCTGTTATTTAACTCAGTCTGACTAATAAGGAGACGGCCATGAAAACGACGACGGCGGCATTATTGGGGCTTTTGGCGGCCAGCATGTCACATGCGGAGATGACCCTGACCAGCCCGGAAGTGAAGGACGGCGGCAAGCTATCGAAGCAGCAGGAATATAAAGGATTTGGTTGCGATGGAGGAAATCAGTCGCCGGAGTTGGAGTGGCGGGGAGCGCCAGAGGGAACCAAGAGCTTCGCCATCACCGCCTATGATCCAGATGCGCCCACTGGCAGCGGCTGGTGGCATTGGCAAGTGATCAACGTACCCGCCGATAGTAATAAGCTGGAGCGCAATGCTGGCGTGGAGAACTCAACCGCTCTTCCCAAAGGGGCGCAGCAGATTGAGACGGATTATGGCTCCGCTGCATTCGGCGGCGCCTGTCCTCCTGCTGGCGATAAGCCCCATCGCTATCAGTTCAAGGTATATGCGTTAGGCGTGGAAAAGATTGATTTGCCTGCCGATAGCTCCAACGCCCTGGTGGGCTACTATATTCACGCCAATATGCTGGATAGTGCGGCGATCGAAGCGACCTATCAGCGTTAGAACGTTTCCTGCTAAAACCTAACCTTTAGGAATCACCAGTCATAGTGGAACAAAAGGAACAACGAGCGTAGACGAAGGTGTGCTACGCTCGTTTTCTTTTATGTCATTGGGAAAATCAGGGAGCGTTGATGACGGCTGTTGAAGAAATTCTTTTTTGTTCGCCGCGAGATCCTATGGCGGCGACATTGGTGGAGGAGCTGTCGCAGGTGTTGTGTAATCTGACTGGCGATGACGGACGTTCGTCCTTCTCGGAAGCCGATGCGGAAACGCCGAACTCCGCGTTTGTGGTGCTGTTGCAAAATGGCGCGCCAGTCGCCTGTGGCGCGCTGCGACCACTACAGGATGACTGTGCGGAAATTAAGCGCATGTACTCCCGGCGCCCTGGAGGCGGACTCGCTGTGCTGCTGGCTTTGGAGCGGCGCGCGAGGGAGCTGGGCTACCGTGAAATTTGTCTTTCCACGCGTAAAATCAATGATCGGGCGGTCTCCTTCTATCGTAAACATGGGTACGTCATTGCCGAGCCTTATGGGAAATATCGGGAGTCGGATTTGTCAGTCTGCTTCTTTAAGCGGCTGCTACCAAATGCCTGAGAAAGGAAACCGAAGCGGCGTATTAGGTAACAGAAAATAACTCGAAAATTTTCCGCTTTGCCTCTATAAATTGTGATAGGCGTCACAAAACGAGGCGTCTCTGCAGAATGAATGACGTTATAAGGACAAGACGGTCAATTCCCCATAAAAGGAATTCACACCGCATAAATAGTAGTAAGTAAATAGTATCCCTTCCGAACCCAAGCGTGTCCCGCTGGATTCTGATCTGCCAAAGCAGAAGGACCTGCGGACAGCCTGATGAATACGCCTGAGAAAATTCGAGGTGGACGCCATGTTCAGACGGTCTATAGCAGTACGCCTTTCCAGCGTGGTGGCTTTATGCATTGCGGTGGTGCTAGGTGTGGCTTCCTTTTTCCTGATTCGTTCGGTTGACAAATCCGTCACCCAACTCACCCGGTCGGACTTACAGCACTTGGTCGGCGCCGCTCACATGGCGGCCAAGGCGTACAGTGAAGAGCTGGATAACGAGGCGGTGCGCCTGTCGGAAGTATTTGGCCTCACATTCCCCGGTGAGTTCAGCACCAGCGCAGGGGAAAAAGTGGATGTCGCGGGACAAAGCGTCTTTCAGATGTACTCCGGCGACACCCCGTTAGCGGGAAATTATACGGCGGTAGATAATTTCGCCAGCGCCACCGGCGGCAATGCGACGATCTTTGTGCGGCGTGACGATGATTTTGTGCGCCTGGTGACTTCAGTGAAAAAGGAAGACGGTTCTCGCGCTGTCGGCACACTACTGAGTCATTCTTCTCCTGCCTATGAAAAGAATCTGAGTGGCGAGGCCTACACCGGCAAAGTCACGCTGTTCGGGCGCGATTTTATTACCAACTATACGCCGATCAAGAACAGTCGCGGCGATGTGGTCGGCATTCGTTATATCGGCATTGAGTTCTCCAGCTCCCTGGCCAACCTGAAACGTCAACTCGGTTCTCAGCAAATTGGAGAGGAAGGGCTGCTCTTCGTGGTCAACGCCGATAAGGGTGAAGCCCGTGGGACCTTCCTGCTGCATCCTTCGCTGGAAGGCAAAAACGTAGTGGGACAGGACGGACTTGGGCAGGCGGTTACCGCCATGTTGCAAAAGCATAATGGGGAAGTCACTTTCACAGCCCAGGACGCCAATGGCGTACAGCGCAGCTATCTGGCGTTTTTCCAGGAGGCGCCAGAGCTACGCTGGGTAGTCGCCGCCGCCATGCCCATGGACGAGATCTCCGCCACCAGCGACTGGTTGTTGAACGTGATGATCGTAACCGCTGTCTTGATTGTGGTGATTCTGTCCATCGTCATCTGGTTCGCCACCAAGCGTATGGTCGGCAAACCGCTTGAAGAGGCCGTGTTCTGGATGGAGGAAATGGCGCATGGCGACTACTCCCGCGATATCGAGGTCAATCGCGAGGATGAGGCGGGCAGGCTGCAAGAGGCGCTTAACACCATGCACCGGCATATGCGCGACATTGTTAAAGATATCGCCTCCACTGCGACCGACTTGGCTTCAGCCTCGTACCAACTCTCTGACGCCAGCAAACAAGTGGCGGCAGGCTCCACACAGCAAAGTCAGGCGGCTTCCTCTATGGCTTCAACCATCGAAGAGCTGACCGTCAGTATCGACAGGCTGTCGGAAAACGCCGACGAAGCGCAACGCCTTTCATCGGAATCATTCCATACGGCGGAAGACGGCGCGGTGGTGATCGAGCGGGCGGGAGAAGAAATGCAGCGCATCTCTACGACTGTGAAGGAGTCTTCGGAAACGATTGGGGCGCTGGGAGAACTATCCGAGCAGATCTCTTCCATCATCATGGTGATTGAGACTATCGCCGGGCAGACCAATCTGCTGGCGTTGAATGCGGCCATTGAGGCGGCTCGGGCGGGAGAGCAAGGGCGCGGCTTCGCCGTCGTGGCGGACGAGGTGCGCAGTCTGGCGGCGCGCACGACTGAGTCGGCGCGGGAGATTACCTCCACTATCGCCAAGATTCAGGAAGGCTCGCTGGATGCGGTGGAAACCATGAGTCGCGGCGTAGAGCAAGTGGAGCAGGGCGCCACATTGGCCGGACAGGCCGGAAGCTCCATTCATGGCATTCGCAATAGCGCCAAGCAGGTCATGGACGTGTTCAGTGATATATCTCTCATGCTGCGTGAACAGGCCCAGGCCAGTACTGATGTCGCGCGCAACGTGGAGCAGATCGCCACCATGACGGAAACCAATAATCGTGCGGTGCAGGATGTGGCGACTGCGGCCCGCGAGCTGGAAAATATGGCCGGCGGCCTGAAGACGCTGGTGGGACGTTTCCGCACTTGATGCGCCGCTGCGAGCGGCCCGTTACTCTGCGTTAAGGTGACAAAGGACTGTCGCCTGCAGTATAAAGCGGTTTTAGCCGATGTAGATGGAGAGGACAATGCGTCCGGTACGAACCGCCTTGATTGGCCTGGGATTTTCCGGCCAGACCTTTCACCTTCCGTTTCTTAAAACCCTCCCTGAATTTGAAGTCAGCGCTGTATTGACCCAGCGTGAAGAGCTGGCGCAATCCTTGGCGCCTGAAGTCGCGCATTGCCGCACTATGACGGAACTGCTGCAACAGGATATTGAGTTGGTCGTCATCACCGCGCCTAATGTTGAGCATTATCCGCTGGCGCGACAAGCGCTGGAGGCGGGCGTGCATGTCCTGGTGGAGAAGCCTTTTACGCCCGAGTCCGAGCAGGCCAGGGCTTTATGTGAGCTGGCGGCGCAGCGTAATCTTGTGCTCAGTGTTTATCACAATCGCCGCTGGGATGGAGACTTTTTGACGGTCAAGTCGTTATTGGACAGCGGCAGGCTGGGCGACCTCTACCATTTTGAAAGCCATTTTGACCGTTTTCGTCCCCAGGTGCGTGACCGCTGGCGCGAGAAGCCAGGAGCGGGCAGCGGCTCGCTGTATGATCTGGGCTCCCACTTGATCGATCAGGCGCTGTGCCTGTTCGGTCCCCCCAAAGCGGTTACAGCGCAAGCTCTGAAACAGCGTCCGGGTTCGGAAGCGGTGGACTATTTTCATGTCGTGCTGGATTACGCGCCGCTGCAGGTGATTCTGCACGGCAGCGCCTTGACCGCCCAGCCTGGACCTCGCTTTCAGCTGCATGGCGACCGCGCCAGCTATATCAAGCACGGGCTGGACCCGCAGGAAGACGCACTGCGCGACGGGCAGGTTCCAGACAGCGCCAATTGGGGGCTAGAGCCGGAGCACTGTCATGGCATGGTGACGGATGCGGAAGGCGCTCAGGCGCAGGCTACTCAAGCCGGGGATTACAAGCTTTTTTACCGGCAACTGGCGATGGCGATTCGCGGCGAAGCCGATAACCCCGTACCACCGGAACAGGCGATGCAGGTTATCCGCATCATCGAACTGGCGCAGCAAAGCAGCGACGAAGGACGACGCCTCGCATTCACTAAATAAAATTAAGGATATCTGATGGAAGTAACAGGACTGGATCATATCAACATTACGGCGCCGCTGGCCCTTTTGGAGAACGTGCGCGATTTTTATCTGCATGTGCTGGCGCTGCGACAAGGGCCGCGCCCCTCCGGGTTTCGGCGTCAAGGTTTCTGGTTGTATGCGGGCGAAGCGCCGATTCTGCATCTGACAGTCTCGGAAGCGGCTAGCTGCGACAGTGTGGCGACAGGCCATCTGGATCATGTGGCGCTGCGTTGTCGCGGTTTGCCGGAGACCTTGCGGCGGCTCGCGGAACATGGCCTGAGCCATTCGGTTGAGGTTGTTCCCGGGCTGGGACAAACGCAGATCTTTCTGCGCGACCCTTCCGGCTTGGGCGTAGAGTTGAATTTTGTCGATGAATTTCCGCAGGATGCGGATCGATCAGTCTGACCTCGTCTAGCGAAACCAATAGACTGTCAGCAAAGGGAGACGAAAACCATGTTGCAGGACAGAATCGATATTATTCGTGGAGACATCACCCGTTTGCAGGTTGACGCTATAGTCAATGCGGCGAATAGCGCTCTATGCGGCGGCGGTGGGGTGGATGGCGCCATTCATCGCGCGGCGGGGCCGCAGCTTTTGCAGGCGTGTCGCACTTTGGGGCGCTGCGAAACGGGATACGCCAAAGCCACTAAAGCATACAACCTGCCTGCGCAATGGGTGTTTCATGCTGTCGGACCGGTCTGGCGCGGCGGCGACGCCAATGAAGACGCACAGCTGGCGTCCTGTTATCGGGAGTGCTTCCGCCTGGCGCAGCAATATGCCGTCACCTCTATGGCGTTTCCCGCCATCAGTTGCGGCGTATATCGCTTTCCCATCGACAGGGCTTGCCAAATTGCAATGAGGGAGGTGATGGCAGGGCTACAGCACAACTCCCAGATTGAGCAGGTGATTTTCGCTTGTTTTGACGGCCAGGTTGAAGACGCGACGCGAAAAGCCTATGCGGAGATCGTTGGCTCGGACGAGTCGTCCTGAGCTTCAATTTACTGGTTTAGTGGATGTAATAGGGGCGGGACTTCAAGCGCGTAAAAGCGTCGAGAGGGGAAAAGACGCGATATTCCTGTTGGGAGAGAAGGAATATCGCTGCCGGCGGTTCAGGGACGGGAGCCCGTTTTTGAGTCGGTCCTCGCCCTGATTTCGCTCCTTGCCTTGCCGCTGTGAGGCGGTCATACGCGTCATCCGTGATGGCGGTTAGCCGCCGACGTCTTTATCCTTGCGCTTCTCAAGACTCTTCGACTACTTCACCGCGGATGTACTTCACTGTACCGGTGTACTGACCGTCGACCACTTTCTTGTCATCTGCAGACTTAGCTACTGGGATGCGCTTGCCTTGCTCAAAGCGGTAGTTTCCGCTGTAGTGAGCGTTAGGGGTAGGCACGTCCTGAACGCTTTCAGCGCGACGGTCCGCCAGGGATTCAGCGCTTGCTACGCCAGCCATTGCGGAAAGAGATAAAGCAGCTACTACTGAAAAAAGTTTTGAAGTTTTCATTTGAAATTTTCCTCTAGGTTTTGATTTCAATCGTTGTGTGGTGGCTACTTTATAGATACCATGATTGGGAATAAACATGCCTTTCTGAAATTAATTGTTTCTAATAACGAAACAATACTAAGGGGGAAATCCGGATGGATAGAATTCAGGCAATGCGTGCGTTCGTCGCCACCGTCGATCATGGCAGCTTCGCGAAAGCGGCGGACATTCTTGATTTGTCTCGACCCGTGCTGACACGGCTGGTGTCAGGGCTGGAAGATAGTCTGGGCGCCAAGCTGTTGCATCGCACGACGCGTCGGCTGAGTCTGACGGAATCTGGAGAGCGCTTCCTGGAAGCCTGCCGCAATGTGTTCTCCCTGCTGGATGAAGCGGAATCCGATCTTTCCCAACAAACCCAATGCCCCAAAGGCGTTTTGCGACTGAGCGCGCCGATGGCGTTTTCTTTATTGCATCTGGAGCCGGTCATCGCAGAGTTCATGACCACTTATCCCAGCATTGAAGTGGATATGGAGCTGGCGGACCGCCGCGTGGACTTGGTGGAAGAGGCGTTCGACCTGTCCATCCGCATCGCTCACGAGCTGGAACCGGGCCTGATTGCACGCCGTATCGGCGGCACCGCGCTGGTCACCTGCGCTTCCCCGGAATACCTGAAAGTAAACGGCTTGCCGGAAACGCCAGATGACCTGAGAACCCATGAATGTATGGGGTTCTCGCTGGCCCGGCGCAACTCATGGAGTTTCTGGGAGAATGATAAGGTGCGCTACGTGGATGTTCGCGGGCGGTTTAAGTCCAATAACGGCATCTTCCTCGCCAAACTGGCGGAGAGCGGCAAGGGTATCGTGCAACTGCCTTGTTTTATCGTGAATGAAGCCCTGCGTGAGAAACGTCTGGTCACGGTATTGAAGGACTACCAGCCGCCGAATCTGGATATTTTCTGCGTGTACCAAAGTCGTGAGTATCTGCCCCAGAAAGTGCGGTTGTTTATTGATTTTATTAGTGAATACTTTTCGTGTAATTGTCAGAAAATAGTGACTTTGAAAAGCGCCTGAACCTATGGAACTTACATTTCTCGGCACCTCCTCCGGCGTGCCGACAAAAAGCCGCAATGTCTCTGCGGCCTGCGTCAAAATGGCCGAAACCAAAGATTGGTGGCTGGTGGATTGCGGAGAGGGGACGCAGCATCGTTTGCTGCATTGTCGACACACTTTGAAGCAACTGCGTGGTGTATGCATTACGCACGTGCATGGCGATCATTGTTATGGCCTGCCGGGTTTATTGGCCAGCGCCAGTATGAGCGGGCGCACCGAGCCCCTGACAGTGATTGGTCCGGCGCCTCTGCAAACGTTTTTGCAGGCGGTGATTGAGACTACGCAGTTGCGCTTCACCTACGAGTTGCGTTTTGTGGATGTCGAAACCTTGTTGCATAGCGATTTCGTTGATGCGGACTTTCAACTGCGCGCTCATGCGCTTTCTCATCGGGTCCCTTCCTATGCCTACTCATTTACTGAAAGGCATGTGGAGGCGAAGCTGGATGTGGCGAGGCTGCAAGCGGACGGCGTACCTCCGGGTCCCATCTGGGGACGCCTGCAAAAAGGCGAGAGCGTGACCCTGGATAATGGCGCCGTGATCCATGGCGCGGACTATCTGCTGAGTGCGCGAGCGCCAAGACGCATGGTTATTGGCGGCGATAATGACCAGCCGGATTTGCTGAGGGAAGCGTGCGTTGGCGCTCAAGCGTTGGTGCATGAAGCGACTTATACCCGTGACGTGGCGGAAAAGGTCGGACTGGGCCCGCAGCACAGTTGCGCGCTGGCGGTAGCGCAATTTGCTGAGTCTGTGGCGGCGCCTAATCTGATTCTTACGCATTTCAGCCCCCGCTATCTGGATAAGGCGGATGACAAAAGCGCCTCAATTCTCGATATTGAGCGGGAAGCCGCGTCAGCGTATTCGGGGAGTCTGTTTTTGGCGCGGGATTTTGAAGTCTACCAACTGGACAAAGAAGGGCGCTTACACAGAAGCGGAGACGTTGTCGTTGATATCTGACAGCGCTGACGGATGTCGCGCTCTGCTAAAACGGCCCGCCGCATCGGCGGCTGGACCCAAGCCTAAATCTGCAGGCGAGACCTGCAGATTTAGGTAATAAAAGCCATCTCTCAGCTAAGATTAAGGTAACTTATTCAGTTACCGGCTCATCCAGGATTTGCTCTTCGTTTGCAGAACCTGAAGCGGTGGCTTCACCAGTGTAGATGGAATATTCCTGTGGGCTGATAACGCCGTCTTTGTCGATGTCGACAGACGCCCAGTTGTTAGTCAGCTCAGTGTTGCTGCTGGCTTCAGATTCATCAAGCACGCCATCCTGGTTAGCATCCAGAGCTGAGAATTGTTGCTCGGACGGCATTTTTTCGGAGGCTCCCAAATCGCCTTCTGCATAGGCGGCGGAAACGGCCAAAAATGATGACAGTGCAAGTGCGCTCAGTTTGTTCATGTTAATCACCTCTCTGTGATCCTTTGAAATCTTTAAGTTGTCCGCAATGAACATTGTCCTTATCCAATGTTGGCCTTCGTACTCCTGTAGTAATCCCTGCCGATGCGGTTCCTAATGCGCTTTAGCGCTCACTGTAGAGATTCCAAATTCGGCGCCAGAAAATGAAAATCATTATAAATCAAATGATTGGAGGCTTTCTGGGGAAGGGGCGGTCGAGAACGTTGTGCTGAAACGTCCCCGTTTTGCGACGCTTGGTTGTGGGTGAAGATAAGAATCCTTATAAATCATAAGCTTAAGCGTCCGTGATTTGCGACAGTGCGTTTTCAGCGTTAGCGGACGCCTCTGGGAATTGGCGCTGATTGATTATTCCCAACTATATAGCCAGCCTGAGGCCGTTAAGGTTTCGCCATCGAAGGCGAATACCAGCTGGTCATGGGCGCCGCGCCAATCATAGACCCATAGTGAACCTTGCGGCTTGCCTTTCCATTCAGTCATGCGAACCACTGTGTCGAAATGCTGATCTCCCGGCTTGAGTGTGCGGTCGGGCCCTCCCATCAGCTCTCGGGTGCGAGTGGCGTCAAGACGCTCCGACGCGACTTTAGCGCCAAGCACCTGCATGACCTGATGCTTTTTGCCCTGCCACTTATCCACATCCTCATTCCATTGACCGCCGTTGAAGTGGCCTTTGACTTCGCGCAGTTCCCGATAAACGTCAGGGGCCTGCGCCTCAAGTCCAGGTAAGGGTTTACCTGTATTGGCGGGAGAGGCCTGTGCGCAGCCTGAAAGAATGGCCGTTGCGGCGAACGGCGCTAAAAAATGCCCTAATTTACGGCAAAATGGTGTGATATGTCGCATAAAGCGCCCCTTTTTGGCGAGTTTTCCCTGCGTGTTTTAGAGAGTGCAAGACAGAGTTTTCTCGTCTCGATACCGCCTTTGATATTGCGGATTGTACTTATATTTGTCAGGAATAAGCAGTAGCGCAACCTTTCTGGATTGACACTAAACAGCTTAGCTTCTACGTTAATCGAGGCTGTTTAACGCTGTTCAAATTTGATGATTGGGAAATAGGCTTAATCTCTAAGGCCACTTTCAGCCTGAATAGATTTTGTCACATTATGCGTTTTAACAGCCTCAGTGGAACGTCGATTGCAGTAACGGACCGCGCCGCCCATACCCGGGCGCTGATAATAATCAAATCGATCTCCCTACAAGGGAAAAATAAATCACCGGGAACCTGGATTCCAAGGAGAAATAACAATGAAAAAGAAAGCTAGCGGCTTATCTGTGGCCACTCTCATGGCGGGCGCTTTGGTAAGTTGTTCCGCGCTGGCCGCCCCTGGACACGCCCACGACGCCTATCAACTACTCGAACAGGAAAAAGCGTCGGATAACATTTATAAAGCCTATTTCCCTAATCAGGATATCGCTCGCAAAGCGGCGATCAGTTTTCACGCCCAGATGCTGGAGTCCCACTACGACGACGGCTATCTGGTCATGCAGTTGCAGCCGGAGGAAATGAAAAAGCTGGAGCAATTCGGCTTCACCTTCGAAACGGCGACGGATTTTATTGAACAGCGCAATTCCATTCTGACCCAAATGCAGGGTTTGAGCAGTCTTGGCGTTTTCTCCGCGCAGTCGGTCAACGGCTCGGTAGCAAGCTCAGAAGCCATGCTGGCGGGTATTCCCGGTTACCCCTGCTATGAAACGGTAGAAGAAACCTTCGCTGCGGCGGAAGGGTTCGCCAGCAGCCATCCAGAGCTGGCGGAATGGATCGACGTTGGCGACTCCTGGGAGAAGAAACAGGGGATTGGCGGCTTCGATATGCGCGTCCTGAAACTGACCAACAAAAATACCGGCGGCGACAAACCCAAGCTGTTCATCAACAGCGCCATTCACGCCCGTGAATACACCACTGCGCCTTTGGCTCTGGAGTTTGCGCGCTGGCTGGTCAATGGTTATGGAACCAACGCAGACGCCACCTGGATCATGGACAACCATGAAGTGCACCTGATGTTGCACACTAACCCGGACGGACGTAAGAAAGCGGAAACCGGTTTGTCCTGGAGAAAGAACGCCAACCGCAATTACTGCGGTTCCACCAGCAACAGTCGCGGCGCGGACTTGAACCGCAACTTCACTTTCGGCTGGAACAGCACCAATGGCGAAGGCTCCAGCGGCAGTCAGTGTAATGAAACCTATCGCGGCCCCAGTGCTGGCTCTGAACCGGAAATTCAAGCGTTGGAAGGATATGTGCGCAGTCTGTGGCCGGATCGTCGCGGTCCAGGCAAAAACGACCCGGCGCCCAGCGACACCAGCGGTATCCACCTGGATATTCACAGCTACAGCGAACTGGTGTTGTGGCCATGGGGCGACACCAATCAGGCGGCGCCTAACGGCACAGCGTTGCAGACATTGGGTCGTAAGTTCGCTTTCTTCAACGGCTACTCGCCGCAGCAGTCCATCGGTCTTTATCCCACCGACGGCACCAGTGATGGCGTCAGTTACGGCGAACTCGGCGTAGCGGCTTACACATTCGAGCTGGGCACATCGTTCTTCCAGAGCTGCAGCACCTACGAGAGCAAGATCAAGCCGGACAACCTGAACGCATTGATCTACGCGGCGAAAGTCGTGCGCGCGCCTTATGTCACGCCAGCGGGTCCAGACGTCACCAGTCTGGCGCTGAGCGGCGGCGCTTCCAGCGGCGGTGTGGAGCCGGGTACGCAGGTGACCTTGACAGCATCCGTTACGGACACGCGCTTCAACAACAGCAACGGAACTGAGTCCACTCAGAACCTGACGGCGGCGGAATACTATCTGGATACGCCGCCCTGGGCCAACGGCGCTCAGGCCATCGCGTTGTCCGCTTCCGACGGTTCATACAACTCGAAGACGGAAGGCGTCACCGGCGTGATCGACACTACCGGCATGAGTGAAGGCAAGCACATCGTTTATGTGCGCGGCAAAGACGCCAGCGGCGCCTGGGGTGCGGTCAGCGCCGTGTTCCTGGTTATCGACAGCGATCCGACCATTCCGCCTGCGGAATACTGCGATGCAGCCAGCAACAGCTCGAATGACGAGTGGATTTCCGGGGTACAGGTCGGCGGCTTCCTGAAGTCTTCCGGAGCGTCCAAATACAGCGACTTTACTGAAGCCCAGGGCGGCGAAGTAGTATCCCTGGTGAAAGGCGGCAACAGTGTTACCTTTACGCCCGCATTCTCCGGTCAGTCTTACAAAGAGTACTTCAAGGCTTGGGTCGACCTGAACGGCGACGGCGACTTTGACGACGCTGGTGAGGAAGTCTTCGACTCCGGATCAGCCTCTTCTTCGCCCGCCAGCGGCACGTTGACCATTCCGGCTAGCGCGTCCTTTGAGAAGACCACCATGCGTGTGGCGATGCGTTATAACGCGGCTCCAACTCCATGTGGAACCTTCAATTATGGGGAAGTGGAAGACTACACCGTGTCCCTCGGCGATGGCGGCGAGCCGCCGACAGATCCAGACGCTTATGAGAATGACACCGACGTCAGCATCCCGGACAATAACGCCACTGGCGTCAGCAGCCCGATTGATGTGACTCGCAGCGGCGCTTCCGGCTCCGTGAGCGTAGCGGTGAAGATCAAGCACACCTATATCGGCGACTTGATCGTGGATCTGGTGCATCCGGATGGAACAGTCTATAACCTGCACAACCGCACTGGCGGTTCTACAGACGACATCGACCAGACCTACACCGTTGACGTGGGGGCGAAGGATTCCGCAGGAACCTGGAATCTGAAAGTACGTGACAGAGCCAACCGCGACACCGGCAACATCGACAAGTGGGGCATTACTTTCAAGTAAGCCTGCCTGACGTGCGCCATGGCGATGACGCTATCGGCATACTGAACTAGATTAAGGCCGTCCTTCGGGGCGGCCTTTTTTGTAGGGTTAATTTCTTTATAAAATTTTTATGTCCGGCGGGTATCGCAACAGGGCTTATGGGGCTAGAATTTTAATGCTTCCTGCGGCGCCGAAGTCGTTAAGGATAATCGATATTCAGGGAAGGTCCGCTGCGAACGGGAGAGTTCTTGTTCTTCATCACCGGCTTCGTTTGATTGTCGCCTTGTTCTTAACAGTAGCGCTGGCGGCCGTTGTGAGGTGTCCGGGCGCGTTGCGTTCGGGGTACGCTATCAATCGATACAGCCCGCCCTCGTGCGGTTAACAAGTTTGGGTGTCCTTCTTGTCGGCTGTCTAAGTCGGGCGGTGAAGGAGATCTTTCAATGGAAAACCCACAAAAAACACCCGTCTCTTCTTTCGTTGAACACAAGCTTTATAAAGTTTCCGGTATCGGCATTGCGACCTTTTTGGGGTCGGCATTGGCTGGCGGCATTCTGTTGGCGAAGAACTTTCGCAAGCTGGGCAAGGAGTCTCATGCCCGCAAGGCGATCGTTGGTTCGTTGGCGGCGACAATAGGCGTTATTATCGCCGCTCTGCTGGTTCCGGCGGAGTGGCATGTGCCCAAGCTGGTGTACTTCGCCCCGCAGATCATGGTGATGCTGCAGTTGGCGAATCTGTTTCAGGGCAAAGCCATCAGAGGGCACCGCGAAAGCGGCGGCGAGCTGGCGTCCAATTGGGCGGCCGCCGGCGTGGGCGTCACGGTGCTGCTAACCCTCGCCGTTTTAGCGGCTCCCGTCTTGTGGATGTTGCAATAGCGTAGGCTGAATACGCCTGGAGCCAATGCGTTCAGGCGGGCGTGGGCCTGCTTGAACGCATTCATCCGCTGTCAGCCCGCTTCGCGTTTGCGACGCGCGGTGACAGATTCGCCGCCAATTCCCCAGTTGTCTGTCTCCACCTCATCAATGATCACGAAAGTGGTGGCGGGATTCTTGTTCAGCGTTTCCTGCAAGAGACGGGTAACGCCTTCGATCAGCGCCGCTTTTTGCTCTGCGGTGGCGCCTTCGCGGGTGATTTTGATATTAACGTAGGGCATGCTGGCTCTCTCTTGTTGAGTTGGTTCGCGACTATTAATAGTCAGGTGTATGACAGGGCCTGGCGGCGTTCACTCTGCTCCACGCTTTTCAAGGCCAGCAGTAGCAATACCCCCAGCGCCATCACAGCGGCGGCCAGATAAAGGCCGTCCGCATAGTCGCCGCCTGTCGCCGCCAGCCTGCCGGTAAGAGCGGGGGAAAGAATCTGTGCGACGCCGTAGGTCAGGGTCATTTTGCCCATCATTTTGGCGGGGCGTGACGGGTAGAAACGTCCCGCCATCGTCAGCACTAAACTGACGATTCCCATAAACGTGGCCCCGAAAAACGCGCCGCCAAGCAACGCCATGGCGAGGCCGCCCTGTGTCGGCGCCAGTATGCTCAGAGCATGCAAGGCCGCCGCGATGATCAAGGCGTTGATGTCGCCGATGCGTCGCGCCAGTAAATCCCAAAGGATACAGGCGGGCGCGGCTGCGGCGCCCACAAGAAGGAATACAAAAGCGCCTTGTCCCTGTAAGGCCGGTTGCTGATCGACGATGGCCACTAAAAAGGTGGCGCTGACCACATACCCCACGCCAGCGCAAAAATAGGCGGCCATGAAAATACCCATATAGAGACGCGAGGGCGGTCGGTCCTGCATTGCGTCCTCATGTTGAGAACGGCTGGCGGCGGTGGGCGAGGGCAACCATAGCCAGGCGGGGATGGCGAACAGCAACCCGCATAGCGTCAGCGCCACCCATTGCTCGCGCCAATCGAAGTGGGGAGTCATAAGATCCACGGCGAGAGAGCAACACAGTATACCCAGACCGACGCCGCTGAAATGGATGCCCAACTCGCTGCGGTGACCGTTACGGATAAGCCAGTGCATGATCAGTCCAGAGCCAATTAACAAGCCTGCGGCGCTGCTCAACCCGGAGATGAAGCGCATGAACGCCCATACCCATACGTTGTCGCACAGCGCCATGCCGGCGGTGCTGATGAGGGCGATCAGTAAACCTGAGCGGTATAGCTTGTCTTTCAGCGTCAGGCTGCTGATAGAGGCGGCGATTAAGGCTCCGCACAAATATCCCAGATAATTTACGCTGGCCAGCCAGCCACCTGCGAAAGCCGATAGTTCCGCCTGCTGTTGCATGATGGGCAGTAGCGGCGTGTAGGCGAAGCGCGCCACGCCCAACATCAGCATTAGACTGAGTATGCCCGCCGTCAGCACTTGCAAGCGTTGTAGTTGAGCGCTCATGGTTCACTTCCCGTTGTATCTCTGGGAGAGAAGATAAATAATGCGAGCTATCAATACAATCGAATAATAGAGAAGAAAATATTCTCTAATGGAGAATGGTTATGGAGTTAGTCGCGTTGCGCACCTTTCTCGCCGTAGTGGAGGAAGGCGGCATCCTCGCGGCAGCGAGTCGGCTCAATACGGTGCAATCCAATGTCACGACCCGCATTCGCCGTCTGGAGCAGGAACTGGAGGTGCAGCTGTTCTTTCGCAAAGGGCGCGGACTGGAGCTGGCGCCTGCAGGACGAGTGCTGCAAAAACACGCGCAAGAAATACTGCAAATGGCGCAGCAGACCGCCGCTGCCGTGCGCTCAGCGGGTGAAGCCACCGGCGAGCTGCGCATCGGGACCATGGAGACTTTCGCTGCAGTCAGACTACCGGCCGCGTTGAAAAAAGTGCGCTCCCGACACCCTGGGCTGGATCTGCAGGTGCAGACGGCCACCTCCGCGGATCTCATTGAGCGCGTGCTGAGCCATAAGTTGGACTGCGCCTTTATTGGCGGCCCTTTGGATCACCCCATGCTGATCGCGGAGCCTGTGCTGGCGGAGGAACTGGTTTTGGTGACGGCGAAAGGCGAGGGCGATCTACAGGAGCCTCTGATTTTGTTTCGCGAAGGCTGCGTCTATCGCGCTCGCGCGCTGGCCTGGCAGCGGGAGTGTGGTCATCAGATTGCATCTGTTATGGAGTTGGGAACGCTGGAAGGCATACTGGGCTGTGTGGCGGTGGGGCTTGGTTGCACGCTGATGCCGCGGCGGGTGGTGGAGCAATCTCCCTATGCGAAGGAGCTGGCGATATCCGAATTGCCGGAGCATATCGCCCACACGCCTACCTTGATGATCCGTTATCGGGACATCCCTTTACGGGGCGGCATGCAGACTTTGCGGGACGCCGTCGCCGGCCGACCTCTGACAAAGTAACGCCTGAGCTACTCCCCGGACGGCTTTGTGACTATACTGTCATCGCATTACAGTAGTGAGTATTCAGCAGTCAGGAGCCGTCAGTCCCATGACCGATTCGTCCGAAAACCTTTCCTCTCCTTCAATTCAGCCTAAAGGCGCCACGGGCATAAAACGCATTATTCTGGCGACGGGCTATTCGATTAACGGGCTGCGCGCCGCATGGAGAAATGAGTCCGCAATCCGTCAGGAAATGGTCGCCGCTTTGATTCTGGTTCCTCTGGCGCTGTTTTTGTCCGTCACCATGGTGGAGAAAATACTGATGATCGGCAGCGTTTTGCTGGTGCTGATCGTGGAGTTGATCAACTCCGCCATTGAAGCTGTGGTCGACCGCATTGGCGCCGAGCGTCATGAGTTAAGCGGACGCGCCAAAGACATGGGCTCCGCAGCGGTGCTGGTGGCCTTGAGTCTGGCTATGTTCACCTGGATTGGCATTCTGATTTAAGTCTCTCGCCGCATGGGCGTTATGTTCATGCGGCCGTCTCGTTATAGTCTCCCGCAGTCCGCATTCTTCGCTTCTTCCTCTGTCTCTTCTGTCTCACCTCCTCCCCCTCGTCAGACGTCCTTTACTCGCTTTGATATTTCCTTGATGTTTTCTTGAGATTTGCTTGGCTCGTGGTTTTTTAAACTCTGCAGATAGCTCTGATGAGCGTGCGTTATTTGCAGGAGGGGGAGTTGATTCGGGCCAAACTTAACAAACTGTTGGGAGCGGGCATTTCGACATGGCTCATGTCGTTGGTGGTGTCCGTGTATCTGCTTTGCGCCTTCAATACAAAGTTTTTCGCCACGGTCTTTCAGCTGCGGGGCGATGAAGGCTCCGGCGGCTTGATGTTTATGGTCAGCGTAGTTTTATTCCTGCTGGTCATTTTTAATCTTTTCCTGTCCCTGTTCGCCTTCAAGTATCTGTTCAAGCCGACATTGATGTTCATTCTGGTGACGGCGTCACTCGCCGCATACTTCATGAACGCCTATGGCGTCATGATCGACAAGACCATGATTCAAAATATGATGGAGACGGATTACCGGGAGTCTATGGAGCTGATGGACCCATGGTTATTTGTCTACGTTATTGCTTTGGGCGTGGTTCCCGCGGCGCTGGTGGCGTGGATTCCCATTGACTACAAGCGGTTGCCGGGAGAGTTGGTGAATAAGCTGCTGGCGGCGGTGCTCGCCGTTGTGGTGATTGGCGCAATCGCCGCCGCTTTCTATCAAAGCTACGCCTCCTTATTCCGCAACAATCGCTATATCCGCGACTTGATCGTGCCGGTTAACTATATCTACTCAACGTCTTCTTATATTCGCAAGCTGACTCCGAAAACGGAGGTCGCCTTCACTACGTTGGGAGAAGACGCCGCGCGTGTTGAATTGAGAAAAGTGTCCAGCGACCCCCAACGCAAGCTAGTGACGGTTCTGGTGGTCGGAGAGACCGCTCGCTCCCAGAATTTTTCATTGAATGGCTACGGACGCGAGACGAACCCCAACTTGAGCAAAGAGAAAGTGGTGAGTTTCGATAATTTTCATTCCTGCGGTACGGCGACGGCCGTATCCGTGCCCTGTATGTTTTCTCGCGCAGGGCGCTCGGACTTTGACGGCGGCATGGAGCGTTACACGGAAAATCTGCTGGATGTGTTCAAGCATGCTGGCGTGGAAGTGCTGTGGCGAGACAATAACTCCGGCTGCAAAGGGGTTTGCGATCGCGTGGAGTTTGAAAATCTGAACTCGGAACAACTGGCGGGCGTTTGTCGTCTGGATGAATGCTACGACATGGTGCTGCTGGACCGGTTACGGCAGAAAATTGAATCCGCCAAAGGCGATATGCTGATCGTGCTGCATCAGAAGGGCAGCCATGGGCCGGCTTATTATCTGCGCGCGCCCAAGTCGTTTCAGCAGTATCAACCAACCTGTCACTACGTGCAGCTGCAGAAGTGCTCGCAAGAAGAGATTACTAATGCCTACGACAATACGATTCTATACACGGATTATTTCCTGTCGCAGGTAATCGGGTTGCTCAAATCCGTAGACGGCGCGGCGGACGCCTCTATGGTTTATGTTTCCGACCATGGCGAGTCCCTGGGGGAAAACAATATTTATCTGCACGGGCTTCCATACATGATCGCACCGGATGAACAAACCCACGTGCCTTTCATGGTGTGGATGTCCGAGCGTTTTGAGAAGCGCTTTAATATCAGCTCAGAGTGCCTGCAGGCGGAAGCCTCCCAAAATTTTACCCAGGATAATTTGTTTGATTCTATGCTTGGGTTAATGGGCGTGCGGACGCAGGTTTACGAGCCGAAGCAGGATCTTTTCAGGCCTTGTATCGGAACCGGTCTGGAAGTGGCCTCTCCCTCGGGAGATCCACGGGAAGAAGTGGGCGCTATGGCGGCGTCTCCAGGTTGAGAGTATTCTGAGGGCCTGCGCGGGGTGGCGTGGGCTGCGATAAGCGGTAATTAAGCGGATCTGTAAGGAAATCGAAGGCGAATTATACGTGTTGAGTGATTGGAAAATGGCGGATCGTACGATTACCGACAAACTTCGGGTGCTCATCGTTGAGGACCATCGCAGTCTGGCGGAGAACCTGTTCGAATTTTTGGGAGAAGAGCGCTACAGTCTGGATTTCGCCGCCGACGGTCTGACGGCCCTGCATCTGCTGGCGACGCAACACTACGATGTTATTGTGCTGGATGTGATGCTGCCTGGGGTCAACGGATTCACTTTATGCCGGCGCATCAGAACGGACCTGGGCAAGAAAACCCCGATTATTCTGGTCACCGCCAGAGACTCCATTGAAGATAAAACCGAAGGGTTCAACAGCGGCGCTGATGACTATCTGGTGAAACCCTTCAACATGCGCGAGCTGGAGCTAAGAATTCAGGCCCTGTGTCGTCGTCGCCAATTGGCCGACGACGATCTGAGCGCCGGAGACATCCGCTATTCCCCAGGATCGTTGACGGTCATGACGGGGCAGGGCGAGCGTCTGGCTTTGAGCGGATACAGCGCCACCATCTTTGAGGCGCTGATACAGGCATATCCCAACTTTGTCGCCTATGAAACACTCAGTCAGCGACTGTGGGGGAACGCCGACGGCGACCCGCACACCATTCGTACGCATGTTTATGTTTTACGCAAAACGCTGAAGACAACGTTAAACCGTTCGATGATTCGCACTCTTCATGGCCGCGGATATCGCCTGGAGCCGGAACTGGCTTAGCATGGCGACCTCCATTTCCCGACGCGTTTTCACCATATTTTTCTGGAGCAACGTGCTGAGCCTGTTGCTGGTGATTGCTGTCGCCTGGGGAGGGCTGGAGGCGCTGGAGGCGACCGTTTTGGAGATGGACCAGCAGGCGGAGCTGGAGCACTTCCAAAGCCGCTATGACCCTGATGAGCCCCAGTTCAATCAAACCGCCACGCTGACCATGTTCTATTGGCCGGGCGAGGCGCCGCCTGAAGAAAAACTTCCCGCGGTTTTCCGTGGACTGACGGCGCCATACAACGGTGAAGTGGATGTCGATGGCAAGGATTATGAAATCCTCGTCAACGAAGTGCCGGGGGGCGTGTATTACCTGGCCAAAGATCTGGCGCTGTTTGAGCAGCGCGAGACGCAGTCCACCATCGTTATTCTGGGGCTGGCGCTACTGGTTTGCGCGCTGAGCTTTTTTACCGCGCGTTTGGCCAGCCGTAAAATTTCCCGTCCGTTGCAGGGGCTCACTGGCGACATTGACGCCGCCGCGCCGACGGGGGGCTTCCGTTTACCTCTTGATTATCCCGACTCGGAACTGACCCAAATTTCCCAGGCGATCAATAAATTCCTGGATCAGATAGATGAACTGGTCAAGCGTGAACGCTCGCTGGTCAGTCTCGCCAGCCATGAATTACGCACGCCTATCGCAGTGATTCTGGGCGCGGTGGAAGTCATTGAACATCGGAATAAACTGTCTGCGGAAGACAAGAAAACCCTGGGGCGCATCAGCGCCTCCGCTCAGGAAATGTCCGCCAATGTGCAGGCGCTTCTTAAGCTGGTGCGACGTACAAAAGAACCCTACGTGCCGGTCAGCTTTCCGGTGGGCGATATTCTGAAAGAGCTGGCGCAGGAGCATGGTCTGTCCGCGACCGAAAACGAGGGCAGACTGGAGCTTTCCCTATCGGCGCAGCAACCGGTTGCGCTGGGCGATCCCGTCCTGGCGAAAATTCTCATCAATAATCTCATCATTAATGCGCTGAACCATACTCAGGGCCAAGTCTATGTGACGGAGTATGTGAAGCATCTGGAAATTCGTGATGAAGGCGCCGGCAACATAAATGGCTTCTCACAGGAGGCGCCCAGCTCCAGCGGTTTGGGACTGTTTATCGTCACCCTGGTATGCGAGCACATGGGGTGGCGGTATGAATTGACCACGGATGAATCCGGCTCTCGTGTCAAAGTCTGGTTCTTAGCCGCCTGAGTTCCAGATTCTGCGGACCTCTCTAAACGATAAAACAGCTAAGCGCGGCCCGATATGTCGGCGGCTTTTCTGGCTGTTTTGAAGTCTCAATTCTCCTTTTGAATACCCTGTTTTCCTTCTTGTTAACTCCTCTCTAATCCATCGCTTTTTGTTGTTTTGACCTGTTCTGACGTCTTGGTCAATGGCGCCGGATTTATACAATCCCTGCTTCTCCCACATGGATATTCTGAACCTATGAAGACACGGGTCCCAGCGCGGCTTTAACGCCCGGGGGGCAAGCATGGCGCGGAAAACACGGGAGGAATTTCGACAATGAAACGGACTTGGATATTGCTTGGAGGCGTTTTGGTCCTGGAGTGTCTGCAAACCGGGTTGCTCTGGACGCGAACTCAGGAAGCCAAGACGCAACCAGCACCGGCGATGGCTTACGAGGCGGCGCCAGCCGCAGTGATAGAACCTTCTCCACAGTTCGCCAGTGACGTACAGGCGTTGGAGCTGCAGATCGCCAAACTGGAGCGGCTGTTGTCTCAACACAGGGAACATAGCGCTCCCGCTGCGACGGTTACTCAGAGCCAGTCCGATAAAGGTTCTACTGCTCAGGAAGAGCGTCCCGCGCTCACTTATGACGAAAACTTTCAACAAGGGTTGTCTGTGGTGGAAGGCGCCGTATCGGCGGGCGCCTGGGGGCAGGAAGACAACCGAAGGATGTTCGAACTGAAACGGACCCTGACTCCGGCTCAGTACGAAGCGCTGGTGGATGAAATATCCACGGCGATCAACCAGGGCGCGCTGACGATGCAGGCGCCCCCAATCTTGTAAGCAATCATAAAGGAATATCTGTATGAAAAATCTAGGCAAAGCATTAATGATGGCGGCGGTATGCTCAGTCGCAACGACAGCGATGGCGCAACCTAACGGAAACGTGGAGGTGGCTGACTGGTTCAATAACCACATCATGTTGAGCGCTCAAATCGGAGATCAATATACGGGGGGGAACAGTGGCGGTGGCCAAATTTCCGCTAATCGCTCAGGGACTGGCATCAATTTTTCCGGGCATGATCCAAAAAACGGTAGAAACTTTACATGTAATGTGTACAAGGGCGATGCCTTGTATGAAGCTGCTTATAACGCTCTTACCGATTTGCGTGAAGGGGGCAGGGTGTTAATCATTCGGCCTGAAAATAGCAACAAGTGCAGTGAGTTCGTAATAACCGGCATTTCCTTCAACTTTAGTCAGTAATAGATGAGTTCAGCCCGGCCTCAGAGTCGGGCTTTTCTTGGCATCAGCGTAGAAGCACAAAATACTCGCCTTGCAGCACGCCTTGCGTCGTACGCATATCCTCCACTGCGCCTGTCAGGTTCTTTCCATTCAGATCCCAGCGCCACCGTTCAGACCACCATGCGGATACTTCCGCTCTGTCGTGGCATTGTATTGGCGATAAGCGGAACTTTAAAAAACGGGATTCTGATTCACACTATGTTAAGGGCTTGTAAGGGTGTCAGGACTGGCTAAATCCATCCACTTGGCATACCCTAGCAAACTGGCGCCAAATGTTGGCGCAAGGGGCTAAATTCCATATTTGGAATTGTTTTTACAAGGAAAGTTGCTAAAAATGAATGGTAAACGACGCGCCTATGCGCCGGGCGTTATGGCGTCCGATATATCTCATCCGTTGTCTTCGTGTTATTCACGCGATATCCCTCCGTCTGACTCGACGGACAAGTCCTCTGACGCCGATGCTTTTGAGCCTGCCCAGGCGCAAGCGCGTCAGCAGGAGCATTATCTTCCCAGCCGTTTATTTAGAACCATGATCCTCGCCAACCTCAAGTCAACCAGCACGTCTGCGCCTGCGCAAGACGATGACATTGAAGAGTGGCTGGAACATGTGGACCGTTTGATCTCAACGCCAGGGAAAAGCGTATGAGCTATAAAAGTCAGGATAAATAAAATGGAAAAAATGGATTATTTCAGAATGGACGCGACAGCGAAGGTCACTTTGGACTCGCTGAAGGAATTATACCTGCTGCCTCAAATCAGCCGTTATCAGCGGCTGCAAACGGCTTACCCCTGTGAATCGCCGGTGGAGTACAACCTCTACGAAGGCGTCGCTCGCTATGGCGATACGCGGCGGCGCATCCAGCTTATCGGCACCTATGCGACAGGCAGTCGCTCGTTTTGCTGGGCCTGGGCGAGCCCTAATCCGCTGCCGGAAACGGTGATACAGGCCAGCCTGCAGTTGGTGGCCTGGGCGGAAGCCGCCAAAATTGAAAGCTGGGGCGTTATCAAAGGCGTCTGCGAACCCGTGGAGCCTGTGGTGGTGTCATCCATTGCGGCGGGGGTATTGAATCATGATTATGTCTTCGACGTATGGGAGTTCACGGAAACGCTGCATGGCTGTGTCCTGGTGGAGCACTCCGACGACCTCCCCAAATTGGGATTGCATGCTATCTGCCGGGTGCTGCAAACGGCGTTGCGGCGGCTCTCCACGCGCCAGAAAACCCCTGTCCTGGAGTATCTGCGTCAGGAGGGCTTCAAACTGCGTGAGGAAGGTTCTTTCTGCTATGGCTCCCGGGCCGACGGTGAACTCACGCTAACCTTTGACGAACGGGGCGGCGTGCGCCAGATCACCCCCAGCCATTAATCGCTAACTGTCAGGCGGCCGCTTAGGAGCCAACTATCCTCTTCTTCGGGTAACGAAGTCTTCACGAAGCTTTAACAGTGTTTCATTAGCATTGTCTCGCTTTGGCGGCTTCACCACTAAACAAAAACCGAAGAAGAGGAACCCAGAGTGCCTGACTATAATAGACGACAATTTCTGTCACTCATGGCGGCAGGGACCGCCACGCCGTTCTTGCTTACTTTCAGTGCGGATAAAGCGCTCGCCGGCCTGAGCCGCGCCGCTTATCCGGATAAAGCTCCACTACCGCTCAACCGAACTGACCCCTCCGCCGTATTTGATCTGTCCGTCGCCTCCGGCGATCCCACCGCCAGCGGCGTCATGCTGTGGACTCACATCCGCTCCGAGCAATATGACCCCAACGAAAGCCTGACATTCCAGGTGGCGGTTGACCCTGGATTCACTCTGCTGGCGTTGGAAGGCAAAGTGCGAGGCGAGCAGTTCGGCGCGGACCGGGATCATACCGTTAGGCTGGACCTGGATGGCCAACTGAATGCGGACAGCTATTACTACTATCGCTTTCAGTACCGGGGCGTATTCAGCCGTACGGGGCGCTGTCGCACGGCTGCGGCCGTCGGGCAGTCCGTGGACAGCGTCAAATTCGCGTTGCTGACCTGCCAGGATTACACCAACGGCTACTACGGCGCGTTGAACTATGTCGCGGACGACAACAGCATCGATTACGTGGCTCACCTGGGGGATTTCATCTACGAGAGCGTAGGCGACCCCCGCTATCAGGATCTGCCTTTCGAGGACCGCAGAATAGAGCTGCCCAGCGGCTTCCCCGTGGCGATGAACCTGGAGGATTATCGCTTTTTACACCGCACCTATCGCAGTGATCCTTTTCTACAAAAGGCGATGGAAAATCATACCTGGATCATCACTACCGACGATCACGAGACCTGTAACGATTGCTATTGGGACTATGAACAGGACACGCTGGGATGTCCGGACCACCCATACAGCACGGACCCGCAATTCAATAATGACGCGGATTTGAAACGCCAGCTCAAACTCGATTCACAGCGGGCCTGGGCGGAGTATATTCCTGCGCGCATCGACATTGACGAGGGGCGCACCCATCCCCATTTGTATTCGCGCATCTATCGGCAGTTCCGGTTTGGCGATCTGGTGAATCTGAATATGCTGGACACGCGCACCTACCGAACGCCTCATCCATGCGGCGAAGATGCGTTTCTGGGCCGTTACGTTCCTTTCGGCTGCGGCAATCTCAATAATCCCGAGCAGAGCATGATGGGTGAAACCCAGCGGGAATGGTTGATCAACACCATGGCGGCGTCGACGGCGCGCTGGAATATGCTGGGCAACCAAACCTACATGGGGCGTTTGGGTATCGACCTGGGTGAAAAGGCCAAGCTGCCATTCAATGTCGACGCCTGGGATGGGTATGACGCCGAGCGGATATGGCTGATGAACGAGGTGCAATCCAACTCAATCGAAAATCTTGTGGTGGTGACCGGGGATTTGCACACCTATATGGCTTCTCAAGTAAAGAAGAACTACGCGGATCTGAATCCGTTTAACTTCTCCAATCAGGTTGGCGTTGAATTCATGACGCCTTCGCTGACCTCCGCGGGGCTGTTTGACGTGCTGCTGGCGCAGGCCCCGGACGACGAGGTCAGAGATTTTCTGCTGAATGCGACCAGCGAGGGCGCTGTACGTCTGACCAACCCGCATATCCGTATGTTCAACAGCAAAGACCATGGTTATTCGACGATTGAATATACCGATGGCTATTGCGAGTGGATTGCTTACAAGGTCAACAAAAACCTCAATAGCAGCGAGCAGGAACGCAAGGCGCTGGCGCGTTATCGTAAATATGAAGCCTGGCCCTGGATGACGCAAAAGTCGGTGCAAGGCTACTAATAATCAGGCGGAAAAATAGCTTCCTTTTATTTGTCCGCAACGACAGGGCCCATACATGTCTGGCCCTGTCTTACACGGCTAGTCGCCGCACAGGCGCAGACAAATTTACGTTCTTTTGCATATTTTTAGCCCGTTTTCTTCATGAAAAACGGGCTTTTTGCATCTAACTGCTAAAATTTAAATATAAGTGACTATCAAGCCATGGAGGTGTGAATGGTCTTTTACCAAACCTAACAGCGCCAGACCTCTATGTCGGGAGACGCTTATGTTCGCCAACATGAAGCTCCGTACGAAGCTGGCCGCAACTGGCGTTGCGCTGCTGCTTCCTCTGATTTGGGTAACCTATCTTCTGTCCGATGAAATGGACATCCGCATCAATTTCGGCGCGCAGGAAATCCTTGGCGTTGAATATCTCAACCCTTTACAAAACCTGTTGGATCAAGCAGGCGAATATAAGGTCGCCGTCGCCGCTAACAGCAGCGTGACGCAGATCGTTTCGCGGCTTGAGAAAGCCATGTCCGCCCTTGAAAAAGAGCAGCAACGCTCCGGCGTCGCGCTCAAAACGGCGGAACAGTATGCGAATCTGCAAAAGGCCTGGGGGCAGGCGCGGGCTAAGCCTGGCGTTACGGAAGCGGACGCGCTGATCGCCGCCACGCGGGAGTTGATCGCCAAAGCGGGAGATACTTCCAACCTGATTCTCGACCCGGATCTGGATACTTATTACGTGATGGATGCGTTGCTGCTGAAACTGCCCAACAGTCTGGATTTATTGGCGCAGATGCGGGAATTCGGAACCGGGCTGATGAACAGCGGCTCAATGAGCGGCGATGACAAAACCCGTATGGTAGTTTTATCCGGTCTGTTGCAATCAGACCTGGACGGGGTGAATTACGACAGCAAGGTGGCCTATGAAAACAACGCAGCGGGAGACATGCCCCAGTCCGTTGCAAAAGCGGTGGATAGCTACACCCAGGCCATTGGAGGTTTTCTTGGTTTTGTGGAAAAAAACATTACTGGCCGCAGCCTGAATGTTGACGTGAATGGCTTTAAATCCGCCGCTCAGCGTGCCGTGGAAGGCAATATGGCGCTCTATCAGCAAGCCTCGCCGGCGCTGAAAAGCATGTTGCAACGGCGTATTGATGGTTTCTCATCTCATAAGCTCGGGTTGTTGGCGGGAGTGATCGTCTTTGAACTGCTGGCGATTGCATTCAGTGTCATGACGGTGCGTCGGATATTGAATCAATTAGGCGGCGAACCTGAATACGCCGCGGATATCGTGCGAGCTATCGCGGCTGGTGATTTGACCCGGCAAGTGAAAATCAGCGATGGCGATACGACAAGTTTGCTCGCAGGCATCCGTAATATGCAGACAGCGCTGCACGATCTGATCGTAAAAGTCAGCGACAGCGCGAGTAAGATCTTGTCGTTCTCCGCGGAAATCACCCAGACCACGGAAGCGATTGTCACCAGCTCCAGCCGCCAGAGCCATGCCACCGCCACCATGAGTTCAGCGGTGCAGGAAGTCGCCGCGAGCCTGCATGAAATGGTGGCCAGCGCGGGTGAGGCGAGATCGCTGTCACTGGAGTCCAATCAGCGCTCCAGCGAAGGCAAGGATATCGTTGAGCAAGTGTCCGAGGACATTCGTCGGCTCTGTGATTTTGTGGGGGACTCGGCCAAATCCGTACAGAGTCTGGGGCAGCAGTCGGAACAGATTTACTCCATCGTCAATGTCATCAAGGGCATCGCCGAGCAGACCAATCTGCTGGCGTTGAACGCGGCCATCGAAGCCGCCCGGGCGGGAGAGCAGGGGCGCGGATTCGCCGTGGTGGCGGACGAAGTGCGTAATCTGGCTGCGCGCACCGCCTCCTCGACAGTGGAGATTACCGATATGATCCAGCGCATCAAAGATGATACTCTGGCCGTCGTCAAGCGTATGGATTCCGGTGTGGAGGAAGCTTCCCGCAGCGCCGGCCGCGTGACCTTGACGGTGGACACCATCGCCGCCATCAGCGACTTGTCGGAAAGCGTCAACCGCTCTGTGACGGAAATATCCACAGCTCTCGAACAACAGGCTCAGGCCAACGAACTGCTCAGCGAAAATGTCGATGAAATTGCGCAACTGGCCGAGCAGAATCACGGCAGCGTCGAGAAGACTGCCGACAATCTGAGCGAACTAAAAGCCTTGGCGGATACGCTGGAAACCGCCATCGCCAGCTTCAAGGTATGACGGCGTTAGCGCCGTCATCATCCGTTAAAACGCCAAAAATCGCATAAATGTTAGAAACCCTGACTGCAGAAGCCTAAAATAAGGACTGGTTGTCAGCTTAAGGATGTGCATGGAACTTTTTAAACGTCTTCCCCCAAATACTGCTGGTATAGATTTTTTTGTGGGAGATATTCACGGTCACTACAGTGAACTGATGAAAGCCCTGGAGGCGATAGATTTCAAATTCGACAAAGATCGACTGATCAGCGTCGGCGATCTGATCGACCGCGGCGAAGAGAACGAACGCTGTATTGAGTTGTTGCATGAGCCCTGGTTTCACGCCTGTCTGGGCAATCATGAATGGATGATGATTGGCGCCTTCGTGTATGAAGATAGATATGACCTCAGCCTGCAGCGCGGCAATGGCGGCGAATGGCTGGATAATCACGATACCGATCAACTGACGGCATGGGCGCACCTGCTGCAACAGTCCTGTCCGCTGGCGATAGAAGTCCCCGGCAAAGGCGACAGGCTGATCGGAGTTACTCACAACGATGTAATCAACAGCGACTGGACGCGCATGGAATCGGCGCAAAAGGGCGATATCGACGAATGCGTGTGGAGCCGGACGCGTTTTGCGTCGGCGCTGACGAATCCCTCATTGGCTGAGCCCATCAAAAATATTGACGCGGTCGTATCCGGCCATAATTCTCATACAGGCATACTGCTGGCTGGCAATCAGCTCTACATCGATACGCTCTGGAAGAGCGGCCAGCTGACCCTTCTGTCAGCCATGGAAGTCTTGGCGGTTGCGGCGCGCGGTAAGCTTCCCGCTTAGTTTCGGCGATTCACCTTGCATTAAATCTGTTTGTTTTTTGAGCTAAACTTGTGTTTGCGGCTATTGCAGCCGCTCGCATGAGCGTAATAAGCAAAAAAGGAATTTGCATATGAAAAACAGACTGTATTTGGTATTCACCGCTACGATTCTCATCCTCCTTCTCGGCTCTACGCCGGTTGTTCTTGCTGATGTCCTTAAAAATGGCGAAGCGCTTGAAAATCTGTCCGGCGCTAGAGATAGCGAAGTGAGCTACTCCATTGATGTTGGAGAAAAATCACTTAGTCTGGTTGTGGAAATATGGGGCGGCCAAGGCGACGCTGACCTGTATGTCGCTTTCAAGCGCGAGCCCGATAAGTCCGATTTCGACTGCCGGCCTTATGAATGGGGCAATAAAGAGACTTGCACCTTCAAGCCGCCGGAACAGGGTACTTACCACATCATGTTGCACGGCTATGACCAGTATTCAGGCCTTTCTCTGAAAGCCACATACGTGCCGGATAGCGGCGGCGACCCCGACCCTGATCCGAAGTGCGCCGATGGCGGGGAAGGCCCTTCCGATGTGCAGAAGGAGTTATTGACCGCTCACAATAAAGCGCGCAGTCAGGGACGCAGTTGTGGCGGCGTTTATTATGACGCAGCGCCGGCTTTGACCTGGAACTGCAAACTGGGCAAGGCCGCCACTAAGCACACAAAAGATATGGTGGACAATAACTTCTTCAGTCACACCGGATCTGACGGCTCTAGCGTTAGCGACAGAGTGAGAGCGCAAGGTTATCAATACCGCACGGTGGGTGAGAATATTGCGGCAGGGTATTCCTCCGTCGAGCAGGTCATGGACGGATGGCTGAAAAGCCCAGGACATTGCGCCAACATCATGAGAAGCAGTTATACAGAACTTGGGGCTGAAAAAATCAGCACCTCAACTGCGGACTATCCGCACTACTGGACCTCCGTCTTTGGCGCGCCGCAGTAAATCGGCGCCTGATTCTTAAGCTAAACAGACCGCAGCCGCCGCTGCGGTCTTTGCAGGTGAGTAAAACTTCGTCAGGACGGAATGTCGTCCAGGTTTAACGTGGTATCGAACTTATGCCGCTGCATGGAAATCAATGTGCGGAATTTGCGCATGTTGGGCTCAGCATAGAGCACCTCATTACAGAACTTATCGTAGGCGGTCATATTGGGGACCGTCACCACTAACACGAAATCCACCTCTCCGGTGACTTGATAACACTGCTTAACTTCCCTGGCGGCGGTCGCTCGCTTAAGGAACTGCTGATATAGATCCAGACGGTCTCGCTCCATCACCACTTCCACCACCATATGCAGGCAGGCGCCGAGGGCGTCCGGGTCGAGAATCGCCACCTGTTTCTGAATATAGCCTTCCTCGCGTAGTTTCTTCACGCGCTTGAGACAGGCGGGAGGCGACAGGCCAACGCTTTCCGCCAGATCGAGATTGGTTTGGCTACAGTCGTTCTGCAACAGCGAGAGGATTTTCTTATCAATGCGATCTAGCGACATGGATTAATAAAATTAAAAAATAATGGAAACAAACAAATTATATGAAAAGAAAAATGTAAAAGAGAGGAAATAATTAAATGTCTAACTTTTAAAATAGCAGGCATTAATGCACTTCAAGGGAAATGTCATGTCCGCCTCACAATCTGGCAGCAGTTGGATTTCGCGTTTAAAGCAGGAATTGGTCGAGCTGGCGAAAAGTATTTTCAAAGTCTATTGGACCCTGATCAAAGTTATGGTTCCCGCCCTGGTGGCGGTGAAGCTGCTGGATATGGCGGGAGGAACCCAGATATTGGCCTGGATGTTGTCGCCGGTTATGAGTCTGGTTGGCCTGCCGGAGTCGATGGGCGTGGTCTGGTCCACGGTGTTGCTCACCAATATTTACACCGGTATGGCGTTGTTAGTGGATATCACTGCGCAGGACCCTTTGACGGTGGCGCAGGTATCCGTATTGGGAGCGATGATGCTGGTGGGGCATGGGTTGCCCGTTGAAGGCGCTGTCGCCAAGAGCGCAGGCGTCAGCTGGCGCGCGACTTTGGCTATTCGAGTGGGCGGCGGCCTGGCGCTGGGCGCTTTGTTGCATCTTTTTTATAGTGCGACGGGGTTGCTGCAGCAGCCTGCGCATTTCTTGTGGCGTCCGGCTGAAGGTCCGGCGGACATGTGGTGGGTGGCGCAAATTAAAACGCTGGGCGGCATCTTTTTCATTATCGTCTTCCTGCTGACGTTTCTGCGCATACTGCGCTGGCTGGGAGTCGAAAAGTGGATGCACGCCTTGTTGTTTCCTGTGCTTCGGCTGCTGGGGATCGGGCGCGAAGCAGCGAACGTAACTGTCATCGGCGTTACTTTGGGATTAAGTTTCGGCGCAGGATTATTGATAGAAGAGGCTCGCTCAGGGCGTCTTACACGTCGAGATATTTTCCTGACGATTGGTTTCCTGGGGCTCTGCCATAGTCTGATTGAAGACACTCTGGTGATCATGCTGCTCGGAGCGGATATGTCCGCCATTTTATGGGGACGTTTATTATTCGCCCTGGTCGTAATTGGCGTTCTGGCGCGGTTGCCGGCGCTAAACCGACGTTTGCAGGAAGCGGCCGCATAGACAGTCTGCACGGCGTGCGTCGTATTCTGGACTATGCTCAATCAATAGCCGGCTCCTGCATGCGCCGGCTTCTGTTTCCAAGGAGCACAGGAGAATACGAATGAGCGCCATCCCCATGTATTTCCCTCCCGCGCCTTTCCATATGGAAGACGCGAGAATTTGCGCCACCCTGGTGAATACCGCCTACGACATGTACGACCAATGGGTGGATCAGAAAAAGCCTCATAAAGATCATTTCAAGTGGACCCCGAAAGGGCCGGCGATGAACTATAGCCAACCTATTTGGGGCGCGGAAACCTTACTGTGGATTTTTAAAACCTCGGAGCCTTTCGCCTTTGTCTCCTGGACGGATGCGGGAGATGTTTATCTGATGTTTCGCGGCACGGAGTCTCTGGATGACTGGATTGACGACGCTGAAGCCGGGCAGAATCCCTATCCACAGGTATTTGGCTACGGCAAGGCGCATGACGGCTTTCTGAAGCTCTACGGCACAATGAATCAGGCAATTCTGGAAGCCTTACAGCAGGTTAGTAATCCCAGGAGCCTTCTGATCGGGGGGCATAGTCTCGGCTCTTCTCTGTCGACACTGGCGACGCCTGACGTCATCAATCATTCCGCCTATAAGCCCGGCGCTTTGAATGTGCGGCATTACAATCTGGCCAGCCCCCGTGTAGGCGATCCTGAGTTTGTGAATGCTTACAATCAATGCGGCGTACCCACTTATCGCATCGTTAACACCACGGACTTAGTGCCGGAAGTGCCTCCCGGCGTATTGGATCGAGATCTCTACGAGCATGTCGGAATTCCCGTGGACTTCACCGCGCAATACGGCTCCATGGCCGGCAATCACAGCGCCTCAGACTGCTATAGCTACGCGCTGAACCACCCCGACAAACCACAGTCAGACTAACTAACGAAATTAGTCATACAACTCATAAAAGCGGGCGGCGCTGATGGCGAAGGTCAACAGCCCGTCCGCATCATAAAGTCGTTCGTTGTCGTTCGGCATCATACCTATTTTCTGCAGTATGGCGACTGAGGCCAAGTTGTCCTCTTTCGCAACGCCGAAAACCTGCTCGAACTCCTCCCGCCCCAGCGCATACTCGATACAGGCGACCGCAGCCTCTTTGGCGAAACCCTGTCCCACATGGGCGCGCGCGACGCCGTAACGTAAATCGAAACAATCGGGATGGGGGCTCTCTTCCACGCCCACATAACCCACATACTCCGTACTGGACTTACAAATGATCATGAAAGAACCAAATCCGCGCTGCCAATGCTCCACCCGGTTGCGGACATAACTTGCAATCTGCTTTGTAGAGTAAGGCCCTTCGTTAGGCAGGAAGCGGGTCGAAACAGGGCAGGAAAGAAAGCTTTTGAAGAACGGCAAGTCCGTGGATTCAACCGGGCGCAGAATTAATCTCGAAGTCTCAATCATTGTTACAGCGGGCGTCTCTTCTTAAAAAAGGGCGCTATTAAAGGCGATTTTGAGAAAAAATGGAATAAAATCAAAGTGATTTGTCTTTGTTTCTACATACTTAGAAGGGCTAATTATTGAATAGTCTTCAATATAAGGACTAGTGGCTAGTCGCTCAAAATACATGGAGTGTTCGGATTGGTGATCGCACGGACACTTAGCTTTTAATGAAGTCTTTGATCGGATACAAAACAACGCCGTAACTGAACTGATTGTCACGCCGTTGTGTAAATAATGGTCATTTCCTCTGATCAATATTTGGGAGTGGCGCATGGCGGGTGATTCAAACCAGAAGGTTGGGCGGATAAGACGCAAGTTGGCGACAGGCGTTAGGATTGCGATGGCGCTTGGCGCGGCGCCTGCCGTAGCGCAAGCGGGAGTGGTGGTGCTTGAGCCGGTTGCGGACACGGTTTTACAGGAGCAGTTAATTGACTCCAATCAGGGCGGCAGCCCTTATTTGTCTATTTCACCAGAAGCCAGTGTGCAGCGTGCGCTGGTAAAGTTTGACCTCTCTTCCTTGGCGGGTTACGCCGGTAACATCACCTCAGTTAAGCTGGCTTTGAATGTCGACTTTAACGGCAATGACTGGGCCGGAGGCGGGTCGTTGATCGATCTGCACCGTGCGCAGGAGGACTGGAGCGAGAGTCAGGCGACATGGCGTTGCGCCAGCGCTCCGGTTTGCGGTTGGGATGGCGGAGATTTTAGCGCCGCCGCCACCGATAGCGTAGATGTTAAGAACATTAATAGCGGTTCCGTTCAGTTTGACGTGACGTCGGACGTCGCCCAAATGCTGGCGACAGGAACCAATTATGGCTGGGCATTAAAGAAACGCCGGGAAGACAAGGACGGCAGTATTAGCTTCAGCTCGAAAGAGGGCGCAATAGCGCCGAGGCTGATTGTAACGACTAATGGAAGTGTTGATCTTCCTCCGTCCATAGAGATAGCTGCGCCTACATTCCCGATTCTTATAGATTCCGATCCCACTTCTTTTGTTATTCGTTACTCCGATGACGTCGGCGTCGACTTGAGTTCATTAGTGGTGACATTGGATGGCGTTGACCTGACGACTTGCTCTGTAACCCTGAATATGGCGACTTGCGCCTATTCCGGGCTGACTGAAGGCGTGCACTTATTGCAGGCGGGCATTCTGGATAACTCTGGCGACGCCGCCAATTATGCAGTGGCGCAAGCCAGCTTTCTGTACCTGAATGAACTTGGCGGGGGCGGCGTCGCTTCTAAATGGCATACAGGGTCAGGAGCGCCTTCTGCATCGTTGGGTGTGGAAAGCGATCTGTATCTGGATAAGAGCAATGGCGACGTCTACGAAAAATTAAGTGCGGGATGGTCATTGGCGCTGAATATTAAAGGCCCACAGGGGGAGACAGGTCCCCAGGGTGAAACCGGCGCGCAAGGGCCTCAGGGTATTGCAGGGCCGGTAGGCCCCCAAGGTGAAGTAGGTCCGGCTGGCGCTCAAGGTCCGCAGGGCGCGGCGGGACCACAGGGTGAAACCGGTGCGCAAGGCCCTCAAGGTCTGCAGGGAGAGCAGGGTGAAGCTGGTCCACAGGGAGTGCAAGGCGAGGCAGGACCTCAGGGTGTGCAGGGTGAAACAGGGCCGCAAGGGGTAGCGGGGCCGGTGGGGGCTCAAGGTCCTCAGG
>NZ_JAHMIN010000110.1 GCF_018986435.1 Hahella sp. HN01 | reverse complement strand
GCGAGGGCGAGCGTAGCCACTGCCTGTCCGCTTGGGGTGTATCTCAGTTCGGCGTCACGCCCGAGGGCGCACAATTTAATAAACATAAAATCTCCTACTTGATCCTAATTGAGCTTTTTGTGTGCTCCAGTCTGGCGCCGGGAATGTTCACGCCTGCTTTCAGCGCCTTGGTAATGCTCGCTTTGTTGGGCTTAACCTCTGTCTTCACGTCCACGTATTCATCGGGTAGGGCGCTTTCGTCTTCGATAGCGGCGGTCTCCCGGCCTTTAACGTAAGAGATGGAAAACAGCGGGCAGCTGATATTCTTGATCCCTGTGCGCTCCATGTTTTCCCGCAGGTAGTCCGTCACTTGTTCCTGACGGTTTTCTAAGGTTTTCTTGCGGGCCTGTAGACGCTTTATCTCCGTATCTACCGCCTTTATGTCGGGCTCCAGGTTGCGGATGAAGTGCGCGACCGAGACGGCCTTGTCCTGAAACTCTCCCTCGATGGCGTCCAGCGTATCGACTACGGCCTGTTTCAGGTTTGCGTCGTCTCCAGCGTCGAGGTTTTGCAGCTCCAGCAGCTTGCCGGTGATTTTGTATAGCTCCGTCATCAGGCGGCCTCTTGCCCTTCTAGTTCGGCTTTCTTGCGGTCCTTGGCCAGTGTCAGGCGCTTAATCCCGGCGGTGTCTCGTTTGGCTTCCAGCTTCCGCAGAGCGGACTTAAACACGCCCGCCAACATGTTCAGGTTGACGGACTCATTCATCAGTCGGATATGCTCATCCAGCCACGCTTGCGCCTCGGCTTTCTGGCGTTCTTTGGCTTCCACTTGGTTAACCGCAGTTTCGATTTCGACCTCTTGGGCGACCTGTTCGACATAGTTGAAGTCGTCATACAGTCCCATGTGGATGTCGGCTCCGAAGCCTAAAACAGACAGCGCTTTAGAGAGTGCATCCGTCAGCGACTTTTTGGGCGCTTCCGGGTCTGTCTGGATGCCGTGCCGGGTTCGGAATACATAGGGAGTGTGTCCATAGTGAACGACCTCTCCGCGCTTACCGTCGACTTCATACCAGACCGCCAGCTTGATAGTGTGGATCTTGCTCATCACAAGCGGCTGACCTTCTACGCCCAGGTTAAGAGGCGCGCCTTCGTCGAACCTTTCCTCAAGTACGGTGTAACCCCAACCCGTTCCGACTGGTCCGAATTGCTCCGTAGCTTTGCGATGCAGATAGGTAGGGTTGATGCTGGTTCCGGTGAAGCCACCGGCGCCGGTGTATTTCTTGGTGTAAGCGGGGTCAGTCTTTTGGACTGACTCCCATAGTTGCAGGTTAGTGGTGAGCATACGCTTGGTGCTCCTCGTAGCGATCAATCGCTATGTCTTCCTGCTCTTGTTTGTAGGCAGCGTCAGCCAGATATTTGCCAATGCTGTAGGCGGCGCTGTCGATCATCTGCTTACAGGAGTTAACCGCGGCGCGGCGGCCTTGTTTGTCGTCGCGGGTCTGGTAGATCAAGGACAACACGGAGTCGATATCGTCGCCTTGTTTAACTTCGTCCAACACATCCTGAAAGCCTCACTTCTGGCCGTTCACATGTACGCGCCTGCCTTCCAATAAATCCTCCGCGATGGACTTAGCCGTGCTCTCCAGAATGCGCTCTTTGATCTCTTGTCTTTCCATGTAGTCCATGTATTTCATTGCTCTAAGTCCTTCTGAAGTTGGGTAATGATGTTTTGTAGTTCGGCGATCTTGCGGTCGCGCTCCTGAATAGCTGAGTTGGCGTCGACCAGATCGTCATGGCTGCATTCCAGATCAAATACCAAGTCGCTGTTCTTATCTCGTAGGTCGTCCAGTCTGTAGAGGATGGCTTCAGCCTCGACCGCGCACTTGATCATGAGGGCGTTTAGAAGCTCTCTGTC
>NZ_JAHMIN010000109.1 GCF_018986435.1 Hahella sp. HN01 | reverse complement strand
TGCGCGATGGCCTCTTTGTACAGGATCATTAAATCGACCGGGCTCAGCGCGCCAACACCACCGAGATGACTACTGATATTAAGGGTGACAAACGTCGCAAGAATAAGCAGATAGACAGTAATCAGAGGCCGCATCAGGCCCCGGATAGCCTCCACGAACCACATCCTATAAGTTTGGCTCTGCTCTGAACTGGCTGGTGGAAGAGACTCAGCCGACTGGCGCGGTGCTCAGCTACAGCTATGACAAAGCGGGCAATAAAACCTCCGCCATTGTCACCCATCAGGGTAAAGCGGAAACGACCACATACCTGTACGATGCGTTAAACCGTCTGAGCAAAGTAATCGATCCTCAGGGCGGCGAGACTCTGTACGCCTACGATGCGGTGGGCAACCGTGAGAGCGTGACGCAAGCCAACGGGCAAACCACCGCCTATGTCTACGACGCTCTGAACCGACTGACGCGTCAGACCACGACGGATGCGGCGGGTAATGTCATCGCCGACTACCGTTACACCCTGCACAGCACGGGGAGACGGGAGCAAATTGAAGAGTTGCATAACGGCCGGGTGTCGACCTATACCTATGACGCTCTGTATCGCCTGACGCATGACGTCATCAGCGATCCGGTCAATGGTGACTACAGCGCGGAATACCGTTTCGACAACGTTGGCAACCGTACCTACAACATCATCGACGGCGTGCACACCGCCTACAGCTACGATGACAATGACCGCCTGACGCAACAGGGCGGCGTCACCTACGCCTATGACGCCAACGGCAATACGCTGACGGAAACCGAAGACGGTCTGGTCACGGCTCGTTACACCTACAGCGCGAAGAACAAACTCCTCGCGGTAACAAAAGCGGGCGAGACCACCAGCTTTGGCTATAACCCAGACGGCATTCGCACCCGGAAAGCGGGAAGCGGCGCCACCACCGACTTTATCGTCGACCAGAACCGCGACTACGCTCAAGTACTGCAAGAAGTCGTCAACGGCGCCAAGCAAGTCAGCTACGTCTACGGCGATGACCTGCTAAGCCAGGCAAGAGCCGGCGACGTCAGCTACTATGTCTACGACGGCCAAGGCTCCGTCCGCTCTTTAACAAGCCAGACCGGCGTCCAAACCGACAGCTACCACTACGACGCCTTCGGCATCCTGCTGCACAGCGAAGGATACACCCCGAACAGCTACCTGTACACCGGAGAGCAATACGATGCATCCTTGGATCAGTATTACCTAAGGGCGAGGTATTACGACCAGAACCAGGGGCGGTTTACGCAGATGGATACTTGGATGGGGGTTAACTCTGATCCTGTTACGTTGCATAAGTATCTTTATGCGAATGCTGACTCGGTAAACAACATTGACCCTTCGGGCAAGTTCTCGATAGGGCAACTGATGGCAGGTGTTCAGGCAACAGGAAGATTAGCAGCCATGGCTGTGGTCCGTATAAGGTCACTAGCGTCCGCTGCAATGAGTAGTGGTGGTACCGCGTCTGGAGCTGCAAATATCCTGGCCCGCTCTTATAAGTTTTTAAGAGGCATAGCTAAAAAGTGTAAACCTGGCAAAGCAGACAAGGGTAATATATGTACATATGCTGTTGGGTATGTGAAAGCGGAGGCTAAGGTAGAGTTTTTGTTAGCTAGTACACCTTCAAAATGGACTAAGAAAAATAGAATATCAACTATTGTTGGTGCATTTGATATGAAAACGACTAAAGCGTCAGCGGCATTTAATTTAGGGAAGAGAGCTGATCCTGCCCACAAAGATTAGACACGTCATTAAGCGACTTTCGATACTTCATAACTCTCTGGGCTGAGATATCCATTTGCGCTGTGAAGACGGGTTCGATTGTAATCCACTTCGATATACTCAAACACGGCTTCACGCATTTCTTGT
>NZ_JAHMIN010000108.1 GCF_018986435.1 Hahella sp. HN01 | reverse complement strand
GAAGCCACCGTCAGCATTTCTGTCGTTCCAGTAAATGATGCGCCTTCCGCCAACGATCAGGCGCTGACGGTTGCGGAAGATCAGACTCTGGCGATTGTGCTGACTGCGCAGGACAACGATGCGGACGCACTGACTTTCACCTTGGTGAGCCAACCTGTTAATGGCGTTCTAACGGGCGATGCGCCGACACTGACTTATACGCCCAAAGCCAACTTCCATGGCGACGACGCCTTTATCTTTACCGTCAGCGACGGCCAGGGCCAGTCTGAACAGGCTACAATTTCTATCACTGTCACGCCTGTTAACGATCTTCCGGTCGCTCAATCACTCGAACTGACGCTGGATGAAGACGCTTTTATCGATGTGACCTTGCAAGGCGCTGACATTGACAGCGACAGCCTGACGTTCTCCGTACTTGAAGGACCGGCCCACGGAACGCTGAGCGGCGAAACGCCTACGCTGCGCTATACGCCAAGCGCCAATTTCAATGGCGTTGATTCCTTCACCTACCGCGTCAACGATGGTTTGGCTGACTCAGCTGTCGCCACGGTGACGTTGACTGTGCGCCCTGTGAGTGACGCCCCAGTGCTGACTGGCGAGCCGCTCACTGTTACGCCGGAAGGTTTAGTTTACGCTTATACAGCGAACGCTTCTGATCCAGATGGCGACGCTTTGGCGTTTCATCTGGATCAAGCCCCGCAAGGCATGACCATCGACGCCGCCAGCGGCCAGATCAGCTGGACGCCGCCGCAAGATTACGTGCAATCCGTTAAAGAGCTGAACAGCCAGTGTTACGTCACCCATATCGGCGACGTCAGTACGGACAGTAATGGTTCAACCACCAGCGCCCAAGTTAATCATCCCGATCTTCGCCTGGGCTCCATCGCGCTGGAAGCCGGGGCGGACCATGTGTATCAAGTTAGCGTAGCGTTATCGAATCGTGGCTTGGCGGACGTCAGCGCGCCGGTGGATGTGTCTTTTTATGTAGGCGCGCCGGAGAACGGCGATCTATTGGGAACGCAGCGTCTGACCCATCTGGYCAGCGGAGAAACCGCTCGCCTCAGTCTGGGYGTKTACGACTACCTGCTGACTGACGATATTTATGTGACCATGGCGGTCAGCCAAGTGGTGGAAGAGTGCGACATTCGCAATAACCAGGCCCGTGCGGCTCTGGTTTCGTTACGCGTATCCGATGCCAGCGACCTTTCGGACACGCGTTTGTTCGCAATCAATGTGGAAGACCGCAATGCCGACCCTGTCATCACCAGTGATGCGGAACTGAAACATCAGGCAGGTCAGACGCTCAACTTCCAAGTTAGAACCACCGATGCAGACATCGGTGACGCTCACCACTTTACACTGGTGTCCGGCCCGGAAGGCCTGAGCATTGATCCTCGCACCGGCCGTTTGATCGCCAACATTGGCGATCTGGCAGCAGGCGATTATCAGATCGTCGTGGAAGTAGAAGACCTGCGCGGCGCCACAACCCAACAAACGCTGACCTTGTCCATCGCGGAAAACTTACCGCCGCAGATTGTGAGTGCGCCGGTATTAACCGCCAGTACGACACTGCAGTACGCCTATTATGTAGAGGCGACAGACCCTAATGAAGGCGACAAACTTACCTACGCCTTAGTCAATCAGCCTGCTGGAATGAGCATTCAGCCCAAGTCTGGTCTTATTACCTGGCTCGGCGATGAGCGCTACGTGGATAACCGCGCGGATGATAATGGTTACTGCGCAGCAGACCCACAAGACTTGCGAACGCTTGATCCGGTTATTAAGTGGTCCTGGCCACTGGACGGAGAATCCATACCTCATGACGAATATAACCAGGTCATGCATACCCCTCTTGCCGTACCGCTCTATGACACAAATGGCGATGGCAAGCTGAATGATAAAGACGACATCGCCATTATTTTCCAGTCTTTCAGGAAATCTGGTTACCAAAACGCGGGATTCCTGCGCGCCATTTGGGCCAAAGACGGGACGCATATCTGGACGTCCGAGTCCGTCCGACCCTATCCGCTAAG
>NZ_JAHMIN010000107.1 GCF_018986435.1 Hahella sp. HN01 | reverse complement strand
TTCAGATAGGTGTAGGTCAAAATGGACTTACGRCTGCCAGGACTCATGGAAGCGTCTTTATAAACCGTGTCCGTCAACACCTGATTATTGGCGTTRTAGTCGTAATGATGCAGGCTTTCCAGGCGTTCTTTTACAGCTCCAGCGGCGTCAAGGTAATGAGAATACTGTGAATGTATGGTTGTTCGCCCCAGCTCATCCGTCTCACGCACCGCAACCCGTGCGTAACCATCCGCCCTCACGCCTTCGCCGGTCTTGCCTTTAAGGCTCGCATCTTCAAGCCAGACTGCGCGCACTCGCCCATAAGCGTCATACTCAAACTTCTGGTGGCTCTCGACAGGAGCGCCGTCTTTGTTCAGTAACGCGCTGTTATCCATGATGCGGCGTCCGCCCTGATCATAGCCAATTTCATGCCCCGTATTGCCGGCATATATGCTTTGCGTCGCCCCAGCGCTCAACGCCCCCATCGTTACGRTGAAGCGGTTTTCCTTATCGTAAAGGTARTAGAAGTCCTGGGTCTTAATATCCTCGCCTTTATTCTTATCRGTGATGAGATAGTCGTCATAGATGGACTTCATATGGCGCCGGTTGCCAACAGCGTCATAGGAGTAAGTCAGGTCGTAGTCGTCATCGCGGATGCTGACCACGCGGTTCAACGCATCATAGGTCGCTCTGACGTTTTGATATGGCAGCGAGTTCTGTTCCAGCCCGGCGCCAGCAATGCTATCCAGTTCCGTAAAGGGGGAGCGACGGTACGTTTCCTCTTCCACATTCCCGTTCGCATCATACTTGAACTCCGAATAACTCCCCGCGCCTTTGTCGCTGATACGACGCACGCGGCCATTCGCGTAGTATTCATACTGAATATCCTGCAACCCTCTCGWGGGATGCGAGTWATCCGACAGCAGTTCTGCAGGAATATCCCCATCCGTATAGGTGTAAGCGCTGTTTGAAGTGCTCTGTCTCTGCAGCCAGCCCGCCCGATTATATTCATACACAAACTGATGCCCACCCAAATCCTGGTGAGTGCGAATCCGGCCAAAGTAATCCGTCTCATCAGTCAGGTCCGACGTCGTTTTATAGYTAGCGTCAGTTTCTGTGGACAGGCCATTTTTTGTGACCTTTTTATAACCGCCTATRCCGCCAATGCTACTGACATAGCGATATTCGTATGAGGTCTCGTTAGCCCCRCTTCCCTGACTTCCATCATTAAATCCAATATGTTTAACGATGCGTCCTTCSCCGTCGTAGACATATTTTTCAACATGGCCTCGCGCATTGGTATGCGCCACCCTATTACCAAGTTCATCATAAGAGTACTTGTCAGAGGTATAACTATCGCCAGCATTGTACTTCGCCAGGTTTTCGAAGCGTCTGACTTCCGTCAGYCTGCCCAYGCTGTCATACACAAAGCTGTGATACTGGCCCAGCTCATCAATCACCAGGCGCTTATTGCCAAGCTGGTCATATCGGTAGGTTTTGCCGTGCCCCAGCGCATTGGTTTCRCTTGCGACYATGCCCGCAGAATAGGTCTGGCCCCGATAGAAGGCGGCGTTGTTTTTAATGAAATAGCCTGCTTTCTTTTCCGCCAGATAACTGTTCGCATCCTGATTGGCCACCAAATTCCCTGARGCGTCATAGAAATAACGAGTGATAGGATGGGCATTCAGCGACTTTAAGACGCCATTGACGGCRTGGTCCTGACTCACTTCGACCTTAGGATCGATTTTATGRGTCAGACGGCCTTGYGYGTCATACGCCAGRTGGGTGGCGTTCCCCCGGCCATCCACTTCCTGCTCCACTTCGCCAAAGGCGTTGTAWCGCTGCYGGCGATGGATTTGATAAGTAGTCTGGCCTCCCAACGTCCACATYGTCCTGTARCTCTGAAAAATACGCTGCTGCTGATCATTTTCCTGGACGAGAGGTTCTAAAGCGTTTTGATTAGAGCTCGTAGGTGTRGCGGAAGCCTTGTAGACCAGCTTCCTATTAGTTACCGTCTTCCAAACATTGAACTGGGCTGTCGTGTCTTTTAATGGCGCTTGATCCGTCAGGTTAATAAATTGCTTAACCTCATTTAATTTACCTGTCGAGCCTTGCCCCCATGTAGCATAAGACAAATCATACTGACCATTGCCGAG
>NZ_JAHMIN010000106.1 GCF_018986435.1 Hahella sp. HN01 | reverse complement strand
TCTTTCGCTGACTGGTCTACGTGCAGCGCGATCACGCCCACCGAGCCCACGCCTGCGGTCTGCGACAAGCTGAGCCGACCCGCGCTTGCGGCGATGGCGTAGGCGGCGGAGAAGGCGGAGTCATTGGCATGCGCCCAGACCGGCTTGCGGGCGTTCACCGCGCGGATGCGTTCAGCCAGCTCAAAGACCCCGCCGGCCTCACCGCCCGGCGAATCAATGTCGAGTAAAATACCCGCCACCTGTGGGTCGGCCACGGCGGCATCCAGGCTTTGCGCGATCTGGCCATAGGAAGACAGACCGGACGCGGCTTCAAGGCCCAGCGTGCGCCGCACCAGCGAACCATGCACGGGGATAACCGCAATGCCGGGCGCGCTGTCTTTGCGCGCTCGTGGCGCCGGCGGCGTGAGGCTCACGCCCGGGTTGGCCAGTCCTATCCGACCACCCACCACCGCCAGGATCACATCCAGTTTGCAGCGGGCGATCAGTAGCGGCGTCCCGATCAAGCGGGACGCTAAATGAATCATGGGCATATGTATTTTAGTCTTCTGAGGAATCGGAAGGGGCGGCGTCGGGCGCTGTAGCGGATGGTCTGGGATCGGAGTCGAACGCCAGACCAAGCTCGTCTGCGCGCGCGTTATCAGCGGCAATTTCTCTGTCGATGGTTTCCGCGTCATAACCGAACGCGGAGATGGCTTCAGAGCGGGACAGTAACCCGGCGCGAATGGCCACGATCAGCGCATCGAATTCTTTCTTGGGATCGACCCACTGCCATCCCTGGGGCACCCATTTGACGGCGAGATAGTCCCGCCGATGGTTGGCGAAATCGGGCGCCTGCAAAGCGCCTTCCAGCACCGCTTGAGTCATCCATGCGCGCCAGATGGGGCGGCATAGCTGATGGACAATGACACCGTGCTGGATCGCTTCGCAGCGACGTCGAAACTCCAGCAGGCCGGCGCGGATCGAGGAGTAATTTACCTGGGTCAAATCGCCAGTGAGCATCTCGTAGGTGATGCCCATCGCTGCGGCGACGGCGCGAAACTGTTGACGCATGAAGTCCGCGTAACTGGCGCCGACGTCCGCCGGTTGCGAGAACTTGATGTCCTCGCCTGGCTCGAGAATCTGCAACGCCCCGGGCTCCAGTCCCGCCAGCGCAGCTCCCTGTCCGTCCGGCGCGCCTTCGCCCATGAGGTTGTCCTCTGGGCCGATGCGTGTGATGAAACCGGCGAACATCGCCGCCGTTTTCTTGCGCACCAGCTCGGCGTCGTCGTATTGATCCAGCTCGTTGAGCTTGACCAGGGCCCGGGCCAGCCAGGGTTCGCCGCGGATCTGACCCGGTCGCAGCGGCCGGAACACATGTAGGATTTCGGTGGCGGGAACCCGCACTGTTTCCAAGTCCGTCGCGCCGGACGCTGGGGCGAGCAGACCGTCTCCTGGATGCGTGCGATACAGATGGTAGGCGACACGCCGCCCCAGGCGATCGAACTCAATGCCGGCGCGTACGGTATGGCCGTTGGGGAGGTCCTGATTCAGCGTCGGGTCCAGATGCTCCGGCTCCAGCACCTGCAGTTGCAGACCAACCGGCAGATCGTCTTCTGGACGGCGGTAACGTAGCCGCACCAAGCACTCGCCGCCCTCCAGCATGGCGCGACACACCAACGCCTGCAGGCCATAGAAATCCGTCAGTCCGGCGGCGTCGGCGTCTTCGCTCCAATCGCGCCACAGCTCATGAATGGCTTCCCGCAAACGAGGATCTTTGACCAGGGACTGGGGTTTGACGCCGACGCCGATGGCATTGGCGACGTAGGCTTCGACGCCCGCCGCGGCCCAGACATTGCGGCGGGCCAGATCCCGGCTTTTGGCGCGCAGCTCATTCTGAGTGAACGCCAACGCCGCCACCGCACCGGGATTGCCCACTTGCCAGGCGAGCGCCCGACGGCCGCCGCCGACCCCGTCATAGGTTGGCGCGGTCTGCCCGAACAGCCCTTTGCGCAGACGCGCGAACCAGGCCATCAGGCGCCTTTGCCCGTCGTCATATAAATCCGTCTTACCCGCGGCGTATGTGCGTGTCGGGAAATCTCCGCCTCCACGGTGCGTATCGCCGCCTGCAGCTCGGCCACCGAACGGTACTCCACCGTTTTGTCGCCGAAGCTCACCCGGCGCTCGCCGGTGGCCAACGCCCGCTTCAAAACATCAAGTTGCTCTTGGGTATACATGTACATG
>NZ_JAHMIN010000105.1 GCF_018986435.1 Hahella sp. HN01 | reverse complement strand
TCTGCTTCCCCAATCACGAATCTAGCTGTAATCTTTGTAGGAAACGCGGGCCTAACAGCCCCCTCCTGCAAACTACTATATGGCCCTAGTTTAATATAGCTTACAGGTTCGTATAGGCCTACGCTTCGATTCATGACTCTCCCAGATTCTCTGGGGGAAATTAGCGAACTGACAGCTGCCCCCGCAGTTGACATGCCATAGAGGGATTCCTCATCTCTACCGTTGATGGTTCCCGAAATATAGCCCACTGAAGCAAGAGAGCTTTCCGCCATATTATCTAACGAGCCGAGGAAAAATTGGAAATCCCTCTTTCTTTTACGATAGGCGTACTCATCCCATGGTTCGAAACTTAGGTTAGTCTCAGATGCATGGTTCTCATATATTGGACAACTATCTGAAAGTTCATTTTCAGCAACAGTTATTAATGGGCCAGCAACAGCTGTTACTGGATCGACGATTACTTGGCCTGTGTAACCTTCACCCACCATTGAGATAAATCTTGAATATTCTACCCCTGCCTCCAGCTCTTCTGAGATCGCATCAAGCTCACTGAAAGTCTCATCCCTCTCCTGAAGATAATTAAGCTCATACGCCGGGCCGACCGGCCCCTCACCATTCAGGCTCGCTATCCCATACTTATACAGATAATCGTCCGCATAAGACTTTTCAGTCGCGCTCACTGTAGCAGCCGAGCTTTGTTGACTCTCCTTAGCAACTCCCGCCAGCGCCAAACCTCCCAACGTACTACCAACAACTCCCGCAATCATCCCAACATAATCAGGGCGGTAATCTTCGCTGTCATAGACCGCTACGCGAACGGCTTCGGATACTGCGCCGGCGGTGAGGCCTTGGATAGCATTGCGGGCGATGTCATTGTTTCTAATACTGCCTGGGAGAAAGCCATCGACGTAGCTGCTTAGTCCTTGGTTGTAAAACGCACTCTTATCTCCAATGCCAATGCCGTTCATCACTGATGCAGTAGCAAAGCTAGTGGCGACGTCTCTCCAGCGGAAAGTAGCAGGGAGATTTGTGGCTTTGCCAGCGAGATAATTTGCCCCGACGCCTGTTACAGCTGTAGCCGCGTTTTTAGCCCATTGAGGTAAATCTTTCGCCCATTTAGCTGTATTTGCATACGCTGCGACACCCGCCGTCGCAGCGGCAGTAAGCCCCGATCTTATAGCGCCACGAAGAGAGAAGTGCTCTTGAACTCCCAACTCTTTCGCCGCCCATTGAGATGCTGCGCTACCTATCGCCCCACCGACAAATGCGCCTGCAGCGACGGCAGCATAACCGCTAGCGCCTGCAACAATCCCCGTAGTCGCTCCCAGTGTGCCTATCCCTGTTGTACCGGCTATTAACGTGACGCCACTTCCAGCTGCGCCAGTGGCAGCGCCAAATAAGCTGGCAGCTCCTTGAATCGCATATGGCGCTATTACTGCCGCAACAGCGATAGCAATCACCATGACAACAAAGGCGGCGCCACATTTACCCTTCTTGGGCGGAGGCGGAGGCTCAGGCAACGATGGCGTTGTGTCGCCAAGGCCCAGTCCCGGGTCATAGGGACGGAATGTGCTGGCGTTATTGTGTATGTTGGTGACCACGTTAGGGATCACCAGACTTAAACCGGCTTTCAGATCCTGATCGCCGGTGAGGCCATTGGCGTCCGCCAGCAGATACCAAAGACTGGCGTCTCCCCACATGCTGGCGGCGATCGAAGACAGTTTGTCCCCTTCATGAACCTCGTAGTAAGAGGATGCCTTGCCGGGATAGTCGGAGTTAATCGGCTGGAAGTTCTGATCGAAATCCGCCGAAGTCACAGGCGTTATTCTGTAATAACTGGAATACCCGACTTGCTTTTTGATATCTCTGGTTCCTGTAACCAACCAGCTGCGATTACTGTCTTTGTCAGAAGTCTTGAGATAGGAGTACGACTCCTGACCGACAACAACGCTATGATCTCCATTTTCAGCCAACTGTTGAACGTAGTCCGTCCTTGAGGGAACGCCATCGTTACCAATGTCGCCGCGCACAATGCCATCCAAATAGTAGAATTTACGACGGATGGACTTCTCCTGACCGTTGTTATTCCTGTCTATTTCATTGCGCTGTATGGTCTGACCGCGCTGATTGTTGACATAGGAGATAGTCCGCTGATCCTGATGATCATAGACCCAGCGAGTGTGGCCGTTCGCATCATAGATGTAATAGGACGCGCCAGCGCCAACAGACGCGGATACGGTAACCTTGCTGGC
>NZ_JAHMIN010000104.1 GCF_018986435.1 Hahella sp. HN01 | reverse complement strand
CGACAATGGCGTCGGTCACGTAGGACAGATTCTGGCTACTCCCCACGCGAGCGGAGTGTACCGGCGCTATTCGGGTTCCAGCGGGCCAGCTTTGCTCCAGGGGCCGTTTAAGGTGCAATTGGTTTGGCTCGACCGCGGCGATCTCCGCAAACTCCGCACGCAAATCGTGTACGAGTGTCAGCAAGCCGCCGACCGCATAATCACGGTGCAACGTATCGATGGAAAGCGTCTGGACGCCGGCGGCGATGGGTGTCGCGGAAACGGCGGCGTCTATCCACCATGGCAATCCATAGACACGCGCTTGCCAAGAGATAAGCAGGTTCTCCATCATCACACGGGGGCGATCCACACCTGCCAACACTCGGTATTCCAGCATGCGTCGGGGATGCGCCCGCACTCTGACTCGCTGTTCCACGCCAGAGTGGGAGCGCATCACGTCAGTGAGCCACTCCAGGCGTTCAATCACCGGTTCAGTCCAGTCCGGCGATAGCGTCCAGCCGACAATGCGTCGCCCTGTCACCCCTAGCGTGGGCGTATCCGAGCTAAATAAAAAACGAAATTGCGCCTCCACCTGCGGAGGTCCGTTGGGCGCCACGGACAACGAATAGCGGCGCGACTCCAAGGCGTCAAACTGCGTCGGCGGCGAAGCCGGCCCGGTCAGCGTCATGCCTTCGGCGGCTTCGCGCGCCACGGAGTCCAGCGTCTGGGGCTGCATGTGCGCATTCCAGACTTCTATCTCACGCATCTGCACCGAAGCCACGCTGCCCAGGTCAATGCGCTCAGGCAGAACATGCACCCGGTGATACCAGTCCACGCCAAAGCTTCCGGCGATCGCCCCTTCTCGGGGGATTCGCGGCGTAAACGTGGCGGCTTTGAGTTGGGAGCGCGTTGACGCAGGACTGGCGATCGCGCTCACGTCGGGCGGCCAGGCAGGCAGCGTGAGATGCTCCATGGCCTGCGTCAGGCGTGGGTTGTTCCATACGGCGCTACAGGACGCGGGGATAAAACCTTCTACAGCCGTCATGGTCAGGGGCCGTCATAGCGTACGGCGAAACCAAAGGTGCCCGTCGACAGACGCGACCCCGCAGAACTGCCGTAGGAGCCATTAGGGCTCTGTATGTCTTTTTCCCACCAGGGGAACACTTTCCAGCGCTCGCCCCCTAACGTGAGGATATCCCCGGCGTTGTAGTAATTGAGCCGCAGGCTGCGCCAGTGCTCCAAATGCCCTAACAATGAAATGTATCCGTCTGAGCGCGGCAGCCACAACCACATCGGCGTCATCACCGATTGCTGGCTCCAACTGTTGGGTTGGCGCATCTGAATGGGATGCGCGTACTGGGGAAAAGACGGCCAGACCGTATTGTTGGCGTTCGCGCCGGGCCAGATATTTCCGTCCACCCGACAGTGCAGAAAGCTCGCCCGATAATGCTGAAAGCCGTTGGAATGAGAGTCTGTATTACGAGTGTTCCAAAACGGCGCCGCCGGTGAGCGCCAGTAGCCCGCTCGGTATTGGCCTTCTCCCGCCTGCGTTGGGGTGAAATAGAACCCGTTCGTTGATTTGGCGGCCATGCAGTGAGACGCCGCAAACCAGTTGCCGCCCTCCCAGGCGCCATACTTCTGAATGTCGCCACAAGCCATCCATTGATGCCGGGACACGGTGTAATTCACGACACAAAGCAGCAGGTCGGGCGACTCATGGGCGAACAAGTGATAAGTGACGGGCCACGCGGAGCTGGGAAGCCAGATACGCGCCTTTTGCGGACAAGGATCGACGCTGAAATCCGCGCTATTGGCGCCGGCAATGACCACCTGGTCGGGGTCCGCCAATGTCAGACTCACATGATTGACGCCTTTACTGAGTGAGTCTCCCTGAATGCGCCAGCCATTGGCTTCGGCAAACAGCATCATCGCGTCCCTCAACGCGGAGTTAGAACCGACCTGTCCGGTTTCATACGCCATTACGCCAACCTCAACGCAAAGTAGTCGCGCACGCCTGTGCGAAACACATCCTGGACCACCAGATGCTCGACGCCATCGGCAATGACAGTGCTTTCCACGGCGTTGGCGAACCCCGGCACAAAATACACGCCATCCAGTTCGCCATAGGTATTGGCGGGATCATTGAGCACAATCGGCATGAGCGGATAATGGCCTTCCGTGTCGCGGGTGATCACGCTGTTATTCCAGGGCCAGCTTTCTGGCTGACGCCATTCGCCGTCGATGAAGCGGAATTTGAAGTTCGCGCGATTGCCTTTGTAGGGTAAAA
>NZ_JAHMIN010000103.1 GCF_018986435.1 Hahella sp. HN01 | reverse complement strand
GTGGAAAGAGCTGCGGATATAGGGCGATAGGCCCACTTCCGCCCTGAAAGGGGCGAAAGTTGTTGGAAAAAGCAGTATATGGTTGGGCCAAATGCACAATGGAGAGGGATATTGGGATAACTATGGGTTATTCAGAGGTTCCCTAACAATTCACAAAGCTCGGAAAAATTAGAAAATAGTTCCMCCCATCCCAGCCGTTTTCCATTCTCATTCCATCTTTCTTTAATCACAATGGGTGCAGACAGCTCATCTTTATAATATACCCCCCAAAAAGAGTCACTACCAGCACCGAAATCACCAAGTATAATTAGCTTCTCTGGGTCAATATTTTCGTTGCTGTCAAACTTAGATAAAACTATATCATCTCCATACTCAATCCTTTTTTTTGCATTTAGGAATGGAGGTTTATAGAAATAAATCTTTGCCTCATCAATGATCACTCTCGACAGCATACTTTTCTCTATTAGCATTTTTTCGTGCTGAGCAAACTCTTGATCATCAGTCAATGGCCATATTCCAGACTCAATCAAAGAGTCAATTTCTTTTGGTAGCTCATACTTACCGACTTTCATGACTTATTTCCAACATAGGTAGCCTTAGAATAACTCCCTGCTGCACCAAAAAATCGGCTCAAGATGCTCATTTATTCACGATAAACTGAGCTTTTTCGCCGATTTTTTCCTTGTATTGTGGCCTCACCAATGTTTTTCAGAGGTTCCTTAGCTAATCTGAAAATGATATGCCATAGCCATATTCTTCCAGCATCTTATCAAAGTTAAAGGTTGACAAATCGACTCTACCATGTGACTTCAGCATGATTAAGGAGTAGCGCCGGGCAATATCCCACACATAGTCATTTTCACTTTGCCAGCTAAAAACGTACTCACCAATATCAAAATAACATAAAACCATATATATCAACCAAGATAGTTCCTGCAACATCAACTCATCTTCATCCTCCACCCCTTCTGCACGAGAAAAAATATCAAAGCATAATCTCAACAATGCAATTTCAGGAAAATGGGTGCCTTCTCCTTCACTATCTCGGTCAAAATACTCTCTCCTACCTTTATCTCCCCGAATTATTTTTTCTATTTCATCTCTCCGTTCTGACAGCAACGTTAATATTGTTTTTAAATCTTGACTTATCATTTAGCTGGAGCCCTATTCACATGATAATGAAACTGTCTGTCAATTGCATAAAATGCATCCTTATCAGGATTCTTTCCTGCATGTGGTTTATGAGAATCCATCCTCCATATCTGATGAGGTCTTTTACTGCCTTTCAGCCCAATCCCTACTCCAGCGAGTCTGCCGTCTCCTTTATTATCCATAACAAAGTTAATTTTATACTTTCCGGACTTTGCAAACGGTATTTCTATCGGCAGAGTATTGGGGGTCTGAGGCAAATAAATCACAAACCTATCAATTTTCCCGGCATTATTACTTAAGAAGCCTGACCATGCTGCGATTGCTGAAATAGTCACAGAAGGTGTCATCCTGATTAAACTATCCACAGCATCATCAATATTAACGCTACCCATCGATTTAGATGCAGACTTCAAATTGTCTTTAATACCCGCACTAAGCTTACCAGAGGACAACATACTTTGAACTTCCCTAGCCACTCCTATCAAGTTTAATACTGTATCCACTTTCTCAACAACGGACCAGACTCTCAATGAAGTTGTAGCTAAATTAGACGCTATGTTAAAGCTGGCACCTACTTCACCTAATGTCATATAGCCACTAGGATCTATTCCGGTTGCTGGATCAGCATCAGCATATATATATTTATGTAGCGTCACTGGATCGTGGGTATGCCCCATCCAAGTATCCATCTGCGTAAACCGCCCCTGGTTCTGGTCGTAATACCTCGCCCTTAGGTAATACTGATCCAGCGATGCATCGTACTGCTCTCCGGTATACAGGTAGCTGTTTGGGGTGTCTCCTTCGCTGTGCAGCAGGATGCCGAAAGCGTCGTAGTGGTAGCTGTCGGTTTGGACGCCGATCTGGTTTGTTAAAGAGCGGACGGAGCCTTGGCCGTCGTAGACATAGTAGCTGACGTCGCTGGCTCTTGCCTGGCTCAGCAGGTCGTCGCCGTAGACGTAGCTGACTTGTTTGGCGCCGTTGACGACTTCTTGTAGCACTTGAGCGTAGTCGCGGTTCTGGTCGACGATAAAGTCGGTGGTGGCGCCGCTTCCCGCTTTCCGGGTGCGAATGCCGTCTGGGTTATAGCCGAAGCTGGTGGTCTCGCCCGCCTTGGTTACCGCGAGGAGTTTGTTCTTCGCGCTGTAGGTGTAA
>NZ_JAHMIN010000102.1 GCF_018986435.1 Hahella sp. HN01 | reverse complement strand
GGTCTGCGCGAATGTGTGTAATGTCGCCTGTGTAACCCATAGCCTTCTGAATCTGCTCGGCGGCCATCCAGTCGGATTTTTTGTTGTATCCATAGGTCTTGCGAATGATCGCCATGAACACACGGTATTGCCTGCCGCTAAGCTCGACGTGAGCCAGAGCATCGACAAGGTCGTTCGCCATGCGGGTATATCCGTTTTCAATATCCGCCTTAACTATTCCAATAGCGTGCGGACTGGGAAAAGCCACAACGTTGGCTTGCGCTTCCATCTATCAACCTCCTAGTTGATTACTGCGTGAGAGCGGGCGGCCATTGCAGCGCCCTTATAGTTCAGCTCGGGATAGGTTCTTTCCAGCTCGCCCAATACAGCCGCACCAGTGGCGACCGCTTCGGACACTTCCTGATAGGCGCGACGGGCGGATTCGAGGTCCGGGTGTATGCCCAACTCAATGACGGACACCTGGGCTTCCATCTGTTCTTTGGTGAGACAGGCCGCCATGCGGGTGGCGTCGATGTGCTCGCAACTCACTTGTCGACTGCACACCACGACACCTGCAACACTGAACACGTCATTCAAATAAGACAGGCGCAAGGCTTCAGGCATGGCCGCAACAATGGCGGGCTCGAGACACCACAAACGATCAAGGAAAGCGTGTATCCCGTCGTATTGACCCAGCCAGCGAAATATCTTTTGGGCGTTGACGCGCATGTCGTTATAAAGATCATCCGACCGGTTAAACGTGATCCCCTCGTTTTTAAGAATTTCAGACAACCCGCAGTCGTCAGCGGCTTGAACAATTTCTCCGCAGATAATCGCCCGGCTCGCTTTGGGTTGTTCCAGCCAGCGATTAACGGCGGACATAAGCAGTTTTAGGCGTGATTGCTGTTTCATGCTCAAGCAATCTCCTTTTGCTTAATATTCGCCCGTCGTTTCGATTTGTAGGTTGTGCAAACTTTCAGCTTACCGTCCGTTAAACGCTCAAGCTGAAATGCACGAAGTTCTGGTATGAGTTCACCCCACTGAGAGACAGCGGCAGATTTAATCCCCAATGCTTTGGCGAGTTTGGTAGCGCTTCCAAAGTATTTAATTGCGCGTTGCTTTTTCACTTTGTCTCCTGTTTATCGCTTACAGGACACGAATTTAAAGCACACTTATTTTTATTTCAAGCAAACTTTATTTGCGAAATGTTAAGCTTGCTTAAAATTTCAAAGTGGTGACCCCAATGGGAAGCATTGGCGACAGAATTAGAAGTCGACGAAAAGAATTAAAGATCACACAGGCAGATTTAGGTAAAAAAATTGGCATCACTGGCGCGGCTGTTAGCCAGCTAGAGATAGGCGATAGCAAAAGCGTTAAAGGCGAACACCTACTGGCATTCGCTAAAGCGCTTAAATGCAACCCAGTTTGGCTGGTATCAGGGAAAGAAGAGTCGGCTGCCACCAGTCTCCTACCGGGGCCTGAAATTAAAGGAGTATACCCGTTGATAAGTTGGGTTCAGGCAGGTGCTTGGCCTACGGTTTATAAAGAAGAAGATCTCTCTAACCTGCAACACTACCCATGCCCTGTGGAGTGTAGCGACATGACATTCGTCATACATGTACGAGGGATGAGCATGACCCCCCCTTTTTACGAAGGGGAGCTTCTCTTTGTTGATCCAGAGGCCAAAGTTGAAAGTAGTAAATACGTTTTAGCCCTGCAAGAGAACGTCGTTGAACCAGTATTCAAGCAAGTAGTCATTGAAGGTGATAAGAAGTACCTAAGATCGACAAACCCGAACTGGCCGGAGCCGGTTATCTTGCTTGATGACTCCTGGTTAATTATTGGTGTAGTCATATTCGTTGGACGCACCGTTTAGAGATAGGAGAAAGACTAAAAATTAATGCCCGCTTCCAGCGGGCTTTTTTTTGCCCAAATTTCAACCTTTCTTGATTTAACTTAAGCATGCTTTATTTATTCGCTTGACACAAAAATAAAGCGTACTTAAATTATAGCCATGTCACAACACACATGGACTAAGTAATGCTTGAAACCAGCCCACCCAGAACCAACAAGAACAATAAATTATTGCTTTCCATAGCCCCTTACTCTGGCCCAATCAGCAACCTATCCAGACTGGCCCAATACAAGAGCAAACGAGCCATCAAGGCCGTTAATCCTAACGCCAAGTTTCCAGTCGCTATCTACCAATAAGGACCACACATGAACGGAACTCTACTCACCCACCTGACAGACAGAGAGCTTCTAAACGCCCTCATGATCAAGTGCGCGGTCGAGGCTGAAGCCATCCTCTACAGACTGGACGACCTACGAGATAAGAACAGCGACTTGGTATTTGATCTGGAATGCAGCCATGACGATCTGGTCGACGCCAACTCAGC
>NZ_JAHMIN010000101.1 GCF_018986435.1 Hahella sp. HN01 | reverse complement strand
GTAAAAGAACGCCTGGAAAGCCTGCATCATTACGACTACAACGCCAATAATCAGGTGTTGACGGACACGGTTTATAAAGACGCTTCCATGAGTCCTGGCAGTCGTAAGTCCATTTTGACCTACACCTATCTGAACGATGGTCAAACGCTCAAACAAACGTTTTTGGATGATTTGGCGAACGATGATGGAGATGTCACGACCACATATCACTATTTGGCGCGTGACCGCTGGGATAGCTACAAAGCCAGCAAGGTTACCATATCCGCGTCTGTCGGCGCTGGCGCGTCCTATTACATCTATGATGCGAACGGCCACACGCGCTGGGTCTATGATCATCAGGATCAGCGAACTATCTCCTATGTCAACAATCAGCGCGGTCAGACCATTCAGCGCAATGAAATAGACAGGAATAACAACGGTCAGGAGAAATCCATCCGTCGTAAATTCTACTATTTGGATGGCATTGTGCGCGGCGACATTGGCAACGATGGCGTTCCCTCAAGGACGGACTACGTTCAGCAGTTGGCGGAAAATGGAGATCACAGCGTTGTTGTCGGTCAGGAGTCGTACCTTGTTCCCAGGTCGGCAGGGCGGGATGACAATCGCAACTGGTTTGAGGCCAGAACCAGGGATATCAAAAAGCAAGTCGGGTATTCCAGTTATTACAGAATGACGCCTGTGACTTCGGCGGATTTCGACCAGAACTTCCAGCCGATTAACTCCGACTATCCCGGCAAGGCATCCTCTTACTATGAGGTTCATGAAGGGGATAAACTGTCTTCGATCGCCGCCAGCATGTGGGGAGACGCCAGTCTTTGGTATCTGCTGGCGGACGCCAACGGCCTTTCCGGCGATCAGGATCTGAAAGCCGGTTTAAGTCTGGTGATCCCTAACGTGGTCACCAACATTCACAATAACGCCAGCACATTCCGTCCCTATGACCCGGGACTGGGCCTAGGCGACACAACGCCATCGTTGCCTGAGCCTCCGCCTCCGCCCAAGAAGGGTAAATGTGGCGCTACCTTTGTTGTCATGGTCATTGCTATCGCTGTTGCGGCCATTGTGGCTCCTTATGCGACCGCCATGCTGATGCAATCATTCGGCCCCGCCGCGGCAGCGGCGCAAGGAGCAGCGTCAGTTGCTGGAGGTTTAGCGGCTTCTGTTGGCTCTAGTGCGGGAGTTGGCTTTGGTCTGAGTGCGGGAGTGGGCGCTGGATTTGGAGCGGTAAGCGCAAGTGTCGGCGTTGCGACCTCTTTTGCAAGTTATGCTGCTATGGCTGGAGGAGTCTTCATCGGAGGGGTTGCAGGGAGTGCTGTATCTCAGTTGGCGGCTAAAGAGCTTGATCTACAGGATCACTTTTCTCTGCGGAGCGCAGTTAGAAATGGTCTCACTGCCACCGCTACTGCCGGAGTAAATAGCTTTGTAAATGCTTCAGGATGGTATCAGTGGGCGCAAATGGCGGCGACAGCCGCAGCAGGCGTCGGGGCAAATTATCTCGCTGGCAAAGCCACAAAACTCCCCACCACCTTCCGCTGGAGAGACGTCGCCACTAGCTTTGCTACTGCATCAGTGATGAACGGCATTGGCATTGGAGATAAGAGTGCTTTTTACAACCAAGGACTAAGCAGCTACGTCGATGGCTTCCTCCCAGGCAGTATTAGAAACAATGACATCGCCCGCAATGCCATTCAAGGCTTCACCGCCGGCGCAGTATCCGAAGCCGTTCGCGTAGCGGTCTATGACAGCGAAGACTATCGCCCTGATTATGTGGGAATGATCGCGGGGGTTGTTGGTAGTACGTTGGGAGGCTTGGCGCTGGCGGGAGTTGCTAAGGAGAGTCAACAAAGCTCGGCTGCTACAGTGAGCGCGACTGAAAAGTCTTATTCGGACGATTATCTGTATAAGTATGGGATAGCGAGCCTGGATGGTGAGGGGCCGGTCGGCCCGGCGTATGAGCTTAATTATCTTCAGGAGAGGGACGAGACTTTCAGTGAGCTTGATGCGATCTCAGAAGAGCTGGAGGCAGGGATAGAATATTCAAGATTTATCTCAATGGTGGGTGAAGGTTACACAGGCCAAGTAATCGTCGATCCAGTAACAGCTGTTGCTGGCCCATTAATAACTGCTGCTGAAAATGAATATTCAGATAGTGGTCCAATACATAAGAACCATGCATCTGAGACTAACCTAAGTTTCGAACCATGGGATGAGTACGCCTATCGTAAAAGAAAGAGGGATTTCCAATTTTTCCTCGGCTCGTTAGATAATATGGCGGAAAGCTCTCTTGCTTCAGTTGGCTATATTTCGGGAACCATCAACGGTAGAGATGAGGAATCCCTCTATGGCATGTCAACTGCGGGGGCAGCTGTCAGTTCGCTAATTTCCCCCAGAGAATCTGGGAGAGTCATGAATCGAAGCGTAGGCCTATACAGCGTAGGCCTATAC
>NZ_JAHMIN010000011.1 GCF_018986435.1 Hahella sp. HN01 | reverse complement strand
GGCGGAGGCGGAGCGCCGCCCAAYACCTAYCARCCGCCRCAACCCACGATCCCCAGCGGACCCGCCGGCGGCAAAGGCGAGGGCGCGCAGATCATTTTTCAGTTTAACGGATCGGTCAACGGCGACCCCTACCTGATCGCCGACGCCATYGCGCCGCACCTGCGTGACATTGTCAGTAAGAAGGACATCGTCATCGTGGAAGCGAACAGCCGCAACGGCCAACAACTAAGAGGACTGTAAATGTATATCGAGTATGTCGCGAGGCGCTTTATCGCGCCCGGCCACGCTGTTGGCGGCAATTACTGGATCGACGTAAAGCTGACGCGCTGTGATTTTGATGCGCAAATTGAAGCGCAGACGACCACGGCGCTCAGTGGTAAATCGAAAACGTTGCTCCACCGCATCGACCAGACCTATGACATCGCTACGGTGTATATGAACAAGCCGGAAGAGCTGGCGGAAATGCGGGAGTTTCTGGGGTCCGTTAGCGGTGGCGAAAGCTTTATGGTCAGCCTGTATGGCGACCGGGCGAGCCTGCTACAACCTGCGATGCTGAGCCCGATTACCTGGAAGGAGGAGCGCTACGTCACGACGGATTACTTACGCTATTCATTTAAGATGCGTGCGCTTTAACGCTAGCAGGAAGGGCAGTAACAGAATGGAAGCTGGTTTCTTTAGTTTCTTTGGTGGCGATGGAGGCGGCTATTGAGTTGACGGTTTTTGTTAGTAGAAATAGCGGCTCCATATATCGCTCTCTCTCAAGCATATCTACAGTCATTTTAATGCTGAAAAATGAATCACCCAGCCTATGACTTTACGGCTGAACAGGTCCAGCACGACGGCTAGATACAGCCAACCTTCTTCCGTCCACAAGTAGGTGATGTCACCCGCCCATTTTTGATTTATCTCCGTTGCATTAAAGTCCTGCTGAAGAAGGTTTTCCGCCACAGGCAGGCTATGCCTGGAGTGAGTGGTGGCCTTAAACTTTCTGGCCGCTTTCGCTCTCAAGTCCAAGCGTTGCATGCTTCTGGCCACCGTTTTACGGTTAGCCTGAACGCCTTGTTGCGCCAAGTCTTTGGCCAGCTGCGGCGCCCCATTACGCTTTTTAGCTTTATCAAAGGCGGCTCTAACCTGGATGTCCAGGGATTGCTGACGCTATCGTCGCAGAGAAGGGGCTTTCTGCCGATGGAGCCAAACGTAGTAGCCGCTTCTTGAGACCTGAAGCGTTCTCGCCAAGCAAATGATGCGAAAAAGGCCTGTGTGAGAGTGCATAAAGGCGTACATCACTTCCGCTTTTGGCGAAGTACGCCGCCGCTTTTTTTAACACGGCAAGCACTTCCGCCTGTTCAGCCAATTGACGCTTCAGGCGGGCGTTTTCCTGCGCCAGCTGCTGTTCCGTTTCGCCACGATCCTGCGCCAGCCGCGCTTTACTGCGCCAATTGTAAAGTTGTGACTCGTGCAGACCCAATTGCCTTGCGGCGGCGCTCACGCCGATACGTTGAGCTAACGCCAGGGCTTCCGCCTTGTACTCGTCGGAATAACGTTGGCGAGATTTGGAGTTTGATGTTTTCTGTTTGGTCATAGTTCACCTCTGTAGCGTAGTGTACTCGCTTAACAGGGTGTCTATCATTGGGGGGTAGGATCAAATATCTTAGACTTATAGGCATGTAGAAAGTCTCAGAAGCAAACACGGTAAAAAAACTGATGAGATTAACAATACTGTTGCTTGTTATAGGGTTAAGCGGGTATTCGCATTCACAAGAGGTGACTTTTTCTACCTTCCAGGGCAATGATCCTATAACAAAAATATCTGTCGACATTATGGCAAATGCCTACCAACGCTTGGGATTAACTCTGAAGGTCCTTCCCCAGCCGGGACAGCGCTCTCTTCTTACCGCAGATAGCGGCCTGATAGATGGTGAGCTATTCAGAATCAAGGGTATGGACGAAATTTATAAAAACCTGATCAGAGTGCCCATTGCCATAGTTGAGATAGATATCGTCGCTTTTTCAAGGAAGGAAAACAGTATTGTCATTACTGGTTGGGAGAGCCTGACGCCTTATAAAGTTGGGTATAATCGTGGCGTTAAGGTCATTGAGGAAAATTTATTACCTCCGACTCGTGTAGAGCCCTCCAATACAGTCGAAAACGCCTTGAAAATGTTGGATGCCGGCAGAACGGATATCGCAATTGATGGGCTATTAAATGGTTTGATGATCATTAACGATTTAGGCTTGGACAATATCGTTTCTATAGAACCGCCGTTGGAAGTTATCCATGGCTACCATTACCTCCACAAAAAGAACCTTCACTTGCTTAAACCACTCACAGAAGTATTAAGGGAGATGGAAGAAGCGGGAGTAATTAGAAGCTATCGAGACAAGATATTAAGTGAGATCAGAAAGAAGCAGTGATTCTAAAGGTCATCGGAGCTTTCAGACATGGCAAATGTGATGCCTGATCTGCAAACTTCTCCTGATCTACGCGGAGAGTAAAGATCCGCTTAAGAATGCCGTCGTGCTCCTGGACAACGCGCCCATGCACCGTTTTCTTGTGGGCTAGAAATCAGTAGCGCTACTGAAATTTTCTCTTCAATCATTCTTATCCCCCCTTGTGCTCTGCCCTGAGCACTTGTTGGATATCTATTGAATCCCACCCCAATTTTTACCCTAGGCATCTAACCCAATGAGAGTGAGCAATAGCGAATTCGTCTCCGCCTGGAGCGGCGAGAGCGTGTCGCCCGTCTATGCCGTTGAGCTGTCGTTCGACCGCGCCAACGAGGACGTGGTGTATCTGACCAGCGGTCCCGTATCCGGTCTGTCTGGCGTAGTGTATGACGGCGTGTTGAACGCCCGCACTTTGTCCGGTACATCGCAAAAAATCCAACCCGACAAAGGCTTGGCGTCCATCGGTAGCCTGGAATTTGAGGCGCTGGACCACAACCTGACCGCGCTGCAAAAATCCAAGCTGGGCGACCGCAAGGGTCTACGCGGCAAACGCGTGCGCGTCTGGGTCGGCGAGCGTGGTTTGCAGTGGCAAGACTTTGTCCTGGTGGCCACGCAGATCATCGAGGACGCCGAGATCCTGAACGGGGTTTATTCGTTTAGTTGCGCCGATGTGCAACGTACGCTGCGGAAGGATATTTTCGACGTTAAAAAAGTCGGCTTGGCGGCGTCCGCCGTGGGCAATAACGATGTGATTCAAGTGTATTCCACGGAAGGGTTTGCGCCTGTCTATCAACCGCGAGGCAGCGGCATTACCGATGCGCCCAACCGGACCGTCGGTTATCTCAAGATGCCCAACGGTTGCATCGTGCGTTACAAATACACCACCGCCACCGCCTTTTGGGGCTGCGAGTGGGGCGCGCTGGGAACCAAGCATCTGGTCGCAACCGTCAACAAGTCCGAGGGCACCAACGCCGACAACGCGCCGCAGGTGGAGGAATACGTCTACATCGAGCAGCCCGCGCCCATGCTGCTGTATGGTTTGTTGACCGGCTTTGTCTACGGCTATCCCGGTAAGCGTTACCCAGACCACTGGCACCTGGGAGTTGATCCGCAATATGTGCGCACGTCCGACTTTATCCATATCGGCGCAGACCTCTGGGATGTGACCGACGCGGATAAGGGCTTGCCGGCGGTGGTGCGCGGACAAACCAAGATTGACGGCAAGAAGTTCATCGAGGAGCAGCTGCTGTTGATGATGGGCGCGTTTTCGCCCATCTACGCCAATGGGGAAATGGGCCTGCGTCGCCGCACGGCGATTATGTCCAGCGGGGCTTACGTGCGCGAGCTGAACGCCAGCAACCTGCTGAAGGTGGGGGCGCTACGTCACGACATGGGCGCGATCATCAATCAGATCGCCATTCACTGGCATTATGACCCGGACAAAAAAGAGTATCGCCGCGCCAACGTGCTGGTGGACCCGGACTCCATCGCCACCCATGGCGCGTCGGATTTGAAGGAGCTGAAGTTTAAAACCCTGCATAGCTCACGCCACGCTTATTCCGCCATCAAGCATCAGTTCGATGCACTCCGCGACGCCTACGCCGGGCCGCCTTTGCTCCTGGATGTCGTGGCCGATATGGACAATCACGACCTGGAAGTGGGCGACATTGTCCGCGTTAACCTGGAGCATGTGCAGGATTACACCGGCTCAATGGCGGACGGACGCCTGGACCGTAACTTCGAAATCCAGCAGATCACCACGGATTGGGTGACGGGGCGAGTTAAGCTGGCCTTGCTGGGTTCATCGCAACCGGCGGGCGCTTTGCCGCCGGATCAGAATGGCGCGGCGCTGCCGGATGCGTGGTACAACTCCGCCGGCGTCGCGATCAATGCGACTAATTATCCTGGCAAAGTGCTGGTTACCGATACGCAGGTGCGCATCGTGGGCGACATTCATCTGACTGGCGGGGCCGACCTGACTCAGTCCGTTTACTACTGTGACCGCGATTTAACCGTGGACGCGGGTGTGACAGTGCTTCTGTCCGGCAACGTGCAACTGCGGGTCAAAGGCTTTCTGCAGATCAACGGAACGGTGGACGGCAAGGGGAGAGGGATAGCAGGAGCCGCCGGCGGACAGTCTGTGGCGCTCACCGGTATCGGCTCCACCGTGGCGGGGGACGGGATTGTCTTCGGCCTGGGGACGGGAGACCGTCGCCGCTTCGAGTCGGCCAACAACCGAGGCGGGATCAACGCCCGCGCCGCACGGGATAACGTCGCCTACCTCAATTTAAACGTGAATGCGCAAGGCCAACTGCAGGGCTTGCCGTTTGATATTCGCGGCAACGGCGGACATGGCGGCGGCGCAGCCATCAACAGCTACGGCGGCAATACCGGCGAAACATCCGGCGGACGCGGTGGCGCAGGCGGCGCCGGATTGCTGGTGGTGGCGCGAGGGATCGACCTGGGCGCCAATGGACGGGTGGACACCAGCGGCGTGGATGGCGAACTGGGCAGCCCGCGCCAGATCGGCGGCGCTTTCGATCCGCAAGCTTATCTCAAATCCGGCAGCGGGGCCGGCGGCGCGCCCGGTGCGGTGTATTACCTCGTTGACGGCAAGTACAACCCGCCCAACGTCACGGTGGGCAACAGCGCGGCGCGCTATGGCGTCAGCCCGGTGCAGGACGGCGTCTACTTTATCCAGGGCCGCAAGCATCAAAATGATACGGTCGGCGCAAGTTGGGACCCCTCTTTCGAAGGGATCACTAAAGCGGTCGCCTCCGCCTACGTGGGGAATTACTTAGGGCCTGAACGGGAGAACGCCGTGCGCGGGTTTCTGACCAAGGCGACCGGGCAAGCGCCCAACATGGCGGAGTCCTGGCATCGCGTGCAGATCCTGTCCGGCTATCAACCGCCCGTTGTCATGGAAGAGGTGGCCAATAAGCCGCTGCGTATCACTGTCACGGAGTCGGTGAACACGCCACGCACGCCGGACGGCAATATCTCCACCCTGGAATTGAGCGCGGTTCCTCCCGACGACCCCAACTATAGCCACGCCTTCTTTCAATACCGACCGGCGGACGGCGCAGGCTGGACGGACCTGGGATCGGCGGCGCCGGAGCTGACCTTGCAACTGGTGAGCGATGGCAAGACGTATTACTTCCGCGCCTTTGGCGTGAGCAAGTCGGGCAAACGCTCCGCCACCTACGCCGCCACGTCAGCCGCAGTGTCGCGCATTGAGATCGGCTCGCCCGACGTACGCGAGGCTTTGCCCCTGGTGACGCCCAAAGTGATGCTGGTGGACCGTGGACAGGAAGCCAATCACTATCTGGGAAGAGATGCGCACTTTTATATCTACTATGGCTCCGGCTACCAAGAGCCGCCGCACTTCGCTTTCTACGAGATAACCGTCTACCACAAAGGCCTGAAGGTGCGCCGGGAGTACATTACCGGCAGAAGCTACACCTACACCGGCAATATGAACCTGGAGGACGGCAATAGCCGAGATATTGGCCTGAGCGTGCGCCCTTGGGGGAAACAGAACCAGACAGGACAGACGGTGTTTATCAGCGTGTCCAACCCGGCGCCCAAGGTCACCGTCAACAATACGGTCGCCGGGATCGGCACGGCGCGCACCTATCTGACGGAGATCACCGACCCGGATTTCAGAGCGGTGAAGGTGTACCGCTCCACCGAGCAGGGATTTACCCCAGGACCGGATAACCTGGTCTTTGACGGTTACGCCAACCCCGTTATCCACGAAGGGCTCCAGCAGGACACGAACTACTATTTCCGCCTATTGGGTCGGGATGAGTTCGGCGACGGCGAACTGACGCCGGAGTTCAGCTTCAAGACGCAGCCGTTTAATCTGGCGGGCGAGCTGAGCGCGGGGGACAACCTGATCGTGCGCGGCAACGTGGTCAGCGACTACGCCGGAACGCAGGTGGTCATGGGACCGCGTAAGCGCGCCGGGTATTACAACGTGCTGGAGGCGAGCGCCGCCAATGCGCCGATGTTCGAAGTCCGCGAAAACGGCGACGTGTTGCTGGGCGATCAGAGCAGCGGCTCATACGCCATTTGGGATCAGTCGGCGGCGGCGTTCAAAGTCTACGGTCAGATTCACGTCGCGCCAGGGAGCAAGGGTTATGCGTCCCTACAGGATCGCCCCAGCTCGTTGTCAGCGATCAACACAGCGGAAGCCGGCAAGCTGCAAGGCATTCAGGACGGCGCCACCAAGGGCGCGGACTGGTCGCAGGTAACTGGCGTGCCGCAGCGCTTTACGGACACGGCAACCAAAGGCCTGAACCTGACGGCGGACTACCTGGGCTATTACAACGGCAGCCAATTCACCTCCTACCTGGACAGCGCCGGGCGCTTCTATCTCAATGCCGGCGGCGACCACTCCCTGACCTGGAATGGCTCGGTCCTGACAATCAAAGGAAACATTCACGCCAACAGCGTGGCGGCGAGCCTGACGATCAGTTCGCCAGTGATCAATGGCGGAACCATCAACGCGGCGACCTTCCAAACGGGAGCGAGCGGCAAACGGATGGTGATGAACTCCGCCACCAATGAGATGGAATTTTACGGAGATCGCGGCAACGGTCAGATCGACAAGCTGGCGACCATCGGGATCACCCAGTCTGGCGGTGACTATTACATTGGAAGTTTCGGCAACGCCCTGGAAGGCAACAGCCGGATCGCACTGCGCGCCACGTCCAACACCGGCTTGGCGATGCAGGGCGTTTCAAACCGCACCAGCATCGCGGGGACGACCTTCGGCCCTAATCCGTACTACGGCGTAGGCGGCAATGCGACGGGAACGGGGAAGGGCGCTCAGGGCACCAGCGCCGGCGGGATCGGCGTCTATGGCGCGGGTGCAACCTATGACTTCTACGCCAATGGCCGGGGGGCGAACTATGGACCCTTTACTGCTGGGCATGATTGCCTGATTAGAAAGCAGGAGAACGTCAGACCGGGACAGATTCTTGTTTATGACCAACTGGTCCACCGCAAGAACCTGTCGAACGTGATCCACTCGGTGACGCTCTCCAGCCAGCCAATGCAGCGAGGCAAAGCCGGCGTCTTTCTGTGGGCGAAGCCTTTTGACGAATCGGAGTTTCCGGCGGCGTTCGACCTGGAGGATCTCACGGTGGCCCAGATTTACACGCTGTCGGAAGTCTACAACCTGGGCTGTATGAACGCCCTGGGCGAAGGTCAGATGCTGGTCTGCGCTGAAAGCGGCGACATTGAGATAGGCGACTACATTGTCACCTCAAGCCGCCCCGGCGTTGGCATGCGCCAGGAGGATGATGTGCTGCGTAGCTACACCATCGCGGAGGCCCGCGAGGCGGTTAACTGGACGGGGGAGGGAAGCGACGAGAGGTTGATCTCGTGTAAGTATCTTTGTGGCTGAAGGGGGCTTCCCCCCTTTAGTTACTAAACCCATCGGCCACAAGATCGCCGATCGCATGGCTAAGCGCGGCCAAATCGTCAGGGTGAGTAAATAGGTAGGCAAGAACAAAAATGACAAATGCAGCAATCAGTAGGCGAATCATACTAAGGAATCCCTGGATAAGGTAGTTTGAACAAATGAGTGAAGTGTTTTCTTTGAGCTTACGGAAAGATGTTTTCCAGCTCTTTGCTTAGGAGGGAGCTTCTATTGTCTTCAATGGAGTCTATCTGCTGATTTCGGCCAGCTACCTGACCCTCAATACTAGCCTGCCTGATCGTGCGTAGCAACCTAAAAAATAGTAGCGGATTTGCTCTTGGGGCTAAACGTTTCTGCCTGCGCAAGGAAGGCGAAATGCCCCAAGGGTTCGGGGCATTATTATGCGCTGTGACCAAAGGAGGTCACTATCAAACTGGGTGGCCTGATCGTATCCAGGTGGCCTCAAGTGGGCCTGCTAGTGGTTCTATCTCAGTTGCCCAAAGCGATGCTTGATTGTATTGGTTTGCATAATAGCTCCGCTCGTCAAATGGCAAATGAAGCCCTGAAAATATCATTAACGTTTCGTGGCGTACTTCTCTTGATTCTTGATCAGTATCCAGTAGGCGGGATGCTCGAGTAACGAGAGAGAAAGGTTTGCCTCTTTCATATCGGACGCCCTTTTCAAATTGGCCAATGTTTTCACTGAGCCAGTCGTTCCAAAAACTTGCTAGCTCTTCAGCTTCGCCAAATTGATCAGCTCCCCATTCACCTGTAATTTCGGAAATACCATCACTAGCAGCAGCGCGAACTTCTAGTTCCGCATGTGATATGTATGGTATCAAGTGATCAATAACGTCAATGTCACCCGTAAAGCCGATGCTCCGTAAGGTGTGAGCTAGAGAGTCTACAGCCGTGATTTCGGGCAATTGCTCAACAAGGAATTTTGTCTCTGACTGTCCAGCGAATCGGCCAATGGTAAATGCGAGAGTGGCGTCGTCTAGCCTCTTATCAAAGGCTGTTCGGTAAAACTCTAGTCCTCGATCATCACCACACATAAGTAAGCTCTTAGCGCTTAGCCTTCTTATGAGAATGTCTTCAGCCTCATCTTGCACAATATGCATTAATGGGATCACAAACTCGGGATTACCCAAATACCCCATCATTGTAACTATACGCGATGTTGGATTAATCACCCTGTCGTTGCTGACGTAATAAGGGGATAACTCCGTAAGCATATTTTTGCCTATAACTTCTGAAAATTCATTTGTCACCCATGGCAAGTTGAGTGCGCAAGCTTTGTGACAGAAACTTAAAATGAGCTGCTTCTCACAGACCCTAAGTACCGCTGCGATATTTTGATGGAGAAAGCTTTCCTTGGCTTTGAGTTTTTCTAATAAGACAGTAACAAGCTGTTCGCTTTGTGACTTTAATATGATGTGTATCGATACTTGGGCGCTTTTATTTCCTTTTGATAGCTCCGATATAAGGTGATCTGTCAAATCAGGCGTGGTTGTATTGGCAGCTAACACGCTTGTTATTTGTTCATACTCAACCTCGAGCTGTACAAGTTGAGCTATTTCATCGCGGTCTCTTGAGGAATAGATTGAGCTGGCAATTTTTTCTCTTTCAGTCCATAAGAGCACGGCTTTCCCAAACTCTTCTTTCCAGTCATTCATAATCTATCTACCTTAAATCGGGCATGCTTCAGGGCAGGCCATTTCAATCATTAATTTTTTTGGGGGGCTTTTCTTGCTTAGGCGCTCTGCGATTTTCCCAATATTGTTTTCGCTGACTTGCTTCACTTTTGGCTCTTCATCACCACCAAGTATTTCTGCAAGCTGCTGAGGGGTTGGAGAATTAGCTAGCTTTGCGTTCCACCACCTGTGGACCCCTGCAGTTTGATGGCCGGGACGAACAGGGAATACATTATTATCGTTCTTCCCGCCAGCCCAAGTGGGCTTTAGGTGGTGATAGCTGACTTTATATGAAGGTGGATGGCTTTTAAACTCGTCCTCATTTAGTCCGTTTAGCATTGTTACCATCTCCTTGCCAGTCATGCCATTACTTGTAAACGCTGGTCCATGTTTCGGACGTAACATATTGTCCACGACTTCTATCTCTGAGGCAGGTAGCCCCCCCTTTTGGTTTGCTTCATCAACGTATTTCTCAAAGGCTTTTTTGAGCTTTTCTGTATCAGAGGTTTCAGGGTCTCGGGTAGAAGTACCATTGTCATCAGTTGGCCTGACTTTCCAGCGTTCTACAGGGTTGCTCATCTTGAAGAACGGAGCTTCATCAAATGGATAACCGCCACAATCCATTTCTAGCACAAGCTCTTCGACTTTGTCTATTGAGTTGCCAGGAAAGGATGCTAAATTGGGGCACTTCTCTGAAACATCGGTGATTTTCGACGACTTAACACCCTTAGCTTTTTCGTCTACTACATCATTTGAAAAGCTCTTGCTCATAAAGCGAAGTTATCCTTGAAGTATTGTTACACCAATATTTATAAAATTCTCTGAATCTTGTGCTTGGGGGGCCTAGTGCGCCATTGTTTAAGAAGTTCATCTTAATCCAATAAAAGCAGGGTTTGTCTAAAAAATCCCATCCAAAAAAAATGCAGCTTTTAACGAAGTAGTAAGCATCCTCTTTTTCATCGAGGCCTAATTCTTCAAATTTTATAAGAGAGTTTTCAATGGCACTAAAAAGCTCAATATCGTTATAGTGACAGAGTCTTTTGGGATACGCGCTTCTGAAGTCCTTGGTTAATTGTTTAATAAACTCATTTTTAACTACATGCGTTAAAAGATCATCGCATTGGTCCTTTCGTATTCTAAGGTTAGACCTTGTAGTCTTTGAGCTTGGCCGCTGATCAGGAAAGAAGTTTTGTATTAGAAATCTTTCGCCTTGTTCTCCAGCGGGCTGCTCAAGATAAAACTTTCTCCGACATATTTCTGTATTTGTCGATATAAACTTAAGTGCAATTTGTGGATCGCTGTCTTCTAACCAAAACGCCCCAATTCTTCCAAATACCCTATTCTTTTGCTGTGAATCTAAAGTAGGTAAGATAACTCGTAAAACCCGTGGGTCGTAATATCTGAAAAACCAGTTCTCGCCCTTTGGGCCTCTCACCTTTGATATCTTTCTAAAATGATGCGCCACCTCTGCAAAAGGCTGATCCGATGCAATATAAATTGCCCAATTATTTCCCCAGCCATATTCGAAAAGAAAAGAGGAGAGTCCGCAGTCGCTTAAGGCAACCAGATGAGGCGAGTTACTGATAAGCTCCTGGTCACTATTTTCCCAGAATAAACTTGAGTTTCTGCATCCACTTTTTTTTATTTCCTTGTATAGCCTGCCATCTGCAGCGCAATCTACAATAGAATACAGGTTTGAAAACCCCTGGCACTGATCTTTTAGTAAACTAAAGGTTGGATGAGCTGACACAGATAACTCCGGTCTAGTTGTTCTTAAATATATTTATGACAACTTTTTCTGGATAATCTTCATCATCATTGATTTTGAAATTCACCTTGCTTCCAGAAATTGTAAATTTGATGGTCGATGCAAAAGTGTGCGAATTAATTGAAACGTCTTCTATTGGGTATTTTTCCGTATCTACAATTTCTTTAACTAGTAGGTTTAAGTCCTTTCTCAAGTGGAGTATGACAATGCCCCACTCGTGCTTATCGTGCATGTACTCGGTTACATTGGCTTTACATACAGGATGGCTTGAGGACTCAGAAGACCCTACATAGTCATCTGCCGCATCATTAAGACTTAATACTCCACTATCTATATCTTTATGCAATGAAAAATTTAATGCATTTTCTATGTCGTGTATTTTTAGATTCTTGTTTGAAACAATATCTGAAATAATTTTGAAAAGCTGGGTGGGCTCCATGATGCTATCCTTTCTACTTGATCTAAAAGAATCTAAATTTCAGCGTGGCTATGCGATACCCTTAACTCTATCATATTGTCTGGAACACGCCGCGCCATAATGCTGCGCATATGTTACATTAGGGTTCGAGCTTGGGCGTTCTTTATGTGCAAACACCTTGGCAATTTTAACTCTGGCGTCTTGCCTCGAAATTTTACCTGTTTGATATTCATCAAAGATACCTAAGTATTCTTTTTCATTAGCGCCGGCAACCCCTATATCTGGCCCTCCGGCCTCAAGAATCTCGGCTCTAATTTGCATGTTGACCATTGTCGCTTCACCCTCGTCAATAAGCATATTGGTGAGCTTATGTCGTACAAACTCCTCTTTGCTCACCTGATTTGGACTAGGTGGTGCTGGCGGAATGTACATGGCGTGTCCACTCTCGTGGGCCATGGTTTGAGCGAAATACTTTTGATTATCAAGGTGCTTTGAGTCGTAATAGATTACTTTTTCGTCCCGGTCACAACATGATCCCTTACCATAGGTGCTTACAGCGTCGACCTTCCATCGCGATGCCGATAGCATTTCCAAATTATAGTCCAGAGTGGGGGACAGCTCTCTAAGGTAATCAAGCAAATCAGTGAGTTTTTCAGGAACCTTTTCCTTGCTTTTAAAGAGTTCGGGTGTTGGTACAGGGGCGCTAACTGCATCAAGATTTTCGTCGCTAGATGCTTTGGCTGCATTACACGTTTCGCAAAATGGAGTTCCTTTCTCTGAAGCTGTCTGCAGTGTTTTGGCTTGGCTTTTTGCGGCAGGCGACGAATTGTCTTTTTGAGTTGTTGGCTTTTCTGCTTCTGTAGGTCGAGCACCAGTGGAAGGAAGCTTGTAACTGTCAGCTGCTTTAGGGGTGCTTGACCAGCCAACATTCCCAATTAGTTGGGTTACTTCAGAAACTTTTCCTGTTACCGCTGGCGGCGGCGGTGGAGCGGGATTGGCGCGAGCAATAAGCCTGTTTGCTAGAGCGAAGCTATCGCCTTCTGGAGTGAGGCCTTCTTCTGTTTCCTTAACAACTGAGCAGAATGGCTTTTGCTTGTCCTTGTAGACCAGCAGTACTTCCCCTAAGCCAGCTTTTTTGGTGAAGGCTTCTTGCCATTGCTTGTAGCCACGTGCGCCTTTTCTAGGGATATCGCTTTTTGTCGATCTGAAGTAGTACCCAGACAGGCTGCTGATAATGTCACTTGCCTTGAAGTCGTCGCGTAGGCTTCTTTCAATGAAGCTAGAAGCGAAAAAGGGCGACTCAACATAAGGCAGATCTGCGACCGTGATGTCTGTCCAGTGCTTAATTTCAAACCAGCGATTGGCGCGCATTCAGGATCATCCCTAGAAACAGCTAATTCAGTGCGTAGGCTCAGCGGGCTGAGCTTGGCGGTTACACTTTGAAACAAAGGGTGGGATTTTATCGGCTCAGGACTATCGATCAATTGGCAGTGGTGGCTAGTCCGAACGGTATAGGTTTGCTCTGGGGCGCTACTACTGGGGTTGTGCTAGGCGGCCTTATCATTCTCGTGTGATGGTTTAACAATGTTTTTCAGTTCGTGCTTAAAGAACTGCTTGTCGCAATGTTCCATAAGCCATTCGTAGGCGTATTCAGTGATCTGATTTTCAGCGCGAAGGATTTCGGTGATTTCTCGTAGGCTGAGATTAGCATCTGTTGCAGGCATTAGAGATAACTCCCTGTAGTTCAATTTTTGGCCGAGTAGTCTATCCGTCAGGCTTTTGCTGCGTAATGGCTCAATTCTTAAGCGTTTGTGAGATATCTCGTACAGCCTTCAATTCAAGAGGACGCACGCATTCTTAGATAGCATTTGTCTCACAAGATAATCCGAGATTGGCTATAAATAGCCGCTCAAATAAAAAGTTAGAATTTTTCGCTTTTCGCGTCAGTGAGTACCCACGTGTGCATACAGTCAAAAACCTTTGAGGAGTTATGATGGAGCAGTTAGAACTCAACAGATTATTCGATGTTATTGGTGCGCTAAAAGCAGGAGAGTCCAATGATCCTGAAAGCTTAGCCATAAAAAGAAAAAGCAGGAAACTGAGCTTTTTTTTCTGGGGAACTGGTGTAATTCCATATCTTTTAGCTGTTGCCTTGGCGATATTTGGGAGTTTTTTCGGCTTGTCAGAAACCCTGGGGGGGGTGGGGCTTGCTCTTATTGCTGTTTCTATTCTTACGTTGATCGCGCATCCTTTTATCGAAATCTACATACACAGAAAAGTAGCTCTCAAAGCGCTTTCCAATCCATATAACGTGTTGGCAATGAATGCAAAAAATACAGCATTGGTTGATCGCTCTGTAGTAGAGCAGCTTAGTGGCTTTCCAGTAGAAATGTTAAAGTATGCTCTTCTTCACATACGGTTTGAAAAAGAGGCGGCAATTGGAAGAGTTGGTCTTGTGTCTGGAAAGGTTGAGTCGACAGGTATATTTGTAGCTATTTTTCTATTGTTCACTGCTAAGTCTAAGCTAGGCGCTGAACATGAATGGATAGAGATGCTAGTTTATGGAGCTCTTGGGCTTGTTTTTCTTGCCGTTTATATAAAATTTGCCACCAACAGGTTGGCAAGAGCAGAGAGCCTCTTGGAGTATGTGATAGAGGCAAAAGAGAATGAGAGAAAGGATTGGTAAACACAAGCCTTGTGGTGTTTTAGGCTGGGCTAAAGTTGGGCTAATTCGGGGTGCTACCATGTCCCTGAGTGGCTAAATCGACTTAAAAACATTCGAATAAAAAAGGCCATACAGTGCTATGGCCTTTGTCCCGCAAGGGTTCGAATCCCTCCCTCACCGCCATTGAATTCCCTTCTGAATAAATTTTCCCCCAATCTCAACAACTGTAATTATTTATCTTCGCCTGCTTTAAGTTTTATCACTTTCAGCCTTTGCTGTTGTTTATCGGTTGTCGTGTCGCAGGCAAGGCGGATTTTGACTGTTTGATTTAAGGAATAATGAAAGTACACGAAAGTTTTGACGCTTACCGCCAAACCCTCAATGTTATTGACCATTTGGACCGGTGGAAGCAAGAGCTATCCAAAAATATCGCTCTTAACCCTAAAGACGCCATTTCGCATGGCTTAATCAGTGAAATTGAGCTGGCGACGCTAAGGTTAAAATTGCTGTCCAAGACTGAAATATTCAGTGAAAGGGCGACCATTCAAAGAATTCAGCCTTCGCGAGACAAGCTTAATTATCGCCTGATGTGCGAGTGTGGCTACAAAAATCGTGAAAAGTGGCGTGACGCCAAAGATGGTGGAAAATTGATCGGCGTCGAGGAAGGGACTTACGTCATTAATCGGTAAGTCCCTCCATATTTCCGGACTAGGAGGGGGCAAGCCAATAGTGCGTCAGGAAAACTTAAAAGCCGTCGCTATTGCCTGAACTAAAGTTGGCGTAAAAGAACCCTGGCATGCTCGCATCGTCTGGCATGCCTAATCCTGAGGGGCCGGAAAATCCAACGCCTGATCCATTTGGGCCCGTGAAGCTTGGGGCAGACCCCATTAGTGCGCCAAAGCTGGCGCCTGAACCTAACCCCAGAGTAAGAGGTGTTGTCGCAGAATTACTCGGTAGCTTTGCCGCTGCTCGAATCGATTCGACCTGGTCTGCCGTTTCGACGCCAAAGTTCCCCTTTAAGCTCAACGAGTTACACATTGCGTTGATGTCCGCGCCTGTCTGGGTCTTCATGTGTTTGGTCATCGCCCAGCCGGCGACGATGGTTCCTGTCCGGCCTTCTCCGTAGCCGCAATGCACGAGAGTGGCTCCTCTTTTTCTGTTTGCTTCAATGATTTCTGCTGCCTTTAGAAGTTGTGCAGGAGTGGCCGCTTTAAAGTCTGCGATTTTGAAGTGGTAGTAAGAGATTCCGTAAGTCTTCAAAAGCGTCTTTGAGTGCTCCTCTAACGCGTATTCGTTAGAGCTGATAATGCAAGTAATCCCTTTCTTCTTTAAGAAGTCGACTTGAACAAAGCTAAGCGTATGGGGTTGGTCATGCCCTGCATAATTTGGCTGAGATGAGCGCACCAGAACACCAGGCAGAACCCATTGAAAATTGCGGAATCCAAACTGCGCTGTGTGGCCGATACTTTGATAATTGTTTAAACCGTAAATCATGATCGTCTCCTAAATGGGCTTTCGTGCATCAATCTTTGTTACTTTCAAAGACGACAACGAAGGCGCATTTGGATGCGAGCTTCCTGATTTTTTTGATTACCGGGATTCAGATGACGTTCAATAATCCCGATGGAATAGGGTGTCTGAAATTGCGCGTGGCTTGATTATGTCAAACGAAAGGTGGCGAAAAGTCTGGCGCATGAACACAAAACGGTCTTGATGTTTTTGGTCATGGCGTTACTGAATTGATGCGCTTATACAGTTACTGCGTTATGCAACAGGCTCGCGACAATCTGGAGTTGTGTCATAGTAGCCTGCCTCAAAGATTTTTTGTGCTATGTGAAGTGGTCCTTCAGTTTTTGCTATGGCAAGTTCGCTGGGTGTGGCGCCCAAAAGCACGCGCCAATTACTCATATGATTTCCAACCGGAAACTCTTCGTTAATGGATACGGGAGGAAGGACCAAAAAGCCGCCGTAGATGGTGTCTGGAATTCGCTCCTCATTGGTTTGAAGAAAGTCTCCGACCTCAAGGGTATCAAACTGATGTTCAAAATTAATTGCCCAGCCAACAAACTGCCTGATAAGTGGCGCAGAATCAGGGTCAGTGATCATCAAAAGCTCAAAGCAATTTTCGGAGTTTTGATCGCTGAAGCCAGATGTGACCAGGATGTCTAGCTCGTTTTCCTCGTCACAATAGCGAAGGACCCTGAGCGGCGAGTGCTCTGATTGCCAAATCACCTGTGGATCGTCATAGCCAAAAAGAGACCCATAAACAAAGTCTTCTCTGTCAGAGAGAGGGTAAGGGCCCAGTTCCGCCAAGCATTTCATCACAAGGCTGTCCACTCTTGGATGAATATCATTTACCCCTTCTGAGCGAATGAGTTTGAGTTCACTCAGCCCAGTCCCACTTTCAAGCGAACTGAATAAGTCATCCAACTGCAAATAAGCCCAATAATCGACAGCATCAGTATCGCGATAATCGAGATAGTGCTTGATCTCTGGCTCATCCTCGTCCCCAAAACCCAGCACATATGCGTCCTTGTTATCGAATCGGAACCCAATAGTTACGTCTTCGCTTGATACAAAGCTCATGAAAGGGGAGCGTTTAACCAAGTGAATAAGGGCTTCGGCAGTTTTGTAGTGTGCTGTCATTAGCTTACCTCCTGCTTGTTACTTTTGACTTGGGGCGATCGAAGCATGGCTTGCTCATTACCGACATGCATAGGGAAGATAACCTGTGCTACTTTTGGCATACACTTTTGTAAGCTTCCTCAGCAGCTTGGTTTAAATACCATTCCCAGAACTCGCGACGCTTATTGTTGTTTGCGCCGGGATTTCCTGAGAAGCCTCCTGCGTAGGCTAGACTTGCGGAGAAGTCCGCACTCCAACCGTAAATTTCATCATCAATATCTTCTATCGCATCAGCATTTTCATTTTCCCAGATATCAGTGTCCAATTGGCAAATTTGGAAAGCATTAATAATAGACCAGCCAGAAAGGGTCGCCAGACCAATGTCAGGATTCTATCGACGTCTACTCTCATAACTGCCTCTCACCAGCATGATGACTAATCTGGCGGTAATTGGATTGACTGCTATCGCTAGGCTAAACAGGCCATTGAGGCAATAGAGCAAAGTAAAGGAAGAATAAGAAATGCCAATGATGGAGTAGGATACGACTCCCAGGCGTGTGTAAAGTGGATGCGGTGTGTTTTTCCTGAAGGCAATGTTCTCCAGGATTGAAAAAATCAGTATTTCTATCGTCATTGCAGCTAAAAGGATAGCGAGCAGAAGAATGGGGAGGACCATCAGTAACAAGCCATCTGACCAAGTGGAGGGGTCGCCAGGCGTCTCGCTGGAGGTCAGGTTGTCTAAAGTGGCCCAAGCGGTTAATGGAATAAGAAAGACGCCATAAAAGAGCCCTCGCATGCATTGTGAGAAGCTTGAGCTCTTCATAACACTTTCTTCTGCGCTCTTAACCCCTTGGAATATTTTGCGAATCTGTTGTGTGATCCTAGCTGAATGAGTCATGTGGTTAGTGGGTGGATGAACTTATGCAAGTTTGTCAGATTGTCGTTTTACGCTAGCTCGACTGCCTGTAAGTCCCAGTGAAATAGCAGACATAACAGGCGAAGTTTGGACTCGGAGTATAATCGCAGACGAGCTCCGCCCTGCATGCAAATCGGCTTTAAATAATTATTTGTAATGACTGGTGCGCATGAGGGCGATAGCAACCTCTAAATCGTCGCTTCAAGCATCCATGCGTTCAATCCAAATCCGCCTGCCAGTAATACGATGAACAGAATCAACGATAATGCGATGGGCTTTGCGCCAGCTTTGCGTATGTCGCTCCAGCGGGTTTTGACGCCAAGAGCGGTCATGGCCAGGGTGAGGGCGAGCTGGGAGCTCCATTTCAATGCTTCCAATACAAACTCAGGTAAGGTGATCAGGCTATTGATGGCTGCTGCGGCGATAAAACCCAAGACAAACCAGGGGATGGCTATCCTTGTTTGAGTGCTGGCGCCGGCGGGAGTGCGGAATAGCAGTGCGCTGAGGGCGATGATGACCGGGGCCAACAGCATCACTCTGATGAGTTTGGCGACTACCGCGAATTGCATGGCTTCTCCGCTGATGGATTGTCCCGCTGCGACAGCCTGGGCGACCTCATGCACGGTGCTGCCGATATATATCCCGAATAGCGATGGTTCCATTGCAGTAAAGCGATATATGACGGGGTAGATAAACATGGCGAGGGTGCCGAAAACGACTACTGTTCCCACTGCGACCGCGACATCCTGCTCTTTTGCGCGAACAACAGGTTCGGCGGCCATGATGGCAGCGGCTCCGCAAACTGCGCTGCCTATGGCGGTAAGCGTTGCTATCTCCTTGGGCAGGCGCAGAAGCTTGACCCCCAGATAAATACCGACAGAAAGCACGAAAATGATAACTATGGCGTCCAGCAATACGGTGCGCCAGCCAATAGCGGCTATTTGCTGAAAACTGAGGTTGAAGCCGAACAGGATGATGCCCAAGCGCAGCAGTTTCTGCTGGCAGAAGTTAAGGGTAGTGGCGGCGCTTTGGGTGTTGTGGGTAGTCGCTGCGCCATAAAGCAGACCCAGCAGTGAGGCCAGGGGAAGGGCGCTGAGTCCCAAGGCGGCGATAAAGGGAATTTGAGCGAGTAGGATAGCGCAAACAGCAAGCGCGATCAGGCGGACTAGCATGGCGTGAGCCCCTTTGAATTTTCGTTAAGGGGACTTTAAGAAAACATCTATGATAAGTATATTGGATGTTTTTTAAGTGATAGTTTAGAAAAATCGATGAATGTGAGCCTGCGGCAATTGCGAGTGTTTGAGGCTACCGCCAGATTGGGGCGATTAACTCTGGCGGCTGAGGAGCAATGTCTTAGTCAGTCGGCGGCAAGCCAGTCCATTCGGGAAATGGAAAAGGCGCTGGGTTACGCTGTGCTCAATAAAGTGGGGCGTGAGCTGGAGTTGAGTGACGCTGGCAGGCGTGTACTGCCGCGCGTAAGACGAATTCTTGGTTTGGTGGATGGATTGGCGCTGCCTGACATTGAAAAAGTGGCTGGTCCTCTACGTGTGGCGGCCAGCGTTACAATTGCTTCCTATCTGCTTCCCTCACTGTTGGCGGAGTTCGTCAAACGCTATCCTGAAGTAGAGCCCGATTTGCAGATACAGAATACAGAGACGGTGCTTGCTTTACTTGAAAAAGGGCGTGCGCACATTGGCATGATTGAGGGGCCAGCCCTGCACCCCACATTGCACATCGCACCCTGGCAGTCTGATAGGTTGGCGATTTTCTGCGCGACGGGACATCCTTTGACGCAGGTTGATAACATTGGAGTGGAAGCGCTGGAGCAGTTTCCGTGGATCGTGCGCGAGACTGGGTCTGGCACGCGGGCGGTGTTTGATGCGGCGATGCAAGCCATGGGCGTGCGGCCGCGCATTGCTCTGGCGTTGTCCCGACAGGAGGCGATCAAGCAATCTGTGCGTGCGGGGCTGGGCGTAGGCTGTCTGTCAGGGCTTTCAATTGTGGACGAAGTGCGCGAGGGTCTGCTGGTTGAGCTGAGCACACCCCTTAATCTGACGCGCCAGTTCTCGTGGATAATTTCGCCGGACAACAGAGAGTCGACCGTGGTTAAGGCGTTTATTGCGTTATTGCAGGAGAGGGAGCGAGAGGCGAACCGTCACCCTACTGGAGAGGGAGAACGAATATGAAAAGGCAGTATTACGACATTATTGGCGATATTCATGGCCATGCGGATGAACTGATCAAATTGCTGCGACTGCTTGGCTATGTGGATACTGGCGATGGTTATGCGCATCCAGAGCGCAAAGTCATTTTTCTCGGAGATTTTATTGACCGCGGAGAACACTTGCGGCAACACCGTGAACTGTTGGCGCTGGTCATGAAAATGGTGAGTAATGGTCATGCGTTGGCGGTGATGGGGAATCATGAATTTAATGCGCTGGCGTTCCACACCTTACACCAGGGAGAGTATCTGCGCCGTCGTACGGAAAAGAATATCCGCCAGCATCAGGCTTTTCTGAACGAGTTTGAATCTGAGCCTGAATTGAAAAAAGACGTGCTGGCGTTTTTCCATAGCTTGCCGCTCTGGCTGGAGTTGGACGGCCTGCGAGTTATTCACGCCTGTTGGCATGATGACTACATCGACATCGTTCGTACGCGCTCGCCCTCCGGGTTGCTGGATCTGGACATGCTGATTGACGCCTCCACTGAAGGACACCAGATGTTCACTGCCGTTGAAACCCTGATTAAGGGGGTAGAGGTAGAGTTGCCTGATGGAATCGTGTTTCATGACAAAGATGGAACCGAAAGGGGCGCTATTCGCGTGCAGTGGTGGCGGCGCGATGCGAAGACTTTAGGAGAGGTGGCGTTGCCTATTGGTTTGGAGATTGGCGACGCCGCACAACTTCCGGCTCCGGCAACGATGCCCAGATACGGAGAAGAACGGCCGCCTTGTTTTGTTGGTCATTATTGGCTGGCGGGCGAACCGGAGCCGTTGGCTTCCAATGTGGCCTGCCTTGATTATTCAGTGGCCAAGCAGGGGAAATTGGTGGCGTACCGCTGGAGTGGCGAGTCGGTATTACGGAAAGAAAACTTTATTCATGCTTAAGCGTGAATTGTTCCCAGTCAGTTTTGGGGAAAATGAAATACAGCAGAATGCGGCGTGAAGCCGGGTGATCGTAATCTCCTTCCGGGATGTTGAAGGGGAGTTTTCAGACGGAGTGACAGTAAAAAGTATGATGAATGCAGAGTCCATTAGATATCTACGGGAGCAAGGGCGTCATGAAGATGCGCGTAACCTTGCCGTGCAATTGACGGAAGATTTTCCTACCGACGCTGAGCTACAGTACGAGGCCGCCTGCGTTCATGACTATTTGGGATTGGAGGCGAAAGCTGTTCCGTACTATCTCAACGCAATTTCCGGAGAGTTATCGGAGACGCTGCTGCGAGGCGCATATTTGGGGTTGGGCAGCACTTATCGCGCACTGGGAGAATATGAGCTGGCGCTGAATACCTTTGATGAAGGGCTGGCGCAGTTTCCTGAAGCGCATGAGTTGCACGTGTTCAAAGCCATGGCTTTGTTCAATGTAGGGGAACCCAGGCAGTCTGTTGAAACGTTGCTGAAAGTGATCGCCGCTACCTCCCAGGACCCCTATGTGCAGGAATACAGAAGAGCCATCGCTCTTTATTCTGAAGATCTGACGAGAACCTGGCGGGAATGAAAGAGTATTTTCATACTGACTCAAAAAGGACGAAAAAATGAATGGAATAAATAAAGGCGTCAGTCTTTTCACTGGGGCGCGAGTAAATCTGAGACATATGGCCGTCTGTTTGCCGCTGCTTTTGGCGGCGCCGGCGGAGGTTTGGGCGGATGGGGACGCCGCAGACCAAAGACAATCCGCTGCGAAATCCATGGTATACCGGGTTGATAACGTACAGGTGAACATACTGGAAAGTTATCCGCCAATGCTGGAGATTCGGGCGGAAGGGATGATACCTACCGCAGGCTGGAGCAATGCTGAGCTGGTTGCTTTCCAATACATACAGGCGCCTCCAGACGGAATCTACGACTTTGGGTTTGTCGCCATGCCCCCTGATCAGCCGGCCGCGGAAGTCATCTCCTCCATGAGCGTGACATATCGCATGGCGGTGATACCGGATGGGTTGAAAGGTGTTCGCGTTCATGCGGAGAGTAACTCGAAGGCGGCCATGCTGGGGGAATCTGACGTGTCGCAATCCAAGAAAGTCTGTCTGAAGGGGCGGCTTACAGAGGAGGGTGTTGAGTGTCCTGCATTCAGGGACACACAAGGGCGTCTTTACACTCTGGGCGGTGACTTGAGTGGATACCGTCCGGGAGATGATGTGTATGTCACGGGCGAGGCGGCGGAGTATTCATTCTGCATGCAAGGCGTCACTATCTCCGTCGATTATATCGGCGCTTCCGCTCCGAACTGCTATGACGTCACTCAGCAGCAGAACACCGATTAATTGGCAAAGTTGGGTAAATGATCGCCGAAGCGCATTTCAGCAAGTCAAAACGCTATTACGAAGAAGAATATAGTCAGTGGCTCAAACACATTGACCGTTGGAGGAAGTTCGCCCCCTTATGGGCGGGCTTCCTGCTTGCGGCAGGCGCTGTGTCATGCGTGATTGGCGGCGTTTACCCTTTATCTTTTGGCGTGGTTGCGCTGATTTATGGCGCGGGCGCTTTCATTGCAATTCCCGCTCGGAAAAAGCGATGGATTACCCATCGAATGAAGAGCGGGAAGCGCGTTGCTGAAATCAAGGTTCGTTTTTACCAAGACGGTATTGGTTTCGGAGCGGGTGATGAGAAAAAGTGGCCTGAGTCGGTGTTTAAAACCGAAACAGGTATGTTTGTTCGCATGGAAAGCTATGGTCCGTTTATCTATATCCCCGCTGATGCAATTCAGCCCGCTCAGGCTGCAGGAATGCTTGGCGAAATCTATACGTAACAAAAAACGTTGACGCTGTTTCTATTTATATCTGTCCATTCGGTCAGAAAATAGAAATGCTTGCTTATTTGAACAACGATCAATTATTTGGAGAGTAGAATTGTTTCTTGACGACTAAATACTTTCTTGCCTCTGAAGCCTCTATGCATGAATGTCAGACAATCTAGATTGTATTTAGTTTGATCATGAGTCAGCCGTTGCGTTTATCTGTCTGGCAAGGGCGCCGCCGGGGTAAAAGTGGGGAGGAATTCCGTCTCGTTTGCTATAAATAGATCAAAAATTAGAAAACTTGGCCACGAAGACGAAAGGATATGTCTGTTCCATCTTGACACCGAAATCGCCCTGCATATACTTTGAGCAGTCTGTAAGTAAATCTGATATTTATGCAATACCATTTCGAAGTCCTGTCTATAGTCCTCGTCCTGTTTTCATAAGTAATAGAAAAACTTCCAGCAAAGCGGCCTTATGCAAGGCATTGATTTACTCAAGATTATTTAGGATATGACTATGTCCAATACTGTTACCGGCACTGTAAAGTGGTTCAATGAATCCAAAGGTTTTGGTTTTATCGAGCAAGAATCCGGTCCTGACGTTTTTGCTCACTTCAGCGCCATCACTGGTTCTGGTTTCAAAACTCTGACCGAAGGCCAGAAAGTCGAGTTCACAATTACTCAGGGGCAGAAAGGACCTCAGGCAGAGAACATCGTTCCGCTGTAAGCGGCGTATTTTTTGCGAACCTGAGCAAATACTGCAAAGGGATCGCCGTCTGATCGACAGATGAGACACAAAGGGCAGGGCTTGTAGCCTTGCCCTTTTTTGTTGTTTGATACATCACATCGCGCGGCGACTAATCGACGCCAGCGACGCACCGCAGTTATACCATCCAAAGGAACTTCACCTTGAGCGCCACCGCTTTCTCCTCTCTTTCATTGCATCCAGGACTGTTGCAGAACCTGTCCACGCTTGGGTATCACTCTATGACGCCTATTCAAGCGCAAAGCCTGCCTTCGATACTGGCGGGAAAGGATGTTATCGCTCAGGGKAAAACCGGGTCTGGCAAGACGGCGGCCTTTGGCTTGGGATTACTGAACAAACTCGATGTAAAACGCTTTTGCGTCCAGGCGCTGGTTTTATGCCCCACGCGGGAATTAGCGGATCAGGTCGCCAAAGAAATTCGCCGTTTGGCGAGAGCGATTCATAACATCAAAGTATTAACACTATGCGGTGGTATGCCGTTTGGGCCACAAATTGGTTCATTGGAACATGGCGCGCACATCATTGTAGGGACGCCGGGACGTGTTGAAGAGCATTTGCGTAAAGGAACATTGGTTCTAAACGAATTGCATACCCTGGTGCTCGACGAAGCGGACCGCATGCTGGACATGGGGTTTCAGGCGGCGCTGGACGCTATCGTGGAAAAGATGCCGGCGCAGCGGCAAACGCTGCTGTTCAGCGCTACCTATCCGAGCCAGATTCAGTCCATTGCGGAGCGAGTCATGCTCAGCCCCGTGATGGTCAAGGTGGAGTCTTCACATGACGACACCAGTATTCAGCAGTATTTCTACAAGGTGGAAGGCGATGCGCATCGTTTGGAAGTATTGCGACTGTTACTGCTGCAGTATAAGCCAGAATCCACCGTCGTATTTTGCAACACCAAGCGCGAGACGCAGGAAGTGGCGGATATGCTGGTGAGCCATGGTTTCAGCGCTGTCGCCTTGCATGGCGATCTGGAGCAGAGAGATCGCGATCAGACTCTGGTGTGCTTTGCTAACAAAAGCGCATCTATTCTGGTTGCTACCGATGTCGCCGCCCGCGGGCTGGACATCGACGCTCTGGATGCCGTCATCAACTTCCATATCGCCCGTGACCCAGAGGTTCATGTGCATCGTATCGGGCGCACCGGCCGCGCTGGCGCGAGCGGTGTTGCCTGTACTCTCTATAGTGAGTCCGAGATGTACAAAATCGCCCGCCTGGAAGAGTATCAGGAGATTATTGTCAGCGCAGAACCTGCGCCTGCAACCAGCCTGCTGAAGAACCCAGCGTATAAACCGCCAATGGAAACCCTGCAGATCGATGGCGGTAAGAAGCAGAAAGTGCGCCCAGGAGATATTCTCGGTGCATTGACGGGTGAAAGCGGGGTCGACGGCAAACTGGTTGGCAAAATTCACATTTTTGACAACTGCGCATATGTCGCCGTCGCGGGCAGCGTCGTCAAACTTGCTATGGATAAACTGGGCAAAGGAAAAATGAAAGGGCGATCATTTCGGGTTAGAAAGATCAGGAGTTGATGAGAAGTCGGGGCTTACTGTTACAAGTCAGCCCCGAAGTCTGAGATCTAAGAAGCGACTAGTTACCCTTGGCCTCTTTGCGTGGCGCAGGTTTTCCAGCGCCACTAGCGCCTCTTCTGCGTTGTCTGCGAGGCGCGTTTGTATTGTTTCTCGCTGCGCCGTCTTGTCGAGGGCCTTTTTTCTCGCCCTTTCTATCTTGACCGCGCTGGTCCCCATTCTTGGCTGCTTTAGGTTTCTTCGGCTTGCGCGCCTTCACGGGCTGAGTCGGCAGGCGCGACTCCGGCAGCCGTTGTTCAGGCTCAAATCCGTCGATTTCTTCACGGGGCAGGCGCTTTTGAATCAGTCTTTCGATATCGGCGAGTAATTTGAACTCGTCCGCACTGACCAGTGATACGGCTTGTCCTTCCGCGCCGGCGCGGCCTGTGCGTCCGATACGGTGTACATAATCTTCCGCTACTTGGGGAAGATCAAAGTTCACGACCTGCGGCAGTTGATCAATGTCGATGCCGCGCGCTGCGATGTCCGTCGCCACCAGAATCTGTACGCTTCCCGCTTTGAAATCCGCCAGCGCCTTGGTTCTGGCGTTCTGACTTTTGTCGCCATGGATGGCGGCGGCATTGATGCCTTTGGCGCTGAGTTGCCGCGTCAGGCGGTTGGCGCCGTGTTTGGTGCGGCTGAATACCAGAGCCTGATCCCAGTTATTGTCGCGGATGAGTTGCGCCAATAGTGCGGATTTCTGCTTTTTATCTACCGGGTGAATCCACTGCTTGACCGTTTTGGCCGTGGTGTTGGGCGGGCTCACGGAAACCTCCACCGGATTGTTAACCAGATCCTTCGCTAACTTACGAATATCGTTAGAGAAGGTGGCGGAGAACATCAGGTTTTGCCGGCGCTTTGGCAAAATATCCAGAATTTTGCGAATATCGTGGATAAAGCCCATGTCCAGCATACGGTCGGCCTCATCCAGCACCAGCACTTCCAGATCCTGAAAGCGTACGGCGTTTTGATTGTACAGGTCGAGCAGGCGTCCAGGCGTTGCCACCAGCACGTCTACGCCGCGACGCAAGCGCATCATCTGCGGATTGATTTTTACCCCGCCAAAAACCACGGTGGAGCGCAGTGGCAATTTGCTGCTGTAGAGGGACACGCAGTCGCCGACTTGAGCTGCCAGCTCCCGCGTCGGTGTGAGGATCAAGGCGCGAGCCTGGTTGGAGCGCGCCCGCTCGCCTTTAGACAGGCGTTCCAAAATGGGCAGCGTGAAGGCGGCGGTTTTGCCGGTTCCCGTCTGCGCGGCCGCCATGACGTCTTTGCCTTCCAGTACGACCGGTATCGCCTTCAGCTGGATAGGGGAGGGCGATGTGTAGCCCTGTTCAGAAATAGCGTCGAGAATGGGGGCGGACAAGCCGAGGGAGGCAAAGCTCATATAGGATAACTTCTTCTTGCTGATACAGTGTTGGGGCCAGCCTCGCTGGCGGATGTGCAGCTTACAGTAAGCGTTCGCTCAGGACCATCATTTGAGCAGAGGACATGCCCCGATTGACAAAGGTCTCGATAAGTTATTTTAACGTTGTTTCCTGGGCTCTAACCCAGGAATAGCCGGGTGTGCTTCGCTCTCATCTCGCCGGGGCGTACGTAATTTACGCAGGGGAGCGTAGGTAAAATACAGTAACGGTGGCGCCTGTAGCGTTAGGGTAAAATGCTGTGCTTAATGGAGCGTAGACCGCCAGGTCTTTGTATTGATTGTATTTTTATGTTGAGGATGTTTATGTCTAGATCCACAAGCGTGGTTTTCGCCGTGGTTATGTCATTAAGTTCAGCTTGTGCGAACGCATACGAGCACCAATTAGGCGCTTCTCTGGGTTTTGGCGATACCCGTGGTGACAACTCTGATGTCGGCTTTCACGTACAGCTGAACTATAGCTATTATTTCCATCCGTCTCTGGCGGTGGAAGCCACTTGGTTCGCCCAGCAAAATATCACTTCCGGCTTTACTTCTTATATTGGCAGCCTTGGTGAGTATACCGAATCTACCGAATATGATGGCTTTGCTCTGAGTATCAAAGGCGAGGCGGCGCTTTCAGAGAGATTTAATGCATTTGCCAAAGTCGGCGGCGCTTACACTGATTATGGCGTGAGTATCGATTATAAGGATCGCGATAAGCAGGATGAAGACAGGACATACACTGGCGTGCGTCCGTATGGTGGTTTGGGTCTCAACTGGAAGAGAAAAGAAGGCGGTTTCGGGGTGACGATTCTGGAATATCAATATATAGGCTTGCCTAAAGGCTCGCATTCTAACGTCTTTCTTACCGGCATTACGTACTCCTTCTAGCACTTTTCTTTTCCGTAGTCGCTTTAACTCATGCCCCAATGAGCGAGTCCGTTGACTTGCGTCTGCGGGGAGCCGACTGCGTCCTGTCAAAGGTAGAGTCTGGCGGCCGTTTAGAGCAGTATGCTGAGCGTGCAAATACGCTCATGCCTTAACGGCCGCGATTTATTTTTAATGTAAGTCATACCGGATACAAACCGGCATTGTGTGACGGTGGGCGACTGATTTATCCCGGAATTTCGTAGGGCGCGCGCCCTGTGGGCGAAAAGCGCTAAAAAGAAAGGGATCGAACAGAAGTGCTGTTAACCGCTTAGCGACGGAATGTCGCCTGGCTTTCGGCGTCGTGGTTGCTCTCGTCTTTCGATTTCAGACAGAACTCGCCGCCGCCTTCGAATCTGATTTTGATTCTGGCGTTTTCACAACAGATATCTTTGATAGTCTTGGATTTGATGTTGAAAAGCGACGCATAGTCGACTTCTCTTTCGCCATCGCCTGGCTTATCGTCAAAATCTTCCCACTCTTCCCAAAAACCTTTGCCTTCATCCAGGAAAAAGCGGAACCAAAGCTTGTGGTCTGTTTTCAGGTTGAGTAGAACCGGCGTATCGTCGGCGCTGTTGGCTTCCAATAAAGCCTTAAATTCTCGTACTTTATAACCATTCAGTTTTTTTACGCGGAAGTGGGTGTCTTGGAATTCTCTTGCCATATAGGTGTGGTGTCCACGGTGGGTTAATGAGAGGGAGGGGGGTACTGTACCCCTCATCGCAGGCCAGAGTCCAGTTATAACCGCCTCCGCGCTGAGATTACCCACCGTAAACACTCTTATATGGCGGAGGCGTCAGCCCTATAAACCATTGATCGGTTAAGCGAAAACCGCAAGGTTCTTACAGGGTGTATAAAAATGCCGTCAAATCCTGTTTTTCCTGCTTGTTCAATTTAACGCCGAGCACCAGGTTGAAAAACTCTACTGTGTCTTCCAATGTCAGCAGGCGGCCGTCATGCAGGTAGGTTGGCGAATCTTTTATGCCCCGAAGCGGAAAGGTCTTGATGGGGCCATCAGCGCCAGCGAGCATGCCATTGATCATCTCTTCGTTGTAAAAGCGCTCTACTTTAAGATTGTGCATCAGATTGTCGGTGTAGTAAGGCGGAACATGGCATGCCGCGCACTGGCCTTTACCGAAGAAAATTTCCTGTCCTCGCAGTTCGGACTCCGTGGCCTTGTCAGGATTGAGCTTGCCAAACAGGTCCAGTTTGGGCGCAGGAGGAAAATCCAGTAACGCCTGAAACTCGCCCATGAAATGAACCTGGCTGCCTCGTTCCAGAATATTGACGCCTTTCTTGGTGGCGATGACCGGATCGCCATCAAAATAGGCGGCGCGTTGTTCGAACTCGGTAAAATCCTCGACCGTCTTCAGCGCGCGTTGCGATCCAAACAGGCGTTGTACATTGACGCCGCGCAGGCTGGGCGTGTTGATGCGGTGGCGACGCTCCTGCGGGCGTATATCTCCGACCAAGTGAGTGGCGTCGTTGGTATGCCCGTTGGTATGGCAGTCAAAACAGGCGACGCCCATGCTGGGTTTGGCCGACCGTCGATCCGTTGTGGCGTTGAACTGTTGTTGTGGAAAAGGCGTGACTAATAAACGCAAGCCTTCCAGCTGCTTGGGGTTGAGGACGCCGGAAAACATTTCGTAGTAATTCTGCAGGGTCACCTCTTCGCCATGAGAGACATCTCCAAGGTCCGGGCGGGTGGTGAGATAAATGGGCGCAGGAAACTCCGGTAGAAAATGAGCCGGCATGACGAAGTCCAGATCGAAACGCGTCAGATCTCGACCCTCCTGCTTTTTAATTTCATCAATATGAAACTGCGGAAACAGCATGCCACCTTCACTGTGATTCGGATGCGGTAGCGGTAGGAATCCTTTTGGAAACACGCCTTTCTGTTTGATCTGCGCCGGCGTCATCGTGGTGAGCTGCTCCCAGGTCACGCCATTGGCCAGCTTCACCCGCACGCCCGTTTGCACTGGCTTGCCTCTGGACATGGTTATCTCTGATGACGGTTTGTCCGCCAGATCGTAGCGTTCTTCCAGCAATGTTTTATGACGTGCGACGACTTCATCCTTGGCGCCTTCCATGCGTTGTTTGACGCTGTCGAAGGACTCTGAGTCTACGACTGGCGCATACGAGTTTCCTACCGCGGCGTTTAACGGTGAGGCCAAAGCTAAGGTTAAAAGGCTCGCGGCAAAGGCGAATCCATTGTGTTCTTTCATGACTTATCCCCTATCCAAACCAGTGAAAGCCAGTCTACACATTGCCCCCAAATCGCGTGATTGATTGTCTAAATTACCGTATTGCTCGCAGGTCTCTGGACAGGCTGCGTATCTGTTCCGCCGCTGCTAACGCCTTCTGCGCAAGGCGCACAATCTCTTTGCCTTCCGGTGTGATTTCCACTAAATGCCGGTTACGTCGGAATATCTGGACCCCGAGGTAATCCTCACATTTTTTCAACTGAATACTGAGAGTGGATTGCGTGACGTGGCAGCGCTCTGCTGCGCGATGAAAGTGTAATTCCTCTGCGACCGCTACGATGTAGGCCAGTTCCTTCAGCGTCATCAGGAGCTCCTTTTTTTGTTATGGGGTGTGGCGACTTCCGCGCCGCTGGTGTGACTGCGGCAGAATAAAAACAAACGGTGGCGTATCAGACACAAGATTAAAATCGATAAAAAAGAGGCTCCAATTGATTGCGCATAGCCTGAGAATAGGTTTTTTAAATGGAACTAATCTGCGCTGGTCTAATATCGGGTGGAGTGACACGGCTCTGATAGCCATGTCGCTATGCATTCATATTTTTGATGGCTTAGTAGGCGGGTAAGGCGGAGGGCTGTGACAGTAAGTGATCAAGCTTCTCTCAGGCTGCATGAAGCAATCACGTAGCCAGAGAGAACGGGAGAGAAGAATAGGGGAACTCAACCGCCCTGTGCGGCGGAGAAATTGATGTGCTCTTGCTTGAGTGCGGTGATGAAATCCTGGGTACGCTTTTTGATTGACGCGTAATCCAGATGATATTGCGTGTCATAGAAGGCAGTGGTGGGATACAGGCCCAACTGCGGCTCGCCAATCATCTGTACGCCCAAGTTGGCGTAAAACTCTTTAATCTGTTGAAAGCCGGATGTCTTGCGATACTCGGGAAAATCAATGGTGTTTGGCCAGGTGGCGTAAACCTTGATGTTGTTGGCTTTGGCGTATTCAACGAATGCTTTGATAGCCTGTGCGCCCCGGGATTCCGTATCAATACCAATATTCACCGGCTGATACAGGGACAACCGGCGTTTCACTTTGTCTGAAACGGCGGGAAAACTTTYCGGCAGTCTGTCGCCATGCTCGTTGGAGTCGAAGGTATTAAGCGATTTGTTCTCTTTAGAGGCAAAGCGCCAAACATCAACAATCCGGGTGAGGTCTGTGGCCATCAGTCCTTCGACAATCTCCGGCAGCGGCTTCTGTTTGAACCAGGTCGCTGCGCAACCCAAGCCGTAGTTCAGCTCAATAGGATTCCAGCTATCGTGCTTATACTGGGGATACTCAAACGCCAGTAATGCGGTGTCTCCGGGCTTCAGCGCGCGCTTGGCTTCACTCAGCGTGAGGTCTGGACCCATGGAGGCTTGCAGGCCGAAGTTCAGCGCATTGAGATTGAGTTCGTCGCTTAGCATTTGCGCGGAAAATCCGGCGCGTACGCCGGAGCCTCCGATAAGCAACAGATTGGGTCCTTGCATGCGCTCAGCCAAGTCTATGCGGGCGTTCACTTGATCGCACAGTGTCTGTGACGATGCGGTCGGACGGCCGATAGTGCTGGCTGTAATCGCGGTGTTTATCGCCATCAGGGCGGCCGCGGTCGCCAGCGCGCCGATAATAAACTTAAGCGGATTGCCGCGCTCCTGTTGCGAATCAGTTTGTACGTGCGAGCCTGGTGTCTCGTTACTCATCTTGGTCATGATTTACGTCGTTTCCGTGTTACGAGTCCTGATGCTTTAAAACTGGAAGTAAAGGAATTCTGTTTCCGCTGCCGCGTTGATGGCGCGCAGGGAAATATACAGCAGCACGCCTACCGCGATAGAGCTCCACGCCCGCATGCTGACCAGCGATGGCAGATAGCTGCGCGGCGCCGGTAAGGATCTTTCGATCTCGTCGAAATCCGCTGTGGGACGCTCCGAGCGCAGCAGCTCCAAAGTGCTGGGCGCAAAGAACGCGATGACGGCGGCGCCAAACGTCCAGATCAGTCCCATGTAGAAATCCGTGCGGTAGTTTTCGGCGAACAGGAAAACGGAGTTCTGCAGTCCCAATGCTTCAACCAGCGGGCGGAATTCTTCCGGCGCGGAGAGGCCGTGGAAACCGAACATGGCGTTATAGAACGCCATGGCGGCGTCAAAGCTTTCTGCGCGAAACACTACCCAGGCGATAACCACGGCGAAGAACGTGATTGGCAGAGACAGGTTGCTGATCAGGCCTTTCAGCGGCTTCAGCATCGGTTTGTCAGCAATGGCGCGCCAGCCGTGGTTGATCATCAGGTAGGAGCCATGCAGGCCGCCCCAGATGACGAAAGTCCAGGAAGCGCCATGCCAGAGTCCGCCCACCAGCATGACAATCATCAGGTTGATGTAGCGGCGCCAGCGCGATACGCGTCCTCCGCCCAGTGGGAAATAGAGATAGTCTCGTAGAAACCTTGATAAGGTCATATGCCAGCGACGCCAGAAATCGATAATGGAGCGCGACTTATATGGGGAATTGAAGTTGGCGGGCAGTTTCACCCCGAACAGCATCGCCAGGCCGATCGCCATTTCTGAGTAGCCGCAGAAATCGAAGTAGATCTGGAATGTGTAGGCGAGGGCGGCGGCCCATGCGATGAAGAAGTGAATATCTCCCCCCTCGGTAGCCCGGGCGAAGAATGGCGTTGCGAATGCGCCCAGGGGGTCGGCGATCATGGTTTTCTTCGCCAGACCAATAGCGAATATCGCCAGACCGACGGCGGCGAGGCGCATTAACTTGTCATTGGACGGCGGCGCTTCGAACTGGTTCATCATTTCCTTGTGATGAACAATGGGGCCGGCGATCAACTGCGGGAAGAAACTCACAAACAGGCCATAGCGGGCGGGGTCGGTGGCTTCATCGCTGTCGCTGCGTGCGACGTCAACCAGAAAGGCGATCTGCTGGAAGGTATAGAAGGAAATACCAATGGGCAGCGCCAGTTTCGGCCAGTCCAGCTCAATGCCGAACAGGGCTTCGATATTGCCTTCGATGAATCCGAGGTATTTGAAAACGGCCAGCAACCCCAGGTTAAAGCACAGGCCGACCACCAGGTCGCTGCGTTGCTTGCGGGTGCGTATGCGTTCGGCGATCCACAAATTGACCGCCAGCGAGCCGATCAGCAACGGCAGATAACGCCACTCCCACCAGCCATAGAAGCCGAGGGAGAGAATAAACAGAACTATAAACGCCGGGCGTTTCCCCAGCGCTCTACGCGCCAGATAAAACAGCAACAACGACAGGGGCAGGAATACAAATAAAAATTCGTTTGAATTAAATAGCATACTTAAATAACGTCCCTGCATTATTTAATTGGGCGCAGGCAGAAACAATAGCAAATTCAATCCATAAGAAGCCGCCGTCAAAACAAGGTTTGATGGTTGCGGAAGTTGGATTAAATCCTGGTGTTGTTCTGATTGAGCAGAGCGCCGCCTGTTGCTCCGCGCCTTATGAAATTAATAACAAAGTGTCCGCTTTTCCCCTTGTGCGGCGGCGTGAGGAATGCGTCACGGGCGTTAGTTTACGAGTAGATTGCTGCAATAAAAAGACCATTAGAGACAAAAGTCCTCTCACTTATCAAAGAGTGAGAAGACTTTCATAATTAAGCGTGCAATCAGGGCGCATTTTATATATTTAACGCCCTGTTTTGGTTCGCAAAATTTATATATTAAAAGTTGTTAACTTGTCATGTTAATCCGCATATACAGAGACAGGAATTGAATAGCCGTCATCAAACTTGATAATGATGGCGCCGGCTCTGGAATCGGAGCCCCCCATCTTTTGCGAATCAATGCTGATTTCCAGCTCTTTGGTTCCATCCCCGGATATCGTTCCATTCGACGGCGATACTTTTATCCAGTCCGCGTGCTGATTGATCAATACTTTGAAGTCAGTATCCGAACCGCCGTTGCTGAGTTTGATGGTTTGGGCTCCGGGAGACTGGGCGTCCAGATCCACGCGATAGGCATCCGACGTGATTTTGATCGGGCGCACCGGGATCATTTTCGCCACGCCGTACTCGAAGGCCCCGATATCCGGGGCGGTCCCGACCACTTCGTTGGAGTAGTTGGCGATATATGTTCCTTTGTCGATGGCTGCGCTTTCTTCCAACAAATTGAACTTGCCTGCAGGCGCGTCACGGAAGTGCGGCGTTTCATTGGTTACGCCGTTCTCCTCCGCGCCGCCGTAGGCTTGTACTACGGCCGTCGCCGCCTGCGTGCTGTAAAGCAGGTCGAAATCGAAGTCGGAACCGGGCTCCTGCGCAATATCGCGAATGCTGTACTGACGCTCTGACCACCCGGCGCTGCTGACCAGCAGATTGTTGCGAGTGACAGCGTTGAAGGCGCGATCGCCGGAGTAACCGGTGCCGTGCAGGCTATTGGCCTTGGCGTAGACGGTATTGTGGAACAGGTAGGTTGTGCCTTCCGGTTTGACCGTCAACCCGCCCGCTTTGAAGGCGGTCCAGGCCATGCCGCGTTCGTCCCCCAGGTCGTGGATCAGGTTGCCGGCGATAAAGCTGGGTCCGCGCATGTTGGGAGCGATACTGACACCGTTGTAACCAGCTTCTAAACGATTGCCGTAAAAGCGCACATTGTGCTGCCCGCCATCCAGCTCAACCAGGTCGTCGTTACTGAAAGCGAAATAGTTGCCGTAAATATCGCTGTCGCGAATAAAGCCTCCGTCCCGGGAGCCGTTGGAGCGGCTTTCCACTACATCATTGAAGCGGTGTTTGTCGCCGCCGACAAAGTCGTTGTAACGCAACACAACTTGTCCGCGGTAAGCCGGTTCGGAATGCTTAGTGGAGATCAGGTAGGCATTGGGACCGGATGGATGTCCGAACTCCCAGGTGTTGGCGCCGGTTCTTGGGTCATGCACATAGCTGCGCTCGACGACGACAACGCCAGTTGATTCCAGCCAGAACGCGGAATCGTAATTGATGGGATCGTCGTCGCTGGGCTTCTCATAGGAAATGCCGTCGTTAACCGCCCCGGAAGTGCGGCCCCAAGCAGAAACGTCCAAATTGCGGAAGCGCAGGTGATGAGCTTTCAGGCTGTGGATGGCATGCAGTCTACCGCCTTTGACTTTCAGGTTTTCAAACATCACGTAGCTGGCGCCGCCGATTTTAATGGCGGTGTAATTGTCGTAACCGCCATCAATCACGGTTTTTCCGTCGCCGACAATTTTGGCCCATCCCTCCGCTGTCCCAGAGATATTGAGCGCTTCCAGATCCAGCATGCCCCCATCGTAGATGTCCGCAATGGAATACACCTTCTCCGGATTGATGGGCGGGTCCGTTGGCCAGGTTTTAAACTCCGCTTGGAAGGATTGAATAACCGAGCCGTTTTCCAGCAAAGATACCTTTACCTCATACTCGGTATTCTCCTCCAGTCCGATAATGCCGCCGGCAAGCGCATCATCGGTAGGGTCCGCAACGAGAGAGTAGGCGTCATGCCAGTTCCCGTTCCCTTTCTTGCGGTAGTACACCTTGTTATTCATGTGCTGCAGATCGGTGCTGCCGTCCAGAACCAGACTGACGGATTCCAGCAAAGGGGTTGCGGTAATCGTCGCATCCAGTCCGGCGGAAGGCGGCTCAAGGTCGTCGATGACGACAGGAGGGACGGTTTCCTTGTCCGTCGATTCATCCTGGAGTGGTGGCGATGCGCAGCTAGTGCAAATGGCTGCGATGTAAAACAGTTTCAACAACATACTTATACCGCGAAAACGATGTGAATTTATCGTTTGACGGAAGGAGCTGTTTACTTGATGTCTCATGATCAAATATCCCTTTATGCCGAAGCTGGCGGTCGGAAAGACGGCCGGCTCCCTGGTGAATGTAGAAAGCCGGGGTTGAGCCCGGCTTTCATTGGCGGAACGATCAAACAGGAACCGGCTGGTTCCCGACTTACCTGCAAAAACAGAACCTTCAGTCAATATAGGACGCCAAAACCTGATTTTCCACGAGACAACATTAACAAGGAGCTTAATGCGCGACCTATCACGCCAGCCGTGTGGCGGGCGTCAACCGACAGGGGCGACGAGTACAACGAAAAAAATCTCCGGCGCGGTATCATGCATGGCGTTTTTATTGCTTCGGTAATTACTATAAGCCATTGATAAAAATGCTTAAATTTCCCGCTTGGCATAGTCCTGGCCAGTAAGCCTAGGGTATAAGGCTTGTTGAAACTTAAATTTATGTAAGAGAACCTATGCGCATTTTGCTTAAGAGCCCCAAGCCCGCCGCGCCAATGCTGGATTTTCTAATGTTTCACTTGTTAATAGACACCATGTCGTCACTTTTTTACGCGAAATGAAACATTAGAAAATTATCGTTAATGCACTTAAAGTGTGCCCCATTCGACAAAACTGCATTCCGGTAAAGCATGAATTACGGAAACGAGAGAGCTGCATGAGTAAGGAAATATCCGCCGCTGATATCAGCGTTATTATTCCCATCTACAACAGAGCCGATAAGCTGAGAGAAGCTCTTAACTGCATTTACAAGCAAACCGTCCTGCCCGGAGAAATTGTGGTGGTGGATGACGGTTCGAAAGATGACCCGGAAGCGGTCGTAAAAGAATTCAATGATCCGCGCATCAAGTTCAAGCGTCAGGAGAACGGCGGTCCCGGCGCAGCGAGAAATACCGCGATGGCGATGGCGACCGGCCGTATTCTGGCGTTTCTGGACTCCGACGACGATTGGCTGCCGGCCAAGCTGGAGATGCAGATCGCCAAGTGGAACGAATTGGTGCGGGAAGGCAAAGACTGCGTGATGCTGGATACCTTTACGTCGTCGTCATGTAACGGTGTGGTGAAGTGGCATAGAAAGCTCGTGAAGACGGGTCCCAGCTTTGAGGGCCTGATTCTGGAGAACACTATTAACGGCACCTCCAGCGTGATTTGTGAGAAAGATCCTGTGCTGCAGGTTGGCGGATTTCCCGAGACTTATCGTTTCGCTGAAGATCGGTTTGTCTGGCTGGCGTTAGCGCGTGCGGGCGGCTGTTATACCGTCCCGGAAATTCTGGTGATCAAAAACCACGAAGGCGACAATCTCACTGACGATATGGAGAAAAACCTGCAGCACAAGCTGGAGTTTATTCGTCATGTAGAGCGTGAATTCCAGCTGCCCAAGAAAGAAGTCGCCAAGATGAAGCTATGGATGTTCGCTGACTTTTTAATGGCGTATCGCCGTCGCGGCAACTATGTGAAGTCGGCGGAAATGGGCGGCAAGATGTGGGCATGTGGAGATCTGCACCTTCTAGCTTCGCACCCTAAGGCACTGGCGGCCATGGCTCTGGTGATGGGGCGTCAGAAACTGCTGGCGATCACAGGCAAAAGTTAAGCGCCGACTCGCTACTCAGGGCTGCTCAAGACCCAAATAAAAAGCCGTTCCGGATTGTCCCGGAACGGCTTTTTTGTATCCATTGAGCGTGATCGTTAAGACTTCATCAGGAAGGCTTTCAGATCGGAGACCCAGGTTTTGTGCAGCAGCGTATACATGGTCAGATAGGTCATCATGCCGATGGCGATAATGGTAGCTGACAATAACGCTGGATGCAGTGTGGAGTAATAGGTGACGAAAGCGTAGACGGCTCCGACCATACAGGTGGCGGCGACGATGCTTTTGTACACTGTCCGCAGCCACTCGCTGGGCTCGATATGCAGCGCCTTCTTCAATCCAATTACTTTGGCCGGCGAGGCGATCAGTGTATGCACGATAAAGGCGCAAGCACCCGCCAGGGCGCCCATTTCCGCACCCATAACCGCCGTAAAGACCAGGGCGGAACCGGCGGCGATCAACTCAGATGGTAGCGTCAGCTTGTTCTTGGCGACCGCCGTCAGTGCCGTGGGAACATAGATCAGCGTGTTGCCCACCGCCGCCACCAGCGCCAGAATCTGAATCAGCGGCGCAGCCGGACGCCACTCTTCACCGAACAATGTGGGAATCAGGTACGGCGCCACCAGGGCCAGTCCTACGAACATCGGCAATACGATGAAGCAGGTGGTGAGAGTGGTGAAGCAGAACATTTTCTGTAAATTGGGCAGATCATGCTGATTTCTGGAGAACGCCGGGAGTGCATAGCTGAGCAAGCCGCCATAAATGGCGCTGCGAGGCATGTCTATCATTCTGCGGGCGAGACCGTATACGCCTACTGCCGCAGAACCGGCGGTGAGGCCCAGAATAATCGCGATGCCGCGGTTCATGGCGTCCCAGCTGGCGCCTCGCAACGCCAGAGGCCAGCCGACGGACAACAGCTCTCCAAACACGGACATGCGGAACTGGGAGCCAATATGCAGCTCACTTGTGCGCATCATGATCACCAGGCTTACGAGGGCCATAATTACACTCTGGACGATAATGGCGAAGCTGCCGTATCCGGTCCAGGCGAGAGTCAGGCCCACTGCCGCGCCAATGAGCTTTCCGCCCATGGTGCGTTTCGCCAGAGACTTGAACTTGCCCTTGCGGCGCAGATCCGCGACATAGATATGGCCGGTGGTCAGCAGGGGGATATGCAGCACAGAGATGAACATCAGCCATTGAAAGCGTACATCGTCGCTGGCGAACAGGCTCCCTATCATGACGGCCGCGGCGGTGACCAGACTCACCACTAATCCGCCCCAGAAGGCGGAGTCAAAGTGAGCGGCCTGAACATCGTTTTGCCGCACCAACGGGTCTTCCAGAAAAGCCACATAAATAACGCCGATGCCCTGTCCGATGGAAAGGGCGAACAGCGCCAACCCGAGCTCGCCGGGTCCCAGCAGCTTGGCGTAGATGAAGAAAGTGAAAACGGAAATGAGTACGATGCTGAATTTTTCAACGAAAACCCACATCAACTTCCATGCCCGATGGTTTAACACACTATTGACTCCGTATTACAAACTGACGAAAACGCCATTACACCAGCCAACAACGCACGTAGCGGTCGATTTTGTTGTAACAGTTATCCGATAAAAGCACAGGTCTGCCTAACAGAAGGGCCAGTATTGCGCCATGCAGACGATCCGTATCGACCTGTCCATAACTCTGATAAAAATTCACGGCCTTATTGATCAAGGCATCGCTGAAGCGCACCCACAGCGGCGACGTGAACAGATTGACGTCGTGCTTACGCTCCAGTCCTGAAACGCGATTGAACAGACGAAACTTCTTCATATCCATAGAGGTGTACAAGGAGTTCCAGTCGAAAGCGTCCGCCGCGGCTGCGCTGGATACGGACTCGCAGTCCTTGCGGCGGAACATCAGCGTGCGTTCCGGCATTTGCTGCGGCCAGGTCCATTCGTCGATCAGCATGGTGGCCAGATCCGGAGCCATGAACAGCTGCTCCGGCGCCAATGCCTGCGCCATGAAGTTAAAGGACTCCTGATCGCGCACATACATTTTGAGGTTCTTATGCTCGCGATACAGCGCGCAGTTTTGCAGGAACTTCTCAGGCTCATTGAAGTGCACGGACTGCGGCATGATCAGGATAGGGTTGTTGGGAAACTGTTTAATTACTTTTTCCCGCAACGCCTGGTGAATACTGTAAATGTCGCCAAAGTTGCCGCCGCCATGTAACAACAGCACTCGATCCTCTGGAATGCGTGTGCGGAAAAAGCGGTCGGCGTTGCTGGTGGAGAAGCTCATTTCCACCTGCGCGCCCAGTTCCTCCAGCAGCGTCAGCGTACCTTTGTAAATCAATAGGTCGCCCAGATTCAGGTGCAACGGATAATCCAGATAGACAACTTTCTTGCCGCGCAGCTCCGAGCCGAAGGTTTCAAGTAACTGCGCTTTCAGTTCGCGCCAGCGCGCCCGGTTAGGTTGCAGTGAATTGATTCCGGTTGGCTCCATCATTTGTCCCATTATTTGCTCTCCGCTGCTTGCTGGCCCGGCGCCACGCCGGCCTTCTTGAACCGATGTCGAATACGACGCCATCTGGATACGCCCTGGTTCTGGGAACAGGAGGCGATATAGGCTTTGGACGCGGGCGTTGACGCGACGCCGGGAAGTTTCCAGGAGGCAATGGCCTGCGGCAGCATGCCTAACCCCTGCATGAAGCCGACGGTGGAGTCGAGGATCAGTCCGGCGCGTAAGCCTTTGTATAACGTAAGCAGTGTGCCCAGGCACAAAGAGGCGAAAGGCGTTCTGAATTTAACGTCCATATAGAAACGGTTGCGCACATGGAAACGCCAGCGGGGTCCGTTCCAGTTGACCCGACGCTCCGCGGCGACCTTGTGACCGATCACCACTTCTGGCGAATAGCGGATTTTGTAGCCGCAGTTGATCAGCTTACGCGACAACTCCGCTTCTTCCTGCAGGAAAAACAGCGAGTCGTCGTAGCCGTTTACCTGATCGAACACGCTACGACGAATCATGTGTCCCGCGCCAACGAAATGCGTGGTATAGAATGGTTTGTCGCCCCATTCGTGGGCGTTTTGGGTATAGCTCCAGCTGCTCAGGTCCTCGCAGCGGGTGCCAAAACGCAGAATGCGAAAGCCAATGGCGGCGAGATCTTTTTGTCGCTCCATGATTTCAACCGCGTTGGCGATTTGGTGTTCGTCGGTGAACTCCGCGTCGTTGTCCAATGCGACGATATAGTCGCCGTTGCCCTGAAAGGCGGCCTGATTGCGTCCGCCTGGAACACCCAGATTGTTAACGTTGCAAACGAGGTCCACGTTCGGATATTGGCGGCAGAATGCGCGCAATTGATTCAGGCTCTCTGTTTTTGAGCCCTGATCCACAACGATTACGCGTAGCTCCACGCCGGTTTGCGTCAGTGCGCTGGCGATCGCGGCTTTGGTGTCTTCCAGCCGGTCCCAGGATAGTATGGTTATGTCCACTGTCGTCATAAGTCGCCCAGCTCCATGGTGTGAGGTTGTCTAAAATGTTCAAGCGGAACCGCCTTTTTGCAGGCATTCCGTATACCAGGTTTCTCTACGCTGATTTGCTTTTGTTGGCTTCGATGCGTCATGTCTACGCTCAACTCAGCTGCGCCGAACGTCGCGCGCGTTTCGTCGTTAGGCTCTGCAATGCAGTGATTCCGATACGCGCAGTCATTTTCCAGTTGCGTTTACTGGTCAGCCCGGGCAGGCCGCTGTAAAAGGCCGAAGCGGCTTCCTTCCAGCGTTGCTCCCGCAATCTGTTGCGGCACAGAGATAAGTAGTAGTTGGCGTATCTTTCTTTCAGGGGCTCCATTGGCACCCCTAACTTTCTGGCGGTGGCCAGATGTTTAAACAACACGTTGATGGTGTCGGTATAGAATCGGTCAGATTTAACGCTGGTGATGTTGTCGCCGTGATGCACGTAGGTATAGGCGATGCCTTTGGAGCAGCCAACCCGGCCTTGCTCAGAGATGGTCATCCACAGGTCATTGTCTTCAGCGAACACCAGTTCACTGTCGAAGCCGCCGACTCGCTCCAGTAGCGATCTGCGCACCAGCACCGCTTGCGTGGCGGCGAAGCCCAGACCGTACAAAGCTTGCAGGAAGGGGCGCTGACGATAAGTCCAGCCGTCTGGAAAGGTTTGCTCGACAGCTCCCGCGAGACGCTGGTTAACGCTATAGGCTTTGAAGAAAGACGAATGTTTCACGACTTCGTTCTCCATGACCTCGTAGTCGCTGATCACCAGATCCAGACTGACGCCCTGGGCTGCGCACTGTTCCAGCAGTGCGATCTGACGCTCCAATTTGGTGGGCGTCCAGCGATCATCGGAGTCGAGAAACGCCACCCATTGCCCCCGCGCCAGTTTCAGGCCGCTGTTGCGAGCAAGGGAAGGGCGCCCGGAGTTTTCCTGCAGGTGGTAACGCACGCGCGTATCCTGCGAAAAGCCGTTGACGACTTCCGCTGAGCGGTCCGTAGAGCCGTCGTCGACCACAATTAACTCAAAGTCGGCGAAGGTTTGCGTCAGCACGCTCTCTATCGCCTGAGCAACCGTTTTTTCCCGGTTGTAGACGGGCATGATGACGGAGATCAGTGGCGCTTCTGCGGTCATGTCGGAGTTTGCTGTTGTCACGATAGTATTCCTGATTGCTGCCGTCGGCTCTTAAAACGTGTAGCCAAAGTACTCGATCTCGTCCTTGTATATCCGACTTACCAGCTGCCTGGTTTCCTCGTCGTAATACTGCCGATAATCTTCGCCGTCGCCCTTGATTTTATGGGGCAGTTCAATGTGTTGAGCGCCCATGCGCTGGCAGACCTCTTTGAAATCCGCCTCCAGGTTTTCAAAGCGGCCGACGTAGTCGAGGGAGATGTCGCCGTTTTCGTCCTTGAGCCAATAGGTTTGAGGGCGCAGCATGCCTTTGCCGGCGAAAGCGTGCATGAAGTCTTTGAAAGACATGTCGCCTTCGATGCCGAAAGTGCGTTTGTGGGCTTCGTCGCGAATCACGTTTTTGTACATGGAGTACGCACGCGCCCAAGGATTTCGAACGAACGTAAACTTGAAGTAGTTTTTGTACTGCTCGTCGGAAACGGTGATTTTGTTCTTCGGGTTCATGTCGCTGCGGCGCTGATGTCTTACGCTGCGCGCCATATCCAGCAGGCGCGCTTTGGATATCAGCGTACGCAGACTAAGTCGCGGTTTCGCCATCAGCCTGATTGATCTGTGATCCTGGCCATTGCGTCCCTGGTATCCGTCAAGGTGTCCCAAAGCGCTTTCAATGCTGGTGCCGGCGCATTTGGGGATATGGATAAAAATGCATTTGAATTCATGTGAGACCATGACTAACTCCATTCTGGCGTCAAATCAAAAACGCGACTGCGCAAGCCTGCGCAGCTATGGATGACGCGACTCATGCGCGCGCCTCCGCTGGGTCCGGCTGCACTTCGTACAGCGGAGTGGGCGAGAGTTCTCGCGAAAGCCCGTACTTGCCCGCCACGATCACAATGATCGAGAACATGAACATGTCGAAGCTCACGTGGTTCGGGATGATGAAACCGATATAGTTGACCGCCGCCTGAATCAGCAGCATGCTCGCCATTAATGCGAATACGGATGACTCAGGGTGGAAGGTGAAGGCGCGGGCGATGCGCCAGAAAGACATCATGAAGGTGGCGATCAAAATGATCAGTCCGACGTAACCGCCGTTGAGGCGCGTTTCCACGTAACCGCTGTGGGCGTTGCCGATGAAGCCCCAGACTTTGACGAACGACTCGACATAGACGCTGGCCCAGAATGCGCCGTATCCGTAGCCGAAAGTAGGGCGATCATCCAGACTTGGCCCCAATAGCTCCCAGATGATGGTGCGGTTGGTCAGCGACGGGTCGCGTCCCAGGGACAGCAGAATCAGTTCATAGAAATAGTTTGCCAGTACGGCGCCGATCAACAGACCCACCGTCACCACGATGAGGCGATTGAAAGTCTTTTGAGAGTTGCCGATCACCCGGCTGCCGTTGAAGATAGTGGTCAGGCCCATGCCGCCAAACACCATGGCCAGCGCGGTGGCGGAATTACTCAGAATAATCGCCACCACCAGGCCGCCGATGAGGACTCTATCCTGCCGGCTTTCATACATACGCAAGCCATAGAACGTCATGAGCGCATACACGTAACAGCGGGCGCCTGCGTTTTTGTCACCAAAGATGCCCAGCAGCGCGCCTTCCCGCAGACCGCCCTGAATAAAGCCGTTCTGGGGAGATATCACGGCGTATATCAACCCGGCGATGGCGGCGCACCCCAGAATTCTCGCAATGAGGCTGAGCAGGTATTCCGGCGTGTATTCTTGCAACAGCGCCAGCGCTGCGACAAAGACGATCATAAGACTGATGATGCGCCGCACCGACACGCTGGGCTCGACCGACCATAGAATGGACAGCACGATATAACCGAGCAATATCAGCCAGTAAATATGGCGCGACACAAAGGTGCCCAGGGAGCGGTCACGCAGATGCAGCACGAAATAACCGCCTATGCCCAGTATGCTGAGCCCCACTAACTGGCGCACCATGTTGCCGCTGGCGGACTCCGCGATCATTTCCGCGCCGCCGTGGCCGCTTCTGCCGCCTCCGGACACTAATCCGGTCAGGAACGACATAAAGCCCGAGTAATAGAACATGACCAAGCCGAGAAAAAAATCTCTTAACTGATTGCGCGTAATCGTCACAAGATACGCCCGTTTTCGCAGTTAACCGATGACATCCGAATTCAACGCCCCCAGACAGTGACAGAACCGTTTAATACCGCACTGTAGGCTTGAGCGGATAGGGCGTCGCGATAGCGATCGGCCCGGTTTTTCAATTCAGCGTTGTCGCTGGGGTGCTCCATGCACTTGCGCAACGCTTGCGCCATGGCGTTGACGTCGTCAACCGGCACCAGCGGGGCCAAACGACCCTGGTCCAGAATTTCATCCGGTCCGGAGGGGCAGTTGGTCGCCAATACGGGAACGCCTGTGGCCATGGCTTCCACCAGGACGTTGGGGCTTCCTTCAAACCTCGAAGACAGCACGAACAGGTCCGCCGCTTTCATTTCCGCTAAAGGATTGGCGGCGTAACCGGGCAGATCGACTTTTTCCGTCAGTTGCAGTTGGCCGACGAGCGCGCTCAACTCTTCATGTAGCTCGCCTTCGCCAAAGATGACCAGTTTCAGGTTGGCGATATCTGCGACTTGCGCAAAGGCGCGTATGAGCGTGTCGAACCCTTTTTGATGGCTGAGCCTACCCACTGCGACGACGACGCGCATGGCGGGATCTTGTAACCACGGGTGGCTGGCGGGCTCGTCCATCATGGTAAGAACTTTGGCGGTTAATACCGGATTGGGCGCCACGACAATGTCTTTGGGACGCAGCGACTCTGTCTCAATCAGATCTCGTGCGACGCCGCCGGATACCGCAATGATCGGGTTTGGCAGGCGACGATAAATTTTAGGGGCCAGCCAGTAGGTGAATTTCATCACCGCGCCAGTGTTGACCTTCTTGTCCAGGGAGTAGGTGTTGCGCTCGCTCACCACCAGACGACGCAGCATGCCGGTCATGGCGCAGGCCAGGGCGGCGGCCACGTTCACATGGGTCAGCGCGGATAGAATTCTATCTGGTCGCGCTTCACGCAAATAAGCCGCCAGTCTGGGTACGGAACTCAAGGTGCGCGGGGAGCCAAGCTCCACCAGCTTTACGGCTGAGGATAGCTCCGCTTTGTTTACACCGCCCTCTGTCAGCAGGACCATGCTCACCGCTGTATTCTGTTCCGCCAACGCATTGGCGAGACGCACCATCATTTTTTCGGCGCCGCCGCCCCGCAGGTCATGCAGGACGATGGCTACGCTTTGGGTTTTCATGCCATCCGCTCTCCGAACAGCTTGATGTAAGCGTCGGCGGCGTCAGCGTAACGGTATTTGCTCACCGCTTCCGCTTCGGGCGCTATGGGCGTCGTTAAGTTATCAACGATGGCTTGCGCCAATGCAGTCGGGTTCTGGTTGGGCGCCAGACCGCCGTATCGACCATTGTCCAGCAATTCTCGGGGGCCGGTTTCACAGTCGCTGGAAACCACTGGCACGCCCAAGGCGATAGCTTCCACCAATGCGGTAGGCAGGCCTTCATGGCGAGACGACATGACAAACAGTTTGGCGTGCTTGATGATCGCGTATGGATTGGGAGTGAAACCGTAGAAAATCACTTTGTCGGTCAGTCCGAGAACCGCCGCCTGTTTTTCCAGGGCTGCGCGGTCATCGCCTTCGCCCACAATAACCAACCTGGGTAATGCAGGCTGTATAGTCAGCGCTTGTTTGTAAGCGTCCAGAAGCAAATCGAAGCCTTTCTGTTCACACAATCTGCCCACTGCGCAGAGATAGTCGCCCTGTATCGGTGCGGACTCTTCCGCCAAGGTAAATATACGCTCATCAATAATCGGGTTGGCCCGCGCTACGACCTTGTTGCGGTTATAGGGCAGGAACGCCTTGATTTGGTGCGCAAGGTCTTCTGAGACAGTAACGATGCGACTGCGGGTCAGCGCGTACATGCAATACAGTGCTTTGATGCTGCGCGGCGCCAGCTTTTGGTCTGAAACGTCAAAGGCGCAATGGCGGGTGAACAGCTTCATGACTCGCGGCAAAAACATGAGCGCAATCAGACTGATCAGGTTGGCGGTCTCTTTTGATGAGATAACCACGCCAATACGATTATTCTTCACATGACGGCGAAATCTCAAAAATTCGCCGATAAGTTTAAGCGGGCTCTTGCGACTTGGCTCCACCAAGGTGACGGGCCAATCCTGGCGTAATTGACTGATGTCTTCTTCTTTGGAAAAGAACACATAAAACTCGGGGTCGTATCCCTGGGCTTTTAAACTGGTGGCCAGATTTGCGGATACGCGTTCCACGCCACCACCTTTGGAGAACGTCTTCAGCAGAAACAGCACTTTCTTGCTTTCCGTATCTCTGTCGCCGCGATAGCGGTTTTTATACGCTAAATAAATCGTATGAGGATTGGTAATCAAGTAACGCCAGAACAGTTTGCGTGGATTGAGGACCATGCGGTGCACCCACTCCAGACCGTTGTTCTGCACCCATTCCGGCGCTCTTTTATAGTGTCCGGTTAAAAAGTTGTAGCAACCGCCGCAGCTGATCACCACCGGTACTTTCAATCTGTCTTTGTGGCGAATACAGAACTCTTGCTCTTTGGGTTTGCCCAGACCAACCCAAAGCACGTCTGCGCCGGACTGGTTGATTTCCTCCACGATGTTCAATTCGTCCGCTGCTGAAAAATAACCGTCGCGTACGCCTACGATTTCTGCGTTGGCGTAGGTGTCGCTGTAGATTTTCGCCGCCTGTTCCACAACGTCCTTGAGGCCGCCCAAAAAGAAGTGCTTGAGAGTAGGGGCGTAGTGAACCGGGATGTCGTGAATCATGTCCGTAGTGGCCGAACGTTCTGCGATAGGGCGCTCAGAGAACCAACGGGATAAGGTTACGACGCTTTGTCCATCCGCATGCACCAGATCGACATTGTTCATCAGTTCAAGGTAAGCGGGGTCGGAGCCCGCCAATGAAATCGCTTGCCCATTCGAGGAGAAAATCAAAAACGCCGACTGGTCTGGAGTGTAGTTTTGGCAGATTTCCCCCACCAGCAACGCGAGTTGTTTGCGGTCGAGACAACTGGTCCTGATTCCGCCGACGTTGGTGGTTGTGGCTTCGTTAAGCATTCTGACAGTCCCTTAAAACTTTGAGATCAATATCTGGTGTTTGAGTTAGTAACAAGCCGGTGTCGCCGCCCTGAGGCGAACCGCGCCCACGTCGCCGTTACAGGCGGCGTGGGCGTATACGACTAGCGAGCGATGCTGAGACCGCGGCCGATGCCGTAGTAATCCAGTCCGTACTTTTTCACGGTTTCAGGATCGTATAAGTTTCTACCGTCGAAAATGACCGGGCTCTGCAATGTTTGTTTGATCATTGCAAAGTCCGCCGCTCGGAAAGACTTCCATTCGGTGCAGATCACCAGCGCGTCGGCGCCTTGCAGCGCGGACTCTTTGGTGCCCACCAGAGACAGATCGTCGCGGGCGCCGTAAATACGCTGGGTTTCTTCCATGGCTTCCGGGTCATATGCGCGGACTTTCGCGCCAGCGCGCCACAGTGCTTCCATCAGCACGCGGCTGGAGGCTTCGCGCATGTCGTCGGTGTTGGGCTTGAAAGACAGTCCCCATAACGCGATGGTTTTGCCTTCCAGCTTATGATCAAAATAGGCGCTGACTTTTTTGAACAACGTTTCTTTCTGACGGTAGTTGACCGACTCCACCGCCTTCAACAACTGCGCGTCGAAATCGATGCTGTCTGCGGCGCGAACCATGGCTTGCACGTCTTTAGGGAAGCAGGAGCCGCCGTAGCCGCAGCCTGGATAGATAAAGTGGTAACCGATACGTGGGTCAGATCCGATGCCTTTACGTACGTTCTCTATATCCGCACCGAGCTTTTCCGCCAGATTGGCGATTTCATTCATGAAGCTGATTTTCGTCGCCAGCATGCAGTTGGCGGCGTATTTTGTCAGTTCAGCCGAGCGTACGTCCATAACAATCATACGATCATGGTTACGGTTGAAGGGCGCATAGAGTTCGCGCAGCTTTTCGACGGACCCTGGATTCTCAGAGCCTACAACGATGCGGTCGGGCTTCATGCAGTCGGTGACCGCCGCGCCTTCCTTCAGGAACTCAGGGTTGGAGGCGACGTCGAAGTCAATGTTTTCGCCACGCTCGCTCAATTTCGCAGCAATAGCGGCGCTTACTTTGTCCGCGGTGCCGACTGGAACGGTGCTTTTGTTGATCACCAGCTTTGGCGAGGTCATGTAGCTGGCGATGGTGGCGGCGACGCCCAGAACATATTTGAGGTCCGCGGAGCCATCTTCATCCGGCGGCGTGCCGACAGCGATGAACTGAATTTCAGCATGCTCGACGCCCAACTTGGCGTCTGTCGTAAATTTTAGCCGGCCCGCTTCAAAGTTAGCCTCTACGATAGGCGTCAGACCGGGTTCGTAAATTGGAATGATCCCCTTCTTCAGGTTCTCAACTTTCGCCTCGTCGACATCGACGCACATTACATCGTGTCCGACATCGGCAAGCACGGCCGCCTGAACAAGGCCTACATAACCGATTCCAAATACTGTTACTTTCAATTCTCTTCTCCTTGAAGATTAATTCAGCAATTGGCTGTTTTTTGTATTCGGCGGCGCGCAAATAATATTCGACATTCCGCTTAAATGAAGACTTACAAAAAATACGCCAGATTTATTACAGGTTTTACTTACAGCATGAAATTGTTCATTAATCGCACCCCGGAATAGTAGGGTCGGGGTTGTATCAGGTTGAGGCCGCCATAAAATTGCTTAAAGAATTTGAGATGTAAACTCTTTTTGCATCAAAATGGAGCCCCAGAGAATACATTCTGTCGCGACCGCTCCTCTTTGGGGCGGCGCGGGGCCTGTAGCCGCCGTAACCAAGCTGTAATACGCGAAGATACATTAAATTCCTTTCATGAAATGAAATTGTCTTTCCGAAACATTATTGTGTTAAAAGCTGCTTCACGGACGAATACAGACCCCTATTACAATACCAGAAGTAATGCCATGTTATTTATAGAACTTTTTGGCTAGTACAAAGGAAATATATGTGTGTGTTTCCGGCATTTTATACGTATAGGAGTACATTCTTGCTGAATTTTATAAGGTTTCATCCGTATTAAACGATATAATGCGACCCACTCACAGAAGTGGAACCTTATAAAATTTTTCATAATGAACTTAAGAGTGGACATGTTTTAATGCGCGCGGCGTTTTTTTGCCGCAGGCATGCTTCCTGCTTAGTCATCTGATGATCAAGACGAAACGAATTATCATGTTTTTCTTAAGTGCTAACAATCTCAAGTAATGCTAAAGGACTATGAAGAATGACAGTTGGCGGTAGTACCAAATCTAAACTTCTTTTTAACTTTAACAAGCATATAAAAAAATCCGTCCGCGATCGTCGCGGCGAGCTTCGTATTTTGGCTGCCTGCATCGCCGCACTGAGCGGCTCTTCGGCGTGGGCGGCTGCGGAGCCGTTTTCTTTCTCCGCCGGGCCAGTCAATGTTTACCCACAGGTGAAGGTGGAAGAAAAGTATAACGATAACATCTATCTGCAGAAGGACGACAAGAAAGAGTCCTTCGTCACTATCGTCTCCACCGGCGTAACGCTGGAGGCGCTGAAAGGCGATGATAGCTACTATCTCGGTTATAAAATGAGTTCTGGCAGTTACGCCAGCGCCCACACCGACGACTACATCGACCATTTCGTCAACGGCAAGGCGTTCTGGACCCTGAACCATCGCAACACGCTGGAGTTGCTGGGTCGTTTTGAAGCAGGGCATGAAGATCGGGGCACCGGTATTAAGCAGGGCCCTGACGTGGCGCCACTGGAAGACCTGATTGAGTATGATCGCTCCGCCGCTGCGTTGACCTATACTTTCGGCTCCAAGACCTCTGATGGCCGCCTGACGCTGAAGCTGGCTGGCGCACAGACTGAATACACCAATCAGCGGGACGAAACCCGTCTGCGTGATCGCCGCACTCTCGAAACCGGAGCTGGCTTTTTCTGGCGGGTGGGGAACAAGACCGGTCTGGTGCTGGATGTGTCGCGGACACACACGGATTACATGAATGACCCGTCTCCTGCAGATGGCGCGGGCGGCAGCAAAGACAGCGATTACTACAAGTTTTTAGCCGGGGTTTCCTGGGCCGCTACAGATATCACCAAGGCCACGTTTAAAGTCGGCCGCGCGGAAAAGCGTTTTGAAGATGAAAGTCGCGAAGACTTTTCCGGCGCCAGTTGGGAGACCATTGTCGATTGGGCGTTGAAGCCGTATTCAAAGCTGCGTTTCACTCTAGAGCGTAGCGCTGAAGAGTCATATGGAAGAGGCGACTTTATTGACGAGAAGCGCGTTGGCGCATCCTGGACCCACAACTGGAACGATCGGATTACGAGCAAGGTCGCATACAACTGGACCCGCGATGTGTACGAAAATGACCCAGAGTCCCGTAAGGACGATACCTCCGAAGCGACGCTGGCGTTGGATTACGCATTCAGGGAATGGTTGAACGTCGGCGCGTCATGGAACTTTAAAGACAGAGATTCAACATTGGACAGCTATTCGCATACACGCAATCTGGCGACCATATATGTTAATGCAGGGTTTTAAAGTTAAATGCGGATAAAGTATCTTGTTCGTGTCGAAATTTATACAGGTGTGGTGTTTGGATGAATCATTACAGGAAGCATTGGGTAGCCATGGTCAGCGGTGTGTTTCTATCCGCTTTGATGCTGCTGGCTTCAATATTGATTCCGGCGCAACGGAGTTTTGCGGAAGAGGGGTTGTCTGAGTATACGCTTGGCTCAGGAGATTATGTGCGTGTTCAAGTGTATGGCGAAAGCGATTTGACGCTGGAGGCGCGGCTCAGCGATGCAGGTACGGTCTCTTATCCCTTTTTGGGCGAGATTAAGGTGCTTGGTTTGACGGTGAGTCGATTGCAGGAGCTTATCGCAAATGGTTTGAGGGACGGGTATTTGGTCGATCCCAAGGTCAGCGTCACCATATTGGAGTACAGGAAGTTTTTTATTAACGGCGAAGTAAAGAATCCGGGCGGGTTTTCCTATCAGCCCGGGCTGACCGTGCGTAAGGCTGCGTCATTGGCCGGCGGTTTCACCAACCGCGCAAACAAGAACAAGATTTTTATCATTACCGAAAACGATCCGAATCAAACCCAGCGTCCTGCGGACCAGAGCACGCGCGTGCATCCAGGGGACATTATTATTGTGGAAGAGAGTTTCTTTTAAATGGATAACTTAAGATCAACGCCGCCGCGACATCTGGCGGACACGCCCGGCGACAAAGAGATCATCGATCTTCGACGTTATTGGAACGCTATTCTTGAATACAAGTGGGGCATCGTGTTTCTGGTCTTGCTGGCGGGCGGCGCCGGCTATGTGGCGCTCAAGTACATCAAGCCGATGTATCAGGCGACCACCACTGTACTGATCGAAAACAACCAGCCTAAAGTTATTAACATTCAGGATGTATATGGCCTGAACAGCAATAACCAGGAATACCTGCAAACCCAATACGAGATTCTGCGTTCCCGCAGTCTGGCCGAAGAAGTGGTGAAGCGGCTGGAGTTGGTCAATATGCCGGAGTTTGATCCGTTCCGCCAAAAGGCTTTCAACTGGAAAGAGTGGGTGCCGCTGGAGCAGATTGAGTCTGTGTGGCCATTTGAACCAGAGACGCTCGACTTCCTGCGCATCAATAAGAAACCGCTGTCTGAAAAGGCCAAGTTTGAAGCCGTTGTCGGCATATTTATGTCGCGGTTAACGATTGATCCTGTGCGCAATACTCAGTTGGTGAAAGTTCGGTTTGACGCCAGAGATCCCAAGGTGGCGGCGTTGATCTCCAATGCTACGGCGACGCAGTTTATTGAAAGTCATCTGGCGGCGAAAATGGCGCTGACGGAGAAGGCGACCATGTGGCTGGGCGAGAGTTTGGAAGGGTTGCGTGAGAAGCTGCGTGAGTCGGAGAAGCGTTTGCAGGAGTTCCGTGAGGCGGAGAAACTGGTGGACGTAAGAGGGGTTAAAACCCTGAACGCGGAAGAGCTGTCCAAACTGACCGAACGTAATGTTGAAGCGCGTCGGGTGCGTATGGAAGCCGCCAACGTGTATCAGCAGATGACTATTTTTGGCGAAACGCCGCCTCCTGAATATCTGTTGGAGTTGCCGGCGATTCTGGAGAACCCGTTGGTGCGTTCTCTGAAGGAAAGGCAGGACGATGCTCAGCGTAAAGTAGATGAGCTGAGTAAGCGTTACGGCGAGAAGCACCCGAAAATGATTTCCGCGATGGCGGAGCTAAAGTCCATCAAATCAGAGTTGGAAACTCAGTTACAGCGTGCTGCGCGGGGCATTGAGTCCGCCTATAAGATTTCGGTGGAAAACGAGCGCTCTATCGCCAGACAGCTTGATCAGGCTAAGAACAGTTTGCAGGGCGTAAACCGGAAGGAGTTCCAGTTGCGTGAACTGGAAAGAGAGGTGGAGACCAACCGCAAGCTATACGATCTGTTCATGTCGCGCGCTAAGGAAACTCACGAGGCGACAGGCTTGCAGGCGGCGCATGCGCGCATCATCGATTCCGCCATTCCGCCTGGCTCACCTTACAAGCCCAACAAGAAAATGATCTTCCTTATGCTGATCATGGCCGGTTTTGGTTTGGGTATTGTGCGCGCTTTCATTCGTGACGCTCTGGATAACACTATTCGCAGTACTGCTGATATCGAAGAGAAGTTCCGTCTGCCGGTATTGGGGCTGCTGCCATTGGTGAAAAGTAAGAAGTCGAAGGCGGCGTTTGAGGGCTTCCTGTCCTCCATGCATAGTCACTTTGCGGAATCCATTCGCAGCTTGCGCACGAGCTTGATTCTATCCCGTGTGGATCAGCCGTATAAGGTGATTCTGGTGACGTCTACGGTTCCGGGCGAGGGTAAGACTACCGTGGCGTTGAATCTGGCGGAAGCTCTGGGGCAGACCGAAAAAGTACTGTTGATAGATGGCGATATGCGCCGTTCTATGCTGGCCAAGTCGATTGGTTTGTCGCCAGACACGCCTGGGCTGTCTGACCTGGTGGCTGGAACTGCGGAAGTGGAGCACTGTCTGCACCGCCTCAATGGCACCAAGGCAAGTGTCTTGACGGCGGGGACGCAGCCCACTAATCCGTTGGAGATGATTTCCAGTAACCGTTTCCATTTGGTTCTGGCTGTTCTCAAGAAGCGTTATGATCGCATTATCATCGACTCTGGGCCTACTCAGGCGGTGAGCGACTCGTTGGTATTGTCTTCTTATTCTGACGCGGTGGTTTATATCATCAGGTCTGAAGATACGCCGGCGCCACTCATTCAGAAAGGCATCAAGCGCTTGCGTGAAGTTAACGCCAACCTTGTCGGCGCGGTATTGAATCAGATTGATGTAGCGAAGCGTAAGAATCAGCATGAGTACATTCATTATTCTTCCTACAACACATATCCGCTTAAGGAAACGAGTGTGACAGCGGCGAAAACCAAACGTCGGGTTGAGCCAACCGGAGTGTAGTTGCTCCAGTAATCTGAATCACGCGAAGCCCGCTTATATGCGGGCTTTTTTGTGCGTGAGATTAAAGCCTTGTCGAATACTTGCGCTTAGCATCCTATCGTTAGCGTTTATGCATGGGGTGGAGTTGCGAGGAGCTCCGCTCTTTGCTGCTTCGTCATATATCAATCCATATACGCCTTATGAGACTTATATAGAGGAAGGCGCTTCTTTTATTGTTTGTCCCGTTATCGTCGACAGGGCCTGAAAGCCAGCGTCGTAAACTATGTCTTAGCTGTAGTTATAGTTTTGTTTGTTCCGCAGGAGGCGGCAGTGTTGTTGGGGTAGAGAAGGATTAAGAAGTAAGAGAAACGTTGCTAAGGGCCGGCAGGCTTGAATGGGGATGTTGAGATATGACTGGGCTGGCGCGGAGATTGAGGTGCGTGAGCTTAAGCTGGCGGGTAATGCCTGTCCTTCCAATCCATCATTGGACCACCAGTTTTGCGTTGTGTTTCTTGATGCTTATTTGTTGAAATTACAAAGCTTTTGCAGGAATGAAAATAACGTTGGGGGGGAGAGGGCGGCCTTTCCCGTGTAGTGGGAAAGGCCTGAATTCGTAGCGGTCTTAGTAAGCTTTTTTGCCCACGAAACCTTTAAAGACGGTCATGAATATAATCTTGAAGTCCATGCCCAGAGACCAGTGGCGAATGTACTCCAAGTCATACCAAATGCGGCCGGACATATCTTTCATTTCCGCTGTTTCGCCGCGGAAGCCGTTGACCTGGGCCAGACCGGTAATGCCGGGTTTGACCTTGTGGCGCAGCATATAGCCTTTAATATGTTGGCGATAATACTCATTGTGCGCAACGGCATGAGGGCGAGGGCCGACAATAGACATGCTGCCGCCAAGAACATTGAAAAACTGCGGCAATTCGTCCAGGGAAGTGCGACGTAAGAAGCCGCCGATTTTGGTCAACCTGGAGTCATTCTTGGTGGCCTGTTGAATATTGTCGCCGTCCTGACAGACTGTCATTGAACGGAATTTCCAAACCTTGATCGGGCCGCCGCCAATACCGTAACGAGTTTGCTTGAAGAGCACTGGGCCTGGCGAAGTCAGCTTCACCGCCGCAGCGATAATCAGCATTGGAATGGCCGTCACCAGTATAAAAAACAGACCCATAGCAATATCCGTCATACGCTTGGCGAAGCCGTGATCCACCAGCGGAGAGTCGTAAACGCTGATAGCGGGAATGCCGCGAATGGTGGTCAGCCGCGAGTACAGCAGGTTAAAGCTGAAGAAATCAGGGATGACGTAAGCGGTGACGGTAGTGTCCGCGAGTCTGTCCATCATGTCTTTGATTCTACGCTCCGCGCACATGGGCAGAGTGATGTAAATCGTGTCCACCTTGCCGCTATGGACATCCTCATAGAGCTTGTCGAAGCCGCCGCACAGGGCTTTTTCCTCAATAGTGACGCGACGGGTCAAATCCGTCATATCTATGCGGTCGTCGTAAAAGCCGGCGATCTTATAGCCGAGCCAGGGCATGTTGCTCAAGGAGTCGTAAAGTCTGACGCCCAGAGTTGTGGCGCCGACGATGCCTACCCGTTTGGAGCTGACGTTGCGTCTGCGGATGCTGAACAGCGCTACGCGCCGCAACAAGTGCAGACTTACCAGGCCTGTCGGTACCGCGATCGCCCAATACGCCAGCGCTTCCAAATTAATATTCGGCAGCAGGCCCAGGATGGCGAAAGGCGAGATCAGCACCAATGCGAACATCCAGGATCTAACGACGTACCAGGCAAGCTTGCCGGTGGTCAGTCCGCGCATAAGATAATAAATCTGGCTAATTTCCGCACAAAAGCCGAACGTAATAACGAACATGATGCTCAGCCAGGAATAAGATTCATTCCAGGCCACGTCAAAAAGCGCTAACGTTCCCAGCAAGCAAAAATGGATAGCTATGCTATCTATTGCGCGAAATAGAGCGAGAATTTTTGAATATTGCGGCCGAATAAGTGGCGACATGCCAGAGCTTAGCTCCGGTTCAGTCTTCGAACCGCTAAATTGAAAGATTCCCATGATCAGTAACTCCTCCTGGACGCCGGCGAAACAGGATTCCGGCCTGCTAGACTCTCTTTATAAAGGCATTTTCCGGGCCACAACATAAACTGCGCTTATTTATATATATGCGTACATTCCACAGTGCTATAAATGCACTGATTTGGTGACTGCTTATTACGTTGTGACCCAACTCCGTACATGTTCGGCTAACTATACAGTGATCAGATTACATATTTTTTATTAAATAAAACTAAGAACGAGGATCGGCGACTAAACTAACGATTATTTTGTATTCCGTAAATCGGACATTTAGCCATATTTTCAATTAGATTGTTTATTTGCGACCGCAATACCAATCTCCGCCAAACTCTAAAATTCCCTGCGGCAAATGCGTTTGCTCTACCAGTTTATTAAAGTGGTATAAGTCGATCGTTAGCTTTGCATTCATCGTTTTCATGACAGGTCTATCCGCCTTAAAAACGATAATTGACGGCATTTCCGAGTCGTAAAAGTCTTGCCGGTCGGCTTTGGCGTGGAGCACAAGTTTATGCGTAAGTTTACTAAATTCAACTGTTATTTCACCTGAGCAGGCATCAAGGGTCTTATGTACGCTCAAACCTTCTATTGATGGATAAAATGTCACGTTTTCTGTCGGCGACTTGTACTTACCCGCCCAGAGTTCAATGGGGATTCCACCGTCTTCTCCCCCTGAAAACATCAGTCTGACCTTATCTGAAGTCGCCATGATATAAGCGAAGCCTTTTCCTTGATTCCGGGTCCATAGTTTATCGATGTAAGCGATAGCCTGGCCTTCATGAGAGACATACTGATCGCTATATGAATAACGAGTCAGGGTGCCGAGGCTAAATACGAACCAGCGATTTTCTATAAATGGCAGCTCGCCGATTAATCCGAATGGAGTGGCGCCCGGGTTTGGCCAGCCCCAGTAATGATCATGGGCTCCAAGCCTTTCTGATGTGAAATAGAGGTCCGGAAGGGTCAGCTCAATGCGGTTCTGATTCGCTTCCACCACACCTGGAATGCTATAGCTGAATGAGTAGGGGTCCTCTGGGTCCCCGTCAGATAGTTGCACATCGTCAAAAAAATAGTCATAGACCCTGGTCGCCCCCACCCGAGGTGTAAACACCACGTGAATATAGCCTTTTTCCTGCAGGCTGGGTGCGTCGCCCATGATGTAAGTCTGCAGGCTCACCTTTATATAGCCCACGGCTGGATCGTTTATGTAATAAAACCACTGTTCGTTCCAAGGGGTTTTCGTGGGCGAATGAGGTTTTATATCGTCCAAAGTGGTGGCGGTAGCATAATTAATGAACAAAGTCATTAATACGGTTAAGGCGCGTAATATCATTTTCAATCTCCGGATAAATTGCTATCCATAAAAAGATTTATATCTTTTGGTCTAGTTCCAGGTGGGTTGAAAAACCGCCGGCGTACATATATTGAACTGACGTAGCTGGCGGTCTTTTTGCCGAATTAATACATCGTTATATATATTTCTTTATCGACATATATTGGCGTCGCCGTAATAGGCTCCGGAGGTGCAGGAGGTTCCTGTTGCGCAATGTTCATCCGCCTGGCAATAACATTCGCCTCTTGCATTGCAGCCTGGAGTTAAATAATTGTTGAGCGGATCTTCACCGCTGACTCTGCGCCAGAATGGATTTGTGAAAATATTGTAAGGATCTACTTCCGCTTTAAACGCGAGGAAGTCATTCCATTTAGGATAGCGAGTCGGCATATCCTCAAATATCGCCACGGAGTTTTTCCCCCAATGCGGTCGCGCGTGATATTTACGTAAGGACATTTGTTCTATTTCAAGGTTTACGAAATAGTTTTTGGGAACCGCCGCGCCTTCCTGTCTCAGCGTATATTCGATGCCGAGATAGGCGGAGTCGCGCCCTGCGTTCATACCGAGATAACTTGGAGAGGCTTTGCCGAAACGAAAGTAAATGCCGTTTAGAGGAAAGCAGGTGCGTGGATGCGCAGCGAGTATTTTTCTAACGTCAGCGATCCATGAAGGTAAATCGTCAATAGGGATTGCGACTTCCTGCAGGGCGATTGGCAAGCGATCCCAGATGCATTTATTGGGGTCTCTGCATTTGAAATATTGCATGCGATCAGAGTGGCCAATGGGGGACTCCAGCACTTTCCCTGTGTCCACATCGCGATAATAAGAGGTGGAGCGACTGCTGAATCTCACCGCCGCCGCCAGGCATTGCAAGCCGGACCCTGGCACTTCGTGCAGTGCGTCAAATAGCAATCCGAAGAAGAATTCCTGGGCGTCGGAGACATCGGCCTGAGCGTTATAGGCGTTTCCGGGAGTATCGAGCGGCACAGGGTTGTAGGTGGTGACAGTGTATCTGCCGAGGCCGGGGAACCAGGCGATATTAGCGGAATAGTTGCTGCGGGCGATATTGAGGATAACGTCTTCCAGCTTGTCGTCGAAGCGAAAGCCTTGCACGCTGGCGGCGACTTTAAAGGCGTCTTCCAGTTGGATGGTCACTTCCACCACCACGCCCAGAACGCCAAGATTCACCCGGGCGGCGTTAAGTTGTTCGCCTGTGAGCGTGCGCACATCGCCAAGTCCGTCGACGATTTTCAGCTCCGTGACATAATCGGCGATCATATTGCTGGGCTTGGCCAGGGTGGACCCATGGGTGCCGCTGCCGAGCATGCCGCCGATAGTGAACGTGCCGAGTTCCGTCACCATATTCACCGCCAACTCCTGGCTGCGCAGAAATTCGTTCAAGTCATTGAAGCGCATGCCCGCCTGTACGGTGACGGTTTTGGAACTGGCGTCGAAGGAGACGACCTTGTCCATGTTTTTCAAGGTGATCTGGACCTCGCCGTCCTGCGTGCAGGCGGCGTCAATTTGACTGGCGAACTTGCGGTTGCCGGTCATTACAGTGTGGCCTTCGGCCAGCGCGTTGCGGACGATGTCCTGTACTTCTTCTATAGATGCGGGGTCATAAATGGCCCCAGGCGAGCACTCATAGGTGCCTTGGTAGTTCTGTAGTTTTTCGGACTCCTGATTGCGGGAGTACAAGGATACGGAAAAGCCGGAAACAAGAATTAGGATCAGCAATAAAAGACTGGTTTTTATACGCGTCATGTTCGTTCTCCAAAAACTTATGCTTATTTTTTGTGGGCCGAACCAGCGCATTCATGAACTGCCTGATATGCGTCTAGCTGAATCTCGGAAGAATGTAGGTTTCTAAGACCTCCCTGACTTGTTGTGAGTGACATGGCATTTTTTCGCGGAAAAAGTCGGCGTAATCGGCTTTGTAGGCGTCAGCCGGGCGCTGCCCGATTTCCGGCCGCCATAGGGCGTGGTTGGTCGTGGCGAAGTTCAGATTCTGGTGTCCGAGTATGCACACCGGTCCCTGCGCCAAATTGCGCGCGTCGAACAGCCAGAACTCTTTGCCGTTGGACTGAGGGCCGCTGGGGTGTTTGCGAACGACGGCGGTGAAGATATAGCCGTCATCCTGAGCCAGAGAGCCTGGCCGCGACATAAACTGCGGCGTGCGCATAACGCAGTCTTCGGGGAACTGATAGGCGTCCGCAATGAGCATGTTGCGGCAATCCATATGCACCAGCGCCGAAGGAATGGCGGTTTGCGGCAGGTTGTCGTTATTGAAGAGACGGTTGGGATATTTGCGATAGGCGTCCGCCACCCGTTTGACCAGGTGTTCGGGGCGATAACCGATGGCGGCCCAGTAAATATGGTCAAAGGTTTCTGGGAACTGGAAATGCCCCCGATAGGCCGGGTCGTTCATGTCCCACAACAGATATTCATCGCGGATAAGGCGGAAATCTTCTTTGATCTCCCAGGCGGAATCAGCGCTGACTTTAATGCGCGCCTGCACCAGTCCGCCGACATCCACCGGCGCTGTGGGATACCCGGCTACCTCGGAAGGAACCCAGCCGCCGAAGTGCAGCAACTCAAGGTAAAACTGCTGTTCGGACTTATCCATCGCTCCCAGATACTGTCCGTATAGGGTGACTTCACCATCGTAGTCGTCGTAGTTGCACATGATGTCGGAGGTATCGAAGTCTAGCTCGATATAGTCCGCAACGACCTGCTCCGCGCCGCTGGTCAGATCCGCTTTGCGGATGATCCACACGGGAGTACGGTGCTTCTGCGGAATGACGATGCGGGTTCCCATGATGCGGGTGGCTTCCACCCTGGCCGCGGTTTCGAAGATGAGAATATGGTTGCGTGTGACGCCAAGGGAGTGGGCGGTGGCGGTCAAATAAGCGTTGGCGCCCTGACGACTGACCACGTTCCAGGCCTCCAGCGCCCCCTGCAGATTCCACCTGATCAGGCGCAGATAACCGTCGGAAGTTCCCAGCTCGCCGATGACGCCGCCGTAATTGATGGTGAAGCATTCGCCGCGCTCCAGATCAAAGAACGGATGCCCCGTGGTGCGCACTTGAGGGAATAGCCACTTATCTGGGGTCAGAGCGTCTGCGATGGGCGGAAGGCTGGTGCGCCACTCGCCGGGATTGCCGACAGGCGTAATCAAGTCCAGACTCACGGCGTCAAACTCATAGGGAGGGCCGCCCTCGTAACTCAGCGCGAAGCGGTTATCTCCCATATAATTCGGCGCGGTGTTGCAGTAGTTCATGAAGCCCAGATTAGGGCTGTAGTAGACAGTGCCTCCCAGTAAATAAAATTTGTCGAATAACCCGCTGACATGCTCCTGCATGATAGACGAATGGGTTTCGATCATTTTGCGTTTGAAGGCTGTCTCATTGGGGCCGAAGTCGAGGCGGGTGAGGGCGCCTTTGCCCGTGGGCGTCAGCTGATTGCGCTCCAGCGGAATTCCTTCCGCCATAAACACATGGCCATGTATGTCGCCAGGCAGGGCGCCGGCGATGATGTCCAGCACCCCCTCGGATGGGGTCAGATCTCCTTGCATAATCGAAGTCGGAAATGAGGACTCCGGCAAAGAGGGATAGTACGCCAGCGCCGCATTAGGCAGTAGTGAGACGGCTCCGGCTGTCTTGATGAAATCTCTTCGATTCATGCTCTTTCCCTGTGCGTTATGAATAGAAACGTCAAATATGAACGGCGTTAAATAAAAAGAGCTGGGCGCCCTATGAACAAGGCATAGTGTTCTCCGTAGTTAATAGACGGCGTAGTTATTCAATCCGGGCGAGGCGACATGAAGAGGATATTGCGATGGGGCGATCCAACTTATCCATGTGCATAACCTTGGGCGGGGCAGGGCGCTGGTCCCTGTCCGGCCGGTCGTTCGATCCGGTCGTTTGGGATTACATCTGACTCACGCTTCTTCGAATGAAGAAAACATGACTGATAGTCGCATCACAGTTATAAGGGATAGCATATGGCCATTAAATGTCCAATTAACGAAAGCAATAAGTTCGTTCTTGTTGGATATAACGACGGAATTAACGATTGTCCACAGTCCCTAGGGTAAACGGCCAATCGAGCTCAGCGCCGAAACTGATTAAGGTGTCGCCCTTGAAATAGCGTGCGGAGGAAGGTCCCGCGACGCGTTGTCCATGTTGTTGAAAGTAATGGTGATAAATTATCGCTTATGGATGCGGATCCTAACTGCCCAGTCAATTTCCGTCGCCATGATGATCACTGCATTAATTATGGGAGGGCTTTCAGGCGCAATGCTTCACGTTCTAAATTCTGTTTGTCATAATGCGGGCATGTCGCCCTTGGTTAGGGCGCGGATCATCAGCGGCGCGCTTCGCGCCCGACATACCCTGAAAATGCGTGCACACGCGCTTTCTGAAGGAAAGGACTCAAGCTCCGTTTACGCCGGTATGCTTGAACATCGAATGACCGATAAGTGACTAATGGACTGGAGCTGCAGCGTGATCACCGTATCTCCTCAAATTCCCAACTATGAAATGCTTGATGAAGTCGCTGAAGGCGGAATGGCCAAAGTGTTTAAGGCCAGACAGCTTCTCGCGGACCGCATCGTCGCCATCAAGATTATTTCTCCGGCTATCTGTCTCAACAAAGAGTTTCGTCAACGGTTTATTCAGGAAGCGCAAATCACCGCCAAGCTGAATCACCCGAATATCATCCAGATATACGACATTGCGCCTTTTGAAGACACGTTCTTTATTTCCATGGAGTTCATGGAAGGCGGCTCGCTGACGGAGCGTATCCGTTCCGGTCGCCTGACCAGAGAAGAGTCGACGCGCATTATTCTGCAGTTGGCGGAGGCCATGAATTACGCCCACAAGCTGGGCTATATTCATCGCGACATCAAGCCGGGCAATATTTTGTTTCGCGCGGATGATACGCCGGTGCTGTCGGACTACGGCATCGCCAAATCCCTGTATCATCGCGGCGACCTCACCACGACAGGCTCGATACTGGGCTCGCCTCCTTATATGAGCCCCGAGCAGGCCATGGGACGACAGCTTGATCATCGCGCCGACTGGTACAGTCTGGGCATCGTGTTCTATCAGATGCTGACGGGGGCCGTACCGTTCGAGGCCACCGATCCGATCAGTCTGGGCATCAAGCACAAACAGGAACCGCCGCCGCCGTTGCCGTTGCATCTGCGCATGTATCAGCAGTTGATGGACTTGCTGCTGGCGAAGGAGCCAGAGCGCCGATTGTCGTCATTGGACGAGTTTCGCGCCCATCTGGAAGCGATTAAAAATGTCCCGGTGGATACGGAAGCAACCTGTCTGTTTACCGTCGAATCGTTAAAAACGGCTCATGGCGAAACGGCGGCGCAGGAGAGTCCTACCTCCACGCGCAGAACGGAACGGGGCGGCTCAGTGTCTTCCGGCGTCTGGCGCGCGTTAGGCGTCGCCTTGATGATTGCTGCGGTAGTGGGATATGGGGCGTATAAAAATATGACCCGGCCCGCGCCGACCTTTCCTTTTGTGGTGGTGACGGAGCCGGTAGGGGCGACAGTGAAGTTCGCCGGCGAGGAGAGCGCCTATACGCCGGGCGCTTCGCTCCCTGAGGGTGACTATGAGGTTGAGGTGACCGCTAAAGGATTCTGGCCGAAAACCTTTATGTTGAATCACAGCGCCGACCACCGTTCGCATTATGTGTCGCTGAAGCCGGCTAAAACCGCCTTTACGGTGGATGTGACGCCTGTGGATGCGAAAATTCGTATTCTCAATATTCAGCCTAAGTACGAAGAGGGCATTCCGCTGGACCCAGGCCGCTATTTGCTGGAAGTCAGCGCGCCGGGGTATGAGAAGCTGACCCGGTGGACGGAAATCAGTGGAGAGCAGTTTACCGAACAGGTGTTTTTGGTTGAGAAGGACGCGCTGGAATCTCTGAACATCGCCTTTGTCGATATTCCTGGCGGCAAGTACCGCATGGGCTTTGATGACGGCGGCGTATTATGGGGCGGCAATCCGGGGCAGGAAGTGACGCTGACGCCGTTCAAGATCATGGCCTATGAAGTGACCTTTGAGCAGTGGGACGCCTGCGTCGCCGATGGCGGGTGCACGAATAAAGCGGATGATCGCGGATGGGGCCGGGGACGTAATCCGGTGATCAGCGTGAGCTGGAATGACGCGGAAGAATTCGCCGCTTGGCTGACCGCCAAAACCGGCAGAAGCTTTCAGTTACCCACGGAAGCGCAGTGGGAGTACGCCGCGCGCGCAGGCAGTCGCAAGCGTTTCTCCTGGGGGGATCAGGTTGGCCACAAGTTCGCCAATTACGGTAAGGACGATTGTTGTGGCGGCTTGGTGAGCGGCGCCGATAAATGGCAATTCACTTCGCCAGTTGGCTCATTCCCCGCTAACGAATGGGGCGTGTATGACATGCATGGCAATGTGTGGGAGTGGGTGCAGGATTGTTGGAGTGAGTCCATGAAAGGCGTTCCAGCGGATGGCTCCGCGCGCACGGCGGGAGACTGCCGACGCCGCGTCCTGCGTGGCGGCTCCTGGTACAGTCCGCCTAAGTCAATGCAGTTGGTCAGTCGCGACGCCAATGGCGTTGATGTCCGCTATCAAGTGAACGGGTTCCGATTGGTGGAGACGCCGACCCAGGCTCCCGCCGCAGGGGCCCCATCTCAGTAAGAAGAGGCCATTCTCGGGTTGCTTTGGTCAGCCAGGGCGGTACTCTAGCCGATCATAAATAAAGCGATGATCGGAGTTTATCGATGCCGCCTGAGATAGCCCTACTGCTCGCCGTTCTGCTTTACATGCCTCTACACCTGACCTTGATGGCTGTGTGCGCGAGAGCGTTTGGCGTCAAAGTCAGGGAGATCAGTATCGGCTCCGGACCTCTCCTGCTGCAGACGGGCATTGTCAGCATTCGAGCAATTCTTCTCACGGGTTACGTCAAACTCAAGGATACGCGAGAAGAGCGAGGTGAGGGGGATGACGTTAAACCGGCGCCTGACGCCTACGATTGCCAGCCGACCTGGATCAGGGCGGTTATTCCACTTTCTGGATGTTTCTTTGTTCTGGCTTTCGCATTGGGCGTTTACGAAGACGGCTGGCGTAGTTTCGGCGCCGCCTTCGCACAGATTTTTCTGGGGGCGTTTAGTCCCCTGTCCGTTGCACAGGAATATTTACGCGAAGGCGCCGTATTCGCCGCCAACAATAACTTCATTCTGCTATTCGCCCTGGTGGCGACCAAGCTATCCGCATGCAATCTATTGCCGCTGCCTCATATGAACGGCGGACAGGCGTTGATGGCGTTGCGCCAGCCGCGTCAAACGGAAGCACAGCCGAAATGGATACTCTGGCTGATCCTGCCGGGACTGCTGTTGCCGTTGAGTTGGATTGGCTCCTATGTCGTCTTTATCTGGCATGCGGTCGCTGGCGGTTGAATTCACGCCGCCAGCTAGCATGGTCTGTTAGTGGGAGAGTGTATAGGCGGAGACTTCCCGCACGATAGTTTCGATATCGCAGGCATAGAAGCCGGAACTGTTAAAGCCGTTAATTTCTAATACATAAAGCTCTCCGGCGCAGACCGCAACGTCCATGACGAATACGGGAGCCGGACTCCATGTGGCCGCCATTGCTTCCGTAAATCTGATTACCGCCTCAGGCGCGCCAGCCGAGACCTGCATTCTAGCGTCAGCGCGATAATGGCTGGCTGTGACGACCTTTCCTGCAACGATAAACAAACGCCACTCATGTTCAATGTCTTTGGGGTTCGCCGCCACCATAGGCAACGACAAATCCACCGTGAAGCCGCCGGGTCTGAGTTTATCCGCCCACTCCTTGAAGGCTTTGAAGGTGGTGATCGCTCCTGCAAACTCTTTTAAATCGCCATCCGGTCGGATGAAAAAGACTTCCTCGTCGTCAGCGCCGCTTTGCGCGAACTGTTCCATGGTCAGAATCCGGGCGTCTGCGTTTAACAGGCGGTCGCCATAATGGCGAAGAGCTTCGGAGAACAAAAACTGGCGCTCATCGAAGTAAGCGCAGGGGCTCCATCTGCCGGAGCGATGCGCGTGCGTGATGAAGTTGTAAGAGTCATAGAAAATAGCCGGTCTGTCATTCGGGATATCAGGCAGGTCCGTCGCGAACGGAATGACCTGGGTCATAGCGCAGTCATAGCCCAGCCCGCGGCAGGAGGATTCTATCTTCGCTGCGTCATCGCTGTCGCCAAGGTTGCTTTGCACGACCCAGAGCAGGTCTGCAGACGTGTTTGATGTGCTCTTAGACGCTTGTTCACTCATGATTTGATAGACGACCCGTGTGAATAAACTGACTGATGACTGACGTATGAATAAGCGTATGAATAAATATGCGCATGAAACAAATAGAGACGTAACTCATCGCCTGCGCCATTGAAGATCGCCTGGCATGCTTATATACTCGCTTGAGAACTTAGGTTTTGACGTTTTCTGGAGCTGATTTATGCGCATGCCCCGTGAAAGATAAACTGAAGCATCCTGCTTCCGCCAGCTGAGTTATTCTTGTTTCCCCTGATTTCAGGGCCTCGCCTAATTAATTGATACTCGCTTAACTTTTTAATTGATCTAGCTTTAACTTTCGCGTTTCAGTCCAGAAACAGCGTCCATCTTTTTCTCGCCAGTTTGATCAACGCCTTCAGATAAACCGCTGTTTCCAGCACTTTGCGGCATTCCATTTCGATAAAACCGACCTGAGCTTTTTCGAACCTGTCGTAGTCGCCAGTCTCAATGGATATTTTCATATAGCGGTCGCTGTACAGGTCGTTGCAGGACTTAATGCAGTACTTGTCATGAGCGATGAACTGCATGGCCGCCGGCTTCAGATGTTTGGGCAGACTTTCCAGATTACAGGAGTCCATGAGGCCTTCTGAGGTGGAAAGATAGTACTGATAGGGCAGCCCTTTGTGCTTTTTGCTGGCGTCGCTTTGATATTGTGGTAGTTCGTTGCGGAAGGCTTCGAACTGGGAGCGAATGTGGCGCACATAGTTATCGAAAGGCGTTTGCAAATAACCGTTCATCAGCGCGCGTTTGCTGTCGATGTTGAGATCTTCCGACGGCCGCGTCAGGCCCAGCGGCAGCCAGCGTCGCCAACGACTGACCTGTAACTTGCGGGCGATGGCTTTCACGGCCTCATCGATTTCCTTGCGGGTGGACAGCATCAAACCGAAATCCTCGAACAGCATTTCCACCAACGCGTCCATTTGCGCCAGCGCCTGTTGCTGCGCATTGATCAAGGTCAGGTAATAGCGGGCGGCGGGAATCAGAATCTGAATCAGGATGGCGCCGAGCACCACGGCGACGATGCGTGGATCAATGGCGGCGATCCAGCTTTTGCCGGCTTCCGGGTGCAGGATATCCTGCAGCGGTGAACTGAAAATGCTGACGATCATAGCGATCAGCACGATGCTTAGCGCAATCCAGACGAAAAAAGAAACGCGTAGAAATCCCCAGGTCCACGGCATGCGGCCTATCCTTCGATATTGGGCTGATAAAAGGGAAATATTAGAAAATTAAAGCATTTGAAAGTCAAAGAAAGGTCGTTTCAGCAAGAATATTACGAGATTTTCGCCCTAGGAGGACGCTTGGGCTTCCCACACCGCGCCGTTGGTTAAGGCGTGCAGGCGAAAGTAAAAGGTGGCTCCGCAGTTAGGTTCGGAATGGTAGCCGATCTGGCCGTGGTGACGCTGGACGATTTCTCTGGAAATGCTCAATCCCAGGCCGGTGCCGCCTTTGAGGCGGGTGTCGGAACTGTCCGCCTGGGCGAACTTCTGGAAGATTTTATTGCGGAACTCTGGCGGCACTCCTGGCCCTTGGTCTTGCACGGAGACTTCCCAATAGTGGGCGTGAGCATTCAACGTCAGCGACACGGCCTCATCGGCGGGAGAGAATTTGACGGCATTGGAGATCAGGTTATCCAGTACTTGCCGCAAACGATCCCGGTCTGCTTTCACCAGCGCGGGCGATGCGGGCGGTTCAAAGGCGAGGGTGACGGAGGCTTTTTCCGCGAGCTGCTGATTGGCGCTTAAGGCCTCCTCAATGAGGTCTCTTAGATCCAGGCGTTCGAAACTGAACTCCAGACCGCCGGATTCTATTTTCTGGATATCAAGCAGGTCGTTGATCAGGCGCAGCAGGCGTTCACAGTTGCTGTAGGCGATATGCAGCATTTGTTTGGCCTGGTCCGGCAGCAGGCCGAGGCGGCCGGAATCCAGCAGCGCCAATGAACCGTTAATGGCGGTTAACGGCGTGCGTAGTTCATGGGAAACCGTAGAAATAAACTCGTTCTTCAGGATATCCAGACGTTTGCGTTCGCTGATGTCGGCGATGAAACCGCTATAGCCATCCATTTTTCCGCTGGCGTCTTTGCTGCGCTGCAGATGGATTTCGACCCAGGGCGCCCGTTCCAGTTGCAGGGCGTTCAGGCGCAGCTCCAGAAACAGGCTGGACTCTTCCAGCCGGGCGATTTTCTGCAGCGCGTCCTTTAGCTTGTCGCAATCATCGGGGTGAAAGTAGTGAAACATTTCACGGCCGACGGCGTCGTCAGGATTTTCCCCGGTCAGGCCGCTCCAGGCAGGGTTGAGCACTTGCCATTGATAGGCTTTATCGGCCTGAAAGATCACCTGTTTTAACCCCGTGAATAATTCCTGATAACGGGTTTCCGCTTTGACCAGTCGTTGTGATTGATCAATGACCTCTTTCTCTATCTTTACAGTATGCGCAGTCTCCAGCAGTAAAACCGCGGTGAGCAGACTGCCGAACAGGACGGCCAGTATCAATGCGATCCAGGGGGTGATGGACGCGTCCTGTTTGATGAATAAACGCGTCGGCGTTATGGATATTCGCCAGATCCTTCCGGAGATATCCATTTGCATGGTTTGCGTGAACATATCCTCCAAAGGATTGTCCGGCGCACTCTGGCGGGAGATGAACAGCGCCTCGGGTTGTTCGGGTTCGGTGATATCGAAAATTTCTATATGAAACAGTTCAAGATTGATGTCCTGAGATAAACGATCTATCAGATTGCCGATCTGAACCGACCCTACGACAAATCCCATAATCCGGCGCTTCTGATCTGAGTTGGCGCTTTGCGGCGGACTGGAGTAAACCGGCGCAATACAGATGGCCCCTTTACCGTAGTTTCCTACCAGCGTGATCGGTGCGGTCAGCGTCAGTTCGCCCTTTCGCATGGACTCCAGAATAGCGCTGCGGCGTATGGCGTTGGAATACAGGTCGAAGCCTTGCGCCGCGCGGGTGACTTCATTATTGGGCGTGACATACAACACCGGCACATAGAAGTTGCGTTCCGAAGCGGGAATCTGCTGTTGGCCCAGGGTTTCGCGTATCTGATAGTCCTTCTCCAGCAACAATGTCGCCCAATGCTCGAAATTAGAGCGACTGGCTTTATCAATATAGGGCGCCCAACCCAGACCGCTGATGTCGCGATGGAAGTTGCGAAACTGTGAGGCGTAACGCTCGAAGTCCTGCGGCACGATGACCTTGGAGCCCTCAAACAGCAGGGCGAGAGCGCTGACGGCATTGGTGATCCCCTGTATCTGGTTGAAGGTGGACCAGCGTAGTTGTACGCCCTGCTGGCGCACGTCTTCTTTAATCTGTTTCTGGTCCGCCTGCACCAGATAATAATGAGAAATCACCGCGAGAGTGAAAGACGCCAGCCCTGGCAACGTCACCAGCAAGCGTCGCTTTAGCGTGCTGTTTTCCTTTTGCAGCCACAGTAACAAAATCGGGGCGAAGATCAGGACGCCGAAGGTGTCGCCAAACCACCACGCCAGCCAGTGAGCGCCTGCGTCCTGGATGTGTATGACGTTCAGGCTGGCCATCAGACCAATGCTGAGAGTTGCGCTGGTGACGCAGGCCACCGGTCCGCCGAGTATGAGCAGGCGCGCCACATCCTGCTTTTTTTCCAGAGAGGGACTGAAGTCCGCGCGCATACGAATCAGGGTGGCGCCGATGACCGCCTCCAGCGGCGCGCCGATGGAAATGGCGAGCGCCAGTATGACCTTGCTGAAGGAGTCCGCCTGCTGCGATACCAGCTCCGCGGCGAAACTCGCCAGCCAGATGGCGGGCCAGATGCTGCGGCCATAATGGATCATGCCCGCCAGCGCGATGCCGGCGGGTATCCATACCGGGCTGGCGTTGCTGCCGGGCAGTGATAGTAGCAAACCGGCGCGGGCAGTGAGGAAATAGGCAATAGCCAGGGCGCACGCCGGAGCCAGAACGCTGAGCTGCGATGGCCACTGATATTTCGCCATAGGCGCAGGCAACCTCCTGTTGGGCTAAAAAACGATCAGCGTCAGATTGATTATAGACACAAGTTTGCGCCACAGTGGCCGGATATAACCCTGGAGCATTTAACGCGTTGAAATCACTTACAGTTTTTTACATTTGTTTACCCTTGGGAACGGCTTCCTCGTGGGTTTGGCGGGTTGACTCCGGTATGATGCGCATGCCTTAGCAAAGGGTGACAGGTAGTTTCTTTTAGAAGTGTCAAACATTTAGCCGCAGGCGCTTTCCCCTCTTTTTTATATGGATTTCTTTTTGATGTGTCAGGGTGGTCAATGATCTCAGTAAAACAGTTTTACGCAATCACACTTGTCGGTTTCAGTGCGGCTATTTCCGCTAACACTTACGCGACGCCGGTCAATCTCGGCGCGGCGGCGAACTACAACGGATTCTTCCATGGCGATTTCACGTCTTCCCCAAATGACAGTGAAGGCGCGTTGGCGGTGGGCGGTAACGCCAGCCTTACCGGTTATACGCTTAACTCTTTCCGCGAAAACGATGGACTGGCGATTGTCGTCGGCGGCGATTACAGCCATGTTGGCGGCGATATCCACGGCGACGCTCTGGTTGGCGGGCAATTCACCACCGCCAGCGCAGGCATTTTTGGAACCGTGAAGGATCATGCGGTATTGCCGATTAATTTCGACGCCGAATTCGCCAAGCTGACGCAACTGTCAAAAGAGCTGTCTTTGGCGGATTCCCTTGGCGTGACTGAGCAGTGGGGCGCGTTGACTTTCAATGGCGACGGTTCTGGCGGTCAGCAGATCTTCAATATCAGCGAGAAGGACTTCGAATCGGTCTGGGGCTTCTTCGCCAAAGATATCGGCCAGCACCAGGAGCTGATCATCAACGTGGCGGGCGACGTCATCGACATTGATCCCGCCGACTACAAAATCAAAGCCAGCGACTGGTCCTGGGTGGGTAATGAAACCAGCGTGATCTTCAACTTCTATGAAGCGACGCAGATCAACCTGGCCGCAGGCTTCTATGGAACCATTCTGGCGCCGGGCGCGGATATCTTCGCTAACGGCGGTCATGTTGACGGTCAGGTGATTGCGCACTCCTGGCAAGGCGCCAACCAGCTGAACTGGCATCCTTATGAGCACAATGTGGAGCTGCCTGAGCCGGCGACCTTTGGTCTGATGTTGTCCGCGTTAGCGGTTGTGGGAGCTGGCGCACTGCGTCGCAAACCGCAGGCGTAACCAGTAAAAACAGTCAGTGGCTGTGAATAAAATACGATGAGAGAAGGCCCCAAATTTGGGGCCTTTTTTATGGCTGCTGCTTACGGATCAGGAAGAGGCGGGCGCTTCCGTCGTCTCCGAAGCGTCGCCTTGTTGCCCCAGGTTGACTTCACTTTGTTCCGGCTCGGTCACGGGGGCCGCGCTGACGAAACGGGCGCGCTCCAGATCCAGCAGTGAGTCGACATGACTGGCGTCGATCTTGAACACTTGCGGGCGATCAGAGCGAGTGAGGATGTAATAGTCGCCTTCCGCCGGTTTGCCGAAATTCAGCTCAAGAGACTGTTCCCCCTGGGCGTTCTTCTCTTTTAACTGCAGCGTAAAGCGAAGCTTGGGTTCGCTCAGGTTATATTCAGGCTTAACTTCCGCGCCCAGCACATCCTCGAAGCGCATGTCCGCCAGGGACGCCAGCAGTTTGTGAGCGGCTTCCTCATTGGTGACTTCGTCGCTCTGCAGGCCTTCCAGATCCCATTTATCGCCGTTCTTATTCAGCACGATATCCTTGATCTTGACCTGATTGATGCTCTCTTCGGGCACGGCGGTCAGCTTGTTGTCCACCCAGTCTTTACCGGCCATGGGAAGCTCATGGGTGGCGTAATTGACCGCGAACACGGCGTCCTGCTCATTCAGGCGCGCGTGCACTTTGCGATATCCCGGGGACGTGCCCAGATAGAGCGTGGCCAGCGTATCGTCGCCCTGGGCCAGCTCCAGTTTGCGTTGGAACTTATCCTCGGCGACTTCAAAGCGCTTGGCCCCGGAAGCGGTGGTGACCACCGGCCAACTGGCCTTAAGCTCTTTCAGCTTGGTCAGCATGGCGTCCACTTTGCCGTTGGCGACAGGCAGGTTGTAGTAACTGGCCACTACCCAGCTGTCCTGTTCTTTCTTCAGGTCGACCTTCGCCGTTTCTTCGCCGTAGATATGAATGGCGTCAGGCTGCTTGGACTCCAGGTCAAGCAGCGCCTGATCGGTGTGGGTGTAGGCCGGCTGCGAGCCAGGCCAATGCAGGGCGACGATAAGCGCCGCCTGCGCCGCCAGCGCGATGGAGAGTAATTTGGTCCACTTGGCGTTCATCTATCAAGCCCTCCCTAATTCCAGCATGCCGGCGTAATAGCTCTGCCGACGGTTGAACCATAAGCGGAACAATGCGTACAACAACGCCAGTCCAGCGATCGCCAGACCGTAGTTCAGATATTCCCAGAACTGCTGGCGCTCTGCGCTCATCGGGTAGAGCGTGTTGGCGAAATGGCTGCGTGAGCGGATTTGCAGCAGGCTGCGATCTTCCAGCGACCAGTCCACGGCGTTTTGCACCAACTGTATGGAGTTGAGATAAGGCGCCCGTTCTGTGGAGCTGATCAGGCTGATGGTCTGATCATTCAGGAACTCGTTAGAGGAGAACAGAATGATGCGCGCGGATTCCGGCGATTTATCGATGACGCCGCCGAAATGCGTTTTCTCTGTTTTGTCTTCCTTCTGGCCGGCCTTATCGCCGTCAGTGGACGTCTGATCCGCTTTTTGCGCGTCGTCGGCTTTGCTCAACAGAGGCGACTCCTTGCCTTTGAACGAGGACTCGAAACGCCCTTCCAAAGCGACGCCCACCAGATAGGACTCGGGTTCGCCTTCGCTGGTCCAGGGGCTGACGCGGCCGTCGGAGGAAACCCGAGGCGTTACGTCCAACTTGTCGGAGACCCAGGATTGCGGCGAAGAGTGCAGCAGTTCCGTGATCTGCAGCGACTTGGTTTTTTCCTTATCCAGCTCAATGGGGGAAGCCCAGCTCATGGTGACGTTAGGCAGACCGGACGTGATTGCGGAATCCTGATTCATGCCGGTGTCGCGAATGTCGGCGAAATAGGGGTAATCCAACAGGCGTATCTCCCGGAACGACATACCGCCCACATTACGCGTGACCGGAATGGGGAAGCTGGCGTTCTGTGGGTCCAGCACCATGGACTGCGCGAGGTTGATCCCGTAATTCTGCAACCATGTTTCCAGCCCGGAGGTATGTTTGCCCGCCGTGAGGGAGTTGGAGGTCATGCGGGTTTGATAGGGCGAAGTGGACAACAGGACCGTGCCGCCTTTCATGAGGAACTGGTCAACGGCGAACAGTTGCTTGTCGGACAGGGACTCCGGCGCCGCCAGCATGAGGATATCCGCGTCTTCAGGAACCAGACCGTCTTTCAGGTCGACGGTTTTAACCGTCATCGTTTCCATCAGCTTGTCACGCAACGTTTTAAAGCTGGGCGAGGTTTGCTGACCGAGCTGCTGCATGTAAGGGTTGGCGTCGCTTTCTGGAACCACCAGCGCCAGCGTTTTGGTGAAGCCCGCCGAGAAGCGTTTCAGGCCGCTTTCAATATTACGCTTGAGACCGTCTTTGTCGAGAGAGTCGGGCAGGGCGATCTGCACGTATTGTTTGCTGTCGTTCATCAACAGGTAGAAATAGAAACGGTCATTGGACAGCAGACTGGTGGCCATCGGTTGCATGCCGAAATCCTGCTGAATCTTCTGCGCCAGAGAGCCGTCGCCCGCATTCGGGTCCTGCAGTTCATAGCTGAATTTGCCGTTGGACTCCTGTTTGATTTCCACCAGCACGTCATTCAGCTCCTGCGCCAACGTTTGCAGTTCTTTCGGCAGTTGTTGGGTGGAAGAGACGTAACCGTTCAGTTTTACCGGGGTGTTAATGGTGGTGAACAGATCGCCCTGGCTCTGATAGGCGTACAGCACTTTCTTAATGGCTTTGGTGATGTCGTATTCCGGATTGCGCAGGCGCACGTCCAGATCCGATTCATTGCGATCCTTCACTTCGATGAGATCGCGGAAGCCCAATACTTCGAATTGATCGCCGTAGCTGATCAGCACGTTGAAATAGGAGTTCACCAACGACGCTTGATACTTGTCCGACACCTGGAAGGGCACCGGGCGGATGCTGTATTTGTTGTTGGCTTCGTCTTCCAGTTCGGGATTGCTTTGCGGATCGACGAACTCCACGCGCACTTTATTGCCGCCGGCCACCTCATATTCCTTGATCAGATCCCGCAGCTGTGGAACCAAAGGCGCCAGCAGAGGGTGGGTCTTGGCGGAAAAGTAGCCGCGAATCAACAGCGGTTCCTGTAATTGATTCAGGTAGTCGCGGGTGGCGTCGTTAATGGAGTACAAATTGCCGTCGGTGAGGTCCGCGCGCAGTGTTTTGACTTCGCTCAGCCACAGATTGGCGGCGAACAGGTTGGCGATCATCAGACCGGAGACGGCGTACCAGGCGCGATGGTTGGAGCGCGCGCCATGGCTGCTGGACCAGCGTTGCTTCTCCAGCGCCAGGACGTTCAGCGCCAGGAACACGCCGACTAGACTCAGGTAGTAATAGAGATCGCGCACGTCAATGATGCCGCGGGTGATGGATTCAAAACGAGAGCCGGTGCCCAGTTGCTTGAGGACTTCGCCCGTTGAGTATCCAAACAGATCCACCAGGGTGTCTGAGCCCAACAGATACAACAGCGAGCAAACCAGCACCGTGACGATCAGACTGACGATTTGCGACTCATTTTTGGCGCTGACATACAGGCCAATGGCGAGGTAGGCGGCGCCGAGACACAGCGTGGCCACATAAGCGCCGATAACCGGACCCCAGTCCAAATGCCCGAGATAAGACACGGTGAAGGGGATAGGCAGCGTCAGCGCCAGGGCGATGAGCAACAGAATGAAGCAGGCGATAAATTTGCCCAGCACCAACTGCAATGGCGTCACCGGCAACGTCATCAAAAACTCGATGGTGCCCATGCGCTTCTCATCGCTCCACATGCGCATGGTCAGCGCCGCCACCAGGAAGATCAGCAACAGCGGCATCCATTCAAACAAGGGGCGCACGTCCGCGATGTTGCGAGCGAAAAAGGCTTCCACCCAGAAGAAAATAAACAGGTTAACCGCCAGAAAGGCGGCCAGGAAAACAAACGCCACTGGCGAAGAGAAGAACTGAGAGACTTCCTTGCCAGCCATCCGTAATACGCTTTTTTCAGGCAGCATAGGGAACCTCCGCAACTTGATTCACTTCCTTGAACACGGTTTCCAGGTCGCGCACTTCCGGGTGCAGCGCCAGGATGGGCACATTGGCGCTGATGAGTTTGCGCGCGACGTCGGACACAAAGCTTTCGTCCACCTGCGATAGAGACGTATTGAGCGCGTAAGTGGACGTGCCGCCATCAGTAGCGATGGGCTGGATGTCCCGCAAGGCGCCCAGATCCGCCAGTGCGCTCTTGATCTGCGCCTGGCCTGAACTGCTACGCAGCAAGAGACGTTGCGATTTTTGCAGGTCCGCCAGTGAAGAATCCAGCGCCAGTTCGCCGTGACGGATCATCAGTACGCGGTCGCACATGGCGCTCACCTCTTGCATGATGTGCGTGGACAGTATCACGGTGGAGTGGCTGCGCAACGACGTGATGAGGTCGCGCATGTGCTGTATCTGTGAAGGGTCAAGGCCGTTGGTGGGTTCGTCGAGGATAAGGATTTTGGGGCGGTTGATGATGGCTTGGGCGACGCCGACTCTTTGCCGGTATCCCCGGGATAAGGTGCTGATGGGGTTGAGCGCCTTATCCCGTAAATCGGTGCGGGCGACGGCGTCTATCACCGCCTGGCGGCGCTTGTCCGCAGGGGTTCCTCTGAGTTGCGCGGCGTAGTCCAGATAATCCACCACCGTCATTTCCGGGTAAGTGGGTGGATTCTCCGGCAGGTATCCCATATTGGCGCGCAGTGCGAGTGAATGCTCGCGCAGGTCTTTGCCGTCGATGCGGATGTCGCCTGACGAAGGCTCAAGATAGCCCATCAGCATTTTCATGATGGTGGTTTTGCCGGCGCCGTTATGGCCAAGTAAGCCGACGATGCGGCCGCTTTCGATATTAAAACTCACGTTATTGACGGCGGTGAAGTCGCCGTAATGACGACTGAGGTTCTGGACATTGATCATGGAATCATGTCTCCCTTCTGACATTTACAACGAATAATGCTTATTGGTTATGTTTCGGCATTGCGCCGAGATGATTCCGGGGGGCGTGGGCTTTTGACTTTTCAATGTCGAAACGTCAATAAGCCCGATTCCCGGGCGCGATAAAAATAGGGGCTTAAATATAAGAAAAAAATACCGCGACCGAGCAAAATTAATGAAATTTAACCACTTGTCGCGTCTGGGGCGAACGCCGGGAAGTCCCGGCGCACAAGAAGCAGGAGTCAGGTGGAGGGATTATTAATTAATTGCAAGGCGTCGCTGAGGGTAGGGGCGAAGCGCAAAGCGCCCTCGATGGGTTTGACGTTGGCTTTGGCCAGGGTGCGCAACGGTTGAAACTGCAAGTCCGCCAGGATGAGTTGGCATCCACGTTGTTGGCGCGACTGGACGAACTTGTTAAAGGCGGAAAGCCCGCCGGCGTCCAGCAGGGACACTGCGTCCATGTACAGAATCAGCCCCTGTTTCGTTTCCGTCAGCATGTCCAGCTCGGAAAATACCCTGTCAGCCGCGGCGAAAAATAAGGGGCCGTTGATCTTGTACACCGCCCAATTGTCCGGCAGTGGCGTGGAGATCAGCTTGGGATGGCTGGAGATATCGGAGACCTTGGTCATCATCGATATATCGCGCATGAACAGCAACGCCGCCATGACGATGCCGGCGGAGATCGCCAACACCATATCGAACAGCACGGTGAGTGTGAGGCAGGTCATCAATACCAGAATATCGCCGGTGGGGGCCTTCTTGATCAGCGCGACGACTTTATGCGCTTCGCTCATGTTCCACGCCACCATTAATAACAGCGCCGCCATGGAAGCCATTGGCAGATAGGCGAGCAAAGGGCCCAGGGCGATCAGACCCGCCAGAACCACGGCCGCGTGCACCATGCCGGAGACCGGGGACTCTGCGCCGGAACGGTAGTTGGCGGTGGAGCGCGCGATGGCGGCGGTCGCCGTGATGCCGCCGAAGAAGGGAACCACCAGATTGCCGATGCCCTGGCCGAGCAACTCGCCGTTGGCCTGATGACGGCGCCCGGTCATGCCGTCCAGAACTACGGCGCACAGCAGCGACTCAATGGCGCCCAACATGGCGATGGAAAACGCCGCCGGTAGAAGCTGTTCGAAGGTGCTCCAGGTCCAGGCCAACGGCTGGCCGTCCGGGCCCGGTTGTAGCCAGGGCCAAGTGAAATCCGGAAATAAACTGGGAATGCCGTGCCCCACGCCGCCGTCCGCCAGGGGATAGGTAAAACGAGAGCCGATGGTGTCTACGGGATGGCCCGCCGACGCCAGCGCGAGGGAAACGGCGACGCCGAGCAGAACGGCGGGAAGATGGCCCGGGACCGGCATCTTCAGGCGCGGCCACAGTATCAGTAACGCCAGGGTGAGAGACGCCACCAGAATGTTCGCCCAGTCCAGCGTCGGGAGCGCCAGCGCCAGCGCATGGACTTTGCCGATATAGGTTTCCGGCATTTCGGTGAGGCTGAGCCCGAAAAAGTCTTTCACCTGCAACGTGGCGATGACGATGGCGATACCGGACGTGAAGCCCAGGGTGACGGGCTCTGGGATGTATTCAATCAGTCTGCCCAGGCGGGCCAAAGCCAATCCGACCAGAATGAAGCCGGACATCAGCGTCGCCATCAATAGGCCTGCGAGTCCAAATTCCGAGGCGATGGGGAACAGGATCACCACAAATGCGGCGGTGGGTCCGGATATGCTCAGACGGGAGCCGCCGGTCAGCGCAATCAAAAATCCGGCGATCATGGCGGTGTAAAGGCCGTGCTGCGGCGGCACGCCACTGGCGATAGCCAGCGCCATGGCCAGGGGGATGGCGATAATGCCCACGGTCACGCCGGCGATCAGGTCCTTGCGAAAGCGATGGAGGTTATAGGGTTCTTTGATGCAGCTATCGACAAAGGCGCTAGCCAGACGTACCGAACGCAAATGCGCGCGATGTGGCATATGGACTCCGAAGATGTGAGGTTAAGGGACTCGGCGCCAGACTGCCCCGCCGTCATGGCGGGACGCAGCCCGGCGCGCCCTTAGTTTAGCATGGCGCAAGGGTGAAATTATTATGTGATTGATTTTAAAGATATTTTGTATCGGTTGGAGCGTGAATTGTTATCAGAAGCTTCAGGCGAAATCGGCAGGAACCTGGAAAGTCATGTCCTCGCCAGAATAGGGATGTTTAAAGCTCAGGGATTGCGCGTGCAGCAACAGGCGGTCGCTGGCGGCCAGCGCTTCCGGAGACGCGTAGAAACGATCGCCGAGAATGGGATGGCCAAGGGACAGCATATGCACGCGCAGTTGGTGCGAACGGCCGGTAACCGGGTAGAGCTCCACCAGGGTGGCGTTATCTTCCCGCGATAACACGCGATAACCGGTCACCGCCGGTTTGCCGTGCTCGAAACAGACTTTCTGTTTAGGACGGTTGGGCCAGTCGCAGATCAGCGGCAGATCCACTTCGCCCTGGTCTTCCTTGATCACGCCCCAGACTTTGGCGATATAGGTTTTGCGCACTTCGCGCTCCATGAACTGCCGTTTCAGCTCTTTTTCCGCATTGCGCCTCAGGGCCAGCACCAGCACGCCGGAGGTTGCCAGATCCAGCCGATGCACCACATGAGATAAGGGGTATTTCTCCTTTACCCGGCTCCAGACGCTGTCATACAAATGCGCGCCGCGCCCGGGAGTGGTAAGAATGCCGCTGGGTTTGTTGACGACAATAATGTCCTTGTCTTCATACAGCGTCTCCAACCAGGGCTCGGTTGGGGGAGAATAAACGAAATCGTCTTGCATAGGCGGAACGGCTGGCCAAGTGGAATAATAAGCACCCAGGGACGGGATTTCGGCAGTTATAAGGCGGTTCGCAGGATAAATCAATCAAGTATTGTTATCGCCGAGCCGGCGGCCATACACTATCCGGCGCAGGTTAATGACGTTCAGCCTGTAAAGCAAACAAGAGATCCAATAAAAATAAAACTGGGACGGGAACCGTCGCGGGAGGATAGAGCATGGAGCGTAGTTATCTGACGACCTTATGTTTGTTGATTTTCCACCAGATTGACGCCGCTTACTGGAAGGAGTGGGAGATGTTTCAACTTCCGGGAGGCGTACAGGGATATCTGATTTTCAACATGTTGGCGTTACCCATCCTGCTATACGGATATCGACAAGTGTTGCTGAAAAAACGCAACGCGCCTCTGTTTTCTTATGCCTGCGCGGGCCTCGGCATGCTCACGTTCCTGATTCACGCCGGCTTTTTTCTTACCGGATACGCGCAGTTCAAGCTGCCGCTGTCCATCGCGTTGATTATCGGGTGTCTGGTCAGCGGCCTCTGGCAGTTTTTTCAGACCCGGTTATTCGAAAGGCATCAGCGCTGACGTCCTGACTCAGCTTATGTCTAGATTTGAAAAGCCATGTCCCGAATAAACTAAGGAACCTCTGAAAAACTACCTGCGGCCGCCATTGCAGCGTCAAAAGTCGGCTCAAAATGCTCATTTATTCACGATAAACTGCGCTTTTTCGCCGACTTTTTCCTTGCACTGATGGCCTCGCCAACGTTTTTCAGAGGCTCCCTAAGTCTTGAAGAAACTGAGCTTGTCATCCAGCGAGTCCGCCATATTGACCAACGACTCGCTGGTGGCGGCGGTTTTATCCGCCATGGAGGCGTTGCGATGGGTGATATCCTTTAGCTGTTCCAGCTGGGTGAACACGTCGCGAATCCGGGTGGTTTGCACTGCATTGGATTGCGATACGCTGGAAATTCTGCCGCTGACTTCTTCGATGCCTGCGGCGATGGTTTTTAACTGCTCCGCCATTTGCGAGACCTGATCGGAGCCATTGCCCACGCCAGTCACCGCCAGTTCAATCAGGTTTTTGATGTCTTTGGCGGCGTCCGCGGAACGCTGCGCCAGGGCGCGCACCTCCGCCGCCACCACTGAGAATCCTCGACCTTGCTCACCCGCCCGGGCCGCTTCGACGGATGCATTCAGCGCCAGCAGATTGGTCTGGAAGGCGATGTCGTTGATAACCCGGATAATGTTGTTGATCTTCTCGCTGGATGACTTGATGGAAGACATCGCCTCCAGCGTGGTGGCGGATACGCTAAGGCCGAGCTGCGCCTCTTTGGCGGCGGTTTCGGAGACATTGCGCGTGGCGTTGGCCAGTTCAGAGGTGTTGTCCAGTTCCTCACGCAGCTCTCCAATCAGACGTGTTGCGCTTTCAATCGCAGATGCCTGCTCCTCGGTGCGGCGGGATAAATCTCTGGAGGCGCTGGAGACTTCGCCGGTGCTGGCGGTGAGGTTTTTACTGTCGGAGCGGCATTGAATGGCGATCTCATGCAGTGACTTGATGGTCCGACGCAGGTGTTCCTGTAATTCGCCGAACTGCCCGGGTTGTTTGTCCCGGGTCTTCAGATCCAACTGACCCTGGCTCAGACGGCGGAAACTCTCTTCCAGCCTGGCGAAGCTGGAGGCCAGCGTCTCCAGTGTGTCATTGATCGCTATCTTCAGGTGATTGAGGTCGCCAGGGAAGGATTCTTCAATACGGTCGTCGAAAGCCCCTTCGCGCATCGCCTGAAGTCGTTCCTGTACGAGGCGAATCGTGTGCTGGAACTGCTCCACGGCTTTATTGACCAGCGTGAGGGTGCGCGCGAATTCGCCTTGGGTGCGATGGTCCTCTTCAAGTGTGGTCAGGCGACCTGCGGCCATGGCCTCCATGACGGAGTTGATGCGGCCCATCGAACGCCCGGTGACGGCGATGGAGTGATTGATGTGCTCGCGCAACTTTTGCATATCGCCTTTGTATTCGGAAGTGATGGGAGAATTGAAGTCGCCGTCGCCGAGTTTCTTCACCGAATCCCCCGCCTCTCCGATGAATTTTTGCCAGCGATCGAACAAGTGGTTGGTGGCGTTGGCCACTCTGCCCAGCTCGTCTTCTCGCACGCTCTCGATACGACGGGACAGATCGCCGTTCTCTTTTACGTCCAGCAGCACTTTTTCAATCTGGGACAGGGGCAGGCTAATGCTGCGTATGATCACCAGCGAGCAGGCGATGACCAGTGCGATGATCAGGCCCGCAATCAGGCTGCTTTGAAACTCCGCTTTGATATCGTTCACATAGGCGCCGGTCCCCAATACCCACTGCCAGGGAGCGAATCCCTTCACAAAGGAGAATTTTTCCACGGGTTTGTCGAAACCGGGTTTGGGCCAGAAATAGTCAACCACACCTTCTCCGTCTGCTTTCACTTTCTCCGCAAACGCCACGAACAGGGCTTTGCCGTTGGGATCTTTGATTCCCGTGGCGTCTTTGCCGTTCAGTTCGGGTTTGATGGGATGCATCACCACGTGGGGGTGGTAGTCATTCACCCAGAAGTAGTTGCCATTGTCGTAGCGCAGTTTGGAGATGTCTTCCAGAGCCCGGGATTTGGCTTCGGTTTCGGTGAGTACGCCATTTTGGAAAGACTGGTAGTGACTCTCAATGATGGAATATCCGCTTTCCACCAGATGGCGGAGTTCTTTTTTGCGGGCTTCTTCCAGCGTTTTGTAGTGAGTGTAAAGCGCCAGAATCAACAGGATGAGCGTGCCTGCAATGGCGACTGCAATAAGAGCGTACATCTTTTGGCGCACGGAGATCGTATTCAGCATTAGAGCGACCTTCTCGGGTTCCTTGAGTGTGTTTAAAAGTCTAGGTCAACCCGGACGCAATTCAATTGGACGCTGCGGTTGCAAGCGGGTAATGGCGAGCTGTTCTATGACTCGGAAGTCGCCTGCAATGGCAGGATTAAGAGTGTTTGCAATCCTTTTGTCATAATCCATTTGTATGCTTATATAGGCTTGCTTGTACTATTGTTTCTTTCCAACACGCCGCGATTTTGAAGGTTCATGTGACAGATGAAACTTCAGTAAAGCGGTCTTATCTTGTGATTGCTCATAGGGTCGTTGTTTTGCCTGGTCGTCAATTTTCCATACTTTTCATCAGTAGACTGAACACCTTTGTGTTAATGGTGGTGTTGCTGGCGATGGCTGGCGTGCTGGCTTTCAGCATGTATCGGCTGTCTTTGCCTGAGCAACTGAATCTGGCCTACCAGGATACCCGCGCCACGGTAAACGAAACCCTGGCGGGACAACTCAACGGTTATCTTTCCACGGGGGAGGCGACGCTGCTGACCGCTATGGAAGGCACGGTCCGCGAGCTAAATGAGGTAAAGCTGGCGCAGTTCCCTCCGGATATCCAGACGGCGATTGCGGCGCCGCTGCAGACGTTGTCCGAATTCATGCGCACGGATCTGCGAGCCTCGGGCAAGCTTTCCGGCAATACCCAGCAATTACTGCAACAGAATGAGCGGGAGATTTCCGATCAACTGTCACTGCTATCCGGATACGCCCGAAAGGGCATGGAAGAGAAACCGGAGGCGGCGGGGGAATACTTCGTCAAGATCGCTGCCGCCTATGAAAGCCTGTTGGGGCTGAGCGAAAAGCGCGAAAACTACTTCAGAACTTCTGACGCCAGTCTGTATGAGACGGTCACCAACAGCCATCGCCAACTGGTGGATAACATCGCTGCGCTCGCGGGACTGGAGCCCCTTGGCGTGATGAGCGAGAAGGAAACAGACGACTTTCTCAGTATGCTGACGGGCGAGAGCGGGTCGGATGCTGAGCAATACGATCTGGTGGAGGACTATCGCAGTGAGCTGCAAAGTTTGTCTGGGCGCTATCTGCGAGAGTTGGATAACACCCGTCAGATCATTGAGAACATCCATAACTCGCATGTGCGGGCGGAACAGCTGCTGACCGCGCTAACCTCAGCGATCAGCGACGTACGCGCGGTTATTGACGCTCAGCGCGAACGCATTGTGCAGTCGGTGTATTGGGCCTTGGGCGCTTCTGTAGCGACAGTAATGATTCTCGCATTAGTGTTTGCATTCATTCAGGCGCGCATCGCCCGGCGCATCCAAGCGATTACGCCTTCTCTCAGGGCGCTGGCGAATGGGGATTTCACGGATAAACAGCGGATTTCTTCCCGAGTGAAGGAAATTGATAGTCTGGGCCGCTCCAGCAGCGAGTTGCGCGATTATCTGTCGCAACTGGCCCGGACCATTACGGATCAAGCCAGCAGTGTGGTGGCGGTCAGCGCACAGATGAAGGCGTTGTCCAGCGCGTTGACGGATAAAATCGATGCGCAGAATGACCTGGCGGCCATGTGCGCCACGGAAGTCAACGAAATGAGCGCCTCCATTCGCGATGTGGCGCAGACCACACAGGACGCTTCTGATTCCGCCTCCCGCGCGACGGAGACGGTGAAAGCCGGGCAGCAAGCCATGGCTGCGGCGATCCAGGGAATGAATGATCTGCAGGACAGCATCGGCCATAGCAACGCCGTCATCGCACAGCTTCAGAAGGACAGTCAGGATATAGAGAAAGTATTGGCGGTCATTCAGGGCGTCGCCGAGCAGACGAATCTCTTGGCGTTGAATGCGGCGATTGAAGCCGCCCGCGCAGGCGAAATGGGGCGGGGTTTCGCCGTCGTCGCGGATGAAGTACGCCAACTGGCCCAGCGTACTTCCAGCTCCACCGACGAAATTCGCGGCATCATCGAGAAAGTGATGCGCGGCGCCAATGCGACGGTAGAACTCATTACCCGGCAAGACGCCATCTCTCGCGCTGCGGCGGAGAAAAATCAATTATCCGACCAACAGTTACGCGAGGGCGAGACCGCCGTCGCCACAATTTATCAAATGAGCACCGTTATCGCCTCCGCCACTGAACAACAATCCACAGTGACGGACAGCGTCAACCAGCACATCCAGAAAATCTCCAGCCTCAGCGATGAAAGCCGCCGCGCCGCCGAAGAAGGCGAACGCTGCAGCGAACAACTGGTCGCCATCAGCGGGCAATTGCAGCGACTGGTGGATAAGTTGAACTTGTAAGATCTACTCCGACACGCCCGAACCCGCGTTGTTCGCCTTATAGGATTTATGTCGCGGCAACCCCAACGATATCACCGCAGTCGTCGCGATAAAGCCGGCGGAGGTCCATAGGCAGGCGGCTAGTCCGGCGGTTTGGAACAGCCAGCCTGACAGGATGGTTCCGCATAGGCGTCCCAGGGCGTTGGCCATGTAGTAGAAACCGACATCGAGGGAGACGCCGTCTTCTTTGGCGTAGCTGACGATCAGATAGCTGTGCAGCGAGGAGTTGACGGCGAAGACGGCGCCGAACGCCAGCAGGCCCACGACGATGGTTGGACCGGGTGGAAACTGCAAGTACAGACAGGCGGCGATAACCGCAGGCGTCGCCGCCAACGCAGCGGCCCAGACGGTTGCGCTGACGCCGTCAGGCGTTGCGCCTGCGGTTAGCCTGGGGGCGATGGACTGTATGACGCCGTAGCCGATAATCCAGGCGGCGAGAAAACCGCCCACTCCCCAGAAATCCCATCCCAATTGCTCGCTGAGAAAGACGGGCAGGGCGACCACAAACCACACATCTCGCGAGGCAAACAGAAACAACCGCGCTGCGGACAGAATATTGACCGCTCGGCTTTGCGAAAAAATATCCTTGAACTTGGGTTTGTTCTTCGCTTTGCCCATGTCCTGCTTCAGCCAATACAGGCTGGCGATCCAGATCACCATGATCGCTATCGCCATGCCCGCCACAGACCCACGAAATCCGGCCAGCGCCAGCAGGGCGCCGCCAAGAAAAAATCCGACGCCTTTCAGCGAATTTTTGGAGCCAGTCAGCAGCGCCACCCACTTATAGAGTTTGCTCTGGGCGTTGGCGGGGACCAGTAGTTTGATGGCGCTTTTGGCGCTCATCTTATTGAGGTCTTTGGCGACGCCGGACAGAGCCTGGGCGCCCATTACCCAGGGAATGCTTAACCAGGAAGACGGAACTGTCAGCATGGCCAGGGCGATGACCTGTAACGCCAACCCCAGATTCATGGTGCGGTTGAGACCGATGCGGGCGCCGAGCCAACCGCCGAACAGGTTGGTGACGACGCCGAAAAACTCATAAAAGAGAAACAGCAGCGCGATGTCCAGAGGCGCATAACCGAGCTGGTGAAAATGCAGCACCACCAGCATACGCAACGCGCCGTCGGTCAGAGTGAACGCCCAGTAATTGCCGGTGATCAATAAATACTGACGCACCTGCGGCGACAGGCTGGCGATGACGGACATAACGACTTCCGCTCCCAATGTCCCGCTATGCGGCGCCGACCATGCGCGCCAGCTCTACCGTGCGGTTGGCGTAAGCCCATTCATTGTCATACCACGCGTAGACTTTCACTTGCGTCTCGTTCACCACCATGGTGGACAAGGCGTCGATGATGCTGGAGCGAGGGTCGGTGCGGTAATCAATGGACACCAGCGGGCGCTCCTCATAACCGAGGATGCCTTTCAGTTCGCTCTCCGCCGCCTTTTTAAACAGTGCATTCACTTCCTCCACGGTGGTGGGTTTCTCCACTTCGAAGACGCAGTCAGTGATTGATGCATTGGCTAGGGGAACGCGAATGGCGTGTCCATTGAGGCGACCCGACAGCTCGGGAAAAATTTCCGTGATGGCGGTGGCGGAGCCGGTGGTGGTTGGAATCAGGCTCATGCCGCAAGCCCGGGCGCGTCGCAGGTCCTTGTGAGCGGCGTCGAGAATGGTCTGCGTATTGGTGATGTCGTGAATGGTGGTGATGGAGCCGTGGCGTAAATGCAGGTTTTCATGAATGACTTTCACCACGGGGGCCAGGCAATTGGTGGTGCAGGATGCGGCGGTGACGATGCGATGCGCTTGCGGAATGAAACAGTGATCATTGACGCCCATCACCACATTCAAGACGCCTTCTTCTTTTACCGGTGCGGTAACCACGACGCGTTTGACGCCTTGAGCAAAGTAGGCCTGCAGTAACTCTTTCTTGCGCATCTTGCCGGAGGCTTCGATCACAACGTCGCACTCGGACCAGTCTGCGCCGGGAATGGCTTTTTCCGCACTGAGAGCAATGTGCTTGCCGTTGATGTCGATACCGTCATTGCTCGCTACGGCCTCGTGCGCCCAGCGGCCGTGGACGGAATCAAAATTCAGCAGGTGGGCGTGGGTCGCCGCATTGCCGGCGGGGTCATTGATCCTTACAAACTCCACCTCGGGCCAATCCCAGGCGGCCCGAAGCGCCAGACGACCAATACGGCCAAAGCCGTTGATGCCGATTTTTATTGTCATAACCAACTCCTGTTTGTGTTGTTTATCCAGCGGTATGGCGATGTCTGCAGACTTTAGCAGCAGGAACGGGCGCTGTCGGGTTTTATCGTACTGGCGCAGCAGCTTTTTTGCGCTGATGTAGCCACCGCTTCCTGCTTTGCGGCGCTTGCGTCGCCATAGGTGGGAATGGCTTCCAGACTATGAAAAGCTTCCCAGGCGACGCCGTCTGGGTCGATGGTCCAGTGTTTGTTGGAGCGGGCGTAGCAACAAGCGGCGCCTTCTTCCTCCGTCATGGGGCGTCCGGCGTCTTCCATTACCTGTCGCACCTGATCAAGCTCAGCTTCGCTCTCCACCTGGATGCCCAGGTGGTCCAACCCCTGTTTGGCGGAACGATTGGATATGGCGAAGTTGACCCGGGGATCATCCAGTTTCCATTTTGCGTAGTCGTCTTTAAGGATAGTCGGCTCAGCCGCGAACAGGCGCGAATAAAAGCGGACGCTGGCTTGCAGGTCTTCGACGCTCAGGTGTACATGCAGTCGTTTCATATCGCTCTCCTTATATATGTAAAAAGATATGTATTTGTTGGAGTGACCACCGGCGTTAGTCGCAGCAGGCGGAACTGACGCCGGGCCTTGCGCACATGTCGGCGAGCCTGCTCCTGACCTCCTGCATAAACGCCTCATTACCGGAGGCGGTATGTTCCAGGGTGGCTTTTATCCAGTAGGGCAGGGCTGGATTCAGTCGATAGTAGACCCACTGCCCGCGCTTGCTGTCCAGCAGCAGGCTGGACTTGCGGAGTTGCGCCAGATGACGAGAGATCTTCGGTTGAATTTCCTGTAAGGCGTGAGTCAACTCACACACGCATAACTCGCCTTCGCTTTGTATCAGCAGCATCAGGCGCAAGCGGGTTTCATCCGCCAGACACTTAAAGAATGAGACGGGAGACATGACAATTTCCTGTTTCGTATATGCGAAATATCATATATATGAAATTTCATATGTGTCAACGCCAATGAGCTGGAAAGATAAGCACGGAAAGTCGCAAAACGTGAGGTATGTGATAAGAGGAGAAGAGGAGAAGAGGAGAAGAGGAGAAGAGAGTAAGCAAAGGGAGAGGAAAAGTAGAATGAGATAGAAAATAAAAAGAGATAGAAAGGTAAAAAGAAAGGGCGCTGCTGCGAGCGCCCGGAGGTAAGTCCAGCCTCTACTGCGCCGTCGCTAGCTTCGGCTTGATCAAACTGTTGGTCAGCGCCGTGCCAGCGAACACTACAAGGCAGCCGCTCAGCATATAAATGGTGACTGGCTCGTCGAGGATGACATAACCCCAAAACATGGCGAACACCGGAATCAAATAGGTCACGGTAACCGTTTTGGTAGGACCGATACGCGAGAGCAGGCCATAGAAAATAATGTACGCCAGAGCCGTGGAGAAGACCCCCATAACGATCACTGAAGTCCAAGCGGCCGTGGAAATATCCCCTTGCGGCATATAACTCCAGGTGAACGGCGCCAGCGCCAGGGCGGCGGCGATCTGGCTGGCGGCGGCCAACACCATGGGCTGCACGCCGGTCATGAAACGCTTAGTGTAATTGGCGGAGAAGCCATAACTGAGAGTGGCGGCCAAAGCGGCCATAATCGCCAGGGTTGGTCCGCTCAGCGAGAACTCGCCTTTGCTGACGATCAGAATGGATACCCCAAGAAAGCCGATCAACAGCCCGACTGTTTGCCAGCGGTTAAGCCAGTCCCCCAGCCAGAGCGCGGCGATAATGGCGCTCCATAAAGGCACGGCGGCGTTCAGAATGGAGGTGAAACCGGCGCTCACGTGCAGCGTGGCGAATCCCAACAGGACGAAGGGCAGAGCGGAGTTGCTCACTCCCAGAAAGATATAGTGAGGCACATGGGCCCAGCGCACTTGATGTCGATATTTGATCAGCATAATGGGCGTCAGGCAGAGCGCGGCGATGGTTATGCGCAACTGCACCATCGCTACCGGACCGAATTCCGGCGCTGCGATACGCATGAATAGGAAGGAGGCGCCCCATAATCCTGCGAGGGCGAGCAGGTTAATCAAGTCTTTCTTTTCCATAGTCGACGCTCATACTGATACGGCTAAAGATGACAACATGCCTTCTTTTGCAAGCCAATGATATAGGTGGAAATATCCGGTTTTTGAGAGGGCTCAGAGCGGTGCTTTTTCCAGCTCTAAAAGCGCCTGTTTCCTATTCAATCCACCGGCGTAACCGGTCAATGAACCATTGCCGCCGATGACGCGATGACAGGGAATAATGACGGAGAGAGGGTTGCGTCCCACCGCCGCGCCGACCGCTCGCGTGGCGCGGGGGCGACCCAGAACGTTGGCGATCTGTTGATAGGTGGAAAGTCGCCCGGACTCAATATCCGATAAGGCGCGCCATACTTCCTGCTGAAACGCAGTGCCTTTGGGCGCCAGCGGGAGATCGAAACGCTGTAACTGGCCGGCGAAGTAGAGTTCAAGCTGGCGCGCCGCTTCCTGCAGAACGGCGCAATCGGGATGATGGCGCCACGCTGGCGTCAGCTCCGGGTAATATTTCTGGCCATCGAAATAGCAGCCGGTAAGCTCGCCATTCTGAGCGGCCAGACGGACGCGCCCCAAGGGCGAGTCGATATCGATATAGTCAATCATGGGGTGTCTCCAAACTTCTCCATAAATGCATGACGGCGTAACCTCGCCATGGCCGCCAATCCTCCGCCGTCAGCGCAGCCAGTTTAGCGTCCACGCCGCCCAGGGCTTTACGTACGCCCACATCGGAGGCGGGAAAGCCATCGGGCCAGGACATGGCGCGCAAAGCGATATACTGGGCTGTCCAGTCGCCGATGCCAGGAATGGCGTGCAGCCGTTGTATTTCCTGCTCCACATTGGTGGCTGGAGTCAGGGTCAAATCCCCTCGCAACATCGACGCGGCGATCTCCTGAATGGCGCGAACCCGCGTTCTGATCACGCCAAGAGAGGCCAGTTCCTCAATGGGCAGGTCGACCAGCGACGCTGCACTGGGGAAGGCGCGGTGAATCTCCGGGAATGGGGTTTCAATAGGCTCGCCGAATTTGTCCACCAGCCTGGCCAGTAATGTACGCGCCGCCGCGACGGTAATCTGCTGTCCGAGAATGGCGCGTACGGCTATTTCAAATCCGTCTATGCCGCCAGGAATGCGCAACCCAGGTTCGTTTTGCGCTAAGGTCCCCAGCACTTTATTGATCTCCTGCGGGACGCAGGAAACATCGAAAAAGGCGCGCAGGCGATTGATGAGGTAGCCAATGTGGCGGCTGAGCGTACTGTCCAGACGAATGCGAATACGGGCGGCGTCTGCTTCATGGCTGGCTTCAAACCAGCCCACGGCGGAGTCCTCTCCCGCCTCGACTCGGACAATCCTGCGATAACGTCCGTCGACGACCGCGTCCACGCCGGTGATGGTCCGGGCGCGGAGAAAGCTGAGCAGGGCGTCCCAGGCGTACGGCGGACGGTAGGGCATCTCAAAGCTGATCATCTCGCTCTGTGTGGGCGCTGAACGACGTCGCACTTTGGATGGGATCAAACCATAGTGCTTTTGAAACAGGTCATTAAAGCGGCGGGTGCTGTTGAACCCTGCCGCCAACGCCACATCCGTCATGGACAGGTCGCTCTCTGTCAGGAGCTGTTTGGCCAGCAACAGGCGATGTGTTTGCGAATACTGAATGGGCGATACGCCGAACTCGCTCTGAAACAGATCGCGCAGATAGCGGTCGCTGACGCCAATCCGCGCAGCCAGTTGCGCCAGTGAACGTCCACGTAGAAATCCTTGTTCAATCAGATTGGAGGCGGCGCGGGCGAGCTGCCGCTTACTATCCACCGCCGCGAGCCCGGGAGCGAGTTCCGGCCGGCACTTCAAGCAGGGTCGGAAGCCGCCGTTCTCCGCTGCTGCGGCGCTTCGGAAAAACAACGTGTTTTCTTTCTTCGGCTTGCGGACGGCGCAGACAGGTCGGCAGTATACGCCGGTGCTGGTGACGCCGACAAAAAAGCAGCCGTCAAAGCGGTGATCTCTGCTGATCAGAGCGTTGTAACAGGTGTCATGGTCGAGGTTGGCGTTTGTCTTCATAGAGGCTATGCTAATCCTCAACACGAAGCCTGTCTCGCCATTTTCGGAACTGTTGTTTTTTCATTCCCGACAGACCGTTTTTCACTTCAGGCAGTTCGTTGTATTATCCGGAAAACCGGTCCCCGCAATTGCGCTGAATGATAATAACCAGGAGCTTATATGGCCTATACGCCCGAGCTGATTGATGAAATCGAGATCCTCGCTAAATACAATCTCACCACGACCCAGGAAGGGTTGAAAGTGCACCAGACTGCAGGGCAGAAAATGGTGACGGCGGCGAAAAGGCTGCATGCGAAAGGGCTGATCACCCAGGCGGACGGCGGCTACCTTACCAGCCTCGGCCACGACGCGGCGGAACACGCCCAGGCCCTGCTGACTATCTTGAAGCCGGTTTGATGTGGCTGTATTAACGTGAAACTGATAAAGAAAAAGCGCCCCGAGGGGCGCTTTTTTGATGGAAAATCAGGCAGGCTTCCTTCTTCTCAGAAGAATCAAACTCGCTGACAAACCAAAAAGCGCGAGTGTACCTGGCTCTGGGACTGGTACTTGGTTCGCAACCACTTTTAGAACCAGGGTTTCATAGTCGGCGCCGGCTATGATTTCCCAAGCCCAACCCATTCCTCCACTCAAACCAGGGAAGGAAAAGTCACTAAACTCACCGACGATAGATGTCGCGCTGAGCAGGTTGAATGCATCCCCTAACTTTGGCTTGAAGGCGTCTTCAAGTTGAACTGTGACAAAGCCATCCAAAGTCGCTGTTCCGTCGATTGCTAGCGCAGCAGTGTCGTCGCTGAGCATCCAGTCGCCGATGGTAATGGACAGAACGCTGGCGCTGTCTTGCGTATAGTTGCCATTCAGCGCCAGTGAGCCGCCTTTGGACTCAATACGACCGCCTTCTTTGTTTTTCAGCTCTCCGACCATTTGGCCGTGACCGGAAATGGTTCCGTTGTTGTCAATAAATTGGGCCCCAAAGCTTCCATTTGAAAGGTTCACTTTCATATGACCAGATATCCAGCCTGAAGAGTATCCAGTAGTGCTTAGATCACCAAAAACGCCGCCGTTAGTAACGTTAACTTCGCCGGAGAATTCGATAGGTGAATAGGGGTCGTACAAACCAATGCTGTTAAACTCAAGCTGTGAACCGGCCCCGTCAATATTAATCGTACCGCCACCGGCTAACATGCCCGCTTGGGCATAGGCGCCATCTCGATAGGTCAGTTCACCGCCAGCGCTAAGGTAACCGCCATGATAAATACGTGTGTCTGGGCCTTCCGCGGTAAATTTACCGCCAATAAAGGAGTCTGACAGGCCGGCGTAAGCTCCATTGGTAAAGAGGGCGACGCCATCATCCTGGTAGAATGCAGAAGAAAGACTTAAAGATGAGTTGTCAACGACCAGACTGGCTCCGCCACGTTGCTGCAAATAAAGTCCCTCAATTCCAGAATGGTCTTTCATGACGATTGAGCTGGATTTTCCCTCCATTTCCACCGCCAGATTAACCCACGATAGTTGGCTATGATTCATAACCATTTCGGAAGAGCCGCCAGCTGAACTCTTAATTGAGGTTAACGGAGGGTTATGGCCGCTCGGATTGTCTTGAAAAAGGATTTGTCCGTTATTGAACGTCAAACTTGTGTTTTCCCCACCTGTTCCGCCAATGGTGAGGTTTTTTTCGATTGCAAAGCTATTCTCTATCGTCAATTGGTCGTTGCGGACTTCTACACTTTCGATGGTGGTAGCGTCGCTATCATTAAACGTGACTGTATAGGGACTGGCTCCGCCTGTATTGAAAACTGCTGTATCGCCAGACTTTGGAGTTACTCCGCCTTGCCAGTTAGAGGCGTCGGAAAAGGCTCCATTTACAGGCCCTTTCCATTCGATGACTCCAGCGTTGGACAATGATGGAATGCTCAGGAGCAAAAACGGCAGGACTGAATATGTCCGTATGGGTTTCATTGAAACACCTCCAATGTGGCAGGTTATTCTTAGTAGTGGATTTGGTTTTAAATAATGCGCTTTAAAGCGCTTTTCCTGATTAAAACCCGGCAGTAATCGAATGGCGGAAGTATCTCTCCATGACACTGTGCGGATCTTTCTTCAGCAAAGTAGCGTACTGAATTAGGACTAGAATATAAGGCAAAATATATTCCATAGTTGTGTGTTGTTTTGCATTTCATGGAAATAACATTTGTATGGATCGGCGTGGATAGCGATATGTGTAAAGTATTCAATACAAAATGCCGTTCTTTACTACAACAGTTGTCCTTTTATCAGAATATTTCTCGGCGTTATCTCGCGACTACAAAACTCCCGCATTGTCACTTCATAGCCCCGTTCTTGCAGAAATAGCGCGCGATCCAGCGCCAGCCAGATTTCCAGTGGGCGGCGAAACAGATGTCTCACCAGTTCTACTCTGCGTACTTCGCGATAACGTGAACGGCCGGCTGCCGCGAACTGGGCGTAGTCGATGTCCTTGGGCAGGGTGAGTTGTTTTTCCTGCGCAGCCCATGCGCAAAAGGCGGTAAAGTCGCCATTCAGCATTGCTTTGGGAAGCGATGGCGTAGGGAGGTATTCGTCTTTATTGCGTAACTGACGTTGTAGTACGTCGAATCCCAGACGCCATTGGCTTTCTTTCTCTCGCTGCGCGCGCTCTTTCGCTGAGGCAGTGACGGTTTCCTGCACCGCCAGGGATACGTCTTTCAGGGACAAGGTTAGACTGGCCCGACGGGCGGTCTCGGAGAGAGGTTGATATTGCTCGCCAAGACAGAGTTTGTGATAGCAGCATGGGGCAATGGCGACGCCATCCGCCGCACTGTCCACACCGGCGCGCAACAGGTTGACGTGTAACTGCCCACAGGCGTGCAGGCCCAGGCGCCACCCGCCGCGATAGGCTTCCTTGCTGGAATCGAACGGCTGTAGCAGGTCCTGTCGAACATAGTGGATCGGCAATTGTTGTTTATCCGCCAATGCTTGTCCGCTTTCACATAATTGCGCGTCCAATTCAAAGCAGCACATTGTTACCTCGTTGGCGCCGGCGATGGCGCGAGCGAGGTGACCTTTGCCTGAACACCAGTCGTGGACTTGTCCGCTCAGTGGCGGAAGGGCGGCGGCGAAGGCGGTAACTTGGCGCCACTTCCGTCCGGGCGCATGCAAGGCGTCAAAAGGTGAAAACGTCAAAGGGCGACTTGAAGCGGCGGCTAACTCACTGGCCCGTGACAACTCCGACAGCCAGGGCAGCAATGGTTGCGCGATTTCCTGAAACCGGGCTGGCTCGGCGGAGCAGACATCGACTTCTGCATCAGACTGGCAGCTGATCGCGTTATAGAGTTCCGGATGCAACTGGCGCCAACTCGGATGAGTTGTTTCAAAGGGGCGTGGTTTCCAAAAATAGTCATGCTCGGCGAGCAGGGCGTCGAGGGACTGGAAGCGTTGAAGTAGATCCAGATCGCCCCGCTCAGAAGCGGCGTCAGGATGTAGCGGAACAGCGGCTGACATTTAGTTTAATAATTGATCAGATGAAAGGTGCGCAGATTTTATAGCGAATTTGGGGTTTGGCAAGCGAAATGTGAATGCCTGATAACGGGAAAGTCCTTGTTGGAGAGGCGTTTCGCCGTGACCTTGCGCGCGCCTTTCGTTATATTGCACGGGTTTTGCTTAAGCCAAAAAACACACTCGCTTTTTCAGGTAGGAAAATATCCATGATGAGTACGACCGATCCGCTTTGGAAACAGGCGCTGGCTGGCGCGCAAATGCTATTTGTGGCATTCGGCGCACTGGTGTTGATGCCTCTCATTACCGGACTTGATCCCAATGTCGCATTATTCACCGCTGGCGTCGGCACCTTGCTGTTTCACCTGATTACCGGCGGGCAGGTTCCTATTTTTCTGGCCTCCTCATTTGCTTTTATCGCGCCGATTATGGCGGCGAAATCCACTTTCGGATTGCCCGCCACCATGGGAGGGCTGATCGCCGCCGGCTTGACCTACATGATTTTGAGCGCAGCGGTGAAGTTCAGAGGAACCGGCTTTCTGGATCGGTTATTGCCGCCAGTGGTGGTAGGGCCGGTGATTATGTCTATTGGTTTGGGGTTGGCGCCGGTGGCCGCCAATATGGCGATGGGCAAAAGCGGCAATGGCGCTCTGCAGCTGGTCCCCTATGAAACGGCGTTGATGATTTCTCTGCCCGCACTGGCGTTGACATTGATAGTGGCGGTCATGGGCAAGGGACTACTGCGTTTGTTGCCGATATTATGCGGCGTGGCGTTTGGATATGCGTTGTCGTTGGCTTTTGGCGTGGTGGACATGACGGCGGTAGTCAACGCCAACTGGTTCGGATTGCCCGCTTTTGTGGCGCCGGAGTTCAGTTGGGGGGCGATCCTGTTCATGATCCCTGTGGCCTTGGCGCCAGCCGTGGAGCATATCGGCGACATTCTGGCGATCAGTTCGGTCACTGGTAAAAATTACCTGCAAAAGCCGGGCTTGCATCGCACCCTGCTTGGCGATGGCGTGGCCACTTCGGTCGCGGCGGCGTTTGGCGGGCCACCCAACACGACCTACTCCGAGGTGACGGGCGCTGTCATGCTGACCAAAAACTACAATCCTAAAATCATGATCTGGGCGGCGGTTATCGCTGTCGCGCTGGCGTTTATCGGCAAATTCGGCGCGGCGTTGCAGACGATTCCGGTCCCGGTGATGGGCGGCATATTGTGTTTGCTGTTCGGTTCTATCGCCGCGGTGGGAATGAATTCACTGATTCGCCATCAGGTGGATTTGAGCGAAGCCCGTAACCTGGTAATCGTCGGCGTCACGCTGGTGTTCGGGATTGGCGGCATGGTGATCGGAGATAAAGATCTGGGTCTGAAAGGCATTTCACTTTGCGCCTTTGTCGCCATTATTCTGAATTTGTTGCTGCCTATGCCCGCTGGGCGCAAGGAGCACATTGAGCGTGTTGAGGATATGATCTGACTTTGTCTATATCGACAGGACCTGCGTATGTCAGGTCCTGTCCCCCATTGATTACCGACGCGCAGGCGCTTCTATGCGCCCGCCAAATCTCTTGCCAGACTAAAGTTAATGGGTGTGAGGAATGGGTACATGATAGATATCGCCACCCACTTCCAGCACATAATATTCCGGCGAGCCTCTGTAACGCATAATCATCATGGACTCGGCTGACTCAATATAGTGAGCTTCAACTTTAAGGGGCAGTTTTGCGTTAGGTCGCATTTCCTCGCCTTTTTCGTTCAGTACGACCATTCTGCCGTCATTGGTCATCGTAATTCTGAATGACGCGTATTTGCCGACATTCTTGGGATCATGTCTTTCCCCGGTATTCGGATGGTTGGGGAAGTTTGGATCTCCGTCGCTGGGCTTGGTTCCGGGAGTATGAGCGCAGGCGCTGAGGGAAAGGGAAGATCCCAGCGCGAGGGTGTAAAGTAAGTTCATCAATCTCATTGTCGTCTCCTTGTTTTTTCATTTTTTATTTAGAAAGACAGCTGTATGCGGCTGTATAGAAATCTTTTCGGGTAATACCCCGGATAATCCAACTCACTGTTCAGGATTTCTTTGTTTTTATCGAAGATATTGTCGACGCCAAATTGCAACTCTCCGAAGCGGCGCGGCAGTTTGTAATCGAGGCGAACATTGAAGGTCCAAAGATTGGCGTCAAAGTCTCTTTGGTCACCTGAGGCGAACGACGCTTTTACTTTCTGGTCGGTGTATATGCTCTCCATTCGCATAGAGAAGTGTCTGGGGAGATAGAGTGTGACGCCTAATGGAAGACTATGTGTTTTCACTCGGTAAATAGATCCTGTGCCAAACTGCTTGTCTTCTAAATCCTGGTCTTCATATTCGTAGGCGATATCTACCGTCGCGGACGGAGAGAGGACGCCAAAGTAGTAGAGTTTGTAATTTTCAAATTCATGATGCGGCCTTTCAGGCTCTGCCTGCAGAAGTTTGGGATGAATATCCACGGTGCGTCGCATCGCTTCCAAGCCGGCGCCGAAGCGGCCGCCCAGCTTGTAATCCACTGCTGCTGCGTAGGTTTTTACATCTGAGCCGTTGGGGTCGTCATACAACTGATTGAAACCGAGAATTTGCGCCGGTTCGATGGTGCGATCAGCGGCGATATCGCGTTTGAGGGACCTAAATGTCGCTAATCGGAAAGTAAGTTGTTCAGTTGGCGTGAATTCAACGCCGAACTTGGGGGACCATTGTTTAACTTCGTCAGTGGCGCTGTCGCTAATATCGATATCCGGTAACGGGAATGGAAAATCAAAGAAAGTGTTGCGCGCTACTTCAAGCCGCAAGTTATCGTAGGCGGCGCCAATTAATAGAAATACTGATTCTGTGGGCTGGATTCCAAAATAGGTATATAGATTTCGGTGGGTGATGTCGTCGTCGCTATTGATATATCCAGCAGGATTCTGGATGTTCGTTTTCGTTTCAATCGAAGCCCTGCCAGCGCCGATTTGAGCATAGAAGTTTGAGGCGGTATGGATATATTGCACCTCATAAGTACGCGGCTTGCGGTCTGAAAAGGTATCTGCCGCAGCCAGCGCTTGCTCTTCCTCAAACTTCTGGCGAATAGCGGAAAACAGCCAGCTATTGTGATTGTCCAGGCGGCTGGCTAAGCCAAATCTGTAGGTTTTTGTGTCGACACTCCGGTCCTCGGGCTCTGCGTCTGGCTCAATGGATTGCAGCTTAAATAAATGATCCTCTTTCTCAGCCTTTCGCGCTTCCAGCTGAATGCTGATGGAAGGATGAATCTGCCACTGTAAAAGCCCATTGTAGATATCCTGTTCCTGATCCAGTCCGTTGCGAAAGCCATCGCTTTCATAGTGATACTGGCCGAAGCTGGCGCTCACCGGGCCCTGTAAACCGGAGACGACGATGTCTTCTCCCCAGGTGTCGTCGCTGCCGACGAAGCCATTGGTCAGGCCGTAAACTCCATCTTGTAGAAACAAGGGATGGTATTCGTTGACGCCGCTGCGTGAGGGCCCTAGTCCTTCCACGATAGGCAGTCCAGTCTCGTAGAGTTGCGGTTGCAGCGGATAAGCAGTGATAGGTTGCCAGAGCTGCGCCTGCATGAGTTCGGAAACCCGGGCGGCCTGATGATTGGGTTGCGACAGGTAGCGATCCGCGAGCAAACGATGGCCATCGGCGCTGGTCGGATCTTGCCTGAGCGCTTCCCATCCTTCCAAAAGCACCGCCTGATCGAAGCCTGCTTCACCGTATGCGCGGGCCAACGCTGCGCTACGGGCGGCGGAGTCGCTTTGCAGCAGCCCGTCTGAACGATAGACGGCGCGATTGCGGTTCAGTTGTTTGGATCGCTCCAATTCTTCTATGGCGCCAACGGGGTCATTGCCGAAGAGTTTGTTGACCCCATCGTAGAAATACGGCGTCGGGTCCTGCGGATCGCGCTCTTTCGCCAGCAACCACTGCTCGCTGGCGTCGTCGCTGCGTTTTTCTTCGAAATAGGCGCGCCCCAGATAGCTGCGCAAGACAGCGTTGTTGGGAGACAGACTGACAGCGACTTCGAGATCGTTGCGTCCGCTCTCCAGATCACCGCCGCGCAATTTGCTCAACCCCAGACCCAGCCATGCGTCAGGAACGCTTGGGTCTGCTTTGATCGCGCTTTGGAAATGAGCGTCAGCATCAGCCAGTTTGTGTTCAAACAACGCGATAAATCCCGCGGCGATTTGCGCTTGAGGATGCGTGGGAGCGATTTCCGTTGCGCGTCCGGCGGCATATTTGGCGTCGCTATATGCGCCGGAAGTAAGCTCAAGCTCAGCCAGACGGGTCCATGTGATGACGCTCTGAGGGGCGGCCACCGTCGCTCTTTCCGCGGCGGCAATGGCTTCCGGCAGATTTAAGTTGGCCTGCCAGGCGTAAGAGAGGGCGAGCTGTGCGGACGGGCTGTCAGCGCGCAGGGCGACGGCGTCCTGCGCCAGTTGCAACGCCTGTTGAGACTGACTGTTGACCGCAGCGAGCACGGCTTGCATGGCGAGGGCGAGATGCCCCTGGCGCGGATCATTTTGCAGGGGCTCCAGGAGGTTGCCTGCTTCCTGCTGTTGACCGGACGTTAACAGTATCGCCGCCTGCGCAAGCCTTAAGGACGGTTCGTTGCCTGAATCGGCGCGTAACGCCTGTAACGCTGCATCCGGGCGATTGCGATCAATCATCTCCTGGACTTGAGACAGTGTGGCGGCGCTGGCGCCGTCGCTCATAGCGGTCAGCTCCTTCAGCACTGTGCCTGGAGGGTAATAAATCGCCCAGGCGACCGTGTCCTGCGTATTCACCTTTAAACTGCGCAAGTGCGCGCCTGTATCGCTGCGCGCCTGTTCTCCCTGAGTCAGTCGCAGGCGCTCCGTGTCGCTGAAAGCCAGCACTTTGCCTTCGATTACCGTGACGGAGCCGCCTTGCGTCGCTTCTACGACAAACTCAGTGCCTTCCACCATGGCGTTCACGTAGGGGGTGTCGACTTCAAAGCGGTTGACGATTCGGCTGAGAAAATGCGCGACGCCTTGCTTGAGCTGCACCCAGAAACTTTGTTTCTCGACGTTGTCGGGAAAGCGCATGATGGCGCTCTGGTTCAGGCGCATGTAGGTGTTGTTGCGCAGATAGATGGAGGCGCGACTGTTTTGCCCTGTGCGCAGGGTATCGCCGGGGCAGAGATATTGCTCGGACGTCAGCGAGGCCCAGGTTTGTTGGGGGAGTGATTTTTCCAGCGTTCCCTGTACGGCGATAACTTTACCCATCCAGTCCGCGCAGGGAGGGGCGGCGACGGAGGTTCCTGACAGCGTCAGGCTAAGGGAAAACAATGCTCCGCATGAAACACGACACAGCAACTGGCCACGCAGCAATAGGCCCACGGCGAACTCCTTAACGGGTACCGCATTTATTATTGATGTTCAGGCTGACAACTGCGTGAGGACAACGCGCCGGATTTAATAAACAGCTTCCGGCAAGCTCAATATCCGCCCAGATATATGACTATGTTTTTATATCGATGCGGCGCCAACGTTTGGAAATTATCCCTAAGGATTAAATCCGGATACAGAGACGCGCATCTGTCTTTTGGCTTATTCAACACTTATGAAAGTGTCGCATAGTCATGTAATTATTCTGAGAGGATTCTAGCAATAAATCCAGGCATTAGTGCCGGTAATTCAGTGGAAAAATTCCAATAAACTCATATAAATGGACTAGGCCTTGGTGAGTTGGGAAACAAATTCCGGTGGGCCTTTATATGTTGACTGTGAAGATATTGCATCACATTGGCGCAGATAAAATTTGCATACGGAATCGGCGCTATTTTCGTGCAGGCGAGCAAAAATAACTCGCGCTTGCGCGATGTCTCCGAGGTCCAGGCAATGCAACGCTTGCCGAAATGCGAGTTCATTGTCATGACTCCAGTTGTCCTGCATCAGGCTGAACAGGGCGACGGGATGCTGTTTGCCCTGTAGTAGAAATCGTCCCAGGGCGCGTAGTGAATGGGACTGGGTATCCGCGCAGGCTTCGCTGATCAGCGTGTCCGTTCCCAGTAATTTATTGGCGTTTTCAATGCGTGACGTCGTGTTGACGATGTCCCCCATCGCCCGGTATTCGAAGTGGTCGGAAGCGCCGAAATGACCCAATACCACTTCGCCCGCATGCAGGCCGATGCGGGTGGGGAGCGGCGAGTCCGGATACTGTTGATTGAACAGGTCGATGGATGCGCGCAACGCCTTTAATGCGGGCTCGATTGTCGTCCATGTCTTATCGGTAGGGATATGCGGCCAAAGCGCGATCACCCCATCGCCCGCCACATCGGAAATGATGCCGCCATGCTGGCGAATTGGCGTGAGCACCGCCTGGTAGTAGCTATCCATGATTTGGCTCAGTCGCTCCGGGGACACGTTTTCAGACAGCGCTGTATAGCCGGCGGCGTCGGTTGCGAGGCACACGCCGAATAGTTTTTGCTGTTGCGGTAGTCCGGGCTGGCTGGCCAGACGCTTAATTTCATGCGCCGGAATATAGCGGCCAAAAGCCAGCTCCAGACGACGCTTCTGCTGGTCGATAATCTGCACGCGCCGCCATACCCCATGCAGCGCCGCAGCAGGAGTCAGCGCCAGGATAGGCGTCATCCACGGAAGCCAGACATAACTCTGTACGAACAACGTGCACGTCAGCGTCATATAGCCTGCCGCAAGCAAACACAGCAACAGCAATCCACGTCCGGGAGAGGCGATATTGCTTAATGCGAACGCCAGCGCGGCGTAAAACAGCGTTGCGATGAACCAGACTCCAAGGTGATAGCGCACAGCGCTGTTTTCCAGCAGATTGGCATAAGCGGTGGCGGCCAGCTCTACGCCGCTGATGTCCAGGCCAGTGTCTGGCGTGAAGGGGGTATAAAACCCGTCGCGCTGGTCGGGCTGATATTCCGCTGCATAGCCGATGAAGACCGTGGCGTCCCGTAAGAGGTCGGCGTAATCATCGGGGCGGGCAAGGAGGTGCTCCATAAAAATGGTGGGTATGGATCGGGGCGGGCCATAAAAATTATACAGCTGCGTTGGTCGTAGCTCCTGTAGGCGGGCGAGGGCGGCCTCGCGATCTGGGGCGCGTTGCAACAGCGCCGCCGCCGGCATCGCCCAGCGTGGCGGGTTGGCGGGCTGACGTAACCAGAAGCGGCTGATCTTGGAAGATACTTTCGGCAGTGCGAAAGGCGCTGTCGTCGCCGCTGCGTTTGCAAACAGGGGGAGCGGCTCGCTGATGCTGTCCGCGACAATGCGGCGACCATCTACGTTGGTGATGCGGCGCATGCTGAAAGCGAACAGCGCCACCTTGCCGCTACGGGTCATAGCGTCGGCGAAGCGTGCGTCCGCCGCGGGGTCACGGGCTTCTCTGAAATAGATATCGAACGCAATCAAACCGACCTGTTGTGCGTCCAATGTGTCCACCAGATCCCCGTAAACCGACCGGGGCCATTCGGTGAGGCGGGCCGGGACCTGCAGGTAGGCAGCGGTGTTTTCCGTGATCGCTATCACCGCTACTTTGGGAGGAGGCGCGCGCTCGCCACGCAGGTGAAATAAGGTATCCAGTCCGAAACCTTCCTCCATGCTCTGACCAACTGGCGCCATCAGGCCAAGCGCTAAAAGCAGGCTCAGCAGCAAGGGCGGCAGCCACATTTTCAAGTGCTGTCGAAGAGGCGGACGGTATCGTGTCTGTTCAGACATCTGATTAATTTTTACGGAAAAATCACTCACTAGCGCGTAACATATAAAACATAGCCGGGGACGGCGTAATAAGAAAAAATGATGTCGGAGCTAATACAGTATGAGTCTTTTATCGCAGATTCCACTTTTCTCCGGGTTCGACGCTGAACAACTCCAGCAATTGGAAAAGCATGCTGTTTTTCGGTGTTTCCAGAAAAACAGTATTGTCATTACGGAAGGCGACCGCAGCGACTCCCTTTATATCATTGTCTCAGGACGGGTCAGAGTGTTCTGTAGCGATGAGAACGGCAAGGAGGTCATTCTGAACGACCTCAAAGCCGGCGAATATTTCGGCGAATTGGCCCTGTTCGATGACAAAGAGCGCTCGGCTTCGGTGATGGCTACCGAACCTTGCCGCTTTCTGATGTTGAACAAATCCAGCCTGTTGGAAGCGTTCAGGCAGACGCCCGATCTTGCCTACAACCTGATTATTCACCTCACCCAACGCGTGCGCGCACTGACCAATAATGTGAAAAACCTGGCGCTGATGGATGTCTACGGCAGGGTCGCCAGCACTCTGCTACAGCTGTCGGAGCGCAAAGGCGACCGCCTGATTACGGAGATTCCGCTGACGCAGCAGGAGATCGCTAACCGGGTCGGCGCCAGTCGGGAGATGGTCTCGCGCATCATGAAAGATCTTGAGATAGGCGGATATATTAAGGTGGAGAAAAAGAAAATCGTCATTAACGACGCGCTGCCGGCTCACTACTAAGCCGGCGCGCGCAGTTCCTCGTCCTTCAAGGCGTTAATAGCGGCGTGGCGGTCCTTTTGTTTTGCGCCCATAGCTCCAGAATGGCTTCGTCACTGATCAGCGGCGGGTAGCGTAGGTAATCGGTGGTTAAAGCAACCGGGCGCAGTCCGGGCTGTACGCCTGGCAGGGCTCCGGGGGCTTTGTCCTGGTCGATTGCATTCTCCAGTGCGTAAGCGTTGGTCTGGATTACAGGAGGATGTTTATCGTCACTGATGGACATCCTTTCAAAGGCGATGCTTGCGGCGACGGCGCAAAAGAGGGCGACGGCGACCAGTGGCGCATCTATATAGACTTTCATAGGACGGCTCTTTTTGTAGTTGCTACTACTCTCGGAAGTTGAAACTCTGGATCAGCGTTGAAATTGCAATAGTTATTAGAGCAGCGGATGCAACAATCCTCTGTAACACAATGCACTTTCAATGTGTGGAAAATTCACTAACCGACCGTCCTCGCGAAGCATCTCCACCGTAATCCCGGCGCAGGCGCTTTGGTTGAACTCACCCGCTTCCCGGATACTGCCGGCTAGTCGCAAGGGGCCTGTCCAGGAGCCGCGAACGCGGCGGTTGGCCCTCTGTATTAAATATAGTCCAAATTTGAGATGGTGAGGCTGTCGTTACAAAATATCCGATGGGTTTCCTTGTGATGACTATCTGAAAGTTGGACTAACCTTTGATGGAAGGCGTAGTCATCGACTAAAACTCAAAGGGACATTGATAAAAGAGATAAATGGGAATGGACTGGAGTTGAATCGCGGGGCTGCTAAAATCCAGGTTGTCGCGCTACGAGCATTGAGCGAACAACATCGCTAGAATCCATAGGAGACGCTATGAAGAATGTGGATGCCAAAGTAGTAGAGGATTTCGGAAATGAGTGGGACGCATACCCTCAGGATGAGGTAGCTCAATGCTCTCTGGAAAAAGCTTTTAATCAGTACTTCGATATATTTCCCTTTGACTTGCTGGATGGTAATGCTGCCGGTTTTGATATGGGATGCGGAAGTGGCAGGTGGGCCAGTTTTGTCGCTCCGCGCGTAGGTAGGTTGACTTGTATTGATCCTAGTGAGAAGGCGTTGGAAGTCGCTAGGAAAAAGCTATCTAAATGTAGCAATATCAACTATGAGTGTGCGCCTGTGGATGGGGTTTCTGTTGAGCGCGGGAGCCAGGATTTCGGATATTGTCTGGGAGTGTTGCACCACATTCCTGATACAGAAGGTGGAATAAGGTCCTGCTCTGAGCTACTTAAAAGCGGAGCTCCGTTTTTGTTGTATCTTTATTACGACTTTGAAAATAGAGGGATGGCGTTTAAGTCGTTATGGCGTATCTCCGATATGATCAGAAGGTTTGTGTCCAGTCTCCCGTTCGCCGCAAAAAAGCCGCTTTCTACCGGTATCGCGGCGTTTGTTTATTTTCCCTTCGCAAGAGCTGCTTTGTGTCTCGAAAAGCTGGGTTTTGAGGTTGATGGAATTCCTTTGTCCGATTACCGCGGAAAAGAGTTTTACTATATGAAGACAGATGCTTTGGATCGGTTTGGGACCCGGCTTGAAAAGAGGTTCAGCCGGGAGAAAATTACAGAGATGTTGGAGAGGAACGGGTTCAGCAATGTTAGGTTTTCTTCCAATATGCCTTATTGGGTATGTTTGGCATTTAAAAAGTAACTAACACTATTCGCTTGGGCGTCAGGTAATAAAAGGCTGTCTGCCTAACCGATTGTTTTTAATTATGTTGAAAGGGGGGCGGAGTCGCCAGAGCCTCAAAGTAGTGCTTCTGGGCGACTTGAGCTACCTGCAGGCCGTCCTGCATTGGGCGGCTCTGCTTATGGTAGCGCGCGTTAGGTGGTGGTTTGACATTGTTCGCTTTCCTAATTAAGCAAGCATCTATTTCAGCTGGAATGAGGCGCGAAATTTGTGATCCGCTTGCCGGTGTGCTGGGATTAAAGAGAGTATGTTGCTTGTATAGGGATGACAAGTTGAGTTGGGCCTGTTCAATCAGGCGTGAGACTAAGGAGGTGAAGGTTCCCATCATCAGCGACGATGCCGGAACTTCGACTTGCCTTGGATAACTGCTTTGAGACGTACAGAAATCATGAACGCACCGCAATTCGACTGTGTCGAGCAGATTGGGGCCGCTTTGGCGGCGCATTGGTATAACGCCCTCGCAATTGAAATCAGTCCGGGACAACAGGTATCTCGCTTGCTGGCCACAGGCGACGATGTGGAGATGTGTCTGGGAGGGTTTGAGTGGATTTGCGATGGCGAGGAGAGGGCCGCTCTAATCGGCCTGCCAGATAAAGATCCCCATGGCGCCGCGATAGCTCTGCCGGAGAGCGTTAACGACGGCCATCACTGCCTTTTCATTCTCAATCTGGCGGCGTTAATCGCCAACAAAATCGGCGCTTCTGACGACTTCACCGCCCTACAGGATTCCCAAATCACCGACGACCTGATCTCGATGCTGAAAACCGCGATTGAATACGAAATGCTGCATTCCCTGGGCGACGTCAAGCGCCAACTGGAGCAGGGCGGAGTGAAGTTCGCTGCTGACGCCGTGGTTGGCGTATACCGCCACGATGAACTCACCCCCACCATTCTTGAAGATTACGCCAATGGACCGGAACAGCTGGAATTCTGCTCCCACAAAATCACCCCGGAACAGGTACTGGAAATAGTGGCCGACGCCTTCTACCGGTCTGAAGAGAGAAAGACATGGCTGAAACAAGGCGGACTGTTTGTGGTGGAGTGTGAGCTGTGACTGATTGAGTCAAGCGGCCAGAGCCAATCTCAGCTGCAGTGCGAGGCCCGCTCTTATGCTTACCTACGGATACCTTCTCTGTGAGTTAGCTTCTTTTTATAAAGATCAAAAATAAACGCGATGCTGTGGGTTTCATAGCCTGTCTGTGCGCCTGTCTCGATGAACCAATCTCGCAGTTTTGGAAGCGCTTCTTCCTTTAACAGAGAGCTCGAAATGGATAAATATTCCTTTGGCAGTGCAGTCAAAGTGATTGTCCACTTCGGCTCATATAAACCTTGCTCGATAAACTTATTAGGCGATGAATGGCGAGTACGCAGGCGAGAATACGTGGCTTTCAGGATGGTGACCGGCTCCTGCATACGGAGCTTGTAGCGATAGGAGCTTAGTGAGTACTCGTCTCCGAACCTAAAAATCGCCGATAACTCGCTATATTGAGGTACATCGATAAGAGCCTCCGATAAAGCTTTGCTGTTTAACGGAAAGGCATGATCTTTGGGTATTTTATATCTCAATTGGGTGGGAATCTGATTCACTGCTAATGAAATCTGGCGGGTAAACGACTCGAGATAATAAGGTGAAATAGATCGCTTGTGTACAAGATGCGGCAGCCAAGGCCTTTTTTCAGGCAATAAAAAAGCCCGATATAAAATCGAGCTTCAGGGGTACTGATTGCGGGGGCGGGATTTGATCGCGGCGGGCCTCCGCATACGACCGCTAAGGTCGTCTTTCAGGCAATAAAAAAGCCAGCTAGAAAAGCTGGCTTTAAGAATACTGGTTGCGGGGGCAGGATTTGAACCTACGACCTTCGGGTTATGAGCCCGACGAGCTACCAGACTGCTCCACCCCGCGACAACGAGGTGCGTATACTAAAGATCCGAGTGGCGTACGTCAATGGCAATTGCTAAAAAACTTTCGGAAAAATCGATATTTATCGGTGCGCTATGAGTAAAGCCTCAGTGGGCAAGGCTTTTCCGACGCAAATAGCAGGGGGCATCCTTCTATATAGAGATAGTAGCAGTACGTCTCAGGGCCAAGCAGGGGGATTCGGCGCCTTCCACTTTTCGAGCTAACCGTCTACTCCAGTTTGAAATATATACAGAGTTAGAGGCGACTCCTATGCAACGGCTATTTTTATGTAATGTTCACTCGCTGATAAGAATATTGGATGCGCTGGCGGGATTTGAACGGGCTGCCATTCGGATACGACCGCCAAGGCCTTTTTTCGGGCAATAAAAAAGCCCGATATAAACTCGAGCTTTAGGAGTACTGATTGCGGGGGCGGGATTTGATCGCGGCGGGCCTCCGCATACGACCGCTAAGGTCGTCTTTCAGGCAATAAAAAAGCCCGATATAAAATCGAGCTTTTAGGAATGCTGGTTGCGGGGGCAGGATTTGAACCTACGACCTTCGGGTTATGAGCCCGACGAGCTACCAGACTGCTCCACCCCGCGACAACGAGGTGCGTATACTAAAGACCTTGTTTGCATCCGTCAACCCCTTGTGAGAAAAACTTAACGGTGTGGTCAAATATTGCGCGGAGTTGGGCGCCGGCATGAACAAACTACGAATGTTTGACTATTATTTAGCTCAAGCCTGTGCATTCAGACGCCAATAGTCTCTCTTATGAGCGGAGCTGTTCGGTGTTTCGTATAGAGGAGGTTGGACGCAGCCTCTAGAGCCAATAATAAATCAGTGATTTCAAGAAACAGCCCGATTGGGCATTTGAGAGAGTGAGTCAGAACTTCGATGGATTCCCTGGAAGAGCTGTTCGCCCGAGCGCGTAAAAATGAAGAAATTGCGCGTAACCTGTTCGATATTGAGGTTGCGATCCTCAATGTCGCCAAGGTGCAGCCGTTTCTTGAGCATCTGTTGCAAACCGTGCAGGACAAATTCGGCGTTAAGCATGTCTGGTACGCCATGGTTGAAAGCGCCCATACGGAATCCCTGATAAAAACCCTGAAAGCCTCGCCGGATCTGGCGGGAAAATGGGTGTGCGCGCCTTCCGTTGAGTATCTGGCGGCCACTAAAGGCGCGAGGGAGCCGCTGATGGGTCACGCCGATCTATATCGTTTCTTCTTTATGACGCCGCCGGAAATCCGGACACAAATTCGCTCAATTGCGATACTGCCTTTGATTCTTGAAGGACGTCTGGCGGGCAGCTTGAACCTGGCCGCCGACGATCAGGAGCGTTATCGCGCGGACAAGGAATGTTTCTTTTTGCGTCAGCTGAGCGTCAAGGCGTCGCTATGCCTGAGTTCAGTAGTGGCGCGGGAAAAAATCGCTGACTTGGCTACCCGTGATCCATTGACGCAACTGCGTAATCGCAGGGAAATGGAGGATGCGTTGGACGTGGAGATAAGTCGGGCGGCGCGTAATGAACAGCCTTTAGCGCTCGCATTTATTGATTGTGATGATTTTAAGTTGGTCAACGATGCTTACGGCCATGACGTAGGCGACGAGTACCTGAAGCATGTCGCTGATGGGTTGTGTGTGATGCTGCGCAAGTCCGATCAGGCGTTTCGCTTCGCCGGGGACGAGTTTGTGGTGCTGTTGCCCGACCAGGACCAGGAGGGTGCTGAGCAAATTGCGGAGCGTTTGTGCGACTATCTCTACGCTAACCCGCTGGTCATTGACGACATGCGTATTCCCGTCAAAGTCAGCATCGGCGTGGCGTCCACCAGTCAGATCGGGACGGGAAGCGCGCGATCGCTGTTGAAGCTGGCGGACAAGCGTTTGTACGAAAAGAAAAAGCGTAAGCCCTGCGCTACGGCGCGACTGTCGTCTCAGGATCAGTGCTGACGCTCTCGCAGCACGCTTTCCCGATATTCTCCCGGCGTTACCCCCGTCCATTTCTTAAAAGCCCGATGAAAGGTGCTGGGCTCGGTGAATCCCACCTTGAAGGCGATCTCGTTGATGGACATTTCCCGACGTGAAAGATAATAAATCGCCGCGTCTCGTCGCATATTGTCCTTAATCTCCTGAAACGACGTGTTTTCCTCTTTCAGACGCCGCCGCAGAGTCTGCGGGCTGACATTGATCTGGGACGCGATGAACTCAAAATCCGGCATTTGCTGGCTAAGGTCGCGTCCTACCAGCGCTCGGATTTTGGATGTGTAAGTATTGCTGTCGTCCGGTCGCGCAAGCAGGTCGGCGGGAGAGGTTTTCAAAAACTCCTTGAGCGATGGCTCATCCTGAATCACTGGTAACTGCAGATAGCGTTTATGGAAGTAAATACGCGTGTCCGGCTTATTAAATTGCAGCGGGCAGTAAAACAAGTGGCGGTATTCACTGGAATGCTCCGGCTCGGGATAATTGAAGCGGGCTTCGTCCAAAGCCACTCGCTGTCCGGTCAACCAGCAGGCGAGTCGGTGCCAGATCACCAAAAGACTCTCCTGAAAGAAGTGGTAAGGGTCGTGAAAAGTCGCCTCGGCATCGACGATGAGAACGGCCTGATCCCCATGCACTTCCAGCTTCAAGGTCACCGGCTTTTCGAACAGAGAATAAAAGATACGGCCGCGACGCAGCACGCTTTCCAGGTTATTGCAGTGCACCACCAGATAACACATGGTGGCGAAGGTTCCGGTTTTGCAGACGGTGTCCGTCAAGCCCATAAACTCGTCCTGCAGAACCTTCCAGATACATTGCATTAATTTAGTGTACTGCGGACCGCCCACACGACTGCGCGGGTTTTGGTACGCCTGCAGGGGGATGCCTGCGCAGCGCAATAGTTCGGCAACGTCCTTGCCTTGTCTTTCCGCGCCGCTGAGCGCAGCGCGAACAAAATGACTGGAAACCGTAAGTTTTGCCATGTTTTTGGGTATACCGGCGGAGAATACTGTTCGTCGTGCCCTTGTGAGGCCCTAACCTATTGGAATCTATAGAAACTCTGATTCGCTCAGTCTTAACTAATTGCCTGTCATGATCAAGGATGATTTCGCCAATGGATTTGGCGCGGAATCCCATTGGCGCCTGATTAAGGGGCATGATAATGGAGATTGCTGAAGCGGCGCGTCCGGCTATCTGCTAGTCATCGCGTTGATAATTACAATGAAATGGTGGTTTCTTTATATGGCTGCGCCTTTGTCCTCCCTGAAAATACTCGACTTCTCCACGTTGCTGCCCGGTCCCTGCGCCACCATGATGCTGGCGGATATGGGGGCGCAAGTTTTGCGAATCGAATCGCCCACGCGCACCGATCTGCTGAGAGTTGTTCCGCCGATGGTGGGGGAGGTCTCCGCCAGCCACGCCTATCTGAACAGGGGAAAGCGTTCTCTGACCCTGGACCTGAAACAGCCTCAGGCTATCGATATCGTCAGAAAGCTGATTCTTGAGTACGACATATTAGTAGAGCAGTTTCGACCGGGAGTGATGCAGCGTCTGGGGTTGGACTATGAAACCCTGAAGGCGATCAATCCCCGATTGATCTATTGCTCCATCACCGGATATGGACAAAGCGGCCCCTACCGGGACAGGCCCGGCCACGACATTAATTATCTGGCGCTAGCGGGCGTCAGTTCCTACAGTGGACGAGTGGAAAGCGGTCCAGCGCCGTTTGGCGTGCAGACGGCGGATGTGGCGGGAGGCTCGCATCACGCGGTGATGGGCATTCTGGCGGCGGTCGTGCAGCGCCAGCTAAATGATGAAGGGCGGCGGATTGATATTTCCATGAGCGATGCGGCGCTGTCGATGAATCATATGGCGATGGCGGGCTATCTGGCGACCGGCGAAGATCCGCAACTGGAGGCGGAAATCCTCAATGGCGGGGGGTGCTATGATTATTACCGCACTCAGGACGGACGCTATCTTTCCGTTGGGGCCTTGGAGCCGCAATTCGCCGAAGCGCTGTGCCGCACTTTGGAGATTCCTCATATGCTGGCGTTGATGTTGAGCCCTCGGGAGCAGGACCGGCAGGCCAGTAAGCAAAAACTGGTGGAAATCTTCCTGGGTAAAACTCTGGCGGAATGGGAGCGGATATTCGCATCGGTCGACGCCTGCGTAGAGCCGGTTTTAACCTTGTCTGAAGCGGAAAAGCATCCACACTTCAATGGCAGGGAAATGTTTTGCCAGGTGAGTGACGCTGAGGGTGTGAGTCGAAAACAGTTGGCGTCCCCCATCAAATTCGAGGGAGACGCCTTTGTTCCTGGTCGCGCCGGCGCCGCCTTGGGCCAACACAGCCGGGAAGTATTAACGGAGTTGGGCTTTAGCGACGATGAGATAAACGCCCTGATGGAACAGGGAGTTGCCTCATCGCCGAAAAGGCTGTCCCAATAAAGTTAGAATGTGCCGCTGACGGCGTTGTTGATGCGCTCCAACTCTCTGCCTGCCTCAGAGTTGTCCGTCACCGGCGCCACGATGCCAGCGCCCACAGTGTTGGCTACTGCGCCAGCGGCATTGATTGCGGCGTTTCCGAAATCGCCTTGGGCTGCGTACTGTACGGCGCTGCCAGCGAACATTCTGGCCTCCCGCATATGGGCTTCGCCCTGGGACAACGTGCCTCTCTCATGTTCAGACACGTTATTGGCGATGCTGTGAGCCTGGTCGTTAGGCAATGGCACGCCGTTTTGCTGCAGGAAGCTGTTTACCCCGTTGACCGCCTGGCCGTAGTAGGTTTGAGCGCCCTCGGTGCTGGCCGCGAGATAAGCCCGGCCGTTTGACGAACCCGTTGGGTGAGAGGAAGAGCCTCCTCCCAGATCAGAGCCGCCAAGTCGCGCACTGTCGTTAGACGGCGAGGCATGGTTCAGGCTCGACGAGGGATTGGTCGGATTGGATTGTTGGGTTGATTGCACTTGATTGGCGGATGATACGCCATGGATATTTGTCATCTGACGACTCCTATACTCGCATGAAGCTGCTTGGGTGTACCGGCTGAGCGGAAGTAGACGCAGTCGGCGCTTTTTGACCAGTGCCGATAGCGTCTACTAGCTGCTCGCGGATTTGGGTGGCGCTTTCAATAAAGAAATCCAGTAAGTTGTTTAACTGAACCGCCTCGTTAACGTGCTCTGTCAGATATTGCATATGGAACGTCAGGCGATGGCTTTCCGGGTTGAGGGACAGGGTGGCGCCGCGAGTGCTTTTGCCCAGAAAATTCCACTCAAGCAGTTGCTCCAGCAGAGCGGCTTTGCTTGCTTCCGCGCTGGGCGCATGGCCGAAATCCGCATGTAGCAATAACCAGGGGCTGTCATTGGTTTGTACAATGGAATAGAGATGGCCATCTACGGAGAGAGAGCAGACGCCGTTATCGTCGAGCTTCATAAACGGCAGATTGTAATCCTGGCCTAATTGGCGCAGGAAAGAGTTGATTTTAGTTTGGCCGGTTTGGTCAACCATCTTGAACGTTCCCTCATACTGACTATTTGTCTGCACTGGGTAACGCTTTCTAAAGCAAAGTTGCGCCGGGTTTTAGCCCAGGCGCAACCAGATGGAAGGGAAATGAGGCCTAAGGCAGTCGATAGGCCGCCAGTTCGCCTTTCCACATGAGCGGCATCAGCACCAGCTTTTGTTCTGGAATATAGTCCAGGTCGGCGCTGCCGGGAGTAAGTTCGAATTCCGCCGGCGCTCTGTCCAGGGAGCTGAAATAGAACAGACGGCCGCGCATGAAATCTGTGGCCAGCAGGCCGTTTGCGCCATCGTCGGTGACGCCGTCCAGGTTGCCAAGCGGCTGGTCGTCAATCAAATCGCTGATGCGTTTGTCGGACAGCTGAACCTGTTTCAGGCGGCCGGGGATGCGTGTGCTGAAGTCCGCCTGCAGATCCTGGCCCCAGGCGGCTACCAGCAGGCGATCGTGCTGCGCCCATAGACCATTGGGGAAATTCAGTTCCGCAGAGCTTAGCCAGATTTCCAGGGAGCCCTGATGCAGGCGGTAAATACGCTGCGCCAACAGGTCGGAAATATAGACGTCGCCGTTGTCGGTGACCGTCACATCGTTGAGAAACTTGGCCTCCGGCGCTTCATAGGTATGAGCGATTTTTCCGGTAGTGATGTCGATATCCAAGACCCGGGTCAGGTCCGCCACATAAAGATGGTCGCCATAGACGCCCAGGCCCTTGGGCGCATTCAGGCCTTGCACCCAGTGCTTTTTCACAATGTCTCCGTTCTCCGTCAGTACGGAGATATAACCCAGTCCATTGGCGGCGTCAGCGCCTCCATTCATGCTGGATAGCAGAATCTGATGACGTTTACGGTCGTAAATCGCGGATTCCGGCTGGTCGAAGCCGGAAGCAGTCCAGACATTCTGGAGAGAGGGTTGCGAAGGCGCAGCAGTCTCCGCTGATGCGGCGAAGGGCAGGGTGGCGAGTGCGAGCAGGCTGAGAAGTCGAGAATGCATGTTATCTCCTGAGACAGAACAATTAGGTTGTCGTTTGAATGCGCTCAGGTTATGTTTTTATGTGACTTTTTGAAATTAATGGATGATTAGGTGACATTATATATATCTTTTTGTCGCGTTAAGCGACATAGGAAGGATGGCGTCATATGAAGCAAGAACAGGCAGCTAATCAGGGCAGCGATCGATCAGAACTGATCGCTGTACTTAAAACCGCATTGAAAGCCAAAGGGTTCACTTACCGCGACCTGGCGGAAATATTAGGCGTTTCGGAGCAGAGCGTTAAGCGGCTTTTTCGTGATCAGGATTGCTCCTTGAGCAGGTTGGAGAAAATTTGCGAGGCGATAGGCGTCTCTCTCCTTGATCTGATGCTGGTGGCGCGCAATCGTCAGGAGCCGCTTACCCAGATCACCCCGGAGCAGGAGCGTTTTCTAGCGTCCCATATCAGTCATTTCAATATTTTGTTTCTGCTCACGCAGGGGTACAGCGTCACCGATATTCAGGCGCGTCATGGTCTATCGCAGGCGCAGATGTACGCTTTCCTACGCGCGCTGGAAGTCTGGCGCTTTCTGGATATCAAGCAGGGACTGGAGATTCGACTGCGAGTGGAGGGGCATTTGAGTTTTCCTCTGGGAGGGGCGTTGCATGAGCATATTAAAGGCATGAACAGTCGCTTTCTGTCCCAGGTTCTGGACGAATATGAGCAGGAAGACCGGCTGTTTGACAGTGGTTTTCGACGCGTCTCGCTAAGCACCCTGCAGCGCTGGCGAAGGGATATGGAAGAGCTGGTCCGCCAGGTGCGGCGCAGCGCGTATCAGGACGAACGGCTGCTGCCGGCGGATCAGCTGGTTCCGGTAAAATGGACGCTGTGTTTGAGCCCTTTTGACTGGTTTGCGCAGTTAGAGGTGAATCCTGAGGATGCTCTGGCTGCTATACCGAAGCAGGAAATTTAAGCGGATTCAGTTAGCGCCTGGGTGTGAGGCCATCAAGATGGCGCGCCGGCGTTGTCGCGAAATTCGCCGGGCGTCACTCCCGTATGACTCTTAAAGCTGCGGTGAAAGGAGCGCACTTCCGCGAATCCAAGCTGGCGGGCGATATCCGGAATGGGGATGTCGGAGTGGGCCAACATATCCTGCGCCATCTCCAGGCGCACTTCGTCGAGTAACTGCTGGTAGCTGCTGTGGGATTCGCTCAGCCGTCTCTGTAGCGTGCGGGCGGTGACGCCAAGCCGTTCCGCCACCATATCCTGACGGCTGACGCCATGGCGTAATTGGTGGCGAATGGCGTTCTTCACACGGGTCAATAAGCTTAGATCTTCTTCATCCAGCGTTTTGATTTGAGCGCTGGCGTGGCTTTCCAATGTTTGCCGCAGCAACAGATCCGGCTGCCGTAACGGCGTGTCCAACAACCTGTCGTTCACCACCAGTCCGCTCACGGGGCTGTCGAAGATGACCTCACACTGGAAAGCGCGCTGGTAGGCGGGTTCGAATTCAGGGCCGGGAGACGGGTGTTCAAATAGAACCTGCAATGGCGCGGCGTTGTCCGCATTCGCGAGCCAGCGGGCGAAGTTCACCCAGGACGCCAGCACATTGGCGATCATATGCGGGCGCACGTCCGGATCAGGATAGGCGCAGTCCCAGCGAATCAGCGTCTGCGCGCCTTCTTGCGTCAGACTGGTGACGCCCATGTCGCCAACCAGCTTTTCAAAGGGAATGATGCGCTCCACCGCCTCCCGCAAGGTGCTGCAACTCATGACGATATAGCCCAGCACGCTATAGGAGCCGGGTTGCACATAGCCGCCGCTCTTCAGTCCCAATAATGGGTCCTGAGCCTGCTGCGCCAGATCGCGCAATAAAGACTGAAATTGATCGCCATTGATGCGTTGATTCTGTCCGCCTTGCAGGATCACCGGGTCCACGCCGGCGGCGGCGAGGGCGCGCCCGCAGTCCAGGCCAGAGTCGGCGGCGAAGCGCAAATATTGATTAACGGCGGGAACGGAGGCGAATCCCAAGTGCTGGTTGGCGTTCATTTCTTAGTCTATTACATCGTTTATTGACGCATGTCGCCAAATGATACCGGGGCTGTCTTAATCCGACAGTGACTGACGACGGATTTTAATTAGTATATGCCGCAGAGAACAGGCCCGAAATGGCGACAGATCATAGGGCCGGGGTCCGTTGTAGTGGCGACGCCGCTACCGACGGATGCAGACAGCGTAAGAAACAGGTTCACACCGGGAGACTAGTATGCGGCGTTGGAATGGCTGGGGCGACGAAAATAATGGGATGGAGCTGCCGCCGGGCGGCGTTGGGTTTCTACATGAACGCGTTGGCAAGGCGACGCCGCTCGCTGACGCGTCGCTGGAGAGCGTGCTGGCGCGAACGCCGCCGTCGCGTCTGCCTGCGCATCCTCTGATTACCGCTGACGCCGAGACTCGCGTCAGGCATGCGCGGGGGCAAAGTCTGCCGGACTGGCTTGCCATGCGCAGTGGCGATTTCGAGTTTTTCCCTGATGGCGTGGCCTTTCCCGAAAGCTCAGAAGATGTACGCGAATTGCTGGACTTCTGTCTGGCGCGAGACATCGTGGTGATTCCCTACGGCGGCGGCACCAGCGTGGCGGGACATATCAACCCGTTTGACTCGGACAAGCCCATCCTGACGATGGATATGGGGCGAATGAACAGTCTGTTGGAGCTGGATGAAGAGAGCCTGCTCGCCACTTTTGGGGCTGGGACGCCTGGCCCGCATCTGGAAGCGCAATTGCGGGCGCGGGGGTATACCCTTGGACACTTTCCGCAATCCTTTGAACTGTCCACGGTGGGCGGTTGGGTGGCCAGCCGCTCCAGCGGTCAGCAGTCCCTGCGCTATGGTCGTATCGAGCAACTGTTTGCCGGCGGCCGCGTCGAGACGCCCCGGGGAACGATGTATATCCCCACTTTTCCCGCCTCGTCGGCGGGACCGGATATTCGTGAAATTATTCTGGGGTCGGAAGGGCGCATGGGAGTGCTCACGGAAGTGAAAGTGCGGGTGACGCCCCTGGCGGAAAAAGAAGATTTCTACGTCATCGTGTTCCCCTCCTGGTCTCAGGCCAAAACCGCCGCCCGCGAGCTGGTTCAGGGCAAGGTGCAGTTGTCCATGCTGCGCGTCAGCAACGCGGTGGAGACGGAAACACAATTGGCGCTGGCGGGGCATCCCAAACAGATCGAATGGCTGGAGCGCTATCTGAAGTGGCGCGGAGCTGGCGCAGGTAAGTGCATGATGACCGTCGGCGTGACCGGAACCACCGAGCAGTGTCGCGCCGCCAGGAGCCAGCTCAATGCGCTTATCAAGCGTCGGCAGGGCGTCAACACGGGTACGTTGCTGGGACGTAAATGGGCGCAAAAACGCTTCCTGATGCCATACCTGCGCGAAGCGCTATGGCGTGACGGCTATGTGGTGGACACCCTGGAAACCGCCACCGACTGGGATAATGTCGATCACCTGCTCAACAAAATCGAAGCCAATCTACGGGCAGGTCTGGAGCGGGAAGGGGAGCGGGTGCATGTGTTCACTCACTTGTCGCATTTCTACGGACAGGGCTGCTCCATATACACCACCTATGTTTTCAAATCCGGCTCCAGCTATGAGGAAACATTGGCGCGTTGGGAGCGCATGAAAACCTCCACTTCCGACATGATTGTCAACAATCGCGGCACCATCAGTCACCAGCACGGCGTGGGTAAAGATCATGCGCCTTACCTGCCGGTGGAGAAAGGGGAGCTGGGCATGTGCGCGATCGCGGCCTTATGTCGCGAGTTCGACCCGCAACAACTGATGAACCCGGGAACCTTGATCGCCAATGTGGAGGAGCCGCAAACCGCCGCTAAAAAAGCCGCCAAACGGGGTGATGTATGGACAACCTGAGCTACTGGCGGCCACAGCAACGAGAAAAGCTTTGGGAGATGCTGGAGTCCGGCAAGCATGTCTGGGACCTGGTGATTGTCGGCGGCGGCGTCACCGGCGCGGGTATTTTGAGGGAAGCCGTGAGATACGGCCTGAAGGCGCTGCTGGTGGAAAAGCGCGACTTTGCTTGGGGCGCTTCCAGCAAGTCATCGAAAATGGTGCATGGCGGGCTACGCTACCTCGCCTCGGGGCAGCTTTCGTTGACCCGTCACTCTGTGCGCGAGCGGCAGCGTCTATTGGAGGAAGCGCCTGGGCTGGTGGAGCCGCTTAACTTTTTGATGGGGCATTATCGGGGTGAATTTCCCCCGGGGTTTATTTTTCAGCGGGTGCTGGACGTATACGACCGCATGGCGGGGGCGCGGAATCACGAAGCCTTTGCGCCGGAACAGGCTGCTTATCTGGCCCCGGGCATAAACGCAGAGGGGCTGCGCAGTCTTAGTCGCTTTGGCGATGCAGTGACGGACGACGCCCGGCTGGTGCTGAAAATTCTGCGCCAGGGCGTGGCGGAAGGGGGCGTGGCGGCGAATTACTGCGGCGCCAGAGAAATTGTACGCGTCAATGGACGTATGCATGGCGTGGTGCTGCATGACGCCATCGCCGACCGTAATTGCGAAGTACGGGCGCGGGTCGTGGTGAACGCCACCGGCGCCTGGTCCGATCAATTACGCATGCAGGAAGGCTGCGACGCGCAAATACGGCCTCTGCGCGGCAGTCATCTGGTTCTGCCTCACTGGCGACTGCCGGTCGCCTATGCGGTGAGTGGATTTCACCCGGATGATAAGCGTCCCGTTTTTGCGTTTCCCTGGGAAGGCGTCACCGTGGTGGGCACCACGGATCTCGATCACACACAGGATATGGGGCAGGATGTCAGCATCAGCGCCGCCGAAATGGGGTACTTGATGCGCGGCGTGAACCATATGTTTCCGTCCTTAGGATTGCAGCCGGAGGAGGTCATGTGTACTTACTCCGGCATTCGCCCTGTCGTATCCAGCGGCGCGGCGGACCCTTCCAAGGAAAAGCGTGAACATTCGATCTGGAATGATAATGGACTGATTTCCGTCGCCGGGGGCAAGCTGACCACATTCAGATTGATTGCTTTGGATGTGTTGCAGGAAGCGGCCCGCTATCTCGACGGTGTGGCCTTCAATGCTTCGGACGCCCGGGTATTCGCCAATGGCGCGCCGCCCTACAGCCCGGATTGCGGCGTCTCGGCGTCGGTGTATCGGCGGTTATGCGGACGCTACGGCTCTGCGGGGGCCGCAATGTTGGAAAAGGACAAAGAGCGCCTGAGGCCTATCGCCGGAACCAATCTGCTCTGGGGAGAGATTGATCATGCGTTGCAAAACGAATCCGTGGTTCATCTGGATGACCTGATGTTGCGACGCACCCGTCTGGGCCTGCTGGCGCCGAACGGCGCCGAGGCCATGCTGGAGGAAATCGGCCGGCGTTGTCAGCGTTATCTCGGTTGGTCGGAGGCGGTTTGGCGTGACGAGGCGAATCGTTACCGGAATCTGTTTCAGCGCCACTTTGGCGTACCAGGGATGACGGCGAACAATGAGGCGGCGCGGACACAGCGCAAGACTGAGGAGAGCGGGGCATGACCATGGCCGCATCCGCCCGCACCTACGTAATGGCCATTGATAACGGCACTCAGAGTGTGCGCGCCCTGTTGATAGACGACCTTGGTAATGTAGTTGCAAAAGGCAAGCAGCCTATAGAGCCTTATTTCTCAGAGCAGCCAGGTTGGGCGGAGCAGCGTCCGGAGTATTATTGGGAGGCGTTGGGAGAGGCTTGTCGTCTGATGTGGCGCGACAGTCCGGTGTCGCCTGAAACGGTAGCGGCGGTCACGGTGACGACGCAGCGCGGCACGGTCATTTGTGTTGATCGGGATGGGACGCCGTTACGCCCCGCTATCATCTGGCTGGATCAGCGCCATGCGCAGGCGGAGGATAAATTGGGCGGCGTCTGGGATGTATTGTTCAAAGTCGCCAGGGTGGAGGAAACCGTCAAGCGCTTTCGGGAAAAGACCCAGGCCAACTGGCTGGCGCAGCAGCAACCGGATCTCTGGCGGCGCACGCACAAGTTTCTGTTGCTTTCGGGTTACCTGAATTTTCGTCTGACCGGAAATTATGTGGACTCCATCGGCAGTCAGGTCGGATACATCCCCTTTGACTATAAAAAGCTACGCTGGGCGCCGGCGCGAGATTGGAAGTGGCGCGCGATGCCAGTATGCCCGGAGCAATTGCCTGAATTGGTGGAGCCGGGGCAGCCGGCGGGAACCTTGACTACTGACGCTGCGGCCTGGTTAGGATTGCCCGCTGGTCTGCCGGTTATCGCCGCAGCGTCCGACAAAGCCTGCGAGATTATTGGCTCGGGAGGCTCCGCCCCTCACATAGGCTGCATGAGTTACGGCACCACCGCCACCATCAACGCCACTAACGCCAAGTATGTGGAAGCCATTCCTTATATGCCGCCGTATCCTTCCGCCATTCCCGGACGATACTGTACGGAAGTCATGATTTATCGTGGTTTTTGGATGGTGAGCTGGTTCAAGAAAGAGTTTGGTCTGCGCGAGGAAGGCGTGGCGAAAGAACGGGGCATTGAGCCGGAACAATTGTTCGACGAACTGGTTGACGCTGTACCGCCAGGTTCTATGGGGCTGACTTTACAGCCCTATTGGTCCCCCGGCGTGCGCAGCCCGGGACCGGAGGCGAAAGGAGCGATTATCGGTTTTGGCGACGTGCACACCCGCGCTCATATGTATCGTGCGATCTTGGAAGGGCTGGCGTATGCGCTGAGGGAAGGGCGGGAAAAAATCGAGAAGAAGTCCGGCGTCAAAATGCGCGTGTTACGCGTATCCGGCGGCGGTTCGCAGAGCGACGCCGCTTTGCAGTTGACGGCGGATATCTTCAACCTTCCGGTGGAGCGCCCCCATACCTATGAGACATCAGCGCTGGGCGCCGCCATTGATGCGATGGTGGGACTGGGCGTGCATCGGGATTTTGACGCCGCCATCGCAGCCATGACACGGGTAGGGAAAACCTTTCAGCCGCGACCAGAGGTGGTAAGCGTATATGAACGTTTATATTCCGAGGTGTACTTGAAAATGTACCGGCAGTTGCAGCCTCTTTATCAATCCATCAGGGAGATAACGGGCTATCCGGGGTAGTGTGCGTCAAGATGAAGATGGAAATTAGCGGGGGGATATAAACAAAACGGGGCGACAAACTGCGTCACCCCAAAGAAACCTGCTAAGGATAAAAATGAAACAAAAAGGCAAGGAAACCTGGAGATCTGAATCCCAAAAGAAGCAGGGGGTACTACTTAACCCCCCTGCTCTAAGTGGGGGATACTACTCAAATCCACGATTTAATCTTAGTGTCTGCCGGCCCGAATCTCAGTTGTGTTTGAGTAATGGGTTGTTTTGCTTTTGTAACAAAAGAATATAACGGAGCGGCTGCTGAAACATTTCTGTTATTGACGTAAGTATTTGTTATGCCCGGCCAGAAAGGGCTTTAAGTTTATAACCCGATTGGAATAAGGGGGTTACGTAAAGAGTGGTTTTCTGGCAGTTTCGAAGCAAGCTGATGAAGATTGTCGAGCAGACATAAAAAAACCGGGAAAACTGTCCCGGTTTTTTTAATGGTGACACCTCGGATCATGCGAGGATTGATAGCGAGACGAGGTTATTCTGCGTCTTTGGCTTCGTCGCTGACTTCCGGCCACAGCGCTAGCGCGATGGTGGCGGTCTCGTAGGCGTATTGCAGGCGGCGCAAGGCGACTTTTTCCACTTGCTGGGCTTTTGGCGTCGTGGTGCTGCCGTCGATGGCGCACACGCTGGTGCCCGCCTGAACGGAAACGAAGCCCGCGGTGGTTTTGAACGCTTTCAGGTTGATGCCGTCGTGAATGCGGCGATAGCAGCTGGTCGTGCACTGCTCCAGACTGGAAAACTGGCCAATGACCGCGAACTGATTCTCGGAGATGCGACAGACCGTATCCAGAGGTCGGGTCAGATGGCGCAGACGGCGAGACACGCCGTTGGCGATCTCTTCAAGAATGGCCGGGTTGAAGTGCTTCTTGATGGTCTGCCAGTTCTTGATGCCCAGCAACAGATAACTTGCCGCGCCGCCGCGGGACTCCATTTGACGCAGCGTATCAGTGAGGCGTTCGCGAGCCAGCACCTGATTGCCCAGACCGGTCGCCAGATCCAGCACATTGCGTTCCTGCAGTTCTTTGATGTTATCCATCAACAACTGATTAGCCACCAGCAGGGTGTTCTGCATATCGGAAATCCGGTCTGCGGCGAACACGCGGGGCAGCAATTGTTTGTTCATCTCTGATTTATAAACAAAGTCGTCGACGCCGCGATCAAAGGCTTCAGCCAGTGCTTCCACGCCTTCTTTGGCGGTCAGCAGAATAATGTAGGTAAAGTGATTACTGGCTTCGTCAAGTTGCCGAACCTTGGCCGTCAATTCCAACCCATCCATTTCGGGCATCAGCCAGTCGGCGATTAATACGCTGACGGCGCGTTCTTCAAGCATTTGCAGAGCGGAGGGGGCGTTGTGGGCGATACGCACATCATGATAGCCGGAGTTTCTCAATGTCTTGGCGATCATGGCGCTGCTGAATTTGGCGTCGTCGACCACAAGGATGGATAAATCTAGATTCGGCATGGAATAAGTCCAGTTCAACCTTATTGGTTATACATTTAAAAATTCTCGATAGTTCAATAAACGCTCCGACGGATGGGATCGCCGGGGTGGGTTGTATGAAGAGAGAACTTTCGTAACCGGCCGCGATAATCGGCCCGGGCTTGCCCCGCCGTCAGGCCTGGGCGGTTGGTCCGGACGTGCGTTCTTGCAAGACTTTATTTGAAATAACTTAGTTGTCAGAAGTATAGCTGCATTTTTCGTGCGAGTTATAATAAACGGCTTGTAGTTTATTGCTATCGGACACATGGCGGATCTTGCCGACACGCCCAGGTGTAACGTTGTGTTTACAGTTTTGCATGCAGCCGCGTCAGGATCGCCTCCGCGGGGGTTGCCGGGAAAGCTATTTGTTAGTGTGTCGGCCAGGAATACTGCTGTGAGTCCGTATTCGTCGCGGAGATGACGAAACACGCTCGCCAGGCGCGACCTTTACTGCGCGGGCGGGTATGATGGGCGCAAACGTTAATGACTATTTGGAGAATTGAATGCCTTCGTTTGATATTGTTTCAGAAATAGACCGTCACGAACTCACCAATGCGGTGGACCAGGCCAATCGGGAACTGGAAATGCGGTATGACTTCCGGGGCGTCGAGGCTTCATTCACTCTGGCTGAAAAAGCGGTGGAAATGGCGGCGGAGCAGGAGTTCCAACTGGAGCAGATGCTGCTGATCCTCAACACCACATTGTCCAAACGCAAAGTCGATCTGCGCGTATTGGGCGACTCAACAGATCAAAAATCCGGCAAGCAAGTGAAGCGCTCCTACGCGCTGAAAGAAGGCCTGGAACAGAAAGTGGCGAAAGACATCGTCAAGAAGATCAAAGAAAGCAAAATGAAAGTACAGGCTTCTATTCAGGGCGATCAAGTACGTATTACCGGCAAGAAAAGAGATGATTTGCAAGAAGCCATCCAGTTGCTGCGCGGCGACGAGTCTCTGGACGTTCCAATGCAGTTCAACAATTTCCGCGATTGATTTTTTCGGGCCGGTCCCAGGCCGGCCTTTTCTCACCGCATATTCTTACTACATAGTAAGCTTCAGGATGCTGGAGCTTTGCCTCGCCTGATTATATCCTGAGCCAGAATTTCTTCCGCAAACAAAAGGTTGTGAAACTTGGAAACGCCGTCCTCCTGGCGCGACGGGGTGCGCTATTACCTCGACAAACGCCTGTTGACCATTTTTGTATTTGGCATCTCCAGCGGCTTTCCCGCTGTCATGATCGGCTCGGCGGTCACGGCCTGGTTGAAGGACGTGGGCTATTCGCGCACGGATATCGGTTTTTTTGGTCTGGTGTTTCTGGCCTATTCGACCAACTTTTTGTGGTCGCCAGTGGCGGACCGCGTGCGCCTGCCCTGGTTGACTCGCGCGCTGGGACAGCGTCGCAGTTGGGTGCTGATGATGCAGGCTTTAGTGGCGGTATGTTGCTGGGCGATGTCAAGGGKGGACCTGGCGGATGACTTGCTGCTCGCCAAGTCCATTGCCCTGGCGCTGGCGTTCTTCGCGGCGACCCAGGACATCGCCATTGACGCCTATCGCATCGATGTGGTCCCGGAAGGCGACGGCAAGATGATGTCGGCGGCGTCCGCCATGGCCACCGCCGGTTGGTGGACAGGCTATGCCGGTCTGGGCGCCGCGCCTTTTATTCTGGTGGGGCGCTGGGACTGGGGGTGGGCCGACATGTATGTGTTGATGGCGGCCGTAGTCGTTCTGCTGATGGCGTTTACCTGGCTGGCGGCCAGCGAGCCAACCAACAATCGCGAGGGCGGCCAGCAGGCGGCGGAATCCCGTTATGCGCGGGTACTGGGCTCAAAAGGCGAGGCGAAGCCGCTCGCCATGTTTGTCGCCCTGATGGTGATGATCGCGCTGGCGGTGTGGTCCATTATCGGCAAGCCAGGGCTGGCGGAAGAGTGGCGCGCATCCACGCCGTTGACATTGTTTATCGCCATGGCGGATCTGGCGGCGTTGGCCTGGATGATCCGCACCTTGTGGCGTTGGGAGTCTCAAGCGGTGGAGGATACTCCTGAGAGTTCCACAATTCGCTGGGATCAACGCGCGCTTATTTGGCTGCTCACTACGTTTATCGAACCCTTGGCGGAGTTCTTCCGCCGCAATGGCGTGCAATTGGCGGCGTCGATTCTGTTGTTTATCTTCCTGTTCAAGATCGGCGAGGCCTTTCTCGGCAAGATGTCGGTGGTTTTCTATAAAGAAGTGGGCTTCACGGACGAAGAAATTGGCATCTATTCCAAAGCGGTTACCTGGTGGGTGACCATTGTGTTCTCAATATTGGGCAGTCTGGTCAATATCCGCTATGGGTTATATCGAGGCCTGATGATCGGCGGTATCGCCATGGCCGCCTCCAACCTGATGTTCGCAGCGCTGGCGATGGTGGGGCCGAGCGTGCCCATGCTGGTGTCGGCGGTAGTAGTGGATGGCTTCACCTCCGCCTGGTCCACTGTCGCCTTTGTGGCGTTTCTGTCCGTCATGTGCAACCGCGCCTTCACGGCGGCGCAGTATGCGTTGATGGCTTCCCTCGGAACCTTGGGGCGAACCTTGCTGGCCTCCTATAGCGGCGCGTTGGTGGACAGTCTCAATGGCGATTGGGTGATGTTCTTTATCATCACTACGTTGATGATTACGCCGAGCCTGATCTTTTTAACTTTCCTGAGGGTGCGTCTGGAAGCCGTTCTGAAGTGAAGGCGAGGGCGGCTGGCTCAGTCAGGGCGCCCATTGAAAGCGTTTCAGGGGGATGCGTCCGTTGTGAACCTCGACGCCCTCCTGCGTTAACGCGCTTTGCTGGCGGAAAAAAGACTTGGTTGTTGGCGGGAAAGAGATTTTTCCCTGGCTGTTGATAACCCTGTGCCAGGGAATACTGGAGCCGTCTGGAAGCTGTTTCATGGCGTATCCCACATACCGGGACAACCCCGGCAGCCCCGCCAAGCTGGCGACTTGCCCATAGGTCGCCACTTTTCCAGGAGGAATCTGGCTGACAACGAACCAGATAGCTTGCAGTTTTTCCTGTTGGCTAAGTTCAGACATATTGGCGACGCTGGTTGGGTAAGTGAATCTACTAGAAAAAAAGAAGCCGAGGTTTGTTTTACGGCGAGATAAAAAGCAAGGGGCCGAAGCCCCTTTTTGCTAGATACGCAGCGCTCCATCCACTTCGATGACGCGGCCGGAAAGATAGTCGTTTTCCAGAATGAAGCTCACCGTTTGCGCAATTTCATTCGGCTGACCCATGCGACGCAAAGGAATCTGCTTGGTCATCATCTCCAGCGCTTCGGGTTTCATCGAGCCGGTCATTTCCGTTTCGATAAAGCCGGGCGCGATCGCCATACAACGAATGCCGAAGCGCGCCAATTCCTTCGCCCAGCTCACGCTCATGCCCACGACGCCGGCTTTGGCGGCGGAATAGTTGGTCTGGCCGATGTTGCCAGCGCGGGAAATACTGGAAATATTAATGATGCAACCCTTGCGGCCGCTTTCCAGCATTTTGGCGGCGGCTTCGCGTCCACACAAAAATACGCCGGTCAAGTTCACGTCGATGACGGACTGCCATTGCTCCAGGCTCATGCGGTGAGTGACCTGGCCGTCTTTATACTTGATCAGCATACCGTCTCGCAGGATGCCTGCGTTGTTGATCAATGCATCGACGCCGCCGAAGTCCTCGGCAATTTTGGCGAACACGCTTTCAACGTCGGCCTCTTTGGCGACGTTGCACAGATAGTACTTGGCTTCAGCGCCCAGTTCCTCGCATTTGGCGACGCTTTCCTGCAGTTTCTCTTCTGACAGGTCGATCAGCGCCAGACGGGCGCCTTTTTCGGCGAGATACAGCGCCATGGCGCGGCCCAGGCCCTGGCCGCCACCGGTAATCACAACCACAGAATCTTTCAATTGCATAACTTGTCCCACTCTCTCGATAGTGAAAAAACAATAATCTTTGTCCGTCGCGTTGAAATAGAAATAAACAACTCCATCTATAGTAACGACAGGTGAAGATACATACGCTTCATAGAGGGGAGCGGACCGCCAGGGGCGGGACTCCTCCACGCTGAATTACCGCTTACTATATTGAATTATATGGTGTTCTAGGGTTTGCGGCTGCGCCGGGAGGCGCTCGTAAAGCCAGTATTATGGCAGTAATTTCGCCGACCACCAAATGGTCCAGGAACCGATTTCCACCTGCATAACACTGGCTGATGTAACGACGGAATCATGCTAAGAAGAATACCTTTTCTTATCCCTATCATTGCGCTCATTGAGATTTATCTGATCATTGAAGTCGGCGGCGCCATTGGCTTCTGGCCGACTGTATCGATTTTTATCGTCACCGGATTTGTCGGCGTGACCATGCTGCGACGGCAGGGATTTTCTCTGCTGAGCAGTCTGCAGGCGAAAATGCAGGCGGGCGAGACTCCAGCGGGAGAAATGCTGGAGGGTGTAGCGCTGCTGATTGGCGGAGCCATGCTGGTGACGCCGGGCTTTTTAACCGATTTCATGGGATTCCTTCTGTTGACGCCGTTGACGCGCAAGTTGCTCATCGGCCGTATTGGCGGCGCGTTGTTGCGTAATGGGCGAGTAGTAAGCCGCAGTTATAGTCAAACGACCTATTCTTCGACCTCTGAACGGGATGGCGCTTTCCGCGGAGATCCCTCTGGCGGCCCACGGCAAGGCGCTGGCGGGGATAAAGTGATTGAAGGCGAGTACACCCGAGAGGACTAGGAAAAAAATTTAAAAAAATTATAGCCGGGGTGTTGAAATCCTCGCCCCGGGCCCCATTTAAACCTCCACAATTTAAGCACTCGGCGTTCCTGGTCCAACCCGGATGTCCGGCTGCTGTTTAAAACCAAAAAGTCAGCTAGTTAAATGTTCTAACTGGGAGAAAAAGCGAAATGAAAATTCGTCCGTTACACGAACGTGTTGTCGTGCGCCGTAAGGAAGAAGAGACCAAAACTGCCGGTGGTATCGTATTGCCCGGCAATGCGGCAGAAAAGCCTTCACAGGGTGAAGTTCTGGCTGTGGGCGAAGGCCGTATTTTGGATAATGGCGATGTCCGTCCGTTGGCGGTCAAAGTCGGTGACAAGGTGGTTTTCGGCCAGTATGCCGGCAGCACCGTTAAGATTGATGGCGAAGAGCTGTTGATCATGAGCGAAAGCGACATCTTCGGCGTAGTCGAAGGCTAACACTCCGAAACTAAAGACTTTTGTCATCAACTAACAAGTAATGGGATTTTGTTATGGCAGCTAAAGACGTTAAATTTGGCGATTCCGCGCGTAAGCGCATGGTGGCGGGCGTTAATACCCTGGCCGACGCAGTTAAAGTCACTTTGGGTCCAAAAGGCCGCAACGTGGTTCTGGACAAGTCCTTCGGCGCGCCTACCGTCACTAAAGACGGTGTGTCCGTAGCTAAAGAAATTGAACTGAAAGACAAGTTCGAAAACATGGGCGCGCAAATGGTTAAGGAAGTTGCTTCCAAAACCAACGATGAAGCGGGCGACGGCACCACCACTGCAACTGTACTGGCTCAGGCGATCCTGAACGAAGGCCTGAAGTCTGTTGCAGCGGGCATGAACCCAATGGACCTGAAGCGCGGCATCGACAAAGCCGTTATCGCTGCGGTCAAAGAAATCAAGAACATCTCCCGTCCTTGCGAAGACTCCAAGTCCATCGCCCAGGTTGGCACCATCTCCGCCAACAGCGACGAGCGCATCGGCAACATCATTGCTGAAGCGATGGAAAAAGTTGGTAAGGAAGGCGTTATCACTGTTGAAGAAGGCAGTGGTCTGGAAGACGAGCTGGACGTGGTTGAAGGTATGCAATTCGACCGTGGCTACCTGTCCGCCTACTTCGTAAACAACCAGGACAGCATGAGCGCTGAACTGGAAGATCCTTTCATCCTGCTGGTTGACAAGAAGATCTCCAACATCCGCGAAATGCTGCCTGTACTGGAAGCAGTAGCTAAGTCCTCCAAGCCTCTGCTGGTGATCTCTGAAGATCTGGAAGGCGAAGCGCTGGCGACTCTGGTTGTTAACAACATGCGCGGCATCGTGAAAGTTGCAGCGGTTAAAGCGCCTGGCTTTGGCGATCGTCGTAAAGAAATGCTGCAGGATATCGCTATCCTGACTGGCGGCACTGTTATCTCCGAAGAAGTTGGCCTGAACCTGGAAGGCGCTACTCTGGATGACTTGGGCACCGCTAAGCGTGTTGTTGTTACTAAAGAAAACACCACTATCATCGACGGCGCTGGCGCTAAGAGCGACATCGAAGCGCGCGTTGCGCAAATCCGTCGTCAAATCGAAGAAACTTCTTCCGATTACGACCGTGAGAAGCTGCAAGAGCGTGTTGCCAAACTGGCTGGCGGCGTAGCCGTTATCAAAGTTGGCGCAGCGACTGAAGTGGAAATGAAAGAGAAGAAAGCCCGCGTTGAAGACGCGCTGCACTCCACCCGCGCTGCGGTTGAAGAAGGCGTGGTGCCTGGCGGCGGCGTAGCCCTGGTGCGCGCACTGCAGGCCGTTTCTGACCTGACTGGCGACAACGCTGATCAGAACGTAGGCATCAACCTGCTGCGTCGCGCGATGGAAGCTCCTCTGCGTCAGATCGTCGCTAACGCTGGCGGCGAGCCTTCCGTAGTTGTGGACAAAGTCCGTCAGGGCGAAGGTGCATTCGGCTACAATGCCGGCACTGAAGTTTACGGCGACATGCTGGAAATGGGTATTCTGGATCCTGCGAAAGTTACCCGTACCGCACTGCAGTCCGCTGCGTCTATTGCTGGTCTGATGATCACTACCGAGTGTATGGTTTCTGACCTGCCTGAAGACGACAAGAAAGGCGGCATGCCAGACATGGGCGGCATGGGCGGAATGGGTGGCATGGGCGGCATGATGTAATCATCCCCCATAACGCTCCCGCGGAAAAAACCCGGCTTCGGCCGGGTTTTTTTATGGCGCGAAGAACTTGGCGCGGATAGTGGGGTCTATTAAGAATGTTTAACCTCAAACTCGTTGCCAATGTTGCAAATATTCTTTAGAAAACACTGCTATGCTTTTGTTACCATGTAAAAATTTTATAGCCTGTGTTTTGAGGCGAAGATAAAAGTATTCTGCTGTTCGCGACAGTCGTCTTAAACCTCCCGGAGGCGGAGCCCGGTCAGTGATAATGGCCGCCGAGGCTTGGCGTAGTAGGGTTTGTCGATTCAACAATTAGAATGTAGTCCATTGCGCGTATGCATATGCTCAGTGGTTGATTGGGAAGGTTGTAGGCCAAAGAAGTGATAAAAAAAATTGTGGGATTGGTTATTATTGGCGGCCTGACCTATCTGGCGGGGTTGGTATTACTCGTGCCCGTGGAGTTTGTGTGGCGTCAGGCCAGCGTTCCCGCCAACCAACTTCCTGTGCGGGTGCAGAAGCTGCAAGGCACGCTTTGGGAAGGCAAAGCGCTGATTTCTCATTCTTGGGCCACCGGCGTGCTGGATTGGGATGTTTATCCATCTGGCCTGCTAATGATGGGCGACGCTCTGGCGCTGAACTTTCGCGCCAACAAAATCGATATAGACGCCAAAGCCGCACTGGATGGATTTGATCAAGTCCGAGTGCTTGCTGACGGTTCTCTGGATCTGGCGGCGCTGGCGCCGGCATTGCGCCGCCATCGTCTGAATCTGAGCGGAGAGCTGAAGATAAGCGGCTTGGACGTGACGCTGGACACCAATACGGGTCTTCCTGTGCGAGCTTCAGGGCGAGCGCAGTGGGCGGGCGGACCGGTTACCTATCCGATGGGCCGGGAAAATAAAACCGCCACAATGCCTCCGTTGCAGGGGCTGATTAAACAGGAGGGTGAGGAAATTCACCTGGAAGTACTGGATAGCACGGAAAACAAACCCGTTATGAGCGCTCAGGTAACGCGGGACGGCACGGCGAAGATACAAATTCGCAAACGGTTGCTGGACTTGGCGGGCGCGCCCTGGAGTAAACAGGCGAATCCTGACGACATTGTTTTCCGGGTACAGCAACGGATACTTTAACGACCCATGTTGACAGGCCATATTACTAAGATAACCTGGGTGCTCTTGCTCGCCATAGTCGTAACGCTGGCGTGGCAAGCCGCAAGGGTGACCTGGGGTGTTTGGGTGGGAACCCCGGATATTATCGTCATGCCGGTCGGCGGTGTGGCGAATGCAAACAAGAATCAGGCGATGCAGGCTAACTATCCTGCATGGAATTTATTCGGCAAGGCGGAAGATGCCTCCGCTAAAAAGGCGTTGAGCCAAGTGGACGCGCCAATCACTGCCTTAAGACTGGACCTGTATGGGGTCGTAGTCGGCGGTGAAGAGGGCGGATCCGGCGCTATCATTGCGGAAAAGGGAAAATCGGCCGAATATTATCGTATTAATGAAATGCTGCCCGGCGGAGCCAAATTGTCAGCAGTGTTTCCTGATCATGTGTTGATCAGTCGGAATGGCGCCTTGGAGAAGCTGGCGTTTGACGATTCCGTCGCTGTGGCGGGCAGCGCTATCGAACAGGTGGCGAGACCTAAAAACACTGGCGGAATTGACTCTCCCGAAGAGTTTGTCAGCGTCGCGCAGAAGAGATTGGAGGAAGATCCGCGCGGAGCCTTGGCTTCGGTGGGTCTGGCGCCAGTGAGTAGCGGCGAAGGAGCGTCCGGCTACCAGTATGATGGCAATAACCCAATGTTGGGCGCCATGAACCTGCAGAAAGGGGATGTGATTCGTTCGGTGAACGGTCATACCCTTGGCAACATCGAGCAGGATAGACAGATGATTCAGCAGCTGTATGAAAGCGGCATGCTGGAGGTGGAAATAGAACGGGATGGGGCGACTTTCACTATCAGTTACCCATTACGCTGAGCCAGTTACCCGCTGCGCTAAGCGACTTCCTCAAAGTAATGAAAATCAAAAAAAGATTGTTGAATGGACATGAAACATTTTAGAGCCTTTACATTTGCCTGGTTGTTGATTGCGGGTTTTTTCTCCGGCGTGGCGGGGGCCGAAGATCAGACATGGAAGGTCAACCTTAAAGACGCTGATATCCGCGCCTTCATTACTCAAATCGCCGACATCACCGGTTACAGCTTTGTTGTCGACCCCAGGGTGAAAGGCAAAGTCACCGTGGTGTCGAACGCCGCCATGGGGCGTGATGAAGTCTACGAAATGTTTCTTTCCGTGTTGAACGTACATGGCTTCGCGGCGATTCCTTCCGAGGGAATCATCAAAATTGTGCAGCAGAACGAGGCCAAGCAAACCGCGGAGAACACCTCGATTTTTAAGACGGTGCCGCAGGAGCAGTTGGTGACCCGGGTCATACAGGTCAAAAACGCTAACGCCCTTGAGCTGGTGCCGATTCTGCGTCCGATGGTGGCCAAATATGGACACCTTGCCGGCGTCGCCGCCGCCAACGCTCTGATTATCAGTGACCACGTTAATAACATCGCCCGTATTGAGCGCATCGTCAGTGAGCTCGACAGCCCCTCTAACTATCAGCTGGAAGTCATTCAGCTGAAAGACGCCTGGGTTGGCGATATGGTTAAGTTGTTAGAAGAGCTGGCTCCTTCCGAGCTGGGCAAAGGCGCGCCCAAAGGGCCCGCCAACAAGTTCAGCGTTGTAGCCGACGAGCGTAGCAATCGTCTGATCTTGAAAGGCGACGAAAACTTCCGTGACAAAATGCGCCTTCTTATCGCCAAGCTGGATCAGCCTGCGGCAGTAAGCGGCACCACCAAGGTTATCAATTTACGTCATGCTGACGCAGAAGCGTTGGCTGAGTTGCTGAAAGGCCTGATGGGCGATATTTCCCCTGCAAAAGGCGAGGGCGCGGCAGCGGCTCCTGGCGGCGGCAAAGTCAGCATCTATCCTGATGAAGGTTTGAATGCGCTGGTTGTGCGCGCAGAGCCTTCCATGATGAAAGAAATCGAGGCGATCGTTCAGCAGCTGGATGTGCGTCGTGCGCAAGTATTGATCGAAGCCGCGATTGTGGAAATCAGCGATGGCCTGAGTCGCCAGTTGGGTGTGCAAATGGCCGCTGGGGATTTGACTGGCAAGTCTGGCCCGGCCACTGTCACTAACTTCACCAACGTGGGCATTTCCGCCTCGGCGATACTGGCGGCAATCGCCAGCAACTCGACGCCTTCCATTGGCGGCGATATCGCTGCCGTGGCGATTGGCGAGGCCGACGGCAAGAAAGGTTGGGGCGCCTTAATTCAGGCTTTGGGCACCAGTGGTCAGGCTAACCTGCTGTCCACGCCAAGCATCATTACTATGGATAACCTGCAGTCTGAAATTATCGTTGGTCAGAACGTGCCTTTCCGTACCGGACAGACCGGCACGGGCACTGACGGCACCAGCAACCCGTTCACTACTATTGAGCGTCAGGACGTCGGTTTGACCTTGCGTGTGACGCCAAGCATCAGTGATGGCGATCTGGTCAGATTGGAAATCGAACAGGAAACCTCTTCCATTGCGCCTTCCAACGAAAGCGCGTCGGATATCATCACCAATAAGCGTCAGATCAAGACCTCCGTCTTGGCGGACAATGCCGAAACTATCGTGCTGGGTGGTCTGATGAGCGAGAACTACAAGCTGTCAGAAGCCAAGGTGCCGCTGCTGGGGGATATCCCGCTGTTAGGCGCGCTGTTCCGCAGCACCAAGCGCGAAAAAGACAAGCAAAACCTTCTCGTGTTCCTGCGCCCGACTATTCTGCGCAACAAGGAAGAAGCCAAGAAGGCGAGCCAGGATAAGTATGATCAACTGTGGGAGCTTAACCTGAGCATCAAACGCGATCATAAAGGCGATAAGCATGCAGAGACCATGATCAAGCCTTCTATGGATAGCGTATACAGAGAGAACGCGTTCGAGCAGTAGTACTTCTCAGTTCAGGCGGCGGACAGGCTCCGCCGCCTTGCGCCTGACTTCTTCCTTTTTCTCTTTTTTCTAATTATCAATCTCGTCGCTGGGCTCCAGGGGCGGCATCGGACACCCCATCACCGCCGTTGCGGCGCGCAGCAACTCATATTCCTTTAAGCTGACATAGCCATCGTAACTGACGCATTGTGCGAAAGCCTCGACGACAGCGGGTTTAAGCAATGCTGACAGCTGTGACAATCTGTTGAGCGCATCCGCAAGCTGATCTGAAGCAAGTCTGGAGTGAAAGGTTGCACCCAGGTGAGGGAAGTTCTGCGACATCACTTGTTTGAAAAACTGGCTGGGATTGGTCTCTGGGCTTGCGCCTGAAGCTGCGACGCCCAGACGGGCAAAAGCGGAAAGTATCAGTGCAATCTCATCGCTGGCCTGTTCGTAGCGAGTCAGAGTGTCTCGTTGAGGCGCGAAGTTCTCATCCAGCTGCGTGCGTAATAGGGCGAGGATGGCGAATTCCGAAAGTGTCGTGCGCTCGTCCAGGGCGACAATTTGCTGCGCCGTAGCGACGACGTGAGAGCGAGCGGCGATGTCGCCTCCTTTCAGCGCGCCAAGACAGACTTCTAAAAGCGGTAAACGGTGATTGGCCGGTAATGTCGTGATCTTGCGTTCAAGACTGTCGAAATCTGGCGTGCTCTTTATCGGGATTCCCGATGAGTGCAGGATAGTATCGCCCACGGGCAATCTGACTGGCGACTCCAGCAGCAGTAGAGCATAGATTATTCTTTCCGCCTGGCTTGGCGTATGCAGGGCGTCGCCAAAGGTGGTCTGCAACCGTTGCAGTGTTCGCTGGCTCCAGTCTTGCGTCGCCTGCGTATGACGTCCAACTTGTCTGGCGATTCCTGCGCTTTTGATTTGCTCCGTGGAGGGCGACGCGCTTTGTGGAGCGAATCCTGATGTGGCGGGGGGAGCGCTTGAGGTTGTTGCTGCAGTTTGTTGCGCCTGGCCTTGGTTGCGGCGTGCGCGCTGCTTGGTCAGAAAAAGCGGGTCCACGGCGCGAATGCGCTCGTCCAGCGGCGGATGGGAAGCGAACCAGGCGCTCAGCTTCAGACTTTCGCCAAAACACATATGGTTGATCTCCTGGGCGCTGGACGTATGTCCCAGGTAGGAGTGTGTCTGACTTTCCCTGATCTTGAAGAGGGCGCCAGCGATACCTTCTGGGTTGCGGGTAAACTGCACCGACGACGCGTCCGCCAGATATTCCCGTTGGCGGGAAAGCGCAGCTTGAATTAAGCGGCCAAAAAACAGACCAATATAGCCCAATACGAACAGAGTGAATCCCGCCGCTACGACAATGATCACCCCGCGTGCGTCGCGTGAGCGCCTACCGCCGCTTCTGCTGGACATTCGCAACAGAAAGGCTCCGGTGGAGCCTATCAGAAGGATGCCCGCGAGAACGGCGATAATCTGCACGTTCAAGCGGGTGTCAGCGTTCAGAATGTGGCTGAATTCATGGCCAATGACGCCTTGTAGTTCATCCCGGCTTAGTGAGTTAAGCGTACCGGCGGTGACGACCAGAGACATGTCCTCAAGCGTGTAGCCCGCCACAAAGGCGTTGATGGCCTCTTCCTTGTCCATAATGTAAATGCTGGGGATGGGCACGCCGGAAGCGATGCTCATTTCCTCCACAACATTGACCAGCCGGCGTTCATTCTGGTTTTGAGTTGTCGCGTTGATCTGGCGTGCGCCGACCATTTGCGCAACGGAGCGTCCGCCGCGCCTTAACTGTAAAAAACGTTTGCCTGCGCCCACCGCGACAATAGCGATGACCGCCAGCGCCACCCACCAGGCGGGGCCAGCCAGCCAGGCGCTTGGGGTCATGCGCGCGTCCACGAACTGGTGGTAAGCGATGAACCCGGCGATATTAATGGCGAGCGCTATGCCGATCAAAGCGGCGGCGAAATGGAGCAGGAGTAGAACCGAGAGCTTGCGCGCGCGCTCTTGCTTGGCGAAAAAATCCATGACTTGTCAGGAGCTAGTTAAAGCTGACTTTGACAGCCTGACGAGCCTCAGCGGACTCAACCTCAAACATCTCGGTTTCTTTGAAGCCGAAAAAGCCGGCGATAAGATTGCTGGGAAACTGTTCACGATAGGTGTGATAGGTCATTACAGCGTCATTGTAAGCCTGACGGGCGAAGCCAACTTTATTTTCCGTGCTGGTGAGCTCTTCCATTAACTGTTGCATGGTTTGATTCGCCTTAATGTCCGGATAGTTTTCAGACACGGCGTAGAAGTTCGCCAAAGCGCGGTTCAGCATGCCCTCGGCCTGAGACAGCTGTTTGATGCGGTCTCCTTCTTCAGGTCGTTGCGCCGCCGCCTGTTGCGCATTGATCGCCTGGTTGCGCGCCTGCATGACTTTCTCCAGCGTGTCCTGCTCATGCTTCATAAACGCCTTGGCGGTCTCCACCAAGTTGGGAATCAGGTCATGTCGGCGCTGCAACTGTACGTCTATTTGAGCGAAAGCGTTTTTAAAGCGATTCTTCAGAGACACGAGTTTGTTGTAGATGGATATCAGATAGAAGGCGACGGCGATGATGACGACAATGCCGATAATCGCGGAAATGCTCATTGATAGACTCCCGAAAAAGAATGTTTTCCCGCATGTTAAATGAGGGCGTTACGTAAGTTCCACCCGTACGCGCGGCGTCAGGTGGGATGAGTTGGTGATCAGGTCTGCGGCGCGTGACTGACTTTCATGAACTCAATGAACTCTTCCGGCGGCACCGGCTTACTGTAATAGTAGCCCTGCGCCAGCGTGCAGCCGTCATGCTTCAGGAAGCGCTCCTGCCGTGGCGTTTCCACGCCTTCGGCGATGACGTCCAGGCGCAGGCTTTTGCCCAGCTGGATGATGGCGTGCACGATTTGGGTGTCGTCTTCGTCTTTCATCAGGTCGCGAACAAACTGTTTGTCGATTTTGATCTTGCGGATAGGTAACTGCTTCAGGTAACTGAGCGATGAATAGCCGGTGCCGAAATCATCCACGGCGCACTGAATGCCAAATTCGCTCAGGTGGCGCAGGGAAGTGATGGCCTGATTCAGGTTTTCCATGAAGCTGGTTTCCGTGACCTCCAGCTCGATGAGCGAGGTGGGGATCTGGCGGCTTTCGATGATCTTCAGGACATGTGGCGCGAACTCTTTCTGTCTGAGCTGGTTGGCGGACAGGTTTATCGCCACTTTGATATTAAAGCCTTGGTTACGCCATTGGTTAACCTGGGCGCAGGCCTCGTGCAGCACCCAGTCGCCAATTTCAAGAATGGTCTCATTGGCCTCTGCAATGGGGATGAATACGTCGGGGGGGACCAAGCCGCGTTCAGGATGACGCCAGCGCAGCAGCGCCTCACAGCCCACAACCTGCTTCGAATTCAGGTCCATTTGCGGCTGGTAGACCAAAAACAGCTCGTTGTTTTGTATGGCCTTGGAGAGATCTTTCTCCAGTTTTTTACGTTCGCGGATTTCGCTGTCGAGACTGGCGACGTAGAACTGGAAGTGATTATTGGAGACCGACTTGGCCAGCATCATGGTCTGCTCAGCCTTTTGCAAAATCTTCTCTGCATCGCGGGCGTCATCCGGGTAAATGGCGATGCCGATGGTGCAGGATACAGGAGTCAGTTGATCCTCAATCTCAAACGGGCGACTGATTTCCCGCAGCAGTGATTCAGCGAAAGCCGCCACCCGGTAACTGCTGCTGACATTAAACAGGATCAGGGCGAATTGGTCGCCGCCAAGTCGGCAGACTGTGTGTACGCCGTCCCGCTGTGAAAGCAGCCTCTCAGCGAAGGCCTGTAGCAGCTTGTCTCCCTGACTATAGCCGAGTTGCTCATTGATCGACTTGAAGTCGTCAATGCCGACGCAAAAAACCGCAAACTTCTGGTTCAGCGCTTCTGAATCGTCCACCGCCGCGGCGATGTAATTACTGAACAGGGAGCGGGTTGGCAGGCCGGTGAGGGAGTCGTACTGGGATAGTTTGATGATCCGCGCTTCCGCCGCCTGACGCTTCTGTTGGTGCTCCTCGATGGACTGCAAAAGGCTGTTTGCGGCGCGCACCCAGCTGCCCAGTTCGTCTCTTTCGTGTTGACGGGGCACCGGAAGCGACTGTAACCCGGGCTCAGCGGGGTTAATGCGCAGTAGGGAGTTGATAATGGCCTTGAGTGGCGCCGTTAACAGAAAGTGATAGACCAGATGCAGGACGAACGCCAAGAGCAGGGCGCGCAGCAGGCCAGTCATGAAAATCAGTATGGAGCGCTCCAAAAACAGCGCCGACTTGGGTGCGGTATCGACGACGATCTTCAGCTCGCCGTAGTAGGTGGGTTGCGGCGTTGGGCGGAATAAGGAAATGGCGTACTCGCGCTCTTTGCCGAAGATAGCGTCGGTCATCCAGCGACTCTGGGTTTCCTGCAGGGGCTTGGAGAGTTCAGCCAGAATCGTTTGATTGGGGTGAGCGATAGCCGCGTAGCGAATAGACGGTTTTTCGAACAGGCCTTCCAGAACCTGCTGCGCCAAGTCGGGGTCGATGCTGTAAACCGCCTGGGTGGCGGGGTCGCGCACAATGGCCAGGGTTTGTCTGGCCTCGTTGTCCATTTCCTCCACGGCGCGCATGGATTCAAAAATAATCTGACCAATGCTGAGTAAAACGCCTACCGCCAAAGCGGTAAACAACACCCAGTTCATTAATTTGGCGGACAGGCTATGTCGCCATTTTACTGGAGCGTTTTGCTTTTCTTGAACCATGCTGATTGATTGCTTCGACGCCGGCGGTGGTGTTTGTGTCAATCTTATTATCCCCTGCTATGGAAAGTGTAGTTATATACGGGACAAAGTAACAGCTTAGGTGCGCGGGTGCAGAGGGAATGGCGGAGAGAAACTGGGTGTGCGGAGGGAGAAATGAGGCGAGGGAGAACAGGATCTGTCAGGGCATGAATCACGTCGGGGCGCTGGGCCCCGACGTTGGAACGGATTAAGCGGCCAGGTTTTTGGCGACGAAATCCCAGTTCACCAGATTCCAGAACGCATTCATGTAGTTAGGACGAACGTTTCTGTAATCGATGTAGTAAGCGTGTTCCCATACGTCAACGGTCAGCAGTGCGGTTTTGCCGTCAGTCATTGGCGTGCCTGCGTTGCTGGTGTTGAAGATTTCCAGTGAGCCGTCAGCGTTTTTGACCAACCAGGTCCAAGCGGAACCGAAGTTGTTAACGGCTTTGTCAGTGAATTGGGTTTTGAAGCTTTCGAAGGAACCGAAAGTTTTGTTGATGGCGTCCGCCAGCTCGCCAGTAGGCTCGCCGCCGCCGTTAGGGCTCAGGCAGTGCCAGTAGAAAGTGTGGTTCCAGATCTGGGCGGCGTTGTTGAAAACAGGGCCGCTCTTGGAAGCCACGATAATCTCTTCCAGAGACTTCCCTTCGTATTCAGTTCCGGGAACCAGACCGTTCAACTTATCAACATAAGTTTTGTGGTGTTTACCGTAGTGGTATTCGATAGTTTCTTCGGAAATGTGCGGCGCTAGCGCATTCTTTTCGTAAGGGAGAGCAGGAAGTTCAAATGCCATGAGATTTTCTCCGTCTTTTAAGTGTGTAATCCCGTGTAAGTCTCTGATTCTAGAGTATACAGACTGAGTAAGAAGAGATAGCTCCGAATCTCCGGAAATTCAGCCTGCAGGCTCAGGGTCATCACAGTATCACCCTGGGTATTGATGCCGGCCAGATGGCGACCGACAGAATTCTTTTGTTAGATCGCGCAGAATGATATCACCCGCATATATGGAGTGCTATCAAGGGTTTTTCAAGATTATTTATCAGACTTATTAATAAAATTAATAAGCTAGGGACGCGCCAGGGGATGTTGGTTATAAGAAATACAGGTGGTTTATTGGGGACGCCGGCCCATAAAAATGGGCCGGAAAAACACTAGTCAAAGTGAGCCAGCGAGGAAGTGAAAGGTGTATGCTCCGGCACGAATGGGAGGCACTTTTCCACTTTGGCTATCAGCGCTTTGTAGTCTTCCGCGACAATGTTGATATGCCCGAGTTTGCGACCGGCGCGCTCTTCTTTTCCATACAGGTGCAGATGCGTGTCGCTGAGCGTCAATACGCTTTCGCGGTCAGCATGACGACCAATCAGGTTTATCATGCAACTGACGCCGACAGGCTGGGTGTCGCCCAAAGGTAAACCGGCGACGGCGCGCAAATGGTTCTCAAACTGTCCTGTGTGCGCTCCATTCATGGACCAGTGACCGGAGTTGTGCACGCGCGGCGCCATCTCATTGGCCAGGAGGCCTTCAGGCGTTTCAAACAGCTCCAGAGCCAAGACGCCCACATAGGACAGATGCGCCATCAGCGTCTCAATATACTCAGCCGCTTTCTGCGCCAGATCGTCGCTAATGCGCGGAGCTGGGGCGATGGTGTAACGCAGAATGCCGCCATGATGAATATTTTCCGCCAGAGGGTAGGTGACGGTTTCACCTGTACTGCTGCGAGCGGCGATGATGGATATTTCCCGGGAGAAATTGACGAAAGACTCGACAATCAGTCGGGGGTGTCCAATGCTGTTCCAGGCCTCTTCCGCCTCATCAACGGACTTCAGGATCGCTTGGCCTTTACCGTCGTAACCTTCCGTGATGGATTTCGCCACGACCGGAGTTCCCAGTTCGCGAGCGGCCTCAGCCAATTCCTCTGGGCTGTTGACCAGGCGATATTTGGGAGTAGGGATGCCCAATTGAGTAAACAGCGCTTTTTCGTGCTCTCTGTTCTGACACACGCGCAGCGCTTCCACTCCCGGGTAGAGCGGCTTACGATCGGCGATATTCTGCGCCAGATCCAGGGGTAAGTGCTCAAACTCGTAGGTCACTACATCGACGAAATCAAGGAAGCGGTCCAGCTCCGACTGGGTGTTGTCGGGGTCGCTGAAAATTGTTCCAAGGCCCGCGGTAGGGGCCCCGGAAGTGTCGTAAAGCGCAAATTCAAAGCCCAGCGGCATACCCGCCAGCGCCATCATGCGGCCAAGTTGGCCGGCTCCGAGAATGCCGATTCTTTTCATGATTGCCTTGGGTCAGCGTTGTTAAGAACAGTGTCTGTCTGCTGTTTGCGGAACGCTTTTACGGCGTCCATGATTTTGCTGTCCTGCAAGCCCACAATCTGAGCCGCCATCAGTCCTGCGTTAGTAGCGCCGGCTTTGCCGATCGCCAGCGTGCCCACGGGGACGCCTCCAGGCATTTGTACGATGGACAATAATGAGTCTAGACCATTCAGCGTCTTGGACTGCACGGGGACGCCCAGCACCGGCAACGAGGTTTGTGACGCGGCCATACCGGGCAGGTGGGCGGCGCCGCCAGCTCCGGCGATGATTATCTTGATGCCTCTGCCTTCGGCGGACTTGGCGTAGTCAAACAGCAGGTCCGGCGTACGGTGAGCGGAAACAACTTGCACTTCATAGGGAACGCCCAGCTTGTCGAGCATCTCAGCGGCGTGCTCCATGGTAGGCCAGTCGGATTTGGAGCCCATAATAATGCCAACTAAAGGCTGCATGATTTCTCCTTAGTAACCCTGTCATTATTGGATAAATTCGCCTATGGGGCGCGAATTTGCGGGTGGTCGAGGCATACTGTTTAAAAAAGAGGCGCATAGTTTAGTGAGTCGGTACAAGGGATGCAAACGAAAGCGGGCCCTTGCCGGCTCTCGCCGCAGGCGGCGGAGATCCCGCGTGCGCGGAGCCTTTATCTGGCTCAGGAAAAACGGAATAATAGCGGGTTGCTTCATGCCTGTTCTGTCGCAAATATGATAAAGCTGGATAAGGGCGCGTGTACGGAAACTTCGGCATTGTCTAAAATGCCATGGCGCAACCGCGCAGAATCGGGCGTTTGCCGATACACTATATAAATACAGTCCACTAGCGAGGATACATGGAGACAATTAAGCCCGAGAAAGACGAGGTTGATCGATTTCAATCACAGCGCCATAAAGCGCCTGCGGCGAAACCTGCTGAGCCCAAAAAGGCTGCGCCGGTTGCGGAGGCCCCGGTGGAGGCTTATGTCAGACTGTCCCGTCCCGCACAATGGGCGATCGTCTTTGTATTCATTCTGGTGCTGACTTTTGCGCTGATTGGATATTGGCAGGTCAAAACCCAGCAGCAAACCATTCTGTCTCTGCAAACCCAGCTGCAGCAGGCGACTCAGTATATATCTCAAAGTAAGCTGGTGACTGCGCGTCTTGAAGGTCAAATCAATCAGACTGACGCCACCATGGCGCAAAGCGGTAATGAAATGGCCAGGGAACTGAAAACCTTGGACTCTGAGATCCGCAAGCTGTGGGATGTATCCAATAAGCGCAATAAACAGTTGATTGAGGAAAACCAAAAAGCACTGACAGCCCTGCAGGGCGACTTTAAACAGTCGCAGGAGCGGATCAAAGCGCTAAGCGGTGAGATAAATGGCCTGACGGTTATCGGTGAAAATCTTGGCAAGTCTCAGGAAGCTCAGGCGCTGCAGATTTCCGCGCTTGCGGATGATATGGGGCGCACTGACGAAGCCCTGGAGAGGAAGCAGGCTGAGTTGGCGCAACTTCTGAAACAGAGTTCCGACAAGCTGGAGAAATCTATCTCTGAGCAAACCGTGGCTATCGCCAAGCTTGAGCGCATGATCGGTAAAATGAATGAGCAGAATCTGGACGGCAACCTCAAAGAGCTTGAGAAGAAAGTAAGCGCTATCGACGCCACCCGTAATCAACTGGTGCAACGCTATGTTGAGCTGGATCGTCGCATGAATGAAATTGGCCTGCAATTGAAGGCCATACAGAAATAGCCCTCGCTACTGCGCCTAAGTGAAGCTTAGGCGCGCACCTGTAGCGCATGTGTCAATCTTTACTCTTACTCTTATTCTTTTACGGCCGCGGCGTGTTGACGATTGTGGTCGCGTCAAAGTCCACCGCTTGAAACTGCGGTTCGATTCTTACTTCCACGTATTGGCGAAAAAGTAGCGCCGCCGCGACGGACGTTTCCAGCGTCGCCAATTTGTTGGGGTCGTATAGTGCGGCCTCTCTTTCATCATTTCGCGCTCGTTGCGCTTCTTCATAAACCGGGCCGCCCGCTGCTGGCGGAGAGAACAGGCCAGGCACAAAAATGCTCGATAGCTGTGGATTCTGAAGTAGAGCGAGTGAAATTGAATCCAGGGTGGAGCGCTCTACGGTATCGGCAATGGGTATGTAGTTAATTTGCGCTTCGGAGAAAGTGATATCGAGGGCTTGTCCGTCATCAAGTTCAATATGCACGCTGGCTTCAGTGGAGGGCTCATCCAGGGCTTTCCATTCCATCTCGTAGGGAAGCTCTTCTGCTGAAATGCTCAACGCTGCGCCGAGCAGCAGCGCCATCAAAGTGGGTGTGAACAAGCGATCCACATGCGGATCAGGCGCGGCGGTGAGGACATCCGAGTCGTTCATGAGTAGTGACCCTTGCGCATTTTTTATAATTGGTTGTGACTGATTGTAGCAATTAAGCCGAACGGGAATGTGGAGCTGTTTCAAAATACGGCTTAATTATTGTCATTCGTCGTTCCCTGTTGAAAATTCAGCCTGCCCGTCGAATGACGCCTGCTTGCAGGCAAAATAACTGTAAAGAAATGTAGTGCAAAGTAACGCGTTGTAGCGAATTCTTGCTCCAATTCTCAGCTGGCGAAGCATACGGTTGTTAGAATCATCCCCAGTCTGGAGGGTTTGGCCCCAAGGGAGTCGTCCCGCAACACCTTCCGCTTCAATAAACAAGAGCCATGATTTGTGAAATGGTCATGAAAGCGACGCCCTTATAGACGGGGGAGTGAGTATGCAGCGATATCCTAACCTCAGAACGCTTGTCCTACTGCTGGTGACGGCGGTGGCAATGAGTGGGTGTAAGATCTATCAATCCATGGGGAAGAGCGTAGGGGCCTTTGTGCATCCGGTCAGCGGCCCTAAATTCGTGCATATTCCTGACTCGGAGTGGGATAGTGCGTCTTCTGCGCTTATCTATTTTTACCGACCTCACAGTGACTGGGCGTCAGAAGAAATCGAGTCTCCCAGCGTGTATGTCGATGACAGTCAATATTTCAACTTTCGCGACAACAGCTATACCTGGCTACAGGTGGCTCCGGGCGAGCGACGCATCACTATGCGCAGGCCTCTGTTGGGCTTCGAAGGTATAGGCGGCTTTACCCTGAGCGATATGACGGATCAGATACTCAGTGTCGATGCGGGCAAAATTTACTATCTGCGTTATTCCGAAATCAGCAAACCAGATCCAAATCCGGAAATCGAAACCGACTCACCCTGGGCGGAAGGGGATTTACAGTTGGTGGCCGCTGACTTCGCTTATAACGAAATCGTGGAGACCCGCTTTCTGAATAGCGATCTACTGGCGCCTAATCATGCCGCCACCTCTATTGTGAAAGAAAATATAGAGTATTCATTTGAGCGGGAGCAGGAAGAAATTGAGGTCGCCCGCGAGGAAGAAATTGAAAGGTTGAAGGAGCAGGGCTATTACCGTCCCGATAAATGGTGGTGTATGTATATGTGCGGCGGCGGGCCGACCAAGCGGCTGAAGACGGATCGTATGCAGCGTGAGCTGGACAAGCGTAAAAACGCTTACGAGGCGCAGCTGGCGGAAAGTGAGGGCCCATCCTGGTGGTGGCCCTTCTAAAGGCGGGGCGATCACCACATTAAATTTTCAATTCTGTACTGTCACCCGGTTCTATAGGGTGACATCTGGGTTTAACATCTATCATTTACTGTAAGGGCTTCGATTGAAGCAGAGGCTGCGGCGACGCCGCGCTTCTGAAATATGGGTAAGGATTTCAGCCGGTTAATATTGGATGTAAGCGGCGGCGAATCAACGGCGGACAGGAAACAGAAAAAGGACTTACTGAACTATGAGCGTGACGACCATGTTTCAAGACCATGTACAAAAGACCAAAAGCTTTGTTGACCGTGTGAAGGATGTATATAGCAGAGCCTATGATAAGGCGTTGCAGACGGGAAAAGGCGGCTTGGCCGGCGCCACGCGCATCAGTGCGGCGCTTGAGCCCAAGGTGCGACAAAGTATCGACTCGGCCCATCATTTCTTTGATGGCATCAATCAATCGCTGGCGGATAAAGCCATTCCCGAATGCCGACGTTCTAATGTCGAGTCCGCTCGTCTGGAGGAAAAGTCGTGCGCAGCGCGACATGGAATCAGCGACACTGGCGCTTCGCGTCAGGATATTTGAGATTGCGCCCGCGAGGTCATCACCCTTCCGGGTATGGTAAGGTAGCCCCATTTTTCACATTGTTGTTAGGAGAAAAATCATGAGGCTATTGCATACGATGATCCGGGTCGGCGACCTGGATCGCTCCATCGGTTTTTACACTGAAGTGCTGGGTATGCGTCTGTTGCGGCGTAAAGATTACCCGGAAGGCCGTTTCACCTTGGCGTTTGTCGGCTACGGCGATGAGTCGGAAAACTCCGTCATTGAGCTGACTCACAACTGGGATACCGCTGCATATGAACTGGGCTCCGGGTTTGGGCACCTCGCCATAGAAGTGGAAGACGCCTATCAAGCCTGCGACGCTATTCGTGAAAAAGGCGGGCAGGTAGTTCGGGAGGCGGGACCCATGAAGCACGGAACCACAGTGATTGCGTTCGTTAAAGATCCTGACGGTTATATGATTGAGCTGATCCAGCGCTAACTTTTGTTCTGCCTGCACAGACTTTTATTTCTCAATAGAATAAGCGCCTTAATTTGGCGCTTTTGATCGACTTTTCAGCGAAATAGCAACTGCGAAAACTTTTTTAAACATTGCGCTTGACACACCATGGGGCGATCAGTACTATGCGCATCGTCTTCACGGGGCAGCCAAGCGGTTCGCAGGGTTGGTTCGGAAGCGCCTCTTGATTCAGAGTGACGTGGGGGTGGTTAGCTCAGCTGGGAGAGCATCGCCCTTACAAGGCGAGGGTCGCAGGTTCGATCCCTGCACCACCCACCAAATTCTGAAATAGAGATCGTGGAGCGGTAGTTCAGTTGGTTAGAATACCGGCCTGTCACGCCGGGGGTCGCGGGTTCGAGTCCCGTCCGCTCCGCCACTTTCTATTTAGTCAAGAGCCAGTTCATCTGGAACTGGGTGGTTAGCTCAGCTGGGAGAGCATCGCCCTTACAAGGCGAGGGTCGCAGGTTCGATCCCTGCACCACCCACCATCTTCCCCAAAGATGGATTTTCGCGGAGCGGTAGTTCAGTCGGTTAGAATACCGGCCTGTCACGCCGGGGGTCGCGGGTTCGAGTCCCGTCCGCTCCGCCAACTCTTTTCCTCTTATATCCCTCTTGCTTTAACTTCACATCTTAATTTTCTGATTTCAATCACTAATTTATTTTCCTTCCTGATTTATTCTGTCGTTTTTCTTTGTCATTTTCCTGACATAGCTGTTTGATAGCCTGGACGTTAACCATTAGCAAGGAGCCGTAACCGTGCAAGAATATATTGATGATCTCATTGATGTTGATTACGAAGAGTTTGAAGACGACGAATTCGTCGATGACGCCGTAGAGCTTTAATTCAGTCTCTTCTTTCTCGCTCAGGCATTTCGCCTGTCGCTGTATCTTCGTCCGTTCGGCCAGAAGTGTGCTGGTCCTTGAACGGCTTCGGGTTGACGCCAAACCACCTCTTAAATGCCCGATGAAATGCAGCTGGTGAAGAAAAGCCCAGTAGATATGCTATCTCGCCAATCGTTAAGTCTGTGGCTTTGAGGTAGGTCTCCGCGACCTGCTTGCGAGTCTCGTCCAAAACTTGTTGAAACTGAACGCCTTCCTTTTTTAATCGTCTTTGTAGCGTCCACTCCGACAGGCCGAGTTGCCTGGCGGTTTCGGTAAGGCCCACTTCGCGCCCTTGCAGCATTGGGGTGATAATCTGCTTGACCCGTTCGGTCAGACTGGTAGCCCCAACCAGGGTGGTGAGTTCCCGGTTGCAGATACTGACAATTTCGCTATGTGTCGCCGGATTAGCGTAAACAGAAGGTAGTGACAGCGCTTCTTTCCGAAAAATTAAGGCGTTACGAGAGCGACCGAACTTAACGGGACAATTGAAAGCCTGTTGATAATGTTGGGCGTAAGGCGGCGCTTCAAATTCAATTTCCACCTCTTTCAGTAAGCGCTCCTGTCCGGTAATCCAGTGCGCCAGCGCGCTCCATCCACTGAGCAGACAATCCACCACGAAATAGTTGAACTCATTATAGGGACTGATGGAATAAAACTGGGCGACGCCGCTTCCTGTCGTCAGGTAAAACCGGCTGCTCCCGCGTTTGTTTACGCTGCTCAGGCTTTCATAGTGAATCCATAGCCGGATCGCCCGTTCAAGGTTAGGGCTGGTCATGGCGGCATAACCGGAAAGTCCCATATGGGAAATGCGTAGCGCCTGCCCCATGAATAATCCCAGTGCGGGCTGGTTGGTGGTGCTGATCAGGGCCTGCCCAATGCGCATGAAGCGGGATATGCTGATGCGCGCTTTGGGGGAGGCGAGCGTCTCTGTCGTAACGCCGTATTCGTTGAGGACCGGCATTGGATCAACGTTAAGTCGTTGACAGGCTTCGCGCATTAACTCTACGAAATTGACGGATATGTCGCCGAGTTGCATGGGGCTTTCCCTTGGCGTGTTAAAAGTGACGGATAGGTGTATTTTATAGATAAGAAAATGTTATCCAAGGGTATTGGATGTCTTGCGTGACAGAGCTAATTTATATGGCAAATCCCGTAGCCTTGATTGCTGCGTATAACTCGAGGCGGAAGCTGCTTAGTTACCGGCATTTCGCTCATTAAAGTGAATATTCAGGAGTGTTTCATGCAACAGAACTCATCTGGCGCGAGTAAGTATCCGCATCTGTTGGCCCCTTTGGATCTGGGCTTCACCACCCTCGCCAACCGGACTCTAATGGGCTCCATGCACACAGGGTTGGAAGAGTCGCCGAATGGCTTTCAGCGTATGGCGGCGTTTTACGCTGAGCGCGCGAGAGGTGGGGTAGGGCTCATCGTAACCGGCGGTATCGCTCCGAACCCTGAAGGGGCGGTCGCTCAGGGCGCTTCCAAGATGGATTCTGACGCGGATGCGGAAAAGCACAAGATTATCACGCAAGCCGTGCATGAAGCTGGCGGCAAGATCTGTATGCAGATTCTGCATGCGGGACGCTACGCCTATCATCCCAAGCTGGTGGCGCCTTCCGCCATTCAAGCGCCGATCAATATGTTCAAGCCGCGCGAACTGTCCACTGACGAGGTGGATGAGCAGATAGACGCCTACGCAAGCTGTGCGGCTCTGGCGCAACAGGCGGGCTACGATGGCGTTGAGATCATGGGGTCGGAAGGTTATTTCATCAACCAGTTCATCGTGAGTCACACCAACAAGCGGACTGACAAGTGGGGCGGCGACTACGAGAGCCGGATTCGCATGCCGATAGAGGTCGTGCGTCGTGTGCGTGAACGAGTCGGCCCGAACTTCATTATCATTTATCGCCTTTCCATGCTTGACCTGATTGACGACGGCAGCAACTGGGAAGAGGTGGTGTTACTGGCCAAGAAAATCGAAGAGGCGGGCGCCACCATCATCAACACGGGTATCGGCTGGCATGAAGCGCGCGTCCCCACGATCGCGACAATGGTGCCACGCGCGGCGTTCACCAAAGTAACCGCGAAACTGAAGAAAGACGTCAATATTCCGCTGGTGACCACTAACCGTATCAACATGCCGGATGTAGCGGAAAAAGTGCTGGCGGATGGCGATGCGGACATGATCTCCATGGCCCGTCCTTTCCTGGCGGATGCAGATTTTGTCGTGAAGGCGTCGGAAGATCGGGCGGACGAAATCAATACTTGTATCGCCTGTAACCAAGCCTGCCTTGATCACACCTTCCAGATGAAGCTGACTTCCTGTCTGGTGAATCCCCGCGCCTGTCATGAGACCGAGTTGGTCTACGTGAAAACCAATGCGAAGAAAAAATTGGCGGTTGTCGGCGCTGGACCTGCGGGTCTGGCTTTCGCTACGGTGGCGGCGGAAAGAGGCCATGATGTAACGCTGTTTGACGGCGCGGACAAGATCGGTGGCCAGTTCAATGTCGCCAAACTGATTCCGGGTAAAGAAGAGTTTTATGAAACCTTGCGTTATTTCGACCGTATGCTGAAAAAGCATAATGTCGATGTGCGACTGAATACCCGTGTGAGCGCTGAAGACTTGAAGGCTGGCGGTTACGATGAAGTGATTCTCGCAACCGGTGTCGCCCCTCGCATACCTGAGATAGAAGGGGTCGATCATCCAAAAGTGATGGGATATCTGGATGCGCTGTTAGGACGTAAGCCGATAGGGAAAAGGGTTGCCGTTGTCGGCGCTGGCGGTATCGGGTTTGACGTCAGTGAGTTTATTACCCATGAAGGCAAGTCGCCCAGCCTGGACGTTTCCGCGTTCATGAAGGAGTGGGGGGTGGACCTGGGTGTAGAGCATCGTGGTGGCGTTCAGGGCGTTGCGGCGCATATCGAGCCATCTCCCAGAGAGGTCTATCTGTTGCAACGGAAAACCTCCAAGCCGGGTAAAAATCTTGGCAAGACGACGGGCTGGATCCATCGCGCTTCGCTGAAGAACAAGCAGGTGCGGATGGTCGCCGGTTGCGAGTACGTCAAAATTGATGATGACGGCTTCCATGTGAATGTTAACGGCGAGGCCAAGTTGTTGCCGGTGGACAATGTGATTATTTGCGCAGGTCAGGACCCTTTGCGTGAGCTGCAGCAGCCGCTTGAAGCGGCGGGCGTGTCGGTGCATCTGATTGGCGGCGCCGATGTGGCGGCGGAGTTGGATGCTAAGCGCGCGATAAATCAGGGCAGCCGACTGGCCGCTGAAATCTGATCTCTCCTCTCTGGACTCAGCGAGAGCTGAGTCCATTTCAACCTTTCATTTTTTGCGCAAACCAGGTCGATTGGCCTGATTTGTGCGCCCTTTCCCCAACTGAGCGCGACCTGCCCAACTGACATTTCCGAGGTTGCGTGCTAAGTTTTCAACAGCTTCATTAATAATCAATGCAGGCGCCGGAGCCGTTTTAAATGGCCCGGGGGCGAAAAAATATCGGTGTTTAAACGCTTGGTAAGCGCTAACGAAACAATTTTCTGTTATTTTGGTGCGCTTACAAAAAATAACAACATCGACAATGGGCTTCTGGACAACGCAGCTTAAACAACAAGCAAAGAAAGAAGGGCTTATTATCTAGGACATTGGCATGCCCAAACCTCAAAAAGATGATATTTACGAAGCGGTTCTCTTCTTGGAGGATCAGTATGTAGCGCGGCAAATGCGCTATTCGGAATTTGAGGCCATATTGGACGGCGTGGTTGCTCTGAATGATCTGGCTGATACGGAAATAACGGCGGTCTATGCAGAGCTGAACAAACAGTTGATTCCTCGAGCGCTGGTATTTTTTACGGTCTATTTCGACGAGGAAGGCATCGCGGATTCGGAGTGGAACGTCCCGCTGAAGCGGTTGGCGAAAATTTCCGGCTCCGGCCCTGATCTCGGTGCAGGTCCTATAAGGCTCGCGTGTCGCAGTCAATGCGCTATCTCCTGGCATCAGCGGGATTTGTGGGACCCAGACATGAAGCCGGGCGGCAATGACTTTCAGGTGATTAAAAAATCCCTGCAGGAAAACCGCTTGGGCTTTGAAGTGGTTGGTGATGTGGTTGAGGAGGAAGAGGATATTCCTGTCCTGACTCCCACTCAGGCCGCGCCGCAACCGGCGGCGTCCGCGTCTGCGCTGGAAGAGCAGGAGCGTATTCATCGTACGAAACTGGCGCGCTTGCTGAAAGCGCAGCGCCTGCGCATCAAGACGTTGAATAGCCAGCACGAAGCGGAAATTGAAGAGCTCAACCGGCAGCACCGGTTGGAGATGCAGGCGCTGAAGACCAAAGTGCAGGATATGGAGCAAAGCCTCCAGCACACTAAGGTGCTTTACGACCAGACCAAAATCAAACTGCAGAAGCGCAGCGATCAATACCTGTCTCTGCAAGAGGAAATGGTGCAGTTCAAAAAGCGTCAATCCATGCTGGAGAAAGAACTCAGTAAAGGAGACGGAGGCGAGGAGGCGGAACGTCTGCGGCAGCGCCTGGAAAGCGAACTGACGATTGTCAAAGAGCAATTACAGCGTCGCGAGGCGGAGCTGGTTTACCGCGACGAGCGTGAGGAGCAGCTGCGCCAGGAGATTCAAACCCTGAAGGATGAGTCTGAGGATGGCGGCGGAGATATTCTCAATAAGCTGTCCGAGCTGGATGTGGTTTTTGTGGTGTATCACCCTGGCGCAGGGCATATCACCATCCCGGCGAAAGATGTGTTGCGCTATATTCAGAATCCTGTCTCCTATGCGGCGGAGCGTTGTTTTGTAACGGAGCGGCACTACAAAGAGTGGCTGGACCATTACGAAAACGCGGTATGCGAACACGAAATTCCTGGCAAAGGATTGTGTGGCGAGAGCGTCCCTCGCGTGACCGTGCCCGCTGAGTTTGTTGCAGGCGAAAGCAACCGTTGCGAGAAGCATCAAGAATAGTTCGTGTCCCCTCTGCTGTATCAACCTGATTGCGTCATTCAACCGCTCAGTCACCCTGTGGCTGAGCGCGCTGGCGTTCGTCTGTGGATGGCGCGGGGCGATTTGGTTCATGAGTCTGTATCCGGCAACAAGTGGTTCAAGCTTAAATACAGCCTGCTGGAAGCGGAGCGAAGCCAAGCGTCGGGATTGCTGAGCTTCGGCGGCGCTTATTCCAATCACCTGCATGCGCTCGCTGCGGCGGGCCGTATGCTTAATATTCCCACCTTTGGCGTTGTGCGCGGCGCCTGGCGGCGTGAGCTGACGCCAACTCTGCAGGATGCTCAAAAGTGGGGGATGCGTTTGCTGTTCGTCAGCAATGAGGCGTATCGCTGCAAAGATGATCCTGCCTGGGTAGAGGAAAGCATTGAGGGCTGGAGGCTGTCAGAGCTAATCGCTACGCAAAAGCTGATGGTTATCCCCGAGGGCGGTAGCAATGCGCTGGCGTTGAAGGGAGTATCTGAGTGGGCGCAGCAAATCTATTCCCATTTTTCCTCGACTCCGGTGTCTATATTCTTGCCTTGCGGCACCGGCGGTACGATGGCGGGGTTTGTCGCCGCTGACTCGCATCATGAGTTGGTCGGCGTGCCCGTGTTGCGCGCCGGGGACTCTATTGCAGTTAAGGTCAATGAGTTGCTGGCTTTGAATAACCAGCAGCCAGGAACTCCCTTTCGCTTTATGCAAGGTTATGAGTTTGGCGGTTACGCCAAGACCAGTCCCGAGTTGATGACCTTCATTCAGGCATTTTTCGATCACACAGGCGTTGGGTTGGAGCCTGTCTACACGGGGAAAATGGCGTATGCGGCGCTGGATTGGTTGCGCCGGGGCGAGGCTCCCAGAGGCTCAGACGTTGTGCTTGTGCACACTGGCGGTATGCAGGGCGCGCGGGGTTTTGTCGAGCAGCCTTGAGTTCTTGGACTAGTTGTTCAATGTCGCCCTTGCTGATTCCGCCCAGTCGTCGCTAACGACGAAATATCGAGCTGTTTCCAGCCATCCGCCCGCCGGCGACTCCGCCAATGCGATCAACATCTGTGGTCGGCCGCTCCTTTCCGTAGAGTTCAATTCCCCGTACAACTCTTCCCAGCTCATGACTGTGGCTTGGTTGCCGGGATGTATTGAAAGGGGCGATAGCCAGTGTGATTTAGGGGTGAGTATCCAGTTTGTGGCGGTTCCCTCCAGTTGGGGCAGGGCGCTGACAGGCAGCCAGCCGCCGCGTAAGTGGTCGGGCGCGGCAAGGGAGGAGGGTGCAACACTTTCTGGGTCAATCAGTGGATAAAACAGATAGCCTTTCATAACGATCTGACGGCCGACTTCGTTAATGCCCAGGCTCGCCAGCGCTTGTCGGGCTTCGGGCGTTTCCGAGAGTAAAATCTGGCTGTTGAGCAGCTTGTTTAACTTAAGATCCAGCCGGTCCAGGTAGTTGGGGCCGAACCAGTGGGCGTCCCCGCCTTTCGCTGATGGCGTTGATAAGCCGAGATAGTATTTGATGGCGACTTCCTGATGGACATAATTGCCCTCGGGGTCCTGCAGGATAAAATCAAACTCGCCGTAAGTCTTTTTACGGTCTTTCACTTGCAAGCCATGGGCAATCACGCGCCAGGCGCTAAGCCGGTCGACGCCGAAGCGCCAAAGTGATTCAAAGTAAGGGCCCAGAAAACGGCTTTTTAAGTCTTTCTCCATATTTAGCAGGTCCATGGCCAGCGTCCGGTCTGTGTCGCTCAGCGCTATGGGCGCCTGACGATCGAACTGTGTTGGCGCCATGTCGGCACTGGCGGCCAGCTCCGGGCTGTTACAGGTCCACCGTAAATCTCTGATCAGTTGTTGTGGCGTTCGCTTCACAAATTAAACTTCCGTTAGTGCCCCGACCGGCGCTTTGGTCGTCGAGCGCAGTCACTGACTGGGCTGCAGCGGGGTGCGAGGGCGAGGAAAAAGACAAAAACCGCCCGTTGGGCGCATACAAGCCGGGGCAGTTTGGGTAACATAACAAAAACGCTTGATTAAGGGCATGTATGGAACAGTTTCGTAATATCGGTTTGCTGGGCCGGATGGGCAGCGTGCAGGTGGTGGAGACGCTGAAGCGGCTCAAAAACTATCTGGTCGGCGAAGGTTACGCGGTGATCCTGGAAGAAGCTACCGCAGCGGTGTTGCCAGGGCATAACGTGCAGGTGTCCAGCAAGAAAATGCTGGGAGAAATCTGCGACCTGGTGATTGTGGTCGGCGGCGATGGCAGTTTGCTGGGCGCAGCGCGTGCGCTGGCCGGGTGCAATGTGCCGGTGCTTGGCGTCAATCGCGGCAGATTAGGCTTCCTTACTGATATTACGCCGACGGAAATGGAGCCTCAGCTGGCGGAAGTGTTGTCCGGCAAATATGTCGAAGAGTCCCGCTTCCTGTTGGACGCCTACGTCAAGCGCAATGGCGAGCCCGTGGGCTATGGATGCGGCCTGAATGACATTGTCCTGCACCCTGGCAAATCCACCCGTATGATTGGGTTTGATCTTTATATTGAAGGACAGTTCGTCAACAGCCAGCGTTCCGACGGATTGATCGTTTCCACTCCCACCGGCTCCACCGCCTATGCGTTGTCCGCAGGCGGCCCGATTATGCATCCGCGTCTCGACGCTATCGTGCTGGTGCCCATGTTTCCCCATACCCTGAGCAGTCGTCCGATTGTGGTGGACGGCAACAGCGAAATTAAGATCATTATCGGCGATTACAACGAAACCTATCCTCATGTCAGTTGCGATGGGCAGACGCACGTCACCTGTGCGCCGGGCGATACGGTCACGATCTGCAAGAAGCCGCAGAAGCTGCGCCTGATTCATCCCATGAACCATAATTTCTATCAGATCTGCCGGGATAAACTGGGCTGGTCAAGCAGTAGAGATCAGGGAGGGCAGTAGTCTAATGTCCGAGAGCCAGAAGTACCGAGGCTTTGACTTCATCGGCGATGTCCACGGATGCGCCAGAACCCTGGAAGCATTGCTGGAGAAGCTCGACTACCGGAAAATCAACGGCGTATACAGTCATAAGCATCGTCAAGCTATTTATGTTGGCGATATCGTCGATCGCGGTCCCCGTATCCGCGAAGCGCTGCATGTCGTGCGGGATATGGTGGAGCACGGCAGCGCGCGTATTGTCATGGGCAATCATGAGTATAACGCCCTGGGCTATTGCACCCGGGCGCGTCCAGGCAGCGCCCATACCTATTTGCGCGAACATACGCCCCGTCATGAGCGATTGATTCGGGAAACGCTGGATCAGTTCGCTAATTACGGGCATGAATGGAATGAATTTCTTGAATGGTTCATGACGTTGCCGCTGGTGATTGACGATCAGAGTTTCCGGGTTGTTCACGCATGCTGGGATCATGATCTGATTTCACAGTTTCTGGAGCATCACCCCGATGGTCTTATCACGGAAGACTTTCTGCATGCCTCCACCGTGCGTGACAGTTTTGCCGGTCATGTGATGGACCGGCTGTTACGCGGCACGGATATGAAACTCCCTGATGGCATGTCTATTCGCAGCAGCGATGGCTTTGTGCGCACCGCATTTCGCACCAAGTTCTGGAAGGCGGAGCCTGAAACCTACGGCGACGTCGTGTTTCAGCCGGATGCTCTGCCTGACGAAGTGGCGGAAAGACGCTTGTCGGAGCGAGAGCGACGCATGCTTTTGTTTTATGGTCTGGATGAGCCGCCTTTGTTCGTTGGACATTACTGGCTGCAAGGCGCGCCGCGTCCTATTCGTCCGAATATCGCCTGCCTGGATTACAGCGCAGTGAAGTACGGCAAGCTGGTGGCCTACCGGCTCGAAGCGGGAGCCCGCAAACTGACGGCGGACAACTTTGTCTGGGTCGATGTCATGCGTGAAGCGGGGGGCGCCGCCGGGCGCTGAACACATGGAAAAAGTTTGCGATATCCCTATCGAAGAAGACATTGAGTCGCTGTATCGCTATCTGCGCAGCAGAGGCGTTGCGATATGGGTCACCGAGAATGAAGGACGGCAGGAAATATGGGTGAAAGATCCCGCCGCCAAATCTGTCGTGCTGGACTGCTATCAGCGCTTCAAAGAAGATCCTGGCGTTCGCGAGCGACTGGATGAGGCTGTAAGCGAGCAACCGCAGTCCAACGGCAACAGTCTGACAATGCAGTTCAAGCCTTTCCCCTGTATCGCATGGTTACTGCTGACGTTGCTGGCGGCGGCTTTGTACACCGGCTTCGGCGACTTTCAGAGCAGTCGTTACTTCTTCATTATCGATCGTTTTCAGTTGCCTTACGGGGATTTGCCCTCCCGTGTACAGTCCTTGTTGTTTACGCTACAGCAAGGGGAGTGGTGGCGTCTGCTGTCTCCCGCATGGTTGCACCTGGGGCTGGCGCACTGGCTGTTTAACTCTCTTGCGTTGTGGATCTTTGGGCGCTCTCTGGAAGTCTTGTTCAGCCGGGGTGGATTCGTTTCGTTCATTCTGGGGGCGGCGATCTTCAGTAATCTCGCCCAATATCTGGTGGCGGGGCCTGCGTTCGGTGGTTTCTCAGGCGTCGCTTACGCTTTGGTTGGCGCCCATGCGGCGGGTTGGGCGTTAGCGCCGAGTATGCGAATGTGGGCGCCTTCCGCGATGGTGATTTTCAGTATTGTGTGGATGTTGGCGGGGATGTTGGGCGTCTCTGATCAATTTGGCGTGTCGTTCGCCAATACCGCGCACTTCGTCGGCTTTTGGTTTGGCTTGACGTCAATGGCGTTGTGGCTAAAAACAAGTGGGAAAAAGATGGGGAAGGCATCAACGGAGCATAACGGTTAAACCAAGTTGCAGAGCTGATTTATCCAGCCTCCGTTGATGCGCATCCCCCAAGTAGCTGTGAATACTCTGATGAGAGCTGTGTGGGATCAAACACACAATGCAAATGATAATGATTATCATTTGTAAGTCAACACTTTTTCACCAGAATTTTATTGAAATGTCGGATCGCCCTTATGTTATAGTCCGCAACATTGTGCTGGAGACCCCTTATGTCCTTTGAAAATGCAGTAAAAAACCTGACTCCGGAGATCTATGAGGCCATGAAGACAGCCTTGGAGTTGGGGAAGTGGCCGGACGGCAAAAAATTATCAATGGAACAGAAAGAGCTCTGCATGGAGGCGCTTATCACCTACGAAATTTCCCACAATGTGCCTGAAGAGCAGCGGGTGGGGTATATAGAAAGAGATCGGCCGACGCCTTGTGCTTTGAAGGCGGCCGCGGCTGAATCTTCTTCCGGCGTATGGACGCCCGACAGCGGCGTTTCCAAGCATTGATCGAAGCTTCGCTTTCGTTGCGACGGGAGCGCGCGTTTCGACAATAACAATAATTGAGAGATGAATTTAGAACCAAGGGGACTCACTTGAGGGAAGTAGCTCAAGGCTGTCTGGAGAAAATGTTCAGCCAGCTCGATAACCCCGTCAACTACAGCCTGGTGGTTGGCGATGAACGGGTGGAGTTGAATCCTCTGCTCGGCAAATCACTTCAGATTAAATTCAGCGGTAAGATTGTCTGCAATCATTGCGGCCGCTCGACTAAAAAGAGCTTCAGTCAGGGGTTCTGCTTCCCCTGCTTCAAAAAACTGGCGCGTTGCGACAGCTGCATTATGAGCCCGGAAAAATGCCACTTTTTCGCCGGCACCTGCCGGGAGCCTGAGTGGGGGGAAACCCACTGCATGGTTCCGCATGTGGTGTATCTGGCCAACTCATCGGGAGTTAAAGTCGGCATTACCCGTAAAACCCAGACGCCTACCCGCTGGATTGATCAGGGCGCAACTCAGGCTCTGCCCATCATGGAAGTCACTACGCGCCGGATGTCCGGGTTAGTGGAAGCGATCTTCCGGCAATCGGTGACGGATAGAACCAATTGGCGCGCAATGCTCAAGGGCGATCCTGAGCCGCTGGACCTGGTCGCGGAAAGAGACCGTTTGCTGGCCGAGCTGGAAGGGTCGCTGGAAGGTCTACGCTGCGCCGAGGGCGCGGATAACATGGAAATTTTGACGTCTGCGGAGGTGGTCGACATCGCCTTTCCAGTGATGCAGTATCCGCAGAAGGTGGTTAGCCTGAATCCGGAAAAAGAGCCGGAAATTAGTGGTACATTACTCGGTATCAAAGGGCAGTATCTGATCCTGGATACCGGCTGCATCAACATTCGCAAATTTACGTCATACGAAGTTTCAGTCGCCGCTTGAGCGTATATGGAAGCTCGCCTACGGAAAACTTGAGCATAATTACTATGAAAGAAAGTCAACCTCGCACTATTTATCTGAAAGATTATCGTAAACCGGACTTTTTGATCGACGCCACGGACCTGAACTTCCAGCTTTATGAAGATGGGGCCCGAGTCACTTCTCAGCTCCACATCAGGCGCAATCCTGACGCTGATGCGTTTCGTGACGTTCTGGAGCTTGATGGCGTTGAGCTGCAATTGGAGCGTTTGCTGCTGGACGGGCGCACGCTGAACCCGGATGAGTATCAGCTGGACGACGAGACGCTGAGACTGGAGCGTTTGCCCAAGCAGTTCGTGCTGACCGTGGTCACCTGGATCAAGCCGCAGGAGAATACCTGTCTGGAAGGGCTGTATCGCTCCAGTTCGATGTTCTGTACTCAGTGCGAGGCGGAAGGTTTCCGTCGCATTACCTATTATCTGGATCGCCCGGACGTCATGTCCTCCTTCACCACTACGATTGAAGCGGAGAAGGGGCGCTATCCTGTACTGCTGTCCAACGGCAATCCTGTTGCTTCTGGTGAGAGCGGCGATCGTCATTGGGTTAAGTGGGAAGATCCTTTCAAGAAGCCCTGTTATCTGTTTGCTCTGGTCGCCGGCGATCTGCGCTGGGTGGAGGACAGCTTCACGACCATGAGTGGGCGCGAAGTGCAACTGCGTATCTATGTCGAACCGCAGGACCTGAATAAGTGCAGCCACGCCATGGACTCTCTCAAGCGCTCCATGACCTGGGACGAAGAAGTATATGGCCGTGAATATGACCTGGATATCTTCAATATCGTCGCCGTCAGCGATTTCAACATGGGCGCGATGGAAAACAAAGGGCTGAATATCTTCAACTCTTCCTGTGTGCTGGCGAACCCGGAAACGTCTACAGACAGCGCGTTTCAGCGTATAGAGGCGATTGTCGCTCATGAATACTTCCACAACTGGTCCGGCAACCGGGTGACCTGTCGCGACTGGTTTCAGTTGAGCCTGAAAGAAGGTTTTACTGTTTTCCGCGACGCGGAATTTTCTGCGGACATGCATTCGCGCGCTGTGAAGCGCATCGAAGACGTCGCCTTGCTGCGTACTATGCAGTTCGCCGAGGATGCGGGTCCTATGTCGCATCCGGTGCGCCCGGATTCCTATATGGAAATCTCTAACTTCTACACGCTGACCGTATATGAGAAGGGCAGCGAGGTAGTGCGCATGCTGCACACGCTGCTGGGAGCGGAGAAGTTCCGCGAGGGATCTGATCTCTATTTCTCCCGTTTTGATGGCCAGGCAGTGACTACCGATGATTTTGTCGCCTGTATGGAAGAAGTCAGTGGGCAAGACTTTGCTCAGTTCAAGCGGTGGTACAGTCAGTCTGGAACGCCAGTGGTGTCAGTGACGGATCATTATGATGCGGAGACGAAAGAGTACCGTCTCGATGTCAAACAAAGCTGTCCTCCCACACCAGGACAACTGGAAAAGCAGCCGTTCCAGATTCCCCTGGCGGTTGGCTTGCTGGATGGTTCAGGCAAAGATATGCCCTTGACGCTAAAGGCCGGTCAGGGCGAAGCCTCCGGCGCGGATGGCGATCTCACCCGAGTCCTGCAGGTTAGAGAGTCCGAACAAAGCTTTGTTTTCACCGGAGTAACGGAAAAACCGACGCCTTCGCTGTTGCGTGGTTTCTCTGCGCCAGTGCGACTGAATTATCCCTATGACAGAAATCAGCTTACTTTCCTCATGTCTTTTGACAGCGATGGCTTCAACCGTTGGGACGCGGGACAGAAACTGGCTGTTTCCGTCTTCAATGAGTTGATAAATGCTGAGCTGCAAGGCGAACAGGCGGAAATCGACGAACGCTACATCGACGCCATGCGCCAGGTATTGCTGGATGACAAAGGCGACCACGCCATGCTGGCGAAAATGGTGCAGACGCCCGGCGTGTCGCTGCTGGCGGAACAGGCCGAAGTGGTCCATGTCGACGCCATCCTCAACGCCCGTCAGCGGGTGCATGAGCGAATCGGCGCGTCTTTGTCGGAGCTGTTGTTGAGCAAATATCGTCAGCTTCACGCTCAGTCGGGCAATGCATTGGACAGCGTTTCCATGGGCCTGCGTGCTTATAAGAACGCTTGCTTGATGCTGCTCGCTCAGGGCGGCGCGCAAGAATCCGTCTCCTTGGCGAGGCTGCAGATGCAGCAGGCGCAGACTATGACAGACGAGTTCGGCGCTCTGGCCGCTCTGGTTAACGGGCCGGATATTGAGGCGGGGCAATCGGCGTTGGCTGACTTCCTGTGTAAGTGGAAGAAAGATCAGTTGGTCATGGAGCAGTGGTTCAGCGTGCAGGCGGCCAGCGAGCATCATGGCGCACTGGAAAGCATTCAGGCTTTGACGGCCCATGAGCTGTTCTCTGAGCGCAATCCAAACAAAGTCCGCTCCGTGATTGGAACCTTTGGCGGGCAGAACTGGCGTCACTTCCATGCTGCAGACGGCTCCGGTTATCGCTTCCTGCGCGAGTGGATCATAAAAATGGACGGTCTGAATCCGCAGATCGCTTCCCGTCTGCTGACGCCTCTGACTCGCTGGCGTAAATTGGAGCCACAGCGCTCTGCGCTTATGCAGAAAGAGCTGCAGGAAATCATGGCGCATCCCGGCCTGTCCAGAGATGCGTACGAAGTGGTGTCAAAGAGCCTGAAATAGGCGTAACTTGTAGAGAAAATGTCGATAAAAGTCCGTTAAGTCCCGGAGGAATAGACAAAATTACTGGCTGAACTAAGCTTTTACATACAATAAAGCCCTGTTGAAGCAGAGCAAAAATAAGAATAAAGCAGGAGATGACCTCTAAGTCCGGCGCTCAATCACTCAGCTGAGCGCCGCGTCCGCCGAAAGAGTCGTTCAATAATCCAGCTGTCTTCGATTAGGAATAAGAGTATCTATGATGCAGAATAAAAAAGTACTGCTTGGAAGCTTATTGCTGTTTTCCTTATACGCCGCCTGCGCAGGGGCGGCCGTCAGTCCCGCTGAAGCCAAAAAACTAACGGGAGAACTCACTCCTTTCGGCGCAATTCGTGAAGGTAATGGCGCTGACATTCCCCGTTGGGAAGGGGGGATTACTCAGCCTCCGAAAGAATATCAGCGGGAGGGGCAGCACCATCCGGACCCCTTTAAAGAAGATAAACCTAAAGAAGTAATTACAGCCCAGAACTTCACCAAATATGAAAAGTATCTGAGTGAAGGGTTAAAGGCGCTGTTTAAGACTTATCCCACCACATTCAAGATCCCGGTGTACGTTACCCGACGCTCGCACTCCGCGCCGGACTGGGTGAATCAGAACACCTATGAAAACGCGGTCAAAGCCGATCTGACCAAAGATGGAAATGGCGTTACCGGCGCCTATGGCGGCATTCCATTCCCCGTGTTGCATGGTTCGAACGAGCGCAAGGCGTTGCAGGCGATCTGGAACCATCTTACGCGCTGGCGCGGCGTATTCGTCACCCGTCGCGCATCGGAAACGGCGGTGCAGCGCAACGGTGAGTTCAGTCTGGTCAACTCTCAACAGGAAGTGTTCTGGAACTTTTATAACCCGGAAGGCAGCGAAAAGGATCTGAAGAATATCCTGTTCTACTATCTGTCGTTCACCATTTCTCCTGCGCGTCTCGCTGGCGGGGCGGTGTTGGTGCATGAAACCCTGGATCAGGTGAAGGAACCCCGCCAGGCATGGGGCTATAACGCCGGGCAACGACGTGTCAGAAGAGCGCCGAATCTGGCCTATGACTCGCCAATCGCCGCCTCGGACAATCTGCGTACGGCGGATGACACGGATATGTATAACGGCGCTCCGGATCGCTATGACTGGAATTATCTGGGGTTGAAGGAAATGTATATTCCTTACAACAGCTATCAAATATCTCAGGCCGGTCTGAAGTATGCGGGTGTGCTGGGCGTGTCCCATATCAATCCTGACTACACCCGTTTTGAAAAGCATCGGGTGCATGTCATTGAGGCCAAACTCAAAGCGGGCGAGCGGCATATCTATTCCCGGCGCGTGTTTTATATCGATGAGGACAGCTGGAATATCGCCTTGGTGGATCAATACGATGGCCGTGGCGAGCTGTGGCGCGTCAGTATGGCGTTCCTGAAAAACTTCTACGAGCTGCCCTCCACATGGACAGCGTTGGACGTGTTTTACGATTTGCAGGCGCGTCGGTATCACGTGCAGGGCTTGGACAGCGAAGAGCGTTCCACGCGGGTGTTCACCAATGAAGTGCCGGATCGCCGTTACTTCAGTCCGCAGTCGCTGCGGCGGCGTGGCATACGCTAGAGCGCTTGCAGTTGGCGCGATAGCGGCTAATTTTTAAGGGGCGCCGTGAGGCGCAATGTGCAAAAGGAAGAAGTGGGCGTAGACAGTGATGGGCTCAGAAAAAGGCAGGAATAAATGAAGTTAACGACGGTTCTGCGGAAAATGACGTTCGCGTGCGCGTTATGTGCGTCGCTGAACTCTCCTTGGTCGCTGGCGGGCGATGTGCTCAGCACTCCGGCAATGAAAACTGAATTGGCGTCCTCCACGTTGCTGGTGGATGTGGTGAAGGCCGGCGAGCGCCTGGTGGCGGTTGGGCAGCGGGGTCATATCATTTATTCCGATGATCAGGGCGGCAGCTGGACGCAGGCCAATTCACCTGTATCGACCTTGTTGACCTCCCTGTATTTTGTGGACGCCAAGCAAGGCTGGGCGGTGGGTCACGGCGCAGTGGTGCTGCATACCGAGGATGGCGGCGTCAATTGGAGCAAGCAGTTTGACGGTGTGGCCGCGAACGAGATGGTTATCGCACAGGCGCAGAAGCGCGTGGCGAATTTGAAGGAGCAACTGGAAACGGCTCCAGAAGAGGAGGCGTCAGATCTGGAGTATCAGTTGGAAGACGCCAGCTTCGCTCTTGAAGACGCCATGGCGGACGCGGAAGTCGGCCCAGGCAAGCCTCTGCTTGACGTTTGGTTTAAAAATGCGCAGGAAGGTTTTGTCGTCGGCGCCTATGGATTTTTCTTTCATACGGAAGATGGCGGCGCCAGTTGGACCAACTGGGCGCCCAGGCTGGAAAACACCGAACGCTTTCACTTGAATGCGATTGCGCAGATCACCGGCGGCGCCATGTTTATTGTCGGCGAGGCGGGCTACGTCTTCCGCTCGACGGATTTTGGCGAAACCTGGGAAACCCTTGAGTCGCCTTATGACGGCTCACTGTTCGGCGTGAGCGGTAATGGCAACGTTAATGAAGTGTTTGTATTTGGTCTGCGTGGGCATCTGTTCTATTCCCAGGATTCGGGCTCCACGTGGGATCGCGTGGGGGTCGATGTGGAGGAGTCGCTGATGAGCGCTGCGGTAGGCGAGGGTGGCCGCATAGCGGTCGTCGGTAACTCTGGCGTTATGCTGCTAAGCCAGAACTTCGGCGAAGACTTCAAGGTACATCCGCAGGCGAACCGCCTGGGCTTGTTGGCGGCGACATTCCTGTCTCCCGACCAATTGTTGCTAGTCGGCGAGGGCGGCGTGAACGTCCTCAAAAGCATAAGCAAGCTGAACTAGCCATAGTTCGATAGCAACCCACAGTAGAATAATCAGACAGGGGAAACTTGAATGTCGAACAAGTTACACGATCAAGGCGATCACTTCATTTTAACGCCGAAGGCGGAGCCGTGGCTGGAGCGGCTGGTGTTTAACAACCGCCTGATCATTCTTATCGCTTTCCTGGCGATCACCGTTTTCATGGCTTTCAGTGCGGCCAAAATCAAGCCGGACTCCAGCTTTGAGAGATTGATCCCGCTGGAGCATCCTTACATCCAGAATATGCTTGAGAACAGGGACGACCTGGAGAATCTCGGGAACTCCATTCGTATCGCGGTGGCGGTCGAGGAGGGGGATATCTTTACTGATTCCTACATGGAAACTCTGAAGCAGATTACGGATGAAGTGTTTTATCTGCGCGGCGTGGACCGCTCTGGCGTACGTTCTGTATGGACCCCCAATGTGCGCTGGGTGGAAGTTACAGAGGAAGGTTTTCAGGGCGGAACAGTTATTCCCGATGGGTACAACGGCAGTCAGGAAAGCCTGGACAAGCTGCGCCAGAATATTTTGCGCTCCGGCGAAGTGGGAAGGCTGGTGGCGGACAACTTCCGCTCAGTCATTATTTATGCGCCTCTGCTGGAGGTGGACCCGGATACCGGGCAATCGCTGAATTACGAACAATTCTCTCGTGATCTGGAGACGAATATCCGGGAGAAGTTTCAGGCGCAAAACCCCAATATTCATATCTACGCCATTGGTTTTGCGAAGAAGCTGGGGGATCTGATCGAAGGCATGCGCTCTGTCGTGTTGTTCTTCCTGGTCGCCATTGTGCTTACCATCGTGCTGTTGTACTGGTACTCGCGCTGTTGGTCCGGCACTTTGACGCCGGTTCTGGCTTCCATCGTGGCGGTGATCTGGCAGGTTGGGATCTTGCGTCTGCTGGGATATGGGATTGATCCTTACTCTATTCTGGTGCCGTTTCTGGTGTTCGCTATCGGCATCAGCCATGGCGTACAAATCGTCAACGCAATGTCCATTGAGTCGGCTCGTGGGTTTGACGCCACCACTTCCGCGCGTTTGGCGTTCAGGGCGCTGTATATCCCTGGGATGCTGGCGTTGGTGAGCGACGCGATGGGCTTCCTGACGCTGCTGTTTATTAAGATTGACGTCATCAAGGATCTCGCAGTCACCGCCAGCATTGGCGTAGCGGTGATCATCATCACTAACCTGGTGTTGCACCCGATTATTCTTTCCTATGTGGGCATCACCAAGTCTGGGATCAAGCATCAGAAGAACCGGGGCGAAGAGCGCGACCGAAAATGGCTGCGCATGTCTTATTTCGCACATCCTTCGGTGGCGCGAGTATCTTTGTTGATCGCATTGGTCGGCGCCGGCCTGGGGATTTACTACAAGCAAGGCCTGAAGATCGGCGATCTGGACAAGGGAGCCGCTGAACTGCGCCCTGACAGCAGATACAACCGAGACAATGACTTTATCATCAACAACTACAGCACCAGCTCGGACGTCATGGTGGTGATGGTGAAGACGGATAGGGAAAAATGCTCCAGTTATCCGGTCATGAAAGGAATGGATGATCTGCAGTGGGTGCTGGAAAACACGCCTGGCGTCGAGTCGACCGCCTCGTTGGCGACTGTATCCAAAATCGTCACCAAAGCGCTGAATGAAGGTAACTTTAAGTGGTACGAACTGTCCCGTAATCAGCAGATTATCAACTCTTCCATCCAGCGTGCGCCGTCCGGGCTGGTGAACTCTGACTGCAGTATGACGCCCTTGTTGGCTTTCCTGGAGGATCACAAGGCGGAAACCTTGCAGCGGGTGGTGGACACCATAGAGGCCTTCTCACGCGAGAACGCCAATGACGACTACCAATTGCTGCTGGCGGCGGGCAACGCCGGCGTGGATGCGGCCACGAACCAGGTTATTTCCAAAGCCAAGGACCTGATGCTGATCTTCGTTTACTCGGTGGTCAGCGTACTCTGCTTTGTCACGTTCCGTTCTATCCGCGCGGTGTTGTGTATCGTTGTACCCCTTGGCTTGACCTCAATCCTGTGCGAAGCGCTGATGACGCAGATGGGGATTGGCATCAAAGTTGAAACTTTGCCGGTGATTGCACTGGGAGTGGGCATTGGCGTGGATTACGGCATCTATATCTACACCAAGTTTGAGTACTATATCCTGGAAGGCAAAAGCTTGCAGGATGCGTATTTCGAAACGTTGCGCTCCACGGGTAAAGCGGTGATGTTTACGGGGATTACGCTGGCGATTGGCGTATGCACCTGGATATTCTCGCCCATCAAACTGCAGGCGAATATGGGGCTGCTGCTGTTCTTTATGTTCCTCTGGAACATGGTTGGCGCATTGTGGCTGCTGCCGGCATTGGCCCGTTTTCTGCTTAATCCAGAGAAGATGGTCGCCAAGGCGAAAGCTGCTGAAGGGGGCGTTTGACACGCCGGACGACATAGCCGTCGTATATCTCTGTAACGAACGGGGCCCGGTCAAGGGCCCTTCTTTGACTATAATTAATTAGTAAGCGTCTGGAATTGAATAGTAAATTGGGTTGTAAAGCGGCTTGCGGGCCTATACATCACCCGGTTTACGTAAAGCAGTCTTGAAAGCAGGTACTCATCTCCCAATGCCATTGATTAACGCTATGCTGCGCTTCTTGGTTCTGAGCATTGCAGCGCTATGCGCCACATTGACGTATTCCGCAGACACGCCTTCTCACATCAGTATCGCTACCGGCAATGAAACCGGAGTGTATTTTCCTACCGGCGGCGCTATTTGTCGGCTGGTGAACAAGTCCAGTAAGGAGTATGGCTTTCGCTGCTTCGTTGAAAGCACGGATGGGTCGCCCTACAACCTACGCGCATTACGCGCTGGTGAAGTGGACTTCGCGGTTGTGCAGTCCGACTGGCAATTTCATGCGTACCATGGCAGCAGTATTTTCAAAGAAGCGGGACCTCACAAAGAGCTGCGTTCGGTGTTCGCTATCCACCCGGAGGCGTTTACCATCGTGGCGCGTAAAGACGCCAATGTGAAAAGTTTTAAGGACTTGAAGGGTAAGCGGGTCAATGTGGGTAATGAAGGATCTGGCCAGCGTGGCACCATGGAAGTGCTGATGAATGCGTATGGCTGGTCCCTCAATGATTTCAAGTCCGCCTCGGAAATCAAGGCTATCGAACAACCGAGAGCGCTATGTTCCGGCCAGATTGACGTAATGCTATATATCGTGGGCCATCCAAGCGGCGCAGTGAAAGAGGCGACAACTCTGTGCGACAGCGTGTTAGTGTCGGTGGAAGGTGACGAAATCGACAAGCTCATTCGCGCCAACACTTACTATCGCCGCGCTGTGGTGCCCGGTGGAATGTATCGGGGTAATGAGCGGGACGTGAACACCTTCGGCGTTGGCGCTACCTTTGTGACGACGACGGCGGTGTCCGATGAGGTGGTTTACAGTGTGGTTAAGGCGGTGTTCGAGAACTTCGACCTGTTTCGACGCCTGCATCCCGCGCTGGCTAATCTGAAGAAAGAACAGATGATCTTCGATAGTCTGACCGCGCCGCTGCACGCCGGCGCTGAAAAATACTATCGGGAAATGGGCATGATCGGTAACTGATCGTCGAGTCTGTTCCCTCCCCCTATGCCGACCTTAGCGTCGGCGCAGAGCTTTTTTGCGTATGTTGTCCCAGAGCAGCTGATAGGCGAGGGTGGCCGGCGACTTGGGCGCAAATACCGGCAAGGGCTCGCGAAACTCCCCCATCTTTTCCACATCGCTACAGTAGGGGATAAAGCCGATAGGCGTCTTACCAAGCGTTTTTTTACAGCTGGCGGTGAACTCCTGGTGAATGCTCTTGCGGCGATCAATCATGGTCAACACGGGATGCAGTTTGGCCAAATCGATTTTCTTCTGCTCCATCATCTCCGACACATGACGATAAGTTTCAAACGACAGATGGGTCGGAATCATTGTGACCAGCACGGCGTCGGCGGCTTTGAGTATGCGTAACGCCAGTTCCGATAAAGTAGGGGGGCAGTCTAGTATCAGCACGCCGTAAGTCTCGCTCAGCATGGATAACCAGGAGTCGAGCTTGCCTCCGCTGACGCCGGTGAGATTGACGTCGATATTGCGGTTGCTCATATCGGAGGGGATGATATCCAGTCGGTCATAACCTGTTCCCTGAATCAACTCCCCCAGCGCAAGCTTGTCCTTGATCAGCTTGCTCGCCTTCTTGCGCTTGCTGTTCTCAACCTGAAAATACCAACTCGCCGCCGCTTGGGCGTCAAAGTCCCACAAAAGTGTTGGCTGGCCGCTTCCTGCGCTGAGATAGGCAATGTTGACGGCGGTGGCGGTTTTGCCCACCCCGCCTTTGAGATTGTATACCGCTATGGTTTTCATGGAGTCTGATGGCGCCTTGTTGTTATGGTCGGCTGAAGCCTTTATTAACCGGCGATGACGTTATACTTCCTTGGAGCGCCGGTGAGTGTGGAGAGTCAGGCTTTGCCGACAGGGTTTTATAATTCGGTTACTCTGTCAGAGTTATATAGGCTTTAACTGTAAAATCAAGAAACAATCGCATGCCTGAGCGCTTTTGGCGTGGCAACGCAGACGCATAGTTGCTAGAATCTCTGCCCCTGAAATTTGTGTGCAAGTGGTCTTTGGTATGGACCACCACTGGTGAAGGATAGTTTTTTATGCCCGTAATTACATTGCCTGACGGCAGTAAGAGAGAATTTTCCAACCCTGTAACCGTACTGGATGTCGCTGCCGACATCGGTCCCGGACTGGCCAAAGCCGCCGTGGCGGGTAAAGTGGATGGAACACTGGTCGACTGCTCTCATGTTATTGATAAAGACGCCGAACTGGCGATTGTAACGGAGCGGGACCCAGAAGGCGTGGAAGTGATTAGACACTCCAGTGCCCACTTGCTGGCGATGGCGGTGCAAAGCATTTTTCCCAGTGCGCAGGTAACTATTGGTCCAGTTATCGAAGACGGCTTTTATTACGACTTTGCGTTTGAGCGTCCTTTCACGCCAGATGATCTGGTTAAGATCGAAGAAAAGATGCAGGAGTTATCCGACGCCGATTTGCCGGTCACCCGCTCGTTGATGTCTCGTTCCGAGGCGGTAGAGCTGTTCAAGAAAATGGGTGAAGAATATAAGGTCGAAATCATCGCCAGTATTCCAACCGAAGAAAACCTGTCTTTCTACTCTCAGGGCGACTTCATTGATTTATGTCGCGGCCCGCACGTTCCCAGCACAGGCAAAATCAAAGCCTTCAAACTGACCAAAGTGGCGGGCGCATACTGGCGTGGCGATTCCAACAATGCCATGCTGCAGCGTATTTATGGCACCGCCTGGGGTAATAAAAAGGACCTCAAGGCTTATTTGCACAGAATCGAAGAAGCGGAAAAGCGCGATCACCGTAAAATTGGTAAAAAGCTGGGCTTGTTCCACATGCAGGAAGAAGCTCCAGGCATGGTGTTCTGGCACTCTGACGGCTGGACTCTGTACCAGGTAATCGAGCAATACATGCGTAAGCAACTGCGCAAGCACGACTACAAAGAAATCAAAACGCCTCAAGTGGTTGAGCGCACATTGTGGGAAAAGTCCGGACACTGGGAAAAGTTCCGCGACGATATGTTCACCACTCAGTCGGAAGATCGCGACTTCGCCATCAAGCCGATGAACTGCCCCTGCCACGTTCAGGTGTTTAATCAAGGGCTTCGCAGCTATCGTGATCTGCCGCTGCGACTGGCTGAGTTCGGTTCCTGTCACCGTAATGAAGCTTCTGGCGCGCTTCACGGCCTGATGCGAGTGCGTGGTTTCACGCAGGATGACGCACATATTTTCTGTACTGAAGAGCAAATTCAGGAAGAAGTCGGCAAGTTTATCGACTTCCTGCACGAGGTTTATGCGGACTTCGGCTTCTCTGAGATCATCTACAAGTTGTCCACGCGTCCAGAAAAGCGCGTGGGTTCAGACGAAATCTGGGATAAGTCAGAAAAAGCGCTGGCTGATGCGCTGAACGCCAAAGGCTTGCCTTGGGATGAGCTGCCAGGTGAGGGCGCGTTTTACGGTCCAAAGGTTGAGTTTTCATTGAAAGACTGTCTGGGGCGTCTGTGGCAATGCGGCACTGTGCAGGTAGATTTCTCGATGCCGGGCCGCTTAGGTGCGCAATACGTATCTGATGAACAGGTCAGAAAAACGCCTGTCATGTTGCACCGGGCGATTTTGGGCTCCTTTGAGAGATTTATCGGCATTCTCATCGAGCATTACGAAGGCGCATTCCCTTCCTGGCTGGCGCCAACTCAAGTGGCAATCCTCAATATTACCGACAAACAAGCGGATTATTGTAAAAAAATAGGCGAAATCCTGAATGATAAAGGGTTTAGGGTGCGTCTGGACTTGAGAAACGAAAAAATCAACTATAAAATTCGCGAGCATACTTTGAACAGAGTCCCCTTTTTGGCAGTGGTCGGGGACAAAGAAGTCGAAACTCAATGTTTAGCTATCCGGACTCGTCAAGGCGAAGACCTCGGCGTAATGTCCATTTCTGCGTTTGAAGAATTGCTTCAAAATGAAGAAGCCAAACGCAGCCGTAGCTAAAAATGATTAATTAACACGGAGAAAACACGATTAAGCGCAATACGCCACAAGGCAAATCCGATCGTCCAAAAATAAATGAGAACATAACTGCTCCCGAAGTCCGGCTGATAGCATCCGACGGGAAGCAGGTCGGTATAGTTCCTATAAAAGAAGCCTTGGAAAAAGCAGAGCAGGAAGGCTTGGATTTAGTGCAGATCGCGGATTCTGACCCGGTAGTCTGCCGCATAATGGACTACGGGAAAAAGATTTTTGAAGAGAAGAAGCAGAAAGCTGCTGCTAAGAAGAAGCAGAAGCAGACGCAAGTAAAAGAAATGAAATTTCGACCAGGGACGGAAGAAGGGGATTATCAGGTAAAGCTGCGCAACCTGATACGTTTCCTAGAGCACGGGGACAAGGCCAAAGTATCCATTCGCTTCCGCGGACGGGAAATGGCTCACCAAGAGCTCGGACTGCAGTTACTGCAAAGGGTCGAAAAAGACCTGGAGGAGTTCGGCGTCGTGGAGCAAAGGCCCAAGATGGAAGGGCGTCAGGCTATGATGGTGGTAGCCCCGAAAAAGAAAAAGTAGCCTTCTCAGCAATATAGAGGCTGCTCATTTATATCTAAATGAATGCGGAGTATTCATATGCCTAAGATGAAAAGCAAAAGCTCGGCGGCGAAGCGGTTCAAAAAAACCGCTAACGGCTTTAAACACCGCCAATCCTTCACCAGTCATATTTTGACCAAGAAGAGCACCAAGCGTAAGCGTCACCTGCGTCCTAAGAAGCAAGTGAACCCTTCGGATGTTCCATTGATCAAGCGTATGCTCTGCCAGTAATTAATACGGAAGGATTGAAATATGCCTCGAGTTAAACGTGGTGTAACGGCTCGCCGTCGCCATAAGAAAGTTCTGAATCAAGCCAAGGGTTACTACGGAGCGCGTAGTCGTGTATTCCGTGTAGCCAAGCAAGCGGTTATCAAAGCCGGACAATATGCTTACCGTGACCGTCGTCAGCGTAAGCGTCAATTCCGCGCACTGTGGATTGCCCGTATTAACGCCGGTGCGCGTGACAACGGTCTGTCCTATAGCCGTTTGATCGCTGGTCTGAAGCGCGCCAACGTCGAAATCGACCGTAAGGTCTTGGCGGATCTGGCTATGAACGAAAAAGCAGCTTTTGCTGCTGTAGTTCAGAAAGCTAAAGAGGCCCTGGCGTAATCTAACTTTTCAGCAAATCCTTGATTTTGTTGATTAATATTTGATAGGGGAAGGGGCTGCTCTTCCCCTATTTTTGTTTCTCGGAGCGGAAAAATGGAGAATCTTGAAGGCATTGTTGATCGCGCCAAAGACGCCGTCGCCAAGGCGGAGAGCGAGCAGAGCCTTGAACAACTAAGAGTTGACTACCTTGGCAAGAAAGGGCAAATCACCCAACTTCTGAAAGAACTGGGACGTCTTGACGCTGCGGAGAGACCTGCGGCGGGAGCAAAGATCAATGAAGCCAAGCTGTTGGTGCAAGACCTTATCAACGAAGCCAAAAGCGAGCTCTCCAGCAAAAACGAAGCAGTCAAACTGGCTGCGGAATCAATCGACGTAACCTTGCCCGGGCGTAAAGAGTCATTGGGAACTCTTCATCCTGTCACCCGGACGATGCTACGTATCGAGGACTTCTTCGCGAGATCTGGATACACAGTGGAAGAGGGACCTGAAATCGAAGATGACTATCATAACTTCGAGGCCCTTAATATCCCGTCTCATCATCCCGCGCGCGCCATGCACGATACCTTTTACTTTGATCCGACGACATTACTGCGCACGCATACATCCCCAGTGCAGATTCGGGTAATGGAATCAAGCAAGCCTCCATTCCGCATGATTTGCCCCGGAAGAGTTTATCGTTGTGACTCGGATATGACTCATACGCCCATGTTCCACCAGGTCGAAGGTTTGATGGTGGATAAGCATGTCAGCTTCGCTGACTTGAAAAGCACAATCGTTGAGTTTCTGCGCGAGTTCTTTGAGAAAGACCTTGAAGTACGTTTCCGTCCGTCTTACTTCCCGTTCACAGAGCCTTCCGCTGAAGTGGACATTGAGTGGGGAAGAAACGAAGACGGTTCAATCAAGTGGTTGGAAGTGATGGGCTGCGGCATGGTTCATCCTAAAGTGTTTGAAGCGGCGGGCGTGGACTCTGAAACCTATTCAGGGTTTGCCTTTGGTATGGGCGTTGAGCGATTGGCGATGCTCCGGTACGGCGTGAACGATCTGCGGATGTTTTTCGAAAACGACATGCGTTTTCTTGATCAGTTCTAACCTCAGGCGTGATTACCCCTTAAAACACGGTAAGGATTAATAATAGGCTTTGTGATATGAAATTCAGTGAATATTGGTTACGAGAGTGGGTCGATCCGCAGCTGAGCTCTGAGGCATTGGTTCAGCAAATCACTATGGCGGGCCTGGAAGTAGATGCTGCCGAGCGCGTAGCCAAGCCTTTTAGTGGAATCGTGGTAGGTGAGGTGCTTTCAGTCGAGCCCCACCCCGATGCAGATAAGCTTCGCGTCTGTAAGGTCTCGGATGGTCAGGAGCAGTTCCAGGTAGTATGTGGCGCTCCCAATGTCGTGGCGGGAATGAAAGTTCCGTTCGCTAAAATTGGCGCTGTGTTGTCCGGCGACTTCAAAATTAAAAAAGCTAAGCTGCGAGGCGTAGAATCCCAGGGCATGTTGTGCTCGGAAGAGGAGCTAACGCTGGCGGAGAAGTCCGATGGCTTAATGCCGTTGGCCGCAGATGCGCCTGTTGGCGCTGACGTTCGCAGCTATTTGAAGCTGGATGACAATATTATTGATGTCGATTTGACTCCCAACCGTAGCGATTGCCTCAGTATTCTGGGCATGGCGCGGGAAGTGGCCGCTCTCAATAAGATTCCTTTTGATGCGCCTGAAGTGAAGAAAACGGCGGCAGTCACTGAAGACGTATTCCCTGTTCGTATCGACGCTCCAGAGGCCTGCCCGCGATATGTGGGGCGCGTTATTAAAGGGGTGGATTTGTCTGCGCCTACACCTCAGTGGATGGTCGAAAAACTGCGCCGAAGCGGAATTCGCAGTATTGACGCAGTGGTGGACGTCACTAACTTTGTTATGATCGAGCTAGGTCAACCCATGCACGCGTTTGACCTCAACGAGCTTGCGGACGGTATCGTTGTTCGGATGCCTGCGCCGGGCGAAAAGTTAGTTCTGCTGGACGGTCAGGAAATAACTATTAACCCTGATACGTTAGTCATTGCTGACAAAGAAAAGCCTCTAGCCCTGGCTGGCATTATGGGGGGCGAGCATAGCAGCGTTTCTGAAAAAACCAAGGACATATTCCTGGAAAGCGCGTTCTTTGCTCCTTTGCATCTGGCTGGGAAAGCGCGTTCATATGGTTTGCATACGGACTCATCTCATCGCTTTGAGCGTGGTGTCGACTACGCTCATCAGGCGCGCGCCATAGAGCGGGCCACCGAGTTGTTGCTTGAGATCGTGGGCGGTCAACCTGGTCCGGTTACTGAAGTCTGTAGCAAAGAGCACTTGCCTGCCAAAGCATTAGTAAACCTGCGCCATGCTCGTGTTGATGAGCTGCTTGGCGTTCACCTTGATCGCACCAGAGTAGAGGAAATGCTCGCAAGGTTGGGTCTTAGCGTGCACAAGGTGGCTAAAGACGGCTGGACTTTCAGCGCCCCGACCCATCGCTTTGATATCAGTATTGAAGTGGATCTGATCGAAGAAGTGGCAAGATTGTATGGCTACAACAAGCTGCCCGTTACCGAGCCGATGGCTCCGTTGGGAATTAAGCCGTTGCCGGAGAGTAAGGTATCTCTGCGTCGCTTGAAACTACACTTGGTGTCGAGAGGCTATCAGGAAGCGATTACATACTCTTTCGTAGATCAGAAAGTGTTGAGTCTGCTGACTCCTGAGGAAGATACCATTAATTTGGCGAATCCTATCGCCAGCGATATGGCTGCAATGCGTACGACCCTCTGGGCAGGCTTGTTGCAAACCGCTTTATATAACCAAAATCGCCAACAAAATCGCATTCGGCTTTTTGAATCTGGTCTACGCTTCCTTAAGAAGGACGGCCAAATTCAACAGGACCCGATGTTGGCGGGGTTAATTATGGGCGCCAGTATGCCGGAAGGCTGGGAAAGCAAAAAGCGCACGGTTGACTTCTATGATGTGAAGGGAGATCTAGAGTCGCTTTTGGAAATTCCTGGCTGTAACTTGAGTTTCAGAGGCGCTCAGCATCCAGCATTGCACCCTGGACAGACGGCTGAAGTGTTGAAAGATGAGCAACCTATCGGTGTGTTAGGCGCACTGCATCCCAGAATTGCTAAAACTTTGAATTTAAATGGCCCACTTTATTTATTTGAGCTATGCTTAAATTCAATAGCAGACGGGCAAGTGCCTTCTTTTAAAGGAGTTTCCCGCTTCCCGGAGATCCGAAGAGACCTTGCTATTGTAATAGATGAACAAACACCTTACGCGGATGTCGCCCTGGCGATTGCTCAGAGCGCAGGGGAGTGGCGTGTTCACCACGAACTGTTCGATGTATATCATGGGGATTCGGTCGATGCGGACAAGAAGAGCCTGGCCATCAGTATCGTGTGGCGCCATCCTGAAAGAACATTACGCGACGAAGAAATCACGGAGGCATTTGACAACGTGGTGAAAGAACTTGGTAATCGTTTCGGTGCGTCTTTGAGGAGTTAGTCATGGGAGCTTTAACGAAAGCAGATATGGCTGAGCGGCTTTATCAGGAAGTGGGTCTCAATAAGCGTGAAGCTAAGGAAATGGTCGAGGCCTTCTTTGACGAGGTCAGGGATGCATTAAGCCACAACGAGCAAGTAAAGCTGTCAGGATTCGGCAATTTTGACCTGAGGGACAAAAAACAGCGTCCTGGCCGTAACCCTAAGACTGGTGAGGAGATTCCTATCACCGCCAGGCGGGTTGTTACTTTCAGACCAGGTCAAAAATTAAAGGCTAAAGTAGAAGCTTATGCTGGAACCCAGTCATAACGACGAGCTCCCACCCATTCCAGGAAAACGCTACTTCACCATCGGTGAAGTCAGCGATTTATGTAGTGTTAAGGCTCACGTGCTACGATATTGGGAGCAAGAGTTTCCTCAACTCGCTCCCGTAAAGCGGCGCGGAAATCGCCGCTATTATCAACGCCAAGACGTGTTGATGATTCGTCAGATCCGAGACCTTCTATATAACCAGGGTTACACCATCGGCGGTGCCAAGCAGAAATTGGCGGGCTCCGAAACCAAGGAAGACGCTACACAGGCCAAGCAACTCATACGTCAGATGATTATTGAGTTAGAAGAAGTATTGTTGGTCCTTGAAGCCTAATAGGTTTCAAGGAGCGTCACCCCAAAGTAAAAAACTGAATTATTTGGGTTTTTAGGGGTTGAAGGGCGAGGTGTTTTTATCTATCATACGCACCTCTTCGAGTCGGGGCGTAGCGCAGCCTGGTAGCGCACTTGCATGGGGTGCAAGGGGTCGAGTGTTCAAATCACTCCGTCCCGACCAATTTTCCTTTATACTATCAGTAAGCTATGCGGCTTATTAGATTTTTATATCGAAAAACTTCCCGTTAAATCTCGGCTATATTTAGGTTTGCAACGGCGTTTGCCCATCTAATTTCGCTGTGTCCTGAATCATAGTTCTTCATCATTTTTTGAAGTCTACCCAGTCGCTTGGGACCTTTCCTCGGTCTTTGCGCAACTCTTTGCCGCAGGCTCGAATACTATCCCCTCGCGATAGTACCCGAGAGGGGGGCAGGAAAACTCCTAATAGAGTGAGCTCTATCTATTGCTCTGCTGCTAGTTAAAATTTTCACCAATTAGCAAAAAACCTTGGCTTTGATAAGGGGTATTTGGTATGAGTTGAGAGGCGATAATATTAGGTCTTTTCTTTGTAAAAGCGGATTAAACGCTCACTGAGAGAGGATATATCCTCAAGACGATCTGTGAGCAACCATAATAGGTTGGCTTTAATTCCGGGGCCCAATATCTCGCCTTCCTCGCAGTCTGCTGACAATGCGACAGCTATTGCAGACGCTTGTGAAGTAAATCGCCCCATTTCATCGAACATATCAATGAGTTCGTTATCCATATTGGTTGTTCTCCAGTTAATTTGGGAAATGTTTGTATTTAGTCGGCTGAGTTTGAGTGAAACCTCCTGGTAGTTTTCCCTTGGCTGATAGGAATACTTTTAATGAAGACCTGCTGGTTAACGTGCTGTTTCTAGTGTTGCGGATGTATAAAAGTTTGGTAGTTGTGAGCTTGTAAATGGTTGGCCTAAAAAGCTCATTTTTGAGTGTTTGTCAGGTTTTTTTTGGGATAAAAAGCATGCTGTATATCTATACGCATTATTTATGAATTCAGATTATCTCCAAGTGCTAATATGTGATGAAATATATTGTAGGGTGTTGTCTGTTCGCTGAAGTGGCGCTTTTTATAATGCTATTTTTGAGTGTATAAATACTTGATAGTAAAATTTTTAATTGGCATTAAATAAGTATAATTAATAGGTGCGATTCTATCTGAAGTGTCTAGTCCTGATATAGGTTGACACCTATTTCGTCTCAAACGCCCGATGCACTGCGTCGGGCGTTTTGTATTTCAGGGCCAGATGAGGCCGCTCTCGGTTATAAATATCCACGGATTCATCAACCATCGTTCGAGCCTGCCCTAGATTCCCTGGTCGCATTAGCAGGAACTCCGTTTTCAAGATCCCGTTCACCCGTTCCGCCAACGCATTCTGATAGCAGTCTTACCCGTCGGTCATCGAACATTGAATGCCGTGTTGACGGTGCAGCTTCTGGTAGCTGTCGCAACAGTATTGGACACCTCGGTCGGAGTGGTGGGTCAATGGCTGCCGCCCCGGCCGTTCACGCAGAGCCTTGCGCAAGGCCTGTTCCACATCCTCGCTGCGCAAGCTTTCATGTACATGATGACCCACGATCTTACGGGAGTAAGCGTCGGTCACCAGACTCACGTAGCTCATGCCGGAGCGTGTCGGCAGATAGGTGATATCCGCCACCCAGACCTAGTTAGGCCGGCAGGCCACGACTTGCTCTGGACCTGGCTTGAGCAGGTTTGGGTGACGTCGGAAGCGGTGATGACTGTGCGTGGTCTTGTGGTAAGCCCGGCGTCGGGGAACCAACAGGCGCCGGCTACGCAGCACCTGAAGCAGTTGATCC
>NZ_JAHMIN010000002.1 GCF_018986435.1 Hahella sp. HN01 | reverse complement strand
TTGCAGGTCCAGACCAATTAAGAAAGATGGCTTTAAAAATCCTTCGGAGCATGAAAAGAACGCCATCATTGATTCAAAGTTTATTTGGGCATCCAGAACTTAAATATATTATGGCTTAGTGATCGGATACTTATTTACGGGTTAGTAATTCGCAGGTACACATTGAACAGGGCCTGAATTAGCTTAACGTCTTGTTGAGCATTCTTTCCGTTTTTACCAACGGAGCTTCGTATTCTTAAAGAACTCATAATAACCTGAAAAAAATATTAATTAAAATGTCAGAAGCGTCATTTGACTTAAAAAACCGTCAAAAATAAAAAATAGCATACCCGACTCTTACAAAAAATAATGTATCTAAAATTCAATGACATGCATTAATTCGCACGTTGGTATGCATATTAGCGGAGAAAATATGCACTGCACTTACAGTTTGCCGTGTACGTGCTAATAGCTTAGCCAGACGTAGCAATGGAATCTGTTCGAGTGAGTGGCCCACTGAATATTATGAGGAATGTATGTCAGCTTGAGCGGGAAGAGGCCTTTATATAGTTACTTCGTGTTGTTACTAACAAGGCTATAAAAAATACCATCCACAACCATCGCCATCCGCTCATAGTCCAGCGTATCCCAGGTATCTTGGTCCGTATGGTAGGCGCGATTGCGGTAGAATGCGGTGTCGGTCACCATGACCGCAGGGTAGTCGTGAAACCAGTAGTTTATGTGATCGGAGAAGTCGACGCCGGCCAGGAAAGCGGGCCCGAGCATGGACTCCACGGGCAGAGGCGTGGCTTGCAGCATACCGGTTTTCAATGCGCGAACGTCGCTGTGTCCGCCCAGGTTGGAGACAACGGCGATAAAGTTAGCCTTGTCCGGGTAGAGCGCATTCAATCTGGCTAAAGGGTATCGTTGACTGCCGGCTTGCTCAGAGAAATAGCCGATCATTTCCAGACAGATCATCAATCTGACTTCCGCCCCCTTCTCCCTCAGAGACTGAGCGTGGTGATAGCTCCCCATATCATCAGTGCGAAAGTACGGCGGTTCCTCCAAGGCGTACGCGACTAATTCTACCTGGATAGGAGGCGGTTGAGCGGCGAATAGTCTGGCCAGCTCAAGCAATCCGGCGACGCCGCTGGCGTTGTCGTCTGCGCCGGGCAAGCCTTTGAACGCGTCATAATGAGCGCCAATGACGATGACTGGAGCAATGTCGTCGTCAGGACCGAACTTCGCCGATATATTTTGGTATTCGATTCCCCACACGCCATAGGGTTGCGCTTCAACTCTATCCGTATGCTGTTGAAATTGCGCCTGGATATAACCCGCGGACGCCGCCAGTTCGTCAGCGTCCTCAGAGCGGGAAGGTAACTCCTCAGAAAGCGTTCTTACATGCCGTCGCAGCGTGTCGGCGCTGGCCAGCGACTGGTAGCTCTCGGGCGACGCAACAAAGAAGACGGGAACAGTGATGTAATACCATAATGCAAACAGCGAAGCCGCCAGCGCCAACACGAAACACAACAGACGTTTCATAAACGAAATAACTTCATGCCTTGAAGAGAAACAAAAGAGTGCGAGCCCTACTCCGACTCGCGAAAATCCTGGCGGCTAATGCCATATTTTTTCATCTTGTCGTATAGAGTTTTTCGCGGCAGGCCCAGCGCAACGAGCGTATCCTTGATGCTGCCGTGATGGGCGGCCAGGGCTTCGCGGATGAGAGTCTGTTCATACAGCTCGACCTTCTCTGTCAGCGTGCGGCGACTCTGAATTTCCGGTTCGCCCAGCATATGCTCCATATCGAAGGAGCATTCCTCCCCCATAATCACGTAACGCTCCGCTAGGTTGCGCAGCTCCCGTACATTGCCCGGCCAATTGTGAGTCAGCAGGCGATGTCGTTGTTCAGGTTTTAACGGTACGATTTCCTGCTGGTAGCGAGCGGCGGCGACTAACGCAAAGTGCTCGAATAAAAGCGGCACATCTTCCAGCCGATCCTGCAGAGAGGGAATTTCCACCGCCACTGTGTTCAGCCGATAATATAAATCGCTACGAAATTCGCCCTTGTCCGCCATTTCCTTCAAGCTGATTTTAGTAGCGGCGATTACGCGCAAATCCAGTGGAATCAGCGTATTGGAGCCTAGCCTTTCCACCTTGCGTTCTTCGAGCACCCGCAGAATTTTGACTTGCAGAGACAGCGGCATACTCTCTATTTCATCCAGAAACAGCGTGCCGCCATTAGCGTGCTCAAATTTGCCGATTCGACGCTTATCTGCACCGGTGAAAGCGCCCGCTTCATGACCGAACAACTCGCTTTCAATGAGATTTTCGGGCACCGCGCCACAGTTGATGGCGACGAAGTTGTGCTCGCGCCGGTTGCTGTGCTCGTGCAGATAGCGCGCGACCAGTTCTTTGCCGACGCCGGTTTCACCAAACAACAGAATATCCGCCGGGGTGTTCATCACTTGTTGCAACACGCGGCGCAATCGCTGAATCGCAGGCGTGCGTCCCAGAATGCGCGGCCCGGGCGCGTTCTGTTCCTGCAACTCTCTACGTAAATCACGGTTCTCCAGCGTCAGGCGACGCTTGTCCATGGCGCGCCGGATGGTATCCAGCAGGCGCTCGTTGCTGAAAGGCTTTTCTATAAAGTCATAGGCGCCCTCGCGCATGGCGGAAACGGCTGTTGAGATATCGCCATGTCCGGTCACCAGAATCACCGGTAATTCGGAATCCACTTTCTGCAATGCCTGCATCAGCTGCAACCCGTCCATTCCCGGCATATTGATATCGCTGACCAGCACGCCGGGCCAGTCAGTCTGCAGGTTCCGCAACGCCTCTTCCGCACTGAGAAAAGTTTCCACCTGCAGGCCTTCCAGCTCCAATGTCTGGCCAACGGACTGCAGGATATGGCGGTCATCGTCGATGAAGTACACCATCAGTTCGGCGCCAGTTGCGCCCGCATTCTCTGACTGCAAAGTCTTACTCCTCATTGTCGCCGCCGACCGACTGCAGGACGGCTTGCGAGTCGGGAACGTTGGAGGCGTCCGCCTGAGCCAGCGGCAGCTCGACAATAAACAGCGCGCCCCCTTCCTCATTGTTGGCGGCGCGCAATTCGCCCTTCATCGACTCGATGATTCTGTATGAAATAGAAAGACCCAATCCCAGGCCTTGTCCTCTGTTTTTGGTCGTATAAAACGGCTCAAAGATGTGCTGCATTACATGCTCCGGGATGCCCGAACCGGTATCGCGAACCTGGATGCGCACTTTGCCCTTCTGGTTGACGCACTGAATGCGCAACTGCTTTTCCTGGCTGCCGGACATGGCGTGCAAAGCGTTGGTGATCAGGTTGATCAACACCTGCTCCAGTCGCACCATATCTCCCTGAACATAAATATCGTCCGCCGCAGCGTCTACGCGCCAGTTCACATGCGCCCGACGCAATTCCGGCTCAGTGATTTTCAAGGCCGCGTCGATACAACTGTTCACGTGCACTGGCCCAGACACATTGGCCTCTTTGCGGGCGAAGATTTTCAGTTGCCCGATGATGGAGGCCATGTGATCGGTCAGACCAACAATTTCCCGTAAATTCAGTTGCGCCTTTTCCGACATATGACGCTCAATAAACGCCTGCGCATTCTGCGCATAGGTGCGCAGCGCCGTCAGCGGCTGGTTAAGCTCATGATTGATGCCTGCGGATAACTGCCCCAGCAAAGCTAATTTAGCGGCTTGAATCAGCTCATCCTGAGTCAGCTTAAGCTCTTTCTCCGCCCTTTCCCGCTCTTCTACTTCCTCAAGCAGGCGCGCGTTGGCCTCGGAAAGATCACGGGTACGATGCTGTACCCGCGCCTCCAGCAGATCACGGGCGGCGCGTAGCGCTCGCTCCCGCCGCGCCCGCTCCACCAACAGCAACGCCAGCAGCACGATGATAAAAATCATCGACAGACTGAGCAGCAGAACGTTGCTGATTTCTTTCTTCACGCGCTCCATCGGCAATAAGACCTGCACCCGCCAACCGGCCTGGGGCATATCAGCGGACTTGGTCAAATAGGTTTGCGCGCTTTCGTCATGCAATCCGGCGCGGACAAATTGTGTAGCAGAGTCCAGTAGCTGATCCGACGCCTGCGTTTGCGTCAGCAACATGGGTTTTAACAGTTCCGGATCATAGCGCTGCTCTTTTTCTATCTCACGGGCTTCCGCAGCCCCTAGCGGGCGCGTCAACCGGAAACGCCATTCCGCGCGGGTGGAAATAAACACCACGCCATAATTATCCGTCACCAGCACCTCATAGGCGTTTTTCCCCCAAGGGCTGCCCCAGCGTTGTTCAACGGCGGAGAGGTCAATCTTGACCACAATGACGCCGAGGATGACATCGTCATCCGATACGGGAAAAGAGAAGTAGAAACCACGAACGCCCGAGGTCGTCCCCAGTGCGAAGTATTGCCCGGAACGCCCTTGCATAGCGTCTGAATAATAGGGCCGATAGGAAAAGTTGTGTCCGATAAAGGTTCTCGGAAGACGCCAGTTACTGGCGGCAAGGGTATCCCCACGCGCATTCAGCAAATACACATCCGCCGCGCCGCCAATGAAGTTGATTGATTCCAGATAAGCATTGGTGCGATTGGTCAGTTCAGCGTTTGTCGGGTCCTGCAACAAAGCCAGCAGGCGGGGATCTACGGCGAGGATATGGGGCAGGGATTCATACTTACTCAACAACGCCTGCAGGCTGGAAACGGAGCGCTGTAGCTCATTAGCGGCGTCCTGCTCCAGCTCCCGAACAGCTGAGGTCCGGGCCCAGTCTTCAGTGACATAAATCATGCTGCTGAAAAGCAAACATAAAACCAGAACAAAAATACCGCTACGCAAATAACGCATGCCTCCAGCTCCAGATCCGGGCGTCATCTGCTGCCTGGATGTTTGTCGCTTAATCCCGTTTTTAAATATGACCATTTATTAATAAATCTGATTAAGCATATTTACTCGCACACCCTTAATTATCGTTCGTTTCACGAAAACAGGGGAATATTATGCAGCGATTAAGGGAGCGTCCACTGAAACGCCCTGTTATAGGGCATAAATAAATTGATATTTGAGCAGAACTTACTAATTAATTATTCCGATTAGCATTTATACTTAATGGCTTTAAAACCCGATGCAGTCTAATTAAACTAACCCGGCGCTTTGAACCTTCAGTTCAAAGTCATAACAGATTATCACCACCCATAAAAAAGGGGGAAACCTCAATGAAAAAACTTCTAGTTTCAGGGATCGTTATGTCTTCGTTGCTTGCCGGTGGTTGCGCCAGCTTGACTGAGCAAGACCGTCAAGCCCTCGACGCCGCCACGACTACTGCGAACAACGCAGAGCAAGCTGTTTCCGGTGCGCAAAACACTGCTGACACAGCTCTGTCACGCGCTAACGAAGCTTACGCCAAAGCTGAAGAAGCTTTAGCTGCAGCTCTGGCTGCTCAAAAAGCGGCTAACGAAGCAAACGAACGCGCGCGTCGCATGCTGGAAAGAGCCAGCATGAAGTAATCCGGCTCTTTACGAACCGGATGACATGCTTGCGGCCAGGGACGGCTGCAGCTCTCCAATCGGCGAAGGAAGGCCACTCAATTCCGCCAGCGCCTTCGTCACCTTCTCTTCGTCCACCATCACACTGACGCCAGTCGACTGTAGCTTAAGCAGTTGATAGGTATATTCTTCCCGCAGCTTTTGTTCAGTGACGTCAGCCTCTGCATGCACTTCCATCCAGAGTTTGCCATCGTCCACGGCCAGCTTGACGGACTGATTGATGATCTTGACCGGAGTATTGTCCGGCACCAGCGACATCATCTGCTTGATATCCCAGTTATACAGACGGATACAGCCATGGCTGACGCGCATTCCAATACCCACGCCCTTATTGGTGCCATGAATCAGATAACTGTCCGCATCCAACTTGAACGCATAGGAGCCCAATGGGTTATCCGGCCCGGCGGGGATCGCTTTGGGTAATTGCTCGCCATATTCGTCCATCTGTCTTTGGCGAATGGACTCTGGCGGATACCAGGTTGGATTTTTCATGCGGGTGACGATCTTGGTGTCCATGATCGGCGTAGGGAAATCGACAGTGCCGATACCAATAGGTACGGTGTAAAGGCGCTTCTTATCAGGCTGGAAATAGTAGAGGCGGTATTCCGCCAAGTTTATCAGGATGCCATTGCGCAATCCCGGCGGGAGAATAAAGCGACCGGGAATGACAATTTCATCGCCTTCCGCAGGTAACCAGGCGTCGACGCCGGGGTTAGCGCTCACCAGTTCATTAAACCCAAAATTGTACTGCTCGCCGAGATCGACGAAGGTGTATTCTTTTTTCGCGACCAGCCGATGTTCTCTACCGACGATATCCTGCTTGGGATTCCAGGTCAGCTCCAGCGCCCCGGCCGAACCGCTTAACGCCTGGATGCTCACTGCGCCAACTAATCCAATCAGGGCTGCTTTCAGCTTCATTATTCGAATTCCTGTAACGAGACTAAATATGTTCGTTGTTTTGAGGTTGTCATCTGAGCGGCATTTTAGCACTAACCCCCGACAATCCCAGAGCGGGGAGTACCTATCTCAATCTGGTGATTACTCACGCAAACTTTCTGCTCCATTGCATATCCGCCGCATAACTTATGCGCTATATACAATAATCTATTCATTCACAATTAAAAATCCACCCGCAATTCAACGCTGCGTCAAGTCTTTTCTATTAAAACCCAAATAAATAAAGGTCACCGCCGCACTGAAACTGACGCCCCGAAAAGGTATACTTGCCCGCATTAAATAACGTTTAAATAACTCAAAAGAATAATACTCACCTGCAGTGAGGCCGTCTTTAGAGGTTGTTCACAGGAGGTATTTCCCCCATGAAGATCGTCCAGATAAGTGAATTTGGCGACCCATCCACTTTACGACTGAGCGAAGCGAAAATCCCAACACCCGCCCCCAATCAAGCACTGATCAAAGTGCGCGCCTGCGGCGTCAATCCCATTGATTATAAAACGCGCAGAGGCTTGGGTTTCGTGGCTGAGAAGGTCAAAACCCGTATGCCCTGGACGCCTGGGTACGATATCGCCGGAGAGATTGTTGAAGTGAACGGCGCGGGCCTGTCCTTTGAACCCGGCGACCGGGTTTGCGGCCTGGTAAATTTCCCTCTGCCCGCTGGCGGCTACAGTGAATACATCGCCCTGTCCACCGACAATCTGGTCAAAATTCCTGCGGAGCTTTCCTATGTGCAAGCCGCCGCATTACCTTTGGCTGGCTTAACCGCATGGCAGGGGTTGTTCGAAGTCGGCGCGCTGTGCGCAGGGCAAAAAGTGGTTATTCTGGCTGCGGCGGGCGGCGTTGGGCATCTCGCCGCGCAATTGGCGAAGAGCAAAAGCGCTCATGTCTGGGGCACTGCGTCAAAACCCCATCATGATTTTCTGAACAGCATGGGCGTCACTCCTGTGGATTACCACAATCCGCACGAGCTGGAAAAACTGCGCAATATGGACTTCGTTTTTGACGCTGTAGGCGGAGAAACGGGCTTGGCGGCATTGGATTTCCTCTCCCCCAAAGGCGCATTGGTGACCTTGCCGACCATCAGCGCCACGTCTATTTGCGACGCGGCTAAGGTCCAGGGGAAACAGGCCAGCGGCTATACCGTACATCCCGACCCGCGTCGTCTGCAGGCGTTATTGACCTCAGCCGCCAAGGAAAAGTTGCGCGTGGAAGTGCAAGCGACCTTCCCGCTGGCGCAAGCGGCGGAGGCCCATCGAATGTTGGAAGGCGGACACGTACGCGGCAAAATCGTACTGACGATGGACTAAACGCGCCAATCAGGTGTACGCGCCCAATATGCGCTGCACCTGCCCGGAATAGCCACCACCAAATAAATTGAGATGATTCAGTAAATGGTAAAGGTTGTAGATGTCGACTCTGTCGCGCCAACCTTCTTCCAACGGATAGGCCGCGTCATAGGCGGCGTAGAACTCATCTCCAAACCCGCCGAACAACATGGTCATGCCCAGCTCCGCCTCGCGCCAGCCGTAATAGCAGGCGGGATCAATCAAGACGGGAGCGCCATTTTCATCCTGATGCGCATTACCGGACCATAAATCACCATGCAGCAGCGATGGCGGCTGCTGTGGCACCAGTTCGGGAAGCTTGCGACACAAGGCTTCCAAACGCCACATGGAGCCGCTATCCAGTTTACCGCTGTCATAGGCGAGCTGCCCTTGAAACAGTAAACGCTGCTGTGCGAAGAAAACATATCCGTCGGTGTAATTATCATTGGGCTGCAAGGTGGTTCCGCAGTAGGTGGCGAATCCAAAACCAAATTCCGGCGCAACGGATTGATGTTGCTTCGCCAGCCCCTCGCCAAAGCGAGTCCAGTAGTCCGGCGCTCTTTCGTGAGGCTCCACCCATTCAAGCAGTAGATAATGCTCCGCATTGGCGATCACCACCGGAACGCGCACGCCTTTGGCTTCGCGCAGTATATCCAGTGAACGCGCCTCCACCGAAAACATTCCTACCGGCGGCGAACCATGATATTTCAGGAAGAACCGCTCTTTGTGGCTGGTGTGAATCTCCAGGGTTTGATTAATGCACCCTCCCCCCACGGACTGCGACGACTCAAGCTCGCCATATCCATTCTCCGACAGCCACGCGCTAACCTCCTGAGTGAAGTTCATAATCATTTCCATGTAAGCTGGGCGCCGTCGCCTGCGCCATTTTTTCAATATGGGATTGCATGACAGCGTGGATCTGCCAGGCCTCCTGCCAGAGCTGACGCGTCCTGATCGAGGCGTCGTCGCTGAGATCTTTTTCCAACAGGCGAGGATGATAAAGTCGGAACATCACATTCAGATTACTGAGTTTGCGCGGGAAACGGGGAATGCTGAGCATGCGCGAATCCCGCAGCCGCTGCTCCATGTTTCTGGGCAACAGCCTCCCCACGCCTAATAGCCATGGAGGGATGCGCACCGATCTGGCCCAGGACTCCGCTCCCTGATGCAGACACAGCAACAATGGCGCGCGCGACCGCAAGGAAAGCTCAATAAAGCGTGGGCTCAGGAAAGGCTGCACGTTCAGGCCATCGCCGAAGCTGCAATTCTCGCCTTCCGGCATGATAAGGCAATCCGTGTAGCGGCTGGCCCGCATCAGCCGCAGGACATCATTGAACGACAAGGCGCGATCAACCTGTGTCAGCATCGTAAAAAACTGCTTCAGCACAGGCGCCTGATAGTAACCTCGCCAGGTCAACGCAAAAGGCACACGCTCTTCACCTCCGCTGCGCAAATACGCGTGCATCAGGGCAATCGCCGCCGCCAGAGCGCCAAGCGCCGGGCCATGATTCATCGCCACCACTAATTTAGGGTGCTGTTCGAGAATGGCGGATAAATCCTCAGAGTCAGGGTGCAACGTGAGTTTCTTCACGTACGCCCATTTCATCAATTCATTCGCCAGCGCAAGTTCTTCAATCGTACGCACGGCCGGAATCTCCTCTACGCTTTGGAGCGCCAGCTTAATTATTTATTTTTAATGGGTTTCTCCGATACCTAAGAGCATAGCCAAGCCGCTCCGCTCTGTCACTGCGCCAGTATTTTTTCCGGACCTGGCAGCGGGTTTATTAAGCGGCCGGGTCGTTTTATACTCAAACGAGGTTATGACCCGTCTTTAGTGCGGGAAATAACTCCTAACGCGGAGTCTTAGCTTCATACAGCAAGACACATCCGCCCAAAATAAAAAAGCGCGTTTCCTCTGTTAACGCGAGGTTATCACCTTTCACGGCTCCAGCAAGGCGCGGCGACCACAAGTCTCCTTCCCACTTAGCTGTAACGTGAGTTTTTAAGAGGAGTGCAGTCATGTTTGATCTGCTCGACAAATATCGAGTCAACGAACTGCATGTCAGAGACGATGCAGACAGTGGGCTCAAAGCGATTATCGCTATTCACAATACCCGATTCGGTCCCGCCCTGGGCGGATGCCGTTTTATCTCTTACGATTCCACGGAGGCGGCCCTGCTGGACGCCGTTAGGCTGGCCAGAGGCATGAGCTACAAAGCTGTGCTGGCGGGCGTGGAACAGGGCGGCGGCAAGTCCGTCATCATGAAACCCAAAGGCGCTTACGATGCGGAAAAGCTTTTCCGCACATTTGGCCGCTTTATTGAATCTCTCAACGGACGCTACATCACCGCGATCGATTCCGGCACCAGCGCCCGGGAAATGGATTACATCCGCCGCGAGACCAATCACGTCACCAGCACCAGCGACGAGGACAATCCGTCTCTGTACACCGCCCGCGGAGTATTTGAAGGCATCAAAGCCGCCGTCGCTTACAAGCTCAAGCGCGACCTGGGCGGCGTAAAAGTCGCCGTACAAGGGGTCGGCAATGTCGGCTACCTTCTATGCAAGTTTCTGTATCAGGCCGGCGCCAAACTGGTCGTCACGGATATCGACTCCACCCGCATCCAACGCGTAAAGGAAGAGTTCAATGCGGAAGCGACAAGTCCTGCGGATATCTATCGCACGCCTTGCGACGTCTTTGCCCCCTGTGGCCTTGGCGGCGTCATCAATGATAAAACCTTGGAGCAGCTTCATTGCGCTATTGTTGCCGGTTCAGCGAATAACCAGCTCGGCGAAACCCGCCACGGCGACGCGCTCCACCAGCGCGGCGTTCTGTACGCGCCGGATTACGTCATCAACGCCGGAGGCCTGATTTATGCGTCGCTGCATCACAGCGGCAATAAACAGTTACTCATTGACGACAAAACAGCGCGAATCGCCAACACCTTGACAGAAATCTTTACTCAATCAGAACAACAGCGCGCGCCAACCAGTGAAATTGCTGACCAATTGGCGGAAATGCGGCTTTATCAAGGACTTTCCGAAGCTGCTTAATACGAAATAGAGCTTCGCTAAAACACAAATTCGCATAAAACGGGAAAAATACGGAGTCAATTCCCCGTCCGCCCGCTAATGACGGGGCGAACGGGGAATTTCCCAGATGGTAAATGACCGGGAACGGTCTACACTGGTTTATAAGGACGCCCCCGATTGAGCGTCAGACACTGGCGATTGCTCTCGTTCGTGTGTAGTCGACGTGTATGGGAACGTTCTTTATCTGCTGCGCTTGCGGAGCCGGATGCGGCTCCGCTTTTTTTTGCCTGAGGCTTTATAGAAACGCACAGTCTGCTTCAGAGTTATCGGCGCCGTTCCATATAACTTTAAGTTATTTATTGAGAACGCTTTGTTATCCGTTAAAACCGTAAACCGCCCGCAGGTTGCGGCTTCTGCGGTTTTCTTCAAGCAATTTCTATGCAACCATTAGCGCCCTGTAACCCTATCCCATCTTTCTTTCGCCCGCATCGGGGTAAAAATGACGTTCAAACCCAAGGAGACGCTGACCGAGCAGGTCGCCCAGCATTTGGAAGATCTCATCGTGCTCGGCCAGTTGCAGTCCGGCCAAAGAATCTTCGAGAACGCCATGTCCAAAGAGCTGGAAGTCAGCCACGGCTCCATCCGGGAAGCGCTTTTGCTGCTGGAAAAGCGCTTCCTTGTGACCAACGTGCCTCGCAAAGGCGCTTTCGTCACGGAGTTGAACGAGCACTTTGTCGATAGCCTGTATGAAACCCTGCTGCTGATATTGGGTCACACCGGCGTCAAATTGGTGCGTAGCTGGCGTCCTCATGATATGGAACGGTTGGAATCGCTATATACGCAGATGAAAAACTGCTTCGAAAAAGGCGATCTGCTGAACTTCCATAAGATCGGCGTCGAATATACACAAGCCTCTTTGGTCTATGCGGATAACTATTTCATTATCAACATGGTCAACGATCTTTGGCCGTCCGCCAAGCGCTGCAGCTTTATGGCCTTGCGTCAGGGCCCCAAAATCATAGAAGACAATCTGTCTTACATGCGCAGCTCATTGGACGCCATCCATCAACGTGACGAACACAGCCTGCAATCCATCCTGGCCTCCTATGCGGAAAGCCAGCGTCAGCAAGTTATTGAGTGTGTGAGAGCGCAGACGCGGCGGTGAGAACAGAACAGATGATCGGTCGTTTAGCGCGGCCTTATTCTTCCAGATATGGAAAAGCGTTGCCGCTGATGCTCGGATTGGCGCTACTGGCTGGCTGCGCCGGAAAAACCACGCAACCCGACGCCCCCGAACCACAGCCGGAAATGCCGGCTGTCGAAGAGGCGCAGCCCGCTCCCGAACCGGAAGCGCCAGAGCCCAAACCGCCGGCTCGTCGGAGCAAACCAAAGCAGAAAGAAACCTGCGTCTTCCGTCCGCTAAAAGGCGTCGCGGAAGTATTGGAGGTTTATCCCCGCCAGTGGCTGATGAGCTTTTATCCCGGAGATCTGAAGTTTATCTATCCGACGCCGTCGGGAACGCCGAGGCCGCAGCTAGGAGAGGAATTTCGAGCGATTCGCTATAAAAAATACAGCGGCCCCTGCCCTGAAGAATTCTACGAGCTGATGGGGCCTTTGCATTAAGCCGGGCGTTTAAAGGGCTGAAATCCTATTTGCGGGGTTCTTCCAGCTTGAGGTGACTGGTGTCGGGAGCTGGCGGCGGCGGATCTTTTTTCTTCTGTCCAAGATCGCTGCCGGTAGGAGCCAGTTGCAGGTGCGACAAATCCGGCTCAGGGAGAGGCGGAGTCTCATGATGCTCGGCCATCGCGGTCCCGACCGGGGCGATATCCCAATTCACATCTGACAGAATCTCATCCACCTTCTCACCAGCGACAGGCAGACCGCCTGTTGGCGCAGAAGACTTAACCGGCTTGACGGGCGCAGCCGCCTGCGGCGCGGGTTCGCGAACAACGGGCTGTGCTGGCGCGGATGGAGGCGCAGTTGGCGCTGGCGCAGGCTCTGAGGCCTCCGGCGCGCCCATTTCACGAATCAAACAAACGGCGCCGTTCTTATGCAGTACGGCTTTGTATTTCTGGGCGGTGACGTCATCCAGGCGATTGCGCAGCACCACAGCCTTACCGGAGAACATCTGGTCCACCTGCGCAGGCGACGCCTTAAATAACTTAGCGACATTTTCCTTGACCTGGTCCAGGGAAAAACCGTCCACCAAGCCGCCAGTAAACACCAATTCGTATTGCGCCACTCATATCTCCTTCAGTTTCTTTTTAATGGTAAACTCTACCCGTCAGCCTTGCCAGTCAATACGCTAAATTCCCCCAGGAAAACAAAGAAGGAGACTACAATGGCCCTGACCTCTTCCACCATGCTCGCACTGGGCTCCCGCGCGCCGAACTTTAATCTTAGCGATACTCAGGGACGCCACTGGTCGCTGGCGGATTTCAGCGACGATCCTGCGCTACTGGTGATGTTCATCTGTAATCACTGTCCCTATGTCATCCATCTGAAAACAGCGTTGGCGGATTTCGCCCGCGACTACGCCGCCAAGGGCCTTGGCGTCATCGCCATCAACGCCAACGACGCCAGCGCCTACCCGGCGGATTCCCCGGAAAACATGGCGCTGGAAGTGGCGCGCTACAAATATGTGTTCCCCTACGTATACGACGAGACGCAGGAAGTCGCCAAAGCCTATCACGCCGCCTGCACGCCAGATTTTTTTCTGTTCGACGCCCAACGTCGCCTGGTTTATCGGGGGCAATTCGACGATAGCCGTCCCGGCTCCGACAAGCCCATTACTGGAAAAGATTTACGTCAGGCGGTGGACGCGCTATTAAACGGCGGCGAAATTGCCTCTGATCAACGCCCGAGTATGGGCTGCAATATAAAGTGGCGCGACGCTTAACGGTTGTAACGCCTTACTCTCGACAAATTTGGAAGAAGCGACAGGATAAACAATGTGGCGGGTCATTTTTTYCCACGGCCGGGATAGCGGTCCCTGGGGCGGAAAGATTCAGTATTTGTCGGATATCGCGGGACGCATGGGCTTCTCCATCACCAGCGTGGATTATCGCGGCATGTCTGACCCTGATGAGCGAGCGGAGCATTTGCTGAAACAACTGCCCGGCGACGAACGTTTGATTCTGGTGGGCTCCAGTATGGGCGCTTATGTCTCGCTGAAAGTTTCCCGGGACCATCCCGTCGAAGGCCTGTTTTTATTGGCCCCGGCGATCGGCCTGCCCGGCTATGCAGAACCCTGGCTGGAGCCGTCTGCGCCGCATACGGAAGTTATGCATGGCTGGCGGGACCATCTGATTGAGCCGCAAAATGTGCTCAAATGGGGAAGCCAGCATCGTTGCACTCTGCATTTTGTCGATGACAACCATCGTTTACTGATCAGCCTGCCGCAAATCGGCGGCTGGTTCGAGGATTTCCTGACAGCGCGGCTGCGCGACGTCGGAAATAGGCTGCAAGCGACCTGTTATAGCGCCGCCAAAGCATACGATTAATCAGGCAGACAAATAGCTTCCTTCTATTTGTCTGAAGCGACAGCGCCTGATTATTAACATGCCAATATCATTGCCATATTAATAACCATCGGAACTTGAAGCTATGACCCTTTCCACCCAAGACGTAGCCGGCATTATTCAACACATGAACGACGACCACGCAGAGACCCTCTGTAATTACGTTCGCTACTATGGCGGCGTCCATGACGTGGTGTCCGCAGAGCTGACGGAGATCACCAGCCACGAGCTTTATCTGCAGGTGATCGCTCACAGTCTCTCCTGCAAACTGTCCGTCCCCTTGATTCGCTCGATTCATTCAACGGATGAGGCGCGACAAGTTCTGGTGGAAATGGCTAAACAGGCCAAAGCCGGACTCGCCAGTGAGAAGAGTTACTAGAGGCCGGACTCCATAGAAACGCGCCATCTCAAAACGGCTTTTGCATCTGCTGTCATCAGAGCCCTCTTGTGGACATCCTGATATTGCAGGCAGCCAAAGTTGTCACCACTGTGGCGACGGTAATGGGCTTGGCCTGGGTCGCCGAGAGAGTAAGCACTCGCACCGCCGGACTGCTGTCCGGTTTTCCTCTGGGCACCGCCATCGCATTGGCGTTTATTGGGATAGAACAGGGGCCAGGGTTCGCCGCCGCCAGCGCCTCTCATGCTTTACTTGGTTTCCTGGCGGCGCTGGCGATGACTACCACCTATTTGTTCTGCCTCAAACTCCCCTATTCCGCAGTGTTGGCGCCGCTGGCGGGCATTCTGGCGTTTATTGTGGCGAATGGCGCACTCAGTCTGATCAGTGGGGGGTTGTGGCGTAATCTGGCGGTAGCCGGCGTGGGCGTCACATTGATCGCCGTCGCCTATAGAAATATCCCTTCAGTGAACATCGCCGCCTCAGCGCGCCTGACCTATCCGGTGCTATTTCTGCGCGGCTTTCTGTCATCAGTCCTGGTGCTGGCGATTACCGCCTTAGCCTATCTGGGCGATACCTTATTGGCGGGACTGTTTGCAGCGTTCCCGGTGACCTTTCTTCCTCTTCTGCTCATCGTTCACCTGAGTTATGGGCCAGAGCCAGCTCGCACCCTCATCAAGTTCTACCCCATTGGACTCGGTTCTCTGCTCGCATACACCCTGACGGTGGCTTTGACCTACGCCAGCCTGGGAGTCCTCACGGGCACGCTCGCCGGCTTCGCCGCCGCCACGCTTTACCTTATGTTGCTGGGGCTCATGCGCCAGCGGACGGTGCGGAATGCGTGATAAAGCCGAATGCGCTTGCCTAAGCGCAATTTTTGATCTATCACTTAAATACCTATCTGTATTTGCCCGAGAAAGTAGAAATGTTGCGTTACTGTGAGGTTTCCTGTCCTTATTGCGGAGAAACCCAAACTGTCGCTGTCGACTGCTCCACCGAGATTCAGGATTATTACGAAGATTGCCGTGTCTGCTGCCGCTCCATGTCCATGCACGTAACCTGCAGCTATGAAGGGGAAGTGCTGGATTTGAGCGTCAGAAGCGAGGATGAGGCGTAGCCGACGCTTCCGCGCCGGCTGACGTAAATCAGAGACAATCGAACTGGTCGGCTTCGTCGAAGGCCACCGACACCATTTCGTATCCCATCGAGGACAGGTCCTTCAGCAGTACGGGATTATCAAGCACCCGCCGGCAAATTCGCCGTACCTGGGCGTTGGTATCTTTGTGCGCCAATTGCTCAGCGAACCGAAAGTCCAACACCATGTATTTCTTCACACCGTATTGATCGGGCTGACTGAGCTCCACGCTCTGATAACCAATGAAATACATATCCGAGCTGATTCTCTCCATGTCAGCAAGAGCCAAGTGCAGCTGTCGGGTAGGCGACTCTGCGAAAACGGCTGGGGCGCAACCGATGGAAATCATCAAAACAAAGAACCATTGACGTACCATTGACCTTCTCCCCTGAAGCGTTCAAATGAACACTGCATAATTATTAGCCAAACTTGTTCATCGCATCGCCTCGAACCAACGTGTTTTTCATTGGTTTACAAAGTCGACGCAAACTTGACTGCAAGAGAAGAAAAACTACGTCAATCTCCCGTCAGTTAGGGTGCTTACTACAGGTTATGCGGTATTTTTGACTCCATCATCCGCTTCCGACATCAGCTTTTCCACCTCCTGAGGATAAGCCGCCAACTGCGCCTGCAATCCCTGCAGATCGAACTGAGACGCCAGAGTCGACAGCGAACGGGCGTACTCTTCCAATCCTTCATGGGCATAAGTCTCAGCCATGGCGCTGAGACGACTGGCGAACTCCTGCACACGCTGCAGATCGCCACTGTCTTTCAAGTCTTCCCAATCGGTCCACAACTCCTGCTTCAACTCCGACGCCAATTTCTGCTGCGCCATGGCGTTTACTTGCGCTTCAGTCGTCTGCTTCACTTTGGCTTCTGGTTTCGCTCGCTCACGCACTGGTGGACTTTCCACCTTCGCTTTCTTGGCTTTTACCACCGCCAGATATTGAGTTAACACGTTAAACAACAGCGCGCGTTCAATCGGTTTGCGTAAGGCGTCCGCGAAACCAAGCTGATCGATACGCACAAACTCATCCGCCAGTGTGGAGCCAGTCAAAGCGATGACGGGTATCTTAGCAGTGAGCGGATGCTGCTTGAGCAGGCGAGTCGCCTCATAACCGTCCATGCGCGGCATACGCAGGTCCATGAGAATCAGATCCGGCTTCTCCTGACGCGCCAGCGTCAGCGCCTCGCGTCCGTCACAGGCTTCCGTAATGAGCAGCTCCGTCCCACTGAAGAATTCCTTGATCAACTTGCGGTTCGTCTCCACATCGTCCACCAATAGAATTTTCGCCGGACGGAAGCGCGGAGCCTTGGCGGAGCGCAACTCGTATTTGTTCTCTTCTTTACGCTGGCTGACAGAAACGTGATGCAGGCGAATTTCGAAACGGGAGCCTTTGCCCAGCTCACTTTTAAGGCCAATTTCTCCGTTCATCATCTCCACCAGCTTTTTGCTGATGGCCAAACCAAGTCCTGTGCCGCCATATTGACGATTACTCTGCCCTTCATGCTGCTCGAATGCATTGAATATCCGCGCCTGCTGATCCTGGGCAATGCCAATGCCACTGTCCTCAACCGCAATCTCCAGCTCAATGTGATCATCATCGCCGGGAATGGAAGACGCCTTAGCGCTCAGGGAAATATAACCCTCATGGGTGAACTTGATCGCGTTGCCCACCAGATTGAATATCACCTGCCGCAGACGCACTTCATCCAGCACCAGCGAGTGCGGCAACTGATCATCCAGCACAATGCGCAGATCCAGCTTTTTCTGCGAGATTCGAGCGGAAAATATCTGCGCCACATCCTGCAATAAACGGTGCGGGTCCAGTGGTGCGTATTCGATGCGCAGCTTGCCGGACTCCACCTTTGACAAGTCAAGAATATCGTTGATGATGGTCAGCAGAGCGCGGCTGCCCTTCTTGATAGCGTCCAGGTAAGATTTCTGCTTGGCGTCATGGATCAGTCCTTCCAGCAGCTCGGTATACCCGATAACCGCATTCATCGGTGTACGAATTTCGTGGGACATATTGGCGAGGAACTCGCTTTTCGCCTTGTTGGCGGAATCCGCTGCTTTCGCCAGATGCTCAGCGTGTTTCATCGCCGCCCGCAGACGCTCTTCGCTCTTGCGCAGCGCTTCTTCAGAACGAATCCGCTCCGCTACTTCCCGAGATAGTTTACGGTTCCAATACAGGAAGATAATGATGACCACGACCGCTACGGTAGTGATGCGCCAGACCAGCGCATAATCGATTTTTTCCTCGTAGCTGAAGGTGATCCATTTTTTGTAGATCGCCTCCTGCTCTTCGGTGGTGATAGTGTTCAGCCCCTTGTCCAGAATCCGCGTCAAGATCGGCCAGTCCGACCGCACGCCAATTGCTATGTCATAGGTGTATGGAGTGATGCCTGTCAGCTTGATATTGCTGACGCCAAGATGGTTGACCAGATAACTGATGCTGGGGATATTGCTGATCAGAACATCTATATCTCCATTGGAGACGCCCAGCAGTCCCTCTTCCAGCGTGTCCACAAACACCAGATTTAGATTGGGATGGTTGATCAGCAGAAAGTCCTGGCTGGCGTAATCTTTAACGACAGCGACGCGCTCCCGATCCAGTTCTTCCAGAGAACCGATGAAGCGCATTTCATCACGGACCGCCATCACAATCGGATATGAAAGGTAATGCTCGGAGAACAGCATGCGCCCCTCTCGGCGAGGCGTCACCGCGACGGCTGCGATAACATCCAGCTCCCGAGTCTGCATAGCGCCGAGAGTGGCGGTCCAGTTCTCACGACGGGTGCGCTCAAAACGATAATTCAGGCGCTGCTCAAGCAGCTGAATATAGTCCGCGACGATGCCTTGGTAATTGCCTTCTTCATCGATCATTTCAAAAGGAGGCCAGTGGGGATCGCCCGCAATGCGGATATTGGGGTGCGCTTGCAGCCAGGAACGCTCGAACGGGGTCAGAATATCCGCAGCGCCTTCATCTGCGCTCACCGGCGCCAGACATCCCCATAGCAGAAGCAAAAGCGCCACGCCTAAACGCGTCGACCAAAGCTGTTGACGAACGACGCATCGCTTCGCCCTCATGCCGACAAGCTCGTGCAGAACAATAGATTTGAATTAAAACGGATAGTCACCCGCCCTGTCCCCTTGTGATCTGGCGCCCGGCTCAGAAAATGACGGCGAAGCCCTGCGGCCGGAGCGGGTAACATTATGGCACGATTGAGCATTATTGACAGCCGCCCGCAATTGGCCGCTGTGCTTGAACTTCGCCTATACTTTGAGTGCTGCGGCGGACGGATTGAGATGCTGATCACAAGCTCGACACAAACTTTAAGTGGAGACGTCTGATGGATACATCGACCCATAATATGAATACGCTCTTCGCCCAACTAGGCTTGGAAAACGACCCAGCCCATGTAAAACAATGGATTAGCAGTCACAGCCCACTAAACAGCGCAGTTTCCCTGGCCGAAGCGCCATTCTGGAATGAAGCGCAACGTGAGTTCATCATCCAAGCCTGGGAGGAAGACTCTGACTGGTGCGAGGCTATCGACGAACTCGACGCCCTGCTTCGCCACTAGGTAGACGCTTGCCAGGAAAGAACTTTTTATCACTTTACATGGCGCCAGTTTGGTAGGACGTTTTATTTTCAAAACAGCCGCCTAGGCCGCGCCAGACGGGCCTAGTCCAAACGGGTTGGGAGATTAATTCTTGCCGACAGACGTAGTATCATGCGCAATTCGCCGGCTTTGTTTGTAATCGGCCGCGGTTATCCCGCACACATCTTCAACGCCCTGACCGACTGTCACGGCGAGCGTTTCGGGGCTGAGCCTCCATAATTATTTTGCGCTATAAGAAGTTGACCGGATTACACAATGCCACTCCCAATTCACAGCTCAGCGCGGCGTCACGATGAATCTCAATAATCAGCAATACATTTCGCATCGGCTAAGGCGCAGAACCCTGTTGGCCTACCTGTTGTTCGGCATGTTACTGGCCTGTGTCATGCTGGCGTTGAGCTGGCTGACGCTGGAACAGAAGTGGCGTAGCGCCATGAACAACAGCGTCTCTATCATCCAGGACGATCTAGCCACAGCGCTAGCGGCTAAAAACGAGTCGCAAGCCATCGCCACTCTACAGACTCTCAATAAGCTGCTGCCGTTGCGTGAAGCCATTCTGCGGGAAAAGCAGGGCGCAGTATTGCTGCGCTACGAAATCGAGCGAAAGGAAGGCAGGCCCTGGCACGCCATATTCGGCTTCTTACCCGTAATCGGCTCTCAACTCTTTGAATTGCCGACCGCCACGACAACGCCTCAAAACGCAACAAAAGGCGAGCTTTGGGTAGAGCTGCAGTCCGCTGTATTGATGGAAGAACTCGCTCAGCAAACGCTGCCTCTTTGGAGCACCGGACTGGCCTGTCTCATCATCCTTTACTTGTTCCACAGCATTCAACTGAGCCAGGCCATTGAACGCCCTCTACACGGCATCCTGCAGCGCTTGGCGCAGATTAACTACAATCGCCCCGCCAGACATTTGCTCCCCTTACGTGGAGCCCTGCGCATTCAGGACGAGCTGGACGTACTGGCCTCGCATATTAACCAGATGTTGCTGGGCATTGATTCACAGCTACGACGCCGTAAAGAAATCGAAGACGAAATAAAAACTCACCGCCGTCATCTGGAAAAGCTGGTGCATGAACGCACATCCGAGCTGGTGGAATTGAACAAAAAGTTCGTGCAACAACAGTTCGACGCCAAAGCTTCCGCTCTGGCGGCCAAGCAGGCGCGTTGGGAGGCGGAGAAAGCCAACCAGGATAAAACCCGCTTTTTGGCGGCAGCCAGCCACGACTTGCGTCAGCCGCTGCACGCCATGAGCTTGTTTATCGAAGCCCTGCAGCCGCAACTGACCACCAGACAGGCGCAAGATATACATCGCAATCTGGCGCGCTCCCTGGAAACCATGAAAGAGCTGTTCAACTCACTTCTGGATATCTCCAAGCTGGAAGCCGGCGTACTCAAGCCGAAGAAGGAACACTTCCCGCTACAGCGTATTTATGACCGCCTGGAAGTGGTCTTCCGCCAGCAGGCGATGGACAAAGGTTTGGACTTGCGGATTGTTCCCAGCCGCTCATTCATCTATTCCGACCCGCATTTGCTTGAGCAGGTGTTGGTGAATCTGGTTTCCAACGCCATTAAATACACAGAAAGCGGATTTATCTTCATTGGTTGCAAGCGTGAAGGCAAACGAGCCCGTCTGCTGGTCTGGGATAGCGGTCCCGGCATTCCGCCGGACGATCAAGGCTCCGTATTTAAAGAGTTCGTGCAGTTGAGCAATCCTGAACGGGATCGCAGTAAAGGCCTGGGACTTGGCTTATCCATCGTCAAACGCACCTGTCAGTTGCTGAATCATCCAATTCGCTTCTCTTCGCAGCTGGAGCAAGGCACCCGCTTTGAGATCATCGCGCCGCTTGGACTGAACAAGTCACAGCGCCCCGCGCCACCCAAGGCGACTGTTGCGCCACTGCGCTATGAAAGAGTGCTGGTGATCGATGACGACGCCTCTATCCTGCTGGGAATGAAAGCGCTATTGGAGTCATGGCAACTGCAACCGATACTCGCGAAGTCCATCGAAGAAGCGCTGGATCTTTGTAAGTCCTATAAGCAAAAGCCGGATCTGATTATCAGCGATCTGCGTCTACAGGCTGGCGTCACCGGTCTTGACGCGATTCAACGCATGCATCAGCACTTCCGCTCTAATATTCCTTCCCTTTTGATAACAGGGGATACAGCGCCGGACAGGGTGAAACTGGCTTACGACTCGCCCTACCCTCTACTGCACAAGCCGATCAAACCCGCGCAATTACGCTCGGTTTGCATGTCCGTATTGAAAATGGGCGCGCCTCAGACTTCGTAATAACTTCTGGATCAGGAAGCTCTTTTGAGCTTCCTGAGAACCAACCATCCTCCACAATAGGTTTACCTTTCTAACGAGTAAGCCCACTGAGCTGGGTCATGGCTGTGGCTGTGGCTGTGGCTGTGGCTGTGGCTGTGGCTGTGGCTGTGGCTGTGGCTGTGGCTGTGGAAGACGATTATGGATTGGGGGGAGTAGAGTATAAACAGGAGCTACCCGCAGCTCTGCGAGGACGCAAAGGCTACGGGAAGCGTATGGCGCAGAGAAGTTATTAGAGTAACTTCAATTCTCTGGCGCGATGAACCGCCTGGGTGCGGTTAGCGGCATTCAGTTCTCTGAAAATAGCAGCAATGTGCGCCTTGATAGTACCTGGCGCGATGCTTAGCTTAGTGCCGATTTGCTTATTGGACATCCCTTCCGCCAACAGACCCAAAACTTCATGTTGACGCGGAGTCAAACAGATGTCGCCTGTGGGCATGCCTTCGTCGTGTCCGGTGCGCAGCAATTCGTGTGGAATATAAACGCCGCCGGAAAGCATCAGCTGAATTGCGCTGGCGATAACCGCATTCGATGAGGATTTGGGGACATAACCCAGCGCGCCTAATTGAATTGCGCCCTGAATCAAAGCCGCTTCCTCGCTGGCGGAAATAACAGCGAAGGGGGTCATGACAAACTCTTGCTTGAGTTTGCGTAACAACTCAAGCCCCTGGCTATCCGGCATGCTGAGATCCAGCAACACCAAATCCACGTCAGTGTTGGCGTTCAGCAACCGAAACACTTCCGATCCCGAGGCGGCTTCCAGGATTTCTGCATCAGGATACAGACCACTAATGATCAGTTTTAAACCACTGCGAAAAATGCCGTGGTCGTCAGTAATTACGAATCTGTTGTTCATGGTTACTTGGCGTTGAATTAAGGGTTCAGACAAACAGCAGTATGCTTGCTTATGCGAGTATTGCCTATGCGTATCGGACACATACCTAAACTATAGCAAACTCCTGTTTGTGACTAATAATTAATCTATCGTTTTTTTGACCTGTTCGATGTCTTAAGCGGCATCCAGTTCATCCTTGGCCGCCACTCTGGACAACTTGTCCAGCAGTCTCGACTCCCAGTTCCCACGCTCCTTGCCGGTCTGAGAACTGTCGGGCGCCATTTCCAGTCCCACTAGCACTGGCGCATCATAGAGCGAGTCGAATTCGCTAACGACCTCGATACATTTATCCTCGTCCTGTATCTGTACGAGCCAACTGGTTACTTCCTTGGAGCCATTTAATAACAGACAGCACTCCCTGGCGTCCGGCGAGCAACTTACTGGTACATGATAGCCTTTGCGACTAAGAAAGCGTCGTAACACCAAACGCTGCTCATCGTCATCGACTACCAACCCCAGTACGCCACGCACCGCCGGTTTAGCGACATTCGCCGAAAGCCGACAGTATTTACTTAACATATCCTGCAAGCCATATAAGTTGAACGGCTTGAGCAGAAAGTCGTTGATCTCCAGCCAGGGATGAGACACATGCTCTAACTCCCTATCGTCCTCCGCCATCAACACGATGGGGGATTCAGTAAGCTGTTCGTTACGGCGAATCCAAGTCGCCAAACGCGCCCATTCCATATCCGGGAGAGCGGCGTCCACCAAAATCAAAGCGGGCTTGATCGTATTTATAAGGCGCTGCGCTTCAGCGCCGCTGCGTGCGGAAACTAACCGCACGCCCATGTGTTCGAATAACTTCTCGAGTGTCGCATGCAGGTTGTCGGAAGCATCCACCACCATGACAGACTGCGCATCTGGCCTCACGGCTTGTTTGGCTGGCGACATTACCGGTTGCGACGTCGGCATATCGGAATGAGCGGCCGGTTTCAGCGTCTCGCTTTGCGAAGACACCAGTTTACTTGTGGCTGCTGGTGAAGCGTAGCCGAGCGTACTCACCCGCAACGCCTCCATGGCGCTCATTTCCCAATTGAGTTCATAATTGATTTGGGCTCCATCCCGGCCGCCAGAACGACCACTCGCTAATCCAAGCTTTGACAAGAGTCTTTTAAACAGACCTGCGTCTTGATGTTTGGAGGACTCGCGTGACATGGGGAAACCCTATAAGCAACATTAGATTAATGCTAACTATCCACTTAGCTAATCACAAAATGTTACATAAGTTTACGACCCAAACAATAAGCCCGAAGGATGATTCATCCCGTTTAACCTAACCCGAAAGGACTATCCCATTAGCAGAACCGTGACGGAGTGCACACTAAAAACTAACGCCTATAACTAACCGGCTATTGCAAAAGGCAAAATGCTTACGCTTCATACCCCCGCAATTTGCACCTGATTACGGCCGCCACGCTTGGCTTTGTAAAGCGCCTGATCCGCTTTCTCAAACACCCCCTGCACCGTTGCGTCGCCGTGAAACTCGCAGACGCCAAAGGACATGGTAATGCGAACTTTTTCATTACGAAAATGAAAGGGTAGCCGGGAGATCATCTCACGGGTCTTATCCATCACTTCCGCAGCGATACTGGCTGGCGTCTCTGGCAACAGGACGACAAACTCCTCACCGCCATAGCGGGCGATAAAATCCGTTTTGCGTATTCGCCGTGAGATCTCCTTGCCTATCAGTTGAATGACTTTATCTCCCGCAAGATGTCCGAACTTGTCATTCACCTCTTTGAAACGGTCGATGTCCGCCACCACCAGCGTCAGAGGATTACCATAACGCCGCCAGCGCTCAAATTCATCGCGCACGCGATTCTCATAGGCTTCCCTGTTCGGAAGCGCTGTGAGGGCGTCTGTAAGCGCCCTGGCGCGCTCTATCTCCAAACGTTCGCGTACTTCGCCGGACTCGCTCTCCAATTCCCGCAGACGATGGTGCAGCAGTTCAACTTCTTCGCTGAGACGCGCCTCTCGATCAGCCTCTTTGTGCATGAAACGATCGATGGAAGAAATCAGCGTATCCAGGTTGTGCTGCACAGAGCATTTCAACGAGTCTATGTCTGTCGCTCCCCGCACGTTTTCCTGCATGGAAGTCACTTGCTCCCGCACGCTTTTTTCCAGCTCCGCATTGTTGTCTCGCGACTCCTGAACATTAGCCTGGCTTCCCTGGAGAAAATTCTGAATGCTGGCCAAGCGTTCATCCAGCGCCTTCAGGAAACTCTCAAACTCCCGTTGTCCCCGACCGACCGCCGCAATCGCCAGCGCAGCCACATCGTCCAGTGTTGGGGCCAGCTCATACCAGTTCAGGCCCGCGCTGATTTTGTTCTTTAGTTTCTCTGAATCTCCCAGCATGTTTGGCGGCAACACCAACTGATCAATGAGATGATTCAAAGACGTGCACACATGATCGGCGATTGCGGAAAAGCCAGGTTCGAAGTTTTCCCCGCCTAAAGTGGTCGCCGCTGCGTCCTGCCCTACTTCCAGTGCATAGCGACTCTCTTCTGGATCCTGAGGTGGCGTTTGCTGCGGCGGAGCTGCAGTTTCGTCTTCCAGCTCTTCTTGTGCAACGCTCTCTCCGCCGCCTTCACGATTAGCGAATAGCCGGCTTAAAAAGCCTTCTTTCTTGTCCTTACGTCCATCTGAGTCGGTAAACAGCTCCTGCAGCGCCGCCGCCTGCAGCTGCGAAAACTCCTTCAATAACTGCGGATAATGTCGCAGATCCTCCACTCGATCCCTGAGTTGTTTGCCATATTTTTTTAGCTGCTTGCGCGCCTCACGCGAAACATTCTGCTGCAATAGCTGCTCTATTAATTCCCCCAAGGCCTCCAACACGCCACTGGAGATCGCCTGCTTGTGCTGATCCAGCGCCAACACGCGTTTCTCTATGGTTTCCAGCTGTTGATTCAGCTCACGAGAGCTTCCGTTTTCTCTTCTCAGAATATTGCGCAGCGCTTCCAGTTCCCGGTCCAGATCTTTGTCCACGCCTTCCGCCGCCAAGCTGACGCGGACAACTATACGCTCCAGTACATGAATGCGTTCTTTAAGCCCGGACTCCAACTGCTCGAACTCATCCAGCTTATCGAAATACTTTTTTTTCCAACGATCGTTTTCAGAAGCCATGAAGAAAGGATTTATTTTTCATGATGTTAGCAGTGCATTCAGTAATCCTCGGACACCTGGACACTGAACGTAAAGTAAAGCCGGCGTCGGGTAGGCCGTCATCAATGCTTACCCGGTTCACTATGAGTATAGGCGGTTTCTAAAACATTGAACGCTAACCAAGAGACGGTCGCAAATGCGGACGTTAGGGCCGTTTTTTTAGGGAGAACGATCTCGGCGTAAAGACTAATCGGACTTACGCTTGCGGGCGCGAGGGTGGGCTTTGTCGTAGACTTCCGCCAGATGCTGGAAATTCAAATGGGTATAGATCTGCGTAGTAGAGATATCAGCGTGCCCAAGCAATTCCTGTACGGCTCGCAGGTCGCCACTGGATTCCAACAGGTGACTGGCGCAAGAGTGGCGAAATAAGTGAGGATACAAGCGACCGCTGAAGCCTTTCTTTTGCGCCCATTGGCGCAGCCGGGCTTGTATGCTGCGGCGGGACAAACGGGTTCCTCGCAGACTGACAAAGACCGCCGGCTCTCCCGCTCCCGCCAGCGACGCACGCGCCTGCAGCCAATCCTGTAGCGCCTTGCGGGCTTGGCCGCCAACAGGCACCAGACGCTCTTTGCCGCCTTTACCCAGCACTCTGGCCAAGCCCTCACTCAAGTCTAAATGCGTCAAGTCCAGCCCCGCCAACTCGCTCAAGCGCATGCCGGATGTATAGAATAATTCGGCGATCGCCTGATCGCGTATTTCCAGTTCTTCGTCTTCTACTGGCGAATCCAACAGCTGCTTGGCCTGGTCGACGTCCATAGTCGCCGGCAAGCGTTTAGTCATTTTCGGAGCGCGTACGCCATTGGCGGGGTTTTCGTATACGACACGCTCTCGCAAGAGGTATTCGTAAAAACGTCTGACTGTAGACAGCAGACGGTGCAGGGAGCGGCTGCCGAGTCCACGTCGGTGAAACTCGCTGAGAGCCTGACGTAGCTGTGGCGTATGCAGGTCTTTCCAGTTAGCGACGCCACTGCCTTCACAATACGCGACGACGCGCCGTAGATCTCGATTGTAGTTGCTGACGGTATGCACGGAATAGCGGCGTTCGCTATGCAGATAGGCAATAAACGCCTCTACTTGTGTGGACAAGCTCATTGAGGGCTCTCCGACCGCAAGACTCGCAACCAGTGACTAATCCGGGAAATGCTCGTCTCCCCGCCCCTCTTTCGCCAATAAAGGCGGTAGCATCCGGCTAAGAGACTCACTGATATATGACAGGAACAACGATCCCATGCTGGTATTGAAATAACGCTCATTGCGACTGCCGATACTCAGCATTCCCAGCAAATCGCCGTACCTAAGGGGAATAACCGCGCAGGACGCAATCTCAGCATGATTGTGAGGAAATAAAACCTGCAGCTGCTTGGGCTCCATATTGCCGCAAACCGCCTTGACGCTGTTTAACAGCTCTTCACCCAGCGCATCAGAGCATTCCGTCAGCGAAGCGGTGGAAACATTGCTGATCGGGAAGTCTTTATGCTCGGCGAACAGCACCAAGCTACAGAAATCCACCTGGAAGTCGCCGGTGAAGCTGTCTTCCAGAACAATAACCACTTCGTCCAGAGAACGCGCTTCCAGCAAGTTCATCAGCAAACGTTTGCTCTTTTCAAAGAAACGGTCGTTCTGACGCGCCGTATCAATCAAATCGTACAGTTGCCGCTCGTAATGATCGCGTTGTTCCCGAAACAGGCTGATTTGTCGCTCAACCAGGGAAATCGCCGCGCCGGACCGGTGCGGCAGCCTTATTTCATTGAGCAGATCTTCATGCTCAACAAAAAAGTTGGGGTGCTCACGCAGGTAAGCCACCACAGCTTCTGCTGTCAGCGCCGGATTTTCGTCACTGCGCTTTGCCTGATTATTCATTCACCACTCCACTGCCGGAACTCTGTTTAGCGCCCATCAGGGCTAGCGAGTTCCGGTTGTATGCCTGACGTTTGATTAATAGTCCGTCTATTTTATTCCTGTCAGTGTCCCTGCCGAGCTATATCCTTACCTGACCATCAAAAACGCGCACCGCCGGCCCGGTCATCATGACCGGATGGCCCTCGCCTTCCCAGCTTATCTTGAGGTTGCCGCCTGGCAGCTTGATCTCCACCTTGCGATCCAACAGGCCGCGCAGCCTGCCCGCCACCGCCGCCGCGCAGGCGCCAGTTCCGCAGGCCAGCGTTTCACCAGCGCCTCTCTCGAACACTCTAAGCTTAGCAAAGCGGCGGTGAACCACCTGTAAAAATCCGATATTGGCGCGTTCTGGAAAGCGCGGATGATTTTCCAACGCTTTGCCCAATTTGTGCACCGGGGCTTTATTTACATCATCCACCACCAGTACGCCGTGCGGATTGCCCATGGATACCGCACTGATCTCATACATCACGCCGTTGACTTCGATCGGGTAAATCGACTCCTGTGAATCGGCGATAAAAGGAATATCCGCCGGAGTCAGTCTGGGCGCGCCCATATCCACAGTCACCAAGCCATCCTTGTTAACGACCAGCTCGATGACTCCTTTTTTGGTCTCCACACGGATGCTTTTCTTGTTGGTCAGGCGGTTTTCTTTAACAAAGCGCGCAAAACAACGAGCGCCATTGCCGCATTGCTCCACTTCAGAGCCATCGGCATTGAAAATACGGTATCTGAAGTCCACATCGGGACGTCCCGGCGGCTCTACGATCAGCAGCTGGTCGAAGCCTATGCCAAAGTTGCGATCGGCCAGTCTACGCACTTGCTCCGGACGGAAGTGCGCATGCTGGGAAATCAGATCGACAACCATAAAGTCGTTGCCCAAACCATGCATTTTGGTGAACTTTATTAACATTTCAGCTCACTTTTATGCAGGTTTTACCGAAGCGCTCTCCGGCAGCGCGCACTCTCCCGCGAACAACTCCTCGATAGTTTCGCGACGACGCACAAGGTAATGCTTGTCGCCATCCACCATCACCTCTGCAGCGCGACCGCGAGAGTTGTAGTTGGAACTCATCACGAAACCATAAGCCCCTGCGGAACGCACCGCCAACAGGTCTCCTGGTTTCAGGTTTAAGAGACGCTCTTTGCCGATAAAGTCCCCTGTTTCGCATACCGGACCGACAATATCATAACGCGCTTCTTTGCCTTCGCTGTGCTGCCGTACCGGCACGATATTCTGCCAGGCGCCGTACAGAGACGGGCGAATCAGATCGTTCATCGCCGCATCGACGATAGCGAAATCTTTGTGGCCGTTATGCTTCAGGTACTCTACGCGGGTGACCATCAGGCCAGCGTTAGCGGCGATGGAACGCCCCGGCTCCAGCACCAGCGTCAGGCCGCTGCCTTTCAGGCGCTCCATGACGGCGCGGGCGTACTCGTTGGGATGCGGAGGCGTTTCCTGGTTGTAGGTGACCCCCAGGCCGCCGCCCAAATCCAGATGCTTGAGGCGAATGCCTTCGTTGCGCAATGTCTCAATGATATTCAGCACGCGCTCCAGCGCATCCAGGAACGGACTGATCTGAGTAAGTTGCGAACCGATATGGCAGTCAATACCAATGACGTCCAGGTGCGGCGACACAGCCGCTGAGCGATAAAGCTCCAGCGCTTCATCAATGCTGACGCCAAACTTGTTTTCTTTAAGTCCAGTGGAGATGTAAGGATGCGTTTGCGGGTCCACATCTGGATTGACGCGAATGGAGATTGGCGCTTTTTTGCCCATATCCGCGGCGACCTGTTGCAATCTTTCCAGCTCAGGCTCGGACTCCACATTGAAGCAATGCACGCCCACTTCCAGCGCGCGGCGCATTTCATGCTCCAGCTTACCGACGCCGGAGAAGACAATTCGCTCTGGCTTGCCGCCCGCCGCCAGCACCCGCTCCATTTCGCCTATGGAAACGATGTCGAAACCCGCGCCCAATCGCGCCAGTACATTCAATACTGCGAGATTGGAGTTCGCTTTGACGGCGTAGCAAATCATATGGGGATAGCCGTCCATCGCAGTCTGATAGGCTTTCAGATGCCTTTCCAGCGTGGCCCGGGAGTAGATATAGCAAGGCGTGCCGTAATGTTCGGCGATTTCCTGAACGGAAAGGTCCTCAGCGAAGAGCTGATGATTGCGATATTCAAAGTGGTCCATAGGTCAACTCAAGCTGCGGAACGGGTGTCGCTCTGGCCCCTGACGACTCAGTGGCCGGGCCTGATCCTGGCCGAGGTCAAAACCCCGACGGCGCTTTCAACTCAATGCGGACGTCCCCGCTCCGCCATGTCTGCTGATCAGGTAGTTGCAAAGGACCTTTCTGACCGCAGGACATTAACCAAGTAGAAGCGTATACCAACAAGATCACGCCGATTGCGCGCATAACCCATCCCGGAATTAATCAAATTCCGCCAGTATAACGGCGCAGTAACACAATAGAAACAGTCCTGAACACAATAGAACCGCCGCCGGGCGACGGCGTTGTGAGGAAAGTAAACGATACGGTGGTAAATCCCGCTGGCGCCGCTTATCTGGCTGCGGCGGGATTCATGTTCGGCGCCGCCACCGCGCCGCCGTCAGTGCGAGCTGTGCGGATCTCGCGCTCAAGCACCACTTTATATTGCAGATACTGAGTGGTCTGTAGATGGCTCTGGTATTCCTCGCGCTCCAGATCGTGGGGCAAACTGAGGTCGATGATATAGCCGGGTAATGCAGCGCTGTTACGGAAGCGGCTGCTTAAATAATGCGCCAGCGCCGCCGCTACCCGGCCGCCATGTTCCAGCACCGTGAATTCCTTGTGCTCACAGTAGAGATTGAAATCCAGCTCGCGGCCGTTCTCGTAGGCCCCAATCGCCTGTATCTCCACATAATCGCCAAAGCCTTTATGCAGGCTGATATCCCGTTTTTCAGTACGGTACTCCGGTTTCCCCGGCTGTAACTGATAGAACTCCACTTCAAGGAATCCAGCGCCGTCATCCACCAGAGAGTCATGCATCTGCTTGCGTTCCTGCACCCCCAGCAAAAATTGCTTCAACGACCCCAACAGCACATTGATGTCGGAGCCCGTCTCCCGATACACCAACAGCGAGCCTTTCTCGTCAATCACATAAATATCGGTAATACGTCCCTGACTCAAGTAAAACACCTGCACGGCATGTGGACGCATACGGGCGAATACGGCGCGCAGCACATCTTCGCTCAATGCATAGTCATCCACGACAATCGAGCTGTAATGCTTTTGCGGCTGCGCCAGAAACTCACACAGCCCGACGTAGTCGTCCAATGCAGTGAACCGGGGCTGGTCGTCGACAAATTGCAGCACGAAGTAACGGTCTTCCATCTGCAGAATATAGCGACTGCGCGCACGCTCCTTGGCGCTGAAATAACAGGCCACCACTTGCTGAAACAGCTGGCTGACCCGCTGCGCGATCGCCCCCGCCCGGGTTGGGCAATAACAGAGCACGGACAGCTGCGGCAATCCTGCGCCAAACTGTTCGCTCTCCGCCAGCGCGGCAAGGTAGTTTTTCAGGCATTGCACCAAGGTGTCGCCGGACTCATAACGCTGCACCATCACCTCGTTCCAGCTATTGATGATGACCTGATCCAGCGTCACCACTAGGTTGGCTCGCTCGGAGGCGTAGCCCAGCGCATCGTTGCGGTTGCTGAGCTTGTGCAGACCACGGCGACTCAGGTCCGCCATAGGATCGACGCCGACATTTACATACACCAGAGTTGCGCGCAGTTTGGCTTTGGCGCGATAGTCCTGTTGCGTCACCTCCGGCAGCGGCAGGCTGATCAGTGAGCGCAAACTGGAGATGATCTGCTGCAATTCGTACTGGCTGGCGTGGCTCTCTCCTGACGCCAGACTAACGCTGGTGCTGCGGTCCAGCAGGCCATTGCAATACGCCCAGACCAGCAACTCAATGAGGCTGTTTGAACGTTTGACGGCAGGATTGAATGCCGCGTCCATGGGGTTGGACAGATTGCGATACAACAGCCAACCATTGCCTGCTGCGCCAATGGCCTGGCTGCTGAGATGATGAAACGCCAGATTGTCTTCTGACAGATTTGGAGCGATACCCGGATTGATCATCTCGACTTTGCCGGCCTTACGCTGGAAAGCCGCATAGAGTTTGCGGCCAAGCAAGTTAATATCGCGTGCGCTGATCGCCGCCGCCAATCCCTTCTCCCGCGCATAGGAGGACAGAAATCGATAACAGCCGGTGAGTTCATTGACTACTGCGCGCTTTTCCTGAATCACCTGATCCACTTTCCATGCGCTGCGGCCGTCCAGATAACGTAATTCCCGCTCTGACCACTCCCATTCATGAGTCAGCTTTTCCATGACTTTGCGACGCCATGACTTTTCTCTTTCTGGAACGAAAACCGACAGGCGCTCGCCTATCTTCAAATAAAAGCTGCGCCGCACCAGATCCAGACGTCCTTGCTCACGCTGGGATTGCAACGATTGCTCCAGGCGCCGATAGACCATGACGTAGGGGTCCAGCTCATCGGGGTCAAGCGTATCCGCGAAGATAGCCTGTTTGTACGCCAAGCTGAGGTTAGGCAGAGTGTCCTCGTCTTTGGCGTAAGATTCCACCAGCATCAGTTTGAGCACCGACTTATACGGAGAGTCGATGCCTTTATAAAGCTGCCACATGCCGGCGCCGACAAACTCGTTGGGAGGAATCCGGGCGCAGCCGCCAAAGTCGATGTAATCCTTGGGCTTGATGAAACGCTTCTCCAGCAACAGCTCCGCCAACTCAGCGTAGTTCGCCTCCTGATCTGGGGGAATCAGCCACCATAAAGGATAAGCGCCGCCCAGCCAGATGCCGGTGCGGTAAAATTCATCCAATAACAAATAATGCTGGGCGGTGCCGCAATCTTCAGAGTCGGCGGCGGCCTCATGACGGCCGCTGCGAAACGCCTCCGCGTCCATCAGAAAAATGTGCATCTCCGAGCCCATCTCCATCGCCCATTGACATACTAAATCTGCTTTGCGTTGCAGCTCCATAAGAGCCGTGGCGTCCAAATCAGAGCGATGACAAAGCCAGACATCAAAATCGCTCCCGCCGGAATGGGCGATCGAACCGGTGCTGCCCATTAGATAGAGGCTGGTGATATCTCCATGATGGCGCGCCGGCTCACGATAATTGAAGGACCGACTGAGACGCTGCGCCTGGGCGACAATGTTCTTATCTGGTTCATAGTTAACCAGTCGATGGGGGGTGGTGCGGGAAACGTAGCCCGGCAGCAAGGGGTGATTGACATGAAAAAGCAACGGCAATAGCTCCAACACAACCTGCTGTCTTGGCGTCAGCGCCAGACGGGTGCGTTGTAAACGATGCTCCACCAAAGTGATGAAACGCTGACATAGCGTTTTCAGGACTTTGCGGTCCACGCCTTCGGTGTAATCGGGATTTAGGCTGCGCCGGTAACTCATGCATAGAGTATAGCGGGGGCGGCGCGTTGCGTTTGCGACGGTCGGTATTTATTAGGCAAAGGAATGTAAAGGCCCGGGTCGGTTAAACCACCCGGGCGAAACCGCGATTAAACGCGGGAGATTTACATCTCAGTGTTGCGTTTGAGCCATTCCCGCGTGCGGACCACAGCCGCGCGCACCTGTTCCGGCGCCGTACCGCCAATGTGATTACGGGCGTTGACGGAGCCTTCTAACGTCAGTACCTCGAACACATCCGCATCAATATCCATGCTGAACTGGCGTAGCTCCTCCAGGCTCATTTCGCTCAGGTCTCTACCGCTGGAAACGCCCAGCGCCACCGCCTTGCCGACGACTTCATGAGCATCGCGGAAGGGCAAACCTTTACGCACAAGATAATCCGCCAGATCCGTTGCGGTGGAAAAGCCACGACGCGCCGATTCCGCCATGGAGTCACGATTGACCGACACCGCCGGCATCATATCGCCATAGGCTTTCAGACAGCCTTTGACCGTATCGATGGCGTCGAACAGCGGCTCTTTGTCTTCCTGATTGTCTTTGTTGTAAGCCAGCGGCTGGCTTTTCATCAACATCAACAGGCTGATGAGGTGCCCGCTCACGCGACCGCTCTTGCCGCGAATCAGTTCAGGCACGTCCGGATTTTTCTTCTGCGGCATGATGGAAGAGCCTGTGCAGAAGCGATCAGGCAGGTTGATGAAGTTGAATTGAGCGGAAGTCCACAGCACCAGCTCTTCAGAGAAACGAGACAGGTGCATCATCAGCAAGCTGGCGAAGCTGCAGAACTCAATGGCGAAATCCCGGTCACTGACCGCATCCAGAGAGTTCTCCGCCGGTCCGTTGAAGCCCAACAGCTCACTGGTATACTGACGATCAATAGGATAAGTAGTGCCCGCCAGCGCAGCCGCGCCCAACGGCGAGACGTTGAAACGCTCCCGGCAGTCCAGCAAACGACTGAAATCGCGTTTCAGCATCTCCGCCCAGGCCAGCATGTGGTGTCCAAAGGTTACCGGCTGTGCAGTCTGCAAATGAGTGAACCCAGGCATGATGGCGTCCGCTTCGCGCTCCGCCAGATCCGCCAGGGCGGCGATCAAACGCAGAAGGTCAGCGGCGATGACATCGACCTCATCGCGCAAATACAGACGAATATCCGTCGCCACCTGATCATTACGTGAGCGACCGGTATGCAGTTTTTTACCGGTAATGCCGATTTTCTGGGTCAGGCGCGCCTCGATGTTCATGTGCACGTCTTCCAGTTTGACCGACCATTCAAATGCGCCGGCTTCGATTTCCGCTTCAATCTCACGTAACCCATTGATGATCTGGTCACGTTCTTCTTCAGTCAGCACCCCGACTTTGGCCAGCATGGTGGCGTGAGCGATGGAGCCGCGGATGTCGTGATGATACATGCGCCTGTCGAAATCCACGGAGGCCGTGAAACGTTCTACGAAGGCGTCGGTGGCTTCTGTGAAGCGGCCGCCCCAGAGCTTATCGGTAGTGTCCTGCTTTGTCATGATGGTCAAGTTGCCTCATACTTGGAAATGAATCGAAGCGCACGGAACCCATGCCCAACCTGTGGCATGATAGGTAAAGGCCCGCGATTATAACAGTTTCCCGCGCTCTGTAGACATGCAAGGCGACGGGTCGGGGCGTTTGTATTCGCCAACCAGCTTTGACGGCACAAAAATGGAGCAGTCCCCCAAGTCTTCGCACCCGCCAGGGGTGTTTCTACCAGAGCTTTGCAATGTTCAAGCGGTCCTCTTGATGGTGATCGCCACGGGGCTTTGCGCGCTGTTGTTTACGCTGATCTACGCCGGTCCCGGTCATTTCGACTGGGACTATTTCGCGCTCACCTCGTTATTCATGTTGTGGGTGGTGCTGACCAGCGCGCTGATTCTGTGTCGTCTGCGCATACTCGGCGCAAGCTGGAGCATGTCGCGACAGGCCCTGGTCGCTTACCTGATAGCCCCGTCCATTACGCTCGTCTACGCCATACTCGCTAACGCCCTGTTCCGCAAAGGCGCATTGGAAGAGCCTGGATCAGGCTTTTGGTTTGTGGTGCAGGCGGTGGCGATCAGCGCGATCCTAACCGGGATTATCCTGCGTTATTTCTATCTCCAGCACCTCTGGCACCTGCAGCAGAAATCAGAGCTGGAGTCCCGGGTGCAGGCGTTGCAGGCGCGGATACGCCCGCACTTCCTGTTCAACAGCATGAACTCCATCGCCGGGCTGATACCGATCAATCCGAACGAGGCGGAAGAGGCGGTGCTGGATTTGGCTGAGCTGTTTCGGGCGGCGCTGAAAGAGTCCTCGTCCCTGGCGCCGTTGAAAGAAGAGCTGGCTCTTTGCGAACGCTATCTGCGCATTGAACAACTCCGTCTCGGCGAGCGACTGACAGTTAAATGGGATATGCGCAATTTATCCGACGCCGCCCGAGTGCCGCCATTGAGCATTCAGCCGTTAGTGGAAAATGCGGTTTATCATGGCGTACAGCCCTCGGCGGAAGGCGGACTCATCACCATCACCGCCTACGAGCAAGGGTCCTGGCTGTATGTCTTGATCAGCAACCCTGTGCATAACGGCGATCCAAGCCAGGGACACAAAGGCAACCGCATCGCCATGCAAAATATACGCAGCCGTCTGCAGGCGTTTTTCGGCGATCAGGCGGTGCTGAAAACCAGTCAGATGGACGGCCGCTTTACCGCCACCATGCGCGCGCCTTTACATAAAAGAAGCTGAGCGGCTATAACATGCAACTCCTTGAACTCATGAATGCGATATGACGAAAGTGATCATCGTCGACGACGAGCCCCTGGCCAGAGAGCGCCTTAAGCGATTACTGCTGGACACTCATTATGAGGTCTGTGCAGAAGCCGCCGGGGGGGATGAAGCCCTGGAGCGCATCCGCCTCCACACTCCGGATATTGTCCTGCTTGATATTCGCATGCCTGGAAAAGACGGCCTGGAAGTGGCGGCGGAGCTGGCGCAACACCCTCAACCMCCCGCCGTCATCTTCACCACCGCCTATGACGAATACGCCATCCAGGCGTTCCGGGTGCGCGCGCAGGACTATCTGCTCAAACCTATCCGCCGCGAGGACCTGATGCGCGCCCTGCAAAACGCCACGCAAGTGAATCGCGCTCAGTTGCAAAGCCTGAAGCAAGAGATTAACGGGCAGGACGAGGAGCCAGCAGTGGTGTGCCGCAGCAGTCGCGGCATAGAGCGCATTAAAATCAGCGACATCCTTTATCTGCAAGCAGAACACAAGTATGTGACGGTGTTTCATACACAAGGGGAAACGCTCAGCGACCAGCCGCTGAAAGAGCTGGAGCAAGCCCTGAATCCCCATTTTCTGCGCATCCACCGCAATACACTGATCAACCGCCACTACATAGAAATACTGCAACGCCGCCACGACGGCCATTACGAGGTGCGCCTGCGGGGCGTGAGAGAAGCGCTTCCCGTCAGCCGACGCCTGGTGACCGAGGTCAAACAATTCCTGGCGCAGCCGACCTGATCGACCTCCAGCAAAGACAAGCGGCGGGAAAATGAGTATGCTAGCGCCTGCGGTTGGATTTACGTGTAATTTCAACTGACTTTTTCGCCGGATACGACACAATTAGCGCAATTTTAAACTATGCCGAAACAGCACCTTGTGATCGCCACACGTCAAAGCGCGCTCGCGCTATGGCAGGCGGAGCACGTCAAACAACGCCTTGAGGCGTTACACCCCGGATTGACCGTCGAATTGCTCGGACTAACCACCAAAGGCGACATTATTCTGGATACGCCGCTCGCCAAGGTCGGCGGTAAAGGGCTCTTCGTCAAGGAGCTGGAGACAGCCATGCTGGAGGGGCGCGCCGATATCGCCGTCCACTCCATGAAAGACGTTCCCATGGAGTTCCCACCCGGTCTGGGCCTGGGGGCGATCCTGGAGCGTGAAACTCCGACCGACGCGTTTGTCAGTAATCAGTACGCCAGCCTGGATGAATTGCCTGAGGGCGCCGTCGTGGGCACCTCCAGCCTGCGCCGCCAGTGCCAGCTTTCCGAGCGGCGACCGGATCTGAAAATCGTTTCCCTGCGCGGTAACGTCAATACCCGTCTGGCCAAGCTCGACGCCGGCGACTTTGACGCCATTATTCTTGCCGCGTCAGGACTGAAGCGATTGGGCTTCGCCGATCGCATCCGTGAAGAGCTGACGCCGGAAGTCAGTTTGCCCGCTGTCGGACAGGGCGCGCTTGGCATTGAATGCCGTCTCGACGATCCTGAAGCCATGGCGCTTATCGCACCATTGCAGGATGCGGAAACCAGCGCGCGGGTGTCGGCGGAAAGAGCCATGAATCACCGCCTGCAAGGAGGGTGTCAGGTTCCCATCGCCGGCTATGCTGAAATTACCGGCGACCAAATGAGATTACGCGGCTTAGTAGGCAGCCCGGACGGAGTGCAAGTGCTCCGTGACGAAGTGAAAGGGCCTGTCGCCGCAGCGGAAACCCTCGGCACGGAGCTGGCCGAGCGTCTATTGCAACAAGGAGCAGGAAAAATTCTGGAAGCCGTGTATGGAAACCACTCTTAGTCAGGAGCTGAGCGGCCTCAGAGTGCTGTTGACCCGCCCTCAGGGAGAAAACGATTCCTTACGCGCGCTGTTGGAGCAAAGCAGCGCGGAAGTTCGGGTGTTGCCGGCCATCGCCATTGAGCCGCTGCCCGAAACACAAGCCATAAAAGACTGCATCCTCGATCTGGATCGCTATACTCATGTGATCTGCGTGAGTAAACATGCATCGCGTCTACTGCTGGAATTGATAGACGCTTACTGGCCGCAAGCGCCACAGGGCGTGCGCTGGTTCGCCATCGGCGAGAGCAGCGCCGCGCCGCTACGCAGCTATGGACTGACGGTCAACACGCCTGAGCAAGGCTGCGCTTCAGAGCAACTACTGGAACATCCCGGTTTGCAGGCGCGCAACGAAGACGAGCCCCCCATGCGAGTGTTGATTGTGAAGGGCTGCGGCGGACGCGAGTTGTTAGCGGAAACCATGCAGGAGCGTGGCGCGCATGTCGCCACCTTGGAATTATATGAGCGTAAAGCGCTGGAATATGATCCGAATGATTTAAACGAAGCCCTCAAGCAATGGCGCCCGGAGGTCATCGTCACGTTATCCGGCGAGACTCTGCTGCACCTTTGCCAACTGGGCCAGAATATCGGTTACGCCTGGGGCGACACGCTGTTCGTCATCCCCAGCGCCAGAGTCGCCACCCTGGCGCAGGAGAACCGTCTGAATTACAAAATCGCGCCGGAGTTATCCGACGAGGCCTTACTGGCCCTCCTCAAAACGGCATGTTAACCCTTCTCTATTGAAGGAGGGTCCCGTTGCCTGCAGGCGCGTTGATTACTTAGATTACTGGGTAGGAACGAGTGTGACGGAAGAAGCAAAACCAAACAAATCAGAACAGCCGGAGCAGGAAAAGTCCGCTCTGGAACAGGAGCCCTCGACTTCTCCTGAACCCGGAATGGACCCCGCCAGCGCCAGGGAAAGCGCCACAGAGACCGAGCCCGACGCAGGCTTGTCCGCGTCATTTACTTTGTCTCGGCCGGAAGCCAGCGCAGAAAAAGATAGTGTGGAAGCGCCTACAACCGAATCCACCGCACCAGAACCAGAACAGCCATCCATCAAGGCGGAAGACACGGTCAAAGAGCCTGTGTCCAAACCAACGCCGCCGCCATTATCTCCCCCGCCGCCCGCAACACCGCCTGTAGCGGCTAAGGCGCCTAAGACCTGGCCTTTATGGCTGGCGATTCTTGTCCTCCTAGCAGTTATGGGCGTTGGCGCCGGCTGGTTTTGGACCTATATGCAGACCTGGCAAGCCAAGCTCGACCGCGCCATGGACCAGAGCCAGGCTGGAAAACAGCTTGCGGACGAAGTGGGGCGGCGTTATCAGGATCGTCTGGACAAACTGGACGCCGCCGTCGCCAAACAGCGTGAGAGTCAGACCCAGTTGCAGCAGATGATGGACCAGACCGCGAGAAATCTGCTGAGCAAAGGCGAAACCGGCCGCATCGACTGGCTGTTCGCCGAAGCCGAATATCTGCTGCGTCTCGCTAACCAACGTCTGCACATGGAGAAAGACTACGTCGGCTCCCTCGCTATTTTACAGGCTGCAGACCAAGTGCTGGCGGAGACCAAAGAAGTCGCCGCCTATCCTGTGCGCAAGGCTTTGGCGGAAGAAATCGTCAGCCTGCAGGCTATTGCGGATATTGATCGACAAGGTATCTACCTGCGTCTGGAAGCCCTGATCAATCAGGTGGAAAACCTGGATCAGCGCCTGTTCCTGAAAGATACCGTCATGCTCAGCGACAACCCGGTTCCCGAGGAAGCGCCAACGCCAAGCGGCGAAAGCCATTGGTACGACAGTGCGCTGGCTTCCATGGGTAAACTGGAGAAGTACTTCTCTATTCGTCGCCTGGATGCTCCCGTTGAGCCGCTGCTGGCGCCAGAGCAAATTTACTATCTGCGCCAGAATCTCCGCATGATGCTGGAGCAGGCGGAACTCTCGCTGCTGGAGAAAAACCAGGACGTTTACGTGCACAGTCTGGAAAAAGCGGAGAAGTGGGTGGCGGATTATTTCGTCATCAACAACGCCTCCGCCAAGGCCCTGCTGGAAAACCTGCAACAGCTAAAGAAAGAGCCCATCGACCCAGAGTTACCGGATATCTCCACGTCCTTGCGTATGTTGAAAAACCTGATGGAGTCCTTGTACAAGCGTGGCGGTAAACCCGCCACCGGCGCGCTCACTCTGGACCACAAGGAGCTGGCCTCATGAATTTCTATGCGCTGGTGCTGCTGATATCCCTCGCCATCGGCGTGGCGCTGGGCTTTTTAGTGCAATTGGACGCAGGTTATGTGCGCGTCTCCTGGCTGAACTGGCTGGTGGAGACCAACGTCTGGATCGCTTTCGCCCTATTGATCGGGTTTTACTTCGCCCTGCACTATTTGTTCAGAACCCTGTCGACCACTCTTGCAGTCAGAGCCGGCTGGCGGCAATGGCGCAAGAAGCGTAAATACAGCCGGGCGCAGCAGAATACCATTCGCGGATTGCTGCACTATGCAGAGGGCAACTGGAAGCAGGCGCAGAAATTTTTGTCCGGCAGTGCGGAGCAATCCGACACGCCTCTGATCAACTACCTCGCCTCCGCGCAGGCCGCTAACGAACTGGGCAATGAAAAAGAAAGCGACTTATTTCTAAAGAAAGCGTTCGACAACACGCCTGGCGGCGACGTCGCCATCGGCGTGACTCAAGCGCAACTGCAACTGGCCCGCGGGCAGTTGGAACAGTGCCTGTCCACCTTGTTGAACCTGAGAAAGAAAACGCCCCACCACCCTTTCGTGCTGAAGTTATTGCAGCAGGTTTACACCCGCCTGAACGACTGGCAGAAGATGAGCGAGATCTTGCCGGAGCTGCGCAAATACAAAGTGCTGAAAGACGACGAGGTGGAAAAGCTGGAGTTGGAAACCTGGCTCAATCTACTGCGACAAGCCTGTGACGAAGCGTTGCGGACCCGCAAAGGCGAGTTCAACAGCGAGCCATTGAACGCCATCTGGGATCGCATGCCCGCTAACCTGCGCAAGAATCCCCACGTCATCTACGCCTATGCGTCACAACTGATGCGGCTTGGCGCTGGCGGACAGGCGGAAACGCTTCTGCGCAAGGCGTTGAAACAGCACTGGAGCGACATCCTGATTGATCTGTATGGGCAGATCGCCGGCGGCAATGTAGCGGAGCAATTACTGGCGGCGGAACACTGGCTCAAAGAGCGCCCCAATGACGCCAGCCTGTTGCTCGCGCTGGGACGTCTGAGCTTGAGGAATGAACGCTGGAGCAAAGCCAAAGAGTATTTTGAAGCGAGCCTGAAACTGAAACGTCGCCGGGAAACTTACTATGAACTGGCGCGTTTGTTGGCGGCCATGGACCAGCCCCAAGCCAGCAATGAATACTTTATTCAGGCGCTACAGGACAGCGGCAAACTGCCTGATCTGCCATCGCCGAAGTCGCAACGACGCAGCGCCTGATCCACACTCATCCAGGGGCGTCAGCCCCTGGGCGCATACTCCAGCACATCCGAAAAGAACTGCTCATGGGGTAGCCCCAATGGAGCCAGCGCATCCATCGCGGTATACACCATCGTCGGCGAGCCGCTCACATAAACCAGACTGTTATCCCAATTCCGCCGTTCGGCCAGCACCGCACGCACCAGTTCCGCATGATGGCCCTGCCATTCGTTATCGCGGTTATCCGCCATCACTGGCGTGAAAGAGATATTCTCATAGCGTTCGGCCCAGGCTTCGGGCAGATCGCGGGCATACATCTCCTGCGACTGCCTTACGCCCCAATATATAGACAGCTTACGGTCAAACCCTTGCGCCAGCAGATACTCAACGATGGACTTGATTTGCGCAAACCCGGTGCCTGCGGCGATCAGAGTGACATCCATATCGGGAACGCCGGAGATAAAACACTTCCCCAATGGCAAACGAGCGCGCACCACGGACTCAGAGGTCAGGTATTGATAGATCGACAGAGCGCTGCGGCTCTCCTGGTGAACCTGGATATGCAGTTCAACTTCCCTGGTTCCTGGCGCATTCGCAATGGAAAAGAAAGCCGCCTCGACGTCTGGAACCAACAGCTCCAGGTATTGTCCGGCGAAGAACTCCGGCAATGCGCCGGCAGGGGCCAGCAATTGCACTTGATACACATCGTCGGACAGCGCAGTGACCGCCTTGATTTGAAACGCCAATGTTTTTGTTTCCAATTCGTTTGGTCCCCAAATCCGTCTTAATTCAAACTCACAATCGCCCGCAGGCGTCGCTTTGCATAATAGAACTTCATCCGCGCCCAAGCGCCGACGCCCTGATTCTCCAGCGCCGCCCGCAACCTCTCCTTTTAGAAGTCTGGCCGCGCAGATATGACAAACGCCATTATCACACGCATGAGGAATCTTGTATCCCTGTCGCAACGCCGCCGCCAATATCGTCTCGCCTTCACCCGCATCAAACTCATGGTTGGAAGGTTGAAAGCGCAGGCGATGACGCATCAGCAGATCCTTAGTCAATACCCAGCTGCGACCAGAGGTCATCGACGCGCGCTTTAACGTCCGCGTCCATCTGGATAGTGCGGCCCCATTCCCGCTGCGTCTCGCCGGGCCATTTGTTAGTGGCGTCCAAGCCCATTTTGGAACCCAACCCTGATACTGGCGAAGCAAAGTCCAGGTAATCGATAGGCGTATTCTCCACCATGACGGTGTCTCGCGCAGGGTCCATGCGCGTCGTAATGGCCCAGATGACGTCCTTCCAGTCACGGGCGTTGACGTCATCGTCCGTGACGATCACAAACTTGGTGTACATGAATTGACGCAGAAACGACCAGACGCCCATCATCACCCGTTTGGCGTGACCGGGATACTGCTTCTTCATAGTCACTACCGCCATGCGATAAGAGCAGCCCTCCGGCGGCAGATAGAAATCGACGATTTCCGGAAACTGCTTCTGCAAGATTGGCACGAACACCTCGTTCAGAGCGACGCCCAACACCGCAGGCTCATCTGGAGGTCGTCCAGTATAGGTACTGTGATAAATCGGCTTCTTTCGCTGCGTAATACGCTCGACGGTGAACACTGGGAAACGATCTACTTCGTTGTAGTAACCTGTGTGGTCGCCAAAGGGACCTTCCGGGGCCATTTCTCCAGGATGAATGACTCCCTCCAGCACGATCTCCGCGCTGGCTGGCGCCTGCAGATCGCTACCGATACAACGCACCACCTCTGTCTTGTTGCCTCGCAATAAGCCCGCGAAGGCGTACTCTGACAATGTATCCGGCACCGGCGTCACCGCGCCCAGAATTGTGGCCGGATCGGCGCCCAAAGCCACTGCAACCGGGAACGGCTCCATGGGATGCGCTTCCCGCCACTCGCGGTAGTCGAGAGCGCCGCCCCGGTGCGACAACCAGCGCATGATCAGTTTGTTGCGGCCAATCAGTTGCTGACGATAGATCCCCAGGTTCTGGCGCGTCTTGTTGGGACCTCGCGTGATCACCAACGGCCAGGTCACCAGCGGGCCGGCGTCTCCCGGCCAGCAGGTTTGAATCGGATATTGATAGAGGTCGACGTCATCTCCTTCAATAATTACTTCCTGACAAGGGGCGGAGCTGACTTCTTTCGGCCCCATATTCATTACTTGTTTGAATATTGGCAGCTTGCTCCAGGCATCCCGCAGTCCCTTGGGCGGCTCCGGCTCTTTCAGAAAGGCCAATAGTTTGCCAATTTCCCGCAAACTCTCGACGCTTTCCGCGCCCATGCCCAACGCCACGCGCTCAGGCGTACCAAACAGGTTTCCAAGAACAGGAATTGAGTAGCCGCGGGGATTTTCAAACAACAATGCAGGACCTTCACGCCGCAGCGTACGGTCGCAGATTTCGGTCATTTCCAAATGGGGGTCGACTTCCGCAGTGATGCGTTTCAGCTCGCCGCGTTGTTCCAATATACGGATGAAGTCTCGCAGATCTCGGTATTGCAGACTCATAAGATTCGATATAGACAGGCTGGGATCGATGGATTCATAGGCGCACAATATAGGCGCAGCGGATAAAAGAAAACCCCTGCGCCGGTGGGCGACAGGGGCTTAAACTCATCTCAGGTCAGCCATGCGCTTAGCGCTTTTTCATGGCCTGGAAGAATTCGTCGTTGGTCTTGGTGTCCTTCAGCTTATCAAGCAGGAACTCCACCGCGGCGATATCGTCTTCCATAGAGTGCAGCAGCTTGCGCAGAATCCACACTCTTTGCAGCTCTTCCTCAGACATCAGCAGCTCTTCACGGCGAGTGCCGGAACGACGGATGTTAATCGCAGGGAAGACGCGCTTTTCAGAAATTCTGCGGTCCAAGTGCACTTCCAGGTTACCGGTACCCTTGAACTCTTCGTAAATCACTTCGTCCATTTTGGAGCCGGTGTCGATCAACGCCGTAGCGACGATGGTAAGGCTGCCGCCTTCCTCGACATTCCGCGCAGCGCCGAAAAAGCGCTTGGGACGTTCCAGCGCATGGGCGTCCACACCACCGGTCAGAACTTTGCCGGAGGACGGGATAATGGTGTTGTATGCGCGCGCCAAACGAGTGATGGAGTCCAACAGGATCACTACGTCTTTTTTGTGCTCAACCAGACGCTTGGCTTTTTCGATAACCATCTCAGCAACCTGAACGTGACGGGCCGGCGGCTCGTCGAAGGTGCTCGCAACCACTTCACCACGTACGGTGCGCTGCATCTCGGTCACCTCTTCAGGGCGTTCGTCGATCAGCAGAACCATTAAGTGAGTTTCGGGATTGTTGCGGGTGATGGACTGGGCGATATTCTGCATGAGGAGGGTCTTACCGGCTTTCGGCGGCGATACGATCAAACCGCGTTGCCCTTTGCCGATAGGCGCGACCAAATCCAGAATACGCGCTGATAAATCTTCCGTACTGCCGTTGCCGGCTTCCAGACGCAGTCTTTCCTGCGGGAACAGAGGCGTCAGGTTTTCAAACAGGATTTTGTTGCGGGCGTTTTCAGGTTTGTCGAAGTTGATTTCATTGACTTTCAACAGCGCGAAATAACGCTCGCCGTCTTTCGGCGGTCGAATCTTACCGGCGATTGTATCGCCCGTTCTGAGGTTGAAACGGCGGATTTGACTGGGTGAGACGTAGATGTCGTCAGGGCCGGCCAAGTAGGAACTGTCCGCGGAACGCAAGAAGCCGAAGCCATCCTGCAGGATTTCCAGAACGCCATCGCCGTAGATGTCTTCTCCGCTTTTGGCGTGCTTTTTCAAAATACTGAAAATCACATCCTGCTTGCGGGAGCGAGCCATATTTTCCAGGCCCATTTCTTCGGCGATGGTCAATAGCTCAGGAACGGGTTTCTTTTTTAATTCAGTAAGATTCATAGGATCGAAAAACAGTTGACCTGATTGGAGAGGGTTAGGTTATAGATGGAAGAGTTTATCGTTTTACTTATTAATCCAGCGAAAGGAGGACTATCGCCAAAAAGTTGAAAGCAAAATCAGTATAGGTTGAATTATAGCCTTCGTCCAGAAAATTACGCGCATTTTGAGCAGGGGTCAGACCCCCGCTCAGAGAGGGCGTATATTAAAGGTTGCTGTCCAGGAAAGCCGTCAGCTGGGACTTGGATAACGCGCCTACTTTGGTCGCATCTACAGCGCCATTTTTGAACAACATCAACGTTGGAATACCACGGATGCTGAACTTAGGCGGAGTCTTTTCATTTTCGTCGATATTCAGTTTGCAGATTTTCAGACGATCGCCATATTCTTCCGCGATCTCTTCCAATACTGGCGCAATCATCTTACAGGGACCGCACCACTCAGCCCAGTAATCCACCAGCACGGGGCCATCGGCCTTCAAGACTTCACTTTCAAAAGAGTCATCAGTTACGTTAACAATTCGGCTGCTCATTATTTAATCCTGGCTAAGAGGTGAATGCTTTTACCGACTACTATATAAGGTGGGCCTGGTAAAAATAACCTTAAAATCCGGTTAGGAAAATGACTTTGACGTCCTGTGAAAGAAGTGGTTCCATTCTCCGCCGGCTTATTTCGGTCGGCTGACCTTAATATTGGAGCAATCAGTACAACTGAAAATTGACCGTTTAGGTCGACTAATTCAGCAAGCAAGTTGACAATCTAAAACGAGATTTCCTAAATATAAGGTTTAGCGCAAGGATTTCAAGAGAGTTCATGACAATATCATCCACCACCCCGGCGGACGCCGTCTCTCCGGCGCCTACTTCTCCGGAGCTGATCGCCGCCATCGATATGGGCTCGAACAGTTTCCATATGGTCGTCGCCCAGCTGGTTCACAATGAAATCCGGCCGCTGGAGAAACTAGGCGAAAAAGTCCAGCTCGCAGCAGGTCTGGACGCACGCAACTTCCTCGACGAAGCCTCCCAGCATCGGGCGTTAGCCTGCCTGGAGCGTTTCGCGCAGCGCATCAGCGGCATGCCCCGCGGCGCAGTGCAGATCGTAGGCACTAATGCATTACGGGTAGCGAAAAACGCCCGCGCCTTTATACGCAGGGCGGAAAAACTTATCGGCCACCCCATTTCAGTGATAAGCGGACGGGAAGAAGCGCGACTCATTTACCTTGGCGTCGCCCATTCACTTTCCGACGACGCCGACAACCGGCTGGTCATTGATATCGGCGGCGGCAGCACCGAATTCATCATCGGCCAACGCTTTGAAACCAAAGAGCTGGAAAGTTTGCACATGGGATGCGTGTCCTACCGGGACCGCTTTTTCGGCGACGGTAAGATCACTCAGCTGCAATTCGCCCGCGCCTTTGTAGAAGCCTCCCGAGAGCTGCTCAACATACGCAATCGCTACCGCAACGTCGGCTGGCACCATTGCGTCGGCTCCTCAGGCTCCATCAAGGCTATTGAGCAGGTGCTCACCCACAACCAGTGGGGAATGCACAAAATTACTCCAGATGGACTGGTTAAACTCAAAGACGAAGTCGTACGTCTGGGTAAAATCAGTCAGCTTACCAAGCTTGGCGTACGCAAAGACCGGCTGTCGATTTTCCCAGCGGGACTGGCGATATTGATGGCGGCGTTCGATGTGCTGCAAATCGAAGAAATGGAGTTCTGCGACGGAGCCCTGCGTGAAGGTTTGCTGTACGACATGATCGGCCGCATCCATCATGAGGACGTGCGCGAGCGCACCATCAACAGCCTGCAGGAGCGTTATCATATCGACCGCGAGCATGCCGCCGCCGTCGAGGGAACCGCCGTAGCGCTATGGAAGCAGCTCGCGGAGCAGTGGAAACTGCCAAACGAAGAGCTGACTGAACTACTACGTTGGGCGTCGCGTCTGCATGAAGTCGGTCTGGCTATCTCCCATACTCAATTCCACAAACACGGCGCTTACCTGATTCGCTATTCCGACTTGGCGGGATTTTCCCGACAGACCCAGCAATCGCTGGCGATGCTGATTCGCGTTCACCGCCGGAAAATTCTGGATACCGTTTTCGACGAATACGCGCTGGAAGATGCTGATCCATTGAAGCAATTAGCCGTGGCGTTGCGACTTGCGGTGGTCCTGCAACACTCACGTAACTGCGAAGTGCTGGACTCCGTCAAAGTGAAAGCGAACAAAAGATCGTTAACGCTGATTTTTCCGAAAGACTGGCTGCAATCCCGCCCGCTGACCAGCGCTGATCTGGAAGCGGAGAAAGGCCTGCTCACCAAGTTCGGTATTGATATGGAGTTCAAGGAAGAGGACAGCTGAGCCTGAGGCTGTTCAGTCAGCAAGGTACTCGGTGTTTATAAAGAAAACACTTGCTGATGGGTTAGAAAAGTAAGAAATCGAGAGTGGGAAAAGGGGCGCAAGATGGCGCCCCTTTTGTTTAATACATTACAGCGGTGTAGAAGTGCCGTCCTGATGCCAGGTAAACAAGCCGAACTCGAAACCTTCGAGGTCGCCTTTGTCGTCCCAGGTCAGAGGGCCCATCGACGTATTGATGGTGTTTTCGCGCAGGTAATCCGCGACTTTCTCAGTATCGCCATCGCCCACTTTGTTCATCGCTTCAACCAGTGACTGCACGGCTGCAACGCTGGTCCACACGAAAGGTCCAGTAGGATCCTGCCCTTTTGACTTCATCAGCGCTACGACATCCGCGTTATTCGCGTTCAGGTCGTATCTGGCGGGTAAAGTTACGATCAGGCCTTCGGAGGCAGGTCCTGCAATGGAGGAAATCTCTTTGTTGCCAACCGCTTCCGGTCCCATGAATTGAGGCTTGAAGCCCGCGTCGTTGCTTTGTCTCAGAATCAGACCCAGTTCTGGGTGATAACCACCGTAGTAAACCAGATCGACGTTCTCTTTTTTCAGCTTCGCAATCAGGGAGGAGAAGTCTTTATCGCCGGCGGTAACGCCTTCAAACGCGACAACATTAACGCCCATGCTTTCCAGGGTGCTTTTTACAGAGCTGGCGATGCCCTCGCCGTACTGTTGTTTGTCGTGAATTACCGCCACACGCTTGGGCTTGAGGTGTTCCGCGATATATTTACCAGCGGTTGGCCCTTGCGCAGAGTCCAGGCCGATGGTGCGGAAAATGTAGCGGAAGCCGCGCTCGGTGATTGAAGGGTTGGTGGAGCAAGTCACCGCCAGAATGCCTTCGTCTTCGTAGACGTCGGTGGCGGGCTGGGTGGAACCGGAACACAAATGTCCGACCACATACTGCACGCCATCGTTGACGACTTTGTTGGCGACCGCCACAGCCTGCTTGGGTTCGCAAGCGTCGTCATATTCAACTGCTTCCAGCATTTTGCCCTTGACGCCTCCTGCTTTGTTGATCAGGTCAATGGCTGCGTGCACGCCGTTAAACTGCATCTCGCCGTACTGGGCGACTGACCCGGATTGGGGTCCTGCGATGGCGATTTTGATGGTTTCAGCGGCTTGAAGAGCGGAGGAGAGACACAGGCCGACTGCCAGCCCGGTCAGGGTGCGTTTCCACAGTTTCATGGGAATACTCCTTGCGAATATATTGTGATTATCGTGGTTGCAAGGACTCTAACTAAACTCCGTAGCGGCGAAACGGTCTATAGGCATATATACGCATAGAGAGATAGACCGATCAGAGCAGTCCTTCCAACTCCTCATTAAGCTCCAGCCAGATTTCTTCCGCCTCAGTCAGACGTTGGCGGTTCACCCGCTGGGATTCCAGAAGCGCTTTCAGTTGTTCCTTGTTTTGATCCTCGTAAAGATCTCCTTCTCCTAATTGCGCTTCAATTTCCTGCAGTTTGCCCTGCAACTTTTCTATCTCAGCTTCCAGTGTAGCTATTTTTTTCCGCAACGGGCTTAAACGCTGTCTTTTTTCCGCTTCGTCACGCTTTCGACGCTTACGGTCTTCCGCGCTTTCCTGCATTTCGGCGTCGGCGGAGTCATCGCTTTTCGCCGCTTCCGGCTGATTCGCGCGCAACCGGCTCAACAACTCTTTTTCGTAGTCTTCCAGGGAGCCGTTATAGGGCTCCATACGGCCGCCATGCACCCAGACGAACTGGTCCGCCATCGCCCGCAGCAGGTGGCGATCGTGCGAAACGACGATGACCGCGCCAGGGTATTCCTGCAGCGCCATGTTCAGAGCGTGGCGCATATCCAGATCAAGGTGGTTGGTGGGTTCGTCGAGCAATAGCAGGTTGGGTTTGTTCCAGGCGATCAACGCCAGCGCCAGACGCGCCCGTTCACCGCCGGAAAAATTCTTGATGTCGCCCGCCGCTTGCTCTCCGGGGAAACCGAATCCGCCCAGGAAATTACGAATTTCCTGCTCCGACGCCTGCGGCCTGACTTTTTGCAGATGCTGCATCGGCGTTGCGCCTGGGTCCAACGCTTCCAATTGATGCTGCGCGAAGTAACCAATCCTTAAATGTTCACCGCCTGTTCTGCGGCCGGAAATCAACGGCAACTGTCCCGCCAGCGTTTTGATCAGGGTCGATTTACCTTCGCCGTTAGCGCCAAGGACGCCTAATCGAGCGCCGGGCAACAGCGTCAGATTTACATGCTGCAATACGGGCTCAGCGCCATATCCCAAGCCCCCGTCATCCACTACCAGCAACGGACTGGAAATCTTATCGCTGCAAGGTAGAGAAAAGCTGAACGGCGAATCCACGTGCGCCGCTGCAATCAGCTCCATACGCTCCAGTTCTTTCAATCGACTCTGCGCTTGTTTCGCCTTGGTGGCTTTAGCGCCAAAGCGCCGCACAAAAGACTGGATCTCCGCGATACGGGTCTGCTGCTTCACATACAACGCTTGCTGTTGCGCCAGTCGCATCGCGCGCGCTTCTTCGAACTGGCTATAGCCACCGGCGTAAAGCACCAATGAACGCTGATCATAATGCAGCACATGGGTCGCCAAGTGATCAATGAAGTCACGGTCGTGGGAGATAAACAACAACGTACCCTGGTAACGCAGCAACCAATTCTCCAGCCAGACCAGAGCGTCCAAATCCAAGTGGTTGGTGGGCTCGTCCAGCAGCAACAGTTCGGACGGACACATCAGCGCCTGCGCCAGGTTCAGTCGAATCCGCCAGCCTCCGGAAAACTCTCCAACCGTACGCGAGTGCCAGTGCGTGGGAAAGCCCAGGCCTTCCAGCAGGCGGCGCGCGCGCACTTCGGCGCTGTAACCGTCGATCAGGTCCAGCTCATGGTGCAAGCGCGCAGTGACGACGCCGTCGTCCGCCTGCTCCGCCAGCGCCAGTTCGGCCTGCAATTGACGCAGTCGCTTATCGCCGTCGAGAACAAAGTCCAGCGCGGAGCAATCCAGCGCGGGCGTCTCCTGAGCCATGTGGGAGATACGGGTTCCGCCAGGAAAGGAAATGTCTCCCGAATCGGAGCCGATCTCCCCCAGAATAAGGCTGAACAAAGTGGATTTACCGCAACCGTTAGGGCCGACAATAGCGACGCGGCTGCGCGCCGTAACGGTGACAGTGGCGTTTTCCAGCAGATACTGGCCGGAACGTTGGATCGATAACTGATTTAGACTTAACATGGCGGCGGATTTTAGCACGCTTGCCATCGATTCATTAAAGAGTTTTCTATGAGCAAAAGCGCCCCTGACAGGCCTCAGCCCGAGGCCTCCAATAACCCCGCCCAAGGCGGCCCGCCCCAGTTGGACAATCCGCTTTGGGACTATGCTCTGGCGCGCTACGCACACCCGCAAACACAGACAATCTGTCTGCAATGGCAAAACCAGTTTGGCGCCGATGTGAACCTGCTGCTCGCCTGCGGCTGGCTCGCCCTGCGTCAGCGTCGCTTTAACCCCGCCAGCGATTTCAGCGCCATCGATTCCTGGCGCGCAGAGATTGTTCTGCCGCTGCGAACCGCACGTAACGCGCTGAATAAACAAGACTGCCGCCAACACGCGCTCAGACAGCGCATTCTTCAGTTGGAACTGGCGGCTGAACGCTACGAAATATCGCTTATTTATGCTTTACTATCAGGTACGGGGAAAGAGGATTTATCAGCGCCGCAGGAAGCGGTGGAGACGGTTGCTCTTTGCCGTCGCAATCTGCTTGATTACTTCTCCCGTCTCAATGACGCGCAGGAAGTGAATCAGGCGCAATTGAACTTAGTGGCCGCCAATCTGGTCATGGAGATGTAAACCTTTGAAGTGGATTTTTCGATTTCTGACATTGGCCTCGCTTGGGGTCGCCCTCGCCCTGCCCTTTTTTATTAAAGATAAGACAGGTTCGCCCATGTGGCGGCTGCCCTTACCGGAAGGAACCGAGACGCCAACGCTGATGACCATGGACAAAAAGCTGCCGGAGCAGGAAGTAGTGCGCCAGGTCTATAAATGGCGCGACGCTGACGGCGTGCTGCAGTACAGCGACGCCCCGCCCCCCGAAGGCGTCAATGTTGACGTGATCAGCGTCAGCAACAAAACCAATATTATTCAGTCGGTTCCCACGGAGAAGAAGGAAGAGCGCCAGGTCGCCACCGGATCTCCTCGCGACGGTTTGCCTCCCGAGACGCGCAAGACTCTGGAGGAGGCGGAAAACAAAGACACCCTCAGTTTCGAACGCGCGCTGAACATCATGGATGAAGCCAAGGCGGTGCGCGACCTCATGAATGAACGCAACAAGCAGTTGCAACAAGTCAACGGCGGTTAGAACTGTGAACCAGGCCCGGGATACTGCCAGATCCCGGCGTTGACATCCCCTAGCGCAGGGCGCCAAAAAGCTGTACCTTAAAGCGCTTTATACTGCCAATCCATCTAATTTTTTTTGAGGAATAATTATGAAAAAAGCGTTAGCCAGCATGAGCGGTCTGCTATGCGCTGTGGCGTTATCGTTGCCTGTCGCAGTCCATGCGGAAACGGAAAAGCTCACTAACGACGCGCAAAAAACCGGCTACAGCTTCGGTCAAATGTTCGGTCGTCGTCTGGCGGACTCCATGCCTGAGCTGGATATCGAGAGCTTCACCAAAGGCGTCGCCGACGCATACGCCGGCAAGCCTTCCATGATGACCGACGAAGAGATCTCTGCGCAGGTTCAGCAATATCAGCAGGCCATGCAGAAGAAGCAAATGGAGCAGTTCGAGAAGATGGCTGAGGAAAACGCCAAGAAAGGCGACACCTTCCTGGCCGATAACGCTAAGAAAGAAGGCATTGTCACCACTGACAGCGGCCTGCAGTACAAAGTGCTGAAAGCTGGCGAAGGCGACAGCCCCAAAGCGCAAGACACCGTTGAAGTGCATTACACCGGCAGCCTGATCAACGGCGAAGTATTCGACAGCTCCGTACAACGCGGCGAGCCTGTATCCTTCCCGGTTAACGGCGTTATTCCCGGCTGGACTGAAGCGCTGCAGCTGATGAAGCCCGGCGCCAAGTGGCAGCTTTTCATCCCCGCCAAACTGGCTTACGGCCCTGGCGGCAACGGTCGCATCGGCCCGAACGAAACCTTGTTGTTCGAAGTTGAGCTGCTGTCAGTCAAAGCTGAAAAATCCGACGGCTAATCCGCCGCTATTGTTTGCCCGCAACAATGCTATGCTTTATAGCATTGTTCAGGCAGACCGTCAGAAGGGTCATACGCCCGCATCAGCCGCCGGAACTCGCATTCCGTTCGGCTGACACTATCGCATTGACGACTGCGAACAGGACTTTCGCTGCAGGATTCTCTCCTGTGTTTTGACGGAATAAACGCCGAGCGTCGGCTGAACGCTTATGCATTCAATGTGAGTCATCTTGAACACCTTTCACCGTCTGTTTACGTTGTTGCTTTCGGGAGCCCTGGCGTGGATCTCGTCGCCCGTTCTCGCTGATGTCGACATTCACGATCTGCTCGCGGAAGACAAAGAAGTCGTCGTCGGTTACATCGAATTCCCGCCTGTTTTCTTCACCAATGACGAGGGAAAGCCGGAAGGCTATCTGATTGATCTCGCGCGCATGCTGTTGGAGAAAAAAAAGTATTCCTGGCGCGCCGTCTCCCGCCCCACCCGCCGCATGGCGATTGAGCTGGCGGACGGCAAAATCGATCTCTGGATCGGGCTCGCCACCTTGCCGGAATTTACTGGCGCCACCCTGGTCGGCGACTCTATCGTCGCCCGGATCGAACTCAACGCCTATTGGCAAGGCGACAAGAAAATCATTAACCGCGTTGAAGATCTGGTGGGAGAAAGCGTGGTCCTGCTGCATGGATTCAGTTACGGCGGCGCCATCAGCTTTCTCCGCGATCCGGTCAACCGCATCCGTGACTGCTCCGCTTTCAACCATGCCCAGGCCATTGGCATGCTCAAAGTGAAACGTTGCGATTATCTACTAAACTATGATGGACCTATGCGGCTGGAGCTGAAGAAACAGCCGGTCCAGGACCTGCATCGCAAGCGTTTGTCCTCCCTGGACGCGCGTTTCGTCGTGAGCAAGAAGCGCGATCACGCCGCCATGTTGCTCAAAGATCTGGAAGACGCGCTGCATGAGCTGGTCGCAGAGGGAAAATGGTTTCTGCCGCCGTGATGTGATTTGCAGATCAGGCCGCAGGGCGGAAACCGACTGTATCGCTCAGTCAGAAAGGGAGCCCGTCATGCTGCTGAGTTATCGCTCTTCGCTTGGTCATACTGAAACCGCCGCAACCGCCGCCACGCCTTTCGTTCTCGCCACCCATCCTGAGTTCACCTTCAACTCGCCAGTCGGTCTGGCGGTGGACCGTCACCGGCGCGTCTGGATCGCGGACACCGGCAACAATCGTCTGGTGATCATGAATCCTTACCTCAGCGAGGTGTTGGCGGTATTCGGAGGTCCGGGCAAGGAACCCGGCCGTTTCAACATGCCCTTCCGTCTGTGCCCGCATCCTACGAAAGCGCTCATGTACGTGTCGGATCTGGCCAATCGTCGCATCCAGGTCATCGCGTATCGCAAGGATCTGCAGCTGGATGTGGTCAATGTATTTGGGGATAAACAGAAAGAACCCCTGGTGGGGCCGAATGGACTGACTTTTATTGACAGTCATCTCTGTGTAGCGGATGAATTTTACGCCAACAGTGAGGGCGACAGCCGTATCGCCATTTTCACTGAAAGCGGCGAATTCAGCCACGACATCCAGCATATCGACTGCGGCGGAGAACAGTTCACGCTGCTGTGGCCGCAAGGCCTCAGCTCTGATGACGAGGGTCGCCTGTACATCGCCAACACCGGCCACGCCAACGTGCTCCGTTGCGATCTGCAGGGCAAAGGCGTTCCGTTCGCCACCAGCGGGCGCAGCGAACTGACCGGTCTTGGCGTCGCCCGGGATGTGTCAGTGGCCCATGGCCGCCTGTATATTCCCGGCAGCGGCGAATATCAGGTTGGCGTCTTTGATCGCGAAGGGCAGCCGCTGGACACCATGCACGGCTTCTTCGCCCCTATCCAGGTCACTGCCGTCCCCGGCAAAACCAATCGGCTGCTGGTGTCCGACCCCATTCTGGCGACAGTCTACCTGCTTGATCCCAAGGATCTGATTCCCGGTCTGGATACCCCCACATTCATCGCCCAGGCTGGCAACCCGCGCAGTAATCCGGGCCAGTTTTACTATGTGACCTCCGTGGCGATGGTGGACAAGCCCCGGATAACCTCGCCACAAATTGACGCCTCTTCTCCGTTCTGGCCGGCGCAGATGTCCGCGCAATGGTGGTTCCATTACTGGGACGCCTGTCAGATGTGGTGGCGTTCCGCTCTCAATGTGCGGGAAGACCCGGATGTGGGCGTTTGGATGATGAACGCAGTGCCGCGCACGGTGCTGCATTCGGACCTCAATGAACAAGTGGAAATTCCCGAGCAGATCAGTTACGCCATGTTCGCCGGCATGCTGGGCGTAGATATTTACCAGCCGCCACAACCCCTGCCCGGGCAAATCGACGCAGACGCTCCCCTGCTGCTGCTCGGCAACTACTTGAGCGGCTTTATCTCCGTCCTGCAATACAACCCTTTCATCAACGACCTGACGCTTTATACCTTCTTCGGCGGACCCGGCGACGATCCCTGGGAATTGTCGAAGCCAATGGGCATGGCGGTATCGCCGCAGGGAGACATTTATATTGCGGATTCCGGCAATCATCGGATTTCACAATGGCGCATCGATAGTCACGGCATTGTCGGTCATGTTCGCACTTTCGGCCGCCTTGGCGCCGGACCAGGAGAGTTTCATTCCCCCAGCGACGTGACCCTGGATGAACAAGGACGCGTCTACGTCAGCGACCAATTCAACAACCGCATTCAGATTTTCGAGGCGGACGGAACTTACGTCGGCGCGTTTGGCCAGGCTGGATACGGCGAGACCGGCGATCACTTTCTGTTGCCTACGGGCGTGCATTACGTCAATGGCCATCTGGTGGTGAACGATCTGGTCAACCGCGCCCTCAAGGTGTTTACCCCGGACGGCCAGTTTATCTGCAGCTATGCGGGCCTGGGGGCCGAACCCGGCACTGGACAGTTATGGATGCCTTTTCTTCTCCATGGCGCCGGCAATTTCATCGCCGTACCCGATTGCGCGTTGAATGTGGTGCACCTGTATGAACTGGACGACCGCAAACCCGCGCCCGCCCTCAATGGTGAGCGCCAGGTGCGACTGCGCCGCGCGCCAGCGCCGCATCTGCATGCCATGCACCCGGAAACCAAGGCGACCGCGGAGGAAATTAAAGAGCATTTGTTGGTGCTGGCCAGTCAGTCTGATGAGCAACAGCAGCCGGAGCTGAGGGAGACGCATCTGGACCGTTTGCAGGAGGCCCACGCGCGCCTGCGCGCGAAGCATCCGCCGCCAACCATGTTCCTTTAGTGGCCTGAAATAACGAACTTTCGCGCAGGCTCTATACTTAAGTTTATGCAAATAAACTTGGTAGTCTGCCCTTGGCGTCATTTCGTACACAGATCAAAGACTTAACCTAGTCACTCTGTTAACGGACAATGCCAGGGGCGGCCGCCGCAAAAAGGCCATGCGAAGGGGTTACATATGATACGGGTCGGCATCAACGGTTTCGGTCGCATTGGACGCAATGTACTACGCGCTATCTATGAGTCCGGATATCGGGACATGATCCAGGTGGTGGCGATCAACGATCTGGCGGACCGGGAGACCTGCGCCCACCTGCTGCGCTACGACTCCATTCATGGCAAATTCAATCAGGAAGTGCGGCTCAGTGGCGAACTGTTGCGCGTCGCCGGCGACGACATCGCCATGCTGCAACACGGCGACCCTCTGGAATTACCCTGGGCGGTGGCCAATGTGGATCTGGTGCTGGAATGCACCGGCAAATTCACCAAACGGGAAAAGGCCGAGGCCCATATCATGGCCGGCGCCTCGAAAGTGCTGATCTCGGCCCCTTCCGAAGACGCCGACGCCACGGTGGTGTACGGCGTCAATGAACATGTGCTTGAAGCCCGTCACACCATCGTCTCCAACGCCTCCTGCACCACCAACTGCCTGGCGCCGGTGGCGATGGTGCTGCATGAGAATCTGGGCATCGAACAAGGCGTGCTGACCACCATTCACAGCTATACCAACGACCAGCATCTGCTGGACCTGGCGCATAAGAAAGATCTGTTCCGCGCCAGAGCCGCCGGGCTGTCCATGATCCCCACCCGCACCGGAGCCGCGCGCGCCATTGGCAAGGTGCTGCCGGGGCTGGAGGGGCGTTTGACCGGCATGGCGGTGCGGGTGCCCACCGCCAATGTGTCCCTGCTGGACTTGTCTTTAAAGGTGGCGCGCCATGTCAGCGCCGAGGAGATCAACGCCATGATGCTGGCGGCCAGCCGGGAGACGCCGATCCTGGAGTACAACGACCAGCCGCTGGTCTCCATCGACTTCACTCATTCCACCGCCTCCGCCATCTTCGACGCCAACCATACCCAGTCTCATGAAGGCATGGTCAAGGTGCTGGCCTGGTATGACAACGAATGGGGTTTTTCTCATCGTATGCTGGACACTGCGCTGACAATGATGAGCGCCTGAAACGGACGAACGCGCAGCGCTAGGCGTCTTCGCGGAAATACTGCGCCGGATCAAAGGCATGCATCCATTCGGTGAAGGCGTCGCGGGGAATGGGTTTGCAAAAATAATAGCCCTGCGCCTGCTCACAGCCCATCGCGGCCAGACGATGCAACGAGGCGGCGTCCTCCACGCCCTCCGCCACCACCTGCATGCCGAAGATGTGCGCCAGCCGGATCATCAGACCCACCATGTCGCCGTCCGCAGGATGGTCCAGCATGCGAAAGACGAACGCCTTATCGATCTTTAATTGGTTGGCGGGCAGATCTTTGAAATATTCCAGCGATGAGTAACCGGTGCCGAAGTCGTCAATCGCGACGGACACGCCGGTCACTCTCAGCGACTCCAGATTATCGATGCTGCGGTTGCGCTCCCATAACAGCACCGTTTCCGTCAGCTCCAGCACCAGGTTTTCCGGCTCAGCGTCCCATATGCCGAGCGCTCCGAGCACCAGATTGCTCAGTTCAGGATTGGAGACAAACTCCGGCGAGATATTCACCGCCAGGGCAAAGTCAGGATAGCGGTCCAGCCAGTCGCGTCCCAGGCGCAAGGCGGTATTGAGCACCCACTTCTGCAGTTCATAGGAAAGACCGGCGTTTTCGATATAGGGGATAAACAGTTCCGGCGACACATATCCTCGGGTCGGACTGCGCCACCGCAATAACGCTTCAGCGCCGGCGACGGTCTGCGAGGGAATATGGATTTTGGGCTGGAAATACAGCTCCAGGGAGTTCTGCTCAATCGCCTGAATGACTTCCTTTTCAATATTCCAGTCTCCCAGCCGATGGCTTTCCGGCATGTCGCTGTAATCCATATAACGCACGCGCAGATACTTGGCCCCGGACAGTGCCTGCTCCGCGCAATTCAGCAAGGTCTCAGGCTTGGAGGTATGAGCGGGATAACTGGCGCCGCCACAGGTGAGGTGCACGCTGAGACGGTGACTATCGATATCCAAGGGCTGTTCCAGCATCTTTAGCATTTGCTGCGCCGCCAACTGCAATATCGCCGCGCTGACCGCCTGCACCGTGATGGCGAAGCGTCCGTCACCCACGCAAAAGACGGGACCTTTTCCTTCCCTGAGTTTATGCAGGCGCTCGCCGACGGCCTGAAACAGGTGATCGCCGACCGCGTCGCCATAGACTTCGTTGGTCCTCAGCAAACGCCGCAGATCGAAGACAATGACGCCCAGCGCGCGCCCCTCCGGCAACACTGTCGCAGCGCGCCGCAGTTCCTGCAGAAACTCACTGCGCTGCGGCGTCGTCGTGTTGAGGGCGTCGCTCATGATGACTCCATCTAGATATAGAGCGTTTCAGGATCAATGTCATAAGAGCCCGGCTCCAGGCTGCGTTCGATATGCAGCGGCCGCCCTGCGCTGGTTTCCAGACAATCCAGCAAATCGAGCTCTTTGGGGACGTCGTAGAGGTTTTTCTCGCCATCCAGCAACATCAACAAACGGGGACGCAGACGTCTGGAGCGATATTCTCCGATGACGATGCCCACTTGTCCGTCGGTCAATTCGACCAGGGTGCCGGCAGGATAGATGCCCACCGCCTGGATAAACTCTTCTACAAGTTCCGCCTGAAATTCCACGTTGCGCCATTCATACAACTTGCGCACCGCTTCCGAGGGCGGCAGAGGATGAGCATAAGGACGCTGGCTGGTGATGGCGTCATAGCAATCCGCCAGAGACGCGATGCGCGCATAGATGGGAATCGCGTTCGCCGCCATGCCCCGAGGATAACCGGAGCCATTGTGGCGCTCATGATGATTCTCCACCATGGCCAATATCGTGCGGCTGACGCCTTCGATGTTCTGCACGGTCTCCATGCCGCGCGCCACATGGCTTTTCATCAGTTCGAACTCATGATCTTCAAGGCGGCGCGCCTGCATCAACAGCTCCGCTGGCAGTTGCAGCTTGCCCACATCCAATAACAGCCCGCCAACCGCCAGCTCCTCCAGATCTTTCTGCGACAGCCCCAACTGGCGCCCCATGATGACGCACCAGACGGAAACGCTCATGGAGTGTTTGTAGGCGTAGGAGTCCTGATTCTTCATGCGGGCCATCAAGGCGCAGGCGTCCGGATTGCGGATAACGCTCTCCACCATAGGCGCCACCAGGGCCTGAAATTTCTTGAGCTGGAAGGAAGCGCCGCGACTCATTTCATCCATCAGATAGGCGACGTTGGCGCTGAAATCTTTGTAGAGCGCTTTGGCCACCGGCATCTCTTCTTCCAGCGGCGCGACATCCACATAATTGTGCAGCTTGACGCCAGGCAACAATTTGCGACGACGCTGCAGGGAGTCCTTGATGTTTACAGACAAAGGCGAAACGCCGCCCTTGGGTTTGCGCCCTTTAACCGTATCGATATAAACGTAATCGCAAAACTGTTGCAGTAATTCGATATCACGCCGGGTGCGCAGCAAAAAGCCTTGTAACGGAAACGGCGTATCCAGCCAGGGACGATCCAGCTGGCTGACGAACATACCCACCTCAAGCTTGCCGCAGGGAAGTTCGATCGTCTTAATTTCGTGTTTCATGCGTACCCGATTCAGTTAAGCGCAGATGGAGATTTTCGTCATTTCCATCGACGCTGTTTCGGTTCGTGCGCCTTGGGCGCTTGCCGGCGGGATGTTTCGTGAGTTTCAGCTATGCGTTTACCGTTAACGATTTATGTAAGCTTTTCGTCGCGCGCGCCGCAGGCGCCTTTTCCGTATGGCTGATTTATTAATCCGTTTCTTATAGCTTAATTTATATATGGATGACATGCAGAAATTTGTAGCTGATTGTGTGTATTCCTCTCAGCGGCTGACTCACGCCAGCATCCGCCATCCTGTTGCGCCAACCCGCCCGGAAGCGTAAAAGAAAAAGAGAACAGATTTTCTTGCGTTACGCGCACCAAAATAAGGCGCCCTGGCGCTTGCGCCCCTTTGGCGCCCGCTTTTAGGGCGCATCCAACGCACTAATCGGGATTCTCCGCACCGTCATGCCATACCAGACCAGATCGAATAAGGAACGAAAGCGAGAAACATACATGCTGCCGGGAAGCTGGTATCGGATTTGCAGAAACACCGTCACAACGACATCAACCGGACGATAGTCCCAGTGGGAACGATATGAGCCAGCTAATTATCTACACCGACCTGGACGGCACCTTGCTCGATCACCACACCTACGCTGCGGATTCAGCATTACCCACGTTGGCCAAGTTAAAGCAATGGCGCATTCCCTGCGTCTGGAACACCAGTAAAACTTACGCCGAACTGCGCGCATTACGCCAAAGACTGCATCATCAAGACCCGTTCATCGTTGAGAACGGCGCCGCGGTGTATCTGCCCAAGTCCCAGTTCCAGGAGCCCTTCTGCGGCGCGCATGTCAGCGAAGAGTTTTACGCCAAGAGCTTCGGTCCCAGCCGTCAGCATATTCTGGATGTTCTGCAGGAGTTTAAAGGCTCCTACGGATTCAAGAGCTTTTACGAAATGGACGCCGAAACGGTGGCGTCGCTCACTGGTTTATCCAAAGCCGATGCGGCCCTCGCCAAGCAACGCGAGTTCACGGAGCCGCTGGTCTGGGAGGACAGTCCGACGGCGTTGAAACAGTTTACCGCTGAACTCAATGACACTGGTTTGCAAATTTTACGCGGCGGCCGCTTCCTGCATGTGATGGGGCAGTTCAATAAAGCCACCGCCATGCAGTGGCTGACGGAGCTTTACGCCGAACGTTGCGGCGAAACGCCGGTCAGCATGGCCCTGGGCGACAGCCATAATGACATCGCCATGCTCAACGCCGCGGATATTGCGGTGGTAGTGCGTTCTCCCTCGCATCTGCCGCCCTCCCTGGAGCGCAAGGAGCGCATCCTGACCAAGAAGTTCGGTCCCGAAGGCTGGGCCGAAGCCGTAGAACAGGTGCTTGCGTCGCAACAGTCGCTGAACGCGCCATCCATGCGTTCGTAACCTGCGCCGGAATGCTGCGGCGTTCCGGCTTCATTCAGGGGACGCACGCCGACAATAAAGAGGATCAAGCATGGGCGATTTTTATCAAAACGGCATAGTAACCACCCTGCATAACCTGTCCCGTCGTCCACTGGAGGATATCGAGCGGGAACTGGTCGCATTTTCTCAACACAGACCCCTGGCGCTGGTGCTTCCCTGCCTGTATTCAGAGCTGCAGGGCGAAGCCATGCCGCGCATCCTGGAACACTTATGCAAAGTGCCTTATCTGGAGGAAATTATCATTGGTCTGGACCGGGCGGATGAAGGGCAGTACCGGGAAGCTCTGCAGTTCTTCTCCGCATTGCCGCAGCGCCATCGGGTGCTGTGGAACGACGGTCCCCGACTGCGCGCCATCGACGCGGAACTGAAGCAGGAGTCGCTGTCGCCGCGGGAACCGGGCAAGGGGCGCAACGTCTGGTTCTGCCTCGGCTATGTGCTGGCCTCCGGGGCCTGCGAATCCGTCGCCCTGCATGACTGCGATATCGTCACTTATGACCGCGAGTTACTGGCGCGCCTGATTTATCCCGTGGCCAATCCCAACTTCAACTATGAATTCTGCAAAGGCTATTACGCCCGCGTGGCCAACGGCAAAATTAACGGCCGCGTGAGCCGTCTGCTGGTGACGCCGCTATTGCGGGCGCTGAAGAAAGTACTCGGCCACCTGGATTTCCTCGACTATCTGGACAGCTACCGCTATCCCCTGGCCGGCGAGTTCTCATTCCGCAAAGACGTGATCAACGACATTCGCATCCCCAGCGACTGGGGCCTGGAGATCGGCGTCCTCAGCGAAATGAAGCGCAACTACTCCACCAACCGTTTGTGTCAGGTGGACATCGCCGACGTTTACGACCACAAGCACCAGGACCTGTCCGCAGACAACGACGACACCGGGCTGTCGAAAATGTCCATCGACATCACCAAAGCCCTGTTCCGCAAGCTGGCCACCCAGGGCATCGTCTTCAATCAGGAAACCTTCCGCACCATCAAGGCCTGCTATTTCCGCATTGCGCTGGATTTTGTGGAGACCTATCGCAACGACGCCGAAATCAATGGTCTGGCCCTCGACGTGCACCATGAAGAACAAGCCGTAGAGCTGTTCGCCAAGAATATCATGAAGGCGGGCGAGTACTTTCTGGAGCATCCGATGGAAGCGCCGTTCATCCCGTCATGGAACCGGGTCATCAGCGCCTTCCCCAGCGTGCTGACGCGCCTTTATGACGCCGTTGACGCCGACATGCGGGAGTTCGCCGTCCAGTAAAGTCCACTGGGGTTTCGGCGTCGCCATGGAGACGCCCGAACCATCCAGTCACAGACTATGCTGTAGGTGACGCCTTGGGATAACCCTCTTTTCCGACCAGGAGAACTGCAAAATTATGGAGCACGCCTCGCTCACTCAATTGGAGCAGCGCCTGATGGAGCACATCAAAACGCTGTATCCGGACGTCAACGCGCTTAATTTCGTCAAAGAGTGTCTGGACACATTCGGACTGGAGCCCAACGCGCCGCCTCCCCAGCCTCACCGCAACCCCTGGTCTCAAGAAGACGCCGTACTGATCACTTACGGCGATACGCTACGCAGCGATAACGAGCCGCCACTACAGACCCTGCATGAGTTTTTACGCCGCCAGCTGAGGCACTGCATCAGCATCGTGCATATTCTGCCGTTTTTTCCTTATAGCTCCGACGACGGATTCAGCGTGATGGATTACACCACCGTGAATCCCGCCCTCGGCGATTGGGAGGATATCGCCGCCTTCACCCGTGAGTTCAAGGTGATGGGAGATCTGGTCATCAACCATTGCTCCAGCCGTTCGCTCTGGTTCGAGAACTACAAAGCGGGACAGACGCCCGGCGCCGATTACTTTGTAGAGGCAGCCCCCGACACGGATTTAACTCAGGTGGTGCGGCCGCGCACCTCACCGCTGCTGCGGGAAGTCGCCACGGCTGACGGCGTCCGTCATGTCTGGTGCACCTTCAGCCATGACCAGATCGACCTGAACTTCCGTAATCCACAGGTGTTACTGGAGTTTTTGCGCATACTGCGCCTGTATCTGGACAAAGGCGTGCGCTGGTTCCGGCTGGATGCGGTGGCGTTTCTCTGGAAAGTCCCCGGAACCTCCTGCATCAACCTGCTGGAGACGCATGAGATGATCCGGCTGTTGCGCCTGCTGATCGAGCATCGCGCCCATGACGCGGTCATCATTACCGAGACCAATATTCCCAACCACGAAAACCTGACCTATTTCGGCAACGCCAACGAAGCCCATCTGATCTACAACTTCTCCCTGCCGCCATTACTAATCAACAGTCTGGTCACCGGCAGTTGCGAGTACCTGAAGAAGTGGCTGATGAGCATGCCGCCGGCGCAACAGGGAACCACTTATCTGAACTTCATCGCCTCCCATGACGGCGTGGGATTGCGCCCGACCGAGGGTTTGCTGAGCGAGTGGGAGCTGGATGCGCTGGTGTCCACCATGCAGAAGTTCGGCGGCAAGGCCAGCGCCCGCACCGGTCCCGATGGCCAGCCCAAGTTCTATGAGATCAACATCAGTCTGTGGAACGCGCTCAGCGGCACCGTGCAGCATGGCCCCGACCATTTGGGCTTCGCCCGTTACCTATGCGCCCACGCCATCATGCTGGCGCTGGAGGGCGTCCCCGCGTTTTATATTCACAGTCTGGTCGGAACCGAAAATGATCATGAGCGGGTGGAGCACACCGGTCAGTTCCGCTCCATCAATCGTCATATCTGGCGTCAGCAGGATCTGGAGCAGGCGCTGCAAGGGGATGGACATCATCCGAAAGTATTCGCCGCCATGCAGAAGCTGATCGCCACCCGCAAGCGCCAAAAGGCCTTTCATCCCAACGCCACGCAATACACTCTGCACACCGGAGATGCGCTGTTCTCATTCTGGCGTCAAAGCCAGGATCGCATGCAAAGCATCTTCGCCATTCATAACGTTTCGGATCAGCCGCAGACGATTAATCTGGCGGAGCTGAACCTGATCTCCACCGATCAGTGGTTCGATTTGATTTCCGAGCAGGCGTTCGAGGATCGGGTAGGCCAGATTATCCTGCGTCCCTACCAGTACATCTGGCTGACCAACGTGAGGCTGTAGGGGAAAACAAAGCGCTATGCCGGTTTGCGGCGCGATAGGGTAAAATCGTGAGCGCATTAACCCATTACTTTGAGCAGCGCCCTCACCGTGTCAGACGCTTCCGCCACAGATCAGCTTGAGCAGGACATTGAACAAACGCTCCTGCGTCACTTCACTGAAGCCCATGCCCGCGTTCCCCAGGTGTACGCGGAGCATATGTCTTCCACCAAAGCCATTCTGCGGCGCCACTGGACCCATCGCCGTGATATCCCGGCGGACCTGATGAGCCTGCCGCGGGGGCTGGTCCGCGTCGCCGGCAAGCTGATACGCCGCAATAAGGCGGCAGCGCAGGCGGAGCTGTCAGGTAAGGAGCAGGCGATGTTGCGCATCATCACAGAAGAGCTGTTGCAACTGCCCGCTTTGCAAAACCAGATTCAACGTCTTATGGAGCGCCATATTCCAGAACTGCAGGAATGCGGCGAGCTGATGCGTCAGCCGCATATGCAGGGCCATCAGCAGGAGATTCAGTCGTTTTTGAGTCAGCGTATGCAGTCTCTGAGCGGCCCCCGGGAAGGCGGACGCGATCTACTGGTATTTCTGTTGATCGGCGCGCTGGGCAAGAGTCTCGGCGGACAAGCCACCTTCGGCAGCGCCGTCGCCACCGGCAGCGCCATGGCGAGCAGCCTGTATCTGGCGCAGCAGTCCTGGTGGGGGGCGCTCTGGGTGCAATGGGCCGGCGCGCCCGCCTGGGTGACCTGGAGCGGAGCCGCCGCCGGCGTAGTCGCCGCCATAGCCATCGCGCCTCTGTTGGCGCCGATATCGGAAATCGCAGTGAACCGTCTGCGCGGAGAACGCTATCTGCATCGACTGGTGGATCAGGTGCAGGAGAATGCCCTGGCCAGCAAAGCCGACGCCCTGGACGCCGCCGGCCTGTTGGCCAGCTACGCGCAACTGGCGCCCGACCTGCTGACGCTATTGCGCAGCATCAGACCCTAGGAATCCAGGGCCCGCTCACTGTTGCTCGGTGACCAGAAAAATATCCTTGTAGGCGGCGTAGATCGAGCCAATCAGCGTCGGTCCCAGCACCAGCATTCCCAGAAAAAGAGGAATCATCGCCGGAATCATGAGTATGAGAGAAATGATTCCATACAGCAGAAACGGAATGATATTCACCAAACAGCCTTTGAAACTCGTAGTGAACGCGTCCCAGGGGCCCAGATCGTGAAATACGATCAGCGCCGGCGCAAACCAGGCGCCCATCATCAGCGGTATTAATAATCCCAGATAGATCAGAACCGCCAGCAGGAACTTGGCGTCAGGCGCGCCGCCGAACTGCGCCGCGTCCATGGAGTCCGCCACCGAGGAAAAAAACAATACGCCGCAGATGATCATAATCAATGCGGAGAATCCCAAAACGATGAGGCCGAACAGAATCAACGGCGTCGACTTTCCCTGCACGGCGGCGAACATATCGGCAAACTCAATGCGTCCCGAGGTCGCGCCTCTGCGACTGGCGATCATAAAACCCGCCATCAGCAAAGGCGCCAGAATATTCACCAGAACAATGGAGATCAAAGGCAAAATCCCCACCACAAACATGATCAGAACGTACACGATCATCATGCCCATCCAAGGCCCTGGACCGGCGCGAAATATTGCAAAGCCTTCCGCAATCCAGCTCCAGCCACAGCCAGCGGGCATGCTTTGCGGCGGACCCAGTACGCCGGGCGAATTGGATTCATCCATCACTTCTGAGGACGGCGATTGGTAAGGATTGGGGTCGGACACGTGACAGGCTCCTATTATTAATCAGGCAGGCAAATAGCTTCCTTCTATTTGTCTGCAACGACAGGGTCTGCATATGTCAGGCCCAGCCTCCCGCGGCTGGCCGCCGCGCAGGCGCATCCTTGCGCCTCTTTATTAACACGCCATTAACATACGAATATCATTGCTACGCGAATAAATGCTTGGACAGATGCAAGCATAGCAGAGCCCACCCCGAAGCGCGTCAAGGGGGCTAGAGGTAGCCCGCCCGCTTGATGGAAAAGTAGCTGTTGATAACCTGAGCGGTGAGCTTGCTGGGGGCGCAATCTACGAAAAACAGACCTTGTGCGCGCAGTTTTTCCTGTAGCTTGTCCCGCTGACGCAGATAGTCCACCACACCGGCGTAAACCACCGCCTGATCGAAATTGCGCACGTCCTCCGCAAGCGTCCGATCCAGGGTTTCCTCACGCAGATTCGCCACCAGCACCAAGTGACGCTTTTGCAGCAGCCGACAGGCGTTGATGATGTCGTCGCTGTCCTCTTCCCTCAGGTTGGTGGTGAGCACCACCAGAGAACGCTTGCGATATCGCTGCATTAACTCGCGGGCCGCCTCCAGATAATCCGGCGCGGACTTATCCGGGTAAAAGTCGTAGAAGTGGTTGATCAGACGATTGATATTGGTGGCGCCCTTGATCGGCGACGCATGCTTTACGGAAGCGCCGAAACTCATCATGCCCACCGCGTCGCCTTGACGTAAGGCGACATAGGACAACATCAGCAAACAGTTGAGACAGTGGTCGAAGTGCGTACTCACGCCATCCTGCGTCAGCATACGGCGACCGCCATCCAGCAGCAGTATGACCTGCTGATCGCGCTCGTCCTGATACTCCCGGGAAATCAATTTCTGGCGACGGGAAGTGGCTTTCCAGTCGATCTGCCGCTGCGAATCTCCCTGCCGGTATTCCCGCAACTGATGGAAATCCATGCCTTCGCCGCGACGCGGCTTGCGGCGGATGCCCATCTGGCTGGTGTGATTGTCCGTGGCCAATAACTGATAGCCTTCAATGGAGGCGAAGTCTGGAAACACCTTGGCGGAGGTTTCCACCAAATGGGTCTGGCGCAGCAACCAGAATCCCGCCACCGAACGCACGCGGACTTCCGCCCGGGTTAATTCCAGGGGGCCGCGGCGACGGGGCCGCAGTCGATACTCCACAGTCGTGCGGTGACCCGGCTCCATTGGCACAACCAAGGGCAGTCCTTCGAACTCGCAATCCACCGGAATATGGTCATGCACTTCCAGCGTGGCCGCGTAAGGAAAGTCATGAGTTATAGTGAGCTTGACGGGAATCCACTGATCCAGCGCCAGATTGTGGCGCACTTCCCGGTGAATCTGCGCCGACGGCAGACGCCAGGACACGAATAGATCCGCCGCCAGCAGCAGGACCGCCACCGTCGCCAGCCCCATCAGCACATTGAAAAAGCCCTCGCCGACCTCGCTCCCTGGCGCCGGCAGCCAATCGCCGTCGCCTGTCCACAGCTCATAGCCCTGCCAGCACAGCAGAGCAAGCGTGACGGCGAGCCCGCAGTAAAGTAACTGCGGACTGGGTTGCACCCCTCTGCGTTTCATTTACGAGGGGCCTCAATCTCTTCCAGCATACCGGCGAGGAGTTTATCGACGCTGACGCCTTCGATCTCCATGTCTGCGGATAGCAGCAAACGATGTCGCAGCACCGCTGGGGCCAGTAATTTAACGTCATCGGGCAGGATATAGGGACGCCCTTCCATCAACGCACGCGCTTTCGCTGCGCGAATCAGGTTGATGCTGCCGCGTGGACCTGCGCCGCGGGCGACGCCCGGCCATTCACGAGTGGCGCGGGTAATGCGCACGGCGTAATCCACCACCGCGTCATCCGCCAGAATCTGCCAGGCCGCCGCCTGCCAGGCGCCGACTTCTTCCGGTGTGGTCAGGGCGCTGACCCGGGCCAGATAATCCACCTTGGCGCCGCGGCTGTCATTGACCTGACGTACGATAGAGGCTTCATTTTCCGCGCTGGGGAATTCGATCAACAGCTTCATGATGAAACGGTCCAGCTCCGCTTCCGGCAGCGGATAAGTGCCTTCCTGCTCAATCGGGTTCTGGGTCGCCAGCACCATAAACGGCGTGGGCACCGGGAAAGACGTGCCATCGATAGTGACCTGATATTCCTGCATCACTTCCAGCAGCGCCGCCTGGGTTTTGGCGGGAGCGCGGTTGATCTCATCGGCCAGCAGCAGGTTGGTGAACGCCGGCCCTTTGCGGATTTTGAAGCTTTGCGTTTCCATGTGGTACATGGAGTGGCCAGTCACGTCGCTGGGCATCAGGTCGGGAGTGAACTGAATGCGTCCGAATTTTCCCTGGAAGGTTTTCGCCAGCGCCCGCACCAGCAGCGTCTTGCCCAGACCGGGAACGCCTTCGATCAGCACGTGTCCGCCGGCCACCAGGGCGATCAGGGTATGTTCGATAATGTCGGACTGCCCCACTATCGCCTTTTCCAGCTCAGACTTCAGAGTCTGCAGTTGCTGGCTGATGGATTGCAGTTGAGATTCTTCGATGTGGGCTTCACTCATAACTTATCCTTTATTCGCTTCAACGCTCGAATAATATTGACAAAACTTACCGGATCATTGGGTATCGGGCCGAACAGGGCCGCTTCCACCGCTTGTTCATTCATTTGAAAATGCTTGGCCAGCTGGGCGATCTGAACCGATTGCTCCAGCCGCGTAATATGCTGCAGCCGCTTGGAAATCGCCTGCCAGGTTTCCGCTCTGACGCTTTCCACCAGAGCCTGACCTTTATCCATACGCCACAGGAAACGGGCGCTGGCGGCGATATGCTCAAGAATCTGGCGCTGGGTTCCCGGCTCTTCATCCCGCAACGGACCGAAGCGCATGCCCCGATACCACAGCCACAAAAACAGCGTCAGCGCTCCTACCGCAATCGCCGCATAGAAGTGACGCCAGAGCACGGACCCCAGACTGGGGAAATCCCGGTTGTAATAGAAATGCATGACCCCGCTGTCTCCCGGAGCCATTTGCCACAGCATGTAGGCGTGGTCCTGGCAGCCGATAGCGAAGTTCTTCCACATATCCAGGCTGACCATGTAGGTCACCATGCCGTCGCCATATTCGTACTGCAGCATGCGCGAGGCGCCGTCCGGGCCGACAGAGGCGTAAAGATAATCGTCCTGACCATAAAGCGTATCGTTGGACAGGAAATGCACGCCAATGGTGTTTTCATCGCCCTCGAACGAGAATTCCGCCTGGGGATACAGCATGGGGCACAGATCTGCTTGCGTGATGCCGACATACCCGCCAATAGTGCTAATGGCGCCCCACAGCTCCTCGTCGAAGTCGCCCTGACCATTGCGCTCCACTTCCACACCGAACTCTTCGAAAATCGGGTCCTGGATTTTTTCCATGCCCTTAAGATAGGGATTCTTCGCCGTCACCATCAGGTGACCGCCGCGCTCCACCCACTCCAACAGCGTTTGCGCCCGTTTTTGTGACAGCGAGCCGTAAGCGTCCACCAGCACAATGGCGTCGTCTGTAGACGTTTTCAGCGCAAAATCCGGGTTATCGAAGCCGCGGAAGCTGGGATTGCTCTCCAGCTTATAGCCGCGTTTTTCAATGAATATCTGCGCCGCCAGGAAAGGCTCCCGGCGGGCTTTCTCATTCGGCCCCAGGTCGCGCTCGTACTCGATCCACTCCAGTCCCTGATACCAATAGACGCCCAATGCCACCAGCACCAATACAGCGACGGCGATACCGATAGCGGCGAAGGAATTACTGCGCTGCATGGTCGCCTCCTTCCCGCTCTACATCAAACACGTTGGTCCAGCCCCGGCATAGCTCCTGAAAATGCTCGGCAGTGGGCAGTTCGTGAGCGTAGGCCAGATGCTGCCAGACCCGGGTCAAAACCGCGAAATAGTCGCTGAGCGCGCCGCCTTGACGCCGCTTCACCATCGCCACGCAATCTCCTTCGGTGGCGCCGCGATTCAAACGCAGACCATGGCGATGCACCAAACGAGACAGGCCGCCGCGGTATAACAGACCCAGGGCATCCCGATGTCGCCCTTGCTCCCACAGCGCCCAGGCCTCGTCGGCTAATTGCGGCGGCAGGGACTCTTCACGGATATCAAGATCAAACACGTGGGTCGGCTTGCTCTTCTCCTTACGCTCGATGCGGGGCATCCATGACAACGCCAGGATGGAGTCCCGATAGCGATACAGCAGATATAAAATCAGGCCGATCAGCGTCGCCCAGATCAGCAATTTGAAGATCTGGGCGAAGGATTCGCCAAAGGAAAAGTTGGAGCCTTTGAAGTCGTCCAACTGCTTTTCGCGCTTTTCTTCCTGGCGGTCTTCCCACTCTTTCCAGAACTTGGGCGCCTCTTTCTTGACGATATTACGGAAGTCCGGTCCTTTCAGAATCTTCTCGATATCTTCCTTCGCCTTGTCCGGGGTCAGCGCTGATCTTTCCTCGTCCCAGCTTTGGCTGTCCGCCGTTTCAGCCTGTTCCGTCGCCGTCTCTGCGCGAACGGAACCAGAGGGAGGAAGCGCCAGGGCGCCCAACGCCAGGACTAAACACATTGCCTGCGTCACCCGACGCGCAGCCCCGCCTTCGCCGGGCTGAACCGATCCCTTACCATCATCCAGTCGCTGTCCCAGCTGACGGAAAATCAGCTCAAGATCCCAGCCTTCCAGGGTAATGCGGCGATTCAGGTACAAAGAGAAACCACTGGCGGCGTATATAGGGCCGACTAAGGTCATGCCAATGAAGTAACAGGCCGTGTACAGCGGCGCAGCTTCTAAAACGGTCTCCCACTCCAGTTGCACGCCTTGTGGAATGAACATAACGACCAGCCCCACGGCGGCGAGCATCAAAAAGTTCTCCAGATGCACGCCGACAATGGTGACCCAGAAGCTGACCGACGCCGCATTATCGCGATGCAGCACCGTCATACGCTGCTGACGGTTTTTGCCTTTCAGGCCTTCCAACTGAATCACAGGCAAGTCGAACGAACGGGTCGGGCTGAAGCGCCGCCAGGTCAGCGTGGCGAAACATTGCAGAAACATCAGCTTCGACGTTTGCCGCAGGGTTTCCTTAATCGTCGGGGGCGCGCCGAACACCGCGCGGCTCAAGAAATAAAGCTGCCCACGCTCAAACAGCGGCTTCACCCACCACACGGCGATACTGACGTAGTTAATGTCGTCAATCAGTAACCAGCACAACGCCACCACCGGCGTCATCGTCAACAGCCATACTGCGTAGAGCTGCTTCCACCAGCGACGTACAAACTGACACCCCAGATCCACCGCTTCGTAGTGGTCCCGGGGGCGTAAACGGAAATTGATATTAGCGGGGTTCACGCACCCTCCCGCTGAACACAAAATAACAGGTCACCAACGCCCACATCACAGCGCCTACGCTATATTTCACCGCCACTGGCATGGTGTGATCCGACGACCAGAACGCTTCAATAAAAGCGGCGATCAATAGCATGCCCACCATGCCAAACAGAATGGGCGTGCACGCTTTGGCCGACCGCTTCAGTGACTCCAGGCGGGAGAGATTGCCGGGAGATAACAGAGAAAAGCCCAGCTTAATGCCCGCCGCCCCGGAAAACACTATCGCCGTGAGCTCAAAGGCGCCATGGGCGATAACGAAGGTCCAGAACGGCTCGGTGTAACCAATCTCCGTCAAGTGTCCGGCGACGGCGCCCATATGGATGCCGTTGTAAATCAAAAAGAACAGGCTGCCCAGGGTATACAGAATGCCGGTGGCGAAGGTGCGGAATGCGATACCGATGTTGTTATAGATGTAAAAACCGAACATCTGCACGTCGGTAGACGCTTCTCGCGGCCGCCCCAAGCGTTCTGAGGTGGGATCGTACATCGCTTCGTAGGAAGCGACATCATGCGGGTCCAGCACCAGATTCACCAGATCCGGCTGCAGTTTGATGGCGATGATCAGCACGATGAACGGCAGGTACAACAGAGCGCTGGCCAACCAGACATATTGCTGATTGGCGCGCACCGCCTGGGGAAAGTCATAGCGGATAAACCCCAGAAAACTCAGCCAGAAATGACTGGGGCGACGATACAACATCTGATGTCCGCGCAGCATCAGATCATTCAAATAGGAAATCAGGTGCGGCGAATAGCTGCGATGACGCGCGACGGACAAGTGCTGACACAGTCGCCGGTAGGAACTGGCGAAATTGCGATAGCCTGTTGTATCGCCTGTCTCCAGCCTTTGCAGTAATACTGCGTACTCGCTCCAAAAATGCTGCTGTTGGCGCTCAAATACGTCCTGCTTCACTGCCGCTCCTCAGGTGGTTGCGCGATGGATGATGACGGCTCCGGTGCGAAAGGCTCCCGCACAGGCTCGGGTCCCGGCGTTTTACCCAGCAGATAGTTCGCCATCTGATTGAGATTAACGACCGCCGCCTCGTCTTTTTCGTGATGTAACGGCTCCAGAATGTTGGCCAGCTCCTGGCGACGCGCCTGGGACAGCACGCCCGCCCGTTGCGCAAACTGCACGATGGCCTTCTGCTCTTCCGGTTTGAGGGGAACGCTCGGCGCCCGCACGCCCGGCTCCGCCAGCGCCGTCAGGGTCTCCGGGCGACGCGCCCTGACCACCACCGTGCCGGCGGCGATGTCGCCCAGACGCTTGAATTGTTTGTTGCACATCATGGACACCAGCCCCAACGCGTAAAACACGGGCAGAATGTCCGCCGTGCGCAGGAGATTGCGCAACAACGAGGAAGAAAAGGTAATGGGCGCGCCGTCATCGTGTACGACGATAAGGTTCATCCACTTTTTGCCCGGCGTCGCGGCCCGGTAGACCTCAAACAACACCGGGTAAAACCACTCCAGCACGAAGTAAATAATCAGCGAGATGCCGACGCCGGCTTCTCCAAAAATAGACAGGACAATCATACAGGCCAGGACAACACCCAGCCGAATGAGGAAGTCGGCCATGTACGCCAGCGCGCGGGAAAGCGGCCCGGCGGGAGTGAGATCGAAGTCCACGCCTTCCGGCGTTTCTATTGCGATGGAAGTATCCAGCATCCCGGCTTAATCACCTTACTAAGGAGTACATCAAAAAGGGCCCCGTATTTTACAGTAGTTGGCGGACTTGCATAGCCCAATGGGCGTTTCGCACAGCCCAAAGGGCGTCTCGCGCAGTCCAACAGGCGTTTCCAGGCGTTGTGCTCGGTGCGAATGGCCTGCTCAGGAGCCTGCCGCGCCTGAATCCAGCAACTCTCTCTCACGGTTGCGGCCACGGTTGAAATTCAGCTGCGAAACTATCATGCCGGCCAGCATAAGACCACATCCGTAAATGGCTTTTTCATCCAGGACTTCCTGCAGCATCAGCCACCCTCCAAGCACCGCGAAAACCGTCTCCAGACTGATGATGATGGCGACCCGCGTCGCTGGCGCATGCTGCTGGCCGATCACTTGCAAAGTATAGGCGATTCCCACGGACATGAAGCCCGCGTAGGCGATTGACCAGGACGCGCCCCACAGCCCGTTCCAGGTGGGCGTTTCAATGGCGAACGCTACGGCCCAGCTCACCAGGCCGCAGACCAGAAACTGCACGATGGAAATATGCAAAGGGTTAAAACGGGGAGACAGCCATCCGATCATCAATACATGTCCCGCCCAGAAACCGGCGCCGATCAGTTGCAAGGAGTCGCCATAGGAGACGGTAAAGTCTTCGCGCACGCTGAGGTAGAACAGGCCAATGACGCACAGCACGGCGCCAAACCATATTTTGGCCTCGGCGCGCTGTCCCCAGCATAACGCGATCAGTGGCACCAGAATGATATACAACCCGGTTATGAAACCCGCCTTACCGGCGGTGGTGTACTGCAGCCCCACCTGTTGCAGCGAGGCGCCGGCGAACAGAAAGAAGCCCGCCAGACAGCTTCCCAGCAACAGCCCTTTAGCCTTGGGTTTGGCCGGAGCCACCCGCTGCAAACGCGGCAAAATAATGAGCAGTGGAATCAGTGACAGACCGCCGAGCACAAAGCGGGCGGCGTTGAAAGTAAAGGGGCCTACGTGCTCCATGCCCGCCACCTGGGCGACAAAGGCGAATCCCCAAATCGCCGCCGCGACAATCAACATCGCTTCCGAACGATACGCGCCGACTCTCATCAACTACCTCCGTAATCCCCAGGGAAAATATAAAAGTCCAAAGGCCGCAAACAAACCGCCGATTGTATCACAACCGCCTTAAATGGCAGACTTGCCGTTAACAGGCTCAGGCCAAAAAACAAGGGACTTCCATGCAACTTTTTTCCAACGAAGCCAAAAAACCCAGAGTGCTGGTCACCGGCGCCAGCGGCTTTTTAGGCGCGCATATCTGCCGGGCGCTGAATCAGGATTACGAAGTGCTGGCGCAGAGCCACCATTTGACGCTGCCAGAGGATCTGGCGCCGTTTCGAGTGCGCCAGGATCTGTGCGACGCAGAGCTGACGCAGGCCATGTTCCGCAATCTGACGCCGGACGCCGTGATCCACGCCGCCGCCCTGTCCGATCCCAATACCTGCCAGCAGCAACCGGAACGCTCTCTGCAGGTGAATGTGGAGGCGACGCGCCTGCTCGCCACCTTGTGCGCGGAGAGAAATATACCGCTGCTGTTCACCTCCACCGATCTGGTGTTCGACGGCCGCCAGGGCGTATACCGGGAAAGCGATCCGGTGAGCCCCATCAATCGCTATGGCGAGCACAAGGTGTTGGCGGAAGAGTCGATCCGCGAACGCCATCCCCTCGCCACCATCGTGCGTCTGCCCTGGATGTTCGGGCTGGGTCTGCTCAAGCCAAGCGGCGTGACGCAATGGCTGGAGCGCCTGCGTCAGGGCGACGCGCTCACCGGCTTTGTCGACGAATATCGCTCCGCCGTGGATTACGCCACCGCCGCCCAGGGCATCGTGCGCTTTTTCCAGATGCAACAGGGCCTGACTCTGCATCTGGGCGGTATTGAAACTGTCTCCCGTCATCACTTTCTCAAGGCGCTGGCGCGCACGTTTGAACTTGATGAAGACCTGGTTCAAGAGCAAAAACAAAGGGATGTCATCATGCCGGCCAAGCGCCCCCGCGACGTCAGTCTGGACAGCCGCCGCGCCAGGGGACTTGGCTATAAGACCCCGTTCATGGATGAAATGCTGGCGGAATTGCGCAACATTTAGTCACTTTTAAACGCAAATCTGCACAGAGTTCTCACCTTCCGTACAAGTCCGGTTGCAAAACCGTTACGGAATTCCCCTGTTGCGCCGGTCATACTGAGCGACAGGGGGGACCTTTAATGATCGCGAAGAATTGCCAAGCCTGGGTCGACTTTCTGAGCCGAATCGAATTGCCCGTACTTTCTGAAACCATGCGGGAAATCAACGAGCTCACCGCTACCGGCGACTGTTCCGTACAGCAGCTGGCGGACGTCGTTTTGAAAGACGCCGACCTGACTTCGCAAGTCATTCGTCAGTCCAACACCGCCTTTTATAATCCATCCTGTCAGCCGGTGAGCACCATCAGTCGCTCCATTATGCTGCTGGGATTCGAAACCGTTCGCTCAATCGCCGTGTCATCCCTGGTGATTGACGCGCTGTTAAGCAAATCGCCGCGCATCCACTTACAGAAAAGTCTGGCCCGTGCGCTGCATGCGGCGGTGCAGGCCAAGCGTCTGCTGGGCAAATTTACGCCCTCGCGCAGTGAAGAGATTTTTATCGCCGCGTTGCTCAGCAATATCGGCGAACTGGCGTTCTGGTCCTGCCGCACGCCGCAGGCGGACGCCCTTGACGAACTGCTGGTGCGGGAAGAGCCGGTCACCGCCCAGAAACAGGTTCTCGGCGCCACCTTCCCCGCCATCACCCGCGGTCTGGTGGACTGCTGGAAACTGGGACCGCTGCTGCAGGCGGTGGTCAGTGGCAACAAAGCGGACAACCAGATGGTGACGCTGATCCGCAGTATCGTTGGACTGGTGGAAGAGGCCGAACAGGGCTGGAATTCCCCCACATTGCGGCAGTCCATCAACCATGTCGCCTCGCAGTTGAACGAGCAGCCGGACAACCTGGAGCAGCGCCTGAAAACCAATGCCCAGGAGGCGGCCAAAATCGCTGCGGCCATCGGCATGAAACAGATCGTCAATCACATCCCCGGTCATAACGCCCGCTACGCTGGCGAGCAAACGCCGCCGCAACCTGCGGACCCAACGTTACAGTTGCAGATTCTGCGCGACCTGTCGGTGATGCTGACGGAAAAACCCGACATCAACTTGATACTGATGACGGTGGTGGAAGGCCTGCATCGCGCCGTCGGCCTGACCCGCGTGGCGCTGCTGATGACCGACCGCAGCCAGAAGCAACTGGTTCCGAAGAAGGTGCTGGGACCGCATACCGATCACTGGAAGGAAAACTTCTGCGTCAACCTGGAATCCGACAGCCTGCTCGCCGCCATGGCGAAAGCGCTGCAAAGCGGTTGTTTCACCAATGCGGACGATCCCGCCTGGCGGATTCTGCGGGGGCCGGACTTTGACCGCCTGATCGGGCGCACGCCGAGCATGTTCACCCCGCTGCGCGTAGGTCCGCGCATTGTCGGACTGATATACGCCGATAACGCAGACTGTCGCACGCGTCCGTCCCCGGAGCAGTTTTTTTCCTTCTGCCACTTCACCCAGCAGGCCCAGCTTGGCTTGTTGCAGTTAACCGAGCAGACGCAAAACCCTAGTTCTTAAAACGGGTCACCAGTTCATACAAATTAGCGGCCACGCCCCGCAGTTGCTCAATACTGGCGGTGGACTCTCCCGCAGCGGTGGAGCTCGCCTCCGCCAGATCGGAGATGTTCACCACCTGGCGGTTGACCTCCTCCGCCGCCTGCGCCTGCTGCTCCGCCGTCGCCGCCATTTGGATCGCCATGCCGGCGATAGCGCTTACAGCGTCGGCGATGCCGCTCAACATGGTTTCCGCTTCGATCATCTTCTCCAGACCTGAGCCCGCGCTGGCCTTGCCCCTCTCCGCCACCGCGACGGAACGCTGCGCCAATGCCGTGAGCGTTTCAATAATCTGATGGATTTCTTTGGTCGATTCCTGCGTACGCTGGGCCAGATGCCGCACTTCGTCGGCCACCACAGAAAAGCCGCGTCCCTGCTCTCCCGCCCGCGCCGCTTCAATGGCCGCATTCAAGGCCAGCAGATTGGTCTGCTCCGCCACCTGATTGATCATCTGCGCCACCTGGGCGATCTGTTTCGACTGCGACGCCAGCTCCAGCACAGAACCGCCGATTTCCTCCACGACGCCGTGTAATTCTTCGATCGCCCGACGCGTTCCCACCGCCACTTCACGGCCATTTTTGGCCAGCTCGGAAGACTCTTCCGCTTTGTCCGCGGTTTCCTGCACATGCTCTGAAACGGAGCTGATCGCACTGGTCATTTGCTGCATGGCCGCCGCCACTTCCTGGGTTTCCCGTTGTTGGTCGCGCAGACGTTCTCTGGCCATTTCCGCCCTATGCAGCCCCTCTCCCGAGCGTTCGAACATCCGGGCGGACTCCGCCTCGATACGGGTCAATACCGCGTCCAGACGCGCTTTCAAACTCATGATGGCCACCGCCAACGCGCCCTCTTCCGGGTCGCCGTCGGTATAGGAAAGCACCGCCAGGGGATGACTGAATGAGCGCTCCAGCAGTTTTTGCAGCGTAGCGACCAGATGTTTGCGTCGATAGGCGGCCATGCCGGCGCAGAGCAACATCACCGCCAGCAACGCCGGTCCCGCCCAGCCGGACACGGCGCCCATTATCCAGGCGATCAGATACGCCAGGGTCGCGGCCACAGGCGCCACGTACTCCAACGGCGGCGGACGCCACCCCCGCGCTTTGCCTCCTTGATTGATCTTGCGATACAAGGCTTCCGCACGTTCAACATCTTTGCGGGCGGGGCACGTGCGCACCGACTCATAGCCGACCACCCGGTTATTCTCGGTCACCGGGGTGACGTAGGCGTTCACCCAGTAATAATCACCGCTCTTGGCCCGGTTTTTCACCAGCCCCATCCAGGGCTTTCCCGCTTGCAGACACTCCCACATGACCTTGAACGCCGCAGGCGGCATATCCGGGTGACGGATCAGATTATGGGGCTTGCCGATCAATTCTTCTCTGGTGTATCCGCTGATCGTCACAAACACATCGTTGCAATGGGTGATGACGCCTTTCAGGTCCGTGGCGGACACCAGCTTTTGCTCCGGTGTGAATTTGATTTCTTTCATTGTGACAGGAAGGTTCTTTCGCATAGTCGCACCTTCGGTTGCTTGTATTTCTCAAACGTTTTGCAAGGCAAAACTGTTTTTCAAAATACAACTATAGCAACTGACTTTAATCAGGCAGGTTGGAAGCGCGCGCGGTATTCCGTCATGGTCAGGCCGGTGGCGAGTTTGAAAAGCTTGCGAAAGGAGCTGGGGTCTTCATAGCCGACATCCCAGATGATGCGCTCCACGGGGGTGACGCTGGTCTCCAGCAGTTCTCTGGCGCGCTGGATGCGAAGTTGCTGCACGTACTGTAACGGAGACATCCCCAGGGCTTTGCGAAAACGTCGCTGCAGAGTGCGCTCGCCGACGCGGGCCACGGCGGCCATGTCTTCGAGGGCCACCTCCTCCGCCATGTGCTCCTGCAGCCACAATTGTAATTTGCGCACCGCGCCATCGCCGTGCGAGAAGTCCGGGGCGAACAATTGATAATACTGCTGGCGGCGAGGGCCGGTATCCACCAGGAAGAACTTGCCCAGATTCATGGTCAGAGAGGCGGACGTCACCCGTTGAATCATGCGCAGGCCCAAATCCATCCAGGCGCTGACGCCGCCTGCGGTGACAATGTCGCCCTGATCCACCAGCAGCTCATCCTCCACCAGCTCCACCAGGGGAAACATAGCCTGAAAATCCTTCGCCAGCCGCCAGTGGGTGGTGGCTTTGCGGCCATCCAGTAAACCGGCCCCCGCCAGCGCGAAGCTGCCTGCGCAGGCGGAGGTCATGATGGTTCCCTGCTCATGCAACGCCTGCAATCCGGTCGTCAGCGCCGGTTGGCGCCAGTCCACCGCCAGGGCGTCAAAACAGGGTGGTACGATCAGCACATCCGGCGCCGTCTGCAGCGCCTCATGTAAAGGACGGGAGGCCAATCCCGGCTGGCTGGCGTCTTCTCCCGTGCGCCAGAAACTGATCTGCAACTCGGGCCAATGCGGCGAGGCCGCCTGACGTCGATATTCTTCCGCCACGGATAACAAGTCTTTCAGTCCAAACACCGCCGACTGCATGGAAGTGGGATAAAGCAGCACGCCCACCTCGTAACGTTTGATGCCTGATTGGGTTTGCGCCATGTCGTAATCCACCCCGCATTTGTCGTTTACGACATCAGCATACCTCGCGCCCAGTCCCTAAGATAGTCCTCAACCTGATCAGCCAGCCGAATCCCCATCAACAATGCGGCGGCGCAGGCTACCTGAACCCTAATTGAAGATGAAAGGAGACGAATATGACTGCGACCAATCTGCCCGCGATCAACCTACCCAATACGGCATTACTGTTAATCGACATCCAGAACGACTACTTCCCCGGCGGCGCCATGGAGCTGCATCAATCCGAACAGGCTGCAGCGAAAGCCGCCAGCGTGTTGCGCGGATTCCGCCGCGCCGGCTTGCCGGTGATCCACGTCCAGCATGAAATGGTTGGCGACCGCGGCTTTTTTCTTCCCGGCACGGAAGGGCAAAAGATTCACGCCTCCGTCACGCCAGAAGCGGATGAAACCGTCGTCGTGAAAAACTACCCCAGCAGCTTCCTTCGCACTGAACTGGATCAACTCTTGGAGAAGCAGGGCGTCAAACATCTGGTGATCGTCGGCATGATGACTCACATGTGCGTCAACACCACGGTGCGCGCCGCGGCTGAGCATGGCTACGGCGTCACCCTGATCGGCGACGCCACCGCCACCCGCGACCTTATTCTCGACGGAGAAAGCGTTCCGGCGGAGCATGTGCAAAAAGCCATGCTCGCCAGCGTTATCGGTTTCTTCGCCGAGGTCACGACAGCGGATAGCTTTCTGCAACAACATAATCTGATCTAACTCCCTACCCTGTAAGAAAAAACAGAAAACCGGGCTGTCTGTCACATTCAGGCGGCCCGGCCGCATTTTCCGATTGCATTGCCGCCGCTTTTCATTACCTTTGCCGCCTGATGGAGAGAGTCGCCGCACATGACCGGCGTTTTACAGTATGGACAGTTCATGGACTGCCTGCAGATTACTTTCCCGAATGAAATTCCCCAAAAGCCGTAAGTCTTTTCCCCGTTTCCCCTTTAGCGTGGGGAGGTAGCCGCACAAAGCGCGCAAACCTGGCCGGACCGACTCTTTTCCTGTTGGAGCGTCGGCGGCGGGTACGGACGCCGGCCCGAATTGCACTTGCAGTTTGTCCGGAATGCAGGGAGGCAGGCGGGGAAAAGCGCCAGGGCTCGCCGCAGTGCGGGCGTTGCACGTTAAACGATTAAGAGGCCGGGCCGAAAGGCTGCGGCGTTGGGCGTCGTTTCGGAAATCAGCAGCGTGGCTCTATTGAACTGCAGTTTAAGTTCGCACGAGGAGAAAACCCATGAATAAGAAAACGATCCTTCTCTCATTGGCGCTATGCTGGCAAAGTCAGGCCGCAACGGCCGGCGAAGTCGAGGTGCTGCACTACTGGACCTCCGGAGGGGAAGCCGCCGCCATCGACGTGCTGAAGGATCTGGTGAAAAAACGCGGACATACCTGGCGCGACTTCGTGGTGCCGGGCGGCGGCGGCGAGAGCGCTAACGCCGAACTGAAAAAACGCGTGATCCAGGGCGAACCGCCCGCCTCCGCCATGGTCAAGGGCCCGGATATCGAACGCTGGGCCAGATTGGGTTTTCTGCAGAATCTGGATGAATTGGCGAAAAAGCAGCACTGGGATGAAAAGCTTCCCCCCGTGATTGCGGACGTCGCGAAGTTTCGCGGCCATTACGTCTCCACGCCCGTGAACGTGCACCGGGTCAACTGGATGTGGATCAACAAACGTATTCTCGATGACGTCGGCGTCGCCGTTCCCACCACCTGGGAAGAATTCGAAGCTGCGGCGAAAAAAATTCAGGCCAAAGGCTACCCGGTCATCGCCCATGGCGATCAATCCTGGCAGGACGCCACCGTGTTTGAGTCCGTCGCGCTGGCGGTGGGCGGCGAAGAGTTCTACCGTCTGGCCTTTGTAGAAAACGACTATGGCGTTATCAAAAGCGACACCATGACTAAAGTGCTGGCGCAGTTTCGTCGCTTGCAGCCCTATTTCAAGACCGACTTGAAGAGCCAGGATTGGAACGTCGCCACCCAGGCGGTCATCAATGGTCAGGCCGCGTTCCAGTTCATGGGCGACTGGGCCAAAGGCGAGTTTGAAAAAGCCGGCCAGAAAGCCGGTAAAGATTTCGTCTGCGCGCCCATGCCGGGCACGTCCAACCAGTTTCTCTACAACATCGACACGCTGGTGATGTTCCAGCTCAAATCCGCAGACGCTCAAGCCGCCCAGCAGGATCTGGCTGACGCGATCATGAGCGAGACTTTCCAGAATGTTTTCAATCTGAAAAAAGGCTCCATCCCTGCGCGCATGGACGTCAGCCTGGATCAGTTCGACGACTGCGCCCGCCTGAGCCGCGCGGATTTTCTGGCGGCGGAGAAAAGCGGCGGCCTACTGCCCAGCATCGCCCATGGCATGGCCACTACCGCGCGGGTGCAGGAAGAGTTCTACGCCGTGTTGCATGAATTCCTGCACGATCCCGGCATGAGCCCGGAAAAAGCCACTGTCACTCTGGCCAAGCGAATGCGCTACGGCTCCTACGCCATCAACTGACGCCCGCGACGGCGACACTGCCTACCAACGCCTCCGGGGGATGACCCCGGGGGCGTATTTTCATCTTTTTTACGCCGACCTGCGCCGCCAGCAAGGAGGATAAGCCTGCGCCATCTCCTCCAGGGGGGATTTTAGGGGGGAATTTCACTGTCTGGATTTAAACGCCTTCCGTAGAAACTACGTAACCCATTGATTAACAAATACAATATGACGCCAGCACGGCTTGGACGGCAGCTTGGTGGGTGTCGCGTATTGCCTATAGCATAGCTCCACCACACGCACTCAAAGCAACAACAAATATAATCGGAAAGGCGTACCTCTATGAAACGTTGTTTTACATGGAACTGCAGGCAAGGCGTCAGCGCTTTGCTGGCGTTAACACTTCTGGCCCTGATCGGTTGCTCCAACGGGGGCGGCGACAAGGGCGACGGCTCCTCGAACGGCGACGATGGCCTCTACACTCCCACCGCCTCCCAGGCCGTTATTTACTACAAACGCGAAGACAATAACTACGAAGGCTGGGGATTGCACCTGTGGAACGCCTCCGGCGCCGCTTTCGTCTCCAGCGACTATATCAGCGGCGGCGAAACCAGCTGGTCCAAGCCGTTGCCCGCCACGGGCGTGAGCACTAAATACGGAGCCTATTACGTGGTGGATTTCGACAGCGCCGCCTGGTCCTCATTCAATCTGATCATGCACAACGGCGACGACAAGGATCTTGGCGGACAGGACCACACCTACAGCAAAGCGACGCTGGGCGACGACGCCTTTTCTTTCAGCGGCGTGGCCGTGCTCTACCCTGACCCGCTGGAGAGCCCTCCCGTCGCATTGGAAGGCGCGAAAGCCCATTGGCTGGACGCCAACCTCATCGCCTATAACGGTTCCGGCAGCGTGCGTCTGTATCACTCCGCCAGCGCCGCAATCACTGTGAACGCCACTACTGGTGAGCTGAGTGGCGGCGACGCCATAGAACTGACCTCCGCCAGCCTGAGCGATCAGGTCAAAGCCCGCTTTCCACATCTGGCCTCCTACAGCGCCTGGGCTTTGCCCGACTCCGCCGACGCCAAAGCGTTGCTGAAAGAACAACTGATCGTGGCGCAATTCAGCGCCGGCGGCGAATTACGCGGCGCCACGCAAGTGCAGACCCGCGGCGCGTTGGACGCGCTGTATGCGGACGCCGCAGCGGACGCGCAACTGGGCGCAGTCACCGCCGGAAACACCACCTATAAAATCTGGGCGCCCACCGCGCAAAGCGTCAAAGTAAAACGCTACGACGCGGATAAGAACCTGCTTTCCGCCGACGCCATGGCCGCAGACCCAAGCAGCGGCGTCTGGACCTTCGCCAGCGATCAGAACGACAACGGCCGCTACTACCGCTATGAGGTGAAGGTCTACCACTACCAGACCGGCGCCGTGGAAACCTTCGATGTTACCGACCCCTACTCCCTCAGTCTCTCCACCAACAGCGAATACAGTCAGGTGGCGGATTTGAGCGACGTCGCCCTGCAACCGGGCGGCTGGAGCACAGACGCCGACACCTCCGCTTACGCCGTGTCAGCGCCGGAGGACATCATCATTTACGAAACCCATGTACGCGATTTCAGCGGTGCGGATAAGAACGGCACAGCCGCCTACAATGGCAAGTTCCTGGCCTACACCGAGCCTGGCCGTGAAAGCATGACGCACTTGCAGGCGCTGAAAGACGCCGGCTTGACCCATGTCCACCTGTTGCCGGTCTTCGACATCGCCACCGTTGATGAGCGCAGCGGCTCCCGCGCCGATCTGGACAGCACCAAAGCGGAGTTCTGCGCCCTCAACAGTGCGGCCGCTCTGTGCGGCGACGGAACCGTAGCGGACTCCGTCACGCTGCGCAGCGTACTGGAAGCCTGTGATCCCGCCACCGGTTGCGCCCAGGCCTTGATGAACGATCTGCGGGCGCTGGACAGTTTCAACTGGGGCTACGATCCATATCATTACACTGCGCCGGAAGGCGGCTACGCCAATGATCCGGAAGGAACGTCGCGCATTCTGGAGTTCCGTCGCATGGTGAAAGCGCTGCATGACATGGGACTGAATGTGGTGATGGATGTGGTGTACAACCACACCAACGCCGCCGGCGCGGCGGAAAAATCAGTGTTGGATAAAATCGTTCCCGGCTATTACCAGCGTCTGAATCCTGAATCCGGCGCGGTGGAGAACTCCACCTGCTGCTCCAATACCGCCACCGAAGCCGCCATGTTCCAGAAGCTGATGGAAGACTCGCTGGTGGTGTGGGCTCGTGACTATCACATTGACTCTTTCCGCTTCGACCTGATGGGTCACCATCCCAAGGCCGGCATCGAGTCCGCCCTCGCCAAAGTGCGCGCCGTGCGCAGCAACGTCTACTTCTATGGCGAAGGCTGGAACTTCGGCGAAGTGCAAAACGACGCCCGTTTCGTCCAGGCCACGCAGCTCAATCTCGGCGGCAGCCAGATCGGCACTTTCACCGACCGCCTGCGGGATGCGGTTCGCGGCGGCGGCCCCTTCGATTCCGCCGACAGCCTGCGCGCCAACCAGGGCTTCGCCAACGGGCTGTATAACCTGCCCAACGAACTTAACAGCGGTTCCGAGGCGGAGAAATCGTCCTTGCTGCACCTGAGCGATAACATCCGCGTCGGCATGGCCGGCAACCTCACCGACTTCGTACTGGTAGACGCGTCCGACGCCACCAATGTCGGCTCCAACCTGGATTACAACGGGCAGCCCACCGCCTATGCGAAAGATCCCGCCGACACCATCAACTATGTCTCCAAACATGACAACCAGACCCTGTGGGATAACAACCAATACAAGGCCGCTTCGGACGTCAGCGCCCAGGATCGCGTGCGCATGCAAATGCTCGCGCTCAGCATTCCATTGCTCAGTCAGGGCGTGCCGTTCCTGCACATGGGATCGGACATCCTGCGCTCCAAATCCATGCAGCGCGACAGTTACGACTCCGGCGACTGGTTCAATAAAGTGGACTTCAGCTACACCGACAATAACTGGAACGTCGGTCTGCCCAGGGAAGACAAAGACGGCGCCAACTGGCCGCTGATCCAGAATGTGATCGCCAACGTCAATGCACAGGCGTCCACCGCACAGATCACTGACGCCGCCGCCGTATTCCGCGACTTCCTGCGCGTCCGTAGCGGCAGCAAACTGTTCCGTCTGGAAAGCTCCGCCGATATCAAAGCACGGGTGGATTTCCATAATGTGGGTTCAAGCCAGATTCCCGGTCTGATCGCCATGTCCATCGACGATGGAACCGGCCTGACCGACCTGGACCCCAACCATGACGCCATCGTGGTCATCATCAACGCCAGCGGCGCGCAGCAAACCATCGCCGTCCCCGGCGCCAGCGGTTTCCAACTGATCGACGCGCAGGCGTCCGGCGCCGATCCTGTGGCGGCGAGCGCAACAAGCAGCGGCGACAGCTTCACCGCCCCAGCCCTCACCAGCGCGGTCTTCGTCAAACCCCAGGGCGCGTCGCAAGGCGCCGGCCTGCCGGTGAATTACGACAACAAAGATCCCTCTGCGATTCCACCGTATGGCCCGACCACCCTGTATCTGCGCGGCGACATGAACGGCTGGAGCACTGAAACGCCCCTGACCTTCAGCAGCAATGGCGACTATGTCGCCACTCTGACCCTTGCGGCGGGGAGCTACGGCTTGAAAAWCGCCGATGCGGACTGGGCCGCCATCAACTTCGGCGGAGGCCTGACGCTGACGCCGGGGGAAACCGCCGCACTTACCGCCGGCGGCGATAACCTCAGCCTGACCCTGACGGAAGAAAGCCAAGTCACCTTCCGCTTCAACGCATCCGACAAAGATGCGACCACACTGACCCTGACCACTGCCACTGTGGCTGAAATGAAGTAACCTCTTCAGACAAGCCATTCATTCCATCCGACGCTTGGCGCCAGCAATGGCTCAAGCGTCGGTTTGTTTTCCTCGCAGGCCAACCACTTCTTTTCTCAGTCTTTTATCCTCGCCCCTTCTTCGCCTACGTATGCGTTATGCCTTTTAGTCCATTGAAGGCGACGGCTTTCTCCGAAATACTGCACGTCACCCTGACTCGATACCCAAAGCCAATGAATAAATTGCCCATCTGCCTCTTGCTGACCGCCATGTCGCCTATTGCCGCCTGCGGAGAAAAAGCGGCGTCGCCAGAACCAGAAATCTATCTATTGCCTGATAATTTTGTGGGTAAGTTTTATATCCTGTTTAACACGCCTGCTGGAGAGCCTCTCAGACATGAGAAGGGAAGACGGGTTTATGAGATTCCTCCATCAGGCGTTTTGCTAACCCAAGGGGAACTTAACGAAGGTTGGATAGCCGCAGAAGACGTAAAATATTACTACGTCGGGGAAGACGGCCAGCGCGTAGAAATTAAAGGCAGATGGACAACGAGCCTGGATGATACGCCAGAAAACAGAAACGATCCTGAGCTAACAATTTTTGGCGGCGGCGCAGGAGTTTATTCAGATCCAAGCATTCCCTGCGATGTGACATATCAGTATTACTATGTCGGGATGAAAGCAGACGCGCTGGAAGGAAAAAATCAGTTCGGATTAGAAGAGTATTTGCATAAGCACTCATTCCAGTGCCCGATGAAATAACTTCATCAGGCAAGCCTTTCACGCTTGACGCCAACAACGGCCAAGCGGCGGCTTGCTTTTAGTCCATTGAAGACGACCACCTTCTCCAAAATACTGCATGTCACCCAGTATCGATACCCAAAGCTAATGAATAAATTACCTCTCTGTCTCTTGCTGACTGCCATGTCGCTTATTGCCGCCTGCGGAGAAAAAGCGGCTCCGCCAGAACCAGAAATCTATCTACTGCCTGATAAATTTGTGGGTAAGTTTTATATCCTGTTTAACACGCCTGCTGGAGAGCCTGTCAGGCATGAGAAAGAGAGTCGGGTTTATGAAATTCCCCCATCAGGCGTTTTGCTAAGCCAAGGGGAACTTAACGAAGGTTGGATAGCCGCAGAAGACATAAAATATTACTACGTCGAGGAAGACGGCCAGCGCGTAGAAATTAAAGGAAGATGGACAGCGAGCCTGCATGATACGCCCGAAAATAGAAACGATCCTGAGCTTACAATTTTTGGCGGCGGCGTTGGGGTTATTTCAGACGCAAGCATTCCCTGCAGCGTGACATACCAGTCTTACTATGTCGGGTTAAAAGTAGACGCGCTGGAAGGGAAAAATCAGTTCGGATTAGAAGAGTATTTGGATAAACACCCATTCCAGTGCCCATAGTATTTTCTTCTTTCAATGCGATCTGGGAAACCAGGGTCTTAGAGAAACGTAGGTTGGATAAGCAACGCGCCATCCAACGCCCCGTTTTTCACAACCGCCAACTTAATACTGACTTGGAAACGGATCAGTGGCTATTCAGCAGCGTTGGAAGGCGCTTCGCTTTTCCAACCTACATTTTTTCGAGCTACTCCTTTTTCCCGACCGACTTAAGAAAGCGCCGCGCCTCTAATCGGCCCCTTCAGAGGGTCGTTTCATCTTGCCTAATCCGTCTTAAAAAAGTAACAAGCTGTCTTGCAACCCATTGAATATTAGTAAAATTTAACAAAAGCTTTATATTTTTACTTTATTTAATCCAGGTCATTTTCTGGTACAGTAACCGCCTTTTGCAGTACCCATCCCCAGTTACGTTCCGAAACCAGGGATTAATTTATACATTCACAGCGAGGTGAAAACGTGAAAGCAAAATGGTTATTGGCGGGTTTGTGTTGCATCAGCAGCTCTGTATTCGCAAGCTGGCAGCTGAACAACGAAGAATCTAAGTTAAGCTTTGTCTCCATCAAGGCCACCGACGTGGCGGAAGTGCACCACTTCGGTCAGTTGAGCGGCAGCATCAGCGACGCGGGCGACGCCGTACTGGAAATCGACCTGAACAGCGTGGCCACCAGCATCGACATCCGTAATGAGCGGATGAAGAAAGAGCTTTTCCAGACCGGACAGTTCCCGAAAGCGACCTACAGCGTAAAACTCGATCCTGAGCTGCTGAAAAAAGTCACTCCCGGCGCGTCTATCATCACCAGCATTGACGGTTCTCTGGAACTGCACGATGTGAAGAAAGAAGTGAAAGCCGAAGTCGTGATCAATCGCGTCTCCGACAAGCAGGTCGTGGTTTCCACGCTGCAGCCGCTGGTTATCAACGCGGCGGATTTTGCTCTGAAAGACGGCGTCATGAAGCTGAAGGATCTCGCCAAGTTGCCTTCCATCAGCATTTCCGTTCCCGTCACCTTCAATTTGACGTTTGACGCCAAATAAGGCGGCCGCATCCCCCGCCCAGGCGGGGGATCACGCTTTCTGCGTTTATTCGGCCACGCCGTAACACCCCTTCCTAATTCAGATTCTTAAAGTCGATTTTGATTTTATCGTCATCGGAGCCTCCACAACCGTCGGAAAAGTACCAGACGTCGCCTTTGCGCCGGTTCATTTCCCCTGCCACCAGTTCAAAGCAACCGCCTCCCTGCACTTTAACGAAACGGCGCCCGGCGCTGTCCTGAAAGCTCTCCACGGCGTCAGGCGGGTATTCCCCCTCCTGGTTATAGATTTTGGCGTCCGTGAGCGCCTGATCCAGACGGCGGTTAAAACGTTTTGGCGTCGCCTCATCGTCATCAGCCGTCGCATTGTCGCGGACGTATCCCAGGGCGCTATCCAGCAGCCTTTTCTTTGGTGGTTCTTCGGCTGGGACGTCCTGCACTCTCAGGGTCGTCACGACAGGCTTCTTTTGCTGTGTGTCCGGTGTCGGCGGCGTCTCAGGTTCAGTGGTGGGCGTTGGCGCTTTAGCGACGCTCTGCTTAGGCTCGGCGGGCTTCGTTGGCGGCGGTTTAGGGCTTGGCGGAGGCGCGGTCGCTGGCGGCGCGGGCTCGGATTCCGCCAGCGGCGTATCGTTCGSGGGAGTCTCCGGCTCAGCCAAGGGCTCTACAGGGGCCTGCGGACGACTTGTGGAAAAATTCAGCTGGACGCTGATTGTGGAGGTTTGCGCTCGCGGAGCCGGTGATTTTTCCAGCGAAGGTAATAACAAAAACCCCAAATGCGCCAGTGCGGAACTCAGCGTCGCCGCCCAAAACAGCCTGCTGCGCCGGTTTTCTGATCGATTAGGGCATGCTTCCGCATCCGCGTTGTTGAAGTTTGCAATTTCCACTTAAGCGTCGCGATCTCACCTGATATCCTTCCGCCGCGCATTTAAGCACTTTTTCGGGGCGCGACTCAATTGCGCGCAACGCCCTTTTATTCCCGACCGAAGGATAAGTTGGAACCAACGCATTTTATGATCACGAATAATCCTAAAATCAAAGCCTTGCTGAATATCGGCCCTCCCAAAGATTTCGACTGGCCGGACTACGTGGCGCAGTACGGTTTTAACCAGGATGACATCCCCGAACTTATCCAGGTTTTGACGGATGAGAGCCTTAATCTCGAAGACGAAAACAGCAGCCTGTCATGGGCTCCGTTGCACGCCTGTCGTACGCTGGGGCAGTTACAGGCGGAACGCGCCGTTATGCCTTTGCTGCACAGTTTCGACTTTCTCTACATTCAGGACTGGGCCCTGTCGGAAATTCATCGCGCCTTCGCCATGATCGGTCCCGTGGCCATCGCGCCGCTGGCGAGGAAGCTGCAGGAGCCCGCCGAAGACGAGTTGATTCCCGCACTGGCGATCAAGGCGCTGGCGGCTATCGCCGTCGCGCAACCGGCGCACAAAGATCAGGTGGTGGAGATTTTCCGCGAATACATGGAGTTTCCGAACCGAGCCGCCAAAGTCCTCAACGGCATATTGGTAGCGCGCCTGCTGGAGCTGAACGCCACTCAAGCCATCGACGGCATCCGCCGGTTATATGCGCACAACTGCGTGGACCTGATCTGCGGCGGCGATCTGGAGGATGCGGAAATCAGCCTGGGCTTCCGCAAAGAGCGATCCACGCCCCGACTCAGCATCGAAGAGCTGCTGGACCTGGAAGAATATGGCGCGCAACGCCAACAGGAAGAGCCCGAACCGCCACCGCTTCCCATCAATCGCAAAATCGGCCGCAATGATCCCTGCGTATGCGGCAGCGGCCATAAATACAAAAAGTGTTGTGGGGTGAGTTAAGCAATTCTCTTGCTATCGGCCTGACTGATCATAGATGTCAGGCCGTCATACGCTCCGCCACGCACAGCTCCATAATGCGCCACTGCACTTTCTCGATGTGCTCGTAGAAGTCTTCGATCTCATCACCCGACAAGGTTTCTGAATGGAACAGGTCAACCGTTTTTTCCTGAGGAAAGCCGAGCAGGTTATACACTCCGCTTTCATGAATTGTCTCAGCCATAAATCGCGATAAACGCCTGCGGTCCCAGCCCTCAAAGTCTTCCTCCAGCTCCAGATCCTCCGTCGCCTCCTCGCATTCATAGAGAAAATCATCCCAAAACCTGACGCCTTCCTCGCTCATCACAGACTTCATCAACGCCAGCTTCTCCTGTAGCGCCGCTTTATTGCTGGAGACGGACGCCATATCACAGGCGTTCATAGCGCTTATTTCCGCTGCGGTTTTTAAAAAAACATCTTTATCGTTCATCACTTTATCTCTCTGCAATACATCCACGAGCATGAGCTGGCCAAAACCTAGAGGGTTATCTCAAGTGCTCCTTCGGCCATTGTTCCTCCAGACCTATCTCAATCACTTTGCTCGGCGTGCAAGCGTTAAAAGCCAGCAGGACATACAAGCTTGCGCTGCAGGAGGCGCAAGTGCTGTAACAGCATTCGAGATCCCGATGGTCATCCCCTATGGCGGTGCGGCCAGCATTCCATTCGCTAAACCTGGGGTCGGAGGCGGACCACCACGCCATTCTTTGCCCAACTTGATAGGTCCGATCGCAAAAGCGCCCTGACTCGTCCCCATCAAAGTCGGAGCACATGTGGGTTTGAGCATGAATTTTCGTTACCTGCTGGCAAGCGGGACAGCGCTCTTGCAGTTCTATCCAATTAAAAGCACCCATAGACACCCAAGTTAATTGATCACTATTAAATTTATTTAACGCTTATTTTTCATTCGCTTAGGAACTTCCTCAGAAACCCCAAGTCGAAGTTTTGCGCGCTGAGTGACGCCGTCAGGCTGACTCCACGCGCATCGTCTTTTTTTGAGTAGTAGAGGTAGTCATGATTATCAGAAGGATAGCGGAGTTTGACCAGACGGTGGCCATGTCGGGACTGACGGGACGATCTCAGGCCGCTTCGGAGGGCGCTTGCCATAACTTCACCATCAACTGGCTGAGCCTGATGTTTCAGGACAACGGCGACATTACGCGCGCCAAGCAGCGGATGGCGAAGTTAGGAGTGCGTTCCGGCGCCGGTAACCCGGTGCTGCAGAAGGCCTTTGGGGATCGCTGGGGAGAAGGCGGCAATTCCTACAAGATGGCGGACAAACTGATGATACAGATACGCGGCCTGAAAGAAGTCGCGCTTCTAAAAGACTACTCTCACTTCAGTCAGCGCTGGCTGGAAAGCGCGCTGATGACGCCGCAATACGCCGGTTACATCTATTCTTTCTGGTTTCCGATGAAGGTAGTCGGCGCCGACGGCGCGCACACGATTGGCTTCTTCCGCTCCGTTTCCGGTCGCCAGGGACAGCTCGTTCCCAATGACGCCACTATCGTCGTGTTCGATCCCAACTACGGTGAGTTTCACGTGCCGGAAGCGGAATTCCATAAGTGGTTCCGTAAATTCAGAACGTACTACGGCGGAACCGTCACCTCGCATATGGTGAAGTGCGTGGCGCCGATTTGATTTACTCGTCGACGGTCGGATCGTCGTCTTCCTGGCGGCGTCCATCCGGCCTCTTGCCGCCCCAGCGCCCGGCGACAAACCGGGTTCCCCCCTGCACCAGCTTCCCACCTAATTTCAGCGAACCGTATACAACGCCGGCGACGCCTTTGTGGGTCTCATCCACCACTCTCGCCACGGGCCGCACAATGGGTATTCTGGCCAGCACCTCATGAGGATCGCGAGCGATGGCCCGGTGCATGGATTCCACCGCGCCCACCGTTTGCAAATATCCATCCGCCAGTAAATCCACCACGCCCGCCGCCAGCCGCCCGTCTCGCCACACCGCCGCCTCAGGTGCCGCAACCGGCGTCAGTGAAATGGTTTGTCGCAACGGCTGCGCGCTTCCTTGGGACGCGTCTTCTTCACACCATTGCTGAATCTGGCGGTATACGCGATTGCAGTGCGCCAGGGGAATATGCGGCACGCCCTCGAAATGAGCGAAGCGGCTGTCCGCCGGCGCTGCGCGGGGATGGGCGCTGGTCTGGGTGACCAGACTGTCGCCGACCAGTTTGTTAATGAGACTGCCGTTTTTCGGGGACACCGAACCACTGATAAAGCAGTGTCTGGCGCCGGGATAAAAGCCGCGTCCCGGCGTCGCCGACGGCGCCGGGTCCAGCCCCTCGCGCAGGTCGCGGATGCCCTCGCTGCGGCCGTCGATCCAATCCGCCCACTGACTGATGTAATCCCGGGGAAACTCGCGCACCAATGCGCTGAAACGATGCCCCATCTGTTCAAAAGGCGAGCCCTCATGCGGAGATCCAATGTAGAAACAGCGCTTGAGTCTCGGCAACCAGGGTGCGTCGGACAGATCCGCCGATTTCTGCGCACTGCGCATCACCAGTCCGCCCATGCTGAAACCGATCAGAATGATTTCGTCAATCTCCAGCGGATAAACGGCGAACAAACGCGTCATCAACTGGGAAAAGCGCAGTCCGTTCTCCTGCACCGGCAGCCCGCTGTTGTAGCGCAAAAACAGGGGGGTGTATCCGAAGTCACGTTGCAGCCTCAAGCCATAATTATCCGGCTTGGGCTCCATAACCGCCTCGGCCTGCCGGGGTTTGATATCCCAGATGCTTTCCAGGTTGGTGAGCCCATGCAGTAGGACGACGATTTTGTTGGAAAGCACCAGCCCGGAGCGTAACGCCAGCGTCTCATCCAACGGCAATGGCCGTCGCTGATGATAGAAGTCCATCTCAATCGCCAACGGATTGCCCCGTCGCGCCAGATAATCGCCGAAGACGCCGTTCAGAGCCGCCTGCCCGAGGCCGCCCCAACGTCGCCAATCCAGAGGTTTTGTCTCTCTGTCCGCCATCGCTCTCTCCCGCCCTTCGGCATTGCGACCGCTACACGTCGGTCAAAGTCGCTCGTCCCTCGAAGTCGTCATCGTTGCCGACGCGTGCGCGAAATAATCGCACACCGCCGCCGCATCCCCACGAAAACAAATACGCTCCGCACGCTTGTTTAGTTGATAGGCGTACATAGGATCATAATAGTCTTCCAATAAACGTCTGATCCAATCCCGATGCGAAGCGGGGTCTCCCCGCCGATGCCGCGCCAGCGCCGCCTCCAGCATCTCGCTCAGTTGTTGATAGCGCAGCCCGCCCAAACGCGCGCGGATGTTGAACATTGATTGACGCAGATCGTCGGCGAAACGCTCAAAGCCTTCCTCCTCGCCCTGGCTGCGTCGCCACTCGTGCAATTTATGCAGAATATAGTTACGAAAACTGTGCTCCACTCGTTGTTCCAGCGCGACTTCAACCACCACCAGCGGCGCTTGCGCCATGGCCCGCCGCAGACACTGCGGCAATGCGCAGCGACCAATCAGATGACTTTCGTCCTCCAGCAAGAGCGGCGCGTCCGCAAAGCCGTGACGCTGGCGCAATACCGCCACCGCCAGGGCGTTTTCAAAGTCGATTTGTGAGGGCTGCCCTTCAGCACGACGGCCAAAGGCGCTACCGCGATGATGGGCCAGACGCTCCAGATCCACCGCTCCCTGAAGGCGCATAAGCAAGTCAGTCTTGCCGCCGCCGGTATGTCCCGCCAGCAGAACGAACCGGGCTTCCTGACAAATCCTTTCCAGTGACTCAATCAGAAAGCGTCGCATAGCCTTGTATCCACCCAGAATACGAGGGTACGCCACGCCGCTTTCGGCCAGCCACTGCTGACAAATACTGGAACGCAGACCACCGCGAAAACAATACAGATATCCCTGCGGATGTCGCTGCGCGAACTCCCGCCAGCCCTGCACCCGCGCCTCTTTCACCTCGCCATGCACCAGCCGGTGTCCCAACGTTATCGCCGCCTGCTGGCCATGACGCTTATAACAGCTTCCCACCTGCGCCCGCTCGTCATCGGTCATCAGCGGCAGATTAACGGCGTCGGGAAAAGCGCCTTTGTGAAACTCCACCGGAGCGCGGGTGTCGAGCAGCGGCGCGCCGGACAGGAACACATTGAGGTAGTCGTCCGTATCCTGTCTGTCACCTGATTCGGTCATTCACGCCACCTCGATGCGCGGCCCGTCGCGATAGGCCTGCAAAGTCCCTATCAGCGCAGGCGCGATGCCGGCGTCCTTCAATATGCGCTCCAGCGCGTCTCTGCCTTCAGGGGCGACAGCGATCAGCAGTCCTCCGCTGGTCTGGGGATCGCAGAGCAACAGACGTTGTTCCTCCGTCATCTCTCCCAGACGCGCGCCGTAACTATCGAAATTACGTCGCGCGCCGCCGGGAACGCAGCCTTGCTGAATGTAGTCCAACACTGGCGGCAAGCGGGGAATAGCGGCGTAATTCAATTGCGCTTTCAGTCCGGAACCTTCGCACATCTCCAGCAGGTGCCCCATCAGCCCGAACCCTGTCACGTCAGTCATCGCGCAGACTTCCGTCAAGCGCGCCGCCTCCGCGCCGACCCGGTTCAACGCGCACATTTGCTCAAGGGCCAAGTGAGCGTGTTGCGGCTGAAGTTTCTTTTGCTTTTGCGCGGTGGTCAGCACGCCGACGCCCAGTGGCTTGGTGAGATAGAGCAGACTGCCGGGGACAGCGGCGTCGTTGCGTTTGAGGTGTGCAGGTGTGGTGGAGCCGGTGACCGCCAGCCCGAAAATGGGCTCCGGCGCGTCGATGCTGTGCCCGCCCGCCAGCATGATTCCCGCTTCATGGCAGGTGTGGCGTCCGCCTTCCACCACGCGCTGGGCGATCTCCGCTGGCAGGGTATTCACCGGCCAACCGAGGATGGCCACCGCCATCAAAGGCTCGCCGCCCATGGCGTAGATATCGCTGATGGCGTTGGCGGCGGCGATGCGTCCAAAGTCGAACGGATCGTCGACGATGGGCATGAAAAAATCCGTGGTGCTGAGAATGATGCGCCCGTCGCCCAGATCATAGGCGGCGGCGTCATCTTTCGACGCATTGCCCACCAGCAGCCGGGGATCGTTGATGGGCGGCAATTGGGAAAGAAGAATACGGTCGAGAATTGCAGGAGAAATCTTACAGCCGCAGCCAGCGCCGTGACTGAATTCCGTGAGCTTGATCGATGCGTCTTGCATACGCCCCTCCGTTGACGATGGAAGGACGTATGATAGGTCTTCGCAGGCGCCTTGTCACAGCGCTGAGCGCTGCTATGCTGACTGCGTCGCGACTTCCCTGGAGACGGCGCGGGAAAGCAAAAACACACACCACCAGAAGGGCGCAATGACCAGAGCGGTGGAAAGGATATCGGCGACGCTATGATACTCCTGATACAGCATCAGCAATGCGTATCCCAGCAACCCGATCAAGGCGGCAACACGCAATCGCGGCGCGGCGGCGATCAGGCTGAGAGAGATGACGATCGCCACAGCAGAGTGCGTGCTGTAATCCATACCCAGCGCGGGCCATATATCCAGGGTGTGATCAACCCACCGCACCGTGTAGGCGATAGCCAGGCCGCCAAACAGCGTCAGCGACAATCGGCCTGCCGCCGCCCAGCGACGACGCCACAGGGTGTAACCCAACAGCATCAGCGTCACCAGACCAAGCAACGGGTTATAACTGTCGGCGATAGCGTCGAGAATTTCGTACACGAAAAAATCACTCCTTGAAGGCTGAAGGGTAAAAGGCGCATGGGTGCCTGCCCGGCGACTAGGCTATCACAGTCGCGCATCGGCAGAGTAAGTTCTGATACAGCCGGGACGTATTTACGTCAAATTTTTCCAGGTTAGTCAAAAGTCTGTATTGATCAAACAGTTACAACGAGCGATGCTGATCACAGTCGATCGCCGTCGCGGTTCTCCCCCAAGGCGGCGCCTATTCCGGTTCAAGGAGCTGAACAATGGATTACAGACATTTTGCCGTGCTGGCGGCTCTGCTGGCGCTGACAGGCTGCGACTCCGCCGCGAGCGAACACTGGCAGGGGTATGTCGAAGGCGATTCAATATTCATCGCAGCGCCCTCCGCTGGCGCGCTCACTGAGATTGCAGTGGAGGAAGGCGATCAAGTCAGCGCCGACGCCCACCTGTTCAGTATTGACGATGAGCCTCAGCGCGCAGCGGAGCAACAGGCCGAAGCGCAATTACAGCGCGCCCGCGCCGAACTGGCGGACTTGGAGAAGGGCAAACGGCCACAGGAACTGGCGGTGATCGAAGCCCAATACGAACAAGCCCAGGCCGCCGCCGAACTCTCCTCCAAACAGCTGCTGCGCACGCGCGATCTATACGCCAACAAACTGGCCAGCCGCTCCAGCCTGGACGAAGCGGAGACCGCCCACACACGTAATCTCCGCCAGATTCAGGAAATTGAAGCGCAACTGAATTCCGCCCGTCTCGCCGCCCGTTCCGACCAGTTGGAGGCGGCCAAGGCGCAAGTGGCGGCGGCGCAGGCCAGCCTGCGGGAAGCGCGCTGGAGTCTGCAGCAAAAACAACAGGCGGCGCCGACGCAGGCGCTGGTGCGGCAGGTGCTATATCGCCCGGGTGAATTTGTGCCCGCCGGACAGCCCGTGGTGGAGCTATTGCCGCCGGAGCGGATCAACGTGCGCTTTTTCGTCCCGGAAACGGCGCTGCATGCAATAAAAACCGGTGATCAGGTCAGCGTCCATTGTGACGGCTGCGGCGCGCCGTTTATGGCCACCGTGCGCTATATCAGCCCCAACGCGGAATTCACGCCACCCTATATCTACAGCAAAGACAGCCGGGACAAGTTTGTGTATCTGGTGAAAGCTTGGCCCGCCGCAGACCGGTCGCCGCAACTGCATCCGGGGCAACCCGTGGACGTAGCGCCGCCCGGGCTGAATGCGCATGAATAACCGCGAGGAGATTATCAAGGTCAAGGACATGTCGAAGTCCTTCGGCGGTAAGGTGGCGGTGGATAAGGTCAGCCTCAGTGTATACAAGGGCGATATTTTCGGCTTTCTGGGCCCCAACGGCAGCGGCAAAACCACCACCATTCGCCTGCTGTGCGGATTGCTCACGCCGGATGAGGGAGAAGGCCGCTGTCTCGGATACGACATTATCAAGGAAGCCCGTCATATCAAGCGCCAGGTCGGCTACATGACCCAGCGCTTCAGCTTTTATGAAGACCTCAGCGTGCGGGAGAATCTGGAGTTCGTCGCCCGCATGTACCATTTGCAGGAGCGCCGCAAAGCGGTGGACGAAGCGCTGGATAATCTGGGGATGAAAAGCCGCCAGACGCAACTGGCGGGGGAATTGTCCGGCGGCTGGAAACAACGACTGGCGCTGACCGCCTGTATGCTGCACAAGCCCAAGCTGTTGCTGCTGGACGAGCCTACGTCCGGGGTTGATCCGGAAGCGCGGCGGGATTTCTGGGAGGAGATCCATCGCCTGGCGGATGAAGGCGTCACCGTGCTGGTGTCCACGCACTACATGGACGAAGCCGAGCGCTGCAATCGCCTCGCTTATATTGCTTACGGCCACCTGGTGGGCGAAGGGTCGCCCCAGTCTCTGATCGCCGATTCCGGACTGGCCACCTGGCGCATTGAAAGCGCCGACATTCATCAGGTGGCGGAAAAGCTCAAGCGTATCAACGCGGTGGAACAGGTGGCGCCATTTGGAACCCGTTTGTTTGTGTCCGGCACGGACGCCCAGCAACTGGAGCAGGACCTGAGCGCGTTCGCAGAGCAGGAAGGCGTCAATCCTGAGCGCACCCAGCCACGGCTGGAAGATGTGTTTATTCAGCTGATGCGCAGCTCGGAGGAAAAGAGATGGTGACGCTCCTTTCTCCCATCCGTTTGTGGGCGGTGGTCGCCAAGGAGTTTATTCAGTTGCGCCGCGACCGGCTGACTTTCGCTATGATCATTGGCATTCCCCTGATTCAGCTCGCCCTGTTCGGTTTCGCCATCAACTCGGACCCCAAGGAGTTGCCCATGGCGGTGCGCAGTGCGGAAAGCAGCGCCTATACCCGCAGCATCATCCAGGCCATCGTCAACACCCGTTACTTCAATGTCACCGAGATTACCGACTCCGAGCAAACCGCCAACGAAATACTGGCCCGCGGCGCCGCCCAGTTCGTTATCAACATTCCCGCCGACTTTACCCGTCGCCTGTTGCGCGGAGAACGCCCAAGCCTGCTGCTGGAAGCGGACGCCACCGACCCCGCCGCTACCTCCAACGCCCTGGCGGCGATCAAACAGATTCCCAACACCGCCCTGGCTCATGACCTCAACGGTCCGCTGGCCTCCTTGCAGAGCGCAGGCGCGCCGTTTTCCATCGATATCCATCGCCGCTATAACCCTGAGGGCGTCACCCAGTACAACATCGTGCCCGGCCTGATGGGGGTGATTCTGACCATGACGATGATCATGATGACCTCCCTGGCCATCACCCGCGAGCACGAACGCGGCACCATGGAAAATCTGCTGGCCATGCCGGTGCAGCCGCTGGAGGTCATGGTCGGCAAGATCACGCCCTATATCCTGATCGGCTACATTCAGGTGCTCGTTATTCTCGCCGCAGCCCTGTGGGTGTTTCATGTGCCAATGCTGGGCTCGGCTTTACTGCTGATGCTCGGCGTGTTGCTGTTCATCCTCGCCAACCTCACCGTCGGCATCACCATTTCCAGCGTTGCGCGTAATCAGGCTCAGGCCATGCAGATGTCGTTCTTCTTTTTCATGCCGTCCATCCTGCTGTCCGGCTTTATGTTTCCGTTTCGCGGCATGCCGCAATGGGCCCAAGTTATTGGCGAAGCGCTGCCGCTGACGCATTTCCTGCGTTTTATTCGCGGCTTATTGTTGAAAGGCAATGAATGGATGGCCGCCTGGGAGCACTTATGGCCATTACTGGCCTTCACCGCAGTGATGATGGCGATTGGCTTACGCCGGTACCGGCGCACTCTGGATTAGAGATGGCGGATGCTTCCACATACCCCTTACCCGGAATTGCATTTTCGTCAGGGTGGATTATGATCGTCGGGCTCGCACCAGACCTTCAGCCCAACCAGCGCGTGGAATGCACATGTCCGAAGTAGTTTTAACCAACCTCAATCTATTCACCGTCCTGTTCGTGATCTTCTTCGCCAGCGCGAGTTTCATGTTCATGCAGATCTTTTTTCATGACGCCAAAATGGGGCTGGTTTTCCTCGCAGGACTGGTGATCGCCGGCACCGCCTCCGTCATGTTCAAGCCGTTGGCGATTCCCGCCCTGTCACTGGCCTTGATCGCCTTCGTCGCGCTGATTCTTATCAACCTGTACAAGCACTATAAAAAACCGCAGTTTTACGCTCCCGCCCTGGGCATGCTTATCAGCCTGGCGGTCGGCGGCGGAATGATTCTGGCCTTGCAACAATAAACCCGCAAAGTTGATCCGTCAGCGCGTTACGCCAAGGTGTAACGCACTTGTCGAGGTACTTTTTAACGCCCTCGCTGCGACATATTCCCACGCACAGTCTCCTTCCCAGGTCTAAGCTTGCTGTGTTCCGGCGCCACGCGCCGGAGCCCGCCCGGCGGCCGGACACGCCGCCCCTAAAAAACGGAGACAGCAAATATGGAACGAGTCAGCGGATCTCTCAGCCATTTAATTCAGTGGCTACGCCCATCACAGAAACTGACGACTTTGTTGCAAGCCAGCGCTTTCACATTCGCGACCGGTTTTGTTGGCGCGGCCTGGGCGGCTTCGCCGTGGACGGCGGTCGGCTCCACCGGGATTGTCGACGAGGCGGATGCGGCGGAGGTTAACTTTTCCAGCGGCGTCGCCCAGATCAATGGCGCTGCGCCGGCATCCAGCAGCGTTACTTTACGGTATAACGTCACCGCCATCGCCGATCTCGATAATGGCGGCGTCAACAAGCGCCTCAGCGCCCGTTTCCGCGATAACGGAAGCGACGCCAGAGTCGTGCTGTCTCTCCGCCAGTACAACTACAACACCGGCGTCACCACCACACTATTGACCCTGGACAGCAACACCCGTCCCGCCAACGCGGCCTACCAGACCCACAGCGTCAGCGACGGCTGTTGGACCACCAGCTTCGACTTCACGCAAAACGCTTACTACATCGAAGCCATCCTCAGCCGAACCAGCACCGCCGGCAGCCCCGGCCTGGCGATTCTAAGAGTGGAGGATGCGGATCTTTGTTGAGGTACAGGGAAAATTACGGGACTAAAAGCGATGAGTCTCGCCAAGGAGGGCGGGATTCAATATGACAAGAGTAAAGGATCTTATGCTTACTATTTCCTAACTTTCCCTTCAAATATCAGCGGTGGTGAAAGCAAGCGCCACCGGACTGACAATACATCTACTCCAGAGCAAAATTCAGAACATGCAGATATTTCTGACTTTCAAATACGATCACAGAATAGAAAATAAATATCAGTGACTTAACCACATATTCAACATTCTCATTTTTAAAAAATTCGCCTTTTAACAGCAACATGACAGTTACCGCCATTAAGGCATACACAAACATATCATGGCTAAGCGCGTACCCCACTATGGCAGTGATTAAGCTATATTGGCCCGCTACCCTATCAAGCTGATCAGGGGAGTATGCGGTTTCAAACCCGGGCTTTACGCCTGAGATAAAAAACGGAACAAATACACATAAAAAGTACAGAAGAACCCAGGCTATCCCTAACATGCCCGATAGCTTCTTATAATCTACATAAAATACCTTGTTCAAAATAAAAACTATCGAGAAGCTAATCAGTCCAACTATTGCAAAGCCTATTAAGAAGCAAGATACATCAGAGACAGTCACTGCAACTCCTTCCATACACCCATCAACCACATTGATTTTGAAGGCGAAGTATACCCTTTAAAGCATCGTCAAAAAGCAATCTTGCGCTATACAGATAACTCTCAGGACCGAGAGTGTTGAGGCTACACCTCTATCTGCGTTCCCAGTACTCGCAGGACTTCGTAGGTGGTGGTGAGGCCGTTGTGGACGCGGGATTTGGCGTCGTCGACGAGGGTGACGAGACCGTTGGCGACGGCGATATCGTGGAGTTCTTTACTGGAAGCGCCGCCAGCGATGTGGTGGCGCAGTTCTTCTGTCATGGTGAGGACTTCATACAGGCCAATGCGTCCTTTATAGCCGTGGTTGCATTTGTGGCAGCCGCGGCCGTGAAAGGTTTTCAGTTGCGGATCGTCGAAGAGCGGCCCCAGCAGGTAAATCTCCTCCTCATTGGGGGTGACTTCTTCCCGGCAGTGGTCGCAGATGCGCCGCACTAACCGCTGCGCAATGATGCATTCCAACGCCTGCGCCGCGACGAAAGGTTTGATGCCCAGGTCCAGCAAGCGGGCGATGGTGCCGATAGAGGAATTGGTGTGCAGGGTGGAAAACACCAGGTGTCCGGTCAGCGCCGCATGCAGCGCGACTTCCGCCGTCTCGAAGTCACGAATCTCTCCCAGCAGAATGATATCCGGGTCCTGACGTAAAATGGCGCGCAAAATAGAGGCGAAACTCAAGCCGATTTTCTCCCGCACCGACACCTGCCCGGCCATATCCAGATAAAACTCCACCGGGTCTTCAATGGTGACGTAATTCTTCTCCGTCGTGGCGTTATGCTGCAGCAGCGCATAGAGCGACGTGCTTTTGCCGCTGCCGGTGGGCCCCGTGGCGAGAATCATGCCCTGAGGTTTATTGATGGCGGCTTCCATGCGTTTGGCGTTGAGTTCCGACAGTCCCAGGTGTGTCAGGTTTTTCACGGAGGAGTTACGCTCCAGCACCCGCATTACCACTTTTTCCCCGTTCAACGTGGGCAGGGTGGAAATACGCAAATCCACCACCCGCATCGGCGTTTTCACTGTGATGCGCCCATCCTGGGGACGGCGACGTTCGGTGATGTCCAACTCAGACATCACCTTGATGCGGGAGACCAGGGACATATGCATGTTGTGCGGGATACGGATCTTGTCCTCCAGCACGCCGTCTATGCGATAACGCACAATGACCTGATTGGTGCGGGGATGGATATGGATATCGCTGGCGCCCAGACGCAACGCCTCAATGATAATCGCATTAACCAGACGCACCGCCGGCGGCTGTTCGGTCTGACTGAGCAGGTCTTCCAGCGAATCGTCATCATCGTCTTCGATGACCACTTCGATGCCTTCGAAAGGATCAACCCCCATCACCACGCTTTCCAGCTCTTTGATGGAGGTTTCCTCTTCCGCGAACAACTCGGAGAGCTTCATTTCCATTGCGCTCACCGTGGCGACTACGGGGTCAATCTGCATGCCCGTGGTAAAGCCCAGTTCATCAATCAGCTCCACGTTGAGGGGGTCCGCCATGGCCAATAACAGGCGCTTGCCGCTGACCCGGAGAGGGATGATAAGTTGCTTCTGACATAGTGACGTGGGGATCAGCGACAAAGTCGCCGGCTCAATCTGAAACTCCGCCAGCGACACCTCTTCAAAAAACATTTCCTTCTTCAGGAGCTGCACCAGCTTGCGTTCCTCAATCCATTGCTTTTCCAGCAGCAGTTTGATCACCGTCTCCTTACGGCTTTGCTGCAGCTTAAACACCTCCTGCACCTGCTGCTTGTTCAGCAGATTATGTTTATGCAGCATAATCGCCAGCTGGCTGCGATTTTGCTGCGCCAGCTTGCTGAACGCCTGCAGATCTTTTTGCTGTTTGGCGTTGGTTTTCTCAAGCTCTTTGTTCTTTTGAATGAGATCGTACTGTTCCAGCGCCAGGGCGACGGTGACGCGCAAATCATCGTCATTCCAGGGCTTGAGAATAAAGCGATAGACCGCGCCCTCGTTGATGGCGGCCATCACCGCAGTAGTGTCCGCCTGCCCGGTCAGCATGATGCGGATGGTGTCAGGAGATTGTTCCTTCACCTTGCGCAGAAGATCCGCTCCGGTCATTCCCGGCATCATATAGTCGGAAATCAATAAATGAATACGACGCTGGCTGATGATCTCCAGGGCTTCCATCGCATTTTTGGCGGTGAGAATGTCGTAGCTCTCCTTACGGAAAACCCGGCTCAACGCACTCAGTACGGCAGGCTCATCGTCCACCAGCAAAACGCTGTAGGACACTTTGGGCTTGCCTTTGTCCTCATCCTGATCGGAAGCAGAGTTATTGACGAATAGAGAAGCGAATTTCGACATAAATGAATTATCCGGGAGCCTCCTCCGTCACGGGCAGCTCAATGCAAAAGCGGCTGCCCTTGCCCGGTTCGCTGGCGACCTGAATCTCGCCCCCATGAGCGCGGATAATGTCCCGGCATAAGGTCATGCCCAGTCCGGTGCCGGAGCCCACCGGTTTGGTGGTGAAAAACGGTTCGAAAATACGATTCTGAGTCTCCGCGTCCATACCGCAGCCGGTGTCTTCAATCACAATGCGCACCCCGCTTGCGCCGGGACCGCACTGCACCAGCACCTCACCGCGTTCGCCAATGGCCTGCACCGCATTCAGCATGATCGCGTACACCGCCTGACAGAACGCCGAATAATCCAACCACACCGGCGGCGTCGGCTCATACTCCTTGCGCAGACGAATGTGGCCGCCCATCAATGGTTTGGCGAGGTTGCAGACGCTCTCCATCAGCTCCTCCATGGCCACTTTCTGCCTGGAGCCGCCATCCGTGCCGGCAAAGCCTTTCAGATCCTTGACGATTTTGGCGACCCGCGCCACGCCATCCAAAGTGTCGCCCATCAGGATATGCAGATCCTTGATAACAAAGTCCAATTCATAGCGACTGAAAATCGCCTTCACATCGTGGCCGCGCGACATTTCCGTCAGCGCATCGCTGATATCCTGCAGGTAGCCTTTACCTGAGTTCAGATTGGACTGGATAAATCCGAGGGGATTATTAATCTCATGGGCGACGCCGGCGCCGAGCTGCCCCAATGCGCTCAGTTTTTCCGCTTCATAGACCTGCTTGCGACGCAGCTCGATCTGCGCCACCTGCTCCTCCACCCTGCGTTCAAGCTGCTCCGCCAGTTCCCGATATCGGGCTTCCGATTCCTGCAGAGCCTGATGCTTTAGCTGCAGCTCCTCATAATCCTGCTCCACGACATGATGATGCAGAGAAGCCGCCAGCCGGTAGCGGGCGGCCTGATGCAGTATGGCCTCCACCAGCTTGCAGGCGGCTTCGGCTTTTTCTTTGGGAGCGGAGCCGACTAAGTAGGCGACCGTGCGAATCTGATAGCGGATAGGCCAGGCGTCAGCCTCCGGCTTATCCTGTACAGGGACGATGCTGACGGACGTCTCCAACAGCGGCGGCAATCGATTTTGCAGCGACTCAATGTCTTTCGGCGTCAGTAAATCGGCAAGCGTGAATTCCGGATCAATGTCCTTCACGACGATGCAGCCCCCCTGCTTCCGTTATTTCCCCAACAAGCCAGCGACGAACGCCTCCCGGCTCAACTGATGCGCGGAGCTCAGCTTGTATTCTTCATCCAGCTCTGGATATACCCGTTGCAGCAACAGTTCCAGCGTCTCCAGCACGCCCTGATTCTGCAAAGCGCTGGCGAACACCACCGGCCACCAGGGACTGGGCTCCCAGCGTTCGCGAATCTCTTGCTCGCTCAGGATATTTTTCAAATCGCGCTTATTGAATTGCACCACCAGCGGCAGGCGTTCGAAGTCTATGCCCACGCGGCCGGCGTTGGCGGCGAGATTCTCAAACGCCTCAAGGTTGGTATGGCTTTGGTTATGCTGGGAATCGGCGATAAAGGCGACGCCATCGGCGCGGGATAAAACCGCTTTGCGGGTGCTGTCATGCTGCACCTGCCCCGGAACGGTATAGAGTTTGAGTTGAATCAACAGACCGCTGGGCGCTTCAAAACCCAGCGGGAACAGATCAAAAAAAAGCGTGCGGTCTTTTTGCGTCTCCAGCACCATCATCTCGCCTTTCAACTCCGGCGAAGACAGTTCGTGCAGCGCGCCCAGATTCGTGGTTTTCCCACTCAGCGCCGGGCCATAATAGACCAGCTTTAAGGTCAGTCGATTCGTCTGTTCATCCAGCTCCGCCATAATGCTCCTTCCCGGCAAGACTTCTCCGGCTGGGATAGTCCTATCCCCTCAGTATAGAAGACTTCCTCGGAGGCGCCGCATTTAATGGCGGCGAGCCAAACAGACGCGTCAGTCCGTCTCCGTCAGGTACAGACGCATGCCGCGGGCCTGATAGTTGGCCAGCGCGCCAGGGTGATCCAACGTACAGGTGTGCACCCAAACCCGCTCCGCTCCCCAGCTCCACGCTTCGCGAATGCATTGGGTGAGCAGATAGCCGCCGAGCCCTTGGCCAATAAATTTGGGGGCCAGTCCGAAGTAGGAAATTTCTACTTGTCGTTCAGGCTGTTTCTGCAGTTCAAAGTAACCCGCTGGCGAGCCTTTGACGTAAGCGACCCAGGTGCGCAGGTTCTCGTTCTCCGCATAATCCCGCCACTGATCGTCGCTCCAGGACAACTTGTCCGTCCATCCCCAGGCGCCGCCTACCAACGTGTAGAGAAAGCGGCTGTATTCAAACTGCCGGATTGCGCATTCCATGATCTGCAACTCTCCCACCGGGCTTTTCGCCTGTAGATCAGAAGGAGAGGTCATTTCCAAATAGTAAGTGGAGACTGTCTGCATTGTTCCCTTTCCTGAAGTCATTTCCCTGCCTGAAAAAGGAGACGAATCCCAAGACGTCGGTGCGTCTTCAGGTCGTTCGGATTCGTCTCCGAAATTCAGCGCCGCGTCATTCGGCGCATAGACGGCGGCTAGATTTTGTAGGTCAGGTTGAAGTAATGGCCAACGCCAGTGGTGTCCTGCGGCCCATTAAACCCTTCTGCACCATCCTCGAACTGAGTCATGTTGCGGTATACCTTGGCGCCATATCCGACCGCCCATTGCTTGGAATGGTACCAGATGCCCAGGTAGGACTGGAATGAGTCGGAGGAACGGCCCGGTTCATCGCCCAGATCAGAGGCGAACTCGTAATCTGTATATCCCTGGAACGCAATGAAATCATCGCCGATGTGGTAAAAAGGCTTGAACCAGTTGATGTGGGCGACATAGCCGTCCCAACTGCCTTCATTCTTGGCGCCATAGTTCTCACCCACATAACGAGCGTAGACAGCAATGCCGGTTTTACCCAACCAGGGTAGCTCCGTATCTGTGCCGATACCCGACCACAATACCTGCAGGCCGCCAAATTCGCCTGCATCGGCCATCAATAGGTCAAAGGCGAAATACCATTCTTTAACCGGGCCGACAGACAGATCCGTTCCGGTCAGGTAGTCGATGGAAAGACGGGGCTCGATATCCGCGAAGAAGTTATCGCCGCGATTTTTATCGGAATTGCCTGAGTCGCCTAAAATATCCAGAAAATCCACGTAGCCGAAAAAGTCCAGGGCGCCGGAACGGCCGCCGAACTCGATTTCGAAATAGGTGTCGTCGAACTTGTAGGGTCCGCCACGTTGATCAATCCCTCGATACAGATGCCAGTTCATCCAATGATAGTCCGCGGCGTGAATATCTTCCGGAACTTCTACAGCACTCGCAGCTGAAGAAAAAAGCAGACCGGCGACCAACGCGCCGCTTGCTGCGGCCAGGGCCGACTGTTTCTTGAGAGTCATGAATACTCCTACTTCTGTGTTTGCTTTGTTTTGATTGTTTTCCTGCAAATACATCACCGCGCGGGGGAAGCGACCGCCCCCCTGCGACGCAGCCGGACTTTTCCGACCCATCGCCCCACATATGCAGTCGTCTCCCCGCGCTGTGTGTATTTATTGACAGGGAGCAGAAGAGCAATATGCGCGCCAACGACAATGATGACCGGCAAATATTGACCTTTTAGTCAACAATTTGCAATTTAAATGCACAATTTGAATGATTTACGCGCAGCCAAATATCACATTCATGCCTGAAAACAGGGCGCAAAAACTAACTTGACCCCAAATCGGCGCAGCGCATAAAAGGCGGCGAAGGATATAGACGAAAGTCGAGGTCTGCAAGAAAGTGAGGATAAAAAAGGGGCGCCGGCGAATGCAGGCGCCCCTCTCTAGGAGTGGAAAGGTCTGAAATTACAGACCGAAGTAACTCATTGAACGCTCAATCAGCTTAACGCGGTTTTCGTAACCATCGACGCCTTCCAGACCGAAGCCCATATAAATGGTGTCTTCGTCACGGATGACGGGACCGTCAACGAAGCCTGCGCCTTCGATGTTATCCCAATTATTGATGTTGAACGCGCCATCGGGAGCGCCTGGCTGCCACAGACCGAAGCCGTCTTCGAAATCTTCTGCGTCATTTTCTCCGACTTTCACATCGTCGACGAAAACGCCCAGTCCCTGAGTACCCCAGTCGGAGGCATAGGAAATGTAGATTTCAACGGTTTTGCCAGCGTAGGCGGACAGGTCAAACAACATGGTGCGGAAACCAGCGCTGCTGCCGCTCATGGCGTTCCACTGACCGGTGGTTCCAGTAGGATTACAGCTGGCGTCCATGTAATGGGCCAATGTCGGATGCAGGTCAACCCAGCCGGATTTACAGCTTTCGCCGGTATCCTGACTGGTCAAACCATTGGCTTCCGGCAGAGTGGTCCAGTTATCGCTGCCCTGTTCGGCGATTTCCACAAACACGAAGTCCCAATCCGCTTCAGTTTCATGGGCCATGTTGAAGGTGATGTATGGCGCATCCGCCGGCACTTCGATGGTTCCACCCAGACGTTTGAAGCTCTGATCCGCTTGCTGGCTGTACACATAGTGCGTGCCGGAAGTGGGGTTGAAGCCGCCGCCAGGGCGATCGTAGGTCGCCGCCAGAGTCTGGTGATACTCGTCCACAAAGCTGCTGGTGACCAGGAAGCTGTCAGGAGTGTGCTGGTTGTTGGCGCTGTCGCCGCCGTTCAGGGAGAAACGCAGACCCGCCATGATGGGATCGTCATCCTGCCCGACTACGTCCAGCGCGTTGCCATCTTTGCCCAGACCGGATGTCTCCAGATGCAAGAAGGCGCCCATGTAGTACTGGAAGAAGTCATCGTTGAACTGTGCGTAGACAGTAGACGCTTCAGACAGGCCCTGGCCGGTGGCCATGACTTTGCCGTCCCAGTAGTTGATGTATTCACGCGCCTGCAGCTTCATCTGTTCATGCGCCTGGAAGCCTTCCAGAACGGTCGACACAAAGTCGTCGCCGGTATACCAGATCACCGCGTCGTAATGGCTCATGACTTCACGAGCTGGCGGCACGGCGCCTCTGGCGTCAACATCCCACACGTCGTAGGAGTAACCGGCGCCGTCCAGGGCGTCAGTGTAGAAAGAGAGGTAGTTAGGAGCGGTGTTGTTCTCATACACAGGGTATTCGCCAGTGTAATCTTCCGCCGCAACCACCAGCACTTTGGCGCCGCTGGCTTTTTCTACGGTGTAGCTGTAGGGACCGAACTCCTCGCCTTTGACGGTTTTGATCCAATAGGTGACGGTGCTGCCGGCGGCCTGACCGCGAATCTTTGCCTCGTAGCGATTGAAGTACGTTCCCTGCTCCGTGTTGTAACGGTCGCCGAACTTTCTGCGGAAGCGAGTCAGCTTGGGCGAACCGCCGTCCACTTGATACACCAGGAAGCTGCGGTCGCCGATGCGACGCTTGGCCAGCATGTCCACAGACTGAGTCGCGCCCCAGGAAGTGGTCAGCGGCTCGTGATAGACGTCTTCTGTTTCGATGCCTACGGCGGAAACAGGATCATCCGGTCTTCTCGCGCTTTCCGCGATGGTCAGTGCGAACTCCAGGTTGTCGTTGAAAACCGCCTGCAGCATTTTTTCATCGTCCGGGAATTCAAAGCCGTAAGCGTTGCCGTCTTTGTCCTGACCGGAAGTCAGCTCCACCGTGTAGGAAGGAATGCCCAACGCGCCGTATGACCAATCGGTGAAATCACCATTGGTGGTGTACAGGTCTGCGCTCACGCCGGGATCATATCCCGCTTCGATAATGCTGTCGTAGATAGCAGGATTATCGTCAGTACCCGCCTGCGCCACGAAGATCGGATTATCGAAGCTGGGGGTCTGCACCTGCCATCCGAAAGGATACAGAATCAGGTTGCTGTAGGTGTGATAAGACAGCGTAAAACGGAAGTCATGGGCTTGGATAAAGCTAGTCAGCGCCACGGTTTCCGGCTCGCTTCCCGCTGAAGGTCCGCGATAGGTCTGATCGGACATCACCGGGCTGGAGCCCTCGTCGTCCAGGCCCCAATGCTCGCCGAAGTTACGGTTCAGGTCGACACCGTCCTGCAGCGTGATCTGGCCGTCGCCATCGTTATCGCGCAGGTTTTTCCGCCACAGACGCTCGTTGGTGAAGGTGTACTCGTAGCCGTCCGGGTTAGCCACCGGCATGATCCACAGCTCGTTATGATTCAGCAGCTTGGTGATGCGCTCAATCTTGCCGTAGTTCTCGGTGAGGTAGTCCATGTAACGCATGGCCATTTGCGTCGCCACCCATTCGCGGGCGTGATGCGTGGCCACGTAGAATACCTCAGGCTTTTTACGACCGGGAGGCTGATGACTGACGCCATAGCCGTCCTTCAGGTCGCCGCCGCGATCGAACCAGCGATCCCACCAGGTTTTACGAGACAGTTTGGCGACGATCAAAGGGCGTCCCTGATGGGATTCGCCGATCTTATACAGCGTCACCAGCGCGGGGTATTTTTCCGCCAGAGCGTACAGACGGTCTTCGATACCCAGTTCAGGTTCGTCAAAGCTGTGATAAGCAGTTTCGCCGCTGGCGGAGAAAGCCGAGCGGAACTGCGAAGGCATCTGCATAGGCTCCCACTTGATACCGGCTTTATTCAGCTTTTCCTTATCAATGGGAGACAGCACCGCTTCCACCGTAAAGGATTCCCCTTTTACGCCAGCGGTCAGATTTTTCAGTTTGTGGTAGTGGACGATGTCGAGGCCAAGCTTCTTGGCCGATTTCAATTCATCGCCGCTGTTGAGGGTGATTCGCGCCATGCTAAGTTGCCCGGCCAGCGCGACCCCCGGCAGTATCGTGCAAATCAAGGCTAGCCATCTAACTAATTTCATGATGTTTTCCTTATTCATGGTTATCGTTAACGGAAAGTTAGTTCGGACTACTGCTAGACTACGGCCAAGGGGGTGAGGGGGAGCCCTAAGCACTCGATCCATGTGCCGTTACAGGCCTTTTGCGGAGAGGTTTCCGGCTGGGTCAACGTCGCTATTCCAGTGATATGGGGTAACCGGCGGGAGCGGCGTTTTTTGGGAAAACCTAACAGCAGGCGCTAACGGACTGCACTTACCTCTATATGTGATAGGAACTCAGCTTGATATAGCGGTTTTCCACTATATCCTTATAACAAAATTAAATATAAGGACGGACATCTAACGACGACGCTGAGACGGCGTACGCCGCGGGTTTGACCGATTGACCAGGAAAATGATTTATCCATGCAGCCATCCTTGGATTTCCTTATACTCCTAGCGAAAATGATAAATAGCTCACACACAATTTCACTGTCACCGTTTACGCCTCCTTCATGCTGAAAATCTACTACAGCAACCGTCAGGAACAGCTGCTCGCACTGCTCGCCGACGCCTTGGCGCGTCCCAAGGCGAACCCGTTGCAAAGCGACATATTAATTGTGCAAAGCCAAGGCATGAGCCGCTGGCTGAGCCAGCAACTGGCGGAACTCAACGGCGTCGCCGCCAACCTGGAGTTTCAACTGCCGGCGCAATTGATCTGGCGGCTGGCGCGACTGTGCCGGGACGACTTGCCGGAGCTGCACCCCTTCGACAAATCCATTCTGACCTGGCGTTTGATGCAGCTCGCGCCTACGCTTCCAGACAGCGGCGAATTCGACGCCCTGCATCGTTATCTCCACACCGGCCCGGATCGCAAGTCGCCGGATCTGCTGCGTAATTATCAGCTGAGCCAACGCATCGCCGATGTCTTTGACCACTATCTGATGTATCGCCCGGACTGGTTATCCGAATGGGAGCAAGGCCTGCCCACTGAAGCCAGCGCCAGCGAACACGCCTGGCAGATTGAGCTGTGGCGCGGCCTGACCCGTGACAGCGAGGCGCCCCACCGCGCCCGCGTATTGCAGGAGCTGGCGGAGCAGCTGCCGCAGCATGTGGATAAGCTGCCGCCGCGCCTGTTTGTCTTTGGCGTTCCCTATATGGCCCCGGCGTATCTGGACGTGCTGCAGAACACCGCACGCCATATAGAAGTGCATATGTATCAATGGAACCCCACGGAGCATTACTGGGGCGACATCGCCTCCCGCAAGGACATCAGCCGCATTCGCACCCGCGATGGCGCGGAAGTCTCCGGGCTGTACGACGAAGGCCATCGACTGCTGGCCTCCTGGGGCAAACCGCTGCGGGATTATCTGGATGTGCTGCAGGACGTGTCCGTCACGGAAGCCGACTGCTACGTCCCCCCCGCGCCGCCGCAAACCTTGCTGCAACGCCTGCAGGCGGACGTTTTCGACCTGCGTCAGGAGCCATGGCCAGAAAGCGCCGCTGACGACCGCTCTCTGCAAGTGCATCTATGCCACAGCGCCTTACGCGAAGTGGAGGTGCTGTACGATCAACTGATGGATCTGCTGCAAACCGATCACAGCCTGTCCCCCCGGGATATCGTGGTGATGACGCCGGATATCGGACAGTACGCGCCGCTGGTTGAAGCCGTATTCGGCGCGCAGGAAGGTCCGCGCCGCATTCCCTGGTCGCTCGCCGACCTGAGCCGCTACAGCGACTTCAATCTGGTGCAGTCGGTACTGCAATTGTTCGACTTATTGCCGGGCCGTTTCACCGCCTCGGAAGTGCTCGGCCTGCTGGAAATTCCCGCCGTGGGACGCCGCTTCGGGCTGGATGAAGAATTATTATCGCGCCTGCGCCAATGGCTGCATGAGGCGTCCATTCGCTGGGGACTGGACGGCGAATCGCAGCAGGCCTACGGCGTCGACTGCGCCGATCAGTTCAGTTGGAAAGCCGGCATCAAACGCCTGCTGCTGGGCTTCGCCCTGCCCGACGCGATGCAGATGTATCAGGATGTCGCCCCCTATCCTCATATCCAGGGCGGCGATGCGGACAGCCTGGGCGCGCTGTCGCAACTGATCGATACCCTGGCGCGCTGGCGCGCGCAGATCTCCCGTGGCCAGACGCCGCAGCAATGGGCGGACCTCCTGCACAGTTGGATGAACGATCTGTTCGACCCTGATCGGGATGAAGAGCAGGCGCTGCAGGTCGCCCGCGAGGCGGTGCAGGAGTGGCTGCAGGAAACCCAGACCGCTGGCTTCGATCAACCCTTGCCGCTGGCGGTGGTGAAACAGGATCTGCGTCGGCGTCTGGACAGCCCGTTACGGCGTCAGAGTTTCCTCACCGGCGCAGTGACCTTCTGCGCCATGGTGCCTATGCGCAGTATTCCCTTTCGGGTGGTCGCCGTTCTGGGGTTGAACCATGATCAGTTCCCGCGCCGCCAGACGCAGCCGGGCTTCGATTTGATCGCCGCGTATCCTCGCAAAGGCGACCGCGCCCGTCGCGAAGAAGACCGCTTCCTGTTTCTGGAAGCCCTACTGGCCGCCCGCGACGTGTTTTATCTGAGTTATGTCGGGCGCAGCATCCGCGACAACAGCGAGTGCGCGCCCTCGGTCATTCTCAGCGAGCTGCTGGATACGATTCAGGAACAAGGCGGTGAGGCGGCCATGGAGCGCATTCTGACCGAACATCCACTGCAACCCTTCAGCCCGCATTACTTTACTGCCGACGGCGGCCACTTCAGCTATCAGTCAGAATGGCTGCCCGCCCTGCACGGTCGCCACAGCAAGCAGGAGTATCAGGCGTTCTGCCCGGAAGCGCTGCCGTCCCGGGAACGGGAGCCGTTTTCCGCAGAGCATCCGGTTGAGCTGGACAGTCTGCGACGTTTTCTACGCAACCCCACCCGCTACTTCGTACAGCAGCGGCTCAATATATTGCTGGACGCCAGTGATCTGACTCAGGACCGGGAACCTTTCGACCTGGGCGGTCTGCATGGCTTTCAGGTGAAAGAGCTTTGGCTGCAGGAACTGATGAACGCGGCGACGGACGAAGAGGCGGAAAGCTATCTGGAGGCCAAGGGGCTGCTGCCCGGCGGCGCTGTCGGCGCCATCAGCCGCAAGCAGACGCGGCAACAACTGGAAGCGCTGCGCGAGCAGGCCCGTGAACTCTATGGCAAGGACCGTATTGAAATTACCCCGGAAAAATCAGGACTGCCGTTGCGCGGTGCAGTGGCCGGTATTGGCCCGCGCGGCCTGCTGCATCTGACTACCGCCGGCTGCAACGCTTCCCGCATGCTGTTGTTATGGCTGGAGCATCTGGCGCTATGCAGCGTCACTGCCGACCCTCTGGCCCGACCCAGTTTTCTGGTGTGCCGCCAAGGCGTTGGCCATTATCGTCAGGTCGCGCAAGATCAGGCCAGAAAATTACTGGCGGAGCTTATGGATCTGCTGTCGCAGAGTGAGAATGAACCGGTGCGCTTCTTCCCGAAGACCTCTTTAAAGTATGTGGAAACCAAGAATAATCCGCGCAGTCGCAGCGAGCCCATCAACGCCGCGCAGCAATGCTGGCTGGGCAACGAATGGCAACCGGGCGAACTGGCGGACGCGCACCATTTTCTGGTGTGGCGCTTTGAAGCGGAAACCTTGAACGAGCGCTTCGTGGCGCTGGCGGAAAGCATCTGGGAGCCCGCGCTGGAGCATTGGGAGGCGCCCGCATGAGGCCGCTGGACCCGATCGCCATTCCCCTGCAGGGCGTGCAGCTCATCGAAGCCAGCGCCGGCACCGGGAAAACCTACACCATCACCACCTTGTATCTGCGTCTGCTGCTGGAGCGCCAGCTCGACGTCAGGCAGATTCTGGTGGTTACCTTTACTCGCGCCGCCACGGAAGAGCTGCGCACGCGGATTCGTCAGCGTATCCGCGAAGTCATGCAGACCTTGCAGGCGCCGCAGGAAGCGGAAGCACCAGAATGGCTGGCGCCCTGGCGCGATCCGGAACGCAACGAGGACGCTCTCGCCCTGTTGCAGCAGGCGCTGTTAAACATGGACGAGGCGTCCATTTTCACCATTCACGGTTTCTGCCAGCGCGCCCTGCAGGACAACGCATTCGAAAGCGGACTCCTGTTTGATCTGCGTCTGCAGGAAGACCTGGGCCCGTTGTTGCAACAAGCGGCGGAGGACACCTGGCGCAAGCTGTTCTATCCCGACCGGTTGCTGGCGGAGCTGGCGCAAGCCAAGTGGGGCGAGCCGGCGGAGATGCTGAATGGACTGCGCAGTTATCTGGCGCAAAGCGATCTGGAACTGATCCACCCGGATGTGGAGCCAGAAACCCTCAGCAATCTGGCCGTCGAACTCAAAGCCCAATGGCGCCAACAAGGCGACGAACTCATCACTGCTGTACGGGAAGCGGCGGAGAACAAAATTCTCGGTCGCGCGGAGAAAACTTACCGGGAAGACAAACTGAACGATGCGGCTCTCAGCCTCACTATCTGGAGTCGCACGGAAGAACAATTGACGCTGCCGCCCGCCGCAGCTCTGTTCAGCCAGAGCGTCCTTGACGCATCCGTGCTGAAAAAAGCGGCGGACAAAGGTCTTGGCGCGCCACAGCATGTCTTCTTCACCGCCCTGGACCAGTTTCTGAGCCAACAGGCGCAGTTGGACGCCTGGCTGGTGGGCGCTACGCTGACCACCTTCAGAGATGTTTTACGACGCCTGAAAACCCAGGCGGAAATACTGGGCTTCGATGACCTGATCGGCAGTCTCAAAGACGCCCTCGAAGCCGCCACCGGTCCCCAGTTGCGCCTGGCGCTGCAACGCCGCTATCCGGTCGCCCTGATTGACGAATTCCAGGATACCGACCCGTCCCAGTATCGTATCTTTTCCTCCTTATATGACGCCGCCGACAATAACGCCACCCTGTTTATGATCGGCGACCCCAAGCAGGCGATTTACAGCTTCCGGGGCGCGGATATTTACGCCTACCTGCAAGCCAAACAGCGCACGCCTCAGGATAACCGCTACACCATGGACACCAACTGGCGCTCCCGTAAAGAGCTGGTGGCGGCGGTCAATGGATTATTCGAACAGTGCGCCAATCCGTTTCTGTTCGCCGGCGATATCGAATTCATTCCCGTGCAGGCCGCCGGCGCCGCTGACGCCTCCGTCCTGACCCTGGACGGCGTCCCTGTGACACCATTGCAGGCCTGGCTGCTCGGCCGGGAAGACGGCGGCAAAGCCATCAGTAAAGATCAGGCGCGCCCTCAGCTGGCGCAAATTACCGCCAGTGAAATCGCCAACTGGCTCAACCTGGGAGAATGCGGACGCGCCCGTCTGGGCGAGCGCCCGCTCAGCGCCGGCGATATCGCAGTACTGGTGCGGGATAACAATCAGGCCCGCATCATGTCGGAAAAGCTGTCCGCCGTCGGCGTCAGCAGCGTGTTTCTGACTCGGGAAAGCGTCTATCAAAGCGAAGAGGCCACCGATCTGCTTCGCCTGTTGCGCGCCTTACTGGAGCCTAATGACGAACGCCGCCTGCGCGCAGCGCTGGTGACCCTGAGCTGGGGATGGACTGCGGCGGAGCTGGAGACGCTGGCGCGGGACGAACAGCGCTGGGAAAACATGCTGACCTCATTGCACCAGTTGCGAGAGGAGTGGCAGGACGCCGGCTTCATGCCCATGTTTCAGAAATGGCTGCAAACCTTTAGCGTCGCCGCCAGACTACTGGGCCTGCCGGAAGGCGAGCGCCGCCTCACCAACCTGTTGCAGCTGGCGGAGCTGTTGCAACAGGCCGGACGCGACTACCCCACGCCCGAACGCCTGCTGGCCTGGTATCAAGGACAATTGGAACAGGCGGACGGGCGCGGCGATGACCATCAGTTACGCCTGGAAAGCGACGAGGCGCTGGTGAAAATCGTCACCATCCACAGTTCCAAAGGCCTCGAATACCCATTGGTGTTTCTGCCTTTTCTGGGATTCGGCCGCAGCGGCAAAGACGATTATCTGATGTGTCATGACCCCGAGCGGGAGCACCGACTGGTGCTCGATCTCAGCGGCGGCGACCGCTTACAGGAGCAGGCGGAGCGGGAGCGTTTGGCGGAAGATCTGCGTCTGCTTTACGTCGCGCTGACCCGGGCCAAACAACTGTGCGTCTGGGCCTGGGGCGCCGTGAATGAGTTCCAGTACGCCGCTATGGCGTGGCTGCTTTATGGCGACGCGACGGACAATCTGACCGACTGGCTGACGTCCCTGAAAAACCTGGACGATACACAACTTGCCGAGCCTCTGACTCGCCTTGCCGCGCAGACGGACTTCTGCTGGAGCCCCGCTCCTGAGCCAGTGCATCAGCGCCATCATCCCGGCGAAGGCGCCGGTCAGTGGCGGGCGCGCTCCGCCCAGCGCACAATCGAACAAAACTGGCGTCTCTCCAGTTATTCGCAGCTGGCCGCCGGTGGCGGCGGCCGCCATCACGAAGAACCTTTGGACGAGGCTGCGCCTTTGCAGGAAGTACAACCCCGCCTGCAGCCGGACGTCAGCGATATTTTTCAGTTTCCCAAAGGCGCCTGGGCGGGTCAGTGTTTCCACCATATTCTGGAGAATATGCCGTTTCAGGCGGAAAACGCCGAGGTGTTGCATGAACTCACCAGCCACAGCCTGCAACAACACGGCTTTGGCGAAGAGTGGGTGGCCTGCGTGGCGGAACAGTTATGGCAGGTGGTGAACACCCCGCTCAGCATAACCGGCGCCGAGCCCTTTGCGCTGTCGCAACTGGACAAGGCCAATATGCAGGTGGAAATGGAGTTCTTGTTCCCCGTGACGCTGATTCAGCAAACGCGGCTTGCGCGCTTCCTCGCGGACTACTCCGCCTCAGAAACGCCGGTTAATCTGAACGTCGCCTCGAATGAGGGGCTGATGCACGGCTTTATCGACCTCACCTTCCAGCATGAAGGACGCTTCTATATCGTCGATTACAAAGGCAGTTGGCTGGGAGAAAAACGCGAGAGCTACGCCCCGGAAAATCTACACAACGAAATACTCGCGCACCGCTATGATCTGCAGTACCTGATCTATACGCTGGCGCTGCATCGCTACCTGCAACGCAGCTTGCCCAACTACGATTACGACACCCACTTTGGCGGCGTGTATTACTTGTTTTTGCGGGGCATGCACAGTCAGAACCAACCAGAATTAGGCGTATTTTTCGATCGTCCCTCCCAGGCGGCGGTGACAGCGTTTGCTGAGATTCTGCAGGGGGAACCGACATGAGCATCGCCCATCTGATTGACGCCGCCCGCCAAAGTAACCTGCTGCGGCCACTGGACTATTATCTTGGCCATCAGTTTGCCGATATGGCGATGTCGGCGACAGAAGAACAACGGGAGCTGCTGGCGCTGACCGTAGCGCTGACCTCCAACGCCCTGGCCAATGGCCACACCTGTCTGGACCTGTCGCAATACGCCGGCCGCTCGTTATGGCCGGACTCCGCGGAAGAGGACATACGCGCCTTTATCGCTCCATCCCTCACATTATGGCGCGAAGCGCTGCTTGCCAGCGGCCTGACCCAGGCGGACGCAGAAGTCGGCGAGGCGGGCCCGATCAGCCCGTGCGTGCTTGACGACCGTAACTGCTTCTATCTGGCCCGCTACTTCGAATATGAGCGCCAGCTCGCGGATCGGCTGCAACAACGCATCCTGAATCACGTCTCTTTTCCACCAGAAAAAGTACGCCAGGCGTTGCTGCGCTTTTTTCCTTCCGTTGAAGCAGAGGATCGCCAGGCTATCGCCGCAGCCGTGGCCTGCCGTCAGGGCTTTACCGCCATTGTCGGTGGTCCCGGCACCGGCAAAACCACCACCGTGGCCAAACTGCTGGGCATGTTGGGAGAACTCGCCGACCCGCCTCTGCGCATCGCCCTGGCGGCGCCGACGGGCAAAGCCGCCGCACGCCTGATGGAGTCTATCCGCAACGCCAAATTGCAGTTGGCGGAACGCCTGCCTCGTCCCGAGCGTATTCCAGATACCGCCTACACCTTGCATCGCTTGCTCAAAGTACGGGGCGACGGCAAAGGCTTCGTGCATCACGCCGGCCACCCGCTGCCTGTGGATTTACTATTGATAGATGAAGTGTCGATGGTGGATCTGGCGATGATGCTGCGCACCGTGGAGGCGCTGCCTCCCCATGCCCGCCTGATGTTGCTGGGCGACAGCGAACAGCTCGCCTCCGTGGAAGCCGGCAGCGTCATTGGCGACATCTGCTCGCAACGAAGCGCCGCCGGCGTCAGCCCGGATATGGCGGACTACCTGAGCCAGCTTGGCCTGACGCCGCCCTACCCGGCTGACAAGGAAGCCGCGCCAGTGGCGGACTGCGTCATCCGTCTGGAAGTGAGTCATCGTTTTCACGCCCGTAGCGGCATCGGCCGACTGGCGCAGGCGATCAACGCCGGCGATCCGGAAGCGGCTCTGCAGGTATTCAAACAGCCGGAATTCGAAGACGCGGACTGGGAAAACCTGCCGCCGTCGCAACTGCAGGCAATCATCCAGCAAACCGCCGCCAACGCCTACGAGCCTTGCTTCAAAGCCGATTCGGTGGAAACCGCCCTGGACGCCATGAATCGCTTCCGCATTCTCTGCGCCGTGAAGGAAGGCCATGGCGGCGTGCAGGAAATCAATCAGTGGGTGGAGTCCGCGCTGCAGCGCAAAGGCCTGGCTCCGCGTTACCAACTGCACTACCACGGCCGCCCCATCATGGTGACCCGCAACGATTATAGTCTGGGCTTGTTTAACGGCGATGTGGGCCTGATCTGGCGTGATCCGGCGTCGGGGCAACTGCGCGCCTGGTTCCCGGACGCTGACGGCCCCCTGCGCAGCATTCCTTTATACCGCCTGCCCGCGCATGAAACGGTCTACGCCATGACGATACACAAAAGTCAGGGATCTGAATTCGACCATTGCGTGGTGGCGCTGCCTGAAACCGATCAACCGGTGCTGACGCGGGAGTTGCTATACACGGGCGTCACTCGCGCCAGGAAAAGGATCAGCGTATGGGGGCCGCGTCACCTGTTGATCAAGTCCATCAAGCGCCCCACACAGAGGATGTCCGGACTCGCCCGCAGAATCTGGGGCGATTCGGCGCCGAACGAACCCAACGCGGATAATCCACCGGACGCAGCCTCCGGCGATGGCGTGCAACTGGATTTGTGGTAGGCCTCGCAGACGGCGATTAGAACGCTCCCGTCACGCCAACGCTGAAGGTATTGAAGCGCACTTCATTATGCTCGAAGTGCGTTACTTCCGTTTTCAGGTAAACACCTTTCTCAATACGAAAATCCACGCCACCGCCGTACGCAAAGCCGCTGTGCGTTTCATGGTTTTTCTCGCAGCCGCCGGCCAAAGCATAACAATTCTGCACACTGACGCTGGCGCCTTGCCAACCCAGCAGCGCATAGGGCCTTATTGCATTACTAAGCGGCAGAGTGAAACGGTTGTACCCCGCCACGTAGGCGTCCATGAAAGCGCCGGAGTCATCCAGAGGGTCGTCATCGAATATCAGAGAGAAGAAATCAACGCCCAGGCGTCCTTCTAATCCCCAAAAATCCGTAAGACTCCAACCTAATGTTCCGTTCAACATCAGATTGTCATGCAGATTTTCTGAAGAGGCGTGCATGTAATCCAGCCCCAGTGCGCCATAGCCTCCTGCTGATGCGTTACCTGCCATGGCCAAACTCAAGCAGACACCTAAACCCAGTCTTTTCATTACCACTTTCACCCTCTCATTACGGAATATTCTTTAAACAATATTCGGGCTATCTCCATAGCGCGCCGAAGCATACACTAGGGGTTGTCTGTGTAACAGCGTCAGCGCCGCAAAGCTCCATACGCCGAGGCTGGCTATACTTCCTGGAACAACGTTGAAATATCGCCAAGCCCTGGGTAGCGGCGGGTTTGACTCGCATCAAGCCATACCGACGCCGGTTCCATTACCTTAAAGCTTACGCAATTGGAGGTAAGCATGATCCTGATGAAAGATGTAATGAGCCACCCCGTGCATACGTTGAGCACTGAGAACAGCCTGGCCGATGCGCGCAAAATGATGCAGGAACAGGGCATCCGCCACATCCCGGTCGTCAACGCCAAAAACAAACTGGAAGGGCTCGTCACCCAGCGCGACGTCTTCGCCGCCATGGACTCCTCCGTGTATGACATGCCCCCGGAGTTGATGGAGGCCCATGAATCCGAAATTCCCGTCACCCAAGTGATGCGGACCAAAGTCGCCACCGCCAGCCTGGACACGCCGATCCGTAAAGCGGCGGAATTTCTGCAAACCAAGAAATACGGCTGTCTGCCCGTGGTGGAAAATGGTCATGTCGTGGGTATTCTGACGGGAGGCGACTTTATCAAGATCGCGATTAATCTGCTGGATCTGGTGGAAGTGGAGCCAGAAGAAGAGCCCAGCTGAGGGAGAAGCGCGACAGGCATGCGAAACCCATGAAGTAACGCAGCCTGTCGTCGGGCGCCAGTATCGGCGCCCGCTATGTCATTGCCTGCGTCAGGCGGGTTTGGCCAGATGCGCCAGCGCCGCTTCCAGAAATTTCCAGAAATTCGCTACGCTCGGCGCGTGCACCGCCTCATCCGGCGAGTGCGCGCCGCGAATGGTCGGCCCGAAAGAAATCATGTCCCAGTGGGGATAGTTAGCGCCCAGAATACCGCACTCCAGACCTGCATGAATCACCTGGATTTTGGGAACAACGCCCACGACTTCCTCATGCAGACGTGTCAGGTTATCCAGCAGTCGAGAGTTCTTGTCCGGCGCCCATCCGGGGTAAGAGTTACCCACCGAAGTTTCCGCCCCCGCCAGTTCAAAAACGCTCGCCAGAGATTGCGCCGCGTCATCCCGCAAAGAGTCCACCAGACTGCGCGCCAGGCAGTGCACTTCGATATGGCCGTTATCCATCACCACCCGCGCCAGATTGTTGGAGGTTTCCGTCACGCCGGGAAAATCCGCGCTCATGCGGAATACGCCGTGATGGCAGGCGAAAATCACCCGCTGTAAGCGGTCCACCATATCCTCCGGCAACAAATCGGCGGCTTCCGTTTCACTGATGGTCAGATGCAAATGCGGCTCGACCGATTTCAGCTCCTGCATGAACAATTGCTGCAGCTCGCTGATGCGGCGGGCGATCGCTTCGCCCTGCTCCGCCGGCGCCGCAACCACGGCGAAGGCTTCGCGCGGAATGGCGTTACGCAGGGTGCCGCCAGTCAGAGACGCCACGCGCAAGGCGGGAAACTGTTTGCGTAACTGATCCAGGGCGCGATTCACCAGCTTCAACGCGTTGCCGCGTCCAGAATGGATATCCAGCCCGGAGTGACCGCCGCGCAATCCTTTTAGGGCAATGCGCCAATACTGACGGCGGTCGTCCCGGGGCTCCGCCTGATAGGTGAAGCGTCCGCCGATATCCACACCGCCGGCGCACCCGATATACAGTTCGTTTTCTTCTTCCGTATCCAGGTTCAGCAGCAAAGAGCCCTGCAGTACGCCGCCCTGCAATCCTTTCGCGCCGGTCATCCCGGCCTCTTCGTCCACCGTCAACAAGCCTTCCAGCGGCCCATGGATCATGTCTTTGGACGTCAGAACGGACAGAATGGCCGCCACGCCGATGCCGTTATCCGCGCCCAATGTGGTGCCGCGGGCGCGCACCCAGTCGCCGTCGATATAGGGTTGAATCGGGTCTTTGCTGAAATCGTGGGTAGAACCTTCATTCTTCTGCGGCACCATATCCAGGTGGCTCTGCATCACTACGCCGGGCGCGTCTTCGTAGCCGGGCGTCGCAGGTTTGCGGATTATCAGATTACCGACCTGATCCTCGATGATTTCCAGCTCATATTCGGCCAGGGCTTCTCTGATGCGGGACTTGAGCAACTGCTCTTGTTTGGAGGGCCGCGGGGTGTCGCACAATAGCTGGAAAAAACGCCACAAGGGCTGCGGGTTCAGATCGCTTAAACTCATAATGTCGCCAAATTGTTGTTGATTGTTCTGGAGTTCCTCAAGGCGCTGCGCCAAGAGGCCTATTCAGGAAATCTGGTCCATTCGCGTCCCCGTCGCAATAGCTGATTTCCCAGATAAAGCGTGGCGGGACCTTGCCTGTCCATATCGCCGTAGACCAGATACAGCGGGACCTCTCTATCGCCGCCTTCCTGCAGCGGCAGCGCCTTCAGGGCGCCGCTTTGAATATCCGCATCCACCCAGGAAACCGGCAGCCAGGTGAAGCCCAGTCCGCGCTTCACCATGTTCACCGAGGTGCTCATGTGCGTCACCGTCCAGCGTTGCTCCGCGCCCAGCCAACCGGAATTACGACGCACGGCGCCGGAGTCGCGAATGACGATTTGCCGATGTCGGGCCAGGTCATCTTTATTCAGGGTGCGATTGAGCTGATGCAAAGGATGCTCCGGATTCGCCACCGGGGTAAACGGAATATTGGTAATCAGATCGCCGATGAATCCCTGCGGTACGAATGGAGTTATAACCAAGTCGCATACCCCCTGCTTGAGCAGGTCTTCAGCGCCGGACAACACGGTTTCGATAATTTCGATGCGAGTATTGGGATACTGCTCGGAAAACTCCGCCAGCGCGCAATACAGGGCTTCCTGGGGATAGATAATCTCCACCGCGATCTGGATGTGCGCTTCAATGCCCTGGGCCAGACCGGAGGCCACGGACTCCAGCTGCTCCGCCTGTTGCAGCAGGTTTTCCGAACGCCTCAACAGCAGTTTTCCCGCCTCGGTCAGCGTCGCTTTGCGCCCCTGCACCTGCAGAATCTGTACGCCCAGCATTTCCTCAAGCTTATGTACGGCATGATGCACCGTGGACTGGCTTTTGTGCACCATCTCCGCCGCCTGGGCGAAGCCGCCGTGGGCGACCACGGCGTGCAGCATACGCCATTGTTCCAACGTTGATTTAGGCATGAATTCTAATTTATCGAAATTTAGACACGAATAATTGCAATTTATTTTCGAATTTTACGATGCATAATGCAACAATGAGAAGACTGCTTGCAGGATATGCAAATCATGCAATGGAGTGGGAGGACACCACCATGGCTGTACGAGAACTCAAGCGCATCATTAACGCCAGCCCGGCGACCGACGGCGCGGGAGTCAGGATTTCCCGGATCGCAGGATTTTCCGCTACCGATCTGGAACCTTTCTTAATGATTGATGAAATCCGTTCCGACGAACGGGACGATTTTATCGCTGGCTTTCCCGAACATCCCCATCGCGGCCTGGAAACTCTGACCTATATGAAAGAAGGCGGCTTCGAACACCGCGACCATATGGGCAACCAGGGAGCTATCAAAAGCGGCGGCGCGCAGTGGATGTCCGCCGGCAAAGGCGTCATCCATTCGGAAATGCCGATACCGGAAGCCGCACGCATGCACGGCTTTCAAATCTGGATCAACCTTCCCCGTACGCAGAAAATGAAGCAGCCGGAGTGGCGCGACGCGCAGCCGGAAGAACTGCCCTCTATTATTCTGAGTTGCGGCGAGATTCGGGTCATCGCCGGCTCCTGGCGCATTCAGGATAATTTCAGCACTTCACCCTTGAATCGACTGGCGCAATCCGCCGGCCTGCTCGATATATCCCTGCTGCCCAACGGCAAGCTGGATCTGCCGCTGGAGCAAGACCGACAGGCGGCGATCTACGTCTATAACGGCCGCGTGCACATGGGCTCAGTGTTGCAGGCGGGCCAGCTCGGCATTCTTGGTCCAGGCGAACGCCTGCAACTGAGCGCAGATAAAGGCGGCGCGGACTTCCTGTTACTTGCGGGAGAAGCCTTACATGAGCCGGTGGCGCATTACGGTCCTTTCGTCATGAATACCCACGACGAAATTCTCACTGCGGTGAAGGATTATCAGGAAGGGAAGCTGACGGCATAGCAAAACGGCCTCCATAGAGGCCGTTTTCATGTGGGCGCCGCCGCTAAAACAACGTATAGATGAAGGGCGCCACCGCCGATCCCTGGGTGATCACAATCAGGCCGCCCAACGTCACCAGGGTTAATACCAGTGGAAACAGCCACACTTTTTTCCTTTGTCGCATAAACGCCCAAAGGTCTTTTAGAAATTCCCACATCAGAATGGTCGCTCCATGGACTCAGGGGTAATAGGTTCGTCGCGTACAGTTCGATAAGAAGTCGCCTGCGGATCGATGCGCTTTTGCAGTTGCAGCTTGTGCGCAAGCCGCAGCGCCCATCCCAGCGGCGCCACCAGAACAACGAATACGGCGCCGAGAATGATAGCGCTGTTTATCTTGCCCAGCCTTAAAGCGAAATGCATCCACAGGACATATACCTGACGCAACAGCCCCGGTTTCACCATCGCCAGGGCGGCGAACACCGCCGCAACCGGATAAGGCCATCGGGGCAGGCTCAAAGCAAACACCCAAGGCAAAAACAATCCAAACACCAGAATAAGAAAGGCGGCCATAACCAGGCCGAACTTTCTCAGTTCCCCTTCCGGGGCGGAGGCAAAGTTCTGTTGCACTGAGTTAGTCAAGTTCAAACTCCCGAGACCAATCTTTATTCACTAACGCCTCCGGCTGCATGGCCTTGCGCAGTACGCAGCGCCCCAAGACCAATACATCCATCTCCGTCGCCATAAAACACCGAAACGCATCGTCCGGCGAACAAACCGGCGGTTCGCCACGAACGTTAAAGGACGTGTTGATCAACACCGGATGGCCGCTATGTTTGGCGAACTCTTTTATTAGACGATGAAACTCAGGATTAGTTTCCTGATGCACCGTCTGCACCCGCGCCGAATAGTCGACATGAGTGATGGCGGGCAAATCCGAGCGAATCTGGCGCAGACGCTCCAGCCCCTCATGGCCCGGTTCGGCGGATTTGCGCCACAGTTGCTGAACATCCGCCACCAGCAGCATGTAGGGGCTGGGCTTGTCCAAATCGAAATAATCACGGCAATGCTCCGCCGCCACCGCAGGAGCGAAGGGACGAAAGGATTCACGGAATTTGATTTTGAGATTCATCTTGGTCTGCATGGCCGGGTCCATCGGATTGCCCAGAATGGACCTCGCCCCCAGAGCGCGGGGTCCAAATTCCATGCGCCCCTGAAACCAGCCTACTACCTGACCGTCGGCCAGATCACTGGCGATGTTCGCGTACAACGCATCATCTTCCAGCACCGCAAAGGTCGCACCGGCTTCCGTCAAATAGCGCTGAATTTCTTCGTCACTGTATTGCGGTCCCAGATAAGCGCCCTGCATGGCGTCCAGTTCTCCTGTCGCCAGGGGACGCGTTCTGGGTTCACCTTGATAATGATGCCAGGCCAGCAAGGCGGCGCCGAGAGAACCGCCCGCATCGCCGGAGGCCGGTTGAATCCAGATATCGTCAAACGGGCCTTCTTGCAGCAGGCGGCCATTGGCGACGCAATTCAGCGCCACGCCCCCGGCCAGGCATAAATGACGCTGCCCCGTCTCCTCGGCGATCGTCCGCCCGAGGCGCAACACAATCTCCTCCGTCACCGCCTGGACCGAACGCGCCAGATCCATATACGCCTGCGTCAACGGCGCTTCCGGCTCCCGCCGGGGCAGACCGAACAGTTCTGCGAAGCGCTGGTTGGTCATACGCAGACCGGTCATGAAATCGAAGTAACGCAAGTGCAAACGGAAAGTGCCGTCGGCTTTGACATCGATGAGATGCTGCATGATCAAGTCGACGTATTTCGGCTCCCCGTAGGGCGCCAGTCCCATCAACTTGTATTCGCCGGCATTGACCTTGAAGCCGCAAAAGTAGGTAAAAGCGGAGTACAGCAGACCCAGAGAATGGGGAAACTCGATTTCCCACAACGGGCGCAAAGCAGCGCCCTCGCCCACCCACACGGAACTGGTCGCCCATTCCCCCACCCCATCCAGACACAGAACCGCCGCGTTGGCGAACGGACTGGGGTAGAAGGCGGAGGCCGCATGAGACTGGTGATGCTCCGCGAACAACAGCTGCGGCAGCACGGCCTTGGGGTCCCGCAACAGGCCCCTCAACGCCTTCTTCAACTCACTTTTGAGGAATAGCTTATCCTTGAGCCACACCGGCATCGCCGTGGCGAAAGAACGGAAACCTCGCGGCGCGAACGCCAGATAGGTCTCCAGCAGCCGCTCAAACTTCAATAGCGGCTTATCGTAGAAAACCACCCTATCCACTTCGTCCAGGGCGACGCCGCCGGCGTCGAGAACGTATTCAATGGCGTGGCGGGGGAAATCCGCATCGTGTTTCTTGCGGGTAAATCGCTCTTCCTGGGCGGCGGCCAGAATCACGCCGTCCTTTACCAGCGTCGCCGCAGCGTCATGGTAATAAGCGGAAATGCCTAAAATCGTGGTCATTGAAAGGGAAGCCAATCCGTTATGCGTAGTATGAGGTATGACCTGCCGGGAAGGGGCCGTCTTTGCTATCGCTATAGTTTTCTTAAGACTACTGATGCCATAAAATGCGCGCAACCATTTTTTCCGGAGACACCCATATGCCGCGGGCCAGTGAGATTAAGAAAGGCGAAGTCGTTGATTTAAACGGGCAATTGCTGATTGTTAAAGACATCGAAGTGCACAGCCCCAGCGCCAGAGGCGCCGCCACCCTGTACAAAATGCGCTTCAGCAATGTGCGCACCGGTCTCAAATATGAAGAAAGTTTCAAAGGCGACGACATGCTGAGCACCACTCAGCTGGAGCGTCGTCAGGTCGCTTTCTCTTATATCGACGCCGACGATTACGTCTTCATGGACAACGAAGACTTCTCTCAATACATGCTGAAAAAGAACGACATCGAAGACCAGTTGCTGTTCCTGACCGAAGAAACCCAGGGACTGCAAGTGCTGATGGTGGATGGTCAGGTTATCTCACTGGAGCTGCCGCAAACAGTGGAAATGGAAGTCATCGAAACCACTCCCGCCATGAAAGCGGCTTCCGCCAGCGCCCGCACCAAACCCGCCAAATTCGTCACTGGTCTGACGATTCAGGTTCCCGAATATCTGGAGCAGGGCGAGCGCGTCAAAATTCATACCGCAGAGAAGCGTTTCATGGGTCGCGCGGACTAAATTGCGCCACCTTTGATCGCCGTTGCAGCGACGCGCCGTCGTCGCTGCGTTCTCCCCTGACGCCCCTCTCCGCGCTAAAAGCGCATCCCTGGATTTGCGGCTACACTGAGTGAATGAATTCTAACTTGGTCCGGCCGGAAACGATGCTCTATAAGTTGTCCTGCAAAGGCGCGCTTTGGCTGCTTTTTTGGCTGTTGGCGTCCCCGCTGGCGTATGCCGCCCCCGCCCCGTCCATGACGCCGGCGATGCATGTGGTGTTTTTCAATCCGCAAAGCAGTGACGACACCTTCTGGTCCGAGGTGATTCGCTTCGCACGCGCCGCCGCGGAAGATCTCAATATCCGTCTGGATGTATTCAGCGCCAATCACGACCGCCTGCTCATGCGCCAGCAGATCAAGCATATTCTCTCCAGCGACCCGCCAGACTTCATCATGTACAAGAATTTCAAAGGCAACGCCCCGGAGTTGCTGGCGCTGGCGGAGGAGGCCAAGGTGCGCTCCTTCATCTTTAACTCCGGTCTCAATGTGGAGCAGGAACGACGATACGGACACCCGCGGGAGCGCTTCAAACAATGGGTCGGGCAAATGCTGCCCAACGATGAAAACGCCGGCTACGCCCTCGCCAATATGCTGTTCGCCTCCGCCGCCTCTCGTGAGCTGCTGCGCGGCGGTCAGGTGCTGCCCATTCTCGCGATAGGCGGTACGCCCACGGACAACGCCGCCATCGAACGGGAAATGGGGTTGCATCGCTCCCTGTCGGAACGCCCGGAAGTGGAGCTGCAACAGTTGGTGTCCGCCCGCTGGGACGAGGAGCTGGCGTATAAGCAGGCGGTCGGCCTGTTGAAACGCTACCCTCGCACCCGGGTGATCTGGGCCGCCAACGACTCCATCGCCGTCGGCTCCCTGCGAGGCGCGCAGAGCCTCGGCTATAAACCCGGGGAAAACCTGCTTATCGCCGGCATCGACTGGAGCCCTTCCGCGTTGGAATATATTCGAGAGGGCAAGCTTACCGGTTCTTTCGGCGGCCATTTCATGCAGGGCGCCTGGAGCCTCGTGCTGATGTACGACTACCACCATGGTCGGGATTTCGCGGATGACGTCGGTGTGTCCATTCACTCCAACATGGGGCTGCTCACGCCGGAAAACGTCGACAGATATTTAAAGTTCATTGTCGGCGTCAATTGGAGTGAAATTGACTTCACCCGCTTTTCAAAAGCGTTGAATCCTCAACTCAAGCAGTATGACTTTTCATTAGAGCGGCTGCTTCAGCAGCAGTGAACTCATTTTTGGCGAGACGTGACGACATAATGCTTCCAGATCAGTCCATCAACGAAGAGCCCTCCAAGGATCGGAAACAAAAACGTCATCCACACAGCGCCTACCTGCGTCGCCGGTTGATGACGCTGACCTCCATCATCATCGTTTCCATGTTCGCGCTGGAGGCGGCGGTGACCGCCTGGTACGACTACCGGGCGCAACTCGCCAACCTGGAGAAGGAAGCCTATCTGCTGGCGGACGCGCAACGGTCGGTGCTGGCCGCCGCCGTCTGGAACTTTGATTTCGACATTATCAACAACGCCGTCAACAACCTGTTCTCCATGCCGGAAATCATGCAGGTCGCTATTCGCTATCCAGATGGCGAGGTTATCGCCTCCGCCGGCAAGCTGTCGGACGGCGCCGCGCAGATGCGCATCACCCGACCGCTGCTTTGGGATCAAGCCGGAGAAAAGGAGATCGGCACGCTCAACATTGTGATCGATATCAGCCAGGTGGAAAGCTCCATGCTGGTCAAGCTGACGGAACGCTCCGTCACCCTCAGCGCCACGCTGATTATCTGCCTGGTCGCCATTTACCTCGCCTGCCGCTGGATGACGCAGCCGCTGGAGGAGCTGACCGCCGCCATCACCCGGCTGGCGGACGGCGATCTGGAACAGCGCATTCCCCACACTCAGCGCAACGATGAAATCGGCAATGTGGCGCGGGCGCTGGTGAAATTCTCGGATAACAGTCGACTTCTATACGACCTGCAAAACTCCCTCACCTTCAATGTGGCGGAGAAGACCCGTCAGTTAAAACAAGTGCGGGAAGACAGCGCTCATGACAATACGGTGCGCGCCCGCCTGCTCGCCATGGTGTCGCAGGAAATTCGCTCCCCCATGACCGCGATTCAGGGTGCGGTCATGCTGTGCAAAAACGGTCTGACGGGAGAGATACAGGAGAAGACCTTGCACATGCTGCATGTTGCGGAGCGTAACTGCGAACGTATGCAAAAATTGATTGAGGTGCTGTTCGATATCTACCAGATTCAGAACCACTCTCTCTCGCTGAATTTAAGCCCGGTCAATCTGCTCAAGCTGACGCGGACGCAAACGGAAATCTGGCGTAACAAGGCCTATCAAACCAGCAAAAATCTGCACTTCGAAAGCGGGGTGGCGGAAGCCTGGGTGCGCGGTGACGAAAAGCGCCTGCAGCAGATTATCGATATTCTGCTCAGCAACGCCGTCAGGCATTCCGGTAAAGGCGGCGAGATCAGCGTTCATCTACGCCGGGAGGGCGCTTTGATCAGCTTGTCGGTCAGCGACAACGGCCCCGGCATTCCCAAGAAAATCCGCCCCTATCTGTTCGAAGGACTGGCGCGCAGTGACGAGGCCAGTAGCGACTCCCTGGGCTCCGGCTTCAGCCTGACGTTGGCGAAAGGGTTGGTGGAGTTGCAGGGCGGGCAGATTTACTTCGAATCCATCGCCAAGGAAATTTCCAGCAACTCCACTCTGCCGACCGGCGCCACCTTCTATCTGGAGCTGCCCTACATGCCTGCGCCGGACGCGGCGGATTAATGCATGGAGTGTCGCGGAAAGTAGCGCGCGCCGTCGTAACGGTCAAAATAAGCGCCCAAAAGCGGATGGTCGATCTGGGTCGTATCCAGACTGACTCGTAGATTGCGTTCCGCCACGTAGGTCATATGGTCGCTCTCATGCACCAGCACATGATACCAGGGCTGATCCTTCGGCGGACGCGACTTGGCGACGCTCTCATACCAGGCGTCGGTATGGTTAAACGTCGGATCGACGCCGATCACCACGCCGCGATAACCAAATAAATTATGTTCAACCAACTGGCCGACAAAAAAGTGTGCTTGCGCCATATCCCCTCCTGTCCCTAATTATAGTCGGGCTTGGCGGGACGCGCTGACGCAGTGTCGAGTCGCGGGAGAGTCGCTTACACCCGCCGCGACTTACGGTAATCGCAGGGGGACTGGCTAAAGCTGCGGGCAAATACTTCGTAAAAACGGGTGATGGAGGAAAATCCGCTTTCAAATGCGATCTGGCTGGCGCGTAGGGATGTCGTGGTCAACAAGCGGGCGGCGTGATTCACTCGCAGCTGGGTCAGGTATTCCAGAATGGTCATATCCAGCACCTGCTTGAACAATCCCATGGCGAAGTTTTTGTGCAGTCGCACATGCGCGGCGACATCCGCGACGGAGATGGACTCGCAATAGCGCTCGTTCATGTACTCCACCATCTTGTGCACATGACGACAGGAACCCGTGGGTTCAGCCGCAGGCCTGGCGACGCAGGCGTCCGGCCCCAAGGCGTCTTTGAACAGACGCCGCAGCAACAAGGCTATTTCGTCCCAGACCAGATCTTTCAAATAGTCATCCTGACAGGCCAGCTCTTCCGCCCAACGCGCAACGGTTTCCGATTCCAGCGCCTTAGCGGCGTCCGCCACGCAGATCTCACCGTGCAGCAGCTTCTGTTTCACCCGGTGCGGGATGCAGAGCTCCGCCAGAAAGGACAAGGGCAACCACAAACGTAATCCCCAGGCTTCCGCATCGCTGTGCAGTTGCTTGGCGCCGTGCAGCGAAGAAAAACACACCAGACTGAATGGTTGCAGCACCAGGCGCCGGCGGGCGTCCCACAGCACTGCGCCGCCGGCGCAACAAATGGCGACTTCAAAATGAGCGGCGTCCGTCAGACTGGGAGAGTCCGCCAGCGCGCCGAAATAATGGTGCGGAGAGCCGCCCCTGGGAGCGGCCGCCGCCGATGCATTTGCTGTTTTCATGAGATAACGTTTGTTGTTGTTTTAATCTCTGACTTAACGTCAGGCTGAGCGGCGCAACGAAGCGTCCAGCGGCTTGCCTTGAGCATCGAACAGATGAAGATGTTGCGAGGGCGCATGCAAGTACAGCTCACACCCCGGCTCCAGCTCCATTTCCCCCACGATGCGCGCCGTCATTTCGCCAACGCCTGCGACGTCGACATACACGTAGGTGTCGCTGCCCAGATGCTCCGCCATGCGCAACACGCCTTTCCAGTCGCCGGCTTCGCCCTGAATGCGCACCTGCAGATGTTCTGGACGAATGCCCAGGGTGGCGGCGCCGAAATCTTCCGCCGCCTTGCCCTTGAGCATATTCATGCGAGGCGAGCCGATAAAAGTGGCTACGAACTCAGACGCAGGCTGGTTGTACAGTTCCAGCGGCGTGCCTACCTGCTCTATGCGTCCCTGATTCATTACTACGATTTTGTCCGCCAGGGTCATGGCCTCAACCTGATCGTGGGTGACGTAAATCATGGTGGAACCGAGACGTTCATGCAGCTTGGCGATTTCCAACCGGGTCTGCACGCGCAGGGACGCGTCCAGGTTAGACAGCGGCTCGTCGAACAGAAACACCTTGGGCTCGCGCACGATAGCGCGTCCAATGGCCACCCGCTGACGCTGACCGCCGGATAACGCCGCCGGCTTACGCTTGAGCAACGCGCCCAACTGCAGGGTTTGCGCAACCGCTTCCACTTTGCTGCGAATTTCATCCGGTCCCGCGCCGTCGAGCTTCAATCCGAACGCCATGTTTTCATACACCGTCATGTGCGGGTAAAGCGCATAAGACTGGAACACCATGCCCACCCCGCGCTTGGCTGGCGCCACATCGTTGACCAGCGCGCCGCCGATATAAAGCTCGCCGGAAGTGATGTCCTCCAGACCCGCGATGGTGCGCAGCAATGTGGACTTGCCGCAGCCGGAGGGGCCGACAAACACGACAAATTCGCCGTCTGCGATTTGCAAGTTGACGTCGTGCAGCACATGGGTCTGCTGAAAAACTTTATTGACGTTGCGTAATCTAAGCTCAGCCATAACATCTCGTCTCTTGTATTTGTTGTGCCGAAAGGCGCGTCCACGCGCCTTGTATTTCAGCTATTTGTCTCAGCTATTTCAGCTCGCCGAAAAACGCCTGATACGGCGGCAATACGATATCTTCGCCTTCCAGCACGCCGCTGTATCCATGTCCGCTCATCGCCGTCACATTGGCCATGCGACAGGGAATGCGAATGGTTTCCGCGGTCATGTTCAGGGCGACGACGATACGCTGCTCTTCATCGCTGCGTTCAAACAGCAAGCCGCCTTCCGGCGCGTCCAGCATGCGAATCGCGCCAGCCTTCAGTGCGGACTGCTGCTTGCGCCAGTGAATAAAGCCGCGATAGAAGTTGAGCACGGAATCCGGATCTTTCTCCTGTACATCCGGCGCCAGCCCTAGATGCTCCTCGGACACCGGCAGCCAGGGATCGATGGAGGAGAAGCCGCCGTAGGGCTTGTCGCTTTCCCAGACCATCGGCGTACGGCAGCCGTCGCGGCCTTTGTATTCCGGCCAGAACGGCAGGGCGTAGGGGTCCTGCAGGCGCTCATAAGGAACATCCGCCTCCGGCAGTCCCAACTCTTCGCCTTGATAGATGCAGGCGCTACCGCGCAGAGACAGTAGCAGACCCAGCAACAGCTTGGCGAAAGGCGCGCGATCGCGGCCATTGGCCCAGCGTGTGGCGCAACGCACTACATCGTGGTTGGACAGCGCCCAACAGGCCCAGCCGTCGCCAATCTGATTCTCCAGACGCTCCACCACTTCACGAATATAGGTGGGCTCATGGAACACATTCAGCAGATCGAAGGTGTACGCCATGTGCAACTTGTCGCTGCCGGCGGTGTAGTCCGCCATGATTTTCAGCGGCTCATCGGCGCCGATCTCGCCGACCGTGGTGATGCCTTCGTACTGATCCAGCAACTCACGCAGACGCTTGAGGAAGCCAATGTTGTCCGGGCGGCTGATGTCGTAGACATGCAGCTGCAACGAATACGGGTTCTGTTCCGGCGCGCCAAGAGTCTTCTTGGCGTCTTTCGGCAGTGGCGGGTTGTCGCGCAGCTGCTTGTCGTGGAAGTAGTAGTTGACGGTGTCCAGACGGAAGCCGTCTACGCCCAGGTCCAGCCAGAAACGGACTTCCTCCAGCATCTGATCCTGTACTTCCGCATTGTGGTAGTTGAGGTCCGGCTGGCTGCTCAGGAAGTTGTGCATATAGTACTGACGGCGCTTGGCGCACCATGCCCAGGCGGAGCCGCCGAACATGGCCAGCCAGTTATTCGGCGGCGTGCCGTCCGGCTTGGGGTCGGCCCAGACGTACCAGTCCGCTTTGGGATTGGTGCGATCCTGCGAGCTTTCCTGGAACCAGAGGTGCTGATCCGAGGTGTGGCTCATCACCAGGTCGATCATGACCTTCATGCCCAGGGCATGAGACTTTTCCACCAAACGCTTGAAGTCGTCCAGGTCCCCGAAAATAGGGTCGACGCTGCGGTAGTCGGATACGTCATAGCCAAAGTCTTTCATCGGCGACGTAAAGAATGGGGACAACCAGATCGCGTCCACGCCCAGACCGGCGATGTAATCCAGTTTGCTGACGATGCCCGGCAAATCGCCGATGCCGTCCTGGTTGGAATCCAGATAGCTACGCGGATAAATCTGATAAATGGTGCAGCCGCGCCACCAATCCCGCTCAACCTTCGACATGAGAGAAACTCCTAAAACAATCTATAACTGCAGGCGTCGCCACGCGGCGCCCGTTTAACCTTTGACTGCGCCAGCGGTGAGGCCGGACACAATGCGACGTTGAAACACCAATACCAGCGCCACCAGCGGCACGGTCACGATGACCGATGCGGCCATGATCACGCCCCAGGGCAGCTCATGCTGGCTGCTGCCGCTGATCAGCGCGACGGCCACCGGCACAGTGCGCTGCGCGTCGGTGAGCGTGAACGTCAGGGCGAACAGAAACTCATTCCAGGCGGCGATGAACGCCAGCAGTCCGGTAGTAACCAGCGCGGGCCACATCATCGGCAGGAATACCCGGAAAATAATGGTCAGGTTGGACGCGCCATCCAGAATCGCCGCTTCTTCCACTTCCTTCGGCATCTGCTTCATGAAAGTAGTGAGCACCCACACCGTGAACGGCAGCGTGAAAATCAGGTACGCCAGCACCAGACCCAGCAGGTTGTTGTACAGACCCAGACCGCGAATCACTTCGAACAGGCCGGACAGCACCGCCACTTGTGGGAACATGGATACCGACAGAATCGCAATCAGCATCAGTCCGCGACCGCGGAAATCGATCCGCGCCAGGGCGAAAGCGGCGGTCAGACCCAGCATCAGCGACACCAGCACCACCGCGCTCGACACCATCACCGAGTTGAGGATGTTTTCCCCAAAAGCCGTGCCTTTGAATACGGAGATATAGTTCCCCCATTGCACCGAGGTCGGCCAGTAGTCCACCACGAACAATTCGCTGCCGGATTTGAATGACGTCAGAATTGCGTAATAAAAGGGGAACACGGAAAACACCACGATCACCGCCACCAGCAGGTAAAAAGCGGTTTTACGCAGCAACTGTTTTGCATCGACAGTCTGGCTCATGTCAGTCCCCCACGCGCATGTACTTGCGCCCCAGATACAGATAGGCCAACGTCAGCAATGCGATCACCAGGAACAACGCCGTCGAGGCGGCGGAGCCGTATCCCACATCCTGGAAGTCCACCAGTTGCTGGCGGGCGAAAACGGACATGGACATGGTGTCTTCACTGTTGGAAGTCAGCACATAAATCAAATCGAAGATCCGCAGCGCGTCCAAAGCCCTGAACACCACCGCCACCAGGACGGCCGGCATAATCAGCGGCAGCGTCACTCTGAAGAAAACCCTTACCGGGTGAATGCCATCCACTTTCGCCGCTTCATAACAATCCTTGGGCAGCATCTGCAGCGCGGCGAGCATCAATAGCGCCATGAAAGGCGTGGTCTTCCAGACATCGACCATGATCACCGCCACCATCGACAGGTCCGCATCCGCGGTCCAGGCCAGCGGCGCTGAGATCAGACCGATTCCCATCAGCATGTCGTTGAGAATCCCAAACTGGTCGTGCAGCATCCAGCTCCACATCTTGGCCGAGACAATGGTGGGAATCGCCCAGGGAATCAGCACCGCTGCGCGCACCAGACCGCGACCGGCAAAGTTCACGTTCAGGGCCAGCGCCACGATCATGCCCAGCACCAGTTCCACCGACACGGAAATCAGTGTGAACGTCAAGGTGTTCCATACTGACTTCCACCATACGGCGTCGGCCAGGAGGCCGTACCACTCGCCATCTTCCTTGTATAAATAGTTCCCCCAGCCGATGAACTCGGCTGCGTTGAGATCTGTCAGACTGGCGTCAGTAAAACTGAACCAGATCGTGCGTAATAGCGGCCAACCGGCGACCAACAGCAGCGTACAGATCATCGGGGCCAGGAACAGCCAGGCGCTGCGGGCGCGCTGGCGTTGTCGGGACGACTGGGACATCTTGTCGCTTACCTCAGGCCGGGGAGGCGCTGCAGATGCAGCGCCGGATTGAGAGAGTTTCATTTCCATTTTCCGTTACGGGCGAATCGACGCAGTTGGCCTTCCAACTGAGCCAGACTGGCTTCGGCTTTTTCCTTGCCGGATACAACGCTGTGCACGGCGTTGAAGAAAGCGGTGCTGACCTGGTTGTACTTACTCTTGGTCACACTGGAGGGACGCGGCACGCCGCTGACGAAAGTTTCATACAGACTGCCGAAGAAAGGCGTCGCCGCCAGCACGTCCTTGTCTTTGTACAGGGCGTTGATGGTGGGGTTATAGGACGCTTTGATAGCGCGGCGCTTCTGCTCTTCATAGCTGGTCAGATACATGACCAGATCCGCGGACAATTTCGGGTTTTTGGCGTACTTGGACACCGCCAGTTGCCAGCCGCCCAACGTAGCGCTGTGGCGACCATCTTCACCGCCTTTCGGCAGAGCCACTACGCCCACTTTGCCTTTGATGGCGCTGTCTTCCGCCTGCGCCAGCGACCAGGCGTAAGGCCAGTTACGCATAAACACGGCGTTGCCGGACTGAAACACGCCACGGGATTCTTCTTCCGCGTAGTTGGTCACACCCTGCGGACTGATGGTTCCAATCCAGCCGGCGGCGGTGTTCAGGGCCTTGGCGGCCTGCGGGTTGTTGATGGTGATCTTGCCTTTCTCGTCCACCACTGTGCCGCCGTTGAAGCTGGCCACCCACTCCGTCGCATTACAGGTCAGCCCTTCATAAGCCCGCCCCTGCCAGACGAAGCCCCACATTTTGTCATTGCCGGCCTTGCGCTCGCCGTCCTGCACCATTTTCGCGGAGGCTTCCAGTTGCGCCCAGGTTTCCGGGGGCTGCTGGTTGTATTTTTCCAGCAGGTCTTTGCGGTAATACAGCACGCCGGCGTCCGTGAACCAGGGCATGGCCACCAGTTTGCCGTCGACAGTGTTGTTGTTGACGATGGATTCGAAGTGATCTTTCTCAGCGCCATTGCTGAAAGGTTTGAGGTCGACGAAGTATTGGCCCAGCATACCCGGCCACACCACGTCGATCTGGAAAATGTCGATATCCTGACTGCCCGCGGCCAGCAATTGCTGGTACAGCGCCAGACGTTCGGATGAGGAGTTGGGAGTGGACACCACTTTCACCTCATTGCCGGTTTTCTCCGCCCAGGCCTTGACGCCCTCTTTACACAATTCCAGTTCCGCGCCGACAGCGCCGCAGGAAATGGTCAGCGTTTCCGCATGCGCTTGCAGGCTGAAAGCGGCGGACAGAAATACACCCGTACCAATAGCGTTAATTATGGTTTTTTTCATCATGGATTCCTCCGAGTTATTGTTATATGGAGCACATTACGTGGATTGCGAGAATGAAAATAAAGATACACCGTATGCGGAGCGACCGTGAGGACGCCGCCGGCATCAAACCCTCGTCAGATCAAAGACCAGGCGCTGGGAGATACGACTACGGAATGGATTGAACCCTCGCGACGCCCCTCATGGCCGGCGACGCCGGAGCCAATACTGCGTCGTGCGATGCGCCAACTGTATGGCACCGCATGAGCGAAAGATTCTGCGAACAGGGAAATGTGCTTTCCGAAAGGATTTACGACTACGCTGGCGCGATTCGTTGTTTGAGGTTTCTGCGGCTGCTGACGCGCTGAGGAGAGATCTTTGGCGCGGTTTAGAACATCAAACCAGGAACGGAATCCATGTTCCACAGCAACAAGATCCAACGCCTGGGCGTGGGAGATTCCTTGGCTGCGTTTGATTTTCTTGGCGTCACGCTTGAAATTCTTCAGCGTGGTTTCTGATACGTGTCTGCAGGTCGCATGATTCATAGCAATGTCTCGCTACAACGGCAATGACGCGGCCCACTCACATCTTGTCTCATGAGTCACTAAACCTATAACACTCATAGATTTGTAGATAATGTCGTACTCGACTTTGCCTGTGTGGGCGGCAGGCGTATATCAACACCTGTGAGGATCGAAGTTAACAAAAAGTTTTCTGCAACACAAGCGTCGACTTTTACATAGCCCAAATTTCCACGACTCCGGGTTACGTGGACAAGCCTCTGTCGCGCACGTACACTGGGCGCTACGGGCGTCAGACATATAATCCGAACAGCAAGATTCGGCGCCAGGAATCCGGCAACGCGAGCGCTTTATGAAATCATCCGATCCGCAACTCCAGGGAAAGTGGAACAATCAGCGGCCACAGACGCAACGACCTGCAGACACACAGGATGACTGGTGGAAATACGGCGTTATTTATCAGGTCAATGTGCGCAGCTTTTTCGACGCCAATAATGATGGCGTCGGCGATATCAAAGGCCTGACCGCAAAACTGGACTATTTCGTCGAACTGGGCGTCGCCGCCATCGCTCTGACGCCAGTGTTTACCTCGCCCATGAGCGACTTCGGCTTTGATGTCAGCGACTACTACAGCCTTGATCCCGCTTTCGGCGATCTGGACGATTTCGATGCGCTGATCTGCGAAGCGAATAAACGCGGCCTGCGCGTGTTGCTCGACATCGTCATCAGCCATACTTCCGTGCAGCATCCCTGGTTTCTGGAAAGCAAACAGGATCGCAATAATCCGAAAGCGGACTGGTATGTATGGGCGGACGCCCAAGCGGACGGCACGGTTCCCAACAACTGGCAGACGACCTTTGGCCACCCAGCCTGGTCATGGAGCTCCACCCGCGGACAGTACTACCTGCATAACGCCACCAGCCGACAGGCGGACCTCAACTTCCATAACAGCGAAGTCATCGCCGAAGTGCTCAATATTCTGCAATTCTGGCTGGAGCGCGGAGTCGCCGGCTTCCGCCTGGACTGCCCGAACCTGTATACCCATGATAAAAAGCTGCGCAATAACCCGGCGCGGCGCAATATGGCGGCGATTCCTGAAGAAGCGCTGATCAACCCGTTCGAATATCAGTTGCAGATCTATAACCAGAACCGCCCCGAAACCCTGCCGACGCTGGCCCGCATCCGCCGCCTGTGTGATCGTTATGAAGCCGCTTTGCTGGGCAGCGTCACCAGCAGCGCCACCTTTGAAATGCTAAACATTTACAGCGGCTCGCAGGAAGGCCTGCAGATGGCGAATATTTACGAGGCTCTGCCCAGCGTCTGCAACCTGCCCGGTCTGGTGGAGGTCGTGCGAACCTTCGAGGAGAACTGCGATCAGGTTTGGCCCTATTGGATGCTGAACAACCATGACGTCGCCCGGCTGGTGTCACGCTGGGAAGGCGATCATGACGCGCCCCGCCTGGCCGCTATTGTGCTGGCTCTGCATCTGTCGCTGAGGGGAACGCCGGTCCTGTTTCAAGGGGACGAACTGGGTCTGGAGGAAGCCTACATTCCTTTCGATAACCTGTGCGACCCTTACGGCAAGCTGTCCTGGCCACAGTACATGGGACGCGACGGTTGTCGTACGCCGTTGCCCTGGGACGACGACCTGCCCCAAGCGGGTTTCTCCACCCATAAGCCCTGGCTGCCTATCGATCCGCGGCACTTGTCCCACGCCATTAATGTGCAGCAAAAAGACCCTGAATCCGTCTTGCGTCGGGTTCAGCGATTCATTCAGTGGCGAGAAGAGCAGCCGGAGATTCTTTTGGGCTCCATGTCGATCATTCACGCAGACGCGTCGGTATTGCTGTTGCTGCGCAAACATAAAGGAGGGCGGTTGCTGGCCGCCTTCAATGTATCCTATGAACCGGCGGAGATTGAGCTTAACCTGCCGCAACCTCCAGAAGTTCTAAACGGTCATGGCTTCGCCGGCGAGCTACGGGACAATCGGATTTATCTACCGCCCTACGAAGCGTTCTTTGGCCGTTTGCCCTGAGCAAACGGCGCAGGCGGCTTAGAAGCCTGACCCAGGCTCCTTTAAAAACGCCAGCTCTTCCGGCGTGGATTCACGCCCCAAAATCCCGTTGCGATGGGGATAACGCCCAAAACGTTTGATAATCGCCAAGTGCTTGTACTCAAAATCCAGGTTGTTCTCCAGTCCGGGCTGACTGAACAAGCGCACAGCCTGTTCATGGACCACAGCGGACTCGCTATGCATGTAGGGCATGTACAGAAAACTCTTCTCTTCTTGCCGCAGTTCCCCGTCCGCTCCCGCCCGCACGGCTTCCTGAGCCAACGCCAGCGCCATATTGTCCGCCGCGAAGGATTCAGCCTGATCGCGATAGATATTGCGGGAAAACTGGTCCAGTACGATCACCTCCGCCAGACGACCGCGAGGCTCGTCGCGCCAGTGCGCCAGCTCACCTGATCTCGCTGCGGTAAGTAAAGCGCTGAAGCGTTCGGCGATGCGTCGATCCAGCGCGTCGCTTTTGCGAAACCAGTCCGCGGGGCTCAATTCTTCAAACCAGAATCGCAGCACCTCATCGGCGGTCAGCGACGGCGCATTTTGCAAACCTGACTCTTTCGTCATGTCCATCCCTCTGCACTTTGTCTAAAATTAATAACATAAGGCAGTTTACACGCTGACCGTCATCGCCACTAATCGGACGCCTGTGACGTAACTCGTCAGGGGTCCTGCAAGCAAAGGTGTCTCATGTCTTCCGACTCCCAGGATCTTAATAACTCCCGCGATCTTCAGCGCCGCCTCAAAAAGCTGAGCAAAAGCGAGCTGACTCAATTATTGCTGGAGTTGCACGGCAGACATGAAGAGGTGGACGCCTTTATTGATTTGTTCCTGCTCCGGCGTTCTCCCGCCGCCTTGTCCGCCAACCTGAGCGAGCGTATCCAGGCGATTGGGCAAAGTCGGCAGTTTATCCGCTATGGCGAAACCTTTGGTTATGCGGCGCAGTTACAGCAATTGTTGCAGGATATCGATGCGAGCCTGATGGAGGAATATCCGTTACAGGCCTGCGACATACTGGCGGAGTTCATCACCACTCACGAAAAAGTCTTCGTGCGCAGCGACGACTCCGCCGGAGCCATCAGCGATGTTTATCGAGAGGCGGTCGCCATGATGGCCAGAGCCATTGCGTCAGCGCGGCGGCGTCAGCGCTTTCCCGAAGGCTATTGGTTAAGCCGTTTCGCCGAATGGCGCAATAAGGACGCCTGTAATCTCCTGCTTGGCTTATTGGCCTCAGATAAAGCCTGTTTTACGGACAGCGAATTGAGTCAGTTGGCCTGGCGTTATGAACGTCAGCTACGTCAGGCGGTGAAAAAAGGACTGGCGCCCCAGGACGATTACTTTCGCGAAGCCTTGGCCGGATTACAGGGAACAGCCCAGGCGATGAACGACCCGGATCTGTACGCCCAGGCGGTAAAGCTGGCCTATCCCGAACTGAGCGATTTTTTGAAGATCGAACTGGCGGAAAATTATCTGAAAGCGTCCGAGCCGGACAAAGCGTTGGCCTGTCTGGATGCGCCCGAAGCAGAGAATCCAGATCTGCTGAAAATGCGCCTGCTGGCTTATGAACAGCTCGGCGATCGCGCCAGCAAACGCGAGGCTTTGCAACGCCTGTTCAATCTGGAGCCCACGCCGGAGCACCTGCAGGCGCTGCTGCAACTGGCTCCGCGCGAGGAGCGCGAAGACATCATCGACGACGCCATCCAAAGCGCGGAGCAAGCCGGCGACGGCGCCTTGGCGGCCAGCTTGCTGCTGGAGCTGCAACAGCCGCAAAGGGCGCTGGCGTTGTTGCAGCAACAAGGCGCAGCGCTACAGCAGTACTATCATGGCGACCTGCTGGCGTTGGCGGAGCGATTCAAAGAGCATCGCATTGGTTTAGGGGCCATTCTTTGTTATCGCGCCCTGCTGGAGGATATTCTCAATCGCAGTTACGCCAAGGCTTACGCTTACGCCGCCGATTACATGAAAGAGCTGGCGGAGCTGGACGTCGCGGCGCCTGACTATAAAACTGCGCCTGACCACGGCGCGTTTCTGGCGGAGCTGCGTCGCGCGCACCCGGATAAAGCCGGATTCTGGAGCCGGGTGGACGGCTCCGTATTGTTGCGCAGCGTCTGATTGCAGCTTGCACATATGCTTTTCAAAGTGCTTAGCGCAATGCGCGACGCGTCTGGCGCGACATCATAAGTATCTGTTTTAGAAGAGGCTTATTAGTGGCCTGAGTCTTGCCCATTATTGGTAAAGCTTTAATGGAGCAACCCTTTATGACTCATGCCCGACTTACAGCGCTTACTTTAACGCTGACGATCTCATCCTTGTTTATGCAGGGATGCGGCGGTGGCGGCGGCGCCAGCGGTTCGTCTACGACCGACAGCGCCCCTGCCCCGCAGACGACAGATTCCAGCGCAACCTCTACCCTCTCAGCCATTATCAACGACAGCGGGACTTCACTGGACGCCTACGTTAACAAACTGGCGGTCGTCACCATTCCCGACTCGCTGCTCGTCGAGTCCCGCCTGTTTCTGAAACTCTACGATAATCCCAACGCGCCGCTTTTTCTGGGAGAAATTATCCCGGTCCAGAACGGGCTGCTCTACGAATACCGCTTGGAAGTCAGTCTGCTACAAGGCCAAAGTCAGCTTCATTACGACCTCTTTGGCGTCAGCGGAGCCGTTGCCACTGTGACAGGAGATATTACGCTATGAGAGGTTACAACCGCCTTGTTTTATGCCTGTCGCTGTTGGCGATCCACGCGTCGGTCTCAGCAGCCACCGTCTCCAAACGCCTGAATGATGTGATTGAGTCACGAGGAATAGGCAATATTAATGTCATGGACATTGCTGGCAGCCAGCCAGATCTGACAGGCGCCGAGCTGGAGGCGTTCCGCCTGGACAATGGCGGCCGCCTGGTCTTCGCCATCGATGTCAATGAAGCCGCTAACGGCACGGAAAAAGCGTCCTCACAGGGCGTCGCCATCGAAAATCTGGAGTTGATCGTGGAGTCTGCGGGCGTCACCCATGTCTTCACTGACTTCTGGAGCCAAAGCCAAAGCATGCTGGCGCCCAAAGGCGAGCAACAGCGTCAGTTGCGCTACACCCTGATTGGCGACACCGGCTCCAGCCGCATTACCCCCAATACGGACAGCGATATCTATGGCTCGGACTTCGACGCCACCGTCTATGTCCCGGTCGATATTGATCTGACCGGAGCAGCCACGATCACACTCAATATCCAATTCATGGATACGCAAGTGCAACTGGGCGACCCGGAGGCATTCTACGACTACTCCAATGGCTATGAAGACATCGCCATCATCTCCGCCGAAGACGCTGCGTTTTTGGATCAATTGCAGGCCGGGTGGCTGGAGGCGCCATTGGTGATCAGGCCCGGCGATTCTGACCTGACGATGGCGAGCGCGCAGTATTTTCCCAGCGCCAATCAGTACTACATCGTCGCCTTTGAGGATTGTTATCCGGACCGGGGCGACTATGACTTCAATGATTTGGTGGTCGCTTATCGCGTCAATGTGGGTTTCAACAAATACGGTAAAGCGGTGCAGATATTTGGCGAAGGTTTTCTGATCGCCAAAGGCGCGGAGTATGACCTGGATTGGGGGCTGTCTTTCAATTTAGGGGCTATCAGCGGCGCCGCCACGACACAGGTGCTATCTCCTGAGACCGGTTTAGCCATAGAGGAAGAGAGCCTTGCAACGACGGTGTCCGGCCAGACTGACCTGCCGTTATTCACGGCAATAAAAAGTTTATGGAGCCCGATCGCTGGCGCGCAATTTATCAATACCGAACCGGCTCACCCCATCATTCAAGGGCCAGGCTTCACCTTTACGATTGCACTGGATACGCCCATGGAGGCATTCTCTCCCGACGCATTCCGCCCCTATCTTTATGTGCGCCCTAACTTCCAGACCGTCTACGCCGGCATGGATTTCGTGAACGATCAGGGTTACCCCTTCGGCCTGATCCTACCGGACACCTGGTCGCCCCCAACGGAGCGCACCGACATGGGACTGGCCTATACGGATCTGATTGACTATATCGAGTCCGATGGCGCCGCCGCTCTGAATTGGCACGCCAACAAGAATTCCGCTCAGGTAATGACGATTCCGCGCTCAAGCTGGCAATGGCGGTAGTTCCGCTATAGCGAGGCGGGGTTTTTGCCCGACCCATTGAGAAATCGCCTGGGGTTTCTCAGGGTCCACGCCCTCAAAATAATGCACTTCATCCCAGGCGCAGAACTCCCGTCGCAATTCGCCGGGCTGCAATAGAAAGTCAGGATTAGAGGGACGGCCGTACTGCGGCTGCTCCCATGTGAAAGTTTCATAGAAGAGATAGCCGCCAGGGGCCAGGGCGCGTCTCAACAGGGGAAATAGCGGACGATGCAGGTAGCGGAACACCAGAATCGCGGAAAAACTATCGTCGTCCAGGTCCGGCAGGCGCGTCTCCAGGTCGATGCACCAGATACGTCCCGGCAACCCTTCCTGCGACAACACCTCGGCGATGCCGTCCAGGGCTTCGGCGTCCCGGTCGGCGAAGACCACGTCCCGCCCCCGGCGCGCCAGCCACAACCCATTACGGCCATGTCCGCAGGCAAGATCAAGCACCGGCGCTACCGGCGCATCACGAAACGCATCTTGCCAACTGACCAGTAAAGGCGACGGTTCTTCATCATGACAATACATCTGTCATCCTTTCATATCCGAGAGTGAACGCATCACGCGCCGATGTAATAAAGAATAGTATCTAATTGAACCCGGGGCATGGGAAATTACCACGGAAGCCACGATGATCGCGGTCAGCAGCCAGCGATCCGCGGAGGGATATACGCCCAGCATAGAGAACAGGACGAACTTGGAGAGAATCACCGCGCCGCGAACCTGCACCAGCCATAGCCAGTTGGAGAGCAAATCGAGGAGCAGCATCGCCAGGCCGCTGGCCAGGGCGAACATCCAGAAGCCGCGCCATTCTTCCTGCCCATGGCCAAACCAGATGCCGCCGCACACGCCGGCGACGCTGAGAATATGCAGCGTACGCAGCGCTATCTTCAACCAGCGTTTGCCGGGAAAATCGCCGATTACGCCAGAGGAAGGGGCGTCACTCATTGGGATTGGGCTGATCTGTTCTGGAATGTTCCTGAAAGTATTCGTTATACAGCGAGGTTACACGATCCAGGTAATGATCTAAACATTTGTCTTTTTGGGTCTCGAAAGTCTCTTGCGCGGCCCTGAGCTCCAGCAGACGGTCCAGTCGAAACTCGCGATATTCCTTCCTGAGACGACACCAGGCGACCAGGGTCCAGGTGCGTCCCCAGAAAAACATGCCTAACGGCTCCAGCCAGCGTTCGCTTTCAACCCCATCGACCCGTTTGTAGCGCACCCAGATCAAGGTTTTTTGCCTGATTGCAGCGCGCAGCTCCTCGCCAAACTGGGCGGTTTTGGCGTCGACAAAAAATTGCGGAGAATATATCTGGGTCTGCTCGCCCATGCGTTTCAGGTGCGAGGGAAGCTCCGCCAGAATCTTCTGCAAGGCGTGAGTGGCGGCGCGGCCCATGGCGCGGTCGCTCCAGGCCTGCACCATACGCATGCCCAGCAACAGCGCTTCCAGTTCATCTTCTTGGAAGTTGAGCGGCGGCAAGGTGAAGCCCCTCATCAACCGATATCCCACGCCGGCTTCGCTCTCGATGGGCACGCCGGACACCATCAGCGCCTGGATATCGCGATAGACAGTGCGCTCCGACACTTCTAACTGCTCCGCGATAATCCTGGCGGTGGTGGCCCCACGCCGGCTGCGCAGAATGGTCACGATTTGGAAAAGACGATCAGCTCTGCGCATCCGGGAAAGGATTCCTCACGACATGGGAGATTTCGGTTCTCAGGCGGTCGCTGAACAACCGGAATCGTTCGCCACCTGCAGATGCCGCATTGTAACGGAAGTCGGATCAATATAGCTCATAAAGCCGCGGGTCAGCTCGGAGGTCATGAACATTTCCCCCGCTTGTTTAGCAGCGTCCATGTCCTGCCAGTACACAATGTCAGTCCAGCTGTTTTCCTGAGGGTTCTCGCACAGGCTGCGATACAGGAAGCCGTCACGGTCTCTGACGAATGCGTTGACGCCCTCGCTGGCTGCGGCGAATGCGCCTTTGTCCGCGTCAGGCAGTAGTTTAAACGTTACAAGTTCTACGATCTGGCTCATGCTTAGTCTCCTTGATGGAAGTGATATTAAGAACACGGAGACAGCATAAAAAAGAGCTCCTGACAGCATACTGTCAGGAGAAATGGGGGTTGAGGATAAAAACGTTGCGCGTCGCAGTGGCCGCGCTGAGTCAAACCGGAACGTCGCTGAGGTTGGCGGCGATCATCGGCATAATGGAGGCTACCAGGAGAAACGACATAGTCAGGTTAAACACGCGCTGTTGTTTGGGTTGAGTCAGCACTTTTTGCAGAATGGCGCCGCACAGCATCCACACTCCGACACAGGGAAAGCTGACAGAGAGAAACGCCAGGGCGATCACCGCCACCTGCGCGCTCATATCGCCACTGACCGTAGTGAAAGCCGCCACTGCGCCAATCGCCATAATCCAGGCTTTGGGGTTCACCCATTGAAACACCGCCGCCTGCCAGAACGTCATAGGCTTGACGTCTTTATCTGCGCGGATGGACGTATCCGTCGTGGCGATTTTCCAGGCCAGATACAACATATAAGTCACGCCCACTGCTTTAACGATGATATGCAGGGCCGGCGCCTGGGCGAATACGGTTCCCAGACCCAGCCCAACGGCGGCGACCATGGAGGGAAAGCCCAGACAAATACCGAGGAAGTGCGGCAGGGTGCGGCGCACGCCGAAGTTAACGCCGGAGGCCATCACCATGATGTTATTCGGTCCGGGGGTGACAGTGGTGGAAACAGCAAACAACAGTACGGCGAAAAATAATTCCATGATGACGACTCCCCGCCGAAGCGGAATAACTGCAACTACCGGGATGCGCGAGTTAATAGAAACCCGAAGCGCGTAGGGATTTGCAAAACTGTAAGGGTTAAAAAAGCCTCCGGACGTGGCGTCCGGAGGCGAAAAATACGAGGGTAAACTCGTATGGGAAGACAAAAATGCTTAACGATCTCGCCTCAGTGCGACCTTAGTCGCGCCAGAAGGGCTTCCTGGCTTCTGCTTCCGCCGCTTCGCGGGTCAGACCGATGTCATCCAGCATACTGTCTGACATCAATGACAGTTGGTGCCGGGTATCGATATTGCGGCGCCATTTGCCAATCAAATCTCTCAAACCATGTCTTGCGGCGTCATGTGCGCCATGACTGTCGGAAGGCGTCGCATTCCGACCGAATTTTCCAAAATGTGCTACGGCCATGCTTCATCTCCTCTGCTCGGACGCGATCCGGACAAATCTGTACTCCTGGTCGCGCCTTAATTTTCGCCACCAATCTAGGATGCATACTTTATCGCCCTTTTTTGAGCCGTTACAGATTCAAAAACCAAACATGTTGACCATAACAGATTTCCTAATTACCCTTCTGTTATGGTGTTAACCGGCTAAATCTGTACTGCTTATGGAAATGAATCTTTATGCGCGTCTGGCCGACCAGTTGGCGGATCAGATTCGCGAAGGCGTGTTCCGCGTCGGCGACAAACTCCCTTCCGTACGTCAAATGGCGAAGAAACAACAAGTCAGCATCTCCACCGTCAACACCGCGTACGGCGTTCTGGAGGATCGCGGCTGGATAGAGGCGCGTCCCAAGTCCGGCTACTACGTGCGCAAGCGCAAGGAGGACCGGCTCGCCACCCCGACCCAGACTCGCCACACGCCCAAACCCCGTCCGGCGAATACCTCACAGTTGGTCATGGAAGTGCAGCGCGACGCCGCCGCCCGCAAAGGGGTGAGCATGAGCGCGGCGATTCCCGCCCTGGACTTCCCTATTCTCAAGCAAGTACAGCGCACCTTCGCGCAGATGGCGCGCAGCAAGACGTTTCTGGGCATTGGCTACGACTCGCCGGAAGGCGTGCGTGAGTTTCGTCATCAGATCGCCCGTCGCGCCGTGGATGCAGGGGTTTTTATCTCCCCGGAATGCATCATCACCAGCGCCGGCTGCCAGAACGCCATGGCGTTATGCCTGCGCGTGCTGACCCAACCCGGCGATATCGTGGCGGTGGAATCCCCCTGCTACTACGGTCTGCTGCAGATGATCGAGACCTTCGGCCTCAAAGCGCTGGAGATTCCCGCTCACCCGCAAACCGGCCTGAGCCTGGAGGCGCTGCAACTGGCGCTGGAGAAATGGCCGATCAAAGTCGTGCTGACCGTCGCTACCTTCTCCAACCCCATTGGCTCGCTGATGCCCGATGAGCGCAAAGCGGAACTGGTGAAAATTCTAGGCCGCTACGATATTCCGCTGATTGAGGACGATGTCTATGGCGACCTCTATTTCGGCGATCACCGGCCCAAGGCGGTCAAAGCCTTTGACCCGGACGGACGGGTGCTGCTGTGTTCTTCGCTGTCGAAGACCATCGACCCGCAGTTGCGTCTCGGCTGGGTGATGCCGGGCCGCTATTTCGAAGCGGTCAGTCATCGCAAATTCATCAACAGCATCGCACTGCCGACCTTGCCGCAGATGGTGATGGCGGAGGTGCTCTCCCAGGGTATGTATGACCGCCACCTGAGACAGGCGCGGGAGTGCTATCGGCAACGCTTCGCGCGGCTGTTGGACCTGGTCAACGAACACTTTCCCGAGGGCACCCGCATCTCCCGTCCCCAGGGCGGACTGGTGGCCTGGTTCGAACTGCCGCGCAAGATCGACACCACGCAACTGTATCACCGCGCCCATGCGGAAGGCGTCATGCTGGCGCCCGGCGAACTGTTCTCTATTTCGGGCCAGTACCGCCACTGCTTCCGCCTGAATTACGCCCAGGGCTGGTCGCCGGAGCGGGAGCTGGCGGTGCGTAAGATCGGCCAGTGGGTGAAAGAGGAACTACAGTCGTCCTGACCCTACCCCTGCGCAAGTCTCAGAGACGGGAGCGTTCGCAGGATTTATACTGGACGCTCTCAAGACCACTCTGCAGCAGGGTATCGCCGCCATGAACGACGCCACAGACGACCGCCATAGTGAAGAAACCGCCGAATGGAAACCCCAGTTCGGCCTGCGCAACCGGCACGTTCAGTCGCTGTTCGCGTCGGTGAAACTGCGACGTCCCATGATGGCGAAACGCGCTCAGGAGGTATTGGATCGCGCCCAGCCTTACATCTTTGACTGCGCTGAAGGAGGCAAAATTCATGGCCTGCTCAGTTGTCGGGAAGACAAGCCGCGCAAGCTGGCCGTATTGATTCATGGCTGGGAAGGCTGCGCCGATTCGCTGTATATACTCTCCCTCGCAGCGCACCTGTATAACGCCGGTTACGATATCTTCCGTCTGCATCTGCGCGATCACGGTCCCACCCATCATTTGACTGAAGAGCTGTTCCACGCCAACCGCCTGGACGAAGTCTGTGAAGCTCTCAATAAAATGCAGACGCAATTGGAGCCGGAACAGTGGTATCTGGCCGGTTTTTCTCTGGGGGGCAATTTCGCTCTAAGAGTGGCGACGAAAGTTCAGGAGTTTGGGCTTAAACTGAGCAAAGTGGCGGCGATCTCCCCCGTTCTGGAGCCGATGCACACCTTATGGGCTCTGGAGCATGGTCTGCCGATCTATCGCAGTTATTTCCGCAAGAAATGGTTACGTTCGTTGCGCAAAAAAGCGGACAACCATCCTGGGTTGATTGACTACGACGCCTTCTATGATCGTAAAAGTCTGACGGAAATGAGCGACTACTTTGTCGGCGCCCATACGCCCTACGCCAACTCCGAAGTATACTTCAAAGGCTACGCCGTCACCGGCGAGCGTATGCGCGAGATTCAGGTGGAAACCCGTCTGGTGCTGGCCGAAGACGATCCAGTGATCCCCGCGCGGGACCTGGACCACCTCAACGGCAACCCGCTACTGAAAATAGTGCGCTCTCCCTACGGCGGCCACTGCGGATTTATCGAAAATTTCAAAATGGAAAGCTGGGCGGACCGTTATATCGCCGACTTCCTGAGGGAAGATGCGCAACGCTGATCCCTCTCGCTGAATACATGATTTTGAACAGGCACGAATTACCTATGTCGAAGAAAAGCGCAAAAAACTCCGGACTGGTTTACTCCACAGAGTTTGGTCGGATGTGTCCGGATTGCGGCAAACCCGTGGACGCCTGCGTTTGCGGTCAAACCGCCGTCCCCCAGGGTGATGGCGTGGTGCGGGTCAGCCGCGAAACCGCAGGTAGAAAAGGCAAAGGCGTCACCGTTGTGAAAGGCGTGCTGCTGGCGGGCGAAGAATTAAAGAATCTCGCCAAGCATCTGAAACAGAAATGCGGCGTTGGCGGCACGGTCAAAGACGGAGTAATTGAAATTCAAGGCGATCATCGCGACCTGATCGTGGAAGAGCTGAAAAAGAAAGGGTTTACCGCCAAAAAAGCAGGAGGCTGATGGGCGTCAAAGTATGGCGACGCGCTAATCACAGCTTGATCGCATTTTGCGATTACGTCTATAATTTGTTCATTATCGACACTCAAGTTGTTGGAGCCCGCCATGCCCCAGTCCGTCCGAATCGACGACCTTCTCATTGACAGCGCCAGGCGTGAAGCCAAAGGCGCGCACCGCTCCGTCCAGGGCCAGATTGAACATTGGGCCAAAATTGGCCAGATGGTGGAGCGTTCCGGCGTTTTATCTTACGAGCGCATCCGAAGCTTCCTGTCCGGCGAGATGCCGATAGACAACCTGAACAACGACGAGCGACTGATGGCGTCCCGCACGCTGTTCGACCAGTTTATCGACGACGACTTCAGCTCGGTGACGGACGAACTGAAAAACCGCGATGACAGTTATTACGGCAGCGAGGACGGCGAATCAATCAAGCGTTATGAGCCCTGACTGACCCGAAAGTCATTCATCATACGGAAACACAACAATAAGGACGGAGAGTGAGACGTAAACCGGTTTTATGGGTCCTCGTCGGCGGCAACGGCGCAGGCAAAAGCACTTTTTACAAGCACAAACTCGCACACCTGGACATCCCTTTCGTCAACGCCGACGAGATCGCCAAAGGTTACGCCCAGACCATTGATGACGAAGTCACCTTAAGGGCCGCGCAAGAAGCGCAAGCGCTACGCGAACAGCTCCTGCGCGAGCGACGCTCCTTCTGCATGGAAACCGTATTTTCCCACCCTTCCAAAGTGGATCTGTTGCTGTCTGCCAAGCGCCATGGCTATGAAATCACGCTGGTTTACATTCATTTGCAGCTGGAAGATCTGCACGTCAACAGAGTCTCCCAGCGCGTGCGCGCTGGCGGCCACGACGTGCCGGAAGAGCGTTTACGCCGCCGGCTGCCGAGGCTACGGGAAAACGTCAGCGCCGCCATCAATTTCGTCGACTTCGCATATTTCTTCGATAACACCAGCGCGGAAGCGCCCTATCAGTTTATCGTCAAACTGGAGCATGGCCGTCCAGTACAGTGGGGAGAGACCACGCCAGACTGGGCGCTGCGTATGATTGCGGACTAGCGTCAGCGCTAGAGCGTTACTCTAAGTCCTGCAAAGGCGCGTCCGGCTTGGCGTAACTCAACCGGGCCAGACGCTGGCTGCGGTGATAGCTGTCGAGACCCGACAGCGCCACAGTTTCGGCTTTTTCGATATCCACAAAACCATCCTGCATCAGACACTCTGACGGCAACTGCACCTGCAGAATTTCGCCAATCACCAGTTCGGTTCCATTAATGCTGAGATGGTGGTGCTCCCGCAACGCCATCCCCAACGAAATTTTGCTTTCTTTCACATAGGGCGCGACGAAGTCATCCCGCCATTCCTCAGTCAGTCCAACGGCGGTAAATTCCGAAACCTCTTTGGGGTAGCGGGCGGAAGTCTGGTGAGAGGGCCGGTAAATGCCCGCATGCACCTGATTCAGCGTGTAATGCCCTGTTGCAAGAATATTTTCCAGCGTATGCCGTTCAACCGAATGGGGTCGAATGATCATAGCCACCAATGGCGGATGCGCCCCGATATGCGTACAGGAACTGACAATAGAGAGGTTGGTGCGCCCCTCCCGATCCACACTGCCCACAAGATTAGCGCTCTTGAACCCGGACAGGGAGTTGATAAAGGCCACCCGATACAAGTGCGGCATCGCTTCGATATCTTCACGGTTGATCAGCATACGACTCCCATTCTGCAAATAATGACGGCGAACCCGACACTATACGCGCATTTTCCGCTTCAGGTTCACTTCAGCCCACTGCTACAGGGGCCCCTCTAGCTTACCCGCTCCCATAGACATCAGGGCATCTAAAGCCGCTATCTTCCGGTGTTATTGAATAATGAAATAATAGTAACTATTATCATTTACATTCTTAGTATTATTCACCAATAGGAACCGATCCCATGATGCGCCCTTGCAAACTCGCCGCAGCTCTCGCTGTTCCGCTGTTTATGTCCGCCTGCGCCGGGCAGCAGACTTCCAGCACCAGCCAAGTTGTTGAACCGAAACAAGTTGTCGATCACTTCGCTAACATGGCTCACGCCATGTATGAAGATTCTCTGCTGGCGGCGACGCAGTTGAACAAGTCCATCGACGTATTCCTGGCCAACCCCACCCAGGCCAATCTGGATGCAGCCAAAGCCGCCTACGCACAGGCTCGGGTTCCTTATCAGCAAAGTGAAGTTCTGCGTTTTGACGTAGAGAACGGCCATGTGACGGAAGGCCTGGACGCAGATGGCGGCCTCGCCAGCATCGACGCATGGGAAGGTCAGGTTAACGCATGGCCGCTGGACGAAGCCCTGATCGACTACGTTTCCGGCTCCTATGAAGGCGAATACAACTCACCCAAGAACATCATCAACAGCACTGGCGTCTTCACCGTAGGCGGCCAGAGCGTTGACATCTCGACCATCACTCCGGAACTGATCGCGGGCATGAATGAAATTGGCGGCGCGGAAGCCAACGTCACCAGCGGCGTGCATGCAATTGAATTCCTGCTGTGGGGCCAGGATCTTAACGGTACTGGACCTGGCGCCGGCGCACGTCCCGTCAGCGATTACTTCACCAAGTCCAGCCAGGGCGCCTGCACCAGCGGCGACAAAAAATCCGACTACAAGATCTGCCAGCGTCGCGCGCAGTACCTGAAAGCCGCAGCAGACCTGCTGGTTAACGATTTACAGGCCATGGAGGCGGAGTGGACGCCTGCCGCCGGCGCGCAAAAAGGCACCCTGCGTAACGACTTCCTGACCCGTGGCGACGGCCTGCAGCGCATTCTGGACTCCATGGGCGATCTGGCTATCGGAGAACTGGCCAGCGAGCGCATGAAAGTCGCCATCCTGTTCGGCAGCACTGAAGACGAACACGACTGCTTCAGCGATCTGACTCACATCGCTATCTACAACAACGCGATGGGCGTCGTGGACGCTTACCGCGGCAGCTATACCCGCCTTGACGGCAGCGTGGTCAGCGGACCCAGTCTGGCGGATCTGGTGGCGCATCAAAACCCTGTGCTCAAACAGCAAATGGATGAGCACATGAATCTGATCGAGAGCCGCATGCGCGCTATCGTAGACAAAGCGGAAGCGAAGTCCGGCGGGAAGAAGTTCGACCAGTTGGTCGGCGGCAGCGCAGAAGACAAAAAACTGGTGCTGGACGCCGCTGCGGCGCTGGTCAGCCTGGAAGAACCTTTGAGCGAAGGCGTTTCCAAAGTGCTGGCTCTGAGCCTGCAGGAATTCGACGCCGGCACCTGTCCAACTGAAAACGTGGGCGACTGCGAATCCTGATCCTGATATAAATCACGGCGGTCGGGCRAAAATCGGGTAAAATCCCTGGCCGACCGCCGTAATCTCTGAATAATTAGCTGTGATGAAATAATGAAAAAATCGGGACCAACACCCTTTTACCCACATCCATTATCTAAACTCCCCGGGAAGCGCCAAGGCGCTTTTTTTGCGTTTATACAGGGCGCTTTTTTGATCACTGTGTCCTCCTGCGCCTTAGCGGTGGATTACGATCTCGCCACCCAGAAACAGTCCGGCGGAGACACGACCGTTCCGGCGACGCACGCCGGAGCATTCAGTTTGAACTCCGCCAACATGAGCTCCCGCCGCAAAGGCGACTTCCTGATTGGCAACGACTTTTTTGAAGACCCCTGGGTCATCGCGCCGGCGACTACCGATTTGCGCGACGGTCTGGGACCGCTGTTTAACGTCAGCGCCTGCCAAAGCTGTCACTTCAATGACGGTCGCGGCCATGCTCCCGCCAACGCTGCGGATGACGCAGATAGCCTGTTGATCCGTTTGAGCCGACCGGCGCGTAACGCTGAAGAGCAGGCGTTATTGGACAAACCCGACGTGGCCAATCTGGGCGATCCGGTTTACGGCGGTCAGTTGCAGGACCGAGCCATTCCAGGAGTGTCGCCGGAAGCCCATATTGAAGTCAGCTACAACGAAGAGACCGTCAGCTTCGCTGACGGCTTCAAGGTCAGTCTGCGACGGCCAGAATGGCGTCTGCGCAACTGGGCCTATGGCGATCCTGCGGACGACCTGACTCTGTCTTTGCGAGTGGCGCCGCCGGTAATCGGTCTGGGCCTGCTGGAAGCTATTCCCCAGGCGGATATCGAAGCTCTGGCGGACCCACAGGACAGCAACCATGACGGCGTATCCGGGCGCACCAATCAGGTTTGGGACGTAGAGCAAAAAGCGCAAACGCTTGGCCGCTTCGGCTGGAAAGCCGGACAACCCACCGTCAAACAGCAGACGGCCGGCGCCTTCAATGGCGACATGGGCCTCACGTCCTCCCTGTTTACCACAGACCATTGCACAGACGCCCAAAGCGCGTGCAAAAAGGCGCCCAATGGCGCGGATGAAAACGGCATTGAAATTCGCGACGACATCCTCGATTTCGTCGCCTTTTACGGCCGCAATCTGGCGGTTCCCGCACGTCGTAACATTGAGGACAGCGTCGTACAAACAGGCCACCGTCTGTTTCGAGAGGCCGGCTGCAACGCCTGTCACAACGAGTCTTTCGTCACCGCGAAGCTGGGCAAAGATCATATCGAACAATCCGAGCAGACTATTTTCCCTTACACGGACATGCTGCTCCACGATATGGGCCCGGATCTGGCGGATCTGAAACTGAACGGTTCTCCCGCGCCTGCGGACGAAGTGGTGGAGCATGACGCCACCGCAACGGAATGGCGCACGCCGCCGCTTTGGGGCATAGGGTTGAGCCAGGTCGTCAATCCACAGGCGACATATCTACATGACGGGCGCGCGCGCAGCTTGCTGGAAGCCGTGCTTTGGCACGGCGGCGAGGCGCAGCAATCACGGGATAAAGTGCTGGCGTTTAAAGCGGATGATCGTGATGCGCTGGTGAAGTTTTTGGAATCTCTGTAGAGGAGTCCGCTTTTGAATTCTAAATCGACAAGTCTATTCAGACTGTTCCGCGCTGGCGTCCTGGCGGCGTCCGCGCTGTCGCTGTCCTCAGTGGCCGCGGGAGAAAGCTTTGAGAAGGAATACCTGCAGATTCTAAAGCAGGCCAGAAACAATATGATCGTTCCCGCCCACCAAGAGCTCAGCGCCAGAGTCCAGACGCTCAAAACCAAAGCGTCCGCTCTGTGCGAGGCGACGAACGCGCAGTCTCTTGAGCAAGCGCAACAGGCATGGCGCGACGTCATGCAAACCTGGATGAGCGTATCGCTCATCCAGTTCGGTCCACTCCAGGAGCAGGACCGCCGCCTGCGTATGCAAAGCTGGCCAATCCGGGAAAAACTGCTGGAGCGCGCTGTAGAAGGACTTGCGTCTGGATCAGACCCGCTGCAGGACGCCATCAACAACGGCAGTATCGCTATCCAGGGATTGCCTGCAGTTGAATACCTGCTGTTCGGCAAAGACGCCTTGAATAAACTGCAGTCCGCCGATCACGGCGCGCGCCGCTGTCAGGCCCTGACGGCGATCGCCGACCACAGCGTTACGCTGGCGACGGAGCTGGAAAAGGAATGGACCGATGGCTTCGGCGACAATTTCGAAAATCCCTTTGAAGCCGATGGCGATCTCAGCGTGCCTCAGGAGGGCGTCGATGAATACCTGAACGGGCTCATGACCGGCATCCAGCAAATCACCGCCAACAAAGTGGCGGCGCCGCTGGGTCTGGAAGGTCGCGCCGCCAAATTGAAAGCGCTGGAGTCCTTCCACAGTCGCAACTCCATCGCCAATATCCGCCACAATCTCAGTGCGCTGAGACGCTTTTATATGGGCTGCGAGGGTTATGGCTTTGACGACTTCCTGCTCTCCCGCGATAACGCAGCCATGCATAAAAAAGTCACCGGACTGCTGGATGAGGTTGATGCGCAACTGGCGCAGATCGACTTCGCTCTGGAAGACGCCGTGAATGACGCGGAAAAAACCGCCAAGGTTAAAAAGCTGCATGAAGCCCTCCGCCAATTGCAGGCGACCGTGGAAAAAGAACTGTTTCCTGCTATCGGCGTCACCCGGGATTTCAACAGCGAGGATGGGGACTGATATGCGCACCAAACCCAATCACCACTCCCAACTTACCTTGACCCGTCGGCAACTGGCTCGCGGACTGGCGCTCGGCGGACTGGCTATGGCTGTCCCTGGCTGGGCCTTCGCCGCCAAACAGTCGACCAGTGGCAGCGCCGCTGCAGGCGCGCTGTTTTCATCCGTGAATGGCGCTGGCGGCGACTCCCATCTGATATTGTGGAGTCTGCAAGGCGACGTCCTTATGGAGCACGCCCTACCCGGACGCGGGCACGGCGTGGCGCGCCATCCCTCCGGCGAGGAGTTCGTCCTGGTCGGCCGTCGTCCCGCCCGCTTTGCGGCGGTAGTCCGCCGTCAGGCGAATGGCGAACCCAGCTATGAAGAGTTCTCCAGCGCGGAAGGCAGACATTTCTTCGGTCACGCCTGCTACTCCCGCGATGGCCGCTATCTCTACACCACGGAAAACGATTACGCCAGCGGCCGCGGCGTCATTGGCGTTCGCGACGCCCAGGACGGCTACCGTCAGGTGGGTGAGTGGTCCAGCGGCGGCGTCGGACCGCACGAGCTGCGTTTATCCGCGGACGGCAAAGCGCTGGTGGTGGCCAATGGCGGCATCCTGACCCACCCGGATAATCCGCGGGAAAAAATGAATCCTGACGCCATGGAGCCTTCCCTGGCTTATATCGACATCGTCAGCGGAGCGTTATTGGAACGCTGGGAGCTGGAAGATAAAAAGCTCAGCATTCGCCATTTGGATGTGGCCGATGACGGCACAGTCTGTTTCGGCTGCCAGTACGAAGGCCCTCCCACGGATACGCCGCCGCTGGTCTACATGCACAAGTCCGGTTCGCCAATTCAGGCCGCGTCGGCTGAATACAGCCTGTGGCGCAGCCTGAAGAATTACACCGGCAGCGTGGTGATCAATTCACAGCTGCGCGTGGCGGGCATCACCTCTCCCAGAGGGGACTCCATCACCTTATGGAGCTTGGACGCACATAAGTGCGTTGGGAAGATCAACCTGCCGGATGTCTGCGGACTCTCGTTGACGCCTGACGGCAAAGAATTCCTGGCCAGCAGCGGCGAAGGGGAAGTCATCCGCGTCGACCCGACAACGATGAAAGTTGAACAGCACTGGTCTGTCGCCGGCACCCGCTGGGATAACCACATGACGCTGGCGGGCTAGCCCCGCAAGCCGTCAGCGCTTTTATTCCGCCAGGGTCAGCACGACCCTGGCGCGCTCAAGCAGGGCCCAATCTTCCTCCTCTCTCGACGTCACCCTGTGACAGGGCTATTATTTGGGTCCGCTGTCTCCCCGGAAGGATTGTTATGCCGCAGACCATCGCTTTGATCGACACTCTCAAACGCACCCTCAAAGCCCAAGGGAAAACCTACGCTGACGTCGCCGCCGCGTTGGAGTTATCGGAGGCCAGCGTCAAGCGCTTATTCTCCGAACGCAGCTTTTCGCTGCAGCGGCTGGACCGGGTTTGCGAGTTCCTCGGTATCGAAATATCCGATCTGGTGCGCAGTATGGAAAACAGTTCTGGAGAAATTACGGAACTGACGGAGGAGCAGGAAAAGGACCTGGCCGGAGATATCAATCTGTTGCTCACCGCGCAACTACTGCTGAATAAATGGACCTTCAGGGAAATCATCAGCACCTATCAAATCGAAGAACTGGAAGGCGTGCGTCTACTGGCCAAGCTGGACCGTATGAAGCTGATTGAATTATTGCCAGGCAACCGGGTGAAATTGAAAATCTCCCGACATTTCTCCTGGCGCCCTCATGGCCCCATCCAGCAATTCTTTGAGCAACAAGTGCAAAACGAATTTCTGCAATCGCGCTTCAACAAGAATGGAGAAAGCCGCCTTTTCCTGAGTGGAATGCTGTCGCGACGTTCGAACGCGGAAATTCAGCGTCGCATGCAACGTCTGGCGGCGGAGTTTCACGCCTTGGTGGCGGAGGATGAAGCCATCCCGCTGAACGATAAATTTGGCACCGCCTTCGTCATGGCGATTCGACCCTGGGAGCCGCAGTCTTTCACCAGGTTGCGTCGCGAGCCTTCTACGAAGAAGTTCTGATCAATAATGAAGAAGGGACTAACGACTCCTTGCCGCCAGTCCCTGTCTCTCACGAGCACATACTCGAATCCTTTGTCCACCTGAGAAGGAGATCATAGGGAACAAAGGCTATTTTCAGTCGTTTCCGACTTGTTCCCATTTGCGTTGGTGGGCATTAGGATATTCGCTGCTCCTTCTGTTTTCATAGCGCATGCTACGCATGTCTTGAGATTGAGGACCCGCGGCGGTTGCTTCACCTTTCTCGATATAATACTCCGCGATCATCTCGTCCATATTTTGAACTTCAAGATTTTCCGCTCTGGTGTTAGCGATGCTTCCATCACTGGCCAGAACAAAAGAGCTGGACACCGCTAGCGCTAAACCAGCGATAAAGCCTACTGATTGTTTAGTACTCATACGTCACCTCCTCAGTTTTTTGGGAGTATTGTTGTTCCTGCTGCGCCAAAAATTACGGTCTCTTTCTCAGTTTGGACCATAAATTCCGCTAGTTGGCGCCCGCAAACTGGTTAATTTTTGTTCACAAAAAAGCGGCGGCCTGCGTACGTATTTGTAACAATGTGTGGCATAGCGGATGCATAGTCATACACACCAAATACCGCTCAATTTGTGACCCGCCAAGCATTTCAAGCCCATTGCATTGGAAGAAAATAGAACACTTTGTAACCTTATCTTTGTATCCGCACAGTTAAGCCTGTACCCGAGTTGTAACCTGAGCTGGATATAAAAAGCCCCTGGCAAAATAACGATAAGATAGGGATACCTCTCATGAAAAAACTCGCATACGCCGCAGTGATTGCGGCGGTCGCGTCTTCGGTCTGCGCCAACGAGATTGAAGACTTCCGCAACAGCTGGACTTACCGCGCCCTAACGCATCAACGCACCCTGGACCTGGGAGAACCACTGGGCCGCGCTAACTTTCCTTATACGCATAACAGTTATAACTCCTCCGCCTACGCCAACCTGGGCAGCTACTGGGACCCCAACCACATTTACAGTCTGGTGGATCAGCTGGATATGGGCATCCGCGCTCTGGAGCTGGACGTTCATTACACCTACGGCGACCTGAAGCTATGTCACGGAACCAATGAACATACTGGCTGCTCCGCTTTTGACCGCCGTTTTGAGGACGGTCTGAAAGAGGTCGCCACCTGGTTGCGACAGGACGGGAATCGCGGTGAAGTGTTGATCATCTATCTCGAAGAACATGTGGACGGCCGCTACGATGACGCCGTGGCGGCGCTGAACCGGCAGATGGGGGATTTGCTATACAAGCCGGGCAATTGCGCCACGCTGCCCATGAACATCAGCAAAGCGGACATTCTCAACAGCGGCGGGCAGGTGCTGCTGATCGGCGGTAATTGCGGCTCGGACGCCTGGGCGCAAACGGTCTACAACTATGGCTTTCCCACCGATAATGACCATTTCCATCCCTACCCGGAGTGCCGCACAGACAAATACGATGTGAATTTCGTTCAGAATAATCTGGTTCGCATCTTTGAGGACAGCACCCGTCTATCCGACGTATTCGGCGATCCACCGCAGCCGATCACGCCTGAGTTGATGGCACAGGCCGCGCGCTGCAGCCTGGGCATCGTCGGTCTAGATCAGCTGAAAGCCTTTGACGAACGCATGACCGCCGCAGTATGGAGTTGGGACCAGAATGAGCCCAACAACGCCAATAACAACGAGCATTGCGCCGAGCAATGGGGCAACGGTCGCTTCAATGACGCCGCCTGCAGCAACGTGCGTCCTTTCGCCTGTTACAGCAAAACCAGCGACGCCTGGGCGGTTACGCAGAGCAATGCAATCTGGGAACAGGGCGAGTTCTTCTGCCAACAGGAGTTCGGCGGCGATTATCGCTTCGCCACACCGAAAAACGGCTACCAGAACCAAATGCTGCAGAACGCCAAGGCTGCAATGGGCTACGCCAATGTGTGGCTGAATTATTCTGACTTAGCGCAAGAAGGGACCTGGTCGCCGGGCGACCAGCCTGCGGTCACCCTGCCGGGAGACGATGGCGCCGTAGTGTGGCGCAAGCTGCGCAATGACAAAGGCAAATGCCTGGACCTCGAAGGCCGCGAAACCCATAACGGCGTGGAGATCCATCAATGGTCCTGTCACGGCGCCGATAGTCAGCTATGGTGGCGGGATCAATACGGCATGATCCACGCCAAATCGGCGCCGGACAAGTGCATCGACGTGTCCGGCGCCGGTACTGAGAAAGGAACCCGCATCGTGCTGTGGAGTTGCCACGGCGGGTCCAATCAGGTTTGGCTGCGAGGGCCCAGCAACAGCTTCCGCATCTCCAACGCCACAAACATGGCGCTGGACATCAAAGACCCGTTCTGGGGCGATGGCCAACGCGCGCATTTGTGGGAGTATCACGGCGGCAAGTCACAGCGCTGGAGCTGGGACTGACCTCAGGCCTCTTCCAGATCCCGTTCAGGGGCGTAGCGCCGGGCGTTGATCCCGGTGGCGTCCCTGACGTCGATATTAATCACTAACGCACCCACCTCCGCATAAGGTTGATAGGCCACACAAGCGCCGTCAGGCGCAATTAACGTGGTGGCGGAGCCCTGAAAGTCCATGGCGTAATTGACGCTGGCGAAAAAAACCGTGTTTTCGATAGCGCGACATTGCATCGCCCGCTCGTAGAACGGGTTTTCCAGCTTTCCCCATTGCGTCAGCTTCACTCCTTTGAAATGACTGCCCGTAAAATGGGGATGAAAGACGATCTTGGCGCCGCGACTGGCCGCCCATCGCACCGTTTCCGGACAACGCCACCCTTCATGGCTGATCACAATGCCGAACTTTACGCCATCCGCGTCAAACAGCTGGCGCCGGGACCCCGGGATGAAATAGGCCTCTTCCCCCTGCTCAAGGTGATTCTTCGTCTGCCGTCCCAACAGCACGCCGCGGCGATCCACGACAAAGGCGACATTGCGACGCCCTTCTGGGGTTGGCCATTCCATGGGAAGTATGATGTTTGTGGAGGTTTTACGCGCCAGATCGCAAATTCGGTCCAGCGCTGACTGCATTTTCCTTGGCGAGCAGTTTTCAACTTTGAAGTCCATGCCTCGAATTCCCGGCACATAAGCTTCTGGAAAACATATCAGGTCCACCTTCGACAGGGTCGCCTCCGTGACCAGACGGTCCACCCACTGCAGCGCATTATCGACAGACTTCGGGATCGGCGGAGATGCCAATGCAATTTTCATATATCAATCCTTTTGTATGCGTACGTCCTTTTTTATAAACCCGTCGACGCGCATCCACGCACGTCACGAGCTGTGTACAGCTTGGCGGTGTAAATCAACTGCGAAGGTTACTGCAACGGCTTTAAAACTACATTAAAGACGCCGACCTGAATGCCTTTCCGATCAAGCGAGAAGTCCAACCAGCGACAGCGATCCGGAGTACGATCAACTGAATCCGTTAACGCCTGGGCGCCGCCCTGATCCTCACGCCAATAGCTTTGCGTCGTCAGGGTGCGGTATCCCGGCGCACTGAACTTCCAATGGAGATGCCTGCGACGTCCCCCATAGGTTCCCGGGACGATACTGTGGAACGCATAGCGGCCCATGGCGTCGGTATAACCCACGCCACGCAGGTTCACTGCATCCAGAGAATACTCACTGACGTCGCCGTCGCCCGCAGGGTGATAACGACCATCGCCGTCAGCGTGCCAGATCTCGACACGCGCCTCCGGCAAAGGAAGATCGCCCAGTGGGCCTCCTAGCACTTCTCCCTCTACTCTCATCAAGCGACCAGGAAGGTTGCGGTAGTTGATATAAGCGGTTTCTCTCGCGTTGCGCACATAAAAGGGACCTTCCGGCGCCGCCTGCGTGACGCTGCAAGAATCGCTATCAAGATCATCTGCACGCGCTCCACGCAAGGGCCACAACGACGCTCCCAGCACAAGCTTGAGAAAGACGCGTCTGTACAGCGTAGTCCCGGCGTTCATGTGACGTCCTCCATGGCCGCAAGTGAAAGGCAAGTTGGATAAAGGTCGTCTTATCCGTTCAACCAGCAGTTAGTCCAAGTATAGTTCGCGACGACGCGCAAATGCGAAAGGAGAGTTTAAAACAAGCCCCCGTCAGGCGGCGGCTTCATGGTTCTTGGAGGCGGCGACGCGATTGCGCCCGCCTTTTATGGCCCGATACAGGGCGTGGGTGGCCCGTTTGATGGTGTCATGCAGGTCTTCATTGCGAATGAGTTGAGCGCAGCCGATGCTGACGCTATAGCGCACGTCGTAGCTGGTGGGTTTGCATTGCTCAAACAGTTGCCGGATGCGCTCCGCGACCACCACCGCGCCATTGAGGTCGGTAGAAGGCAACCCAATCACAAACTTTTCGCCGCCGTAGCGTCCCAGAATATCCACCTCACGAATTACGTTCTTGATGGTTTCCGCCAGGAATATCAACGCTTCATCCCCCGCTTCTGGCCCGAAGTTGTCGTTGATCCAGATAAAGTGGTCGCCATCCAGCACTAGAAAACTGAACTCCTCCTTGTAGCGACGACAGTGCTTCACCATCTGCGTGCAGCGCTCTTCCGCAAATCGCCAGTTCAATACTTTGGTGACGGGGTCGTACATAATCAGCTCTTTCACCCGTTCCGCGAAAATACGGGTTTTCCAGATGTAATATCCGAGCACCACAAGACTGGCCAGTAACAGCAATACCGGGATAGTGCGCAGAATCGCCGTCAAGACGAACGTGGACGCGGGATTGCGGCGAGCCAGCCAGAGTTGGCCGCCCGGCAAGGGCGTAACGTAGACGACATCGCCATCAAATGTGCGGTGTTGCGGCTCGGTAGTGAAGATATCCGGCGGCAGTCCCTGAGGTTGCGAAGGAGACACCAGCGTCTGCGCATCTGGATCGGGATTCAGTCCCAGCCATTCAACTTCCGCTGAGCGCCGATGATACCAATACGCCAGTATGGTCAGAATCGTCAACGCCAGGACGACGCCTCCCACAGCGAGCTTGTTGAGTTGCCTCTTGTTATTGCTATCTGTTTGCACCCACCGTTTCTCAACTGCTAAATGGCTCAGATTTAAAGAGAATTCTGATGAAAGTATAGCCGAAATGCGCGCTGCGCCAATGCTTCGCAGTCACAGAACAGTGTGTGGAGGGAAAGGCCGGAAAACTCCGGCCCTGATTGTAGAGGCTAAGCGGCGTTTAGCATCTGCATGAAAAATCGATCCATGGTTTCAAGATCGAGCTTGTCCGCAGGTTCAAAACGCACTGTCTCCAGCGCCTCAAACTGAGCATCCGCAAAGCAGTCTATCGCTAAGGCAGGTCTGATAACTTCCTTTTCATTCCCCATCGCCTTGCGCTCCAGCAATGCATCCACTTCCGTCACTATCGGACCGCCGCCCAGCATGCGCGCCTTCAATTCATAGAAGCGCACTGGTGGAGGCGTCCGATGTTCCGCCACCCACATCGCCGCCAGCAACGTGCGCAGCATATAGGCATAACGCTTGGCGTTGACCTCGCCCGCCGCCAGCCTCTCGCGCTCATTACGCGCCATGGAGAAGTAGTGATAAAACAAGGATGCTGGACGCGCGGACAGCGACGCCAGATACTTCATTTGCGCAAGGAACACTACATCCCGACTATACACAATTGGCGAGTTAAGCCATTCCTGCAGCGTCGCTGAACCGCTGCGTAACAGCGTCAAAGCCTTGCTGATATCCCAGCCGCTGACATCCAGTTCATCATCTATCGGGAGTTCAATCACATCCCGCCGCTTGCCTAACGATAAATAGTGGGACAGTGAGCGCTGATAGATAAATCTAACGTCATAATCACTATCCCGGGAAGCGAATCCCCAGGCCCGGCTGCCTGATTCGCAAGCGTAAAGCACCTTTACATCGTGCTCCCACTCGATCCGCTCCAGGGTTTCCTGTATCCGCTTTTCCATTGTCGCCACTCCTCTTGTTACTTCTAATATGGTGGACGCGGTGGGACTCGAACCCACAATAACCAATACTTCAGGCATTACTCCGAAGCGGTATTGACCTATAACGCGCACCAGTCGCGAACCCCACAACGAGCCCGGACCTGCATCCTCAAATTTCGTCAATACGCCAAATGGTCTCGGTATTACCCTTCACCGGCCGCCTTAATCGTTTGCCGGCGGCTCGCCTTTTCGCCTTCGCGCCCTTTCTTCTCGCCCTTCACGTAACAAAGTTCGCGCCAATATTTTTTAGAGCGACGAATATTTTTTTATGTTCATGTTTTAAAAGAACTTATCTGAATTTTATTGCACGCGAAGCATGTAAGAGATCAATCCCAAAGTGAGAATATGTTATCAAAGTAAATAGCTAGTTATCTTTTTTGATCAGGTTGTTTATTGCACAACTCGGCGACCTAAACGCCAAATTCTCCATGCACAACTATGGGAATTACTTATGCAGATTTATATACGGTTGTTATTTAATGGCGCAGCCTGCGCGACCAGCGAGCCGCGCAGCGAAGTCAAAGCGAGACAACAAGGACAATAAATGCGTGTAATTATCCTGGGCAGCGGCGTCATCGGCGTTTCCACCGCATATCATCTGGCTCAGCTGGGTCATGAAGTAACTGTTGTCGACCGTCAAACCGGTCCTGCATTGGAAACCAGTTACGGCAACGCAGGCGAGATTTCCCCCGGCTGCTCTGCGCCCTGGGCGGCGCCAGGGATTGCGTTAAAGGCGATCAAGTGGCTGTGTATGAAGCATCGTCCACTGGTAGTTCGCCCCAGTCTGAACCCCGACCTTTGGCGCTGGACAGCGCAATTCCTGGCTAACGCAAACTCTCACCGCTACCACCAGAATAAATCACGCATGTTGCGACTGGCCGAATACAGCCGCGACGTACTCAAACAGCTGCGCGCCGACACCGGCCTCAGTTACGACGAACGCAGCCGCGGCACCATTCAATTATTCCGCAAGCAACAGCAGGTCGACGCCGCTTTGGCGGACACCCAAATTCTGGAATCCTTTGGCGTTCCTTATGAGTTGCTGGACCGCGACGGCTGCATCAAGTACGAACCAGGACTCGCCTCTGTCAGAGACAAGATCAGCGGCGGACTGCGTCTGCCCGGCGACGAGACTGGGGACTGCTTCAAATTCACGCAAGCTTTAGCCGCATTAGCGGAAGAAAAAGGCGTCGTATTTAAACAAGGCGTGGTCATCCGTGGGCTGGAGAAAAACGGCGATGCAATCGTATCTGTGCAAACGGATCAAGGCCCGTTGCAGGCGGACGCTTATATCGTCGCGCTCGGCAGCTACACTCCCCTGTTGCTGAAGCCCCTGGGACTCAGAGCCCCCATCATTCCGGTGAAAGGCTATTCGATTACTCTGCCGGTGAAAAACCCAGAACGGGCGCCCGAGTCGACGCTGTTGGACGAAACCTACAAAGTAGCCGTCACCCGCCTGGGCGACCGTATCCGGGTCGGAGGAACGGCGGAGCTGGCGGGCTACGACCTGCGCCTGCATCAAGCCAGGAAGAACACATTGGAGTTTGTGGCGGACAATCTGTTCGGAACCGGCTACGCCAATGGCGAAGCCGAATTCTGGACCGGACTGCGCCCCATGACTCCGGACGGAACCCCTATCGTTGGGGCGACGCCCATCAACAAACTTTATGTCGCCAGCGGCCACGGCACCTTGGGCTGGACCATGGCGGCGGGAACGGGACGCGTCATGGCGGATATTGTATCTGGACGCAAACCCGAGATTGACACTGAGGGACTGGGAATAGACCGCTACTGATAACCACTGCTATTTGAGGGACCGTCGCTGGCGGATGGAGCTCCGCTTCGCCGCCGTTCTCAATGAGGACGGCGAACCATTGGACGCACGCTTGATCCATATCCTGTGTCTGGCGCACGTCGGGAGCTGTGACCCGACGCGACGCCGCGTCTTTCAAAAAAACGTATGGGAAGCAGCGCAGCGCCCTCCACAGCGCCGCCTGATAAATAAAGAGAGGAGAAAATCCCTTGGAAACTATTCATAAGCTGGTATCCGACCTGAATGATTTCGTATGGGGCCCCCCCATGCTTATTCTTATTCTGGGCGTAGGGCTGTTTTTACAATGCCGTTTGAAGTTCATGCCCTTATTTACGCTCAAGCTGGGCCTGCAACTGGTATGGAGAGGTCGTAAGCCGGATACTCGGGACCCTGGGGAAATCAGCCCTTTCGCCGCACTGATGACCGCCCTGGCTGCGACAGTGGGCACCGGAAACATTGCCGGCGTCGCCACGGCGCTGGCGCTCGGCGGGCCGGGCGCGCTGTTCTGGATGTGGGCCACCGCTCTGGTGGGCATGGCGACCAAATATGCGGAAGTCGTACTGGCGGTGCGCTTTCGTGAAAAAGACGAGAACGGTGAATATGTTGGCGGCCCCATGTACGCCATCAAAAACGGCCTGGGTCCCAAATGGGCCTGGCTGGGCGGCGCCTTCGCCTTGTTCGGCGGTCTGGCGGGATTCGGCGCCGGCAACATGGTGCAATCCAACAGCATCGCGGAAGTAATGCAAACCTCCTTCCGCATCCCCGCCGCCGCCTCTGGCGTCGTCATGACCGTGCTGATCGGCTTTGTATTGCTCGGCGGCATCAAACGCATTGGCGCCGTGGCGCAGGCGCTGGTTCCAACCATGTGCATCTCCTATATTCTCTGCGCCTTTTATATCCTGTTCACGTTCTCTGATCGTATCCCTCACGCTTTCGACCTGATCTTCACCCACGCTTTCTCTCCCACCGCCGCTACAGGCGGATTCGCCGGCGCTGCAGTGATGATGGCGATTCGCTACGGCGTCGCCCGAGGCATTTTCTCCAACGAAGCCGGCCTTGGCACCGCAGGTATCGCGCAGGCGGCGGGGAAAACCTCTGACCCGGTGACCTCGGGTCTTATCGGCATGATGGGTACTTTCATCGACACCATTATTGTCTGCACCCTGACCGGCCTGGCGCTGATCACCAGCGGCGTCTGGGAAAGCGGCGTGTCCGGCGCGGCGCTCACCGCCAGCGCGTTTGCGGCGGCGATGCCGGGGTTCGGCGAATATCTGCTGGCGATCCAGTTGATCGTTTTCGCCTTCACCACCATCCTCGGTTGGGCTTATTACGGCGAGAAATGCTGGGAGTACTTGATGGGCTCCGCCGCGATTATTCCTTACCGTCTGCTAAGCACCCTGTGCGTCATGATCGGCGCGCTGGCGCAGCTGGAATTCGTCTGGTTGGTCGGCGATGTCTTCAACGCTTTCATGGCCATCCCCAACCTGTTGTCGCTATTGCTGTTGTCGCCCATTCTGGTCAAGTTGACCAATGAGCACTTCGCCACCGTCAAAATGGCGGCGGTTAGAACTTAACGATCTCATAAACCCCTGTGGCCGCCTTTGCGCGGCCTTTTTTTCCTACCCTCTCATCAATTTCCCGCCTTTCCTCTCTTAACTCATTTAAACAAACGCCCCAGCTATCAAGTTGCCTTCCTCGCGGCCTTCGGAGAATATGATCGCTATCTGTATCCATTTATCGAAAAAGATCATATGAAAAACGTAGTCATCGGCCTGCTGGGCACTACCATGGATAAACGCGGCAAGGGGCCTGCGCGCTGGGAAACCTGGCGGCCGACCGTTGGCATATTCATGCAGCAGGACCTGCTGATCGATCGCATAGAGCTGCTGCATGACGCCAGAGACTCACGCCTGGCCAATAACGTGGGCGCGGATATCGAGACTGTATCGCCGGATACAGAAGTGAGCCTGCGCCAGGTCAGTTTCAGCGATCCCTGGGACTTCGAACAGGTTTACAGCACGCTGCTGGATTTCGCCGAAAACTATCCTTTCAAGCCAGATGAAGAGCGTTATCTACTGCATATCACCACCGGCACCCATGTTGCGCAGATTTGCTGGTTCCTGCTGTGTGAGGCGAATTACATTCCCGCGCAGATTTTGCAGACCTCTCCAGACCGGGGCGAACGCGTCGCCGCTGGGAAATATCATCTGATTGATCTCGACCTCTCCAAATACGACGCCATCAGTTCTCGCTTCAAGCGCCAGCAGTTGGAAGGGACAGAGTTTCTCAAGTCAGGCATAGCGACCCGCAACGCCCGCTTCAACGCCATGATCCAGCAGATCGAGCGAGTGGCGATTCGCTCCCAGGCGCCAATTCTGATCACCGGCCCCACTGGTGCGGGCAAATCCCAACTCGCCGGCAAAATTTTTGAGCTGAAGAAAATCCGCGGTTCCGTCAAAGGTGAATTTGTGTCAGTCAACTGCGCCACGCTACGTGGCGACAGCGCTATGTCGGCGCTGTTCGGCCATAACAAGGGCGCATTCACCGGCGCACAAACTGCTCGCAAGGGCCTGCTCGCCAAAGCCGATCAGGGATTGCTGTTCTTGGATGAAATCGGCGAACTGGGCCTGGATGAACAGGCGATGTTGTTACACGCCATCGAAGAGAAGCGCTTCTACCCCGTCGGTTCAGACAACCCTGCGCACAGCGACTTCCAGCTTATTGCCGGCACCAATCGCGATCTGCAGAAACAGGTCGACAACGGCAGCTTTCGGGAGGACCTGTTAGCCCGCATCAATTTGTGGAGTTATGAACTCCCCGGATTAAAAGACCGTCGCGAAGACATAGAGCCTAACCTGGAGTATGAGCTACAAAAAGCCGAGCAGCAGTTAGGTCATAAGGTCAGCTTCAATAAAGCCGCCCGGACGAGATTTCTGCATTTCGCCCAACAACCGGATTCCTTATGGCAGGGCAATTTCCGCGACCTGAACGCCTGTGTACAGCGCATGGCCACACTCTCTGAAGGCGGCCGCATCAACGAAACGCTGGTGGATGAAGAGTGCGACCGTCTACGGCGATTCTGGCGACGCAGCAGCGCTCAGGAGTCTCTGCCGCCATTGGAAGACTACCTGTCCCCTGAACAGGTGGCGGAAATTGACGCCTTCGACCAATATCAGTTACGCAGTGTGATTGCGCTCTGCCGTGATAGCCGCTCCTTGTCGGAGGCGGGGCGCCAGCTCTTCAACCGCTCAAGATTACGTAAAAGCTCCAGTAACGACTCTCATCGTCTACGGCAGTATCTGAGTAAGTTCGATCTGGAATTCGATAATCTAAAAACATAAATCTCTATCTAAATAGATATATCTCTTCAACGACATATTTCGACAATATTCTATATATTCTTATTTTTCATACAGTTAAGTATATGAGAAAAGTTGGCCCAGCTTTTGTAATAGTAATGGTATCGAGATGAACCTGCTGCAAGGCGATTCATCCAAATACAGTTGCTCCGGGACAAGCGAGTCCCACCAAAAAGGTTTGAGAATGATGCAAAACACAAAACCCCAAATGCCCTACGAAGTAACTAACGTAGAAAAAGGCGTTCCGATCAAAAGCTGGACCAACGGCGTTCCATTCGAGCCGGAAGCGCGCAAGCAATTAAGAAACATTGCGTCCCTGCCGTTCATTCATAAGTGGGTGGCGGCGATGCCGGACGTACACTTAGGTAAAGGCGCGACCATCGGCTCTGTTATTCCCACTTCCGGCGCCATTATTCCCGCTGCGGTGGGAGTGGATATCGGTTGCGGAATGATGGCGGTGAAAACCGACGTGCATGCAACGCAGTTGCCGGACTCTCTGGGAGCGCTGCGTAGCGCGATAGAAGCGGCGATACCCCATGGCCGTCAGCCAGGACGACGCGACCGGGGTTCCTGGCATGATATTCCAGAGGATGTAGGCGCTCGTTGGACTCATGAGTTGGCGGATCGTTTTAAAATCCTGTGCGAAAAGCACCCGGTTTTGAAAAACACCAACAACGTGAACCACCTGGGAACCCTGGGTACCGGTAACCACTTCATCGAAGTGTGTCTGGATGAGAACAACGACGTATGGATCATGCTGCACTCCGGTTCCCGCGGCGTTGGGAATCGTATCGGCGAGCATTTCATCAAGCTGGCGAAGAAGGAAATGGAGCGTTTCTTCGTAAACCTGCCGGATAAAGATCTGGCCTATCTGGCGGAAGGAACCGATTACTTCAACGACTATGTGCAAGCCGTTGGTTGGGCGCAGGATTTCGCGCGCATCAACCGTCAGGCGATGATGCAACGGGCGCTGAACGCCTTGGCGGTTACGTTGAACAAGCCGGTAATCGCCGAGCTGGAAGCGGTGAACTGTCACCATAACTATGTGCAGAAGGAAAACCACTACGGGAAAAACGTGTGGTTGACCCGAAAAGGCGCAGTAAGCGCACAGGAAGGCCAGCTGGGAATTATCCCAGGCAGCATGGGAGCCCGCTCCTACATCGTGCGCGGAAAAGGCAACGCGGAAAGCTTCTGTAGCTGTAGCCATGGCGCAGGAAGAGTGATGTCCCGCACCGAGGCGAAAAAGCGCGTATCTGTAGAAGAGCACGCCCGCGCCACAGCGCATGTGGAATGCCGAAAAGACGCGGCGGTAGTGGACGAAACGCCTTCCGCTTACAAAGACATCGACGCCGTGATGGCGGCGCAGTCCGACCTGGTTGAAGTCGTGCATACGTTGAGACAGGTGGTTTGCGTAAAAGGTTGAAGAGAGGCGGCGTCATGCCGCTGACGCAATAAGTTGTACGGTATTTAAGATGGATAAAATAGTAATAGACGGACGCATGGGCGAAGGCGGAGGACAGATTCTGAGATCCTCCCTGACCCTGGCCATGCTGTACGGCAAAGAAATAGAAATTAACCATATTCGCGGCAAGCGCCCCAAACCAGGCCTGATGCGTCAGCATCTGACCTGCGTTAAGGCCGCCCAGGCGATATGCGGCGCCAAAGTAGACGGGGCGGAACTGGGCTCCTCCCGGCTGACATTCAAACCCGGCCCGATAAAGGGCGGCGATTACAAATTCGATGTGGGTAGCGCAGGCAGCACGGCGCTGGTGTTCCAAACCGTATTACTGCCTCTGTTACAGGCGGAAGGAGCCTCTACCGTGGAATTCGGCGGCGGCACCCATAACCCGTTCGCACCGCCTCTTACGGAAATTGAACGCTCCTTCCTGCCACTGTTGCGGGATATGGGGGCTAAAATCGAGGTGGAAACAGAGCGTTGGGGCTTTATGCCCGCTGGCGGCGGTAAATGGCGCATTCGCATACAGCCGGAAGCTTTGCAGCCGATTGAGCGGCTAGAGCGCGGCGAGCTGAACCACAGCCGCCTGACCGCCTACTGCTATAACATTCCCGGCAAAGTGGGCGAGCGGGAAGTACAGGCGTACTTATCGTTGCGCGAACACCCGGTGCATGAGTCACAGCAACGCAAGCCGGAAGCAGGCTGCGCCGGCAACCTGCTGGCGGTGGACCTGCAATTCGACGGCCACCGTATCTGTCTTTCCGAACTGGGCCAGGTGCGAAGACGGGCGGAGCTAGTGTCCAAGTTGCTCAGCCAGAAGGTGAAAACCTACCTGGACAGCAACGCGGTATTGGATGAGCACCTCACGGATCAGATGATGCTGCCCATGCTGGTGGCGGGAGGCGGCAGGTTCTCCATTTCAGAATGGTCTCTGCACGCCCAGACCAATGCGGAAGTCATCGAACTGTTCACGTCACGCAAAATAGAATGTGACGGGGCCATCATGTGGATGGTGTGATGAAGGGACTATTCATGGAAATACTAAAGGAGAGGAGCCCCGCCTCTCCTTATTTTGATTGCAGCTTTCTATTGATAAGACCCTTCTTGATATTGCTCTCGGGAAGCCTGTTTCCATTCATCAATAAAGCCCGTTTTGGTTAGATAGCCATAGACCTGATTAAACAGCTTATACATCCAGAATTGCATATCGTCGATGCCGTCGACTGTGCGCTCCGCATTATCGTCTTCAACCGCCAGATCGGTCATTTCCCAAAAGCAGGCCGCCACCCGTAAGGCCTCCTCAGACGTGGTGATCCCCGCCTGCGAAGACATGACCGCCACCACGTAGTCGTCTCCCAACCTGCGCGCATAATGCAGCGCCAGAGCTTGTGCGTTCCGATTATGTTCGGAAAACTCAATCATTTAAGAGCGCCACTCACGTACGCAAAGTATTCCTGCGCAATGTCCTCATCCACCACTACTCCGTCATTGCCACCATACAAACGGTCACTACGGTCCTTTCTTGGACCAGAAATCCAATATTCGTCACCGCTTTCAATATCATAAAAATTTGATTTGTAGCCCCGCCCTTTAAGGCTTTGAAACGTTTTTCCACGATAATAGAGCGTCTTCCCACTCTTGGAAAAATAAACACGTCCAATGCGGGCTGAGCCTTCAAGACCAAGAGACTTGTCTTCGATATACATGATTCTGGATCGCGCCTCTCTCATCTCTTGCGGCGGCGTGTTGTTCTGATCCAATCTCAGCTTTTGGTATTCGATTCGTCTATCCAACTCAGATCTCATGATCAACCCGTAAATTCCTGCTTGGCCAGCTTGAGCCACTTTTTGTGGTATGAGTGGTAATGTCTGCCGGAGACCTTCGCTTTTTCCAGAATTTTCTTGAACTGCTCCTGCGATTCTCTTTCCCTGCCCTGGGCTTTCAGGAACATCCCAAACCAATAACTGGCTTCGGGGCCAGGAAAGTAGGATTCCAGCGCTTCAAACTCGTGCTTCGCTGCAGCAGTTTCGTTGAGTTCCATTAGCGCACGGGCGTATAAAAGATGCGCTTCCGCGTTTTTGAAATCAGGATTGTGGCGGATCAGATCGTCCATCACAGAACGGACTGCGCCATAGTTGTTCAGGCCAAATTCCGCCTTAGCGAGACCATACATGATGTGAGGGTCAGTCTGGTGAATACCCTTCAGGGACTTTTCATACATCGCCTTGGCTTCCCCGAACATCCCTTTCGCCAACCACTCCTCCGCCAGCCGCATGGAGGTCTCCACGCTGTCCGTAACGGAGTAGTTGAAGGCCGCCTGTTTGACCGCCTTGTCGGGATTAACGATAGACTGCATTTTGCGCTGCGCGTTTCTGCCGGTCCGGCTTCCCGCTAGCTCCGGCAGCATTTCCATCAGAAAATAAGCGACAGAACCTGCGAAGGGCAACATGACCACAATCCAGATCCAGGTTGTACTACGCCCCGTCTTCACTATGTGCATGACCAGAGCAACTTGAAAAATAATGGAAATTGCGAAAATAGGCATTTCTAACTTCTTACTCTATAACATCAGGTAAATAGAAGTGCTCAGTTTTGCGGCCCCGAATAAACGAGAGCTTAGACCGGCGCTTGCATCATCAAATGCAGGGGATACATGGCATACACCAGACCGCCTGCAAACAACAGGGAAACTCCAGCCGCCATACCCAGCAGACATTGCGCCCGCCGGTTAGTGATAGCCAGGATCAACAGCGCTACGCAGACCAATGGGGGCCACCAGGAGCTCTGCTTGAAGCCGAACGCCCATTCCGACCAAGCTGGCGCGTAACCGTAAAGGGATGTGAAAAAGTCCAAAAATTGCTGCGGCGCTTCCGTATTCATCCAATACCAGGAGACGAACGCCTGTATGAGAATGCCGGCAGCGGCCAAAAAGACGAACAGAAATGAGGTGAGTTTTTGCATAAGCCAACGCTTTGATATCTAAATCCTATAAACGCCGTTAGCAAGCAATGCGATTGACCGGCGCTCTCCCTGAATATGAGGGGCGAAAAAAAATTCTGCGCATTCTAACCGATATTTAATAAAAGAGTTCGTAATTACTTCAAAATTACGGTGAGCAGTCTGTGACGTCGTTCATTAAAAGTGAAAAAGCATAGGCATGCTTAGAGAGGCGTTGCGAACGAAGAGGAAAAGCGAAAGTCGGGATCTAAGTACTAAAGTGAAGGCGAGGACATATAGATTAGCGCCGCAACCATATCAGCTGCGGCGCGGTGGTCTATATCTTCGTCAATTCAGGTATCGGAAGAGGCGTCTCCGCCCTTTCACGGGCAGGACGCTTACGTTCGATAGTGGACTCTGGGTTCACCATTGGCTGCAGGCCTTTTCCGCTGATTCGCTCCATTCCAATATCTCTCAGCAAGTGGTCGCTCATACCATACAGGCCTTCGATACGTGGAGTTCCAACAAAAATACGACGTGCTGCAGTGTTAATGCGAACGAAAAACTTTTTCATCGTGTATTCCTCGGTTATCGCCGGGAACACATCGGGAAGGAAGGGTATCTATAGGGTACTTCAGGCGCATATCCAACCAGCCGCGATGAGTTCCGCGGCTGATAGATAGTATTTAGTGGTTCGTCAGCACACGGAAAGCTAAGGAGACAGAGCAACCTTGAGTAGATCGCAGATCCTTGGCTCTTTTTAGATGAGTTGATTGAGTCATCATGTGGCTCCTCCCTTGCATTTCTTGCGTGTACTGAGCGGCTATCAGACTCCATTTGGTTGCGCCATGTCAACCACTTATATGTGTAGTCTCGGTTTTCGCATACTGGATCTCACAAACTACCAATCCCACTCCGCATTACCGGGCCAAGGTTGAATCAAGACGCGCCATGGGGGACACTGCTGCCTCCCGGCAGGAAAAAGTGGACGCATCAAACGAATAAGATCCTCATGCCGCTTCCCTGATTGAATTACCGACCTGACCGACAGGAGACATATCGTGAACCGCAAGAGCAGACTTGGACGACTTGCCGCCGCCCTCGTACTGGGCCTGTCCATCGCCACTCACGTCGCGGCCAAAGACAAGATTGTCGTCGCTTCTAAAATCGACACGGAAGGCTCCGTGCTCGGCAACATGATCCTGCTTCGGCTGGAAAAAGCCGGCTATGAAGTAGAAGATCGCATCCAACTTGGCGCCACCAAAATCGTCCGCACCGCGCTGATCAACGGCCAGATAGACGTTTACCCGGAATACACGGGAAATGCGGCGTTTTTCTTCGACATGGCGGACAGCCCTGTCTGGAAGGACTCGGCCAAAGCCTACGCCACAGCAAAAGAAAAAGATCTCGCCGCCAATAATCTAGTCTGGCTGCATCCCGCTGACGCAAACAACACCTGGGCGATTAGCGTACGCGGCGATTTGGCGCGAGAGCAAAAACTGACGACCCTGGATGACCTTTCCCGTTTTCTCAAAGATGGTGGAGAAATAAAGCTCGCCGCCAGCGCCGAGTTTGTGGAGTCGGATTTCGCCCTGCCCGCCTTTCAGAAAGCCTATGAATTTGAACTGGCCGCCGATCAGCTGCTGGTGTTGTCGGGCGGCAACACCGCTGCGACCATTCGCGCCGCCGCCTTACGCACCAACGGCGTCAATGCGGCGATGGCGTATGGCACCGACGGCGGCCTGAGCGCACTGGATATGGTGGTGCTGCAGGACCCGCGCAACGTGCAGCCGGTCTATGAGCCGGCGGCGGTAATACGCGGCGAGATATTGAAAGCGAATCCGGATATAGGTCCGATGATCGACGCTATATTCGAAAAGCTCGACTTGACCACGCTGCAACGTCTCAACGCAGATGTCGCCGTTAACGGTCTTGACCCCAAAGAAGTGGCCCGGGAGTTCTTAAAATCCGCCGGACTGCTCTAACCCATATATTGCCGGCGGGAGACCGCAGCGCGCTGCAAGGCGCAAATCGCGTGACGCTTTCAATGTCCGTCCTGGCCATCGCGGCGCTGCTGTTTCTAGATTTTGCTTCCTTTCAACCGAACCGCATACTGCCTGGGGAGGGCGTTGCCTTACTGGACGCTCTTTCCCTTCGATGGACCCTGCCGGTTTTCGCCGGCGCGCTCGCTATCGCTTTGTTATCCTGGCGCCCGGACCGCCATGCCTATCTTGCCATATTGCTGACGGCGACCACCCTGGTCGCCTTCTTGCCTGTGCTGGCGGGCGTATTTGGACTAGAGCGCGCAATCGAAGGGCTGCAACATGGCCGTGCGGCGCTGGGTAGCGGCTTTTGGCTGGCGGGCTTCTTCATGGCGCTGATCATGATTGAAGCCTGCCACAAGCTACAGGCCGGAATCTGGCTGAAACTCGCCAGCGTCACCGTCGTCGTCGCGGGCATCGCAATCGCCTACTCCTATGGCGTACTGGAGAAGTTATCCCTGGCGCAAGAGTTTCATGTCAGGCAACGCCAGTTTGTGACGGAGATGGGCGCGCATTTCAACCTCGTTTTCTGGTCAATGCTGCCCAGCGCGGTGATGGGCATGGCGCTCGCTATCTGGGCGACGCGCTCGGAAAAGGCCCGACGGGGGCTGTTTGGGGTGCTTAGCGTGGTGCAGACGATTCCCAGCCTGGCGCTTTTTGGCCTACTGATCGCACCTCTGAGTTACCTCGCCAACGAGTTTGGGTGGCTGCGCGCTATCGGCGTTCAGGGGATCGGCTTCACCCCCGCGTTGATCGCCCTGATTGGCTACAGTTTACTGCCCATGACCCGTAACGCTTACGTCGCTCTCACCGGAACCCCTGAACCGGTTCTGGAGGCCGCTCGCGGCATGGGAATGAATGAAAGCCAGGTATTCCTGCAGGTGCGCCTGCCATTGGCGGCTCCCGTGATTCTGGAAGGACTGCGCATCATGACCGTGCAAACCATCGGCCTAACCGCCGTCGCCGCGCTAATCGGCGCCGGAGGTATGGGAACCTTCATCTTTCAGGGCCTGGGTCAGGCGGCGATGGATCTGGTGCTTTTGGGCGCCATTCCCACAATCCTGTTCGCCCTCGCCGCAGACGCCCTGTTCGCATTCTTGACCGCCACAACCCGAGGCGCCCCATGATCCGACTGGACAACGTTTCCATGAAATACGGCGAGCAATACGCCGTACGCAACCTCTCTTTGGACATCGCCAGCGGCGACTTTTGCGTGCTGGTAGGCACCTCCGGCTGCGGCAAATCCACCACGTTAAAAATGATCAACCGACTGGTGGAGCACAATGAAGGGCGCATTCTGATCAATAATCAGGAAATCGCCAGCTTTGAGATCAACGCGCTGCGTCGGCGTATTGGCTACGCCATTCAAAACATCGGTTTGTTTCCTCACTGGAGCGTGGCGAAAAATATCGCGGTGGTTCCTCGCCTGCTCAAGTGGGATGCGCAACGCATACACAATCGGGTCAATGAGTTACTGGAGCTGTTCGCGCTCGATCCCGCCATTTTTGCTGACAAAATGCCCCATGAATTATCTGGTGGACAGGCCCAACGCGTTGGTGTGGCGCGTGCGCTGGCGGCGGACCCGGATATTTTGCTCATGGACGAACCCTTTGGGGCTCTCGATCCCATCACCCGGGAAAGCCTGCAGGAAGAGATGCTGCGGATTCAGTCGCAGATCAAGAAAACCATCGTATTCGTTACTCACGACATTGAAGAAGCATTGAAGCTCGCCACTCGCATGGTGGTGATGGACGCCGGTCAGATCATCCAATACGACACGCCGGAAAACATTCTGCACCGCCCAGCGAATCACTTCGTCGAGAATATTATCGGCAGCCAGGACCGGGGTCTCAAAGCGGCGTCATGCAAGCAGGTGCGCGACATCATGCGCCCCGATCCACCGCGAGTACAGGGCGCCGCGCCTCCATGCAGGGGCTCGGGAAGACTGTGGGCGGTTGATGGCGCGAATGCGCCGGTGCGATTACTGCAGGCAACTGTGGATGGCGACGCCAGCTATCGTTGGCGGGAAATAGACGTCACGCCGGACATGGGCCTGCAGGCGGAAGACAGCGTCAAGCTGGCGATCTCCAAAATGCTGTGGCGCAAGGTCGCTGCGTTGCCAGTTTTATCTTCTGATGGAACCTTGCTGGCGGAAGTGCGCATGGCGGATTTGGTAGGAGGCTGCGCCTGATGTGGCGAGCCTCTATTCGTCGCGCGCCCTGGAGGGCATTGACGTCCGCGCTGCTGTTAATTCTATGCGCCAGCTTGTTTCCCCATATGGAAACGCTCTTTCGCTGGCTGCAGCCTGACGCCTCACAGGTAGTTTATGACCGCGACAGCTTTTGGCGCCTGTTACTGAGCCACGCGGGTCTGGTGCTGCTATCCGGATTTATCGCCACGGTAGTTGGCGTGGTTTCCGGCATATTGGTGACCCGGGAATCCGGACGGGATTTCCTTCCTCTGGTGAATAACATCGCTTCCATTGGTCAGACGTTTCCTCCCGTCGCCGTGCTCGCGCTGGCGGTTCCCATGACCGGCTTTGGCGGCGCGCCCACCGTGGTCGCACTGACGCTTTACGGTCTGCTGCCTGTGGTGCGTAACACAATTGCTGGTTTGGAAGGCGTCTCCGGCGCAGTGCTGGAGGCGGCGCGCGGCATGGGAATGTCGCCGTCGCAGGTGTTATGGAAGGTGGAGCTGCCTCTCGCCTTCAAAGTGATCATGGCGGGCGTGCGCACTTCTGTGACCATTAATATCGCCACCGCCGCCATCGGCTCCACCATCGGAGCCAAGACCCTCGGCGACCCTATCGTGGCGGGCTTGATCAACGGCAATACCGCCTATGTGCTACAGGGAGCCATCCTGGTGGCTTTGCTCGCGGTGGCGGCGGACGCTATTTTCGAACGCATAGAAAGCGCATCCGCCTGACAGGCTCAGGTGTTGCGGACAATTTCCATGAAGTCCTCGCCGTAGCGCTCCAGCTTGCTCTTGCCGACGCCGTTGAGAGCCAGAAACTCCATGTCGTTCTGAGGACGATGACGCAAGATTTCCATCAGTGTGGCGTCATGGAAAATCATGTAAGGCGCCACACCCTGTTCCTCCGCCAACTCCTTACGGCGGATACGCAACGCATCCCATAATGGCTGATCTTCTTCACGCAGGGATTCGCCACTGCGTCGCGGCGCTTTCGACACCACTTCTTTTACGTCGCGCCGTAACCGCACTTCCTGTTCGCCGCGCAAAATGGGTCGGCAGGATTCCGTCAACTTCAAAGCCCCGAAGCCATCCAGGTCCACATTCAACAGTCCCCGCGCGGTTAGCTGGCGCAATACCGAACGCCATTGCGCCGCATCCATATCCTCGCCAACGCCAAAAGTGGGCAGACGCTCATGACCAAATTGCTTCACCTTGTCGGTCAGCTCGCCTCGCACGACATCAATAAGATGATTGACGCCAAAGCGCTGCCCTGTGCGATAAATACAGGACAAAGCCTTCTGCGCCGCTACCGTCGCATCCCAGGTTTCCGCCGGGTTCAGACAGGCGTCGCAGTTACCGCATTGCTCTGGCGCCGTCTCTCCAAAATAGCGCAACAGCGCGCGACGGCGACAGCTGACAATTTCACACAGTCCCAGCATGGCGTCGAGTTTCTGTCTCTCCGCCCGTTTGAATTGTTCTGCGCCGGGAGAGCCTTCCATCATCTGCCGCAGTTTGATCACATCCTGCAGCCCGTATGCCATCCAGGCGGTGGAAGGCAGTCCGTCACGACCCGCGCGGCCGGTTTCCTGATAATAAGACTCAATGCTTTTGGGGAGATCCAGGTGAGCGACAAAACGCACATCCGGCTTATCAATCCCCATCCCGAAAGCGATGGTGGCCACTACGATAACGCCGTCTTCCCTTAAAAAACGCTGCTGATGCTCCTGCCTTACGTCCGCCGGCAATCCAGCGTGATACGGCAACGCATTGAAGCCTTCCTTACACAACCATTCCGCCACTTGCTCAACTTTATTGCGGGATAAACAGTAAACAATGCCTGCGTCACTGGCGTGTTCAGCACGTAAAAAGCGCAATAACTGCTGCCGCGCGTTTTGTTTCTGGGTAATGCGATATTGGATATTGGGACGATCGAAACCGCTGATGAAATGCTGCGCCTCCGTCAGTCCCAGGCGTTCGGCGATTTCCTTTCTGGTGCGCTCGTCGGCGGTGGCGGTCAGCGCCACCCTGGGCACGTGAGGGAATCGCTCCTGCAACAAGTTAAGCTGCAGATAGTCAGCGCGGAAATCGTGGCCCCATTGCGACACACAGTGGGCTTCATCGATGGCGAACAGGGAGATAGGCGTGCGTTGCAGCAGTTCCAGCGTACGCTCCTGAGTCAAACGCTCTGGCGCGATATAGAGCATATCCAGCTCCTGGTCCAGCAAGGCACGTTCCATATCCCGCAACTCCGCCAGACTGAGGCTGGAATTCAGGAAACCCGCATTAACGCCGACCTGTCGCAGAGCGTCCACCTGGTCCTGCATCAATGCGATCAAAGGAGAAATCACCACTCCTACGCCATTACGCAAGATAGCGGGAATTTGATAGCAAAGTGATTTACCGCCGCCGGTAGGCATCAAAACCAGGGCGTCCCGGCCAGCCATCAGTTCCCCGATGACGGCTTCCTGCGGGCCGCGAAATGCCTCGTACCCGAATAAGGTCTGCAAAGCCTGCAGTGGCGATTGAAGAGAAGATGATATGCGATTCATAGCCGCGCATTATACAGGTTGCAGCCAGGGCTCACAGTAGAGATAACCCTGGCGGATGACCGTCAGGGTCTACGCGACGAATTGTCTCCGAAACTCATCCATTGAGCGTGGTCATAAAGACGGAACGATAAAAGACAAAAGTTTGGAAAGGTGAGTCGACAAAGACTCACTCGCCCCACAGCCAAAGCTGATTGGCGCCGCCGTGAAACATCCACTGACCAACCATAGCGCCATCCTCCGAGCCATATGCGTCGACGACAATCGCCGCGTCCGACGTCGTTTTGATAGCGCCGTCAGCGAAATCAAATGTCTGATTCGCGGACGTAGAACAAGTCTCCACGAATAAGGTCGCGCCGTTGTAGTTCTCGCTATGGTGGCTTAGACAGTCTCCCGCCGCGTTGTACAACGTTCGAGCCACACTATCGTAGAACCAGAGCTGTTGCGAGGCGTCTCCACATGCCTGCAACTCAGGAGATGCACTCCCTGCTTGCACACCCAGACACAGTCCGCTGCGCGCACTTTTTAACGGACGGAAATGGGAAGCGGCGACGCCGTTGACGCGTTCTTCCTGCCCCCACTGAGCGAACTGTTTCTCCGTGTTTTCTTTCAGGCTTTTCAGCTGGGCGTAATCAAGCCAATTGAAGATATCTTTCTCATAGGTGACAAACAGGGAGTCACTGCGCTTGTTGCGCATACGGCCATCTTCAAAAATCCACTCCTGGTTGTCGCCTCCATGACATCCCCAAAGCGCCAGATTGACGCCTGGCGTAACGCCAAGGCCATCCATACATAACTTGGCGTTGGCTTTGGGATGCACTGCGCCATTAGTGTCCCACCACCATTTCTGCTTATCGCCGCCATTGCAGGCAACCGGACGAATCATCGCGAGATGACCGACATAATCAGGTTGCAAACAACGGCCGGCGATTTTCAATTCGCGCCAGCGGGGGCGTGCGTTGGCTTCCGCTACCGTGTAGCCGCCATCGGAATCATCTTCGTTAGCAGCGAGACCTTTCAGCAAGTCCACCAGCTCTCCAGAAAGGTTATCGCGCAGGATGTCGTCTCCGCTGACCAGCTTGCCTTGCATGGCGTCGCCAATGACGCCAATCACTCGGCCTGCGCTCGGCGGCGCCAGACCGTCATACTCCGAGGAAGCAATCAAGCCTTCATAGCCAATCAGGTTGGATTCGTGAATCTTGAACAACGTCTTATCGAACACTTCCACCCGGAAGGAAGCCCCGGCCTGAGCGCCCGCCCACAACTCATAGTTGGATTTGGCGGGATTGATGGCGTCTACATCAGCATTCATGCGGGAAAAGACGTAAATATTGGCACCAGGACCAGCGACGCCGTAGAACATGAACTCCATTTCTGGACCGGCGTACACGCGCGCATTGGCGGAGCCATCGCCCTGAGGCAAAGGCATATCGAATTTCTGTTGGCTCTCGTTGACGGTAGACCAGCGATTATCTGCGTACAGCAAGCCCACCTGAGCGCTTAACTCGTGGCTGGCGCTGATGTCCACGTTGACGTCGACTTTACCGTCCACACCCATGACCAGCACGATTTCCGGTACAATCACCACCGGTATTGGCCCAATCTGGAAATTGATCGGGTCCACATCAAAACGCGCCAATTCAGTCTTCTGATTAATGCTGGCCAGCTCGACATCAGATTTCAACGCCAAAGCGCTACCGATTTTGCTGTCTACGACGAACTCCGCACGCGTCGCCTGGAAGTGCTCAATTTCCAGATCAAAAATGAAGTTGCTACTGAAACCCACACACCCTGTGACGGTGACATAAGGCGCCGCCTCGGTGGCCTCGAAAGCGATGCGGAAATCTTTGTCCGCACAGGCGTCAGGCAGGTCCGCCGATTCTCCAGGAGCATATACGGTGATGCCCCGCGCGGATAAATCCAGTCCCTTGGCGGCCAAACGCGGCCTTGGAGACGCGCTGGGATTCAAGGCGCCGCTCAGTGAAACGTCAGCCTCTTCCACGACATCAGTCAGCTGCGCGTCTTCCACCGACAAGACCGTGGAGCCATCGACTTCAGACTTGCTCTTGACCCGCTTTAAGAAACCATAAGGCGCATTGTCCGAAGCGCCGGACACAATCACCGAACCGGGCTTCACGTCCGCAACAGCCTTCTCCGACTCAAACACCATCTCAGAGGAGCCCACCGTTTCTGGTCGCAACGCGCCAGCGTCTTCGATCACCTTGGCGTCCTGCGACACCTTAGGTCCATCGCTACAGGCGGCGAGCAGGGTTGTAAGCAGAGTTAGCGTAAGCGTCCTTCTGAGCGTGGTCATCGCGGTCATCCCGGAATTAAGTATTTGGCAAGTATGAAAAAACCTTAATTTTAGGTGAAGAAACAACCTCGCGAAACGACAATAGGGCCTAGTCTCTTAAGCCTCGGGCTAACAAATACGGCCTGTTTCCGGGGGCCAACGCTGTCCCCCGCGTCATCATTCCTTAACATAACTCCGTCTTAATGCTCCCCGGTTGGCCTGTCGTGACGAGTTATCCATAACGTACCATTTTCAGACTGAATCGCTGAAAAATTGATCTGGATAAAAAAGATGCTATTTATATGTTGCGACAATGGCCGCCCTTGAATTTCCTGCAAGCGACGCTAATTAATCCGCCGCTTGCGTTTTGCGGAAGCAACGAATGCTAAAACTCCAGTTGGAGTTATTTTCCGGGTCGCTCCAAGCGGCCCTTTTTTTGTTTAAAAGGCTGTTTTTAGGGTTGAAAATCGGGCTCTAATTTTTAGTTTTTTTGTTTAAAATCATATAATTAATTGACACATCAAACTTTTTTAATAAAAACCTGAATAAAATGCATACAACCTTAAAGATTACTGCTAGACTGCTTTCTGTTGGCTTAATCAGCTAATGGCGACTCCGCGAATTTGTGCGTTTGCTTGCGGTGTCACTTTATTTGTGGAAAACGCATAAATCACACGAGATCGATATGAATATTTACGTTGGAAATCTGGCCTACGGCGTCACTGAAGAAGAATTGAGAGAAGCTTTTTCCTCTTTTGGAGAAGTTACCAGCGCTAACCTGATCATTGACCGTAATACCGGCCAGTCCAAAGGTTTCGCGTTTGTCGAGATGTCGAACAACTCTGAAGCGGACGCCGCTATCAAGGGTCTGAACGACACAGCGTTGAAAGGCCGCAATATCAAAGTAAACCAAGCTAAGCCACGTGAAGAGCGTCCAGCTCGCAGACCACGTTACTAAGCAGTTTACTGCGGTCTGCGCAGTTTCGGCAGACTGACAAGGCGGGCGCTTCGGCGCCCGTTTTGTTTTTTAGGCTTTTGAATTCCCCTCCCCCACTTTTCTCTCTTTCTAATCTCCTCGTCGCTTAGCTTAACCCTCTCAACTCTGCTCTCTCTTAAAGCCCGTTAGCGCCTATCTATCAATGCGCCCCTTTCGATAGCAATTAGTAATTGAATTGATATTTTTTTATAAATTTATTCAATCGCCCATCTCTGCGACACTGCTCCTCGTCTTAAAGATTAAGCACTTAGCTACCAGCTCAAGTGAATGAAAAACGAAATATAGAGGATCAATAAATGTTACAGAGTAGAGAAGGACAAACCGTACCCAGCGTTACTTTCAATCTGCGTGAAGGAGAAAAATGGGTTCAGGTGACCACCGACGATCTGTTCAAAGGCAAAAACGTTATCGTATTCGCACTGCCGGGCGCCTTCACCCCCACTTGCTCAAGCACGCATTTGCCGCGCTACAACGAGCTGGCGCCCGTGTTCAAACAAAACGGCATCGACGCGATTATCTGTTTGTCCGTTAACGATACTTTCGTCATGAACTCCTGGAAGGCGGACCAGAAAGCAGAAAATATTTTCTTCCTCGCGGACGGCAACGGTGAGTTTTCCGAAGGCATGGGCATGTTGGTGGAAAAAAGCGAGTTGGGCTTCGGCAAACGTTCCTGGCGTTACAGCATGCTGGTGCGGGACGGCGTGATTGAGAAAATGTTCATCGAGCCTGAACTGCCGGGCGACCCTTTCAAGGTAAGCGACGGCGACACCATGCTCAACTACATTAATAAAGAAGCGGTGCTACCCAGCCGGGTCACCGTATTCAGCAAGCCAGGGTGCCCACACTGCGCCCGCGCCCACCAGCTGTTGAACGATCGCGGCATCAGCTTTGAGAACATCGTTCTGGGCGCAAACGGTCTTAGCTACAGCACACTGCAGGCTGTGACGGGCCAAGGCACCACGCCGCAGATTTACATTGACGGACAGCGCATCGGCGGCGCTGATGATCTGGAAGCCCACTTCGGCGTGTAACGCACGCAAGCCAACGTCGGTCCGGCGTATAACCAGACCGGACCGACTAACCAGGAATACAGCAAGCAGGGGAGATAACCCAGTGCAAACACGCAAAGTGGACGTAGCAATTATTGGAGCCGGCACTGCAGGCTTGGGCGCATACCGCGCCGCGCGCGAGCACACGCAAAATGTGCTATTGATTGAAAGCGGACCCTACGGCACCACTTGCGCCCGCGTCGGATGCATGCCCAGCAAGCTGTTAATCGCCGCAGCGGAAGCCGCCCATCACCATCGTCATTCTGATCTGTTCGGCGTTGCTTCCAACAACCCTCATATCGACGGCCGCAAAGTCATGGAGCGAGTGCGCAATGAGCGAGACCGTTTCGCCGGATTCGTCGTCGATTCCGTGGAAGGATTTCCCGCCGAACATAAGGTTCGCGGTAAAGCTAAATTTATTTCACCACATCGATTACAGGTGGATGACGACCTTATCGTTGAGGCGCAGCGCATCGTCATCGCCACCGGGTCACGCCCCAATGTGCCGCCCTTTTTGAAAAACGCAGGCGACCGTCTGATTATCAATGACGATCTGTTTGAATGGCGCGATCTGCCCTCCAGCGTCGCGGTGTTCGGCCCCGGCGTCATTGGCCTCGAATTGGGTCAGGCTTTAAGTCGCCTTGGTGTACGAGTGCGCATGTTTGGCGTCGGCGGGGCCATTGGACCGATTCAGGACCCGGAGATTCGCGACTACGCGGAGAAAGTATTTAACCATGAGTTTCCTCTGGACCCCGACGCCAAAGTCAGCAGCGTGAAGCGCACCGACCAGGGCGTGGCGATCACCTTCCTGGATAAGGAACAGGGAGAGATCACGGAAACGTTCGAATATGTGCTCGCCGCGACCGGACGCCGTCCCAACGTCGACAATGTGGACATTGAAAAGGCGGAGTTGCAAATGGACGCCAGAGGCATGCCGGTGTTTGATCGTTACACCATGCAGTGCGGCGACAGCGCCATCTTCATCGCCGGCGACGCCAACAATGATCTGCCTCTATTGCATGAGGCCGCTGATGAAGGCCGCATCGCTGGTGACAACGCCGGCCGCTATCCTGATATTCGCGCCGGCAAACGACGGACGCCCATTGGCGTGGTGTTCAGCGATCCACAGATCGCGTCTTTGGGGCTGAATATCAATCAGGTGAAAGAACGCTGTCGCAGTTGCTATGCTGAAGGTGTAGTGTCTTTCGAAGATCAAGGACGCAGTCGGGTGATGGGTAAAAACCTCGGCCTGCTGAAAGTGTACGGCGAACAAGGCACGGGCCTGTTTCTGGGGGCGGAAATGTTTGGCCCCGCAGCGGAGCATATCGCCCACCTGCTCAGCTGGTGCGTGCAGCAGCGCCTGACGGTCAGTCAGATTCTGGAGATGCCCTTTTACCACCCGGTGATAGAAGAAGGCGTGCGCACGGCGCTACGCGATCTGAACAGCAAACTCCATTTGGGGCCTGACGTCATCGAGCGTTGTCTTGATTGCGGACCCGGCGCCTAAGCAAATCACTAACAGGAGGAAAGCTATGAACGCAGATATCAAAATCAGCGACTTTATGGACACGCAGCCCGCGTTCGTCGCCGCCGACGCCTCCATTATTGAGGCGGTGGACATCCTTCTGAAAAAAGGGATATCCGGCGCGCCGGTGGTGAATGAACACAAACATGTGATCGGCTTCATATCCGAGAAGGACTGCATCAAGAAACTACTGCTAAGCAGCTACCATTGCGACGCCCCCGCCACTGTGGGCGAGGTCATGCACAAGGCCACCGTGACGGTGGACCCCGAGGCGAGCATCGTCGACCTGGCTAACTACATGGACGACCATCGTCCCAAAGTCTATCCGGTGGTGGACGATGGCAAGCTGGTCGGGGTCATCAGCCGCACTCACGTACTGATGGCGCTCAAGCAAAAGCAGTTACAGTGCAGTCAACACTCCTGACGCATCCCTGCGTCATCGCTCAACCCGACGCTGGCGCAAGGCCATGGGCTTCCATGGCTTTGCGGTGCGCTTCGACGAATTCTTTCGGCATTCGCGTCGGCTTGCCACTCTTCATATCTATGCAGGCGTAATAGCTGTTGGCGCGGACAATGGTTTTGCCGTCCGCAGGGCGAAATATCTGAAAGTGACGGCTGGACTGTATGCGTCCGTCGCACGCCGTAATCCAGGTGCCGATATACAACTCATCGTCGGCATGGGAAGCGGCAAGGTAATCCACTTCCGTACGGGTGATCGCCATGGCTTTACCCAATTTCTCATGGGCGGCCCAACTCATTCCGAGCGGGTCGATATGGCGCCAGCTGACTTCCTCCATCCAATTGAGGTAAGTCGTGTTGTTGGTGTGTCCCAGCCGGTCTGTGTGCGGCTCAAGGACTTTGATGGGCATGATGAAGGGGTTAAGCATGTCCCAACTGATTGCATCGACATAGGTCATTTCACGTTTTTTCCGTTTCTTGTTGGTTTACAGGCTGTCGCCGCCGGCTATGGGGAACCGGTAGCAGCCCTTTTAGATTAACGCAAACCGGATTTATGTGAACTCATCCAACAAGATTACGTTTTTCAGATTTTTGAAGCAAAAACACAACGGAAATAGGGACTTGCCGCTGTCTACACTGCATAGTGACTCAGGATCTTTTGCAATCCTGGGATGACATCAACCCGAGTTTATTTGCAGGAACGCTCCCGGCGGCTAAGGGAGTCCGGGACAGTAAAGAACTCAACTGCGGGCGCTGAGCCGCCCGATACAAGGAGCGGGCAATGTTATACACCAACGAAATGTTTAATATTCTGAAGACCCTGCGTCGCCGTTTCAAAGAAGAGAACCTGGGAACCTTGCGTCTCACTGATCCCGATGTTCTGCAGAACGTCGTCGAATTCGCCAAACTCTCCGATGTCAGCACGACCAAGGATATGGCGCACACTTTGTTGAAAATGACGGGTACCTCTGTCAGCCGGGTGGAGCTGGAAGGGCGCGACAATCACCCCGCCGCGCACCTGCCTGCGAATTTTCACGGTGAATCCATTCGCGGCCGCATAGAGGCCAGTCAGGAAGCTCATTTGAAAGTCTTGCCGGGGCGCGCCACCGCGTGAGCCTTATCTCCGTCCGCCGGGTGACAATAGGAATTGTCCCTTCAGCGCATGCTTGCAGCTGGCCCGGCAGAGCGAAATCCCATCCGTTCCCTCACCTCGTCGCTTCCAACCGCCTGATCCTGATATCAGCCCTTGTCGCCCAAGGTCGCGATAAAAGACTCCGCTTCGGCGATGGATTTCTCCATATCCGCAACCAGCCTGGACACATTGCTCTCGACTGAGCGCAGCTCCCCTTTCAAGCCATCGATCGCAGACGCGTTAAGATTGTGCTTGAGATACAACACCTGATCACGCAGTGCGTTAAGCACCGGCTGCATGCGGTTTTCCGCCGCCCGCATGGCGGTGATGAGGCGCTGATATTTCTTCTTGGTGGCGGCCAGTTTGGCGGCGCTGTCCTGTTTCAGCTTGGGACTGGTGTAAAGCTCCAGCTCCTCTTCCCATTCCTCGAACAAGGCTTCGGATACGTCCTCCACGGCATCGATGCGTTTGCTCACCTCTTCCGCCGCGTCTTCGCTGTCTTCAAACGCCGCGCTGAGCTGATCATATTGCTTCTGCAACGTGGAATCCTTTTTGCCGAACATGCTTTGGAAACGATCCAGCGCCGACTTGAACTCCTCTTTGGCCTCCTCCTGAGCGTCACGGGCCGCGCCGACGCGATCCACCATAATGTCGCGCTTATGCACGCCCACTTTTTCCATGGCGCTGTAATAGGCGCTCTGACACGCGGACAGTCCCAGCAACAGACAGATCAGCAGTGGTAGACGGACTAACAGAGAAGACATGGCAAGTTCCTTATCCTGATTTCATAACAGTGCGCCCGGGGATTGTAGGCCCTGACCTCTGGCGCTGCAAATCAGCCGCCTACCGCGGAAGCCCGCGCTCTGCGGCCTAAACTATTTATACCCACCCTGACGGGGAAAACGATATTATGTCGCTTCGGAGTAAAGCCCGCGCGTTAACGCGCGACACAAAGAAGATCGGCCACGCATTTATAACCATAACCAGGCCGGCGACAGTTTCTGCAACAACCTCAACCATACATAATGGAGATAATCCGTGAAAATTCGTCATTTACTTTCCGTATCCTTGCTTGGCCTCAGCAGCGTTGCAATGGCCGCAGGCCTTCCCAAAACCGCCAACCCTGAAAACGCCAAAGCCTATATTATCTCGCCAACCGACGGCGAAACCGTATCCAGCAAATTCGTGGTGCGCTTCGGTCTGGAAGGCATGGGCGTGGCGCCGGCTGGCGTTGAGCGCGAAAACACCGGACATCATCACCTGCTCATCGACGGCGAAAAGATGCCGGACATGAATATGCCCCTGGGCGCGGACGTCAAACACTTTGGCGGCGGCCAGACTGAAACCACACTGGAACTGCCGCCTGGACAGCACACCCTGCAATTGATCCTGGGCGATCATTTGCACCAGCCCCACGCGCATCCTGTGGTGTCTGACAAAGTCACCATCACCGTAAAGTAAGGGCGTAACCGTTATTTAGAAAATGAAGCGGTAGCCCTGCGGCTATCATCTTTTCTTAATAATGCGTCTCTATAACTGGAGACGACGCCCCTTAGAAACGAACGCCGGCCTGCCATTCGAGCTGTAAGCAGGCCCGGCGGCTCTTTGACATTGGTTGTCTTCCCGCAACGGCTCGATTCCAACCCCGCTCTCATCTGGCAAGACCAGAGTGCGACGCGCCGTTCACATTTCGTACATGTCAAATATTGCTGCATAAAGAGGATTATCATGAATGCGTCCAAACTGCTTGGGACAGCAGCCCGCTTTTTATTGGGCGGCGCACTGGCGGCTCATCCCTTCCTGGCTTCCGCTGAATCTCATTGGCGTGACCGTCACGCCACGGAAACAGTGAGATTCGCCACGTTCAATGCTTCGTTGAACCGTTCCGCGCCGGGAGAGCTCATCGCAGATCTGAACAGCGGCGACAACGCCCAGATACAGGCGGTGGCGGAGATTATTCAGCGCACTCAGCCGGACGTGCTGCTGATCAATGAATTTGACTACGACGCCGCGGGAGAAGCCGCTCGTCTGTTCCAGCAGAATTACCTGTCGATCAGCCAGAATGGCGCTGCGCCGGCAATCTACCCTTACGTTTACTCTGCGCCATCCAACACCGGCGTGGCGTCCGGTTTTGACCTCAATAACGACGGCGTCGTCGGCGAGTCTGGATTCGAGCTGGCCAACGACGCTTTCGGCTTTGGCGTCTTCGAAGGCCAGTACGGGATGTTGCTGTTATCCAAATACCCCATTCAGGAGCAACGGGCACGCACGTTTCAGCATTTTCTCTGGCGGGACATGCCCAACGCCTTGCTGCCGGACAATCCCGACACAGACGCGCCTGCGGACTGGTTCAGTCCCGAGGAGCTGGAAGTGGTGCGCTTGTCTTCCAAGAGTCATTGGGACGCGCCGATCAATATTCGTGGACGTCGTATTCACGCGCTGGTCAGCCACCCCACGCCTCCTGTTTTCGATGGTCCGGAAGACCGCAACGGAACCCGCAATCATGATGAAATCCGTTTTTGGGCGGACTACATTTCCGGTCGTCGCATCAGCCGTTACATTGTGGATGACGAAGGTCGACGCGGCGGGCTGAGCGATAGGGAAAGCTTTGTGATCATGGGCGACGAAAACGCAGACCCGTTTGACGGCGACGCCACCCAGAATCCCATGGCGCAATTGCTGGAGCACCCACGGGTGAATGTTAAACATACGCCTCTAAGCGCGGGCTCGGCGGACGCCGCGTTCAGGCAGGGAGAGGCCAACGCCCTGCAGATCGGCAACCGCGCGCAGGACACCGGAGACTTTACCGACGCCAATCCGGGCAACCTGCGCACGGACTATGTATTGCCCTCCACCGACCTGACGATCGTCAACTCCGGCGTATTCTGGCCCAGTACTGACGATGAGCTGTATCGTCTGGTTGGCGAAGGCGGCGCCGTCAGCTCCGATCACCGCCTGGTCTGGGTGGATATCCGTCTGCGCTGAGCAGGCGCCCTCTCCTGATTTCTCTCTGATTTTCTTCTTAAAAGCGCAGTTACACTCAGTAACTGCGTTTGACATTGTTTAACCTACATTTAAATAACTAACGCGTACAATTGCCGCCAGTTTTATAACGTGACTTTCTAACTGCTTTTGTAAAGGTAACGCATGTCAAAGTTGTACGCCGCAATCTGTTCGCTTCTGCTGACCGCTTTCCTGAGCAGCGCCGCTCAGGCGACGCCTGTTGTTTTAAACGCTTATGACTCCGGCTGGTATAAGTCCAACGGTTATCATTCGCCAAGCAACACCAACTATTACACGGACAAGAAGCACAACAACTTCTTCGCCTTTGACATGAGCGAAGTGGAAGGCTCCATCGTGTCCGCCACTTTGAGCATTTTCAACCCATGCAACGGTTACGAATCCAACGATTATTCCGAGTGGTTCGCCCTGTTTGACGTGAACACCGATATCAGCACCTTGCTGTCCGGCTTTGGCGGCGTTAACGCATACAATGACCTGGGTTCCGGTGAGTTGTTCGGCGCTACCCGCGTATCCTGGAGCAGCAACTACAGCTACATCGACATCGTACTGAACGGCGCTGCGCTGACTGCATTGAACGCAGCCAACGACCTGTTCGCTCTGGGCGGTAGCCTGATCACCGCCAATGACGGCATTGACTTCCTGTTCGGCTACTCCAACAAGGGCTATAACGGCGGCAACATCAAACTGAAGCTGGAAACTGAGTCCGTACCGGTCAGCGAACCCGGCGTACCAGCGCTGCTGGCGATTGCTTTCTGCGCCTTCTTACTGAACCGCAAAAGCGCAACCAACAAAGCCTGATCCCTACCGCGGCGTACGAAAACCGGAGCATGGTCTCCGGTTTTTTTTCGTCCTGAATATGCCCTCCGGCGTTAAGCGCCATCTTCTTGTCTTCATTAGAATAATTACCACTTGCATTTACGCCGGCACAGGATAGGCTGATGAGTCTGTCGCGCCGCGCGCGGCGCGTCCCTTCCAGTCTGTACACAAGGAATCCTATGGCCTCGCAATCCCAGTCCAGCTTTCAGGCGCTGCTGAGCCTGCTGCGCTACGCTCGTGGCTACCGGCGACGCATCATCGCCGCCGGTTCGTGTTCAATCATCAACAAGCTCTTCGACATCGCTCCAGAAATCCTCATCGGTATCGCCATCGACGTCGTGGTGAACAAAGAGCAGAGTTTCGTCGCCGCGATGGGATTCAACACCCCACAGCAGCAAATTCTTGCGTTAGGGGTTTTGACGTTTTTCATTTGGGCCGGCGAGTCCATTTTCGAATACCTCCACTTGATCATGTGGCGTAACCTGGGTCAGGTATTGCAGGCGGATCTCAGACAGGACGCCTATGACCATGTCCAGCGTCTGGATATGGCGTTCTTCGAGTCGCGCAGCTCCGGGCAGCTCGTCTCCATCATCAATGACGACGTCAACCAGTTGGAGCGCTTCCTCGATGGCGGCGCCAATAACCTGATTCAGGTTTTCGTCACGGTAGTGGCCGTCGGCGGCGTCTTCCTGGCGATATCTCCCTTTATCGCCATGCTGGCCTTTACCCCGATTCCTATCATTATCTGGGGCGCCTTCTTCTTCCTGAAACGGGCCAATCCTCTGTACGCGGACGTGCGTGAAAAAGTGGGCGGGCTGGCGTCCCGTCTGGCTAATAACATTGGCGGCATCGCCACGATCAAGAGTTTTACCGCGGAAGCGCAGGAATCCGAACGCCTGCGCGAAGCCAGCGACGCCTATGTTCAGGCCAACCGCAAGGCGATCGCAGTCAGCTCCGCTTTCATTCCGGTTATTCGGATGGCGATTCTGGCGGGCTTTCTCGCCACCTTCACCGTGGGCGGTATGCAGGCCCTTTCCGGTGAACTCAACGCCGGTGCTTATGGCGTGCTGGTGTTTCTGACCCAGCGTCTGCTGTGGCCGTTGACCAATCTGGCGCAAACCGTGGATCTGTTTGAACGCGCCATGGCCAGCACCCGACGCATCCTGGGCGTGATTGAAACCCCCATCGACGTACGCGATGAAGGTTCGCGCTCCTTGCCGCAGCCTGTGCGCGGCGAAGTGGACTTCCAGAATGTCAGCTTCGAATACTCCGCTGGCGCGGGCGGCGTGGAAAACGTCAACTTGCAGGTCAAAGCCGGGGCCACCCTGGCGTTGGTCGGCGCCACCGGGTCCGGCAAGTCAACGCTGATCAAATTGTTGCTGCGCTTTTACAGACCCAAGCAGGGCTCGATTCTGGTGGACGGCGTGCCTATCGAACAGCTGCCTCTCAAGGAGCTTCGCGGCGCCATTGGCCTGGTCAGTCAGGATGTGTTCCTGTTCGAAGGCAGCATTCGCGACAACATCGCCTATGGCCGTCCTACCGCCAGCGAAGAGGAGATCATCTCCGCAGCCAAAACGGCGGAAGCCTGGGAGTTCATCGCGCGTCTGCCTGAAGGTCTGGATACGCCTGTCGGCGAACGCGGCGTCAAACTGTCCGGCGGCCAACGCCAGCGCTTGTCTTTGGCGCGCGCGCTGTTGAAAGATCCACCGATTCTGGTGCTTGATGAGGCCACCAGCGCCGTTGATAACGAGACCGAAGCGGCGATTCAGCGCTCGCTGAAACACATCGCCCATGGCCGCACGGTGGTGATGATCGCTCACCGTCTTTCAACGATTGTCCACGCGGACAATATCGTAGTGGTCGATCACGGCAAGGTGGTGGAGCAAGGCGGCCATCGCCAGTTGCTGGAGCGCAAGGGTATGTACTGGTCGCAATGGCAAGTGCAGACCGGCGGCGAAGCAGAAGTGGAGACGGTGTTTTCCTGAGGGAAGCCGCAAAAAGCTAAGGCGTCCATGCTGAGACGCCTTAGCTTCCCTCCAGATAGCGATTAACGATAGCGTCGAATTCGCCGCTCTGTTGCAAGCTCTGCAATGCCTGATTCAGGTTTTCCATGGTTTTCGGCGATACCGAAGCCTTACTCCCCATGATGTAAAACGTGTCGGAAACCAGACCCAGAGGGTGCACCGCAATCTCGTCTTTCCTGCCGATATCTCTGGCCAGACTGTAGATCACGATGGGGTCGGCGAAGATGCCGTCCACCCGCCTGGCCAGCAGCTTCATCAAGTTCAGTTCGTCAGACACCACGTCTTCGACATGTAGCGGTCCATCGTCTTTCTCGATGTACTTGTTGACGTCATCGCCGTAGAAATAACCCCGCGTCACGCCCAGCCTGAAACGGCTCTGAGTCATTTCCTTGAAGGATTTGAAGTGGTAACGGTCGGCGTCTTCGCGGCGGATAATCAGATTGGAGGCGGAGGTGCGATAGGTCTTTGAGAACCATGCATATTCTTCACGCGCCGCCGTCTTCTGCACCGAGGTGGCGAGATCAATTTTACCCTGACGTAATTGCAGCAGATGCCGCTTGAAGGGGATTTCGGAAAACTCCAGCTGACACCCCATTCGATCCGCCACCGCCTGAATCAGCTCAATGTCCAGACCGCTCAGGCGCCCTTCCTCGTTCTTGTACATGTAGGGACGCCAGGACTCCCAGCCAACGGATAGTGGACGATCACAATCAGCGAGCGCCGCACTGGTGAGCGCCAAGCATAGCAGTATACCCAGAACGCCAGTTCTCCGACTGTATTCGCCGCTAGAAAGGGTCATTGCATTGATCCCGAATACTGTGATTTTCCATTTCAGGCGTTTTTAGTATTGACCCTGAACACAAATTGTTCAATTTATCTCCCGACGACCTCCGCATTTTCATTGTGGATCATGCTCCGTGGTGGCGATCAGACGGGAGTCAGCCAACGCGGCGGTGCGGTGAATGACGCAGGCTTGATAGTCAGGCATGGACAACATGCGGCGAAATGCCTGGATGGAGGGATAACGCACCAACAGAACCTCATCCCATGTCTCTCCCGCTGGCGCGATCACAGACGCCTGGGCCCGTCCCATCCACAGCAACTCGCCGCCGACTTCGCGCACTTTCTGCAGCGCGGTTTGTGAGTAGGTGGCGTAGGCTTCTCTACCACTGCAATGGACGGAGGCGTCCGCATAGGCGGCGACCTCATGAAACTTCAGCAGGTTCAGCATTACAACGGGCTGATCCGCTGGCATCCGGGCTATCAATTCGGCAAGTTCTTCCCAGTCAGGATTAATCGAGGCCATCGTTTTTTCTCCATTAAATCATAGGCTTCCATCGACCTGTGTCGCACTGGGTCAGCATAATGCCGCGTTATTCCGCTCCTTTCAAAAGTTTGCGGTTCAGGTTCGCCACGGCTTCACGAAAATCCTGCGCCTGGGTAATCGCGGACACTACCGCTACAGAGCTGACGCCGGTGCTCAGGACCGCTTCGATATTACCAAGATTTATGCCGCCGATGGCGGTGAGTGGATAGTGATGGTTGAGTAACCTAACCCAGCGGGACAGCTTCTCCAGACCGACAATGCGCACTTCCTTGGTTTGCGTCGGAAAGATCGCTCCTATGGCGATGTAGCTGGGCTTTATCGACGCCGCGCGGGCCCACTCGAAGTCGCCATGCGTACTCACGCCCAGGCGCAAACCGGCACCGCGGATAGCGTCCAGATCAGCGTCAGCAATATCCTCCTGGCCCAAGTGTACGCCATATGCGCCATGTTTGATCGCAAGACGCCAGTGGTCGTTGATAAACAGGCGACAGCTATATTGCCGACCTAGTTCCGCCGCGTCCTTGATAGCCGTATCCAACAACCTCAGGTCATCGCTTTTAATGCGCAACTGACAGGTATCAATCCCTAGCGGCAATAACTTACGCAGCCACTCCACCGAGTCCACCACCGGATACAATCCCAAAGGCGATTCGCCGCAATCGGGAAAAGCGGAATAGTCCAGCCAATCCAGGCGATCGACAATTCTGGGAAAGTCCGTCATCTGTGTCGGCCAGCCCAGGCGCGCAATGGGGCCAGGTCCAGGGCCGATAGCGTATCCCTGACGCAGCCCCTGTCTCACATAAGCGCTGGCCAGCGCCGCCGCATCCAGCAGGCTTTCTCCTCTGGCGACAAAAGCCGCCAGCGCGCTGGCGAGCGTGCAGCCCGTACCGCGGCTATGACGCACAGACAGGCGCGGTTGCGCAAACCAGCAGGGTTGCTCCGACAGCCACACCAAATCCAGACAGGGTCCGTCTTGCGCCGAATGACCGCCTTTGAGCCAGACGCCTTTAGCGCCCAGCTCACGCAGCCGACCAGCGGCGGACAGCATATCCGGCGGCCCGCTGATGCGCATATCCACTAACTGCTCCGCCTCGGGAATATTCGGCGTCACCACATCGACATGAGGAAGCAGCGTTTTCAAGGCCGCCACCGCAAGGCCGAAATGGGAGCCTGTCGTGCTGCTTAACACCGGGTCAAGCACCACCAACCCGGAGAAGTCGCACAAAAACTCCTGTAGAACCTCTACCTGCTCCGCATCGGCCAGCAGCCCCACCTTAATCGCCGCCGCATCTCCGTCCGCACGCAGGGCCTGCAACTGGTCCCGTAACGCTGACGCGGAAATCGGATTAATGCTGACAACCTCCTGCGAATTTTGTGCGGTAACGGCGGTGATTGCAGCGCCGCCATGGACATCCAGTCCGTGTAAGGTGGCGAGATCCGCCTGCACTCCGGAGGCGCCCGCACTGTCTGAAGCGGCGATGATCCATACTTTCGACTTCGGGTCAGTCATAGTGGCGGTTATCTCTCAAAGCGATCAAGCAAAAGTGGCGTAAGGGAAGGCTCATTGCGACTGCCGCCGCCAAAAAGGCATGCCTATGGTGGGCGTGCTGGGGCTGGCGGTCTGCCGCGCCAGCATCAGGCCGGCGTTGTAGCCGGCGCGGCCAGCTTCCACCGCCATTTTGAATGCGCCGCCCATAGCAACTGGGTCATGGGCTTTAGCGACCGCCGTGTTCAGCAGCACGGCGTCAAAGCCCATCTCCATCGCTTCCGCCGCATGGGAGGGCGCACCCAGACCCGCATCGATAATCATCGGGGTATCCGGCAAACGTTCCCGCAACATGCGCAGGTTGTATTTGTTCAGCAATCCCTGACCGGTGCCTATCGGCGCGCCCCAGGGCATCAGCGCCTCACAGCCTGCATCCAGCAAGCGGCGACACAACACCAGATCTTCCGTGCAGTAGGGCAGCACTTTGAAGCCCCGTTTGCTCAATTCTTTCGCGGCGTCCACCAGTCCATAAGGGTCCGGCTGCAGGCTGTAATCGTCGCCAATAACCTCCAGTTTCAGCCAGTCCGTCTGAAAGATTTCCCGGGACATTTCCGCCAGCGTCACCGCCTCTTTCGCCGACTTACAGCCTGCGGTATTGGGCAGCAGTTTACAGCCGCTGGAGCGGATGTAGTCCCAAATGACTTTGCCGTCCTGGTGCGCCGGATTCTGTCGCCGCAGGGACAATGTAATGATCTCGGCGCCGCTGGCGCGCACCGCCTCCAGCATGATGGCCGGCGACGGGTACAACGCCGAACCGATCAGCAGACGACTCGCAAAAGTTTCTCCATACAGAGACAGCTTATCCACGATTTACCTCCGGTGGCGATGGCCACCTGTACTTGTTTCAAGGCGCGTCAGCCACCCGCCACCGGGGCCACCACATCCACCAGATCCCCTGCGCTCACTTTGGTTTGCGCGTAAGCGGAGCGCGGCACGAACTCGCCATTGATGGCGACGGCGAAACCTACGCCCGCGTAGCCGCATGCCTGTAGCACTTCAGATAGGGCGTCGTCGCGCACCTGGGTAGGTTCGCCATTCAACGTAATTTCGATTTCAGGCGGCATATTGTTTCTCGCTGTGAAATTGGTCCAGCACCTGCCCGACCACCACCGGCCCCAACAGATAGCCATGGCGATACAAACCGTTGGCGCAGATCAGTCCCGGCTCTCGCTTCACCCTGGGCAGGTTATCCGGCAACGCCGGACGACAGTTGACGCTGGTCTCCACTACCCTCGCCTCCGCGAATGCCGGATTCAGCGCATACAGAGCGCTGCTCAGCTCCAGTGTGGATTGCAAACTGATCGGCGACATATCCGCGCTTTCAATTTCCGTGGCGCCGATAATGATCTGACCGTTCAAGCGTGGGACCGCATATAACTTGTAGCGGGGATGCATCAGACGAACAGGGCGATTCAGTCTAACTTCGGAGGTTTCAATGATCATGACCTCACCGCGCACGCCGCGCAGTCCCGTCATATTGCGACTGGCGCCTAGGCCGCGTACGTCGATGACCCAGTCAAAACGCTCGCTGCCGCTGCTCCAATGCATACGGTGGGCGGAGCACTCCACCAGCGTGTTAGAAATCAGGCGAACGCCGCCTTGTCGCAGCGCGGCGAGCAGCGCGTTGAGCAACAGGCGACTGTTTACGTCGGCTTCCGAAGGCAGGTAAAGGCCCTGCTCAAAATGATCCGCCAGCCCCGGCTCCAACCTGGCGACGCCCTCTCGATCCAGCCATTGCAAGGCTTCGTCGGCGGGAAGTTTGGCGTTGAGGTCACGCTGAAACTGCGCTAGCTCCGCCTTATCCAGCGGGTGCGCCACCACCACCGAGCCCGCCTGACGATAGCTGGCCGACATACCGGTCTGACGCTCCAGCTCGGCGATCCATCGGGGCCAGATATCCAGGCTGCGCATGCCCATGTGGTACACCTCTGGCTCTGCGGACACCAGCTCGCTCAGAGGAGAAATCATGCCCGCCGCGGTCCAGCAGGCGCCGCCGGGCCGCTCGAAGTCTCCAGCGTCAAACAGAGTGACCTCATGGTTCATCAGCGCCAGCCGCCAGGCGCACAAGCGCCCGAGCAGACCGCCGCCAGCGATGCCGATACGCAGCTTAGATTTCATGATACAGACGCCGCCCCGCGTCTTTGTACTTCTGCGACATCTCCTGCATGCCCTGCTCCGCTTCCTGCTGCGACGCGCCCTCAGCCTGCGCCTTCTCCGCCTCCAGTTTGGCGGAATAATCGCGTACATCCTGAGTGATTTTCATGGAGCAGAATTTGGGTCCGCACATGGAGCAGAAGTGCGCCAGTTTATGACCTTCTTTGGGTAGGGTTTCGTCGTGATACGCACGGGCGGTGTCCGGGTCCAGAGCGATATTGAACTGATCTTCCCAGCGAAATTCGAAACGCGCCTTGGACATGGCGTTATCCCGCAGCTGCGACCCCGGGTGGCCTTTCGCCAGGTCCGCCGCATGGGCGGCGATCTTGTAGGCGATCAGCCCTTGTTTGACGTCGTCCTTGTTGGGCAGCCCCAGATGCTCTTTGGGAGTCACGTAACACAGCATGGCGCAACCGTACCAGCCGATCATGGCGGCACCGATGCCGGAGCTGAAGTGGTCGTAACCCGGAGAAATATCCGTGATCAGCGGCCCCAGTGTGTAGAAGGGCGCTTCTTTGCAGTGCTTGAGCTGCTCTTCCATGTTTTCCTTGATCATGTGCATGGGCACATGGCCGGGGCCTTCAATGATGGTCTGCACGTCGTGCTTCCAGGCGATCTCGGTGAGTTCGCCCAATGTGCGCAGCTCACTGAATTGCGCCTCGTCATTGGCGTCGGCGATACAGCCGGGACGCAGTCCGTCTCCCAGCGAAAAGCTGACGTCATAGGCTTTCATGATCTCGCAGATTTCCTCGAAATGGGTGTAGAGGAAATTTTCCTTGTGATGCGCCAGACACCACTTCGCCATGATGGAGCCGCCGCGCGAGACGATGCCGGTCAGACGCTTGGCGGTCATGGGCACATAACGCAACAGCACGCCGGCGTGAATGGTGAAGTAATCCACCCCCTGCTCCGCCTGCTCAATCAGGGTGTCGCGGAACACTTCCCAATTGAGGTCTTCAGCGACGCCGTCGACTTTCTCCAGCGCCTGATAAATCGGCACTGTGCCGATAGGAACCGGGCTGTTGCGGATGATCCACTCACGAGTTTCGTGAATATTTTTACCCGTGGATAAATCCATCACCGTATCCGCGCCCCAACGGGTCGCCCACACCAGCTTCTCCACCTCTTCTTCGATAGACGAGGTCACAGCAGAATTGCCGATATTGGCGTTTACTTTCACATGAAAATTGCGGCCGATGATCATCGGCTCCGCTTCCGGGTGATTGATGTTACAGGGAATCACCGCCCGTCCCGCCGCCACTTCCTGACGTACGAACTCCGGGGTGATGTAACGGGGCGTGTTGGCGCCAAAGTTCATGCCGGGATGCTGGCTGCGCATGGCGTTCTCGATTTCCGCCTGCTCCAGAGCCAGATTTTCACGGATGGCGATGTATTCCATCTCCGGCGTAATAATGCCTTTACGGGCGTAATGCAGCTGGCTGACGTTGCCTCCGGCGCGCGCCTTACGGGGAGCGTGACGATGTTCGAAACGCAGATTGTCCAGGGACAGATTTTGCTCCCGGCTTTTGGCGTAAAACGAAGACGAGCCATGAAGATGTTCCGTGTCGCCGCGCTCATTGATCCAAGCTTCGCGCATGCGTGGCAAACCGCGTCGCACGTCGATCTCGACAGCGGGGTCCGTGTAGGGACCGGAAGTATCATATACCCGCAGCGGTGGGTTCTGTTCCGTAGCGCCATCCTGCAAAGGCGTCGGCGTCAGCGTGATTTCGCGCATCGCCACCCGGATGTCGGGACGACTGCCTTCAGCATAGATTTTTTGGGAAGCGGGAAACGGTTGCGTGGACAGCGCATCCACCTGCGCCGACTCACTGAGTTTGCTGATTTTATTGATATCGATTGTGCCGCCCACAGTACTCTCCTAGTTGGTTGTATGGGGTAGCACCAGGGAGGAGAGAGGGCATCAACGTCTTGGTCTGCAATCGGGCCCGCGTCACAATGATGGAGCGCCGCTAAGAACTTTTGATGAACTACTTGTTTCCTACGCTGGTACTAACCAGATCAGGTTCTACGGGCCCCACTGTTGTGGTCTCAGCCTGTTACTCCAGGCACCCCGACAAGATGTGCCGATTAGTTTAGGCTTGGTGGCGGGTGGATGGCAAGTGGACGTGACCCAACACGCGTTAGGGAGAGAAGTCGTTCCATCGACTAAAAATAATATTTAAATACGGCTTCTACGCCATCACTGGAATAAGAACTGCTCCAACGCCGCTCATAGTCAAGAATGATTGCATAGTCATCGCCAATGAACTTTGACTGCTTCAGATTGAAAGAGTGGTAGGCCTCGCCTGAGTCAAGCTGATTCCATACTGTCTGATAAGAGATGATGGATTTCATGTCGTATACTTCATTGATGATCATTCCTGCTTCTGGATTGAGGTACAAATAAGAAGTTCCATCTCCAAACCCGTACCCGCCCATCGCAAGGAAGTAAACGCTCATATCTCTGTCTAAGGCAAAGGTCATTCCGAGACCTCCGCTGATATTGGCTGCGCTATGTCGACGTATATGTTCGTCATAATGCTGCTCCAGCCCAACTTCCAGGCGGCCAGACAGGCCTCCCGTGAAGCTATCCCAAGGGATCAGAGATGAGACTGAATATAACTGAAACCTATCCAGTTTAACTTTCCCATCTTCAGGCGAGACCAGGAAAGAAAGATCCCCGAGCTTCAGTTCATTTTCACTGAAAAACTGCCGATTATCGTCTTCGATGCCATGAGATGCAGGCAAAAAGCCTACTCTAATGAATGCCTCATCATCGATTAACGCTAAACCGCTATACAACTGGCTGTCCTTTGGCGTTTTTACAGGGTTCTTATATTCCGAAATATCTATTTCGTAGACTTCCTCTTGCCTCGCTTTTCTCTGCTCCACTTTATCCGTTAGATTACGCCAAGAGCGCGCATCAATTAGGTCTGTTTCATGCAGGTAATCAGTGTAATAACCAGCAAGCTGAAGCATAAGAAAATCTTGCTCTGGGTTATCCGAATCAGGAAGGTCATTAATTTCATTATGCTCAACTGACTTCTTGACGCTATCGGCCACGCTACGAGGAAGACTCTCCTCCAGCATGCGAATTTTCCATCGGTTTGACGGCAATACTGAAACGTGGTCAATAATTCCCGCCTGATGCGCCTGCTTCACTACATCAAGCGGCGTCATCCATAGACCATCCATGTTCAATACGCTGGGATCAATAAAAGAAACCATAAAACTGGTTAGCGTTGCGCAGTTATAGTCGTGAAAAAAGTAATCCAGTTTTGTCTGCTTTAATTCCCATATGTGGTACTGAATTAATTTCCTTTGGAACTCAGTTGAATCCAGGCGATACTCCCAGACATTTCTCTGTTCACGCCTGAGATACTGATCCAGCTTGTCAGAGTATGGCGTCAGCGCAAAATAACCAGGTTTACCCACCACCAGGCTATCAAACATTATTTTAGGAACGTTAACGCCTTTCACTTCAGTAAAAAAGGAAACGCCATGCTCGACTATGCGCCCTTCTTCATTCTTTCCGGAAATCTTTAGCAATATATGTCCCATCATACTTGATGGCTGCGACAGATTTTCAGATGAATAGACCAGATCTATATCATCAATTGGAGCGCGACTAATATATTCTTTCAGGTCAAAACAATTTTCTAAATTAGCAGTATCTATCGACAGTTTCTCGCCAAGCCAATAGTAGCGAGCAGGAAAGCGGCATATTGCCTGACTATCTCCTGAACTATTCAATAAATAGTTTATTGTAAGTACAAGCTCGTTCTTAGGATTAAAGTCTGATCCAGACAAGATGAAAGATTGATCATGAACTTTCGTATTATCATCTTGAAAGTGGATTAGCGACTTCCAGGCAGGGTCCTGATAAAGCTCTTTTTCTAAGGCGAGGTCAACCACCTCTTTAACAGACGCGGCGAATACAGATGATGCTAAAAAAAGGGAAGCGATTAAGCCTCCCTTAAAAGTATTTTTCATCGCGAAAAATAATTATTTACAGCTAACAGTGATTGAGTCTTGGTATTTCCACATTTTCTCAGTTGAGTAGTCAGTGGTGGAACCAAAAGCGCCGCCAGACAGAACATTCACGAAAAATACCGGATCTACACTTTTAGTCATCACGGTTTCTTTGGCGCAATCAGATGAGTCCACAACGATGACTTTGTCTCTGTTCGCACGCTTTACTTCAACAACGCCAGGACCTTCAAAAGGAACGCCGTCGATAGTACCGGAGAACTTCTCTCCGCTCGTGGACAATACATTAACTTTCTGAGTGTCTTCGTTCAGGATAGATGCGCAACCTGCTGAGAAAACCATTGAGGTAAGAGCGATTGCCTTTACTGCCTTAACTAACATTTTAATTCCTCTAAAACTTTTCTTTTTCCTAACCCCATTTAAAAGGGGCGGGCAGTATACATAACTTGCTTTTTGGGGAATAGGTTAAGTTCTCACCTTTAAGCATCAGCTTTGTATATGTTTAGTTAATTCATTGATTTAAAGATGCATTTTATCGGCCAATCAGGCTTACCAAGCCCGCTTTTCGGCATTTCCGGTTAGTCGCTTTTCCTTAAACCAAAACACCGATTCTCTTGTGCTTTTTCCTGCTTTATTTTCTTAAAAGCAATGTTTATTGCCAATAAAAATTGAATTTAACAGGCTTTTGAGGAAACATGAGATGAATCCGACGCGGGCTGAGTTGAAAATTTCTGTCGCCAAATTGATTGAAACGGCTTATTCGACGGACAAGGGACTGACGGCGAAGATTGTGCGCAGTCAGGGGCCGTTCAAGCTGGCGGTGGATCAGGATGGCAAGGCGACGCTGTCTGGTTCGGCGGGAGTGTTAACCTTCAGCGGAGACCCAGCATTGAAGGCGATTGGCGCCAAGGTGAAATGGGTGAGCATTGCGTTCGCCAATGGCGAAGGGAATCTGATCAAGTACAACGCCACATTCTCGATAGGACTTATCAGTATCACCGTAGGCGGCAGTTTTGACCTTGAGGCGTTAATTACTTCCTGCTCAGGTCTGTTGTGCCGCGCCGCCAAAGCCATGCAGCAACGTAATCACGCCTACGACGAACAACTACGGAACATCATGGGGAACTGAGCATGAAAATCTGGGGACTGATTCTATGTCTGCTGGCAACAGGATGCGCATCCGTTGGTGAGCTCGATCCCTTGTATCCGAATTATCGCCTGTACGCGGAGGCCGTCGACGCCAACGCGCTGAGCGCAGACTATCCGCTGTACTTTTCCCGGCGGGTCGTGGACCAGGTGGCGGGCGATCAGGCGGCGTTCGCACAGTTAGGATTCAAAGCCTACATGCTGCGGGAGCACTCCCATTCCGCCGCGGTTGGAGAGGATAGCGGCTGCCTGACGGTCAATGGCTACGGCATCGGCGGAGAGCCGTTAACGTTTTATCTGGCTTATGTGCAGGAAGGCGCCGAGTGGCTGATTGATGACGTGAATGTGGTGTTTCTTGAGCCGGAACAGGCATTCGGCGCTACCGCCAAATGCCCTGAGGAAACCCGCGTTAATGTGAAGAAATAGTCTGTTTTTATCGCCTGACTAACGGCCTCTCTCGTTTTTAAAACGGAGAGGCCAGTCGCAGCTCCGTATTCTATTCAGAGCGCATTGGCGAAAAAGACATTACCGTACCGCCAAAATGAATTGACATATAACGCGGCAACTCCAGGCGGTACTGGCCTCTCTTGAGTACGCCAAGTAAATCTTCGTTGTAATAATACGAGGAGCTGGGCATGATCAACCGACCCACTTTATTCCATGCGCCCGCTTCATCCAAATCATAAACTTTAAGATCGTAAATATACTCGGGACTATCGGCGATCAATACTTCCTCTTCACCATCGTCGTCCAGGTCCACAGTTAAGGCGAAACACAATTGTTCCCGGCACAACTCTGGCTCTATGCTACGCTCAAACGCCGCCTTATCGGCTACGCCTTCGTTAAGCCATTCCACACCAGCCTGCTTCGAGTAAAGTTCCGCCAGGCGCTGTTTTTGCTCCCAGTCATAGTAATACTGGGCGCTCTCAAGCACGTCCAACCGTTGCGCCAAGACTGTCGCTTCCGCCTCTGACAACGCCCCTTCCTTTTCCGTCAACGCCCTGATTTGCGCCAGCTTCTCTTCGCCTGATCGGCCCAGATGATAGCGAAACAATCCAAGATCGATGTCTTCCACAGAGATTTCACCGGCTTTCAGTCTGGCGAACTGATTGCTGGCGCTCACTTCCTGAGGGTTCAGCCAGGGCGTCAGCGTAAGCAGCGCCACCCACACTGCGGAGAGAATGATCGGGGTATTCACCGAGTTCAGCATCGCCCGCCAGGAGGTGCGTTTCGCCAAAAAGATAACGCTATAACTTAGCGTCAGGGCCAAAGCGAACACCACAAACAACGCGGAATAGTAACGGTCTGGAGTCAGACCATATTGTTCGATACGCTGATAGAGCGAGTACCCGGCCAACAGCGCGAATATAGGCAACAAGCCCACCAATACATAAATCCCCGCCCGTAGCCATTGTGGATACGGATTACGTTCACCGCCGCAGAGCGCCGCTCCATTCAATGACACCACCGCCACCAGAATCATCGCCAGCAGCATGGGTGTGGAACGGCCAGTACTCCAGATCAACTCCAGACCCACAATCGGCAGGGTGACAGCGAAGGCGATCATGAACGCCGCCACTGGCGGCAGAATCGCGCGACATACGGTGGCGATCAGCCCGCTCAGCATGCTCAATAAATTTGGGTAGCGACACCCCAGACTGATGCCCAAGGCGAAAATGATCGCCGAGGCGGTCCATCCCACTGGAGGAGACTCAACAAAGCGGCCCGGCCCCCTAATTCCCAGGATATCGAACAAAGAAGCGCCCAGCATTGCAACCAACCAGTAGATGCCCACCAATAGCCCAGCAAACGCCAGAATAAACAGGTTTTCCCAATACTTGCGATACAGCTCCACACTGAGAATATCGCTCATAAAGCTCTGATTCTTCTGAAAATCACATTGAACAAAGGGCAGCAGCGCAAATAGCAGCGGCACGATTGTCACCCACCATGAGGTCACCAAACCTGAGGAGCCCTCGTAGCTACCGCCCTCTGGTTTGAAGGTGTTGGCGATTAACCAGATTGCGGACAACCCGATAGCGACAGCAATGCCCGCCGCCAGCGCCCAATTCGGGGCGCTCCTGCGTGTTCTGGCGGTAAACAAAAATGCGCCGGCGAAGACAAAAACGAAGGTTATCGCGACAGCCACGGCCTTCTGGGCCATAAGACCGTCCGGCCAATGCTCGGCGCCCAGCCAGGCGGCCACGCCCGTCGCTATACCAGCGAACAAAGTGGAGTAAAAGGGAAAACGAGTTTCTTGAGGGGTCATAATGTCCACGGCCAAATAAAATCTGAATCAGGATAAAGCGCCAGCATACACAGCAATACTGACTTTCGAGAGGTGGGATTATGGCGAATTATGGCGCCGCTACTTCATCCTCGGGGAGACGAATCGGAATTCGACGCCCTGTTAAAGTTTAAGGCATAAAGGCGCGTAGCAAAGCGGGCTTCATTTCTTCCTTAAAGCGCTTATTAAGCTTCAAATCTGATGTGATAATCCGCATGAAACGCCCATATTTTTCTTCCACTTTCGCACCGTAATAAAACACGACCAAAGGCGCGTCATCCTCGTCATTGTATGCATTGTAGTAGGAATAGACCGTGTCTCTATCGTTACCCCACTCTCCTTCCATAACAGGCTTGCCCAAATAGGTGAAATTCTGACTGACCGCCTCTTTGAACCAATCTTCTATCGCGGCGCCTTCTAGCTCCACCATGGGCGAGAAGACCACTCTGAAGATTTCACCCTCTTTTAGTTCCTTCGGAACATAGTAACGCTCTTCGTTGAGACTGATCTGCATACGCCATTCATAGGGTAACTTCTCCGCCGGGCCTGATTTACGCATCGGAAACAGCGTTCCCCCCAAGAAAGGCTGCGTGCGGTCGTCATAACAAAAGCCGAAAAGGCTTCTGTTCGTTTCGCCATTATCGTAGGTCAGTTCCATGGCGTACCCATTCAAGCTGTATCGACCACGGTTATTGGAACCATCATTGCGTTTTTTCTGAGATGTGACGCCAACGCCAGGAGAGTTGCCACTGACAATTGAACTATCTCCGGTGTCGTCACTGTATGATGCGGCGTAAACACTGGTTCCTGTCGTCATGGAAGACATCATCCCGCTTGAGAACAGACTGGAGTAACCTTTCGAGAAGCCGCCGGCGCCGAGAAAAGTCCAACTGTTGGTATAGGAGCTACCTCCCCCAATCATGCCCATATTCACCATCGTGGTTTTCGAAATATAGCGATTCAGACGTTCGCCCATTCGCGCCGGCGCCAAATGTCGCCCCTTAGATAATGAACTCCACTCCTTCTTGCTGGCGGGAATTTTCACTTTATAGCTCTCTCCGCCGTCATCCTTCCAAATCCCCCAGCTATTGGAGTATTCCTCGCGAGACTTGGCGACGTCCAGATCTTCCGGCGGCACGGTCAGCCCTTTATAGGCAGTGCCATCTTTGAGTAACAGAATCACGTAGTCGTCGTAGGTGTCATCAATTCTGTTTTCAGTGAAGTCGCATACCAACGCCTCATATTTGTCAGGCAGCGAATACTCTGGCGCGGCGGCGTTATCGATGCGTTTTATTTCCGGTGGGGCGGCTTGGGTAGCGGGTTTGGCTGGAGGAGCCATGGGGGTTACACCAGATGTTGTTGTTTCAACCGGCGCGTTAGGCGCCGCCTGCGAGATCGCAACGCCCTTCAGGCGCTGCGGCAGCGTCTCTTTGATTACCTGCTGCATACCACTGGCGTAACGGGACACCAGCGTCGTCACGTCTGAAGATAAGATGCGCAGATACACTGCTTTGCCTTGTCCAAAGAACCCCATGTAATGCGCATAACGGAGTACGCCATCCTGCCTTTGCAGCGCATAGGTCGCCGTCAATACGCCGCCATTATTCCGCCTGGGTTCCGGCGCCGCCAATACTTCGCCCCACTTGCTGGCGTCCAGATCGATGCGCTTTTTGAACCACTGCGGATATTCGCTTTGTGGGAGCGTTTCCGCCAGGGCGACAAACATCCGGTAGTCTTCCTCAGCAGTTAAATCACCGGGTATAAATATCTCTTCCCCGTCTTCGACCAGGACAGACCAACCGTCTGGAGCGGCATGGCCGATAGATGCGAGAGGCATGAACGACAGCGCAAAGACAAACACCAGCAACCTACGTACAGTTTCGACGAAGCATGATGATTGCAATTTTCTAACCTCTGGCGACTATTGGCGAAAAGCTTCCTTGAGAGCTGGCTGCAGTTCCTTGGCATAACGTTCCGCCATGGCGGCGTCAGAGACTACGAGGCGGACGAAACGCCCGAATCGACTGCGAGTCTTCATGCCGTAATACAACACATAAAGATCTCCGCCATTTTCCTTAAACGCGTTGTAGTACTGGTGAAGTCCCTGTTGGCTTTTCCAATTAGACGCGAGTAGCGGATCACCGAGATACGAGAGGTTTTCCGTCACGGTCTCTTTGAACCAGTCCTCCATCGAGCGCCCGTTTAATTCCACTTTCGGAGAGATCACCAGACGGAAAACTTCTCCTTCCTTGAGATCGCCGGGGACATAAAACTGGTCCTCATTTTCAGTGATCACCATTTTCCAGTCGACTGGCAAATCACGCTCGGCTTCAGACTCCTTCATCCAATACATCGTCCCCCCCAGGAACGGATCGGTACGGTCGCCGTGGCAAAATCCAAACAGCATGCGTTGTTTTTCGCCGTTATCGAAACTCAGATTCATGGCGTAGCCGTTCAGTTGATAGGCGCCCCGGTTTTTAGCGCCGTCTTTGTTGCCTCTGGTTGTAGAAGTCACCATCCCCAGCGCGATCCCGCCGGCCACAGAGCTATCGCCATGCTCGTCGCTTTTGCTGGAGGCGTATACACTCGTGCCGGTCAAGGCTGACGCCGCTCCCCCCCGAGCCATGCAGGCTGGATGAACCTTTGGTGAAGCGCCCTGAGCCGTGAAAGGTCCAACTGTTGGTGTACACGCTGCTGGTGGGGGAGATACCCGCCATACCATGCGCGTTCATGATGTAGATGTAACGGTTCAGTCGTTCCCCAATCCGCGCCGGCTCCAGAAGAGCGCTGCGCTTAAGCTCGCGCCAGTCGCCGCCGACCTTAACCTTGTAACCATCGCCGCTCTTCTTCCATACGCCCCAGTTTTTCGGATCTTCTTTGCGCGCTTTGGCGACGCCGAAATCTTCCGGTGGAACCGTCAAACGCTTGTAAGCGCTACCATCCTTAAATAACAGATAAACAAAGTTATCCACTTTGTAGTTGGAGTTGGAGATGCCCGTTGTGTAATCACACACCAGCGCCTCGTAGGTATTGGGCAAAGAGTAGCGAGGCAACGCGCCGTTATCGACTTTTTGAATATTCGTTTTTGGGGTTACATCCGTACTTTTAGTTGATGCAGGAAGGCTCTGGGCAGACTTCTGCGTGGTCACAGGCTGAGCCGGAGTCGCAGCGCCTGACTGACTGGCGACGCCCTTGAGCCGTAGCGGCAGATTTTCCTTCATTACCTGCTGCATGCCTGCGCTGTAGCGGGAAACTAATTTAGCGCCGTCTGAAGCGAAAATGCGCATGTATACCGCCTTCCCCTTACCGTAAAACGCCATATAGTGGACGAATCGCGCCTTACCCTCAGTCTGCATCATCACGGTAGAGCTAAGTACGCCGCCTTTACTTTCTTTGACCGCCAACGTGTCGATAACCTCGCCCAGCTTGCCGCCGTCTTCTTTCAGCACACGTTCGAACCAACCCCGATATTTACTTTGCGGCACATCTTCCGCCACGGAAATAAACAGGCGGTATTCTTCGTCCGCTTTCAGATCGCCAGGAATGAACAGCTCTTCGCCGTTTTCCACTAGCACGTTCCATCCATCCGGCGCCGCCAGAGCGGAAAGGGAGAGCAGGAATGCGAGCATTACGGCGCTGCGTCTGGCGATGCGCAATATCCATCGCGGGAGGAGTCGAGGTTTCATTAGATGGGCGTCCTCAGTAGCGGTTATTGGGTGCTTTATTGAAGCATAATAAGTACTTACAAACTTCTGGGGGAAACCCTTGGTGGCGGGGCGTAAAGGGCGTCGCAGTGGGTTTGTCCGCGGCGGGGTGCTATGATCCAGCAACATCGCGTGACAGTTTTATAAGGACCCAGCAGATATGAAGACCGTTCTGAGCGTAAACCTCAACAAGATCGCCCTGATCCGCAATTCCAGAGGGCGCGATTATCCCAGCGTGAAGGCGTTCGGACGCCGCGCGTTGCAGGCGGGCGCCGGTGGGGTCACCATTCATCCACGACCGGATCAACGTCACGCCCGCTACAGCGATATCGCTGAACTGAGCGAGCTGGTGAAGGAGTTCGGAGAAGCAGAACTGAACATTGAAGGTTACCCGGAAGAAGAGCTGATTGAGTATGTGCTGCGCTACAAGCCGCACCAATTTACCTTAGTCCCGGACAAGCCTGATCAAATCACTTCCGATCACGGCTGGGATCTGCGCCAGGACAATGCGTTTGTCACGGATATCGTTAACAGAGTGCAGGCGGCCGGCGTACGCGTCAGCCTCTTCATGGACCCTGACGAAGAGCAGATCAAACTGGCCCACGCCACCGGCGCCAAGCGCATTGAGCTATACACCGAAGAATACGCCCACGCTTATGGCGCGCCGCAATTCGAAGCCGTCGCCGCCAAGTATCTGGCCTGCGCTCAGTACGCCGTGTCACTGGGGCTGACGGTGAACGCCGGACATGACCTTAATCTGGAAAATCTGGCGCCGCTGGTGGCGCAAGGCACGATTGCGGAGGTGTCCATCGGCCATGCGTTAACGGTGGAAGCGCTGGAAATGGGCTTTGATCAGGTTATTCAGAAATACGTCGATATTCTTTCCTAACCCCACAGGTCTGGCGTCCATGGATAAAGCGTTGAAGTCGAAAAGCAAATTCCTCAGCTTGGTGTTGCGGCATCAGCCGGAACTGATCCAGCTTCCTCTGGACGCCAATGGCTGGGCGGATATAGCGGTTTTACTGGCGGGCGCCGCCCGTCAGGGCGTGCATATCAGTTTTCAGGACGTGCTGGAAATCGTCGTCACCAATGACAAACAGCGCTTCGCCCTGTCCGAGGACAAACGACGCATTCGCGCCAGTCAGGGGCATTCCATCGACGTGGATTTGCAGTTGACGCCCGTGGCGCCGCCGGATGTGTTGTATCACGGCTCCGCCACGCGATTCGCAGACGCTATCCTGGCGACGGGATTACAGCCCGGCCAGCGTCGTCATGTGCATTTGAGCGCAGACGTGGAGACAGCACATAAAGTGGGAAGCCGACACGGCAAACCCGTGATTTTTCGCATCGACGCCAGAGCGTTGTCTCAGGCGGGGCATGGGTTCTACCTCTCCGCCAACCAAGTCTGGCTCACCGACGCAGTGCCGCCACAGTTTCTGAGCCTGCTCAACGCTTCACCGCAAGGCTAATCCGGCTCTTTACCCGCCTGCTCCAACACTCTGTCGAACAGCTCCGACATATAGGGGTCGAACCACTCGCGGATGTCTTCCAGATTATCTTCGATGATGATGGGAATCACGGTGCTGAACAGATCCAGCAGAATTACGGCGTTCACGGAAGAATCCGCTTCCGACGCAGCACGCAGGCGTTTGGATATGCATAGATTCAATTGGTGCAGATTGCGGTAAATTGTCTTCAGTCCGCGCAGAGTCAAATCCACATCCCGACCTTCCGCAGACCGGAAATACTGCGCCAGCAGATACATGCCCGCGGCGCGAAACACGGTGTCCTGCTCCGTCGCCATCGGCAGATGCAGGCGCGCCATGGGTCGGAAGAAGTCCAGATGCGGACAGCCGCTGGTGGACATCAGCAGGCCAATCAGAGCGCTCAAGCCTTTCTGCGCCGAGGTATGCTGGCTGATTTTCTTGTCCCCTATCGCCACCTCAAGATCCACCTGCTCGTAAGACATAATATCCTGGCAGCGCTGCACCACCTCCACTAGGCTTAAAGCCGCCGGACAGTGAGGATGGTACATGGAGTCGAGTGGACAATGGGGGCATTTATGACAATCCAGTTGAGTCCACTCTGGAAAGTCTTTTATATTTCGATCAAGAACTTCTACATTGTTCTCATCGAGCGTGATTTCAAAATTTTCGCTGCGCGACTTATCGAGCTTGAACCGATATCCGATTTTGATGGGTTCCATTTCCGGCCGCCTTTAATTGCCGTCAGACCCTCTCAGTATAGTTGCCCTGCCTGGGGTGAGCGCGACAACAGGACGGAAAAAACGAAGCAACCACAGATAAACGCTGGCGCGCTATAGATAACAAGGAGAATAAAGCATGACGGAATACCTGATATTCCTGGCCATTGTCGCCACCGCTATCGCCAGCCCTGGGCCGGCGGTATTTCTGGCGGTGAAAAACGGCGCCAAATACGGCCTTAAAGGCGCCAGCGTCAGCATCACTGGCAACGTCACCGCCGTATTGTTGCTGGCGGCGGTCTCCGCCCTGGGGCTGGGGTCCGCGATACTGGCTTCCGCCACCCTGTTCACTATCATCAAGGTTCTCGGCGGACTCTATTTGATCTACCTTGGCGTAAAAGCCTGGCGCAGCACAGGCGCTTTGCCCATCGACGCGGACGGCGAAGTCTCAACCCTGACATACAGCCGCTGGGAGCTGTATCGAGAAGGCTTTTTGACAGGCATCAGCAATCCCAAGGCCATCGCATTTTTCACCGCGCTGTTTCCCCAATTCATTGATGTATCCAAGCCCTTTATTCAACAGTTCCCGCCCCTGGCGCTGACTTTCGCCGTGTGTTCATTCGGTTTCCTGTCTTTTTACGCCGCCTTATCCACCCGGCTCCGCGCCTATTTGCGCAAAGAAAAAATCATGAATCGCTTCAACAAAATCACCGGTGGCGTATTCATCAGTTTCGGCCTGGTGATGGCTGGCTCCAGCCGCTAAAGCCAGCCAATCCTTATCAATTAAAGAGGTAACCGACGATGGAATTTGGTTTGCAGGACAAGACCGTCATGGTGGCCGCCGCCAGCTCCGGCCTGGGCTTCGCGATCGCCATGGAATGCGCGCGTCAGGGCGCTCGCTTATCCATTATGAGTCGATCACAGGAAGGCATAGACGCGGCGGCGGAAAAAATCCGCGCCGCCACCGGCGCCAAGGTGCTGGCGATGTCCGTGAACGCCAAAGATGCCTCCGCCATCAGCGCCTGGGCGCAACGCACCGCCGATGAACTGGGAGCCCCACAGGGATTGGTGGTAAACGCCGGCGGCCCGCCGGCGGGGCAATTCGACGATTTTGACGACGTCGCCTGGAGCGACGCTTTTGAACTGACCCTGATGAGCAGCGTGCGTATGGTGCGCGCGGTTCTGCCCGCCATGCGCGGACAGGGCAAAGGCAGCATTCTCAGCATCACCTCATCTTCAGTGAAAGAGCCCATCGACATGCTGTTGTTGTCCAACGTCATGCGCTCCGGGGTGACCAGCCTGATGAAGAGTTTATCCCGTAGCCTCGCGAGCGAAGGCATTCGCGTCAATAATCTGATTCCCGGCCGCATCGATACGCCTCGGGTGCAATCCCTGGACGCCACCGCCGCGGCGAAAAAAGGCGTATCGGTGGAACAACAGCGCGACGCTTCCGCCTCCAGCATCCCCCTGGGCCGTTACGGCAGCCCGGAGGAATTCGCCAATGCAGCGGTATTTCTGCTGTCCGACGCCGCCAGCTACATCACCGGGGCGTCATTGGTCGTGGACGGTGGAACCATGAAGACGCTGTTCTAGCGTCTCTCATGAAGCGGCGGCTAGAACTGCACGTTCATCGCGCCGCATAAAAACTCCACCAAAGGTCCCGCCGCCGCAAAACCGGCGGCGACCTGTTTATGGAAGTCTTTCTCCATAGCCGCATCCACAGGGCATTGCGTCATGGCGAAAAAGCTCTTGCGCTTGATGTCCTCAATATGGGGAGCGTCGGCGTCAAAGCCTTTCGGCGGCCGCGTGAGCCCATCTCCGGTTACGCCGCCATGCACTTTCTTCAGTTTCTTGTCCGCCAACACCTTTTCCCAGGCGCTCGGCTTATCGCGAATACGCTCGCGAATCTTCAACAGCTCCTGCGACTCCGGCATCCAGATACCGCCGCCGAAGAAAATTTCGTCTGTCGCCAGATGCACATAAAAACCAGGCGTATGCACATTCTTGTATTGTTGATGCCGGAATTGCGCAGCGGCGTGGGTTTTGTAGGGCGTCTTGTCTTTGGAGAAACGGGTGTCCCGGTAGATACGAAAGATCGAGCCGCCGTTCAATCGCGGGTCCGCTACAAAATAGGGAGAGACTTTCATCAACTCCGGCGCCATGGCCTCAATAAAGCGCACTAGCGGCTGCTGCACCTCCTGTTTGAAGCGCGCTTTGTTCTCTTCAAACCATTCCTTGTTGTTATTTGCCTGCAACTGCTGAAAAAACTTAAAAAAGTCCGGTGAAAATCCAGAAAATTCCGCCATGGTAACGCCGCCTCCTTCTTTGCGAGTGCTCGCCTGAATTCGAAGTACAAAAGCATAAACCCATGTTTATAGCAGGAAAGTTCCCGCTTCGACTATGACGAATATAGCAAGTGGATAAATCGCCGCGATCCCCACGACCGCGGCGCGCCTTTACACTTTTGATAAGCGTTACTGGCAAGAAGCCGCGTAGATTTCCTGCGCCCATCCCGGGTTATCAATGAACGGGTTGCGGTTGCCCTGGCGTTCATAAATACGCTGGTTGCGGCGTTTCTCCCAGGCGTCCACCGGGTCCTGGTTGTGCCATTGCAACAGCTGACACAGCTTGCCCAGTTTGGGATCGTTGGTCCCCGTACCAGAATAATTGACGAGCTGCAGATTCGGCGTACCGCTCTCATCACCACCTTCATAACGCACGTCCATGTAGAAAATCATGCGCGCCACATCGCCTTTTACTGCATCTCTGGGCTCAAAGCTGTCGGCGTCGGTCTTGTTCTCCGGGGCTTCGCCAATCGCGCTGCCTCCCAGGTCAAAGTCTTTGTTGCCGCGTGCGCTGTTTATGGAAACATCCGCCGGCCGCAGATGATGGATGTCCGTATGCGCGTATTGGCTACTGCTGCTGAAACCATGACTCTTCGGCCATACGTGCTCCCGATTCCAGGCGTCGCCGGAATTGGACTGGCCGGCATTGTCGTCCTTGTCGATGGAGCGACCGGAATAGAGCAGCATGACATGGCTGCTGTCGTCAGGGTCTTCATCGGTGTACTTAAGAGCGTCCCAAACCTGGGAGTAACTCATCGCCGTATGGTTACGCAAAATCCCATTAAGCGCGGATTTCAGCGCCGCCCCGGTTTTCCCCATCGCGGAAGAGTAATAACCGTCGACATCGTCATTTCCATCATCGCCACCGCTGTCGGCGCTGTAGCTCATACGCAGGCTGAGCCCGCTGTAATCACTGTAACCGCTCACCATCACGTGATAATCCCCTGCGGCGGGGCCTTTGAATTCACAGGTTTCGTTGTTGCCGCCCGCATAGGGGCGACAGTCATAAACGGAGGAGGTCGGCGCCGCGCCGAAACGCACGAACAAATCCGCATCGCCTTTACCGCCGGACTGTTCGAATTTGAGGCTGACGGCGCCGGCGGGAACGCTGCCGACATAGAACGTCTTCGAGCCCGCCGCGCCCGCCAGTCCTGTTTTAGCCACGCCATTGACGAGCGTCCCAGTCGAGGAAGAGTCATCGCCGGGGCCTTGATCAGATCCATCGCATCCGGCGTCAAGATCGCCCACGCCCGGGGCGCCCACTGTGGCCGCGGCGACCCAGTCCTGCTGAGTGTCCGTGTCAGCGCTGGCGAAACGCATCAGAGACACATTCTGCGCATTCAAATACCACTGGGACACCGCCCCTTCCCAGGCCACCATGTCCACTTCCTGGGAGCCTTTCATCAGTTTGACGAAGTCCCCGGAATTGCCCAGGCTCAGAGACATCCCGGAAAGCGTCGGATTCATCCCGAACAGGCCCTGGAATCCAGTAGAGTTCTTCGCCACGCTGACGTAGGCGCCGGCGCCAATCACGCCACTCAACGGATAAGCGCCGCCGTTGTCCTGCAAGCTGTAGTCCGCCAGATTGACGTTCTGGCAGGACGGATTGAATATCTCCACCCACTCTTGCGACGCATCATTATCAGGCGCGTCGTACAACACTTCACTGATCAACAATTCCCCATGAGAAGACGGGCAAATCATTTGCCCCATCGCCCCCAGCAGGATCATCCATACGTTCTTATTCATTTAACTGGCTCCAGGTTAGTAATGCCGGGCGTACAACTGGAATACCCTACGTGGCCGCTATGACAGCTTATGGTTATTTTTGTGACGATATTGATAGCCGGTTTCTGGGCAGCAAAGAATAGGCCGTACAGGTGAAATGGTAGACGTTATATGGACTAAGACTGCTAAGACAGAGAGTTACGGACAGCTTACGCGCACGCAAAAAGCGCGCAGGGGTGCGCTAAACCAGAAAAAACAAAAAAGGCAGAAAAGTCGGATATGAAGGAAAGAGAGAGTTAGGCGGAAGCCGCTTTACGGATGATCTCAGGATAACCGACGACCAATGCTTCGGGCTTATCCTGATAGAAGCCGCGCTCACGCAGCATCTGATGCATGCGAGGCAGGTTATAACCAGGGACAGTGGGCAACGCGTGATGCTCGCAGTGATAATTCACATAATGCGGCGCAAACAAGAGACGCTCCCACCAACGCGCCAGCGTGGTGCGCGTGGTGTCGCGCACATCATCGGAGGACAACGCCGGCATGGCCCCATGCTCGGCGACCTGACGCACGCGAATGATAAAGGGGTACGTGAATATATAGGCGACCCACCACAGCAGATAGACTTCCCAATGGCCCAACGCCACACACAAGCCCAAGAAGCCGCCGTGAACCAATAGCAGATGACTGAAATTACGCAGCGTGGTGCGACGCACCTCCGCCTTATCCGCCTGACGTGTCTGCACGCCCATGGATACCGCATTGCCGGGTCTGCCGGTATTCACATACAACAACAGCGCCAATGCATTCTTCAGCCCGGACTGCCCAGTGAAGTCACGAAAAATCTTACGTCGCATACTGGTTTTTGTGACCGGATAGCTGCGGATATTGCCTACGTCCGGATCATCATCCGTTCCGGTCTTAACGTGATGGATAAAGTGATATTTACGATAGAAAGGCAATGGCACCAGCACCGGCGCGCCAGCCAGCCAATGGCCCAACTGATCATTCAGCCACTGACTGCGAAACCAGGATCGGTGCGAACAATCATGCAGCAGAATGCCCAGCGCCAATTGCCGGTTGGCGAGCACGACAAGCGCCAGAATCAGAGTGAAAACATTAGGATAGAGGGCAAAAAGCGCGCTCACACCGACGATCAGCCCCCAAGTAGTCACGAAGCCCATCATGCCCCGAAAATTGGAGCCCTGTCTTAATTCTTGTTGTTCTTGTTTGGTGAGATAGCTGTCGAGTTTCATAGCTGTCGTCTAAAGTGTGAACGCAGATTCATACTATTAAGATTACCGACGCCGGAGAATGGCGTAATCTTCCAAACCATTGGCGAAAACGCTCAATAAATACTCATCCATAAAAAAACCGGCGCTGTTTCCAGCGCCGGTTTTCTCATTACTTTCAGATGATGTGATCGATGCGTCAGCTACCGATGCGGCCGCCGCCGGACTTATTGATCGCCACCACGGAAGGACGCGGCGGAAGATCGTTGCGGAAGTCAGGCCAACGGGTGGTGGGCTGATCGTAAGTACCTTCTTCCCCGGGGTGTTGCACCGAACAGAAGAAAGACTGATTGTCTGGAGTGAAGAACGGCCCGCACAGCTCCGCCTGTAAGGGCGTACGCAGGAAGTGTTTGGTCAGCGCGCGCGCTTCGCCGGACACCGCACAGGCCCATACGCCGTCAGCGACGCCGTCTTTGTAGGCGCCGTCAGTGGCGATCCAAAGGTTGCCGTGATTGTCGAAAGCGCAGTTGTCCGGGTCGGCGAACCAGCCGTTGGCGGAAATATCCGGGTGATATTTAGCGCCTTCCGTCTGCGGATTGCCCGCGACAATGAACATATCCCACATAAAGCGATCAGCAGTATGGTCGCCGTCCGGCGGCGTCATTTCGATGATATGGCCGGACTGGTTCTTGGCGCGCGGATTGGCGGCGTTGGTGTCGCCTTCCTTACGCTTGCTATTGTTGGTCAGCATGACGAACACCGAGCCTGTCTGCGGATTCACTTCCACATCTTCAGGGCGGTCCATGCGCGTCGCGCCGAGTAAATCCGCCGCCTTACGCATATCGATCAACACGTCGCCCTGATTACGGAAACCGTTGGCTGCCGTCAGCGGGCCCTGGCCGAACACCAGCGGACGCCAGGTCACCAGACCGCCGTCGGTGAACTCCGCCACGTAAAGGGTTCCTTCCTCCAGCAGGCGCATATTGGCGGCGCGATTGCTGGGGTCGTATTTGTTCTTACTCACAAACTTGTAGACATACTCGAAGCGTTGATCGTCGCCGGTGTAGGCCACCACTCGATTGTCCTTGTTCACAAAGACATTGCAGCCTTCATGTTTGCAACGGCCCAAAGCGGTGCGCTTTTGCGGCTTGGAGTCAGGATCGAACGGATCGATCTCCACCACCCAGCCCACATGCAGCGGCTCGTTGGGGCTTTTGGCCAGATTCCAGCGATCATAAAAGTTAGCCCAGGCGTATTCATGTTCGCCGGACAGGCCGAATCGCTTGTAGTTTTCCGCTTCTTTGGTTTTGGTCGGATCGCCTTTGAAATAGTTCTGCACGTTTTCTTCGGCGGTCAATACCGTGCCCCATGGCGTCACGCCCCCAGCGCAGTTGCCGTAGGTGCCCAGGGTTCTCGCGCCATCCTGGGAAATCGCGGTGCGCAAACGGTCGCTGCCGGCGGCGGGACCTGTCATACGCATTTCCGTTACCGGAGTAATGCGACGGTTGTATTTTGAGCCTTGAACCACCGCCCACTTGCCGTCGGTTTTCTTGATTTCAATGATGCTGAGGCCATGCGCCATCATGTCGATATCCGCCTGCGCCTTGCTCATCTGGTCGATCTTCGGCGAGCCGGGGAACATTAGCTCAGAAATAGTATATTCGTGGTTCACAGCCAGCAGGCCGTGATCCGAATTGTCGGAACCCAACGGCAATGACAGGAAACCAACGAAGTCGTTGTTGTAACCAAACTGCTTGGATTGCGCTTGCGCGCTCTGGTTACGGGGATCAAACGCCGGCGCATCCGCTAACACTTTATCGCCCCAGCTGATCAGGACGTCGTGTTCATAACCGGGCGCCACATGGAATGTTTCGTCCTGTCCGTGAGGCAGCTCTGTGAAAGTCAGCTCACCCTTGTCCGAGCCGGCCATGATTGCGCTGCAACCAGTCAGAGAAACGCCTGAAGCCGCCGCGCCTGCAGCGAAACCGCGCAGTACGCTACGACGGGAAGTCCGAGCCTGCAGGATGTCAAAGAAGCTCCGACCCTGCTCAGGACTGGAGGGAATGTCATCAGAGTCTTTTATTTCCCAACCATATTGAGGATGTTGTACAGTCATTTTTTATACCTTAACAGCGTTGATCCGACAGCACTTTTACTGCAAGTAAATGACAGTTTCGTGAACCACGCCTGTTCCGGCTAAAGATTTTCGTTAGGAAAGCAGTACCCAAAAACACGCATGCGCCTGCGCGGCGACAAGTCGCGGATCAACAGCTGATCAACAAGAAAAGGAGCTTTCCATGGAACAAAAGTTCATCCAGCTTTACGACGAATACACGCACTCCACCATGAGCCGCAGAACCTTCATTGACCGTCTGACCAGACTGGCTGGCGGAACCACTGCGGCCATGGCGCTTCTGCCCCTGCTGGAAAACAACTACGCGCGAGCGGAAACTATCGCCAAAGACGACGCGCGCATCAGCAGCGAATATGTCGAATACCCAGGCGGCGCCAGCGCAATCCGCGCTTATCTCGCCAAGCCCAACACCTCATCCGGACCGCTGCCCGGCGTAGTCATCATCCATGAGAATAAAGGCCTGCATCCGCATATCGAAGATGTGGCCAGACGCGCGGCTCTGGCGGGTTTCGTCGCCCTGGCCCCAGACGCCTTAACCCCGTTGGGCGGCACGCCGGACGATCAGGAAAAGGCCCGAGGTATGATCGCGCAGCTGGATGGAGAAAAAACCCGTATGGATTTCGAGGCGGCAGTGGCTTACGTCAAAAAGCACAAGGATTGTAACGGTAAGGTCGGCTGCATCGGTTTCTGCTGGGGCGGCGCTTTGGCCAACCAGTTGGCGGCTCACTCTCAGGATCTCGGCGCCGCCGTCGCCTTTTACGGCAGGCAGGTGAGCGCCGCTGACGCCGCCAGGATCAAAATCCCGCTGCAACTGCATTATGCGGGTCTGGATGACCGTATTAACCAGGGCATTCCCGACTATCGTGAAGCCCTGGACGCCGCTGGCGCGCGCTATGAGCTGCACATGTACGAGGGCGTCAATCATGCCTTTCATAATGACGCCAACGCCGCCCGCTATGACGCAAAAGCCGCTCAGTTAGCCTGGGAGCGCACCATCGCTTTCCTTAAACAGGCATTAGCCTGACGCTTACTCCACGCCACTTTCCGCTTCCGACGCAGGCGCTTTCTCAGCGCCTTCCCGAGGCGGAACCGGAGCGAAATAGCCCACCAGCAACAACACTACGCCAACGCTGATAAAGGCGACGATACGGGCCACGGTGCCCGTGCCGGAAAGATCAAACAGGAACAGTTTGGCGACTACCGCCACCATCAAGCCGCCGCCGACCATCCACACCGAGCGATGCGCCCTGCGCGCGCCGACCAGCATGCACAGCATGCCCGCAATGCTCCACAGCAGACTCATGCCGCTCTGCACCACAATGGACGACACCATATCATCGAAGCGGTAAGGTATCGCCAGACTGAAATGGAAAGCGCGGAACAGGGCCGCATTGAGCCACAGGAAGCAAAACGCCGCCACCACGCCATAAGCAGCCACTCTCTGTTGCAACGCATTCAGCGCGCCATAGCGGCGCACTTCCGACCAGAGCACCCACAACGCCAGCAGGTTGACCAGATCAAGCGGATTCAACAACGCCAGGCCCTTGTTCGCCGGCGCAACCATATTGCTCCACAGCAGCCACAAACCAACACTCGCCAGCAAGGCGCGTGGCAGCCATTGCAACAGCTCACGCGGATAGCGCGCGAAGGGCCAGATAGCGGTCAATGCGCGCCGCAAAAGCAACAGCGCAAGGGCCGGAATCAATCCCCACACCGCCTGCCCGGCCATGGTTTCAGGGTCAAATGCGCCAGTGATTTCAAAATGAATCTGCCAGGTGACCGCAAACACCAGAGCGAATAGCATCACGCAGTGAAAGAGGCCAATTGGCGCGTGGACACGATCCTGCATCAAACGCAGATATCCGAAATGCGCCGCCCAGGCCACTGGGAACGCCAGCCAACCGACATTGGCGTACAGCGCCTGGTATTCCACCACGTAGACGAACAAAACATACAGTATCGCCGGCGCCAGCAGTAACGCCGGATACGCCGCCATCGCCCATTTAAAACGCATGAAAGAAAGCGCAAAAACGCCGATGAAAAGCGTATAGAACAGCAGAAACGCCGCAGGCTCCAGCGCTGACGGATATTGCTCAATGGCCTCGGTTCCGCCCGCCAGCGACCCTAACGCCACCGCCACGCCCAACACCAGCGCATTGACCATTTCCGCCGGCGCAAAATACCGGCTCTGCTCCCCGCGCCAGGCGAATATCCCCGCCCATAACGCATACGCCACCAACGCCATGGGCGCCAGGAAGTCCGCGTTCAGCCACGCGATAGCGCGTGCGTCTACTTGATAGTGAGTAAAGAGATAAACCACGCCAATGACAAAACTCGCCATCGCCAACCAGGGCAAATGCGGCGAACGCCATCTTCCCGCAAAAAACTGACAGGCCATCGCCGTCAACACCGTGAACAGACTGCCAGCTATCGGCAGGTGCGTATCAGCGATGTGGCGATGAATCTCAAATAAACCGCCCGCCATCCACCATGCATAAGCCCACAGAGACAGAATAATCGGCGCCCACTGCACTTCCTGACGCAACAGACGATCCTGATAACGCGTCGCGATGCGGGCGGCGAGACCGCCTGCGATGGTCACCAGCAGAGTACCAATAAAGTCAGCGTTCAACGCAAACCACTGTGGTTCCTGGGATGGCGGCTCAGTGAGATACATCGCGCCGCCAAACAGCATCAATCCCAGTCCGGAAAAGCGCGGCAACAGCCGCTGCTGGCGCGCCCCCACCCAAAACAGGGCCACACCCTCTACCGCCCACAGCGCAGACGTAACGCGCCCGTCAAAGGCGAGTGGAATCGCCAGAGTGAGAAACGCAATCGTCAACGCCAGGTAGCATTCATACAACAAGCGCATCTGAGGACGCACGCGCACCAGCAAACTCAAGGCCAGATAAAAAATACCCACGCCTGCGCTGCTCCAGGCCATGGCGTATTGCGTGTCTTTAACCATCAACGATTGCAGGGCGATAAATACCGTAGGCGTACCGAACACCAGGGTTCCATCCACCAGCCCCTTCAAATTGGGGGGCTGACGCGAGGCGAACAGCAGGGCGATCAAGCTATACATCACCGCAAAAGCGATCAGGAAAGGCTCGGTGGAATGGAAGAACATAGGGGTGTAATACTGCGCCCCCCACACCATGCCAATGCCGAAGGTGAAAACAAACCCCAGCCAGTTCAACGTGCGCCAGGACTTAAACCAGGCGATGGCGGTAACGCCCAGATTGAGAAGCAAATAGTAAGTAAACAGCTCCACATGCGAGCCCTGCCCGGTGGAAGCAAGAATAGGCGCCGCGAAACCGCCAATGACGCTGACCGCCGCCAGCGCCGGCGCGTTTTGCAAGACGGCGATCAATACGCCGCAACAAACTACCGCCACCATCAAAGAAAAGCTGGTCAGCGAAGACAGTAAGCCATGCAGGCGGAAAGCGGCGAAGATAGTGATGTACAAAAGGCCAATCGCGCCGCCTTGCATAATGAGGCCATAGCCCTGATTTTTGCGGCGCAAACGCCAGCCGATGGCGAACATGGCGGCGGCTCCCGCCGCCACGCCCAGATAACGCAGCTCCAGAGGAATAACCACTTTTTGCGACGCATACTTCAATAGAAAGGCCACGCCGAAAAACAGAATAATGACGCCCACCCGCACGACAATATTGCCGCCGGTGAAATAGTTAGTCACCCAGGCAACCAGCTTATCCGCCACATTGGGAGGCGCCGGCTCAGAAGGTGTGGGGCGTAGACGTTCAGGTTGAGCAACTGCAACGGGCGGCTCTGACGCGACGACAGGTTCTTCCGACGCCGATTCTGTCTCAGTCACTGGTGAAGAGGTAACGGACGCCTGCTCCATCGCGACTGCCGGGGTTGGAGACGGTTCTAAATCCAGTTGCAGGTCGCTGATATCAAGGGAAACATCTTCCTCTTTTTCTTTGGCCTCATCCAACGTCTTCACGTTTTGCGTCACAGTGGTCGAGGCCGTCGCCACAGGCTGCGATAAGACCGCTGTTTCCATGTTTGAGGCAAGAGGGACATCCACCGTTGGCGGCGGTGCGGCGATAGACTCTGAACGCGCCTTTTCAAATGCGCTGACTTTTTTCTCCAGCTTTTGCACTTTCATCTGCAGGCGATGAAAGCTGGCCGCCAAAGCGCCCAACGCAGCGCCCATCAACGCGCCGCCGAAGGATTGCAAAGCGGCTCCACCGACCACCGCGCCGACTATCAGAAGAATAAGAATGTCCATGCTGACCACGCACCTTGAATAGTTTTACGAGCAAAGCTGAAATCGCCTATTTGAACTCACCATCCGCGCGCCGCATCTACGCCGGCAAATAGCGCAAAGCAACGTTTTTTTCTTTTACATCAATTATTAACGGTAGAGCTGATTTCAGCCATCTCTCAACATGTAGGAGCGTTGAAAAAAGCGGAAGCTGAAACCGGAAAGTGTCGGAATCCGCCATGCGAGGTATCGGGTTTCAATACCTACATGGCGATACAATCTGACTGGATCGCGCTTTAGCGAACCTGATAGGAAGGGAGTCGTAGTGGCTCTTCGTTTAACGCCGCAAGTTGCTCACGCAGCTCCAGTATATGATCTCCCCAATAACGCGCGGAATTGAACCAGGGAAAGTTGCGCGGAAACGCGGGATCGCTCCAACGGCTGGCCAGCCAGGCGCAGTAGTTCAACATGCGCAGCGTCCGCAACGCTTCAACCAGTCTCAGTTCAGAAGGACGGAAATCATAGAATTCGTTATACCCTTCAATGATTTCCACCAGCTGCGCCGTCCGGTTGGCGCGATCGCCAGACAGCAACATCCATAGATCCTGTATGGCCGGCGCCATGCGGGTGTCGTCGAAATCCACGAAATGAGCGGCGTCATCGCGCCACAGCATGTTGCCTACGTGGCAGTCGCCATGAGTGCGGATATAAACATAGTCGCCGCCATCACCAATGATTTCTTCCAGCGCCTGCAATAAATCACGCGTCAATGAATCATAGGAAGCGCGTAATTCACTGGGAACGAATTGTTCCTGCACCAACGCCACCGCATCGCGGCCAAAACTTTGCGTATCGATGCGCGGACGGTGCTGGAAGGGCTTGACCGCCCCCACCGCGTGAATACGGGCCAACAGGCGGCCCAAGGTCAGCAGGCTGTCGAAATTATCCAATTCCGGCGCATGGCCGCCTTTGCGGGGAAACAGAGAGAAGTGAAACTCTCCCGCCTGCGGCAGCGTTCCGCCATCGTCCAGGCGTAGCGGCGCCACCACGGGCAGCTCCGCCTCCACCAGTTCATAACAGAACTCATGTTCTTCGAGGATTTGTTCCCGGCTCCAGCGATTCGGCCGGTAGAACTTAGCGATCAGGGGATCGGCGCCTTCTACGCCTACCTGATAAACGCGGTTTTCGTAGCTATTGAGGGCGAAGATACGTCCGTCGCATAAATAGCCCTGGCTCTCGACGGCGTCCATGATAAATTCGGGGGTTAAAGCATCGAAAGGATGTGTGTTCGGCGCAGTCATGTTGAGATCCTGTATCCAAGTGCGCCCAACATATCAGATCTGAACCGGTTCAGCGATAGTGAACCTTACCCACATGGAATCGCGTTAGCGCCTCTAGCGAACGGGTCCGGAGGTGAGCCGGAGGTGATGCGCCAAGCGCTTTTCCGCGATGTAGGGAAAGCCATTATTAAAGTCCACGGACCAGGCCAGCGTCCTCGCCTTTTCCACTTCCGTCGAGGTCCAGTAATTGCCGGAGATGGTGTTGGGAAAGAAGTCCGTATCGATATCCGGATAATAACGGGTGGGGTGCTCCAAGGTCCGCAGCTCCGCCGCCTCAGGCAGACGCCAGTTGGAAGCGCCGCACAGACTTATTTCCCGCACCTCCCTCACATAGGCGGCGGTATCGCATTCAGAATACAGGCACAGGCCGCGATTATAGACGCTGCCTCCCGGCGGCGGCGCGTCTGGCTCCGCATCCGCGTCCGGCAAGTCGCCTTCCCGCGCCCACGAGTAGGTGTGCTCAGCGTCCTGCAGACCACCGTCAGTCCGCTTAACTTCCCACAAAAGCCCGGTACTGCGATCAAATACACAGGACCACTCCCCCGCCTCTGGCGACAGCTCTGCGCCGCCGGCGTCTATTTTAACGAATCGAGGACCCTCATCCGCGCCAGCAGGAGTCTGCTCCTGTTCGCCCGAACCATTTACAGTATTGGGTAGTTCCGGATTTTTCTGATCAAGCGCCACCGCCGCATCCTGCAGAGAGGCTTCAGGGGTGTTGAAGATATACAACAACGCGGCGATCAGCGCCGCCAACAGCAGAATCGCGCACACCACTTCCAGGAACGTGGCCCAAGCAACAGATCGACGCATATCAGGCTCAACTCATATTCAGCAAGCAGGAGATTCGTCCCTGAGCATAACCTATACCCAAATTAGTATGGACTCTCAGAGAAAGTACGCTTGTTACCCAACATATTTTATTCATTTATTTGAACTATACTTCGTCATACATGCATGACGAAGCTGAAACAATGCGGCCTCCTAATCGGAACCTTTTGTTACAGTTCTGTCATATTTCTGTCATAAATACTTAATAGCATCAACGCTCCTTTCCAACCTGACACACTGTTCTTTTCAAATGAGAGATATAAAAATTGTGCGCGCACGTCGGTTCACCGCTTTCATAAGCCTGGCGCTAATCTTCGCCAGCCTGCGTGTCTATGCGTTAACCCCATTCAGTCAGGAAGACGTTCCCACAAAAGGATATTTATTCGAAGTTCATGGCTCCAACACCATTGGCGCCGCTCTGGCCCCAGCTCTGATAAAACGCTACTTAGAGGAGCGCGGGGCGCAGAATGTCACTGTGAAAAGCGCCGGCAAAGAAAATGAAGCCGTCGTAAGCGGAACCGTGCAAGGCAAATCCATCGCCGTCAGAGTCGCAGCTCATGGCTCCAGCACCGGTTATAAAGCATTAAAATCCGGAGAAGCAGACGTGTGGGCCTCATCCCGCCCTGTCAGAGACTCCGAAGCGAAAGAGCATCAGAAACGCGCTGACCTGAAGGCGCTGGATTCAGAGCACGTCATCGCCGTTGATGGTCTGGCCATACTGGTGCATCCGCGCAATCCGGTGAAGTCCCTAACCACCACTCAGGTAGCGGAGCTGTTTTCCGGCAAAATCAACAACTGGAAGCAGGTCGGCGGCCCGGATATGGCGGTGACCGTTTACGCCCGAGACGAAAGCTCAGGCACCTGGGATACCTTCTCCAGTTTAGTGCTCGGCGATGCCTATAAACTGGTGAAAACCGCCAAACGTTATGAATCCAACGATCAGTTGTCCGACGATGTAAGCAAAGACCGCGGCGCTATTGGTTTCAGCGGCTTCGCTTCTGTGCGCAGCAGCAAAGCATTGGCCATCGCCGAGGCGAACAGCCCCGCCATTGCGCCGGATCAACTCAGTCTGGCGACGGAAGACTATCCCCTGGCGCGTCGCTTGTTCTTCTACACCAGCGGGCGCCCGGATAAAGCCGCCATTGACGGGTTTATCCACTTCACACACTCCGCCATGGGCCAGGACATTGTCGCGGACAGCGGCTTTGTTTCTCAGAATATTGTGGAAGTCGATCCCAAACTGGATAACAGCGTCCCGGAATCTTTCCGCCAGCTAACCCGCAATTACAATCGCCTGACGGTGAACTTCCGCTTCGCCGCCGGACGCAGCAAGCTTGATAACAAAGCCCAACGCGATCTGGAGCGTTTGTTGGAGTACTTACGCGAAAGCGGTCGCTCGTCAACGGATCTGATGCTGATTGGTTTCGCAGACAAAAGCGGAGATGAGCTACGCTCGCAAATGGTGTCCGAGCTGCGCGCCAATGCAGTCAACCGTGCATTGAAAGAGCGCGGCGCAGAGGTCAAGGCGGTAACCGGCTATGGCCAGTACATGTCTGTCGGCGCCAGCGGCGGCGAGCATGGCGCAAGCCGTAACGGACGAGTGGAAGTCTGGGTGCGCAAAGACGCGAAGTAATAGCCAATCGCCGCTGGATTCCCTAGCGGCGATCCTGCCCTTTTAGATTCTTTTTAGATCGATTTACGCGCCTTGGAGATAAACTGGGTGCGTTCCGATTCATCTGGAATGCTGTTGGCCAAGTCCTTGAACAGCGTTTCCATATCCGATGAGCTTTTCACCGATTTACGCACCAGCCGCGAAGCCAGTGGGCCGACATGATGCGCCAATAACTGGGTTAGCTTCTGCAAAGTTTCTCCACTTAACGTCAACGGGCCAGACTGTCCTGGCCTGATGGACGAACGCGTACCAATGGTGGTGATGCGCGATGCGCCACTGCCAGTGGTTTCGCTGGGCATGGAGCGAATCCCTGTGCGATTCAACGTGTTGAGGAAATTACGCCGCTCGACTTCATTGGGAATATGACGGGAAAGTTTCTCGATCATCTCCTGCAGGGTCGTCGAGGAGGCGGCGGCATTGCGAATCATATGGTGCGCCACCGGCCCCAGGAACGGCGCCAGCGTCTGGCTCAATATCAGGGACACTTCCGGCGACAGCGCGATCTGGGAACTTGACGCGGAGCTGTAGGTGGAAGGTTGATCCGTCTGACGACCAGCGAAAGTAACCTTGCTTTGAATCACCGTCGCGGCGAGATCGTTGAGATCCGGCACATACACCTGATTAGGCGCCAGCAGCGTCTTCAAGGCGATGGCGAATTCCTGTCCGGTTTCATAACGGTCTTTCGGTTCTGCGGTCAATGCCTTCGCCAATAGACCAGAGAAGGCGCGATCCAATTGCACCGGCAGCGTGGGGCTGTCGGCGATGAATTGCAGAATTTCTTTCTCCGTCCAGGGCAAGCCGCCCTTTTGCGGACGTTTACCGGCGATCAACTCCAGCAATACGATGCCGGCGGAAAACAGGTCGCTACGTCCATCAACCCGGTCGCCGCGCAGCGCTTCCGGGGACATGTAACTGGGCGTGCCGATCACGTCGCCGACATTGGTCAGCTCGGAGGTATCCAGTTTTGCGACGCCGAAATCCGTCACTTTCACATGACCGGATTCCAGCAAAAGAATATTGGCGGGTTTAACGTCGCGGTGCACCACCCCTTTCAGGTGAGCGTAATCCAGAGCTTCCAGCACCTGAATGACCAAGTCGCCAATCTGACGTACGGAAAGCTGCATGTTTTCCCGCAGGAAAGAACGCAGATCGATGCCGTCGACGAACTCCATCACCATATAGGGCGAGTTCTTGAAGACGCCGAAATCAAAGACGGTAACGATATTAGTGTGCAGACAGCGGGCCGCCGCCTGGGCTTCCTGACGGAAACGGGCCAGCAGGCCTCCGTCAGTCTGGTCCACCATCAGGTGGGCGTGCAGCATCTTGATAGCGACCGGGCGATCGATGTCCGGGTCATGGCCTTTGTACACCACGCCCATTGCGCCCTGGCCGATGGTGGACTCAACGCTATATTTTCCGATTACGTCAAATGGTGGTTTCGTCGACATAGTTCTTACGTACTGAGCAAAGCAAACCGCCACGCCGCTAAGCGGGCGCCGACAGCCGTCTTCCGTGTAACATCCGATTTAACCCGCCTGCGCACAGAGCAGTGCGGCGTATCCCCAAAAGTCCTTCAGTATAGGTAAGCTTACTCTACGCTTACTTGAACCATACAAACCAATTCGTTGATTTTTGTAAGTTTGAGAAGAGGTCCCGGACTTGACTTACAATGCGGCCAATATAGCGCGAACCTTCACGTCATCGCCATAGCGGCCACTTAAAAGGTTGTAATGCAGACGCGCCCGACATGGTCGGCGGGCGCATCGACGTCTCGCGCAAACTGGCTAATTTATGCTCAAGGCTCGCCAGTTTCGTCCAACAATCTGACAGCGTTAGCCAAACTGCGGTGCATACGGTTAAAGGACTGAGTCAGAGAGGAAATCTCATCGTTGCCTTTCACCGGCATTTCCTCCGCTTCCAACGCGCCCAGGCTGACTTCATTAGCTTTATCGGACAATTTCTTGACCGGACGGATAACCACAAAGTCCAGCATGACGTTGAGCAGCACCGCAATCACCAGGAAAACGCCTACCAGCAAGCCGATAAACAGTTTGAAGGTTTCATCCGCCCGTTGCAGCGGCAGCGACATAGGCACCGATACGATCTGGGCGCCGACCACTTCATCCTGCTTCCAACCGAAACCGTTAGAGCTGCCGTACATGTCGATCATGGTCTGCGGCGCCGCGCTGGGGGTGCTGTGACAGGCCAGACATTTCGGGTCAGTGATCTTGATTGGGCGGCTCATATAGAGAGAGGGACCTGTCGGCGTTTCCCGGGTGCCGACCAGTTCCGGCGCGCCATCGTTGTTGCGGAAATGGTTGATAATGTCCGCTTCCCAATCTGAAGCGCGGTCCGCTGGATTGGTTGGATTCAGCGTGGCTTCCCGGTAGCTGTATTCAGGATATTCCTTCTGCAGCTTGCCAATATAGCGGTGCGCCGCATAAGCCGGCACGGTCTGCGGTAAAAACTGGCGCTTCTGCTGCAACGCCAGCAATGGACGCACTTCATCAACGGTGTAACCGCGTACGGCGAACGCGCTCTGCATCATGATCCGGGCGCTGTCGAGCACCTCTTCCCGCGCGTTTTTCTGCAACAGTTCATAAACCAGAAAGGCCGCCAGAGCGATGCCGGCGCAAGAAGCCAAACCCAATACAAGGTTAAATTTAAGTCTTAAGGTCATCCCCGAAACATCCTTCAGCTATGATTTACTTTTTTCGTTCGGCTGGGCGGTCGTAACAATTACCTTTGACGCCGCCGCCATTCGTTCCGTGTCTAATGCGTGATTACAGGTTTTTGCAGTTGAGAAAAACCGGTATCGCCTGCTTCAACACCGTCGCCGGTATCACCGCCTGCTGGGTCTGAGTTTGCGGCCAGCTGGGCCAGAAACCTAATTTAACCGTCAGTTTGTTGGCGTTTTGCAGCGCGCGGCTATGGTCTCCTTTTATCCGCGCGTTTGTCTCCTGAAACACTTCATTAAAGTCCAGAACGGTTTGTTCCGCTAATTGCAGGCCGACGCCGGGATAGGTCAGGTCAAGGTTCGATCTGGTGTATACGTTGATCTCCTTGGCCAACACCTCAATCCATACATTGGAATTTTCATAGCCGTCGAATATCGGATGACGCTCCGAACGCAGTCGACATACGCCGATGTGCGCGCTATCCCAATCCTTCTCCAGCATCCAGCCGCCGAAATCATAGGGCAGCATGCTACCGGTAATCTGTAGTCCTGATGTTTCTTTTGGTTGCGACAGCATAGCGGTCTCAACGACAGGTTTTGTCTCTGCGCTGGTATCCGCTGTCTCTTTTTTCGCAGTGTCTTTCTTTACGCTTTCTTTAGTCGCCGCCGGCTTGGTTTGCGACTTCTCCGCTTCTTTCTTTTTCGCAGAAGCGCCGTTTGAGGAGCTGGCGGTTTTCTTGGTCGCCGTTTTTTCCTTTACGGTCTTTTTAGCGGCGGGCGTATTGGCTTTCTGTTTTGCAGTCGATGTGGTCTTCTGCGTCGTCTTGCCAGCGTTTGTCTGATCAGCGCCATCGGCGCTTTCCATCGTCGCAGATCCCGCTTCCGAGGTTGCGTCCGTCATGCCTGGCGTGGTTGACGTCGCCGCTTCTTGCGAAGTCGTCGCATTTGTCGTTTCAGTAGTAGAGGGAGTGGCGTACTGCTTGTCTTCCGTCTTGGCGCCGGAGTCCGTCGAGGGTTTGATTGAAGACATGTTACAACCGCTGAGAGCAACCGCCCCCACCAGCAGCAGATTACGCGGTATAGAGAAGCACAAGTCCTTCGCAGACAACTTATTTTTCATTTCTAGCCCTAGCACATTCATCCAGATAGTTGTTCGAGATTCCATAATTGGCGCATCCGACCGCGATAAGCGGCGCAGGCCGAGCTGCTAATCATGGCAATTGCCCGCGTTGGCTTCAATGCCTATTTTGTATAGTCATGAGAGTTTGTTGCGAAACGCCCTCCTCATTTCACCCACTCCCAAAGAAAGGACTCTCCCTGATAGAACACGCGGCGCGCGTTCACCAGGTTACAGGGACGCGCGATAGGTTAAGGAGCGACAGTATAGCGCGGCGGGAATATGAATGCTTTCAAGTAATTATCAGCACAATCCGCATACTCAGGCAGCGTAGGCGGCGTTCAGATACTTGAGAATTTCCGCGGATTCAAACAGTCCTGCGCCTTCACCGCGATTCGGGTCGACCAGAAACGGCGCCTGTACGCGTCCATGCTCCTTGAGAAAAGCCTCTCTTTTACTTCCCGGCAAAGGTTTGTATTCGCCCAAATGCAGCCGTTGCGCCGCCGGCCCCAAGTCCGCCAACTGTTGTTTACTCAGGTTGACGAGAAGATAGGGTATTTCCAATTCGCATAAGCGTTCACGCACCAGCCGCGAGAAGGGACTGGATTCAAAACTGTACAGCGCCAACGGTTTCTTCGGCGCATTGGAGGGCGCCGCCTTCAGGCCTTTCCCTCCACGCACCAATGTCGCCAGCCTGGAGCCCATCAGATTGATGAAGGATTCCCTCAACGCCGCAGGCGGCTGTTTGGCGCGATACTGGCGAAACAGGTAAGTGATGATAGCCTGCGCGCCCGCGATTTTTTCATTCGTATTTGGATCGTACAGAAATGGGACCGCGTCGCCACCGGAAAGTTCCTGCAAACGCTGACCATGCCTCACGCCGCCTTGCGGAACCGGATAAATCATGGCGTCGAGGTTCAACTCCGTCAGCGCTTCCCGCACCAGACGGCAATGCGGACAGCCTTCGCGATCAAAAAGTTCTGGCGCTTTTTCGGGTTGCGCCGTTTTGCGGCTACCCATCGTGCCCCGCCAACGTCGCAGGGTGGACGCCAACGTGGAGCCAAGCACATCAAAATTGTGGGAGTTGAACATGGCTAACGCCTCATAATGACCAAAGGTCAATTATTCTAGGCCGGCTTTTTTCACCGGTTCAAGTGGCGCGAGCAAACAACTCGCAATCTATAGTAAGACCGGCTCCGTATTTATTGAGGACGGCTACCTGCGCGCACTCGGTCATCATAGACTTTCGCCAGCGCCCTGCCGCACAATCAGTCAGTACTGACTAACAAGGAAAACGGTCATGCCCAGATTCATCAAAACAGCCTTACTAAGCCTTTTACTGTGTCAAAGCGCGTCAGCGCTGGCGGCCTGTCCCGCCTTGCTGGACGGCGACGTCAAAAAGCTGCACTCCAGTCAATCCATCAATTTATGCGAACGCTTCGCCGGCAAGCCGCTGGTGATCGTTAATACGGCGAGCTACTGCGGTTTTACCCCTCAGTTCAAAGGGCTGGAGGCGATGTATAAGCGCTATCGGGAACAAGGCCTGGAAGTCATCGGCATGCCCTCGGACGATTTTAATCAGGAAGACAGCGATGCAGGAAAAACTGCGGCAGTGTGTTTCGTTAATTACGGCGTTACCTTCACCATGACAGAGGCCCACCCCGTCAAAGGACCCAACGCGCATCCCTTGTTCCGTAATCTGGCGGAGCAGACCGGGAAGCCTCCGCAATGGAACTTTCATAAATATGTGGTAGACAAAGAAGGCCGCGTTGTCGCCGCATTTCCCAGTCGCACTACGCCGGAAGACCCGGACTTCATCGCCGCCGTGGAGAGCGTTCTCTAAGCCCGATTCGTCCGAGCTTTACCCCGGCGCCGCGCCGGGCTATGTTTAGCCTTGTTGGGCCGCTTAACGTCAGCGGTCCTGTTCGGGCCGGCGTACATGCCGGCGAATGCACAGCTAATCATACTCTGAGGAAAGTTCGTGGCTCATATCGTCGTGCTCAGCGGCGCTGGCATAAGCGCCGAAAGCGGCCTGCCTACGTTCCGGGACGTGGGCGGACTATGGAAACAATACAGCGTACATGATCTGGCGTCCCCCGGCGGTTGGGAACGCGACCCGCAATTGGTGCTGGAGTTTTACAACACCCGTCGCCAACAGGCCCGGGAAGCCCAGCCCAATGCCGCGCACATGGCCCTCGCCGCGCTGGAACCGCAACATCGCGTCACCATCATTACGCAAAACATCGACGACTTGCACGAGCGCGCAGGGTCCAGCAACGTCGTCCACCTGCACGGTGAAATCATGAAAGCGCGCAGCAGTGTTGATGAACGTTATCTGGTTGATCTGGATGACCGGGATATTGCGCTGGGCGATCTATGTCCTCAAGGCAAACAAATGCGACCGCATGTGGTCTGGTTCGGAGAAATGGTCCCGATGCTGGAGGCCGCTGCGGATATCGTCGCCACGGCGGACGTTCTATTGGTGGTGGGCACCTCTCTGCAGGTCTATCCCGCCGCAGGATTGGCATACGCCGCGCCGCCCAGTTGTCCAATAACGGTGATCGATCCCGGCGAAGATGTGAAAGTCAAAGGCGCCACGATTATCCGTAAAACCGCCTGCGCCGGTGTGCCTGAATGGATCACATCTCTTAAGCTATAGATTTTTCAGGGAAAAACAGACGCACGTCAAAATACCTTCCCTGACTGACGATACTATGGAATACGCTGGGCGGTGATGTGACCTGCATTCGCCGCCCAGCGTCATCAACCCAATCGGGAAATCTCGCACGCGCCGACGGGACGAAGCATGGATAACGATAACGCAACTCTCATCAAGCAAGCCTGCGCCGACTATGACAACGATCCGCGCCGGATGATGGACATCCTGTGGCAGGTGCAGGATAAGCTGCGCTGCATCGATGGCGAGGCGATGTCGCTGATCGCCTCGCTTACCGGAACCTATCGGGTTGAAGTGGAAGGCGTCGTCAGTTTCTATGCCTTTTTTTCCGACAAACGCAAAGGCGATATCACGATTCGCTTGTGCGATGACATCATTGACCGTCATGCCGGCGCGCAGGCGGTGGCCGAGGCGTTTTCCGGCGCTCTCGGAATCCAGCCGGGCGAAACCAGCACCGATGGCGCATTTTCCCTGGAGTTCACGCCCTGCATCGGCATGTGCGATCAGGCCCCTGCAGCATTGATCAATGATGTGGTCGTCACCCGTCTGACGCCAGCCAAAGTCAAAAGCATCCTGCGAACTCTGCGCAAGACCAAAGACCCGCAAACGCTGATCGGTAAGACCGGCGATGGCGCTAACAGCGACCCTTTGGTCCAGGCCATGGTGCGCAATAATATTCGCCAGCCCGGGCCGGTCCTCTTGACCGACGTCGATCCAGAACAGGGTCTGCGCGCCGCTTTGCAGTTATCGCCGCAAGAGGTGATCTCCCACATCGAAGAGTCGCTGCTGCGCGGACGCGGCGGCGCCGGGTTTCCTACTGGCAGAAAATGGCGGCTGGCGGCGAACACTCCCGCCGAAGAGCGTTATGTCATCTGTAACGCGGATGAAGGCGAACCCGGCACGTTCAAGGATCGCGTGTTGCTGACCGAAAAACCTGATTTGCTGTTCTCCGGCATGACAATCGCCGCCTACGCGGTAGGCGCCCGCCACGGCATTCTCTATCTGCGCGGCGAATACCGCTATCTGCGCGCCTATCTGGAAGAAACACTGCAACGTCGCCGGGAACAGAATTTACTGGGCTCGGGCATTCTCGGACGAAAGGATTTTGCTTTCGATATTCGGATTCAGATGGGCGCCGGCGCGTATATTTGCGGGGAAGAAAGCTCGCTGATCAGCTCCTGCGAAGGCAAGCGCGGCGAACCCAAAAATCGCCCGCCGTTTCCCGTGCAATCTGGGTATCTGGGCTATCCCACCGTGGTCAATAATGTGGAAACCCTGAGCTGCGTTCCACGCATCATGGCGCAAGGCGCAACCTGGTTTCGCGGCATGGGAACCACAGGCAGTTCCGGAACCAAATTGCTCAGCGTCAGCGGAGACTGTGCGCGTCCCGGCATCTATGAAGTCGCCTTTGGCGTCACTCTCGCAGAGATTCTGGAGCAGGCCGGCGCCCAGGACGCCGCCGCTATCGTTGTGGGCGGCGCCAGCGGCCAGATAGTGGGGCGCACCGAATTTCACCGCCGCCTGTGTTTTGAAGATCTCGCCTCCGCCGGCGCCATTGTCTGCTTCAACAGCTCCCGCAACATTCTTGAAGCCGCCGCCTACTACATGGACTTTTTCATCGAGGAAAGCTGCGGCTACTGTACGCCTTGTCGCGTGGGCAACGTTTTCCTGAAAAAGGGTCTGGAAAAAATCATGCACGGAGAGGGCGAACCGGAGGATCTCGATTATCTGCGCAACCTGAGCGACACCATCATCGCCACCAGCAGATGTGGACTCGGGCACACCTCCCCTAACCCCATTCTCTCCACCATGGAATATTTCCCCCTGGTCTATTCCGCCATGGTGAAAGAGCGACCCGGAGGCATGCAGGCGGGTTTCAATATTCAAAAGGCGCTGGACGAGGCCAGAATCATCGCCAAGCGGCGCTCGCTCATCTATGACCCGGCTTATGGAGACAGGGAATGAGCACAGAGTTCGAATTCACCGTAGATGGAGAAACCGTCGTCGCCAAGCCCGGCCAGACCATCATGGACGCCTGCGACGACGCCGGCGTTTACATTCCCCGTCTGTGCGACGTGGAGGGACTGGTTCCGCAAGGCAGTTGTCGCGTCTGTACCGTGAAGGTCAACGGCCGCACTGCCGCCGCCTGCACACAGCCTGCGGAACCTGGCGTTGTGGTGGAAAACGATACGCCGCAAGTCCAGGGTTACCGCCGCGATCTGGTGCGCATGCTGTTTCACGAAGGCAATCATCTGTGTCCGATCTGCGAGGCCAGCGGTCGCTGCGAGCTACAGGCCATGGCTTATCGCCTGGGCATTTCCCAGGACAGCCTGTATCCCTATCTGCAACCGGTGCGCCCGGTGGACGCCTCCCACCCGGATATCGCCCTGGACACCAACCGCTGCATCTTATGCGGGCGCTGTATTCGCGCCTCCCGGGATGTGGACGGCAAGAATATCTTTGAATATGTGGGGCGCGGCATTCATAAGCGAATTGGCGTCAATGCGGAGAACCTGGCCGCCAGCGACGCCTCCATTGACGACTACGCCATGTCTCTGGAGGTCTGTCCGGTCGGCTGCATCATCCGTAAAAGAGAGGGTTTTTTCGCCCCGATAGGCCAACGCCAGTTCGACAACAAACCCATCGGCTGGGAAATTGAAGCCCGCCATAAAAACCGTATCGCCGTGCATCAGATAGATCCGTCCGAGGAACAGTCATGAAACGTAAAAAGCGCATCGCCACGGTTTCTCTGGCGGGCTGTTTCGGGTGCCATATGTCCTTATTGGACATGGACGAGCACATCCTGGAATTGATGGAGCTGGCGGAATTTGACCGTTCCCCGCTGACCGACTTCAAAACCTTTTCCCGCCGCTGCGATATCGGCGTAATCGAGGGCGGTTGCTGCAATGAAGAAAACGTCCACACCCTGCAGGAGTTCCGCAAGCACTGCGACGTGCTGGTGGCGGTGGGGCAATGCGCCATCATGGGCGGCCTGCCGGTGATGCGCAACGCCATCATGCATTCGGAAGACCCATTGCGGGAATGCCTGGAAGAAGCCTATTCCAGCAGCGCCAAGGTATATAACCCCAACAATCAGATTCCCAATGACGCAGCGCTGCCGTTGTTGCTGGACAAGGTATACACCTGCGCGGAAGTCGTCAAAATCGACTACCAGATTCCCGGCTGCCCGCCGACTGGAGAAGTGCTTTGGGCCACATTGGCGGCGCTAATCAAAGGCGAGCCGGCGCCGCAGGAATACCACATGATCAAATACGATTAGGACTGGCGCTGATGAATATTGATAAGCCCAAAACCCGCATTGTGGAAATAGAACCTGTCACCCGCGTGGAAGGTCACGGCAAGGTCACCATTCATCTGGATGACGATAACAATGTGGCGGAGGCCCGCCTACATATTGTGGAGTTTCGCGGTTTTGAGCGTTTCATTCGCGGACGCCTGTTATGGGAGGCGCCGGTGATTGTACAGCGTCTCTGCGGCATCTGCCCGGTCAGCCACCACATCGCCGCCGCCAAGGCGATGGATGTGATCGTCGGCGCCGACGTACTGCCGCCGACAGCGGAGAAAATGCGTCGTTTGATGCACTACGGTCAGGTGATGCAAAGCAACGTGCTGCATTTCTTTCACCTGAGTTCGCCGGATCTGTTATTTGGTTTCGACGCGCCTCGCGGCAAGCGTAATATCTTCAACGTCATCAAAGAGTTTCCCGATCTGGCCAAACAGGGCGTGCTGATGCGCAAATACGGCCAAGAGGTGATTCTGCATACCGCCGGCAAGAAAATTCACGGCACCGGCGCAATCCCCGGCGGCATCAATAAAAATCTGTCTCTGCAGGAAAGAGATCTGTTGTTGCAGGACATTGAGCAGATGAAAGTCTGGGCCAAAGGCGCGGTGGACGTCGCCAAACGGTACACGCTTGAACACCTATCTCAGGTGGAGCAGTTCGCCAACTTTAACTCCAGTCATTTGTCCCTGGTGCGCGAAGACGGCGCGCTGGACCTGTATCACGGCGGCCTGCGCGCCACTGACGCCGCTGGCAATATTATTTTCGATCACGTGAATTATCAGGACTTTAATGACTACATCATGGAGGAAGTGCGGCCCTGGTCGTACATGAAATTTCCCTTCATAAAAAGTCGCGGCGCGCTGGATGGCTGGTATCGCGTCGGCCCTTTGTCCCGCCTGAATAATGTCGCCTTTATCGATACGCCCATGGCGAACGCGGAGCATAAGGAATTCCGGGCGTTGACCCACAATAAGCCCAACCATATGAGCCTGGCCTATCACTGGGCGCGGATGATCGAAGTGCTGCACTGCGTGGAGAAGATTCACGAGCTGCTGCTGGACCCGGACCTGCAAGGCGCTGATCTCCGAGTCACTGGAGAACGCCGGGAAGAGGGCGTCGGCGTTATCGAAGCGCCGCGCGGCTCTTTATTCCACCACTACAAAGTCGACAAAAACGATCAGATCACTTACTGCAACCTGATTGTTTCCACTACTCACAACAACAACGGCATGAACCGGGCCGTTACGGATGTAGCGAAAAAATATCTGAGCGGTAAGAAACGCATCACGGAGGGCATGCTGAACCATGTGGAAGTCGCCGTACGCGCCTATGACCCCTGCCTGTCCTGCGCCACCCACGCTCTGGGGCAAATGCCCCTGACCGTGGAGCTGTTCGATGCTGACGGAACGCTCGTTCACAGCAACAGCCAGCATATGGGACAGGGCATTCCCCCGGACTGAGTTCAAAGGAGCCCAACAATGATGACCAAGGACATCAATCTATCCACCCTGGTGATTGGTTACGGCAATCCTGGCCGCCAGGATGACGGGCTCGGACCCGCCTGCGCGGACCGCATTGCGGAACTTAATCTTGCTGGCGTGACGGTGGAAACCAACTACCAGCTCACGGTGGAAGACGCTTTGGAACTAAGTCGTTATCAGCAGGTCGTCTTTATCGACGCCAGCCTGCGCGGCGGCAAACCTTTTTTTCTTCAGCAAATAGAAGCCGACGACGAGTGCCCCATGAGCAGCCATGTGTTGTCGCCGCAAGCAGTAGTGACCTTGTCCCGCACCTTGTTTAGCGCCGACACGGAAGCTTTCCTGATGGGCATTCGCGGGTATGCTTTCGATCGCTTCGAAGAAGCGCTGTCGCCAGAAGCGCAACACAACCTCAATCAGGCTTTCGACTATCTGGCGAGCTGGTTGCAGAGCAAAGAGAAACATCCCGGTCATGCATGAGTTGTCGATCATGGAGAACGTCGTGCAACTGATTGAGGACAGCGCGGCAAAGGAAGGCTTTCAGCGGGCCGTCAAAATCGTGCTGGAAATCGGCGAACTATCGCACGTCGAGACCAGCGCCATGGACTTCTGCTTCAGCGCCGTCGCCAAAGGCACGGTTGTTGAAAACGCCACACTGGAATACCTCTCTATACCCGGCGCAGGCCAATGCCCGCACTGCCGCCAAGCCACCCCACTCCACCAACTCTACGATCCCTGCGTTCATTGCGGGAAGTTTGGCGTACAAGTCACCGCCGGCATGGAAGTACGCGTGCGTGGCGTAGAGGTGGAATAAGCCTGAATCCGGCGTTGTACGGGCGCCGTCATGGCGCGTTATTGCGACGCTGGGCGTGCGTCTCCGGATTAAAGTTCGTCGACAGGTACTCCAGAATCAGACTGCGTAATTCCGCATTGAGTTCTGGCATTCCCTGTTCTTCCTGCATCCAGGTAAGCACTTCATCCCAGCTTTCTTTGCTGAGCCCCTGCTGTTTCACCAGCGCCAGGGAATGACAGGCGCCGCACAACGCGCCGGCTTCCTGCGATCCAGGGCCTTCCGGCCAGTCGGCGCCGAATGGGGACTCCGCGCCGCTTGTAAAAGTCGTCAGGCTCAATGCGCTGGCGAACACGAGAGGAGTCAGAGTTTTTATTGTCATGGTTTTTCCTCTTTTTAAGGGAGGATTAAAGACGTAAATATCTGGGTTAGCCAGGGTTACACAAGCACGCCGCTGGCTCTTCTTTCCAATGAGAGAAAAGCCAGGGCGCTTCCGTCAGCATCCCAACATGATTGGGCGCTAACCACTATCCCGGATCAAGCGTCCACGATCACCGCAATACGGTGCATGCTGTTGTTCAGGTACCCTTTTGGATTCCAGTTCACAGCGAAAGGCTGCATGTTGCCTTTGTCATCCGTGGCTCTGGCCCAGATTTCATAGTAGCCGCGAGTGGGGAAAGTCACTTCCGCATACCACTCCTGCCAGGAGTAAGGATTGGGTGGCGCTTTCAGATCCGCCTGCACCCAGGTGACGCCGAAGTCATAAGAGATATCCATGCGCTTGACCACGTTATCCCCCGCCCAGGCATGGCCGTGCACTTTCAGAGTGCGCGTCTTGATGGTCTGGTTTGTCTGTGGCGTGGTGATCAGGGACTTGACCGGCATGGACTCAATGATTTTGTAGTCCTCGTCCGCAACATGCGTTCCGGGCGCCACCGGGAATTTGGGCACGCGATAGGAAGATCCAGTCATTTTGGGGCCGTCATGCACCACATCCCGCAACTGAATTCGGCTCAGCCATTTTTGCGAGGTGGAGCCCGGCCAACCCGGACAGATGGTGCGCACTGGAAAGCCATGCAGCGCCGGCAGAGGCTCGCCGTTCATCGCATAGGCGATAATGGAGTGAGGGTCCATCGCCTTGGAAATAGGCACGCCTCTGGAGATCGGGGTTTTGCTGGGATCGCCGGACAAGTGTCCGTCCAGACTGTGATGCGCAGTATAAATCGCTGACGGTTTGACGCCCGCCGCCTTCAATAAATCCGCGTAACGCACCCCTGTCCACTCGGCGTTGCCGATAGCGCCCACTGTCCACTGATTGCCCTTCGCCGGAGGATTGAACGCCGCGCGTCCATTACCGCCACACTCCAACTGCAGCTTCAGCGTGACCGGTTTGAACTTGGACTTGAGTTCATCCAACGACAGCTCCAGCACTTTCTCAACTTCACCGTCGATGGTCAGCTTCCAGTCAGACGCATCCATGCGATGCGCGATCTCCGGCACAACGCCGTTATTACGGACGAAATGCCGGCTGGTGGGAGTGACAGCGTCATCAAGCAGGTGAGCGGGGGTTTCCGCGTTGATAGGACGGTCGTTCAGCAAGGTCAGTCCGTCTTTACCGCCAAATAAGGCGATTTCCGTGTCTTCCGCCATCGCAGCCGGTATCAGACCGGAGGGGAAATTGCGATGAAAAGGAATCGCCATTCCCAGCATCGCCCCCATGGCGCCCAGGCCGGCGCCTTTCAGAAAGCCGCGTCGATCAGAGTGGGCGCGGCGCCCAAACACCAGATAGTCCGCGCGCTCTGGATCATCCGCGTACAACTCATACAGCCCCCGTTCTTTCTTATCATCCGTCATGGTGGTTCCTCACTTTTTTATGTCCCTTGCCTAGGGTGGTTTTATAAATTGGAAACGACGCTCATTTACGCTCAGGCGGCGCGGAAAGCGCCTGACAGGCTTTTCCGCACGGCCGGTCTGGTCCGCCTAAAGCGTTTTATAGTATTCGTCGATTCCTCCGGCCATGAAGTAGTAGGAAGATACGTTCTGCTTCTCCAGATAGTACTGCAGCCATCGGATCTGCTTGCCCGCTTGATCGTAGATCAACAAAGGCACGTTGCGTTTCTTCGCCTGATTGATGTAACGGTCGATCAAATCCGGACGATCCAAAGGCGCGCGTTTTTCACGCATGAAAAAGATGGCGATGCCTTCTCTTTGCTGTTTGTCGCGCACATCCAGAACAATGCCATCGGTTTTGACGATTTTATCTTCAAACTCCGCCACCGTAATCGTGTGCGCCTTGAGTTTGTCCTTGCCGATGAGGCGAGCGGGATCGCCCAGGATTTCGCCAAACAGGTTGGTGTCTTGCGGGTACGCTTTGGCGTAATCAAACACTCCTGCGTCGTAGACGATGACGTTCTCAATGCCGTATTTACGGCATTTGCTGGCGGCTTTATAGGATTTGAGACAGGTTTTACCGTTGCAATACAACGCCAGCTTCTTGCCGGGATGCTGCTTCTGCAACGCCTGCATTTCCTCCGCGAAGTTATGGGATGTGTATGAGACGTTGAAAGCGCCCTTTATGTGCAGCGTGTTGTACTCATAGTCCGTCCTTACGTCGACGGCGACAATTTCGCCAGCAGCCAGCTGCTGATAAAACTCCTGGAGTTCAATGAAATCTACGGCCGGATATTGGCGACGACCGGGAAACTCGTCTTCTTCCGCATGGGCCGAGAGGGTGAAAAGAAGAAATACAATATATGCCAGATTGCGTGGCGAACATGTAAACATCTTATGACGTCCTTTGTTATAAAGCTGTTTATACCGAACTTATGTTTGCAAACATCAAGCGCGAACAGGCGAATCGTCAGGCTTGCTTTCCTCAAAGCGTTGGTGCGGCGCACATGCGTAGCAATACCCGCGCAGACTCTGCGTCTGCACAGCAAAAACGCCGAAAATTATCCGAACCGCAGTGAGTCCAAGACAGCCTTACGGACTAAATGGTCAATTTGGAGAAGCTTGAGTGAGCGAAACAGGTCAGGGGCAAGGTCGAGAGTATTCTGTCCATGGGCAAATCCATCTATATCCTCGTTTTCCATTAATAAAAAGCGCGCCGCTCACAGAGCTGCACGCGTCCGTTATGATTGCAGAGAAGCGAAGCCGCGTCATCTAACGTGATACTTCGTGGCGAACATTAATAAAACAATTGATGCGTGCAGATCAACTGAAATAACAGAATTTATTGAGATTAACGCTGTTAAGTAACATTTAAATCAATTCTGAAACATTTCTTTACATTACTGCCTGTTTTTCATCAATTTCCCACTTTATTCCCAACAATAAAAAAGCGCCTCTGACGCAGGCTAACCCCCAACATCAGAGGCGATTTTGTTTATGTATGGCTAACGCTGATTATCGCCGTCGATGATTAAAAATAAATGTCATTGAGATAATTACACCGCGTATTTGCGCATATTATTGACTAGAAGTTTCCTTTTCATATATCTCAGCTTCAACATCGCTCGAACAATCAAATTCGATAACTGTATTTGGAGTGATATTGTAAGGGAGTTCAATTGAATGATAATTATGGCCATTTACGCCCCAAATCGTTGTTATTTGGCCCAGGGTGGCGGGACATGCGAGCAAGAGTTCTAGTCTTGAGCTAGGCCAATACTTAAAAGATGCGGAGTTACTGGAGGCCAAGAAGCCATATAGACCAGAGAACAAGGAATCTGGCAGGAATATTGACCCTGTTCATGACAGTTCAGGAGCAACGCATTAAACTAGGCGGGTCTGACCACATTTGGATATTTCCTGCATGTCTCCCATTTTTATTGGCATCACCGGAGCCTCCGCATCCGGCAAGAGCCTTTTATCCGTCACAATCTATGACGAACTGAAAGAAGAAGTTGGCGCCCACCATATCGGCATTATCAAAGAAGACTCTTACTACAAGGACCAAACTCACCTTTCCATGGAGGAAAGGCTGAAGACCAATTACGATCATCCCTCCGCATTCGACCACGGTCTGTTGGTGCGTCACATGGACCAGCTCAAGGAAAAGCGCGCCATTGATGTACCGGTCTATGACTACAAAGAGCACAACAGAGCCAAAGACTCGATCTCCATGGAGCCGCGTCGGGTCATCATCATTGAAGGCATTCTGCTGCTGTCGGATAAAAATATCCGCAGTCGCCTGGACACCAGTATTTTCGTCGACACGCCCCTGGATATCTGTCTGCTGAGACGTTTACAGCGTGATATAGAAGAGCGTGGCAGAACCATGGAATCGGTCATCAAACAGTACAAATCCACTGTCCGCCCCATGTTTCTCGAGTTTGTAGAGCCCACCAAACAATACGCTGACATCATCGTCCCCAAAGGCGGCAAAAACCGCGTCGCCATCGAGATGCTGAAGGCCCGCATCAAGCAGCTACTCGCCTGATTTTCAAAGACCCGTTGTTGCATTGACGATGACAACGGGTCCTAACGCCAAACTTGTCTTCCTCTCGCAAGTCTCAAACGTGAGTATTTCACAATTCCTTTGCGCCACATTGCGCTGCTCAGTCATCTCTCTGGATTTAAGCTCTGTCTTCAGGGGTTGTTAAACGGGAATTTCCGTTTTTCGCCCGACCCCGCCAGACAACACAACCGCAAAGGAGAGACACGATGTCCGACACAACTAACGACGTATCCGCAAGCACTCGTCCACAAGCCAGCGAAAGCGATCGCCGCACCTTTCTTCGTAACGCCGCGTTGGTAACTGGCGCAGCCTCTATCACCAGTCTTTCCGGCGTCGCTTCCGCCGCGGACGACAGTGGCGTATCCCGCGACCGTAAAACTGTCAGCGCTTCATTCGATCCGCAGTACGAAGTCAGCATCTGGGACTTGCAGAATATTCTGGAACAGATTCTGAACCAGTCAGGCTGCCCTACCTGCGGGTTGGTCGGTCTCGATCTGCGCCTGGGACTGGACCCTGTTGTCAAAATCCAGTCCAAGATTCCTGTCAACGTCACTCTTTACGGCGGATAAGCGCCAATTAACTCAACCGGTCCGGTCTGCCGGACCGGCGGGACAGCAGCCGGAGCCTTTGCCATGAACGCTTTACCTTCCTTGCCCAAGTTGGGCGTCGGCATTAACTATCAGCCGGAGTTTATTCCTCTTCTACGCGGCTGTGAGGACGTGATCGACTTTATTGAAGTCAGTCCGGACATTCTGTGCCAGGAGTACTGGGACGGCGCGCAACGGCGCACTGGCTTCAGCCCTGATCGGCTCAGCGCAGCCATCGAGTGGTGTCGACTGTATCCTGTCGTCGTGCATGGCCTCGGTCTGTCGATAGGCTCCGCCAGCGGTTGGAACCAAGACTACATCCGTATTCTGGATGACTTTGCGGACGTGCAGCCATTTCACTGGCACAGCGAACACCTGGGATTTCTGCAAATACGCACCGCTGAAGGCGCAGGCTTACACGCTGGCGTGCAATTACCCGTGCCGTTCACGGAGGAAGCATTGAATATCATTTGTCCGCGAATAGAAGCGATACAGCAGCGTTATCAGGTCCCGTTTCTATTGGAGAACACGACTTATTACCTCCCGAATATGCCCCATGACGCCGGCATGGACGAGATTGAATTCCTTAATCGCATCACTGAACGAACCTCCTGCGGTCTCTTGCTGGATCTCTACAACCTTTACTGCAACGCGATCAATTTTGGGTTTGATGTCTATGAAGCATTAAGTCGCCTGGACATGAGCCGGGTGGTCGAGATTCACGTAGCGGGCGGCGCTGTCCATGAGGGCCTGCAACTGGACGTACACAGTGACAAAACGCCGCAGCCAGTGTGGGAGTTGCTGGACTGGACTCTGCCGCGTGCGCCTAACGCCAATGCAATCACTTACGAGTTGCTGGAGCAGGCGTTGGATATCGTCAGCGAACGAGGCGTTCAGCAACAACTGCAAACAGCCCGGGAAATCTGGTTGCGTCATCGCCAGCCTGTAAAAGAGGAGCGCCGCTATGCCGTTACATGATCTGCAAATTGCAATGGTGGAGATGATTCATTCCCACACTTCCGCATGCTCTGGCGAGGTCGATCTAAGTCATCTGAACTTAAATGAGGCGGAACGCGTCTGGCTGCATGAACTCAGTCTGTCCAAAGGGTTTCGGGTAACCTGCGATGTACAAAAATGGTGGCGTAAAGCCAGACTGCAAATCGCAGCGCCACTGACCTTACGTCTGCTGGAACGTTTACAGTTACAAGCGCTGGTGGAGGAATATATGCGGGCGACGCCCTGCCGTTCGCTCTATTTTGTACCGGAGGCGATGTCGTTCAAAACTTTCATCTGCGAGCATACGGCGGATCCCCTGCTCCAGGCCCTGGCCACGTTCGAGAGCGCACTGAAGGCGATTCACGAGTATCGACTTTCCCCCGTCAGCACGATGGAGCCGAACAGTAATCGCTGTCGTAATTTTTCCGTGGTCATTGCGCCTATGTCGCAATTAATCGAGTTTCCCGCAGCGCCGGAAAAACTACTCTGCGCCCTGATGTTGAACCAGCCTCTGCCCGCCGCAGAAGGAAGCCATCCAGTACTGGTGGCCCCCGGCGTCAGAAAGTACTGGCGAGCCGCTACCGCAACGGAAAGAGACGTTCTACAACAATGCGCAGCGCCACAGCCTCTTGATCGCCTGTTAGAGAATGGCCCACATAAAATTCGTGTGGTGGAAAGGCTGGTCTCCGAGCGGGCCTTGCGTCTGGTTTAAATGAAAACGCCGGCGCGAGGCCGGCGTTTCTTGAACATGACAATCCTTTGGATTACATGGGCGTGGGTTCGCCTTCTGACAGGTAGGAGAAAGCGCCTCGCACTACACGACGCCAATCCAATGCATCTACTGAGCGCCAAGTGCCGACACGAGAGGAAAAGCTAAGAGAATCAACAGTCCCACCGAATATCCATAAATGCCCTCCGAAAGGTAGTGACTGATGCCCATATCTTGCATCAAAGTCGGATGCCTTGGGGTCAGACACCCATGTCTTGCCGTCCGTAGATGTCCAGACGTCGTTAAAGATGACCCCAGACCCACTACCTCCAATCACCCAGAGTTTTCCATCATAGGCAAACAATGTGTGGGAAATTCGGCCTCCGAACGCCGTTTCACCTTCCGGCAAAACTTGCGTCCAATTAACGCCGTCGGGAGTCTCCCAAACATCGCTTTTGAGAACACTGCCCTCCGCAGCGTCCGCTACCATCCAGATCTTGTCATTCATCACGGCAAGCTTGTAATCTCCCCGTAATGACATGCCCTCCAAATCGGCCTGATTGAGCCAGTTTATGCCGTCAATACTTTTCCATATGGAAGGGAAATCATCTCCAGAAGCATGACCGACACTCCAAACCGCGCCCTGAAACACCACATATCCCTGATCTTTTCTAACTCCATACTCCGCATCAGTATCGCGCTTATTCCATGTCACGCCATCTGTGGAGAACCATATATTGGCGTTGTTGTAGACGATGATCTGGTCGTTAAAAACTACCACATCGTGCTCGCTTAGGCCTTCCGATCCAATCGTCGCCACTTTACTCCAGTAAACGCCATCAGAAGAGTTCCAAACATCATTTTGAGGCTCGCTGACCTCCCCTGCTGGTTGCATCCCACCAATCAGCCATAGTTTGTTTTTGAACTCGACAATTTGATGATTAAATCGTTGAGGAAGAACACTATTCACCGTTTCAAATTCACTCGCGGTTTCGCCTTCACCCTGAGCAATTTTTACGCTGGAGCTGGGGCTCGTTCCATTCATTAACCAGTAATACGCAGTCCTATCAAGTCTGGCGACCGGCTCTGTGATACTAACGCCAGCGATAGAAGTCGTTGTTGCGTTTTCACATAAACTAGGATTAGTAATATCGCATCCAGCTTCAGTCGAGCTAAAGAGGGAGAGTTCACCAATGGAAGCGTCAAGGACATCAGAGCTCACTCTTACTTCCGTTTCCACTTCGCCTAAAAATGCTACGAATTTCACCGTGCCGCTTATTGCGGAGACAGAGTACTTCAGCGAGACGGGATTATGATTAGCGTCACCAGCTTTGGTCGCGGTTACTACAGCCTCTCCCATTCCCACCACGTTATAGACGCCAGCGGTGGAGCCAGGTTCGAGTACGCTGGGCTTATCCACGCTGTATGTAATAACTCCCACGCCCCCCTCAACTGTGCCAGCGGGGTTATTTATCGCATCACCAACAATCGTGTAGATTGGCCCTGGGTTTTCAAACGTAATAACCTGGTCCTTCTTAGCCACGGTAATCGTATAGCTGGCGGTGGCGGCTTCATAGGTCGCGTCCGCTTCCTTCGTGGCGGTGATCGTCGCCGTACCAACACCTACCAATTGCACCACAGCCGTTTCGCTATTTACCGTCGCGACGCTGGTATTGTTGGAAGCGTAGAGAAGAGCGCCGGTTCCTGGCGCGCCTTCTGTAATGGCGTTGGTCAGCGTATCGCCATAAACGCCGTCCAGAGGGCCTGGCTGCGTGAAGACGATAGTTTGCGTTTTCTTGCTGACATTCAGCGAATATTTGGCGCTGGCGGCGTTGTGATTCGTATCTCCCGCCTGTGTCGCCATAATAGAGGTGCTTCCAACACCTAGCGCCGTCACAAGACCGCTTTCCGCATCGACTGACGCAATGGCGGAATCACCAACGCTATAGGTCACTGCACCAGTAGACGTACTGGTGGCTGCATTGGTCAGGGTCTCTCCGATAGTCAGGCTCAATGGACCTGCGCTGCCAAAAGTAAGGGCAGGCGTCTTCTTCGCCACATTGATGGTGTAGCTGGCCTCTGCGCTTTCATAATTCGCATCCGCCGCCTTGGTGGCGGTAATTACTACACTGCCGACGCCGACCATTGTCACTTCGCCGGTAGCGCTGTTTATTGTCGCAATGCCTTCATTGCTGGAAGCATAAGTCAAAGCGCCAGACCCTGGGGCCCCGCTGGTAATGACGTTAGTGTAGGTGTCGCCAAAGGTGGACGCGACAGGGCCTGGCGTCGTAAAGGCGATGGTCTGCACGCCTTTGCCAACGATGACCTTATAGCTAACGGAAGCCGCGTTATAGTTAGCGTCGCCGGCTTTGGTGACGGTGATCTGGGCTTCGCCTACGCTGACGGCGTGCACTTCACCGGTTTCCCTGTCCAGTTCAATAGCCGTTTCCGCATCAGCGCTATAGGACAAGGCGCCGGAGCCGCCCTCAACAACAGTCACGCCATTGGTCACGATGTTGCCAACATTGGTTTCGATAGGCCCTGGGTTTCTTAACGAAAGCGTCTGAGCCTTCTTGTTGACAGTCAGGGTGTACTTGGCGATTGCGCTGCTGTAGACGGAATCGCCCGCCTTTTCCGCCGTGATCACAGCGGAGCCTGCGCCAACGAGTCGTACGACGCCGCTTTCAACATTAACGGACGCCACAGAGGTATTGCTGGAGGAATAGGTTACGGAGCCGCTGCCGGGAGCGCCTTCCTCGATGGGGTTACTAACCGTTTCCCCATAAACGCCTTCCACTGGCCCGGGATTTACAAAGGCAATACTCTGGATTTTTCTACCTACAGAAACAGAGTAAGTAGCCGTGGACGCTTTGTAGAGGCCGTCGTCCGCTCTGATTACCGAAATATGCGTATTGCCCTCGCCAACGAAGGATACAAGGCCGGTCTCAGCGTTCACGGTCGCGACCTCGGTATTGTTGCTGAGATAGCTCAGCGCTCCAGAGCCTTTATTACCCAACAAAGTGTTGGTATAGGTTCCGCCAATGACGCCCGCTACAGGGCCAACATCTTTGAAAGACAGGCTCAGGTTTTTTCTGTCCGCTTCGATAGCGTAGGTGGCGGTCGCCTCCAGATAGACGTCATCCGCCAGCTGCGTGGAGGTAATGACGGCGCTGCCCACGCCCACAATCGTCACAACGCCGCCAGAGGTGACGCTGGCGACGGACGGATTGCTGGAAGCATAGCGTACTTCGCCAGAGCCAATACCTGTAGCGATATTGGTGAAGGTATCCTCATAGGCGACGGCGTATGGCCCAGATGTCGCGAAAGTGACCTCTCCAGGGCGCTTTTCCACGACAACGGTATAAGTCGCCTGCGCGGCTTTGTATTCAGAATCCGCCGCCTTGACGGCGGTAATCACGGTGGAGCCTGCGGACTTTAGTTGCACCACGCCAGAGGAAATATCCACGGTCGCGATACTTTCGTCAGCGGTCGCATAAGAAACGGCGCCCGAACCTGGCGCCGCCTCCTCGTCGATCACATTAGTGAGGCTGCCGCCAACCAAACCGTTCAAGGGGCCGGCGGTAACAAAGGCGATATTCTGCTCTTTCAGTTCCGGCGCGGTATCCATTCCATTACGAATGACCACTGTGCCCACGGCTGAGGCGACCACGCCGTTTTCCGTTGCGGTAATACGAACGGTAAAGGGCTCGTCCGCTTCTTCATCTTCGTCATCAATGATTTCAATGGCGATCGTCTTCTCGGTTTCGCCGGGCTCAAAGGTGACCGAGCCGGAAGCGGCGACATAGTCCTCGCCACTGGTGGCGGCGCCATCCTGGGTCATGTATTGCACCGTGACCGGCGCATTGGAGGCTCGGTTCAGGATCAGTTTCAAAGTCGCCTGACCCGCCGCCTCATCAACGCTGGAGCCAGTCACTCGCACGAAACTGGCGAGCGGCTCCACCACAATACTGGCGGTATCCGAACTTTCTTTGCCCTTGGTGTCTTTTGCTGTCAGCTTAAAGCTCAAGGTCTGGGTTTTAGTGACGTCAGGGGCCAGAATCATATTGCTCAGGCTGCCAGGCGTAGACAGATAAACCGTCGGCCCGGACACCTGAGTCCAGGTAGTGCTTACGATTTCAGCGCCTTCCAGCGCTTCCGCCGTTCCCGCGAGAGACAGCACGACATTGGGGTCGGCATACTGGTTGCCGCCGGCGCTGACTTTAGGCGCTGCGCCCGAATCGCCGCCCGGTGTGGGCGAGCCGGGATCAGTAGGGTCTGTCGGTTCTGTCGGCGTCGCGCCGCCATCCGTCGTCGCCGGCGCGTCGTCCGTCGAGCTGGAAGAGCCGCCGCAGGCGGACAGCGACAGCAGTAATATCAATAATGAGAAAAAGGATAGGCATTTCTTAAGCATGACTGACTCCCTGTTATAGCTCGTATCTCACGCCGGTCTGCACCTGATAGGCGGTGAGATGCTCGTATCCGAATATCTGCTGATATTCCAAAAACACTGACAGGCCATGAGGCAACACAGCAGTGGTTCCTACGCCGGCCTGATAAAACAGCGACTCCTCAGAGTCCGCTTGCAGATCAAAGCGATTGTTCGGATCTGGGTCGTAGGAAAAACGTCCCGTCACCGCATCGCGATCAGAATGAATTTCACTCAGAGCGCTAAGCTGGAAAGAAGGAATCAATACACCCCAGTCACGGCTGATGGCGTAGGTTCCCTGTACACCCGCCGCCAGCGTCAACTGATCAATGCGTTGCTCGCTGAGGGTCATATTGAGACCGCCTGCGCCATTCTCGCCGTAACCGTCGATATTGCTGTTCAGATAATCTAAACGCACATAGGGGCTCAGGGTCAGCGCATTGCGCGACCACTGCCATTCCGCGCGGGTATTGAAGAGGAACTGGTCGCCGCTGGTGTCGCCAACAGCAGTGACGTCTACATCGCCGGTAGGATCGGTGTAGGCGATGCGACGTTTGGAGTCAAAACGGGTCTCGCCGTACCCCATCTGCACGTCAAAACTGAAATCGCCTACAAAATAGCTGGCGTAGCCAAGGAAGGTATAGATGTCCGTGTCAAGTTCGCCGCCCTGGTTGGCGTAATCGACGCCAGTGTGAGTCCAACCGAAAGCGCCGCCGACAAACAGATCACGACGCAACGCGTAGTCGGCGCCCAGAGTCAGCACCACGCCGGAATAGTCGTAACCGCTTTCCAGGCCAGTTTTATCGTATTCACCGCCTTCTCTTTGGATGTTGGCGAAGACGCCCACTCGCGACCAGGGGCTGGATTCTTCACCCGCTGCGCCGCCGCTGGCGGCGCCATTCCAGGCAACCCCGTTTAAAGAGAAGCCTGTAGCGCCATTCTGCAGCAATTTTTGACGCTGGCTGACTGCGCTGCTTTGCGAACGGCTGGAGGATGCGGAGTTCCGCATTTGCGAAGAGGTCTCTTCCGGCGCGATCTTATTCAGCGCTTCCGCCACCAATTCAGGGTTATTGATGCCTAACTGGGAAAGCCCTTCACAACGGGCCAACAACAGGCTGCCGCCAGCGGAAATTTCATCATCCGTCTGGGAGTTCAAGCTGCCACAGGCGCTCTCAAAGGCTTGCGCGACCTTGCGATCGTTGTCTCCATCCGCCAGCGGCGTCACGGAGCTGTCGACGACGGTGACGGTAACAGTGGCGGTAGAGCGGGTAGCGGGCTCCGCGTCGTCTTCAATGACATATGTGAAAGTATCAGAGCCGATAAAGCCTGAATTGGGGATATAACGCACGCTGCCGTCCGCATTGGCGGTGGTGGAGCCGTTATCTGGCGAACCAACGCTGACCAGTCTAATAGCGTCGCCATCGGAGTCAAAGTCATTCGCCATTACATTGATGGTGAGCCTGCTGTCAGAGGCCATAGTGCGTGAGTCATCCACCGCGCTGGGAGGAGTCGCCCACAATGACTGCGACACAATGCATGAGCCCACGAGAATGGCGCTTCTGGAAGTCAAACCGGCATGCAAAACACGAGATACGAATCTGATCATCTGACACCCTGATCTAAAACTATTTGTGGTGGCGGCGCGCGCCCGMAGAAAAACCCGCCATGATTGGCGCAGCCTCGTCTTGCAGGGTGGAAAGTGAGTGTGAACTGAAATTGTGATTATTTTGAGGGCGATAAAGTGATTAACCCTTCAACTTCCGTATTGTCACCACACTCCGTAACCGATTGCTTAAACCGGCTATAGCAACCGCCACTTTTGAATTAGTGGCTTTATCAATCACCTATAGCGAGGGATTGTATGCAAAGGCGTCAAAAAAGTTAACGAAAATTTACATTAACTCTACAGAAGGAAGATTAAAAATGACAGGAATGGGAAGCCGTTCTCTCAGAGCTGATGAATACGAGCTTAGCGAAAGGTTGAAACGTGACAGGAAAAAGACGCCCGAGCCGGGCTGAAATAAAAAACGCGGCTTCCGTGCCGCGCTTCCGCATCAAATGCTTCCCTTGCCGTTCCTTATGGCTCGTTATTCATCCTTGTTGCTTCCCTGCATCGTGTCCTTACGTCTGGTGTGTGTCCCTACGCTTTCTATATTAGTCAGCAGCCCTGGATCGCAACAGGCTACATATCCGCTACCTGTTGTGAGACATTCACTCATCGCCTTGAGATATGTCTCACCATTACCGGCGCCATATCTCACACTGCAACCGTAAGCTCCTGTTTTTTATCTATAACGCGAACGTCTGAGGGGCGGGCTCAAGATAAAACAGCTTCCTCAACGGTCCCCCTACCGGTCCGTCAAAGGGGTAGCAGGTCGTCAGCACCAGTCGCGGCGGCATCGCCGACGATGCGGCGTCCGCTCCGGGTAGCGCCAGCATGACTTCATCCGCATTAACTACTTGGGCCCCGGTCACGCTGAACTCCAGCCATTGGCCCGCAGGCGTCTGCCAGCGCACCACATCGCCCTCACGGAGATCGCGCAGGGCCAGAAAGTGAGTGTCGCGGTGACCGCTGACTACCGCCATGCCTGGCTCCCCTACGACTGCGCTGGCTTCCATATGGGCCGGACCAAAGGCCAGATTACGTCCGCTGGCGCCTTCCAGCACCACCCAGCGCGCCGCCAACCGGGGCGCCTCCATAAGTCCCACTGGGTAGGTGTCCGCCCAGGGCCAGGGTTTGTAAACCACGGCTTCCTCACCTGAGAAAGCGCGTGCCGCCAGGGTATCCCGCCATGCCTGCTCCAGGAGTATCTGAGCCAGCCAGGCCTTGGCCTGGATATATCCGCCACCGCCCAGACTCACCGCGCCGACAAGAAGAAATATCAACGCGGCGGCGCGCTTTGGCAAAGTCATACGCGCCTCCCGAGACGATGCTTACGATTTCTCAGCTCCCGTATATCCCTCCAGCCCAGCAGACCCGCCACCGTCAGGCAGAATACGCCCACGTGAATCATCAGAGGCGAAGCGGACGCGGTTCTGGGCATACGCGCCATATTCGGAGACAGGCCCTGTGGCGCCAAGTTAGGAACGGCGCTGCTCTCCAGCTCACTGTCTCTGGGACGCGCTGGCGTCTCTTCCACCGCCACAAAGCTGGTATAGGGGCTCATCAAGGCGAAATCCAAGGCCAGCGGCAGCACGGTGTCTCGCACACTTTCTTCCGTTTCACCCATGCTTTTGCGATCCAGCCAGTGGTCAATCTTATGACGCGCCCAGGCCCGCGCTACGCCTTGACTTGGCGCAGCCTGTTGCAGATCCAGGCTGCGTAGCCACAAAGGCTGTTCGTCTTGCAACAATCCCACGCCGAATCCTTGAATGGAGGCGGGCAGCTCCGACATCCCTGCGCCGTCTTCCACCTTGAACAACAACTGCACCGGCTCACCGCGATACAAGTCAGGAATCGCCACAGGATAGACTTCAGCGTTCGGCGTGACAGGGGTCTCCAGGCGCACGTCCCGCAACGCCGGTTGTCGCAAGGCGTCGCTCAGCTCCGCGATCTTGGCGCTGACTTCCGACGTATCGTTGATGTGGCTATACGCGCCACGGCCGAATTGCGCCGCCTTACGCATGAAAAAGCGATTGGGCGATGGACCAATGCCCACAGTAAACAAACGCGAGTCCCCAAGCTGCTGGTCAATCTGCTTGAACAACGCCATTTCATTACCAACGCTGCCGTCGGTCAGAAACACAACCTGACGCACATAGCCTTCCGGCGCTGCATCGCTTAGAGCGCGGTCCAGCGCCTCGGCGATTTCCGTGCCGCCGTCAGCCTTGAGGCTGCGCACAAAGCGGCGCGCCTGTTGCAGTGCGCGTTCCTGAGCGGGGACCGCTTGTGGAAACAGTTTGCGGGCGCTGGAGTTGAATTCAATCACATTGAAACGATCTCGCGGCGTCAGCGTATCCAGCGCCTGCAGCAACGCCTCACGCGCCTGCTGGATAGACACGCCTTCCATGGAGCCGGAAGTATCAATCACCCAGATCAGCTCTCGCGGCAGACTCAAGCCTTCATCGGAAAACTGCGGCGGCATCAACAATAATTGCGCGTAAACATCATCGCCCACCACTTCTTTAAATAACGCCGCCTCCGGCTCCGCTCCCTGCCTAACGCGCCAGATCAATGTGAAATCCCGGTCCATGAGGATGTCTTTGTTAGACTCCAAAGAAACCTCGTAGCCGTTGGTTTGTTGCACCCATTGAATACGATGCGTGGCGCTCTCAATCGACTCCAGAGGCAAACCGGGATTCAGGTGTACGCGGATGTGCGCTTGATGGGAAGGCGTCGCCAAATCCTCCGCCATAATTGTTGGCGGCGTGATTTCTGGTGCATCGGCTACCTGATCCGTCGCCGGCGCCCAGCCGCTGTCGTTAATCAACGTGCGCTCATGAGAACGCAACTCGTTGCGCAGACGGTTTTTATCTTCTTCAGACCAGGCAGGCGCTGCTGACGACCCGGGGATGTAACGCGGCGTCACCGTTAAGGGCAGAGCCAACGAGAATGCGCCAGCGCGGTAGCGGATATTCTGCTGATACCGCAAAGTGAGTGTGATCATCTCTCCAGGACCGATGTTGGCGACCTTATGGGTGAACAGGTTCGGACGCTGCTGATGCACAACCGCCGCTCTTTTGCCTTCTGCTTTCGCCTGCTGATACACCTTTTCGGCTTTCTGCTTTTCTTCGATCTTGCCGACAATCAGCCGGTCTCCCACCTGCATGTCCATGCTGAATACCGCAGCGTCCTCCGGTAATGGGAACACATAAACCGCCTCCCGCCACTGCTGAGAGTCATTACGGAATGTCTGCGTCATCTCCGTCGTGGCGATCAGGCCCGCCACATTGGCGTCGTAGCTGGTGGACAAAGTGACGGCGGGAAGATAGTTCGGTGAGGAGGCGTCGTTTTCCAGGAAAAATAACTCTCCAGAACCGACATCCGACCAGTCGCCATTCACCGCGCGGGCGAGACTGGTCCAACAAAGCGTCGATAAGAGCAAGGCGAAAACCCCCCATCCCCTAAACAGGGAGGCATGGATATAGGTTGCGTTTAGCATGCAGGCGTTCCTTTTTTTCTTTTAGAGCGAAGCGTGCCTGCAGTATGTGGCTCACAAAAGGCGGCCACCGGGCCAATTAAGGCAGGTGAAAGGATGAATTATGACGAAATGTGGCGAAGAGAATATTGGCTGGGGTAAAACTTCAAATGGATGTTTTTAAACGCAAAAAGAAAAGGCGCAGCTCCTTGCCGCGCCTTTTGATTTTGATGCCTTCCTGATCCATTCCTTTTGACTAAGATCTTCCTTGTCGCCTCCTTGCTGCGTTTCCTTACTTTGGCATCCGTGTCCCTACGCTTTCTATACTAGTCATCTCGCCGTTTGGGAGATAGCCGACTTGTCTGCAAAGCGTGTGAGATATCTCTCAAGCGCCACCCATAAAACCTAACCCAAAGTGGCTATTGCGGGATTCGAGACCTGGGTCTAGGATTTTTACTGTTAAAGCCCTTCGATTCGGGCATTTTTTTGAAATTAATTTGAAAACGTTTTCATATAGACAAGTGTCTAACTAAAGCGCCTCGCATTGCTTAGGCAAATAGTCAGATACCACTGCAATACCAATCAATCTCATGACTCAGGATAGCCTTCCGACAAGACAGGGAAATCGCATAAAGCGCAGATAATTCATGAGATTTTTTTGAAAACATTTTCATATACGCCACTCCGATCGATATCTCCATTGAGCAGTGGCGACCAGGAAATGAGGAATCTTGTATGAAAGGAAAGCTAATTAAGAGACTAACCCGCTGTAAACCACGCCGATTACTGATGGGCTGTCTGACGGCGACGCTCGCTTCGCCGGGCGCTTACGCCGGTTTCCAGGTGCACGAAGGACAGTTGTTGGATGGCTTCAACAAGCCTTTCGTCATGCGCGGGATCAATCATCCTCATGTCTGGTACGCCTATCGTACGGAGCAAGCGTTAAACGACATCGCCGCCGCAGGCGCCAACGCTGTACGCATCGTCCTAGGCTCCGGCCACCAATGGCCCAGCACTTCCGCCGAGGAAGTCGCGCGCATCATCGCCAAATGCAAAGCCAGAAAAATGATCGCCGTACTGGAGGTGCATGACGTCACCGGTTATGGCGAAAAGCCGGAAGCGGCGCCGTTGTCCGCCGCCGTGGATTACTGGCTGAGCATTCAAGACAGGCTCATGGGCCAGGAAGATTACGTCATCATCAACATTGGCAACGAGCCCCTGGGCAACAATGTTCCCACCACCGCCTGGGCGCAGATTCATAATGAAGCGATACAGCGTCTGCGCGATGCGGGCTTCACCCACACGCTAATGGTGGACGCTCCCACATGGGGACAGGACTGGCGGGAAACCATGCTGCAGCAGGCGCCGGAGGTCTTCGCCACAGATCCGTTGCAAAACCTGGTGTTCAGCGTGCACATGTATCAGGTGTACGCCGAGCGCAGCAAAATCGACAACTACCTGTCTACCTTCGTCAATGTCCACAAGTTGCCATTGGTGGTGGGAGAGTTTGGCGCCGATCATCAAGGGGAAGAGGTGGATGCAGCCGCCATCATGGAGTTGGCGGATTTCTATCGCATCGGTTACCTGGGCTGGTCCTGGTCGGGCAACAGCGGCGGGACGGAATCACTGGACATTACCCATGATTTTGACGCCAACCGCCTGACGCCCTGGGGAGATTTCCTCATCAACAGCGCTTACGGCATCCGCGCCACCGCCAGGCCAGCCAGTGTATTCACCGGCGGAGAAACCGGACCCCAGCCGCCTAAAACGCTCCCTCAGTCCTTACAGGTCACCCAAGGGCGCTCTCTAGACATAGTGCTGTTCGGCAGCGACGCGGACGGGGCTGTCGCCTCCTTCCAGATTGACGCCCAGCCCCGCCACGGCGTGCTCGTCGGCGCAGACCGTTTCTGGACCTACACTCCCGCGCCCGACTTTGTCGGCGAGGATAGCTTCACCTATGTCGCCTTGGACAATGACGGCCTGAGCTCAACTCCCGCGCGCGTGAACGTACGCGTAGAAGCGTCAACCGACGCCAAAGTCAGCTGCGACTACAGACTCGTCAATGAGTGGGGCGCCGAGTGGGACGCCGAGTGGGGCGCCGGTTTTATCGCATCCATGCGCATCACCAATACAAGTACAACGCCCTTGCATGGCTGGGAAGCAGACTGGGCCTACGAAGACGCAACCCGCATCGTCAACGTGTGGAACGGCGAGTTATCCGGCGAGAACCCTTATCACGTCTCCAGTATGAGCTGGAATGCGGAGATCCCTCCCGGCGCCAGCGTGGAATTCGGCATGCAGGGCGTCAAAGGGAACGCCGCCAGCACACCCCGCTTTATCCAGTGCGGAGCGAACTGAGGCGTGCGCATTTTTCTGGTTTCTGTTTACTGCGGCGAGTTCAGCGGTATCGCCGCCGCCCATTGCGCCCTGTGGCGCTTTTCTGGCGCACCGCGCCCCTGACGACAAAGCGAAAAGCTTGAATATCGGACTGACTTATTTCTCCAAAAAGGGAACGCCAATGAAACTTTCAATGAAATCGGGATACGGCCTTGCCGCCGCTCTTTCCCTGGGATTCGCCGCCGTGCAGAGTCCTCTCGCACAAGCCGCCAAGTGCGAATATGTGGTGCAGAATGAGTGGAACAGCGGCTTCGTGGCGCTGATTAAGATCACGAACACCGGCGCCAGCGAAATCAACGGCTGGGACGTCGCCTGGCGTTATGACGACGGCTCGCTGCTAAGCAACTCCTGGAGCGCCCAGTTATCCGGCTCCAATCCTTATCGGGCCGCCAATATGAGCTGGAACGGGCGTATCGCTCCCGGCCAGACCATCGAGTTCGGCATGCAGGGCGCTAAAGGCGCCGCAGCCGCCCCGGTTCCCATCGTCACTGGAGATGTTTGCGATGATAATGGCGCGCCGGATAACCATCCCCCTGTCGCCGCCTTCACCGCCTCCGTCAGCGTTGGCGACGCGCCATTGCCAGTGGTTTTCGACGCTTCCACCTCCAGCGATCCGGACAACGATGCGCTCAGTTATCAGTGGGACTTCGGCGACGGCTCCAGCGCGACGGGCGTCAAGGTTTCCCACGACTACGTAAATCCTGGCGACTACAACGTCACTCTGACTATCAGCGATGGCGCAGCGTCCGTCACTGCCTCCCAGAGCATTCGCGTGAAACAGCCGGATACGGCGGACCCGGTCACCGCCAGCTTCACCAGCAGCGTGGTGGATAAAACCGTCAGCGTGAACGCCGCCGCGTCAACCGGCGACAATCTCACCTATATCTGGGACTTCGGCGACGGCGCCACGGCCTCTGGCGTCAGCGCCAGCCATACCTATGCGGAAGCGGGAACCTACAGCATCCAGCTCACCGTCAGCGACGGCGAACAAAGCGATAGAACCAGCAAAAGCGTCACCGTGGAGGAAGGCGATACCGATCCCGGCGACGATCCGGCGCACGTCAGCAATCCCTTCGCCGGCGCCAAGGCCTATATCAACCCGGATTATGCGAAGCAGGTGGACGCTTCCATGGCTAAAGTAGACGCCTCTCTGGCCGCGAAAATGGCGACATTGAAAGACACCCCCACCTCAGTATGGCTGGACCGTATCGACGCCATCTACGGCGGCGACGTCAACGGCGGTCGTCTGAGCCTTGAACAGCATCTGGAAGCGGCGCTGGCGCAAAAAGACGGCGATGAGCCCATCACCGCCACCTTTGTGGTGTACAACCTGCCGGATCGGGACTGCGCCGCATTGGCTTCCAACGGCACGCTGCATTCAGACCAGAATGGCCTGGCGATTTACAAGTCTGACTATATTGACGTGATCTATGACGTCATGTCCGATCCCCGCTTCCGCGATATCCGCATCGTCACGGTGATTGAGCCGGACTCGTTGCCGAACCTGGTCACCAACCGCGATATTCCCGAGTGCGCCAAGGTGGCGCAAAACGGCGTTTACGTCGACGGCGTACAGTACGCCATCAGTCGTCTGTCGCAACTGCCTAATGTCTATCTCTATCTGGATATCGCCCATTCCGGCTGGCTGGGTTGGGAAAGTAACTTCGGCCCCGCCGTGCAGTTATTTACGCAAGTGGTCAAAGGGGCTTCCGGCGGCGATTTGAGCGTCATTGACGGATTCGTTTCCAACGTCGCCAACTACACGCCAACAGAGGAAGTCTATCTGCCTGATCCGAGCCTGCGCATCAACGGGCAAGAAGTTCGCTCTTCCAAGTTCTATGAGTGGAACCCTCAATTCGACGAAAAAGGCTTTGCCAAAAACCTGCATCAAGCCTTCGTCAACGCCGGCTTCCCCAGCGATCTCGGCCTGCTGATCGACACCAGCCGCAACGGCTGGGGTGGAGACGAACGCCCCACGGGACCGGACGCCTCCGCCAGCACGGTGGACAACTATGTTACCGCCGCCCGCCTGGATCGTCGTTTCCATCGCGGCAACTGGTGTAACGCCGACGGCGCCGGGGTGGGCGAACGCCCCCGCGCTGCGCCATTCGGCGCCGACGCGCCCGTGGATGCGTTCGTCTGGATCAAGCCCCCCGGCGAGTCTGACGGCACCAGCGATCCATCTCAAACCACTCCGGATGACGAAGGCAAGAGCTTCGACCCCATGTGCAGCCCCGATTACGTCGGCAAATCCGGGTACCCCACCGGCGCCAAAGCGGGCGCGCCCGCAGCGGGACACTGGTTCCACGAGCAGTTCCGCATGCTGGTGGAGAACGCTTATCCACCGATTGAATAAATCGCATTAAACGCCGGACCGGTGATTCGGTCCGCTTGCACGAACCTGAAACAGGGCGATCAGGGAGGATCGCCTGAGGACCAACAAAAAACCTGAAAAGGAGACGCTGATTATGCGCACGCCAATGTTTTTATTAAGTTCTATAAGTTTGGCCCTGGCCGCCGCCATGACCCCGATCCAGGCTTATTCCGCCGACGGCAACCCTCGCGTCAACCAGCGCGGTTATCTGCCGGAAGCGCCCAAAGTCGCTGTATACGCCACCTCTAATGACGCCGCGCAAACCTGGGAATTATGGCGCAATGGCGCCCTGGTTGCGTCCGGCATGACCACCCCCAAAGGCGCCGACGCCGCTTCCGGCGAGCGCCTGCACCAGATCGATTTTTCCAATGTGGATATCGAAGGAGAAGGCTATGAACTGAAGGTCGGCGGCGACCGCAGTTATCCCTTCGCCATTGACGAGCAGGTCTTTTCCGGCCCGTTGTACGACGCCATCCGCTACTACTATCACAACCGCAGCGGCATTGAGATCGAACCCCAGTTTACCGGCGGCGGACGCAGCAGCTATGCGCCGGACGCCAAGCTGGCGCGTCCGGCGGGACACATCGGCGTAGCGCCCAACCTGGGGGATTACAACGTCCCCTGCTGGCCGGGAACCTGCAATTACTCCCTGGACGTTTCCAAGGGCTGGTATGACGCCGGCGACCACGGCAAATACGTCGTCAACGGCGGCATTTCCGTTTGGAAGCTGTTGAACGCCTATGAACGCAATCAATACTTCGGCAAGCATAAAGAGGCGTTCGCCGACGGAACCCTGAATATTCCCGAAAGCGGCAACGGCGTCCCCGACCTGCTGGACGAAGCCCGCTGGCAGATGGAATTCCTGCTGGCGATGCAGGTTCCAGAAGGCGAAGCCCTGGCAGGCATGGTTCATCACAAAATGCATGATGAAAACTGGACCGGCCTGCCGCTGGCGCCTCATGAAGACCCGCGTCAGCGCTATCTGGTTCCCCCCTCCACCGCCGCCACCCTGAATCTGGCCGCCACGGCGGCGCAAAGCGCGCGGATATGGAAAGACATCGACCCGGATTTCGCAGCCCGCTGTCTGACGGCTGCGCAACGGGCCTGGCAAGCCGCCAAGCAGCACCCTGACGTCATCTACAAAGACGACTTCAACAATGGCGGCGGCGGATACGGGGATCAGGACGTTAGCGATGAATTCGTGTGGGCGGCGGCGGAGCTGTTCGTCACCACCGGCGACGCCAGCTACAAGAACGACATTCAATGGGATGAGGATCTGGCGCCCGACTGGGCCTGGCCGCAAACCCGCATTCCCGCTCTGATGTCCCTGGCCATGGTTCCCGGCGATCACAGCGCGGCCTTGCGCGAGCAGGCCCGAGGTACGCTGGTGTCACTGGCGGACAAACTGGTCGCAGTCATTGATTCGCAAGGGTACCTGCTGCCATTGGGGAACGAGGAATATTACTGGGGCTCCAACAATGTATTGGCCAACAAACTGGCTATCACCGCCCTGGCCTATGATTTCACCGGCGAGGACAAATACGCTCAGGCTACGCTGAAATCCGTGGATTACCTGTTCGGCCGCAACGCCCTGTCCCTGTCCTATGTCACCGGGCATGGCGCGCATGCAGTCAAACAGCCTCATCATCGTTTTTGGGCCGGCGTTCTCAATAGTAGTTATCCCTGGGCGCCCCCCGGCGCACTGGCGGGAGGACCTAACCCCGGGTTAGAGGATGATGTGGCGAAAGCGGCGTTATCCGGCTGCGAAAGCAAACCGCAAACCTGCTTCATTGACGACATCGGCTCCTGGTCCACCAATGAAATCACCATCAACTGGAACGGCGCGCTGGTGTGGACCCTGGCGTTCGTCAACGATCTCGCAGAAGGCGGCGATAACCCCGATCCAGACCCCAACCATGATCCCGTGGCGGCGTTTTCGATCAACGCCTCCGGCCTGACGCTGAACCTGGACGCCAGCGCCTCCAGCGACCCCGATGGCGACGCGCTGACTTACCAATGGGACTTTGGCGACGGCGCCGTCGGCTCAGGCAGGACCGCCAGCCATGATTACGCGGAGCCGGGGGTCTATAACGTCACCCTCAAGATCGCCGACGGCCGCGGCGGCGCAAGCAGTGCGACGCAACAGGCGACATTGACGGACGCGCCTTCGCAAGGCTCATGCGAATACATTGTGCAGAACGAATGGAACAGCGGTTTCGTCGCGCTGATCCGCATTCACAATCAGGGGTCGGCGCCGGTTGAAGGATGGGAAGTCAGCTGGAAATACAGCGATGGAACCCAGATCAACAATCAGTGGAACGCCAATTTCTCCGGGCAAAATCCCTACAAGGCGAGCCCTCTGGGTTGGAATAAAACCATCCAGCCCGGCGCTTACGTGGAGTTCGGCATGGTAGGTCAGAAAGGGTCCGCTACGGTGCAAACACCCACCGTGACAGGCGACGTCTGCCAATAGCGCGACGACACCTCCGCCATCTCGACATACAGGGGTGGCGGAGCGCGTTGGCTACGACATAACTACGCTGGCTACAGCTTAAACCCGGCGACGATGCCGTTGAGGTCCTGGGCCAGATCCGCCAGCTCATGGCTCGCCGCCGAGGTTTTCTGCGCGCCTTCCGCGGTGTGGTCCGCCACATCGCGGATATTCACCAGATTGCGATCCACTTCCCGGGCCACATGCGCCTGCTCCTCCGACGCGCTGGCGATGCTCAGATTCATCTCATTGATGCGCCCCACCATACGCATAATTTCCTCCAACGCGCCATCCGCCGCTTCCGCCAGCGACAAGGTTTTATGCGTGTGCTCATTGCTGGCGGTCATGGAGCTCACCGCGTTGCGGGTGACGCTTTGAATATTGTCGATCATCTGGGTGATTTCACGGGTGGATTCCTGCGTGCGATGGGCCAGTGCGCGCACTTCGTCCGCCACCACCGAGAAGCCGCGTCCCTGCTCTCCCGCCCGCGCCGCTTCAATGGCGGCGTTAAGCGCCAGCAGGTTGGTCTGGTCGGCGATGGAGCCAATCACGTCGAGCACGCGGCTGATTTCTCCCACCTGGGTGGCCAACGCCTGAATTTCTTCTCCCGTGCTGGTGACGGAATTGGTCAACTCTTCCAGAGACTGCTTGGTTTCGCCCACCTGCTTGCGACCGCTGGTGGACGCGGATTCCGCCGCTTGCGAGGCCTCCGACGCGTCGTTGGCGTGCTTGGCCACATCGTCCACGGCAGTGGACATTTCCGTGACGGCGGTGGCGGCCATCTGAATTTCGCTGTTTTGCATATTCAGGGCGTTGGTGGCGTCCTCCGTCAGCGAGTTCAAATTCTCCGACGCGGAGGCCACCTGAGAGGCGGCCGAGGTGACTTTCTGCAGGGTTTTACGCAATCGATCCTGCATTTCCGCGAGGGCTTTCTGCAGGTCGGAAATCTCATCCTGGCCTTCCACTTCGATTGTCTGGGTCAGGTCGTTGCGGGCGATGCGCCGGGCGGCGGACAGTACGGATTTCAGCGGTTTGTTGATACTGCGGGTCAGCACCAGCGCGAAGGTGAAAGTGATCACCGCCGCTAGCGCGATAGCGATTATCATCAGTTCCTTGGTCGCGGCGTACAGTTCGCTGGCGCGGCCTTTGGCGGAGTCGGCGCCGGACGCCACATAGTCGGACAGATCCACATAAACCTTGCGCAGCTGCTCCAGTCTTTCATTGCTGGGCCCGGTCATCATCTCGCGCGCTTCTTCCTTAAATTTTACCCGGGATAAACCTATCATTTCGTCGTGGGTTTCCAGATAGCTCTTCCAGGAGGCGGTCAGGGTTTCAAACAGGTTTTTCTCCTGGTCGGAATCCAGCATTTTCTTGTAGTCCGCCATCAATCCTTCCAGTTTATCCTGGGCGGCTTTCATGCGTTCATCGGCGTCGATGATTTCCTGATTGAACTCCGCCATTACGTGCAGCAGCTCCTGAGTGCGGAAAAAATTCAGGGACGACTGGATCTCTCCCAATACCCGCTGGCGCGGCAACCAGTCCTCCGCAATTTCAGCGGAAGATTGCGCGATCGCCGACATCTGCTTCAATGAGAACAAGCCCAGACCGAGAATAAAGGCGAGAGCGACCACAAACCCGGCGGCGGTGCGATGACCGATTTTGAAACGTCTAAAGTGCATGTTCACAACCCCGGAAAAAGATATGAGCGTTTTCTCTAAGTCTAGACAGGGATTTGGTTTCTTAAAGCCGAATTTGCTGGAAAAACAAATATCTCTTGCGGAAAAGCACAACGCCATGGGAGGTTATTGTCCGGCGCGCCTATAGTCCCGTAGTGTAGTGGAGACCTGGCGCCGGTTTCTGCTAGTATCCGCTAACGCTCCCATGCGCGGGCGCACAAAATGTCAACAAACCTCAGAAAAAACGCTCTACAACCGCCTCATGGAATAAGCGCAACAACGTGAATCTACCTCTGCAATCTCATCCCGCACTGTACGCTGCTTTCGATGTTTATCCTTCCGCCAAAGGCGCCGCCACGCACATTCAACAGGCCGCGCAGACATTGTTTGACGCCGCAGGCGGCGGACTGCTCTATGTGCTGGGAAATGAGCGCCTCCCTCGCTTTCAACGGGAAGGCGCTGTGGAAATCCTGCGCTTCGGACGCTTGCTGGATAACTATCTGCATCGCGCGCTGGCCTATAGCGCCGAATTGCAGGGCGTGCTGGAAGGCGGAATACGGGACAGTCTGCAAATCGCCCAGTTCCGCGATCCATGGAGCGGTATCCCATTGGTTCGCCACGCCACAGGACGCTATCGCACCGTTTACGAGGTCAACGGCCTGCCTTCCGTGGAATTGCCCATGGCCTACCCCAATGTCGGGGCCGCCACCCTGGGGAAAATCCGCGCGCTGGAGGACGAGTGTCTGACCCGTGCGGACCACATTGTGGTCCCCTCCGGCGTCATCCGCGACAACCTGGCGCGACGCGGCGTGGCGCCGGAACGCGTCAGCGTGATTTCTAATGGTACGGACCTTAACCCTGGCCATGCACGCCCCGAAGACGCGCCAAAGCGCTATATTTTATATTTTGGGGCGGTGCAGCCGTGGCAGGGACTGGATGTTTTGTTACGGGCGCTGCAACGACTGCAGGATATCCCGGACCTGCATCTGGTGATCTGTTGTTCGGTGAAGTCCCGACGCGCGAAAGGGTATCAAAAACTGGCGGAAAAACTGGGCGTGGCGGAGCGGATCACCTGGCTGCACCGTCTAAACAAAGAAGAACTCGCGCCCTGGGTCAGCAACGCCTACGTCAGCGTGGCGCCGCTCACAGAGTGCGCCCGCAATATCGATCAAGGATGTTGCCCGCTGAAGATCCTGGAATCCATGGGAGCGGGGGTGCCGGTAATCGCTTCCGATCTCCCCGTGGTGCGGGAGCTGGTGGAGCACCGTGAGAACGGTTATCTGGTGGCGCCGGAACGGCCAGCGGAATTGGCCCGAGCACTGCGGGTACTGTTGGACTATCCGGACACCGTGGCGCAAATGGGCGCGGCGGCGCAGCGCAAAATTGCGGAGGGGCTGCAGTGGTCTCACGCCAATGCGGCGCTGCAAAAAATTCATGTGGAACTGATATCGGGGAAGTAGATGGCTAAAACAAAGCAACAAAGGGCGCCAGCGCCCACCCCAGAGTTAAAAAAATACCTTCGTGAAACCATGCGTACGAAAAAGCTCGAAGGGGAATTCAGCATCGACGAATGGCTCAAGCGCTTACGCTTCATAGCCGCTCGCGACAAAAGCGGGGATAGCGTCAGGAAATGGGTGGGTATCTCCATCGCCCTATGGGTGGTGGGCTTTATCGGCTCGCTCATCGCCGAGTTTCCTCCCGCCGCCGCCGGTTTTGCGGTCGCCTTCGTCTTTAGTCTCATCGCCTTCTTTTCCTTAAAAGGCAAGGATATTCCTAATCGATTGCGCGACTCCGTGTTGCCCTTGCTGACGATTCTGCGCCAGGACGCCGATGCGGAAACGCCGTTGAAGCTGAAAGTGGATCTTTTGGGACCAGAATTACTGTCAAAGCGCATTAACTTTGTCAAAGCCGGGAATAAATATCCCAAAGTGGAGGAATCCATGTTCAGCGATCCCTGGTTTCAGGGCAGCCTCAGCCTCGCCGACGGCAGCGTATTGAACTGGGAAGTGCTGGATATGGTGCGTCGCCGCAATATTCGCAAGCGCAACCCGCGCGGCAAAATCAAAATGAAAACCAAGTACAAGATCAAGACCCGCATGGACGTCAGCCTGAGCTACAAGAACGACCGTTATCAGGCTCAGGTCAGCCGGGGCGCCGCGGCGCCGCAGGTTAAGAAAGAAGGAGAGCGCAGAAGCGTGCTCAGATGTCGCCGCCAGGCGCCGGGAGGCTCCAGCCCTGGCCAGAAAATGGCTCTCAAAGAGCTACTGATCGGCGTGTCCATGATTTATAAAAGCTTAAGACCGGTAGGGTGATGCAATGGCAAAATGTGAAGTAAAAGCTGGATTTTTCGTACTGCGCCCCTGTGAAGCGCTCGCAGCTCTGCAATGTTCGATTTGCGAGCGCCCGGTGTGCGCCCTGCACACCATGCCCGTTGAAGGCGAGATGCTGTGCACCGAATGCGGCGCCGTGCAGGGCGAAAGCGATACGGGCGATGATGAGATGTACATGGACGACGGCGGTAATTCCACACGCTGGTTTTACTACTACCGCCAGCACTACTACACCGAAACCGGCGACGCCGACATGCTGACGGAAGACCACGGATTCGGCGCGGACGAAGCCGCCGCTTTCGTCGGCGCCGATATGCTGGACATGCAGGACGACCTGAGCGGCGACGATGATTCCGCCGACCTGTTCGACAGCTAAAGGCGCGCCTATGACCGGAACCTTACTCTGGCTGACCCAGAACCATTTCCCGCAACAGGGCGGCATGGCGCAAAGCTGTGACCGCATCGTGTCTGAATTGCGCCGTCGCGGCTGGCGTATCGATCTGGTTCATTTCAGCAGCAAATGGCGCGACCTGGATGCGCAGCGCAAGCTGGGCGGGGTCAATATCCGATGCCCACTGGAAGCCGACGTCAGCCATACCCTGAACCGACTTTGGTGCGCCCTGCCTCATCTGGGCGCGGAAAGCTATGATGGCGTAGTCGCCTTCGGCGGTTATGTGCCGATGCTGGCGGGTCCGGTATACGCCGCCTGGCTGCAGAAACCGCTGTCGGTGCTGATTCGCGGCAACGACTTTGACGCCGCCGTGTTCGACCCCAAACGCTCCGCCGTGCTAGACAAAGCGATTCGCGCCTGCGCCCGAGTGGCGGCGGTAAGCCGTGATAAGGTCGCCAAGATTCAGCATCTATGGCCGGGCGCCGCCGTGGAATGGGTCGCCAACGGCATTGATCTCGCCTCCTGGAGCCCGATTCAGTCCGACTACGACCAGGCGCAGGCGCTGCGTCAGGAGCGCATCGGCGCAGAGGCGCGTTTGACCTTGGGCATGTTCGGTCACATCAAACGTAAAAAAGGCGGCGACTACTTCATCGACGCGCTATTGCGGTCAGGTCTGGCGGACAAGGCGCACCTCTTGGTGGTGGGCGATATGGAGCCGATGCTGCAAGAGCAACTCGATAACGCGCCAGAGCTGGATTACAGCCACGTTCCCTTCGCCGACCGTTACACGTTGCTGCCCTACTATCTCGCCTGCGATTACGTATGCATCCCGTCCTACTACGACGGTATGCCCAACGTCATGCTGGAGGCGGCCGCCCTTGGCGTTCCCATGCTGGCGTCCCGCGCCGGCGGCATGGCTGATGTGCTGGAGGACAACCAGCATGGCTTCTTGTTTGAACCTGGCCAGACTGACGCCTGCGTCGCCGCGATCAAGCGCGCATTCGCCGCTGCGCCGGCGCATCAGGAAAAGATGGCCGACGCCTGCCGCGAACTGGCTGCGCAACGCCTGAATCTGGATGCGGAAATCAGCCGTTATGAAACCCTGTTCCGCGAGGTCATCGCCCTGGAACAGAAAGTCAGTCACCTGCACAGTCTTTGAGGAATATCTGTATGTCTCATCCGCTTTTCCAACCCTGGCGCATGCTATGGCTGGTGTTGCTGACCGCCCTCTGGACTCATCAAGCGGCCGCCCAGGCGCTCACGGTCGAAGACGACCGCGGCGATCTGGTGGTGGAATTCACGCTGAACTATGACGACCTCTCCATCCGCTATCGGGATCACGGCGTCATGACTCGCCTCAGTTCCAGGCTGAAGGACGACAAACGGAAATATTACGGCCCAAATGGCGCGCTGGTGGCGGAAGTCAAAAGCAAAGGCGACGACTTCAAGCTGCGGGCGGACGGCCTCAATGGCGAGATCAAAGTCAAAGGGGACATCGAAAAGCTGAAGATCGTCGTCAACGGCGACGAAAAACGCCCGGTAAAAATCAAGACGAAAGACGACAAGCTCAAGGTGTATCGCGTGTCAGGGGAGACCGAGATTTTTATCGGTCAGGCGCAACTGAGTCAGGACAGGAAAGAGATCAAAGTCAAAGACGCGGACAAGGACGAGCGTTACAGGATCAATGATTTCCGCCTGTCGTCCGCCTACGGCCTGCTGTTGGACGAACGCATCCTGCCGGAGTATCGCTATATCCTGATGGCGGAAATCCTGATGCGGCAGTAGCCATGATCTTCTTCTACGCGCTGGGGGGCGGTCTGGGTCATATCACCCGCGCCCAGGCGCTGATTCACACCCTCGGCTTCGATGAGCCCGTCACGCTCGCGATGAGCTCCTCCTGGAACCAGACGGAGCCGCCTTTATCCTCACAATTCCACCCGCTGCGGGCGCCTCGGGAAATCAGCAGAGATCCCGCAGAGGTGCGCCGTTGGCTGTCCGCTGCGCTGGCGCAAAAAACCTACCGCCGAATCATCATTGACGCCTTTCCTGGGGGCCTGCTGGGAGAGTTGTGCGACTTCCCGTTTCCTCCTGACGCGGAGCTGATCCATTGCGCCCGACTGCTGCATTGGGATCGCTACAGCGCGCTGCTGCACGGCGCCTTGCCCCGTTATCGACAGGGCTTTCGCCTGGAGCCGCTCCGCGATGATCATATGACGGCGTTAAGCGCCTGCTGCGACAGTATCGACTCTCTGCGCCTGAATGATCCGCCTTTCGATCCCCCTGCGCCGCATTCAGTACAGATCGACTCATCGGAGCCGCCGCTGTGGCTGATTGTGCATGCTGGCTCGACCGAGGAAATTCTGGAGCTGGCAGCGTTGGCCCAGGACAGCGCCGCTTTGGAAAAAACGTCCCCAAAGCTGATGCTGCTGTCGCCGCAGCGCCCAGATGAACTGCCCGCCGAGATCGATCATCGCTGCGAGTATCCCGCCACGCCCTGGTTCGCCAAAGCACAACGCATCTTCAGCGCCTGCGGCTTCAACATCGTGCGCCAGTTGCAGCCATACCGGCATAAACACCGCTTCCTGCCCTTTCCCCGCCGCTTCGACGACCAACTCGCCCGCGCCGCCGCCCTGCGTGCAGGAAGCTGGGATCAATCCTGAAAAAACCTTCGACTGTACTAAACTGACAACAGGTCGCGACTAACACCAAGGGAGGCTTTCGGGGGATGAAGGCGCAGCATAATTTCAAACCGTTAAGCTGTTCGGAGTGCGCTCATGGAGTGGGTTTGAACTTCGATTTTTCCATGGCGTTCCAGCCTATCGTCAATCTCCATGAGCGCAATGTGTTCGCGCAAGAAGCCCTGGTGCGGGGCCTCAATAATGAAAGCGCCGCGTCCATTCTGGGACAGATCGATTACCAAAACCGCTACCGCTTCGATCAGGCCTGTCGGGTCAAAGCCATCGAACTGACCGCCAAGCTGAATCTGAATACGCGGGTCAGCATCAATTTCATGCCCAACGCAGTGTATCGCGCCGAACTCTGCATTCGCACCACCCTGGAGTGCGCCCGGGTTCACAACATCCCCACTTCACACATCATTTTTGAATTCACCGAAGGCGAACAAATCAAGGATTTACCCCATGTCAGCGAAATCGTGGACGAATACAAAAAACAGGGATTCCTGGTCGCCATTGACGATTTCGGCTCCGGCTATTCCGGCTTGAATTTGCTGGCGGAATTGGAGACCGACATCATCAAGCTGGATATGCAACTGGTGCGTGAGCTGCATCATCACAAGACGCGCCAGGCCATTATCAAAGCCATTACAGAAGTGTGCCGGGAGCTGGACATCACCGTCATCGCCGAAGGCGTGGAGACGTTGGATGAGGCCAAGGCGCTGCTGGATCTGGGCATTCATCTGCAGCAGGGCTATTACTTTTCCAAACCGCAGTTTCAGTCACTGTTTCATCCGCCGGCGGATATCTTCGCCGGCCTCTGAACTCCGCCGTCATGGCGCGGTGCTTGATCTGAGGCAAGATGCGGCCAGATGCGCGCCCCAATTTCTTCAATAGCGGGTACAATGTGACGCCAACCGCCCAGTAAAGGGCTAGCGAGAGGGAGACCAACATGTGCGGCGTTTGCGGATGCGGCGATGAACACACCAGCCTCAACGGCCGTCCTCTGGCGCCGGCTCACAGTCACGCGCCCGGGGTGAGTCAGACACGCATGGTGCTGATCGAGCAGGACGTCATGAACAAGAACAACCAGTTCGCCATGGCCAATCGCGACAGCCTGGGCGCCCATCAGGTCCTGGCGCTCAATCTGGTGTCTAGCCCCGGCGCCGGCAAAACGACCCTGCTGACCCGCACCATCGCCGAGCTTGAGGACAGGCTTCATATCGCCGTCATCGAAGGCGATCAGCAGACGGAGTTCGACGCCGAACGCATCCGCGCCACCGGCGTTGAAGCCGTACAAATCAACACAGGCAAAGGCTGTCATCTGGACGCTCACATGGTGGGCCACGCCCTGGAGCGACTGCCATTGCCGGATCTTGACCTGCTGTTTATTGAGAACGTCGGCAACCTGGTCTGTCCCGCCGGTTTCGACTTGGGAGAGGCCGCCAAGGTGGCGATTTTGTCCGTCACCGAGGGAGAAGACAAACCGCTCAAGTACCCGGATATTTTCCACGCCTCCCAGCTCATGCTGATCAACAAAATCGATCTAGCGCCCTACGTCGACTTCGATGTGGAAAAGGCGCAGGCGTTTGCGCGGCGGGTCAATCCCGAAATCGAGATCATTCTTCTGTCCGCTAAAACCGGCGCCGGAATGGAGCAGTGGCGACAATGGCTGCAACAGCGTCTGCCCGGGAAATCCTGACCCTCAGCGGCGTGGTGCAGGGCGTTGGATTTCGCCCTCACGCCCATCGTCTCGCCACCACGCTGGGCGTCGTCGGCAAAGTGTGGAATCAGGGCGGCGATCTGCTCATCGATATCCAGGGATCGCCCAGCCAAATACAGGCCTACAAAACACAACTGTTAGCGCACCAACCCATGCAGGCGCAGGTGCGCGCCTTGCATGCTCAGCCAGCGCCAATCCTTCCTCATCAGCACGGCTTCGCCATCGCCGCTTCCCAACCCGGCGGCATGCATGGCGCGCTCCCTACTGACCAGCGCTTGTGCGCTCAATGCCTTGCTGAATTATTTGATCCCCAGAACCGTCGCTACCGGTATGCCTTCATGACCTGCGCGGAATGCGGGCCTCGTTACAGCCTGATGCGCCATGCGCCATTCGATCGCGTCCGCACCAGCATGCGCGCTTTCCAGCAATGCCCGGATTGCCTGCAGGAGTATGGCGATCCGACGCATCGTCGCTATCACGCGCAAACCAACAGTTGCGCCGCCTGCGGCCCGACCTTGCAGTGGCATGACGCTAGCGGGGAGCTACAGCATAACGTCGATCCTGTGGCCGAAGCCTGGCGGGCGCTACGTCAGGGACAAATTATCGCCGTCAAAGGCGTAGGCGGAATCCACCTGGTGTGCGACGCAAGTTCCGCTCAAGCGGTGGCGACCTTACGGCAGCGCAAGCAGCGGCCCCATAAGCCGTTCGCAGTGATGGTTTTGAATCGCGCTTCGTTGGCGGGACTGGCGGACATGGATGACCACACGGAACACCTGCTGCAGAGCCCCGCTGCGCCTATCGCGTTAACGCCCAAAGGCCCAGATTGTGACAGCCGTTTACCTGGTCTCGCGCCGCAATGCGCAGAGGTGGGGATCATGACCCCTTATGCGCCAGCGCACTATCTGCTGTTTCATGAAGCCCTGAACCGTCCTGCGGACGCAGGCTGGCTGGAACAGGCGCACCCTCTGACCCTGGTGGTCACCAGCGCCAATATCAGCGGCGAGCCGCTGATCACCGACAACGCACAATGCCTGGGGGATTTGCAGGGGGTCGCTGACGGTTTCCTGCTGCACAACAGAGATATCCTTGCGCGCAGCGACGATTCCGTCCTGCAGAACTCACAACCCGTCGTTTATGTCAGACGGGGTCGCGGACTGGCGCCCCACATCATTGAACTGGCCCAGAAAGGGCCTTCAGTGCTGGCGTTTGGCGGATTTCTTAAAAACACACTTTGCTTCAGCCAGGGCGATCGCACTTATGTTTCGCCTTATATCGGCGACCTGGATCGCGCCGCCGCCTGCCGCGATCTGGATCTCGCCGCGAAACGCTTACTGGAGACCCTGGCCATTCAACCTGATGTGATCGCCTGCGATCTGCATCCCGATTTCTACAGCACCCAGGCCGCCCGCCGTATGAGCCAACAACTGGGCGTTCCGCTGTTGCAGGTGCAGCATCACCACGCCCATTGTCTGGCGACGATGGCGGAGGCGGGATTGCGGGGCCCCGTGCTGGGACTGGCGCTGGACGGACTGGGTCTGGGCGACGATGGCGGACTCTGGGGCGGCGAATTATTGCTGGTGGAAGGCGCAGGTTATCAGCGACTCGGCTGCCTGCGCCCGCTGCCGCTTCCTGGCGGCGACAGCGCCGTACGCGAGCCCTGGCGTCTCGGCGTCGCCGTCTTGCTGTCACAGGGCCGTGAGCAGGACGCAGAGCGCCTGTTCGGCGCGTATCCGGGTTATACGGTCCTGCGTCAGATGCTGGCGAAGAACGTCAACTGCCCCCTCACCAGCAGCGCCGGACGGTACTTCGACGCCGCGGCGGCGATCCTCGGCGTACGCCATCACACGGACTACGAAGCCCATTCGGCGATCGCACTGGAAGCCTTATGCCGACAAACACCGCCAACGCCAGAGACGCCGCCCTTGTATGAGATTACCTCTCAAGGCGCTCTGGATCTTTATCCTCTACTGGAGGCTCTGATTGACTGCACCCCGCACGCCGGCGCGCGTCTGTTCCACGACGTACTGGTGCGCGGACTGCTGGCCTGGGTGGACAACGCACGCGCCATGACGGGTATAGATATCATTGTGCTGGGGGGCGGCTGTTTTCTTAATCGCGTCCTGCGTGAATCGCTCATGGCCGAATTGCGCTCGCGAGGCATGCAGGTTCACGTCCCCCGCCAACTGCCGCCCAACGACAGCGGGATCAGCCTGGGGCAGGTCTGGTATGCTTACCTCAACGCCCATGCGCCCCAAACCCACTCTATTGTTCAGACAGAAACGGACTCCTCCCCATGTGTCTAGCTATACCGGTGCAGGTGGAAAGCCTGCTGGACAACGACGAAGCCCTCGTGGACATCGGCGGCCTGAAAAAACGCATTTCCCTGGCGCTGGTGGAAGACGTACGTGTCGGCGATTATGTCATTCTTCACGTGGGTTACGCGCTCAGTAAAATCGACGAGGACGAAGCATTACGCACCCTCGCGCTTTTTGACGAGATGCAGGCGCTGCAAGAAGAGCTGGGCGCGAGTCTGGAGTCCGACGAGGGCGACCACCAATGAAATACATCGACGAGTTCCGTAACGGCGATTACGCCGCCGAAGTGGCGCGCCGCATTCACGCAGAAGCCTATCCGGGACGGCGCTATCGCTTCATGGAGTTTTGCGGCGGCCACACTCACACGTTGTTCCGTTATGGCATACCGGATCTGCTGCCCGCCAATGTGAACATGATTCACGGACCCGGCTGTCCGGTTTGCGTGCTACCCATGGCGCGCATTGACGCCGCCATCGAGCTGGCCGTGCGTCATCAGGTTATTCTGTGCAGTTACGGAGATATGCTGCGGGTTCCCGGCGCCCATCGCACCAGCCTGTTAAAAGCGAAAGCCCAAGGCGCCGACGTGCGTATGCTGTACTCCCCGGCGGACGCATTGCGCATCGCCCAGGAAAATCCGCAACGCCAGGTGGTGTTTTTCGCTATCGGTTTTGAAACTACTACGCCGCCCACCGCCGCCGTGCTGCTGAAAGCGCGCCAACTGGCGCTGAAGAATTTTTCCGTCTTCTGCAACCATGTCCTGACGCCCCCGGCGATCACCGGCATCCTGGAGCCGGCGCAGCAGGCTGGCGAGCGCATCATTGAGGGGCTGGTCGGCCCCGGCCACGTCAGCGTGATCACCGGCGGCGCAGCTTATGAATCCCTGGCCAGACGCTACCGCACGCCGATTGTCATCGCCGGTTTTGAGCCGCTCGACGTCCTCCACGCGATCCTGTTGCTGGTGCGCCAATGCAACGAAAACCGCTATGACGTGGAAAACCAATATTCGAGAGCGGTCACCGCTTGCGGCAACGCCAAAGCCCAATCCATGGTGGCGCAAACCATGACCTTGCGCGACCGTTTCGAATGGCGCGGCCTGGGCTGGATGCCGCACAGCGCCTTGCGGATCATGCCGGAATTCGCGGATTTCGACGCTGAAGCGCGATTCGAGCTGAGCCCCAGCGACGCCAGGGAAAACAAAGCCTGCGAATGTCCGGCGGTGCTGCGCGGCGCCAAATCGCCGACGGACTGCAAACTGTTCGCCACCGTATGCACCCCCGACAATCCCATCGGCGCCTGCATGGTGTCTTCCGAAGGCGCTTGCGCCGCCCATTACAGCTACGGACATGCCCGCTGATGAGCCTGGATACCGACTTCGCCCACGACTGCGTGGAAATGATTCACGGCGGCGGCGGACGCGCCATGCGCCGTCTGATTGACGATCTGTTCCTGCAGGCCTTCGATAATCCTCTGCTGCGCGCTGGCGATGATCAGGCCTGTTTTCAGGTCGCTCCGGGACGCATGGTCATGACCACCGACAGCCACGTGATCTCCCCTTTGTTCTTCCCCGGCGGCGATATCGGCGCCCTGGCGGTGCACGGTACGGTGAACGACGTTTGCATGTCCGGCGCGACGCCGTTGTATCTGTCCGCCGCCTTCATCCTGGAAGAAGGTTTCCCTCTGCGTGATTTGCGCCGCATCGTTTTATCTATGGCCGCCGCAGCCCGGGAGGCGGGCGTCGCCATCGTGACCGGCGACACCAAAGTGGTGGAGCGGGGTAAAGGCGATGGCGTTTTCATCACCACTACCGGCGTCGGACGCCTGCCGGATCAGGTTCATTGCAGCGCGGCGCGGGTGGCGGCGGGGGACAAAATTCTGGTTAACGGTTTCCTTGGCGATCATGGCGTAGCGATTCTGTCACAGCGGGAAAATCTGACCTTTGAAGCCAATCTGCGCTCCGACAGTCAAAGCCTGCATGATCTGGTGGCGACGATGGTCGCCGTTGCCCCGGATTTGCATTGCATGCGCGATCCCACCCGCGGCGGTCTGGCGGCGACCCTAAATGAAATATCGCAGCAGGCGAATGTCGGCATGCGTTTACATGAGAAAGCCATTCCCGTTCGGCAGGAAGTGCGCGCCGCCTGCGAATTCCTGGGACTGGACCCTCTATACGTCGCCAACGAAGGCAAATTAGTCGCGTTCTGTGCGCCGGAACGGGCGGACGCCCTGCTTCAGGCGATGCGGTCGCACCCGAAAGGCCGCGACGCCGCCATCATCGGTGAAGTTATCGAGGACGAGCGCCGCCTGGTGCGTCTGCGCACCGGGTTCGGCGGAGAAAGAGTGGTGGACTGGCGCAGCGGCGACCCGCTGCCACGCATTTGTTAGCGCCCGGCGGCGTCTCGGCGACAAAGGTTAGTAGTGCTTCTGCCGCGCTCGCTCCAACGCCGTCTGAGTGCGTTCAATATCCCGCACCACCATAAATTCGGTGAAAATTTTTACTGCTTCGTCCGCCATCGCTTTAGGGGAGTCGCGATCAAAAAACTGCGAAATGCCTGCAGCGGATTGTAGTAATTCCGCCCCCGCGCGAATGAAGTAATCGTCGCCATGGGTAGCGCGCAGATTAGTGGAAATTTTACCGACCTTATTATTCAAGGCCGCCTGCACGTCCGCCCTGCCGATAAACGCCAGGAACTTCTTCGCCGGTTCTTTATTGACGGAATTCACCGGCAACAGAAAGACATCCGTCGGCGCCTCTTCGTAACGAGGGATGTCAGGATTAATGACCGGGAACGGCGCAAAGCGGAAGTCCGCCGCCAGATCTTCCGGCAACGTGCTGCTGAAAAAGTTGCCCATCAACAACATGCCAGCTTGCCCGCGGTAGAGTTGAGGCAATGACTGTTTCCAGTCCCATTCCCGATGCAGTTTGTGGTCGATGAAACAGTTTTTGTCCAACAGGGTCTTCCAATGCTCGAACACATCGCGCACGCGCGGGTCCATATAGGAAGCGAGTCCGCCGGTCAGCTCCCGGTGAAAGGCCAAGCCGTTGATGCGCAAGTTGAGGTAATCAAACCAGGCGGCGGCGGTCCAGTGATAATGAGTGCCGATCGTGAAGGGAGCGACGCCGGCTTTGCGCATGTCGCCGCACATATTCAGCAAGCTGTCCCAGTCTTGCGGCGGTTGCAGACCCAGACGGCGAAACAGGGACACGCGGTAATAAAGTCCCCATTGATAGTAAGAATAGGGAACCGCATAAATACGGCCGCGCCAGGAGACCGTGTCTTTGATCGCCTCGGTGTAATCCGCGTCAAAGTTTTGCGCCCGCCACAGATCGTCAATGGGCTCCACAAACCCTTGACGCACATATTGCAGCAACCGCTCTCCCGCCTGCCAATACAGCACGTCTGCAGGCTCGTTCTTGCTCAGCCAGCGCTCAATGCCGCCTTTATAGGCGTCCTCGTCGTAGGCCAGCCAGCGTACGTTGATATCGGGGTTTTCCTTCTCGAACTGCCGGGACAATTCGTTGAACGCCGCCCGCTGATCGCCGCTGAACACCATCAGCGCCACTTTGAGTTCCTGCGCCTGCGCTGTATGAATCTGAATCGACATTCCAAACGCCAGCCACAGGAACGCGAATAACCACCTTCTATCCTTGCCGCCTAACATAGCGCCGTTTCGCCCTCCAGGCGACGCAGTGGATTCGTGCGCCGCTCCGTATTATTTCAGGTAACCGCTAATAGCCTAGACCCTGTCGGCGCATCCAGCCACCCGACGCCTTACGCCATCACCCGCACTGGTCCGCGGTCATGCGGTCCGTTCAACACGCACTCCGGTCCCACAGGAACGATGCGCGTGGGGTTGATGGTGACGTGGCTGTAGTAGTAATGGCGCTTGATATGCGCCAGATCGACGGTCTCCGCCACTTGCTCATGCTGATACAGCTGACGCATGTACTGGCTGAGATTGGGGAAGTCGGCGATCCGCCGCAGGTTGCATTTGAAATGACCGTAGTAAACGGTGTCGAAACGGATCAGCGTAGTGAATAAACGCCAGTCCGCCTCCGTCAAAAACTCCCCCGCCAGGAAAAGCTGCCGCGCCAGAATCTCCTCCACTCTGTCGAGGGCGGCGAAGAGTCCGCTGAACGCCTCTTCGTAGGCTTCCTGGGTGGTGGCGAAGCCGCAGCGGTACACGCCGTTGTTGATCTGGGCGTATACCCACTCGTTCACAGCGTCGATACGCTCACGCAGCGGTTCGGGGTAAAAGTCGGCGTGATTGCCGGTCAGATCGTTAAAGGCCTCATTGAACATGCGGATGATCTCTGCAGACTCGTTATTGACGATCGTCTGCGACTGCTTGTCCCATAACACCGGCACGGTGACGCGGCCGCTGTATTGCGCATGCGCCTTCAGGTAAAGCTGATACATGAAATCAACGCCGTACAGGTGATCCGGCAGCCCTTTGGCGGCGTCAAACTCCCACCCGTTGTCCATCATGTCCGGAGATACGACGGAAACGCTGATATGAGGCTCCAGTCCTTTCAACTTGCGGAAAATCAGCGTGCGATGGGCCCAGGGGCAAGCCAGACTGACATACAGATGATAACGACCCGACTCCGCCGGAAATTCATCGTCCGCCGCCGCGCTGACGCGACGACGAAAGCGGGACGCCTCACGCTCGAACCTGCCTCCGCTCTTGGCCGTGTCATACCATTGATCACGCCAGACTCCGTCGACCAGCAACCCCATAATCCCCTCCCTCCAATAAACCTGTCAAAAACTCACCTTAGAAGCTATGCCATTGAATAAAAAGCTTAAAAATTGCGTTAAAAGGTTCGAATAAAGGGAAAGAAGCTAAGCGTGGACAGCGGCTTCAACCGCCGCTTTTACGGAATGCGTCCGGACTGACGCCGAAACGCTGACGGAACATTTTGCAGAGATGGCTGACATCCTGCGCGCCGATTTCATCCGCCAGCACAGCCAGGCTGTGATGAGAATTCAGCAGACGCCAACGCGCATGTTGCAAGCGCATTTCCCGCCAATAAGCCCGCGCCGTACAGTCAAACTCGGTCATAAAAAGACGATCCAGTTGACGACGGCTGACCCCGATGGCGGCGGCGATATCGTCCACGTTGAAGGCGTCTCCCAGCCACTGGCGCATCAGGCTGGTCGCGCGCCCGACGCTGCGACCGAGTCCGCTCTCTCGGGACAGCGATTTCAGCGGATGGGTTTCGCTGCGCGCCTCATCCACCAGCATATCCGCCAGGCCTTTCAGGGCCCGGGTTCTCCCGCAATGACGCGCCAACAACTCCACCGCCAGATCCACCGCAGCGACGCCTCCCGCACAGCTGATGCGCTTGCCGTCGAAGCAATACAACTGCCCGGTGCGGACTTCAATACGGGGAAAAGCGACCTGGAATTCCTGCACATGGCGCCAGTGCATCGCCACTTTGGCGCCTTGCAACAAACCTGCGGCGGCCAGCAGGAAACAGGCGTTGTCGATACTGACCAGCGACAATCCCTGTGCGGCGGCCTTGCGCAGCAGAGGTCCGTATTCGTCGGCCAGCTCCATGCTGCGACGGGCCGTGCGGCCGCCAAACACCACCAGATAGTCAAAATCAGTGAGGCGCGTCTGCGCCGCTATTTCCTGCACTTCAATGGCGACGCCGCTGCTGGAAACGATCGAGCCCAGCTCCAGGCCCAGCACACGCCAGGCGCAATAACGCTGCGCGCTGTAATCCTCTTCATCAGCGCTGAAACGCAGCTTATCCAGAAATCCACCGAATGGCAGCATGGTGAACTCCGGCAGCGGCAGCAAAAGAAAACGTACGTCCGGAACGGAGGGTGCAGGTTGAGTCATATTCAGGCGCGGAGTTTCCTTGAGTCCTAATGACCAAAATCTACCTTAATACGTCCAATAATTACCATTGAAATCCGCCCTTGCGCCTTAGACTGCTCACATCACCTATTCACCAAGGCGTTAGCAATGACTCTGCAAACCTGGCTTCTGTTTCTGGCCGCCACCGCCGGTCTGTCCTGCTCACCCGGCCCTAACGGTCTGCTCGCGCTGACCCATGGAGCCCTTTATGGACGCGTCCGCGCCGTCTTTACCATTGTCGGCGGCGTGTTGGGATTTCTTCTACTGATGCTGTTGTCCATGTTCGGCGTCGGCGCCTTATTGCAGTCCTCGGAGACCGCTCTGACCGTGCTGCAATGGTTGGGTGGGGCTTATTTGATCGGATTGGGGATACAGCAATGGCGCGCGCCGGGGCTGCATTTGCAGTTACAGGACGAAGCCGCCCGCAAGAACAATGCGCGCCTGTTTCGTCAGGGCGCGCTGGCCGCGCTGTCCAACCCCAAGGTGCTGATTTTCTTTGCCGCCTTTCTGCCGCAATTTGTTGATCCGCAGCAGGGGTTGCCTAGCCAGTTCGCCATCATGGCGCTGACCTTCGCCCTGATCGAATTTACGGTCGAGGTACTGCTGGCGCAGGCTGCGCACCGTATCGGGCCGAAGCTGGAGAAACATGGCAAGCGCTTCAATCAGATTTGCGGCGGCCTCTTTATTCTCATTGGTCTCGCCTTGCCGCTCTCTCGCTGAAGCGGCATAAAAAAGGGCGCTCCGCTCAGCGGGCGCCCCTTTGACGACGGGTATTGGCGACAAGGATCACTCGCCTTTACCGATCTCCCGGTCATAAGCCAGACGCTTGGCGGCGTCCAGGGTCAACATCTGCATAAAGGCGGTGACTTCCGTATCGGAGCCCTGAGGAGCGCCAGCGCCGGCTCCGCCGCCAAAAACGTTGGTCGGCACGGAACGGCGAGCGAACGCGTCCGCCCACAGTTTATGAATTTCGATTTCCGCATCCAGTTTTTGCGCCAACGCGTTATCCGCTTTCAGGATCACTTCTTTCTGGTAGGCTTCCGCTTCCGCCAAAGTGCGCTTGGTTTCCGCCTCAATGCGGGCTTTTTCCAGATTGATCTCGGCGGTTTCTTTCTCGATGCGGGCTTGCTCTTTCATCTTGGTCGCGGAGGTCACCGCCAACTGCTTATCGGTTTCCGCTTCAGTGGTTTTCTGAATCTGATCCACCTTGGCTTTGGCCTGACGCTCCGCGACTTCGCGCTCCCCGCGGGCGATCGCCAACAGGCGCTGTTCTTCTTCCTGAATCCGCTGCTCACGGGCAATAGCGCGGTCCGCGCTGGCTTTCTGCTTTAATTGCATACGCTCGACAAAGCGGTTGTTGGGCGTCATGTCGGTGATGCGCGCATCCACCACGCTGATGCCAAACTGGGTAAACTTCTGGTCCTTGCGCCGAGGCGTTCCGTTGGCGTCCGTGACTTTGCGCACAACGAACACCGCTTTGGCTTCGTCGCCATATTCTTCCTGAGAGGCTCCCATCGAAGCGTTGGCGGAACCGGAAATTTTACGCTGCGAGCTGATCAGCATTTCTTCGCGTTTAACGATGTAAATGCCGTTGGACATCTGGTTTTCGAATTCCGTGTTGAACTCGGTGCGTCCGCCGCTGTAGTAATCCTCTGCGCTCATCAGCGACGCCGTGGCCTGCAGGGTTTCCTTGAATGCCGGAATCAACGCCGTACGCAGCAGGTTGGCGGGAGTGCGGTATTCATGGGCCAGGCGGGTGAAGCCTTCCTGGTCGGTGGGAATGCTGAAGCGTACGGTGGCTTCCGCCGCAGCGTCCACCTGATCCAGAAACATGATTTTCAGCGGAGGCAGCGCAGCGCTGGTTTCTGAGTTTTCCACTTCGACGTAGGAAACGGTGCTGTCGCCGCCTTTCACCGCTTGCACGGTCAGGGCGCGTTTCCAGGCGTTCCAGCGTCCCCACAGGTAAAACTGATAGCCCACGTCAGACACCACGTGCTCATCGCCTAAGATGGTTCTTACGTGATACACATAACCGGGCTCGGCGTAAAAAATACTGTTCCAGGTAACGACAACAGTCAGGACAATGCCAGTCAGAATGGATATCAATCCAATTGATAAATTGCGCATGGGGATTCCACAAGGTAGGTAAAAAAACCGGCGTATCTTAGAGAAAAATTAATTTTTGGTAAATAACGCCGATCATTGGGTTTATGACCGTCTTCACACTCCCGCCGCAAGCCGACGAATATGGAAAAACTTAGGAAATCACGCCCTCAGAGCGCCACTGAGCTTAACGGCGCAGGGAAAAGCCGCTAGATTATCTGGTGAAGCGACCTATCCCGACCAAGCCAACCGGAAACCGACGTGCGCATTCAATCCAAACTTATTCTGGCGCTGTTGATCGCCACCACGGCCATGTTCGCCGCCATGTATTCGCTAATGCAGTGGAGCTTCGACCGCGGTTTCCTGGATTACGTGAATCGTCGCGATCTGCAGCGACAGGAGACGCTGATCAACAATCTCCAGCGTTTCTATCGACAATCCGGCAGCTGGGAGCCCCTGCGCCGCGACCATAATCTGTGGCGGCGGCTGTTAGAGGCGGAAGACGACGACCAGCAACCCTGGCGACCGCCTCGTCGCAACGAGGATGATCGTCCCGACCGCCCGCACCCGCCGCGTCCGCCGACCTTGCTGGACGCAGACAAACAGGTAGTGACGGGCCGCTTCCGCAGTGATTTCATCATGGCGCCGATCAAGCTGGGCGATCAGACCGTCGGCTGGCTGGCGCTGCCCCCGCGCGTGCGAGTGACGGAGCAAAATGATCTGGCGTTCAGTCAGAGTCAGGATAAGGCGTTCCTGGTTATCAGTACGCTGATGGTGGCTATCGCCCTGCTTATCGCCTTGCCCCTGGCGCGTCAGTTCGTCACCCCCATTAAACGCCTCGCCGTCGCCACCCGACAGCTGGCCCAGGGCGCTTATGACGTGGAGCTGAAAGTCTCGGGCAAAGACGAGCTGGGACAACTGGCGCGGGATTTCCATCAACTGGCGCAAACGCTTCAGTCCAATGAAACCGCGCGGCGACGCTGGATTGCGGATATTTCCCACGAGCTGCGCACGCCGCTGGCCATCGCCAAGGGCGAGCTGGAGGCGCTGGTGGACGGCGTTCGCCCCACCAACCGCGACAACCTGCTGTCCATCCAACAGGAAATCGAACACCTGCAAAAACTGATTAACGATCTATACGAGTTGACCAACGCCGAAGTGGGCGCGCTGCGCTATCAAAAAGACGAAGAGGACCTGCGTCTGATCCTGCAGCACGCACTGGACAGGCATCACGCCAATTTCACCGCCGCCGGCTTTCAACTGATCCACGATCTGGCCCCCAGCCCCGCCATGGTGTGGGCGGACGCCACGCGATTAAGCCAGTTGCTGGATAATCTGTTCAGCAACACCTGCAAATACGCCGACCCCGGCGCCCAGGTGCGCGTCTCTCTCAATGTCGACCATGATCAAGTGCGGCTGCGCATCGAGGACTCCGGCCCCGGCGCGCCGGACGAAGCCCTGCCCAAGCTGTTCGACCATCTTTACCGGGTGGAGAACTCGCGCAATCGCAACACCGGCGGCTCCGGTCTGGGACTGGCGATTTGCCGCAAAATCGTCGAAGCTCATGAAGGCGATATCAGCGCCTCGCGATCACCACTCGGCGGACTGGCCATCGACGTGACTTTGCCGGCATATCACGAGTGACGCCGGCCGACCTTATCTGAATACAGCGGAGACAACGCACATGCCTCAGAACAGCATACTCATCGTGGAAGATGAGCCAAAGCTCGCCAGTCTGCTGAAGGACTATCTGCAACAGGAAGGCTACCAATGCGACATCATTGGCGATGGACAGCAGGCGTTGGAAAAAATCCGCGCCAGCGCGCCTGACCTGATTCTGCTTGATCTCATGCTGCCGGGTCTCGACGGTTTGTCCGTGTGTCGGGAGGCGCGTCGCTTCACCGATACGCCCATCATCATGGTGACCGCCCGGGTGGAGGAAATCGATCGTCTGCTTGGGCTGGAGCTGGGCGCGGACGACTACGTCTGCAAACCCTTCAGCCCACGCGAGGTGGTGGCCCGGGTCAAGGCCATCCTGCGGCGCGTGCGTGGCGCGCCTGCGGGAGAAGAACAGGTCCTGGCGCTGGACCCGTCCCGTTATCGAGCGGTCCTGCGGGGCAAGCCGCTGGAGTTGACCGCCATAGAGTTTCAATTGCTGAAAATGCTGGCGGATGAACCCGGCCGTATCTTCTCCCGCAACCAGCTCATGGACGGCATCTATCAGGATCACCGCATCGTCAGCGATCGCACGGTGGACAGCCATATCAAAAAGCTGCGCAAGAAAATCGCCGAGCTTTCTCCCGACCATGACTACATCCATTCCGTCTATGGTCTGGGTTATAAATACGAAGGATGACAGCGCTGTAATCCCTGTTCCTTAATGCCTCCACAATTCCTGCACATTTCGGGCTTAGATTGAGAATCACACAAAGCCAAACAGGAAATTGAGGAAAAAGGTTATGAAAAAATTCGCTGCATTCACCCTGACATGTTTAATCGCCGCCAGCGGATTCGCACTGGCCAAGGGCGGCCCCCATCAAGGCCCGAACATCGACCGTCTGGCGGAAAAGCTGGCGCTGACGGATGACCAGAAAACGCAGTTCGAAACCATTATGGAAGAGAGCCGCGAGCAACGTCACACCCTGATGGAGCAATACAAGCCGCAACGTGAAGAAATGCACACGGCAATGGAAAATCTGCGCACGCAAACCGACGCCAAACTGGGCGCCGTACTGAACGCGGAGCAGATGGAAAAACTGAAAGAAATGCATGAGGCGCGCGGCAAGCACAAAGAACGTCGCCCTCATCCTGAAAACTGCGATAAAGGCGACGACGAAGAGGTATAACCCCGCTTCCGTTGCAGGCTCCCCTTCTTCGCCGGCCGCCCCAAGGGCGCGCCGGCTTTTTTACGTCTGCGCCATGCTTAGTCCAGTTTGATGGAGCGCAGGTGCGCAGCGCGCACGCGGGCAGTCTCCATGGGATCAAGACGCTCCTCCAGATGCGCTTTCAAGCGCTGCCCGGCGACAAGCGTGGCGTCTTCGTTGTTGATGATAGGCATGGGGTAATCCTGTCCGATCACGCAGCCGGACATTATCTGTTCCGCATGAGGCATCTTCCAGGGCGCATGCAGATACGCGTCGCTCACTTCCCGTAACGCCGAACATTCCGCCCGGATAAATTTGCCGGCGGGATCGAGTCGATGGGATTCGGTGACCGGATTGTAAATCTTCTGCTCAAACATCCCCGTGGTGCCGGCGAACTGCTGCGTCAGCGGAAAATGCACCGCGGGGTCATAGTCGATAGACAGCCGCGCCAGATGCAACGCCGGCTCACGCCAGTGCAGCCATAGCTGATTGGCGGCGAAGGACATCAACAACCCACGCAACTGATAGTTGATCCAACCGTATTGAATCAGCGCCTTCATGGCGGCGTCGATAAGGGGAAAGCCGGTCTCGCCATTCTTCCATGCGTCGAACTTGGCTTCTTCGAACTGATGCTCGCGCAACCCGTTAAAGCTTTTATGCAGATTGAGCGACTCCATGCCCGGCTCGTCCTCCATCTGCTGCATATAATGGCTGCGCAGGTACAAACGGGACAGAAACTCGTTTATGGACTTCACCCAGTCCGCGGAGCGGCGGGAATGATAGGTCTGCAACGCGCGTCGGGACTGCTGCACCGCCTCGCGCAAACTGAGAACGCCGTGGGCCAGATAAGGGCTCAGGCGCGAACCACCGTCAAAGGCTGTGGCGGGATAGTGAGTGTCACGGAAGTAGTTTTGCCCACGCGCCTGCAGAAAACTCTTCAGCTCCTGAGCGGCGGCGGCGCGTCCGCCCGCCTGACGCAACACGCAGGGGGTAGGATCGGCGCCGATAGTCTCAGGCCAGACTTCCGGCTTGAGCGGCGACGTGCCCACCATCGGCAAAGTTTTGGGGCTGGGGTAACGGGGCTGCGCCATGAAATCCTTCCAGGCGGTCTGCCAACGCTCTGCGCCGGTGGCTCGCCGCAGCACGCCGCAGACAGGCCATTCCCGCCACAGCACGCCGTTGCGACGACACCATTCCCGCACAATCTGATTGCGCCGGTTACACCATTGCACACCGGTTTCCTGGTGGGAGTACAGCTCAAAGACGCCGAAGCGGCCTTTCAGGTATTCCAGCACGTTGATCATGCTGTCATGCATGAACCACAGGGGTTGCCCCAGCTTACTCAACGTCTGGTCAAGCTCCAGCAGCGTTTCCCGCACAAATCCCCAACGCCTTTCGCCAGCGTCAGGCTGCGCCCAATACTCCGGCTCCGCCACATACAGCGGCGCCACCGGACCTTGTCGGGCGGCGTGATAAAGCGGCCCATGATCGGTGACCCTGAGGTCACGTTTAAACCAGACAACCCTTACTGTCACTGACTCCACACCTGATCAGACTCACACCATCAAAACGCTTAGACTCCCCGTTATACTGTCCCGACCCGCTATCCGTTTTATGCGCGGGCCGGGGTGTTCCTTCGCCTTACGCAGTCTTTCTACCGCGTTTAAGCGTTCACAGCCAAATAAATAGTTGTAATTTAAGTGTCGGCAATGACGCCTAAAGTTGCAACAAATTGCCGATTTTGCGATGCGGTAGCGGTTTTTCGCCGCATACCTTGGCGATCTGATCTCCCGGGCGCACCAGCCGTCGATGAGTGCGCGCCATCAGATAACCCGCCGTGCGTGCTCGCACCGGCGTCCGTTGATTCGGCTCGCCGCCATCCAGACTAACGATCTCGGCGAAGACATCGCCCTGCTCCAACCAGGCGTCCAACGGCTTCTGGAACACCAGCAAACCGGCGGCTTCCGCTTTCATGGAATCCACGGACTCCAATGGGCTGACATGGATGTCGTCCAGTTGCGGAACCTGCGCGTCGCCCCGAATCAGATTTTCACTGACCAGATAATTGAACAAATTGGCGGCGTCGACGGCGGCCAGTTCATCGGAGACGTCGTATTGACCGCGATATTCCACCGTCACCGCCAGCTTCGGCATTTCCATGGGATTATCGGGAAAATCCTTCTGCAGCCAGTGCCAGGGTTGCAGGTGAGAGCCGTCAAAGGCGACGACCCCGTCCAGGTCCTCCGTCAACAGATAACGGGCGCCAATATGGCGACACAGGTCCTGCGCTTTCTCCGCCTGACGTTTGACGGAATACACGTGGGCGCTGGAGTGATCGTCGCAATGCAGGTCGAAGACGTAGTCCGCGTCGATGGACAACGCCAGCAGGGTTTTCTTCAATGCAGTGGTTTCATCTTCCGCCAGCTCCGCCGCCACGGCGGCGCGCAAGGCCTCACGCACCAGTTCGTTGTTGGTTTCCAGATCAGAGCCGAGTCGACCTTCCACACTGTCGCGAGCGTCCAGATACAGGTCCGCAAAGTTGCGGTTGAAATTGCCGGTTCCGGTGAGGTCGAAGCGCCCCGCCACATAGCCGAACACATTCTGAGACAGTCCAACGGGATTGGCGTAAGGGACTACGATGATTTCACCCTGAATCGCGTTCTGGCGCTCCGCCTCCTGCAATAAGGTCAGCAGATGCTGCAGCACCAGCAGACCCGGCCACTCATCCGCATGCAGACCGGCTTGAAAATACACTTTCGGGCGCGCATCCGCTTGTCCCAGCCGATGGACAAGCAATTCCCGACGGGTGCCGGGGGACGGGCTCATCAATTGAATACGCTCGGTTCGCATCATTCACCTCTGAATAAATTCCATGCCTTCAATAGCGCAGTCGTCAAGTGCGCACTATAGCATTAAAGTATTAGCTAAACGCGATGCCAAAGTGGGCCGCCATGCAACCGCAGCGAATCGCCTGGTGCAATTTTTTACTGCCTGTGCTGGTGGCCCATGCCGCCTGGCTGTGGAGCACTCTGCTCGGCGCCATCGATGGGTGTCTGCCGTACTGGGACGGTTGCGTGTCCATCAGCAAAGCGGCGCGCTCCAGCGACGCCCTGTATCTGTTTCGCGCCGGCATGATCATTCACGCTGTCTTACTGCTCGCCTTCTGGTTACAAGCAGGCGCTTTCCTCAAGCTGCATCAGTCTTCGAGCAGCGTAGTCCGCGCCATGCAGTGCCTGGGCGCCATCGGCGCGCTGTTTCTGGTGTTATACGCAGACTTCCTCGGCGTGGACGGACGCATTTACCGACTGTTGCGCCAGTACGGCGTCACCATTTATTTCTCTTTCACCGTGCTGGCGCAGATGCTGTTATTGCGAAGTCTCCTGACCCTGTCGCGCACCTCCGATTGGCCCGCCAGCGTCCGCGTGCAGACATGGCTGCGGGCGAAATCCTGGCTATGTTGGTGGATGCTGGCGCTGGGTCTGGCCAGCGTCGCCAACAGCCTGGTACTGCAAAATCCCGCGAAGGATCGTTGGGAGAATGTCATTGAGTGGTTTTTTGCATCCAGCATGACCACCTATTTCGCCTTCACCGCCATGATCTGGCGTCGTCTGGGCTATCGTCAGCGCCCGCACCTGGACGCCCCCCGCCATTAAAACCGGTCCAAATATTAAAACCTGTCCAAAGAGACAAAATGCACCGTAATGGAGCAGTCAGGATTAGATTTAGGGCACGATATCTTCCCTTCAATCTCCGTAAAATCTACGCAAAATCAAATAAAATACATATTTATCAATTGGTTAATAAGGTGCAGCAAGGTTGGCACAGTCTGTGCGATAAACAGGGTGAAGAGATTTCGCTAAGTTGTTACAGGCTTAACGTTTCTTCATCAATAGTCAGGGTACTTCTTTTGTACAACGACTGTTACCTCTACGCTCGTGCCTTAAGCCTCGCGATGGGACCAGGATGGACTTTTTAATAGGGACACCCCGGAAGCGAGGCATTTTTTTGTCTGCACGCCAGACGCCGTCGGCCTTCTTTCCCCTACTTTCGCCCTTTGTAAGCATTTGTTAAGCCTATCAACGAATTTCCGCTTGCTCCCCGCTAGATTGACTCGCTCACAAAAACAAAAAGGACAGGGAACACCATGCGAATCCACTGTGGCGCACTGCTTATCGTCAGCCTGCTGACGCCGCTTCTGAGCGCCTGCGGCGGCGATAAATCCGATGTATCCACTCTGCGCGACCCTCGCGAGCCGGAGCAACCGCCGCCGCCCAACGCCAACTTTCACGGTGTAGTGCTGGACGGTTATCTGCGTCAGGCCAAAGTCTGGCTGGATTTGAATGGAGATTATCTCGCCGGCGATGACGAGCCTGCAGTGATGAGCGGCGCCGGCGGAGAGTATGAATTCACAGCGGAACAACTGGCTGGCGTGGACGACCCCAAGCTATACCCGCTCATGGCCTACGCGCTTCCCTGCGTCACTCAGGATGAAGACCTGATGAACGCCGCCGTCCCTCCCGCCACGGATTGCGCGTCCAGCGAACCGGGACTGGTGGATAAAGCCTATTTTCTGATGGCGCCGCCCGGAAGCCCGGTCATTTCCCCGCTGACCACGCTGGTGCGCATGCAGTACGACCTGATGCGGGAGGAAGACCCGGAAGCCACCGTCGAGCAGGCGCACCAGCGCGCCCGTGAGCGGGTGGGCTTCAACAACAATTATCTGTTCGATTACGTCAAAAGCGGACAGTATCGCCACCACGTCTACGCCAAGGCTTTCGCCATGGCGTTACAGAACATGATGACGGAAGAGGCGCAAAGTATTGACGCCGCCCAGCGTCTCGACAATCTGGACGCCACCAAAGTGAAAGTCATGGGCGCCAGTCTGCTGCACAACGCGCCGAAAATCGCCTATGCGGCGGCGGGCGTCATGAAGGATATACGCTCCACGGAAGACTTTGCGGCCTATGATTTCTCTCTCTGGAAAACATCGCTGCAGTATGAAAATGCCCTTAACGATCCCCTTTCGATCAAGCAAATCAACTGGTACGTGCATCCGGACACGGAAAGCGCGGCGCTGGAGGGACGCAATGACAACGATGTGAAGCTACTCGCCCTCGCCGGCGTACAGGACCCCCAACGCAAGCACGTTGGTCGCGCCGGACTGACCTACGATTCCAAAGGCGCGGTGGCGGCGGTGCGTCTGGATGGCGGCGTGGATATGAGCCGTCGCGCCCTGTCTCTGGACGCCTATGTCTCCTCCCTGACCCTGGACCCGTTGTATACGGAAATTTCGCCCGCGGACGGCGAGTGGGACGTCGTCAACGCTTTGGCGCTGGATCGCGGTCGTTGGGTGGAAACGTTCAGTAAGGTCGGCGACGCCGTGTTGAGCCAGCGCACCAGCGAGACGGTTACCGGCCAGATGAGACCGCAAAAAGACGCAGGCGCGGGGCTCGTGCGCATCAATTCTTATTCTACCGACAGCGCGACCCACAATCAGGTGCTGGTCAAACGCGCTTTCGTCTTTGACGGCGACGGACATTTGTCCAATGACACCTACGATAACAATCTGGAAAAGCTGAACACGCAATACGCCTACGCCAGCGACGGCAGACTGAACGGCATGCGCACCTTTACGGACAGGCCGGAGAGTTCCTGCGTTACGGAGCCGGGGTGCGAGATAGCGACCTCCAACTTTACCTACGACGCCGAGGGCCGCAGACTGGCCCGACGTTATACCGACATTCATGACCCCGGTTTCGAATGGTGCGAACACTACGTGTATCGGGAGGATGGGCTGTTGGATTACGTCTATCTGGAACGTTACTCCGTGGACGCCGAACCCCAGGGCGAAGACGGCGACGTCATTGTGCTGGTCACTTACGAGTATGACGCATTACATCGCCTGATGGAGTAACCTATCCGCTTCCATAAACGGACAGGAACCGACGCAGAATAATGAAAGCTTCTCTCAGACTACTGGCGGTGGTGGGGGTCATCTTACTGACCTACTTTTTATTCTCGCCTGCGGTCATTGATCCGGAAGCCTATGACGCCCCGTCGGCGCCGGATCTGGAAGGCCCCTACGCCCCAAATCAAAAGCTGTTGGATGCGGAGTTAATCGGCCAGGGGCGACTGGACGGCCCTGAGGACGTGGATCAGGACGCCGAGGGCGCCGTTTACGCCGGGCTCGCCAACGGCGACATCATTCGCATCAACAAAGACGGTGAATTTGAAGTTCTCGCCAATACCGGCGGACGTCCGCTGGGCATTGAGTTCAATCCGGCTGGCGACCTGATTGTGGCTGACGCGGCAAAAGGATTATTGCAACTCGATAAAGCGGGCAAACTCACCGTGCTGACCAGCAAGGCGGACAATCTGCCTTTCGGCGTCGCGGACGATGTGGATGTCGCCAAAGACGGCGTGATTTACTTCAGCGACGCCAGTTGGCGCTGGGGCGTGCATGAGCATCGCTTCGACCTCATCGAGAGCCGTCCTCACGGACGCCTGCTCCGTTACGATCCCGCCACAGGCGCCACCACGGTTCTGTTGGACGACCTGTACTTCGCCAACGGCGTGGCGCTGTCGCAAAACGAGGATTTTGTGGCGGTGTGCGAAACCGGGCGCTACCGGGTGCGTCGTTATTGGCTGCAGGGTCCCAAACAGGGGACCAGCGATATGTTGATCGAGAATCTGCCCGGATTCCCCGATGGCGTCTCCAGCAACGGAGCGGGAGAGTTCTGGATCGCGCTGATAGCGCCGCGCAACGGAATACTGGATTTCATCCACTCGTTTCCCTGGTTGAAAAGCCGCATGTCCAAGCTGCCGGAAGCTTTGCAACCGCAGGCGGAGCGTTATGGATTCGTGCTGGGAATGAATGAGCAGGGAGAGGTTTTACACAACCTGCAGGACCCGGAGGGCGAGCGCCTGCACACCATCACATCCGTGGAGCAAGTCGGCGACATCCTGTTGTTCGGCACCTTGACCGGAGACCGGATCGGCCGTTTATCTTTAACCCGCAGCGAAAGCGAAAGTCCGGGGCTTTAACCGGACCCGCAAACAGATTAAGCGACGCCGTCCGCAAGTTTGGCGATACTGTTCGCTCTGTCAGTGATCCAGTGGGACGACTGACTGAGGTGAGTGTCGATCATGCGGATCAGCTCGCGGTTGCGAACCAGCAGATCGCTGTAGAAATTCACCATCGTTTTGTTCGGGTTCGGGGTGCGTAATAACTCTTCGAGTTCTTTTTCCGCCAACGCTAACTCTTCCTGCAAGCGACAACGCTGAGCCTCAAGGGTGTTCATGGCTTACGACTTCCTGTTGTTGTTTGGCCTCCCGTAGCGCCCGCCGTCGGGATAGGTAAAAACCAGTATATCCACAATCCTTCCACAATTGGAGAAATAGTTCAAAATTTAACCTTAATACACATTTCTAACCGCAACACACACAGTGCAGTTACATAACGCTAACCCTCGCTAAAACTAACGTTACAGGACTTCCTGACGCCAGGACGGGGCGAGAGTGACCAGTTTTCAGGCGCCTGCGCCAGTTTTTGCTATGCTGAATGTAGAACGTTCCAAGCTTATCCGTAAATTTGAGGCGCACATGACACCCGCAAAAATATCCGATGCCTGCACCGAGTTCCTCAGCTTGATCGAAGTGTTGGACGATGCCTATTGGGAGGCGTCCACCATCACTAACAAGGATACGATTTATGATGTGCTGAGCGTATTCCAACAGGAAGCGGCGGAGCTGAATAAGCTCAGTATCCAGGACCACCATTATCCCTATGAGATGATCACCGAAGGCATTCGACAGGTCAGCCCCAAACTGCATCGTTTGCAGGCGTCCGTCTCTCAGGTGGTGGAGCGCACCCAGACCCAGGTCAGACTGCGTCAGTTATTGAAAAACGTCATGTTGATTATCGAACAACAGGCTAACCGCTGGTCCAGTCACGAGTAATTCCACGCCCCGAATTCGCGTCGCTCCGACTACAGTGCGAGCGGCGCGCATTGCAGATTGATTTGCCGGATCAACGCCGCCAATCGCGGTAGATGGTGCGCCAGCAAAGCCAGACCCGACGTCAGCAACGCCACGGAAATCTCCCGATCCGGGTCCGCCCAACAGAACTTATTGATCAGTCCGATATGGCCGAAGGCGCGCTCCGTGCGCGGTCCCCATAAACCCACCGGATCTCCCCCCAGCATAAAGCCGGCGCTGTAGCGCATGGGGATCATCATCGTACGATCGAAGGTGCAGCCGCCGAATTCCTGCGTCGCCCGTTTTACGGTGACGGGTTGTAGAATCCGCCGTCCACGCCACTCGCCGCCATTCAACAGCATCTGGAAAAAGCGCGAAGTTTCCTCCGCCGTCGCATAGAGGTTGGCGGCGGGGATAATGGCGTCCATCCAGCGTCTCTCATTGGAAATGTTCGCCGCCGCCGACATGTCCGCGCCCAGAGCGCGTTTAAGCGCCCAGGACACGGGAAACGGCGCCTCGGGACCGGTGGCGTAATTACGCGCGACAGCGTGCTTCCCGGCTTCCTCCAGGCCATAGGTAAAGTACTTCATCTCCAGCGGCGCACGCAGCGTCTGCTCCAGATATTCCATAATGCCGGCGCCTGTCACTTTCTCCAGGACCCTTTGCAGCACAAAACCGCCGGTGATGGCGTGGTAAGCCAGCTTGCCGCCGTCCACCGCGATGGGTTTGGCGGCGCACAACAGCTTCCACACTTGCTCCTGATCGTACAGCGTGTCGAGGGATTCATGGGTGGGAAGACCGGGAATGCCGCCCCGGTGAGAGAGAATCTGGTGAATCGTGATATTGCGTTTGCCGCGCTGGCCGAATTCCGGCAAGTAGAAGCTGACCGGGTCCAGCAGATTGATCAGCCCCTCTTCCGCCAGTTTGTGCATCAACACCGCCGTCACCGCCTTGGAAGCGGAAAACAGGCATACCGGCGTGGCGGTGGTCATAGGTTGGCGGAACTCATCAGACGCGTCGCCGGGGCCGCCGCCGCTGGCGTAACCTATCGCGCGATTGAGAATGACGCGGCCTTTGCGGCGCACGCACAAGCTGATGGCCGGCTGGGTGCCGGTGGCGTATAGACGCTCCACCGCTCGCCAGATCTGCTGTACGCCTTCCGGCGCCACATCCACCCGTTCCGGACAGACTTCCAGACCCTCATCGATGACGCTCACCTGCGCCGGATCAGCGGCGACCTCCGCCAGGCGCAGAGGATTTCGCAGTAGACTCAACATAACAGCACTTCCACGTTGGCGGAAAAAACGTCCCACGTAGCTGTTAAATTCTAGACGCTTTTACGCAGAAGCCCAGAGCGAGACAGCGTCTTTCCCTGAGCGTCTGCGTGGCCTGCTATGACAGAGTCACCGGAATATAGTGATCCGCCAGCAGCGCCACGAATAACAGCATCAGATAGGTAATGGAGTAGCGGAATGTCTTGATGGCCGCATGCTTGCGCGAATCCCGCCACATCGCCCAGGCCCAGTCCAGGAAGCGCAGCCCCAGCGCCAAGGCGGCGACAAAGTAGATCCAACCGCACATGCCGGTGATAAAGGGCAGCATGGTGGCGGCGAATAGCATAAAGGTGTACAGCAGAATGTGCAGCTTGGTGTAGCGGTCGCCATGGGTCACCGGCAGCATGGGTACGCCGGCTTTGGCGTACTCGTCTTTGCGATGCACCGCCAGCGCCCAGAAATGCGGCGGCGTCCAGGCGAAAATGATCAGCACCAGCAACAGCGCGTGAGGGTCGACGGTTCCGGTCACAGAGGTCCAGCCCAACAGAGGCGGCGCAGCGCCCGCCAGCCCGCCCAGCACGATATTTTGCGGCGTGGCCCGTTTCAGGAACAGGGTATACACCACCGCGTAGCCAATCAGCGAAGCCAGGGTCAGCCAGGCGGTCAGGGGATTCACGCCCCAGGCCAGAATCGCCATGCCCACCACCGCCAGAGCGAAGGCGAATGTCAAAGCGTGCAGGTTATCCACGCGCCCCTGCACAATTGGACGTTTTTGCGTACGCGCCATCACCGCATCGATTTTCTGGTCGACGATATGGTTGATCGCCGCCGCGGAAGACGCCAGCAAAGCGATGCCGAGGTTACCCAGAATCAGCGCATTCCAGGGCATGCCCTGGTCGCTGGCGAGCAACATGCCCACCACCGCGGTCAGCATCATCAGAGCCACCACCCGGGGCTTGCACAGTTCGTAGTAATCGCGCCAGCCGGCGGCGGCCGTAGTGGAAGCGGTATTTTTCATGAGCGCACCTCTTTGGCAGTCCATAAACGGTATGTCACCCATACCAGGGAAATCAGCAGCAATGCCGCCACGCCGTTGTGGGCCACCGCCACAGGCAATGGCACGAGCGCCACCACATTGGTTACGCCCAGCGCGATCTGCAGGAGCAGCAGCGCTCCGGTCAGACCCAGGCTGCGCCGGAGAGGCGATCCCTGGGAGCGGCGCCAGGCGGCGATCAGAAAGCCGCCCAATACCAGCAGCACGGCCACCGCGCCCAGGCGATGGGTCATGTGAATCGCGACTCTGGCCTCGTTATGCATCAGCCCGCCGAGATAATTGGGACCGATGGTCTGAGTGAGATTAAAACCGTGCTGAAAATCCATCTCCGGCCACAGTTTTTCCTGGCAGGTTGGGAAATCGGGACAGGCGACAGCGGCGTAGTTCGACGTCACCCAGGCGCCCAGAAAAATCTGTGTGGCCAATAACGCCACGGCGAGCAACGCCAGCGGCCTGAGTCGACGCCAGCGCCGCAGCGTTTCCGCAGAGACCGTCAGCAGTCGATCAAGGAGCCGCATGGCCGTCAGCGCCAGCAGGGTGAGTGTGCAGAAGCCGCCGAGCAGGTGCGCGCTGACGACTTGCGGCCAGAGCTTGAGAGTAACGGTCCACATGCCGAACAGCCCCTGCAGAATCACCAGGGCGCACAAAAACAGAGTCAGTTTGCGAGGCGGCCGGCGCGCGCCAGGAACAGAGTTGGGGGAAACATCGCGCCAGGACAGCGCGGCGATGGCGAATATCAACAGGCCCAGACCGCTGGCGAAGTAGCGGTGCACCATCTCCGGCCAGCCCTTATGCACCTCGACCGGCGCGTGGGGAAAACGGGCTTCGGCAATTTCGATCTCATGCGCCTCGTTCGGCACCGTAAGAAAGCCGTAGCAGCCAGGCCAGTCAGGGCATCCCAGACCGGCGTCCATCAGACGGGTGTACGCGCCTAGCAGAATCACACAGAAAGCCCAGACCGTGGTCAGGATAACCAGGCGACGCAGCCACTGCAGACGCGGGTTTACGACAGCCGACGTCACTAGCGCCGGCGGGGCGACATAGTCCATTTTCCAAACGCCTCTTGTTATTGTTGTTACTGCATTCGGAAGACGTTGATTTTACTGCCGGCTCAACGGCTCCCTGAGGAAGTCTTCAGACTCACTCTAACCAATCTTGGATACTTTGAGAAGCCGCTTAAGATCCTCCAGGATCGCCTTGCCGTCGTGCTTCTCTGAGTAATGCATCATGATGTTGCCCAGCGGGTCCATCAACAGCATATCGTACGGTTGCAATTGAATATTGTGCTTGTCCAACTTTGCGCGCAGCCCCTCCATGTCGGCGCTGGAAAAAGACGCCGGCAGCATACGGGGATAGTCGTTCAATGCTTGTTGCAGCGCCGCGTCGCCGGTTCCCGCCAGCAACGCCCGGCCCACGCGATCCGCTTCTTTTCCCAGCGCGACATTGATCTGACGGGACAGGTATAACGCCTGCAAACAGCGCTCACTGCAGGCGTCTCCAGCGACGGTGACCATCAGCCATTGCCGTTTGCCGTCAGCCTGGGTGATTTCATCCAGCCGCGTTTCCGGCAGGCTCACGCCGATCTCTAGGGCGTCCAGAGGAGGAATGATCAGGTCGCCATAATTGGTGGTGCCGGACGGAATGCCAATGCGACCGAAATACATCACCATCGCCGCAATAAGGGGGGTCGCAGCCACCAGGATGATGCCCCAGAGTTTGAGTCGCCCACGGGACGGAGGCGCGTTTTCAACCATGGCCAGTTGTTCCAATGTCTGTCTCTCCTGCTGCTTGTAATTGCTTATCTTCACTATCGCCGCGACGCCATTTCCAGATCGTCAGCGCCACCAGCGCTAACGCCATGGCGAACCATTGCACGGCGTAGCCATAATGTTTTTCCGGGCCCATCACCACGGGCTCCCAGACAGTCGTCAGCGCGCCAGGCTGGTTCGGGTCGAGTCGCAACACCCAATCCGCCAACCTGCCGGGCACGCGTTCGCGGACTTCCTCCAGCTTGAGCGTCTGCACTCGATAGGGCGCGGATATTGACGTTTCATTCGCGCCCATGGAGTAGCTGTCCGTGAGCTGGTCCGCCCGTCCTTCCAATGTCAGCCGTCCCGGCGCGGAAGGAATCGTCGGCAGCACGCTTCGGTCCAAATCTCCCGGTATCCATCCCCGCTCCACCAGCACGCATGCGTCATCGCGAAGGCAGAAAGGCGTAAATACCCGATATCCGAAGCGGCCTTCCCGTATCTGGTTGTCCAAAAGCCAGTCATCTGACTCAGAGTAAACGCCGGACACTGACACTCGCGCATAGCGCGGCGGCTCCTGCAGATTGTCCTGAGATTGCGGCGCCTTGTTCTGCATGCTCTGATAGGCCTGCAGCCACTGTTCTTTTTCCTGCGCCCGCAGCAATTGCCAGCAACCCAGCCCCAGTAAAACCGGCAACAATAACAGGCTGAACAGCAGGATTTTCCAGTTCACTCATTCCCATCCCGACACGTCGGCCAGAAGCCCACAGACATTTTCGCCAGCGGCGTTTTCACGCGGATGCTGCGCGCATAGTTTGTCTGCAATGTCTTTGTTATAGTGGGCTGAAAAAATAAGAGGGAACCCATGAAAATCCTTGTTTTGTTACTACTTACAGGCGCAGTCGTCAGTCTTTTCAGCGGTTTGTTTTTTCTGGTCAAGGATGACAGCACCAGTAAACGCACCGCTAAAGCGCTCACCTATCGCGTGGGCTTTTCCGTCGCCCTCATCGTCGTGCTGCTCGTCCTGATGTTCAGCGGGCATTTGCAGTTGAATCCGACGCCCCACTGATCGTTGGGACGCCGCCGGAGTCACGGCTCCGGCGAGGTCAAAAGACCCGACGCAAGCATCGGGTCGATCATCAGACTACATGATGTAAACCAGCACAAACAGGCACACCCAAACCACATCCACGAAGTGCCAATACCAGGCGGCGGCTTCAAAACCGAAGTGATGCTCCGCCGAGAAATGGCCTTTCATATAGCGCAGCAAAATAACGGTCAGGATAATCGCCCCCAGCGTCACGTGCATGCCGTGGAAGCCGGTCAGCATAAAGAACGTAGTGCCATAAATGCCGGAATCCAGCGTCAGGTTCAGCTCATGATAGGCTTCTATGTACTCGTAAACCTGAAAGCCCAGGAAAACCGCCCCCAGCAGAATGGTCAACGCCAGCCATAACTTCACTTTGTCGCGATCATTCTTTTTGATGGCGTGATGGGCGAAGGTGATGGTGACGCTGGAAGTCAGCAGCAACACAGTGTTGAGCAGCGGAATGCTCCAGGGATTGATGACCGCTTCCGGCCCTGGAAACACCTTCGGATCCGGGTTGTGGAGCAAAGGCCAGGAGCCCTCGAAATTCGACCACAGCAGGGTGTTCATAGTGCCTTCGCCTTCGCCGGCCAACCAGGGCACGGCCAGGAAGCGCACGTAGAACAGCGCGCCGAAGAACGCAGAGAAGAACATCACTTCGCTGAAGATAAACCAGGACATGCCCCAGCGGAACGAGCGGTCCATTTGAGCGTTGTACAATCCAGCCATGCTTTCTTTGGCTACATTGCCAAACCAGCCAAACAGCATGTACACCATCACTGCAACGCCGATACTGAACATCCACCAGCCGGTGCTGGTGTCGCCGCCGCTTTTGTTCACCATCACTGTCGCCAGACCGGACAGGGTCAAAAACAGCCCCACCGTCGCGATGATGGGCCACTTACTCTGTTCCGGTACGTAATAACTTTGTTGAGTCGCCATAGGTCCTCCCGTGGCAGTTATTTTGTTCTTGTTATCTCAATACCCTTGCGCGCCTACTTCACAGTAGGCGGCTCAGAGAAGCTGTGGTAGGGAGCCGGAGACGGCAATGTCCATTCCAGTCCGTCCGCGCCTTCCCAGACCTGAGCGGTGGCTTTCTTACCGCCCCGGATGCATTTGATAACAATAAACAGGAACAGCAGTTGCGTGGTTCCGAAAACGAACGCGCCAACGCTGGATATCTGGTTAAAGTCGGCGAATTGCAGAGCGTAGTCAGGAATTCGCCGCGGCATGCCAGCGAGCCCTACGAAGTGCATCGGGAAGAAGGTCATGTTCAAGCCGATGAACGACATCCAGAAGTGCACTTTGCCCAGTGTTTCGTCGTACATGTTGCCGCACCATTTCGGCAACCAGTAATAGGTGGCGGCGAAGATGGAGAAGATCGCGCCCGGCACCAGCACGTAGTGGAAATGCGCCACCACGAAATAGGTGTCGTGATACTGGAAGTCCGCCGGCGCGATGGCCAGCATCAAACCGGAGAAGCCGCCGATGGTGAACAGAATCACGAAGGCCACCGCGAACAGCATCGGGGTCTCAAAGGTCAGCGAGCCGCGGAACATGGTGCTGACCCAGTTGAACACTTTCACCCCGGTGGGGACAGCGATCAACATGGTGGCGTACATGAAGAACAGTTCTCCGGCCAGCGGAATGCCGACGGTGAACATGTGGTGCGCCCATACCACGAATGACAGGATCGCAATCGACGCCGTGGCGTACACCATGGAGGGATACCCGAACAGCGGTTTGCGGCTGAAGGTAGGAATGATCTGCGACGCCACGCCGAAGGCGGGCAGGATCATGATGTACACTTCCGGATGGCCGAAGAACCAGAATACGTGCTGGAACAGCACCGGATCGCCGCCGCCTTCCGCTTTGAAGAAGCTGGTGCCGAAGTTGATGTCCATCAGCATCATGGTGACGGCACCCGCCAGCACCGGCATAACCGCTATCAGCAGGAAGGCGGTGATCAGCCAGGTCCACACGAACAGAGGCATTTTCATCAGGGTCATGCCCGGCGCCCGCATGTTCAGAATGGTGGCGATCACGTTAATGGCTCCCATGATGGAGGAGATCCCCATCATGTGCACCGCGAAGATGAAATAGTTCACGCTCGCCGGCGCGTAGGTAGTGGAGAGAGGCGCATAGAAAGTCCAACCGAAGTTGGGACCGCCGCCTTCCATCAACAGGGTGGATAACAACATGGCGAATGCGAATGGAAGAATCCAGAAGCTCCAGTTGTTCATTCTGGGCAGCGCCATATCCGGCGCCCCGACCATCATGGGAATCAGCCAGTTGGCGAGCCCTACGAAGGCGGGCATGACCGCCCCGAACACCATGATCAGACCGTGCATGGTGGTCATCTGATTGAAAAATTCCGGATGGACGATCTGCATGCCTGGTTCGAACAATTCCGCCCGAATCACCAGGGCCATCGTGCCCCCGATGAGAAACATGGCGAAACTGAACCACAGGTACATGGTGCCAATGTCTTTATGGTTGGTGGTGAAGAGCCACCGCTTGAAGCCTTTAGCCGGACCGTGATGGTGATGCGCGTCAGCGCCTAGTACCGCACTCATGGTCAAACTCCTCTTAAATTGGTTGTGTGTCGCTGAGAACTACTTGTTCTTTAACTCTGCAACTTGTTGCGGAGTAATCATGTCGCCCATCTTGTTGCCCCAAGCATTACGCTCGTAGGTCACGATAGCGGCGATATCAACTTCACTCAGCTGCGCTCCGAACGCCTGCATGGCGGTGCCTGACACCCCGTGCAATACAACTTCGGCGTGCTTCTCTACCGGGCCTTTGACTATGCCGCTGCCAGCAAGAGCAGGAAATGTCGGCGGCAGACCGGCGCCATTGGCCTGATGGCACACTGCGCAATTGGACGCATAGGATTTCTCCCCGCGTGCAACCAATTCTTCCATCGTCCATTGTTTGTTCTTCAACTCGTATTCCTGACGAGCCAGTTCCTGTTTGGCCAGGAGCCATTCCTGATACTCTTCCTGAGGCACGGCTTTCACCACGACAGGCATGAAGCCATGGTCCTTACCGCACAGTTCAGCGCACTGACCGCGATAAATACCGGGCTCTTTGATGACGGTCCAGGCTTCGCGAACGTAGCCGGGAATGGCGTCGCGCTTGACCGCAAGACTGGGCACCCACCAGGAGTGGATGACGTCGGCGGAGGTGACCAGGAAACGAATCTTCTGATTTATCGGCAACACCAGAGGCTCGTCCACTTCCAACAGGTAGTGTTCGCCCTTGTCGTCGCGATTGTAGATTTGGTCCTGGGAGGTCGCCAGATTACTGAAGAAGTTGACGTCCTGATTCAGGTACTCGTATCGCCATTTCCATTGGTAACCGGTGATCTTGATATCCATATCCGCTTCACTGGCGTCATACATTTTGACCAGAGTGCCGGTCGCGGGTATGGCCATGCCAATGAGAATAAGGAAGGGAATAACAGTCCAGATAATCTCGACTGTCGTACTTTCATGGAATTGGGCGGGTTTCGCCCCTTTACTTTTGCGGTGATTGAAGATCGACCAGAACATTACTCCAAACACCACTATCCCTATGATCACGCAGATCCAGAAAATAGTCATGTGGAGGCTGTATACTGACTGACTCACTTCAGTCACACCGGGAGTCATGTTCAATTCCCAGGCGGCCGAAGCGGACGCAGATACAAACGGAACGGGCGAAGCCACCGCTATTGCGCGTCTTCGTGACATCATATTATTGTGTCTCCACAGCTTAGTTTTTATTGTTACTGCCGGACACTTCCTGCAAGACGGCCCGCCTACAGCGGTCCGTCGACTACGTTTGTAGGAAGTCAAATGCAAGGTACAGCGCCAGTATAGACAAACTTGGATCGGGCTGGCAATTGTTCAGTCATGGTTTAGGTAAAAAAGCTATCCAGCTGATTTCATGCACAAATCTGGTCACTTACAGTGATCTGACCGTCACATCTTCAGGAGTTTCATGAGCAATCCCCCGGCAACGCTTCACTTGCGTTTGTGGGCCCTCGCCTGGCCGTTAATTCTGAGCAATATCACCACGCCGTTGCTGGGTCTGGTGGACGCCGCCGTACTGGGACACCTGGATTCTCCGGTCTATCTCGGGGCCGTGGCGCTGGCGGGAAATCTGTTCACATTTCTGTTCTGGGCGTTCGGTTTTCTGCGCATGGGCGCCACTGGACTGGCGGCGCAATCCTGGGGCGCCGGGGACCAGGGCAGGTTGATCCGCGAGTTTTTGCGGGCGGCCGCCATCGCGCTCGGCATCGGGTTATTCATGATCCTCAATCGCGCCTGGATATTGCCCCTGGGATTGGAGTGGATGCAGGCCACTGGCGACATCTGGACGCAGGCCCACAACTATGCGGAAATTCGCATCTTCAGCGCTCCCGCCGTGCTGATTCAATACTGTGTCGTGGGTTGGCTGATAGGCTGCCAACGCACCCGCAGCGCCTTGATCCTGGCGGTCAGCGCCAACATCGTGAATATCGCGCTGGACCTGCTGTTCGTGGTCGGCTTCGGCATGCGCGCCGACGGCGTAGCCTGGGCGTCGCTCATCGCCGAGTATTACAGTCTGGTTCTCGGGCTCTATTTCGTCGTTCGCGGCGATGCGGGGAATTTCCTTGCGCAGTTACGCAACTCTGAGCTGTGGGCGCGCAGCGCCTTCGCCAAGCTGCTCAAGCTGAATGGCGACCTTTTCATTCGCACGATCCTGCTGCTGTTCACTTTCGCTTTCTTCACCGCCCAGGGCGCACAGATGGGAACCAACGTTCTGGCCGCCAACGCCGTATTGCTGACTTTTTTGATGATCATCTCCAACGCCCTTGATGGTTTCGCCAATGGTGTAGAAGCTCTGTGTGGAGAAGCCGTAGGTAAGCGCGATCAGGCCATGCTGCGCCGCACCGCCAGAATAGGGGGCGTCTGGTCCCTGGTGACTGCACTGCTGCTGACGCTGGCGTTCTGGCTGGGAGGCGACTGGCTGATCAACCGCCTCACCGACCTGGAAGTCATCCGCACTGAAGCGAGCCGCTATCTGATCTGGCTGATCCTGTGTCCCTTGATCGGCGTGTGGAGTTACCTGTTCGATGGTGTGTTTGTCGGCGCTACCCAAGGCAAGGCAATGCGGGATACAATCATCGTCGCGACACTGCTGGTGTTTTTACCCAGCTGGTGGCTCACTCAGGGTTGGGGCAATCACGGACTCTGGTTTTCACTCTGTCTGTTTCTGGCGGCCAGAGGCGCCTATCAGGCGTGGCTGTACAAAACATTTTGTCAGCATGAAAAGTGGTTCATTACAAATTAGTATTACGCACTTTGCTAACCCTTGACTACACTGAAGTCATGCGTCCGGATTGAAACAGTTTTTTATAGTTGTCACTTAGGGAAATCGTTATAGATGAGCCTCGCTGCAGTATACGAGATCATCAATCAGGCTAAGGCCGCAGAGCTTAAAACTCAAAATTACGCCAAGTGGCTTCGCCAGCAACTGGATTCTCTGCACCGAGTCATTGAACTGAACGGATCACAGCCGGTTGAAGACCTCATTCATTTCGTCATCGATTATATCGAACTCGCCCCGCGTTTAGTGGAGTGCGTGGCGCATTGCGCCGCTGCGAGCCAGACGGAAAAGCTGTTCGCGCCCTTCATCGAGAAATCCATCCATTATTTCGCGCACCCATCCGTGCTGGTGCTGCGCCATACCGGTTTGGACTGCCTGTTGATCATGGCCTATCAAAGCCATCGTTTGGTGGAGGAGGTTTATGAAAACAATCGCAGCCTGCGCAACAGTCCCATCTGCGATCTGCAGGCCACTCAGGCCAATCTGTTGGCCCATCATCTGATCGGCGAGCCCTTCGCCAATGAACTGGATCAAGCCACCCACCTGACCGTACGCCAGATGGTAAGCTTGCCGGACTTCTACCATTTGGATCTGTCGCCCTTTCTGGCGAAGACCAACACCCAGCGCTGGCGTCCTCTGAACGAGGATTGGCTGAATCTGTTGGACAAGCATCACATCCGCATGAGCTTTCAGCCCCGTTGCTGACAGGTTTCAACAACAAGGCGTCAGGCTCAGATCGTCGTTACTGCTCTTTCTTGGGACGGGGATAGAACTTGATCGTCTGCACTTGCGCCTCCGCCTGTTTCGGGCGGGTGACGCGGGTTTGCAGCTCCGCCGGACCGTCAGCTTCGCGCAGCTTTTCAAAAAAGCCGCAAGCCACGCATTCACGCACTTGCCGTTGATCTTCGTCAGCGTAACTGACGATCTTGTCCATCTCTCCGCAGCGGGGACACACCGCCCCCGCGATAAAACGCTTCACCATATGCACTACCAGGTAAATACGATTGCTGAATGTCGACAAGGCCCGCAACGCAGGCCTTGCTGGTTCTCTCAGGCGGCGATGCCGCTTTGACGCAACAACGCCTCCACTTCCGGCGGACGCCCGCGGAATTCAATGAATAAATCCATCGGCTCGCGGCTGCCGCCTTTTTCCAAAATCGAATGCAGGAAGCGTCGACCCGTTTCTGGATCGAACACGCCATTTTCCTCAAACAAGGAAAACGCATCCGCCGCCAGCACTTCCGCCCATTTATAGCTGTAATAGCCTGCGGCGTATCCGCCAGCAAAAATGTGACTGAAACTGTGCTGGAAACGATTGAATGCGGGCGGCTTGATCACTGCGACTTTATCCCGCACTTCGTCCAGCACCTGCTGGACGGCGAAATCCGCCGACCCGTCGTATTCATGATGCAGACGGAAATCAAACAAAGCGAACTCAAGCTGGCGCACCATCAGCATGCCGGACTGGAAGTTTTTCGCCGCCAGCATTTTTTCCAGCAATTCTTTCGGCAGCGGCTCGCCACTTTGGTAATGACCGGAAATCAGCGCCAGGGCTTCTTCCTCCCAGCACCAGTTTTCCAGGAACTGACTGGGTAATTCCACCGCATCCCAAGGCACGCCATTGATACCGGATACATCGTTGCAATCGACGGTGGTCAGCATGTGGTGCAGCGCATGGCCGAATTCGTGGAACAGCGTGGTGACTTCATCATGCGTCAGCAGGGCGGGATGCTCTTCCGTCGCCGGCGCAAAGTTACAAGTGATGAACGCCACAGGTTTCTGCACAGAGCCGTCGTCCAAACGACGACGTACGGCGTAATCCGCCATCCAGGCGCCGCCGCGTTTGTTCTCTCGCGCGAACAAATCCATATAGATAGAGGCGATTTCCTCGCCGTCACGACGCACTTTGAAGTAGCGGACGTCTGAATGATAGCTATCAAATTCCGTAATTTCGTCGAGTGTGACGCCAAACAGGCGCTGCACCACGGCGAACATGCCATTGATCACTTTCGAAGCGGGGAAGTAAGGCTTCAGCTCTTCCTGAGACACGGAATAACGGTGACGGCGCAGCTTCTCTGAATAAAAACTGACATCCCAGGACTGTAATTCCGTCTGCCCCTGCTCCGCGGCGAACGCTTGCAGCTCTGCAAACTCCTGACGCGCCACCGCTACGGACTTCTCCGCCAGCTCGTTCAGGAAGCCCAGCACCTCATCCGGCGTACGCGCCATTTTGGTGGCCAGGGAGTATTCAGCATAGGAGTTAAAGCCCAGCAGGCGCGACTTCTCCAGTCGCAGCGCCAGGATCTCCTGCATCACTTCCGAGTTGTCCCAGCGACCGGCGTAGGGCCCTTGTTCAGAAGCGCGGGTGTTGTAGGCCTCGTACATTTCCTGACGTAATTCGCGATTTTCGCAGTAGGTCATCACCGCGTAGAAGCTGGGGAAATCCAGCGTCAGCACATAGCCTTCTTTGTCACGGGACTTGGCGGCCTGGCGCGCGCCAGCCAGTGCGGAGTCCGGCATGCCTTTGAGCAGAGCGGCATCCGTCACATGTTTGGTCCAGGCCTGAGTAGCGTCCAGCACGTTATCGCTGAACTTGCTGCCCAGCTCCGCCAGACGCTGCGAAATTTCCATATAGCGCGCTTTCTTGTCTTCCGGCAGATCAACGCCGGCCAGATGAAAGTCGCGCAGGGTATTGTCGATGGATTTACGCTGCGCTTCGCTGAGCGAACTAAATTCATCAGATTCTTTAATGCCGTGATAAGCGTCGTACAGCGCCTTGTTCTGACCGATTTCCGTACCGTAGCGGGACAGCTCGGGGATACAGGCGTTGTAGGCCTCACGCAGCGCTTCGCTGTTGAGCACGCTGTTCAGATGGCTGACCGGGGACCACACATGGTTCAGCTTGTCCGACATGTTATCCATTTGCTGCGCCAGATTATCCCAGTTGAAGCTGGGCTGAGCCGCCAGCTCGGCGATGCGCTGTCTGTTTTCGGCAAGTAATTTGTCCATCGCCTCTTTGACATGTTCGGCGCGAATCTGTGAGAACGGGGGTAACGCCGTATCGGCGAGCAATGGATTGGTCATTGAAATATTCCTGAATTGACGAGTCTTCCGGGGTTGCTGATCGCAACGCCCCCGAGCAAACAAAATGTGGGCGTGCGGGGCCGCTTTCAAGTAATGCGCCGCTGAATCCTGCTTTAGAATAGTCCGATCAATGCTAAAGTAACAATCCGCCATTCAGGCCCTTGAGCCCGTCTACGGCGCTTCAGATTTTTGATGCTTGGAGTCCACCATGCCTGTGCGCACTTATCAGGGAATCACCCCGACGCAGGGAGAGCGCGTCTTTATCGACCCCACCGCCGTCGTCATCGGCGACGTCCACTTGGGCGACGACTGTTCCGTCTGGCCGACCGTCGTGATACGCGGCGACATGCACCGGATTCGCATCGGCGCGCGCACCAGCGTGCAGGATGGATCGGTGCTGCATATCACCCACGCAGGACCTTTCAACCCCGACGGCTATCCACTGACGATCGGTGAGGACGTCACCATTGGCCACAAGGCTATCTTGCATGGCTGCACGCTTGAGAGCCGCATCCTCGTCGGCATGGGCGCCATCATCATGGATGGAGCCCATGTGGAGAGCGATGTAGTGATCGCCGCCGGTACGCTTGTGCCTCCCGGCAAACGCCTGGAAAGCGGTTACTTGTACGTTGGCGCGCCTGCGAAACAAGCCCGTCCGCTCAACGACAAGGAAAAAAATTTTTTCCAGTACACCGCCGCCAATTACGTCAAATTGAAAGACCGGCATTTGCAGGAAAACTGGGGCGAGTAGCCACATTTCAGGGGCGCAGTGGAAATTGACGTAAATCAGAATATGATTTTTTTGTCAGTAGGGCGCCCCTTGAAAACATTTTTAACGCCATTATTTCTATTATCACGATACGCAGCGTAACCGGGGCAAGACGTCACCCCAATCAGCAGTTTCAGGTGTAAATGATTACTGAGGGCCTGTCGCATCAGGCCAACCGATTTGTACTTAAACTCTTTTTGGAGATAGAACTATGGCGATTACCCGTTGGAACCCGTTTTCTGAATTTGAAGATATTCTCGACCGTTATAACCGCTCTTTGCAGGGTCAGGCTCGCAACAGCGAAAACGGCAAAGAAGTGATCCGCAAAGCCGACTGGGCTCCTGCCGTGGATATCACGGAAACCAAAGAAGCGTTCTTGATCAAGGCTGAGTTGCCTGGCGTGGATAAAAGTCACGTCAAGGTGGCCGTCCACGAAGGCGTGCTGTCCATTCAGGGCGAGCGCAAGCTGGAGAAGGAAGAAGGCGACAAGAAACATCATCGCGTAGAACGCTTTTACGGAAACTTCGCACGCTCCTTCACGCTGCCGGATAATGTGGATGAAAACAACATTCGCGCAGAGTACCGGGACGGCATCCTCACCTTGCATCTGAACAAGGTGGAAAAGGCGCAGCCGAAAGCGATCGAGATCAACGTACAGTAAGTCGAACGACTACTGTCACCGCAAACCATCTGGGGCGACACATAGTTCGCCCCTTACTTTTTAATCCTGCTTTTTACAGCTCAGCCGCTTTTTTACCGCCGGCGTCGCGCAGGATTTGCGCATATTCCGCGCCACGAGCATGCTCATCAACGCGATCCAGCATGGTTTCGCCCTCTGGACTCAACGCATTGATATTGCGGTCAGCTTCCGCGAAATAGGCCACGAAACGCGCGTAATCGCGGGCCAGCATGTATTCATAGGCCTGACGCAGAACATGATAATCGGGATCAGATTCATCCCGTGGCTCCAGCTCTAAAAAGCCCTGAACCCGTTCATCGCTCCATTCCTCATCCACTACCTTCGGTTGTGAAGGACCGCTCATATCGTATTCACCTGTCTATCATAGTTATTTACCGGGCCGCACATTCTACCCCGATCCAGCGCGGATAATGAAGGTTGTAGGCGCTTAGCTCATGCGGCATTCGGCGTTTTCGATATGAATTTCCACCCGTCGGTTTTGCGCCCGGTGCTCATCGCTGTCATTGGGAACCAGGGGACGCGTCTCCGCCTGCCCGATGGCGCTCACGCGACTGGCGTCGAGACGCCCATCCAGCACCAGCCGATGCACCACGCTTACCGCTCTGGCCGCCGATAGATCCCAATTGGAGCGAAATCTCGCTGAGTCGATAGGGCGATCATCCGTATGCCCCGTCACCAGAATGTCTCCCTTGCAATCAGCCAGCACGTCAGTGACTTTCATCAGCACCGGCAGCATGTATAGCTTCAACTCCTCACTGCCGGAGGCGAATGTGGCGCGCTCGGTAAAGCTGAGCACCACCCCCTGGTCGTCAAACTTGATGGCCACCGCCTGATCTTCTATTTCATTCTCCAGCAAACTGATCATGCGCGAGGCCAGGCGGTCGTTCTCCATATACGCCGCCTCGCTCACCACCTCCTGGCTTAAATCCAGGCTGGGCTCTACGTTGGATTGGGGCGCCGGCTGCTCTGTGTCGCCCTTATCGCGGATCACTGGCTCCATGGGCACGGTAGGCGTGATATCGCCCCCCAGAGGATACATATCCGGCGCGCCCTGAGACGAAGGAACCCAGGCCACGCCAAAGGCCTTACTCATGGAGTAGGCGATGGCGCGGTATTTCTCCGCATCCAGACTGGAAAAGCTCAACAGCAGAATGAAAAAGGTCAGCAGCAACGTCATCAGGTCAGCGAAGGTGACAATCCAGACCGGCGCGCCGACTGGCAACAGACCACCGGATTGCTTGCGCGGCTTGATCATGTCTCTTCCTGTGCGGACGCCGACTCATGGATGTCTTCCATGGCGTCCAGCTCAGGCAGATAAGACGCCAACACGTCTTTGATAATGCGCGGGTTCAGCCCCTTCACCATACTCAGAATGCCGCTGATCACGATCATGCGGTTACGGACTTCATCCTGGGTTTTAAGCTGCAACTTGTCCGCCAGGGGCAGAACAATAATCTGGGCGATAAAGGCGCCGTAAAACGTGGTGAGCAAGGCGATCGCCATAGCAGGTCCGATAGAAGAGGGGTCCTGCATGTTATTCAGCATCTGCACCAGTCCCACCAGGGTGCCCAGCATGCCCAGCGCCGGCGCCGACTCTCCCAGACCGCGAAACACCTTTTCCGCTGTCTGCAGGCGCTCGACAAACTGGTGGGTGTCCTCAAGCAGGACTTCTTCTATAAATTCCGGGGGATGGCCGTCAACGGCGAGACCGACGGCTTTGCGTAGAAACGGATGGGTAATTTCAACCCGATCCAGCCCCAACAGTCCCTGCTTGCGCACGACATCCGCCAGTTGCCGCGCTTCGCGATACAGGTCCCATGGGTCCTGGGTTTTCTCAAGAAAAGTAGTGGAGAAGGCAAGCCGCACGCTGCCAAAAAAGTTACGCCAGCGGTACTTCACCAAGGTGACGGCGAAAGAGCCGAAGACCACTATCATCAACCCGGGAACATTGACGAAGTCCCAAAGCCCGGAGCCGGAAGCCACTGCTCCCAGCACCACGCCCATTCCGAACAAAAGTCCCACCCAGGTGAGTATATCCATGTTGACCGTCCATACTTCGCGATGCTCAAGTAACTGGCCCGAATTCGCCCAAAGCGAACCTAAGCACTTAAAATCATTAGCTTAAGCATAGTCAAAGTTGGCGTTGGCGGTGGCGCTAATCTCCCTTTCTTAGCGCAGCCAGCACCGGAGCGGTATCCGGACGCACGCCGCGCCACAGATAAAAGGCCGCCGCCGCCTGCTCCACCAACATGCCGAGCCCATCGCAGCATTGTCCTGCGCCGCGCGCTTTGGCCCAGGCGACGAATGCCGTGTCACGCAGGCTGTACATCATGTCGTAGGTAAAGGTATGAGACGCGATGACGGCATCCGGGAGAGGCGGAATATCCCCCACCAGACTCGCGGAAGTGCCGTTAATCACGACATCGAAAGGACCTTGCAAATCCTCGAACGCACAAGCGCTGACCGATCCATTGCGACCAAAGATACGCGCCAGATCCTCCGCCTTGGAAACAGTGCGGTTAGCGACCACGATAGAGGCGGGACCTTCATCCAGCAACGGCGCCATAACGCCTTTCACCGCTCCGCCGGCGCCGACCAGCAAAATCTTCTTACCGCTTAACGCAACGCCCTGATTTATGCAGATATCGCGCACCAGGCCTTCGCCATCGGTATTATCGCCGAACAGACGCCCGTCCCGTTGCAGCAAGGTGTTGACGGCGCCGGCAAGCTCGGCGCGATGCGAGCGCTCACTGACAATTTTCCAAGCCTGTTCTTTGAATGGCACTGTAACGTTAAGGCCTTTGCCGCCGCCGATAAAAAATGCCTCCACCGTCTCTCTAAAGCTGTCCAGAGGAGCCTGGATCGCCGTATATTCCAAACTCTCGCCGGTCTGTTGCGCGAACATTCCGTGGATTTTGGGAGACTTGCTATGGCTGACCGGATTGCCGACCACCGCGTACATATCCATGCTATACCTGCCTTTATTTGCGCTGATTAAGGTTTTGGCGTTGCGGGATTACACCCAGTCTCTGTGCTTCAAATAATACTCGGTCAGACGGGCTTCATCCGAGCCCGGCTCCGGCGTCCAGGCATATTCCCAGCGCACCAGCGGAGGCAGAGACATCAGGATCGACTCCGTTCTGCCGCCGGACTGTAAACCGAACAATGTGCCCCGGTCATAGACCAGGTTGAACTCGACATAACGACCGCGTCGATAAAGCTGGAATGAACGCTCCCGTTCACCATAAACCATATCTTTGCGGCGCTCGACAATGGGTAGGTAGGCGGGCAGATAGCTGTTCCCGACCGCCTGCATAAAATCGAACGAGCGCTCAAATCCCCAGTCGTTGAGATCATCGAAAAACAGTCCGCCCACGCCGCGGGCCTCATCGCGATGCTTCAGGTAAAAGTAATCGTCACACCACTTTTTGTATTTGGGGTAAGTCTCCGCGCCAAAGGGCTCGCACGCTTGCGCCGCCGTGTGATGCCAGTGGACGCAGTCTTCATCGAAGCCGTAATAAGGCGTCAGATCGTAACCACCGCCGAACCACCATACCGGCTCTTCATCCTCTTTTTCCGCCACAAAGAAGCGTACGTTGGCGTGAGAGGTTGGCGCATAGGGGTTACGCGGATGCACGACCAATGAGACGCCCATGGCCTGAAAACTACGTCCCGCCAGTTCCGGTCGGGCAGCGCTGGCGGAGGCGGGTAGGCGGGCGCCACTGACATGAGAGAAATTGACGCCGGCTTTCTCAAACACGCCGCCTTCGCTAAGCACCCGCGTGCGTCCACCGCCACCTTCCTCTCTTTTCCAGGCGTCCTCGACGAATCCCTCGCCACCGTCAATGGCGGCTAACCCATTGCAGATCTCATCCTGCAATCCCAGAAGATAGTCTTTAACCTGCGTAATCTGTTGCTGCATGAAGTCGCCTTTATTGTCTGAGGATGGCGCCGGTGGCGGCGTCGCGAATTTGGCTGGGTTTATTCAGTCCGCTCAGCTTTCCGGGCAGATAGTGATCGACGCCGGATTTAAAATAGCGACGGCAGTCGAATAGAGTGCGGGCCGGCTCCCTCGTCGCAGGATTGGCGGAGGTTGAAACGATAGGTCCGCCAAACGCCTTGGTCAGTTCCGCCACCAGGGGATGCGCCGTCACCCGAATAGCGATGGCGTCGTGGGCGCCACGCACCAATGGCGCATAGACGCCAGGATCAGGGACAACCCAGGTAACCGGTCCGGGCCAGGACGCCAGCATCTGATCTTTCTGTTGCTGCGGCAATCGGTCTAGTAACTGGGAAAAATGTTCAATCTGACCTGACACCAAGATCAAGCCTTTGCGCCATGGCCGGCGTTTAAGCTGCAGGATGCGATTCACCGCGTCTTCGCAAGATGGATCACAGCCCAGACCCCATACCGCTTCAGTGGGATAAGCGAGCACGCCGCCGCGGTTGAGAACGGACACCGCTTTCTGAATAAACCATGCTGACAAGTTTTGCCCCTCCAGATACCAATCTGGCGCAAAGTAACCGAAGGCGACCGTGGGGGCAAGCTCTAAGGGTATCTATGGGAGATGGGTAACTAACGGGCGTTGCGAATGAAGCCTCCCGCGACTTCCTGCACCCAGCCTTCCAGTTCCAGTTCGATCAATACGCTTCTGATTTCCGCGATAGACAGACCCGTCCGCTCCACCAAAGCATCCGGGGGCGTACAATCGTACCCCATCCCGTTGAGCACCACCTCCGCTTGCTCAGACAAGGGCGCCAGAGACGCCGGCTCAGGCTGACTCTGTTGGCCAGGGAATTCTTCTGCAGCGAACACCGTCGTCCATGGCTCATTGAGAGAGCGGTACAGCCCCATCAACGCAGGCAGTTCGGCGAGTATGTCGTCGGTGCATTCCACCAGCTTCGCTCCCTGCTTGATCAGGTGATGACAGCCACGCGCCTGGGGATTGTGGATAGAGCCGGGTATGGCGAAGACTTCCCTGTGTTGCTCCAGGGCATTGCGCGCCGTAATCAACGAGCCGCTGCGCAGACTGGCTTCCACCACCAGCGTCCCCAGCGACAAGCCGCTGATAATGCGATTCCGCTTGGGAAAGTGCTGCGACCTGGGTTGAGTATCCGGCGGAAACTCACTAACCAGCAAACCGTTTTCCATCATTTTTTGGGCAAGGTCGCGATGCTTCGCGGGGTAGATGACATTCAAACCCGACCCCAGCACACCTATTGTCGATCCCAATGTTCCCAATGCGCCCGCGTGAGCGGAGCCATCTATGCCCGCCGCCAGACCACTGGTGATGGTAAAACCGCTTTCTCCCAGAGAGCGAGCGAACTGCCGCGCCGTTTCCTGACCATGCACACTTGGGTTGCGAGAACCCACCATGGCGATCTGCGGCTGATGAATCAGCTCATATCGGCCTCGTGCATACAACACCGCAGGAGGATCAGGCAATAAACGCAGCAGACTGGGGTAATCAGCGTCAGGTAACAGAAACAGACGGTTCCCCATCTGCTCGCTCCATCTCAAAATGCTCGCCACCTGAGCATTGATGGGACGGTCGCCATATGCGATCACTCTCTCTATGGCGCGCCACAGTTCAGTGGAAAATGACAGGTTGGAGGAAACGCCTAATTGAAAATCATCAGTCTGTGACGACTCTTCAAAATGCTGTGCAAGCAGGGCAAGACGACTATCGCCCAAAGAAGGAACTGTAGTGAGGTTTAACCAAACAATAGGAGTAAGAGTAGACATTGGATCATCCTTGATCGGCTGAGACGTCGAAAACTACGACGTCTCAGAACATTAACAAACTATGGATTACGAACTTCGTCCATTATAGCAAGCGGACGGTCAGCTTTTAAGATCAGACCGTAGCTGACTTTTTCAAATGTGCGAAATACCATCAGCACACCTGCGCGATCAGAAGGTAAAAGCAAAATTTCTTTGGTGTAAGGATCACGCACTTGTTCGCCCGCTTTGAAGATAGCCAGCACGTTCCCCACTTTTAGGCCTTCTCTATCACCTTTATTGATGACTACGACGTCATATTGGCCAATCTGGCTTACACCGTCTATAACGGCAATCATTTTGCCGTTGATTTCACCTTCGGGATTGCTGGGATAAAAAGTAGAGTTAATTTCACGATCTTCCTCTTGCAGCAACCGGTCGCCTTGACGGATTTCTTCATTCGAACGACGAATCTGTACCGTCTGAACATCGTCTTCCTGCGCAACGACTTTACCCACTGCAATTGAACGGGCTTGAATACCTAAGAATTCCTTGGTGTCAGGATCAACGTAAACATCATCTCGACGATAAATGCCATAGGAAGCTTCAAGCACAGCATCGCCTCTGGCGTAAACTTGATCGCCCGCGCCAACGATCAAATTACCTTTTTTGCCGAGTAACACATAAGGCGCTTTATTCAGCTCCTCTTCTGTTACCACGCGACTGTCAGTAAGAAAAGGGTTGATGGCTTCAAGGGGAATAGCGGGAATGGCGCTTTCCAGCGGCGTAATACGTTTTTTCGGGGACAGTTTCACCGTACGGCCGATATCGCCCCGCTGCGCGATGGTGACATGAGGTTTACCGTCGATATACACCAAGGCCAACACGTCACCAGGGAAAATCAAATGGGGATTTTCTATTTGCGGATTAACATGCCAGATCTCCGGCCAATACCAGGGATTCCGCAAAAAGCGCGAAGATATATCCCACAAAGTATCACCTTTGACGACGGTGTAGCGATCTGGATGGTCGTCACGTAGCTCAGGCGCGGCCAGCGCAAACTGGCTCAACGTTAGCATCACTACGAACACAAAGGACAGCAGTTTCCTCATGATACATTCCCTTAGGTCATAACCGGGCAGTTTGGGATGAAATCAGGCTATAATGACGATTAGCCTATTCAATTTTGTTTAGTTTGTACTCATTCTTACACTAATAGATAATACTAGCAGGCGTTATCCAATCTGTAATGGAAATTTTTTCACAAATTTAATTATGAGTAAGCTCCAAATTCTTGAATTTCCTGACCCTAGGCTGCGTACTGTGGCCAAGCCAGTACAAACCTTTGACGCGGCTTTGAGTCAGTTAATCGACGACATGTTTGAGACCATGTACGAGGCCCCCGGCATCGGGCTGGCCGCCACCCAGGTGGACGTCCACAAACGCATCGTAGTAATTGATGTGTCCGAGGACAAATCCGAACCAATGGTGTTTATCAACCCCGACATCGAAGTACTGGACGGCGACCCCGAAGAAATGCAGGAGGGATGCTTGTCCGTCCCGGGTTTCTACGAGTCGGTCACACGGATTCCCCACGTCAAGATCAGAGCACAGGATCGTAACGGCGAATCCTACGAGATGGAAGCCCGCGGCCTGCTCGCGGTATGCCTCCAACATGAGGTTGACCATCTCAACGGCAAACTGTACGTCGACTACCTGAGTAATGTTAAACGGACTCGAATCCGGAAGAAACTGGAAAAGCAGCATAAAATGCGCGCATAAGTCCACATTTCCGAAAGATTTTTTAACCGCCCACCATGGCGGTTTTTGTTTTTAAGGCCTGAAACTTCATGTCATCACCCCTGAAAGTCATTTTCGCCGGCACCCCAGACTTCGCTGCTTCCGCACTGCAAGCGCTGCTGGACGCCAGCTATCAGATCGTCGCCGTATACACTCAACCTGACCGGCCCGCCGGCCGTGGCAACAAGCTTCTTCCTGGCCCTGTAAAACAGCTTGCGCTAAAGCACGAAATTCCGGTGGAGCAGCCGCTCAACTTCAAAAATGAAGAAGATCGCCAACGCCTGCGCGATTATGACGCTGACGTGATGGTCGTAGCCGCCTATGGAATCATCCTGCCCCAAGCGGTGCTGGACGCTCCCAAACACGGCTGCCTCAACATCCATGCCTCGCTGTTGCCGCGCTGGCGCGGAGCCGCGCCAATTCAGCGGGCGATTATTGCGGGAGATGAAGAATCCGGCATCACAATCATGCAAATGGAAGCGGGGTTGGATACAGGACCGATGTTGCTCAAGACAGTCACTCCAATCACTGCTGAGGACACAGGCCGCACACTGCACGACCGTCTGGCGCAAATGGGCGGAGCTGCAATTGTAGAAGCGCTGTCTCTCTTGCAGGAAGGCGAACTTCAGGGTGAAAGGCAACAAGACTATCTGGCCACCTATGCCCATAAGCTGCAAAAAGAAGAAGCTCGTATCGATTGGTCAGAGCCTGCGGCGCTGATTCAACGCAAAATCGCCGCCTTCAATCCCTGGCCAGTGTGTTTCACGGAAGACAACGGACAAACTATCCGCTTTTGGGCGGCGAGCGCTTCTGTCGGAGGCGCCAAGGCGCAACCGGGGACGATTCTTGAGCGCACAGCGGAAGCGGTCAAAGTCGCCTGCGGCGAAGGCGTGCTATCCATTACCAGCCTGCAGCTGCCCGGCGGCAAGCCCATCAGTTGCCAGGACCTGATCAACGGCGGCAAGCCCTTGATGCAATTGGGCCAGATCCTAGGGATAAACGGCTGATATGAAGCGACGCAAAACTCTCAGCGCCCGCGCAGCGGCGGCCAAAACCCTGCGCGCAGTGGCGGAAGAAGGACGTTCTCTGTCCGCCGCAATGGCGCCGGCTCTGGAACAGGTCGAAGAAAATGATCGCAGTTTTCTGCAAGCGCTGTGCTATGGCGTTTGTCGACATTATATGACCTTGGAGCATTGGCTGGGGCAGTTATTGCGTCAGCCCATCAAGGCCAAAGAACGGGATATTCATTTCCTGCTGCTCAGCGGTCTGCATCAATTGGCGTTTATGGATAAACCCGCTCACGTCAGCATCAATGAAACCGTTAACGTCACCAAGGAGCTCAACAAGCTCTGGGCCACAAAATTGGTCAACGGCGTACTCCGCAGCTTTCAACGCCGTAAGGACGAATTGCTGGCGCACAGCGAAGCGGACCTCAGTCTCCGCTACGCGATGCCACAGTGGCTATTGGACAAACTGGCCGCCGCCTATCCTCGACAACTTGACGAGTTGCTTGCCGCCAGTAACGCCCAGGCCCCGTTGACGCTACGAGTCAACTTGCAGAAAACCCGGCGGGAAGACTATCTGGAGCAATTGCGTCAGGCGGAAGTGGACGCCCACCTCTGTGAATGGGTGGATACAGGCATCCAATGTGAACAGGCAGTGGATGTAAGCCGTCTGCCAGGATTCTTCGACGCCGGTTTGTGCTCTGTACAAGACGAAGCGGCGCAACTCAGCGCCGCCCTGATGGACCCTCAGCCCAACGAGCGGGTGCTTGACGCCTGCTGCGCGCCGGGAGGCAAAACCGCTGCGCTGTTGGAGCGTTGTCCTGACCTTTCCGCAACTGCCGTAGATGTTGACCCCGAACGCCAACTTCGCACTCGCGACACGCTGCAGCGCCTGCAGTTGGACGCGGAGGTGCGCACAGCGGATGTCGGCGACCTGCAACAATGGTGGGATGGGACGCCATTCGACCGCATTCTGCTCGACGCCCCGTGCAGCGCGACGGGTGTGATACGCCGTCATCCAGACATCAAGCTGCTGCGCCGCAGTGAAGATATTCCCCAGCTTGCAGCGCTGCAACTAAAGCTGCTGCGAACTTTATGGACTACCCTGAAGCCTGGGGGCCTATTAGTCTATGCGACCTGTTCTATTCTTAAAGAAGAGAATGAGCATATAATTGAACGCTTTATCGCCGACGCTACGGACGCGGAGGTCTTACCGATTGAAGGGAAATATGGAATTCAGTCGTCTTTCGGAGTGCAGCTTTTGCCGGTAACCGGCGGCCATGACGGCTTTTTCTACGCCAGATTGCGGAAACAACCAACTCTGAAAGTCTCAGCTGTGGACGCTTAGCATGAAAATCATAATTCTTGGCGCCGGCCAAGTTGGGGGAACCCTCGCGGAAAACCTGGCCAGCGAGGCGAATGACATCACCGTGGTGGACTCCAATCCCCAGCGCCTGCGCTCATTGCAGGACCGGCTGGATATCCGCACCGTGCAGGGACAGGCTTCCTATCCCAACATTCTGAAACAGGCGGGGGCGGACGACGCGGATATGCTGATCGCCGTCACCAACAGCGATGAAGTCAATATGGTGGCCTGTCAGGTCGCCTTCACGTTGTTCAAGACGCCGACCAAGATCAGCCGGGTGCGCACCTCCGCTTATCTCACCAAAAAAGGCCTGTTTAACACTGAAGCCTTTCCCATTGACGTCATTATCAGCCCGGAGCAGGTAGTAACCGAGCACATCACCCGCCTGATTGAGAATCCCGGCGCCTTGCAGGTGCTGGATTTCTCTAAAGGACTGGTGCGACTGGTGGGCATCAAAGCCACCAAAGGCGGCCCCTTGATCGGCCATGAATTGGCCTACCTGCGCCAGCATCTGCCGCATATCGATACCCGCGTCGCGGCCATATATCGCAAGGACAGAGCCATTATTCCTCAGGGCGATACGGTCATTGAGGAAAATGACGAGGTCTTCTTCATCGCCGCGCGGGATAACATCCGCAAGGTCATGAGTGAACTGCAGCCGCTGGAGAAGCCGTATCGTCGCATCATGATTGCCGGTGGCGGCAATATCGGGGCGCGGCTGGCGGAAACATTGGAGGGGCGCTACCAAGTCAAACTGATTGAGCATAACCAGGACCGTTGCATCCAGCTCTCCGAAGAGCTGAACAAGACCATCGTGCTACACGGCAATGCGGCCTACAAGGAGCTGCTACTGGAAGAAAATATCGAAGACACGGATGTTTTCTGCGCCGTCACCAACGACGACGAGGCTAACATTATGGCTTCCATGCTGGCCAAGCGGCTTGGCGTGCGTAAGGTGATGACCTTGATTAACAACCCGGATTACGTCGACCTGATTCAAGGCGGCGAAATCGACGTCGCTATCTCGCCGCAGCAAACCACCATCGGCAGTTTGCTTACGCACGTGAGAAGAGGCGACGTGGTAAGCGCACACTCACTGCGACGCGGAGCGGCTGAAACCATTGAGGCGATCGCTCACGGCGACCATCGCTCCTCCAAAGTGGTGGGCAAGCGGCTGGATGAAATTTCGTTGCCCGCAGGCTCTACTATCGGCGCCATTGTAAGACGGGGCGAGGTATTGATCGCTCACGACCATCTGCGCATCCAGCCGGATGACCACGTCATCCTGTTCGTGGTGGATAAACGCAGAATCGCCGAAGTTGAGCGCCTGTTCCAGGTGGGACTCGCATTCTTTTAACGCATATACCAAAAATAAGCGCACAACAGATCAATGCATTATTCGGCGATAGCTAAAATTCTGGGCGTCCTGCTGATGTTGTTCAGCACCACCATGATCCCTCCCATCGTGGTGTCGCTGATCTACGAAGACGGCCATATGCAGCCTTTCCTTACCGCCATGTGCGGTATTTTTCTGACCGGACTCCTGGTATGGCTGCCTGTATTTCGCCAAACCAGTGAACTGCGCATACGCGACGGCTTCGTGGTCACGGTGTTGTTTTGGGTAGTGCTCAGCCTGAGCGGGGCGGTGCCTCTTTATCTCAGCGAACACCCTCATCTCAGTCTGGTCGACGCTATTTTTGAATCGGTATCCGGCCTGACCACCACCGGAGCCACGGTGATGACCGGTATCGACATACTCCCCAAATCCATCCTCTGGTATCGGCAGCAACTACAGTGGCTGGGCGGCATGGGAATTATCGTATTGGCGGTGGCGATCCTGCCGATGCTGGGCATTGGCGGCATGCAGCTATACCGGGCGGAAGCGCCGGGACCTGTGAAAGACAACAAACTCACCCCCAGAATCACCGAGACCGCAAAGGCCTTATGGTACATCTACGTCTCACTGACGGCGCTGTGCGCACTGTTGTACTGGTGGGCGGGCATGGATGCATTCGACGCCATCGGACACAGCTTCGCCACCATCGCCATTGGCGGTTTCTCCACCCATGACGCCTCCATCGGCTACTTCAACAGCCCGATGATTGAGATCATCTGCATCGTTTTCATGTTCCTGGCCGGGATCAATTTCGCCATGCACTTTTTCGCCTGGCGTCGCCGCTCAGTGCTGGTCTATCTGAAAGATCCAGAGGTCGTGTTTTATTCGCTGATTCTGTTGAGCGTCTCCATCGTCACCGTCGGCGTATTGATTGGCACTTCCACCTACGATCCCTTCACCGCCATTATCCGCGGCGTGTTTGAAGTGGTTAGCGTGGCGACCACCACCGGTTTCGCCACTGCGGACTTCGCCCATTGGCCGCACCTGTTGCCGTTCCTGCTGTTCGTCGTCGCCTTTATCGGTGGTTGCGCGGGCTCGACAGGGGGCGGCATGAAAGTCATCCGGGTACTGCTGATTTATAAGCAAGGTATGCGGGAAGTGAAGCGCATCGTACACCCCAATGCCGTGCTGCAAGTAAAACTGGGACGCAAGCCGGTGCCGGACCGAGTGCTGGAAGCGGTATGGGGCTTCTTCTCGGTTTACATGTTCATGTTCGTGTTCATGTTGATGGGCCTGCTCGCCACCGGGCTGGACCAGGTCACTGCCTGGTCCGCCGTCGGCGCCTGTATCAATAATCTTGGACCAGGTTTAGGTGGCGTGGCGTTGCATTACGGCGAGCTGAATGAGCCCGCCAAGTGGATACTGTGCTTCGCCATGCTGCTGGGTCGTCTTGAAGTGTTTACGCTGCTGATTCTGTTTACGCCTGCTTTCTGGCGTCGCTAGTCTCAGGCGCCACTAAATGACGCCGGATAGCGGACATCAGTTCACGCTGAAAGTCCGCCTCCAACGGAAACATATGGCCGGCGTCGGTGATCATACGCAAATCCGCCAACGGCAGGTTATCCGCCAGATGTTGAGCGAAACGCCAGGGAACGAAGCGGTCTTTCACACCTTGATAAATATGAGTCGGCAAACGGATTTCCGATAAAGAAAAACCCCAGTGTCGATACTGCGCCAGCAAATCCAACATCACACCTTGTACGCCCTGGTTAAAAGCTTCATGTTGATTGTCCATGAAACGCTCCAAGATACCTGCATCGCGCAACAAGGCCAGGTCCTGCTCCGTACTCGAGCTTTCAATAAACTTCAGATACAACTTGGGACTGTATCGCTCCGTCAGCCTCAGCAGGGATAATAAAGTACGAAACAACCCCGTGCTGACTTCAGCAATCTTCGGACCGCGTTGTTCATTACGCCAGAGCAAATCTTTGGCCGCGCTCATTTCTCCAAAATTGGTATAGCTGGCCATGACTGCGACAAAGGCGATGCGTTTGGGGATCTCAAAGGCGCAGGTCAAAGCATAGGCGCCGCCACTGGACCAACCCGCCACCGCGAACTGATCAATCCCCAGCGCATCGGCGACGGCGCTGACGTCTCTGGGATAATCCAGCAATGTGTAATTGTCCGCCAGAGAGGATGCGCCCATGCCCGGACGATCAACGACAATCCAGCGCAAACCGGCGGCGCGCGCCGCGTCATGAAAAAAAGCGCCTTCCAAACGCGAACCGGGCGCGCCGTGAGCGTAAAAAACCGGCGCTCCAGCGGGGTCGCCCCATTCGCCATAGGCGAGGGTTCGCTGGCCGGGGAGTTGCAACAGGTTGAGCGCGCCTGTTGCGGGAAGGGGTGATACATTCCTTCGCCAAGGCATGTTCATGGATGCCTTACCTCTCTACTTCTTCCAACTACTTAAGCAACAGCGTCCGGGATCGCCGGTCGCTTCCAAACCCTGAATGCGGATCGCATCACAAAATATAGCAAAGGGCTTCATATTGTCTAACCAGCAGGCTGTCAGGGCTATGAGCAACACGCCAGAACCAAGGCTGGTTCAAATTTTCACGGCGAAAATTACTGTAAATTTATGTGTTTGTTAGTTATTGCACGTTAACAAACCAATAAAAATAGCGGCGTCATGCGAGGCAGGTATGGATAAACTCCAGCGCAACATTCTGTTGTCTTTGTGCTTAAGTTCCCTCGCGCTGGGGGGCTGTGGGGGTAGTGAAAAGAAAGATGACTCCACGCCGCCAGTGGTGGTGGAACCGCCGGATGTCATTGTAGAGGAGCCTCAAGAACCTTTTCCTGTCACCAAGAACCTGTTTTTCTCAGGGCTGCAAAACCCTGGAGAGGATACGGAAAAGAACTTCGCATTCCGCTATGACATCGCCGCCGGCAGCGTATACCGGCAAAGTCCCAGTCAACCGACCTCCACCCTGGCGCCGGTAATTCCTCTGGGAAAAAGCCGCGCCAGCGCAGGCTATATGCTGATGATCGAGTCTGGAAAACTATTCCTGGGGAAACCTGATCAGTCCTCCCTGACCCAGGTCAGTACGCTCGCCTCCACCGTCTGCACCGCCGCCGTCCTGCCGGAAGGTCTGGGTTACGGCAAGTCTAAAATCACCGTGCGCACGCCAGGCGCAGACGCCACATGCGCCAATGAGGACGACGCCTACTTCAAAATTCCACTCAACGCGGCGGTCACTGACGCGCCCGGCAATGGCGCCGCTAACGACCTCAACCTGACGCCTTTCTGGAAACCCAACTGGGCATTGGCGGGTTACCTGCGGCCCACGGCCGATTCCCTGGAGATACTGGACGCGCAAGGCGCTCTGGCGCGTAGCATCGACGGACTGACAAGCGCTGACTTCGACTACGCCTTCACCACCGGCGAGCTGGATATGATACTGACCACAGACAGCCAGGTCTTCGCCAATAGCGGCGCCGAACTACTGGATACAGGCATGGCGTTGACGGCGCTGACCACCATCAACGCCAATGTCATGGACCCTGCAAAAACGGTCATAGACGGCGACAATGTATACCTGATTGATGGCGCCCTGGTGCGCAAAATCGCTCTGGAAGGCGGCGCCAATAACGTCTTGCATGACTTCACCAGTGAGGGCTCTATTACTGGTCGTCTGGCGCAAACGACAGATTATCTGGTTATCGCTGTGGATAGTGTACGTTTGTATTTAGTGGATAAAGTGACAGGGGAGTCGCGGGAAATCATTAATCCTATCAGCGGCGATTACCTGACCGGCGCGTCTCGCATCTACGCTAACTATCAAGACGCCAGCAACGCCAGCGCCTATCTGGTGAATCTGGATATGGCTGCAACCGTATGCCCAGGCGATAACTGCGCCGTCACGGAAAACGCCCATTGGCTTTACTTCCAGACCTTCAAGGAAGTAGGGATCGGCTACGCGCCAGTGCTGATGACGGGAGAAGAAACCCCAGACCCGAATCCGGACGATTCCGTCGACAGTTACGTACCCGCCTTTGAAAACGGTTACTACAACCGCCCGGTTTTTACTTCGTACAACCTGAATGAAGGCTTGCCTGTGCTCAACCTTGGCCGCCTGAACGGTCAGAACAAACTAATCCAGACAGGCGTTGTGGAACAGACTCACGGTCTGTTCACCATGGAGAACAATCCAGACAACGGCGATGAACTCGCTGACGTGATTTATTTCAATCTGTCTCTGGCCAGCTCTCTGAAAAATATCAGCCGTTCTGGCTCAATCGATGAAAAAGTGCTGCGGGAAAGCGATCTATCCCAGCGCTCGCCACTGCGGACCGGCAACCGCTTTTAAGGGGTTCCGGTTCGTTGGGGCATTCAGTCGTAGAAATGGCGTTCACCGTCTGGACGCCGTTTGAACCGCTTATACTCCCATTGATACTGCTCCGGTGTTTCCCGCACGCAGGCCTCCACCGTGGCGTTCAACGCAGCGGCGGAGGTTTCCAGATCTTCGGAGTAAATATCCGCAGCCACTGACCGTACCGTCATCACAAAACCTTCTCCTTCCGGTAAACGCTTGGCGTAGACGCAAAGCACTTTGGCGTCGGTGCGTTCAATCAGTTTGGAGACCAGCTTGATAGTATTGGCGGGAATGCCGAAGAAAGGGGCGAATACGCCACCGCTGAGCTCCGGTTCCTGGTCGGGAAGAATGCCGATTACGCCTTGCTCCCGCAAAATATGGAACAAACGCATGACGCCGCGCTTATTGGCGGGAACAAGCTCTGAGCCATTGCGCTCGCGCACGGCGCGCATATAGTCGTCCAGTTCCTCGATTTTAGGCGGCTGATAAAGCGCCGCCATGGAGTAACGCGCAGCRAAAAACAACCCCGCCACTTCCCAGTTGCCCAGGTGCGGAGCCAGCAGAATCAACCCTTTTCCGGCGTCTTCCGCTTCTTTGATGAGGTGCTCGCCATCAATGGATTTGATCAAAGACAGCGTCTTCTCAGCGGGCCATTCCCACACCGCGCCAGTTTCAAACGCCACCTTACCGGTTTCGCGCATACTGGCGGCGCCCAGCGCGTTGATTTCAGCAGCGCTTTTTTCAGGGAAACAACGTTGCAGATTGGTGCGCGTCACCCGCGCCGGACCGGCGTTGCAGCGCCAGGTCAAAGCGCCCAGCCAACCGCCCAATCGCTGCGCCCAGCGCAGGGACAGTTTGGAAACCAGGCGAATCAGAAAGATGATCAGCGTGGCGATGAGTTTGGATTTGTTCAAGAGATACCTGTGAATTCGGGGCGTACGTCACCATAAACTGGCGTCAGATAGCGTCTTTTTTCCGCAGAAACGGCAATTTTCGCGTAATTTCGCGGCTATATCCTATGGCTATCTGCAATCGGCGCGCACACGTAGTATAATTTGCCGCTTTATTCTACAGGCCGGCGACGTCCTGACAAGTAAGCGCCTGCGGCTAAAGAACCAAACATGCACAGCAAGTGGTGTAAACCGTGACTGATACAAACAAGCCAGATGTAAAAACCTTTCAGGGATTAATCCGAACTCTCCAAGACTATTGGGCTCGTCAGGGCTGCGTCATTTTGCAACCGCTGGACATGGAGGTAGGGGCAGGCACCTTTCACCCGGCCACGTTTTTACGCGCTATCGGTCCGGAAACCTGGAACGCCGCCTATGTACAGCCCAGCCGCCGTCCCACTGACGGCCGCTACGGCGAAAMCCCCAACCGCCTGCAGCATTACTACCAATATCAGGTAGTGCTGAAGCCTTCTCCCGATAATATTCAAGAGCTGTATCTGGGCTCTCTGCGTGAGATGGGCATTGATCCCCTGGTGCACGACATCCGCTTCGTGGAGGATAACTGGGAATCCCCGACACTGGGCGCCTGGGGACTGGGTTGGGAAGTCTGGCTGAACGGCATGGAAGTAACCCAGTTCACTTACTTCCAGCAGGTGGGCGGCCTGGAATGTTATCCCGTGACCGGCGAAATCACCTATGGTCTGGAGCGGATCGCCATGTATCTGCAGGGCGTCGACAGCGTATACGACCTGATCTGGACCCATGGCCCACAAGGCCCGGTCACTTACGGCGATGTGTTTCACCAAAATGAAGTGGAGATGTCCACTTACAACTTTGAAGAGGCAGACACCACCGAACTGTTCCGTCACTTCGACACTTACGAGCGCGAGAGCAAGCGTCTAATCGAAAAAGGTCTGCCGCTGCCCGCCTATGAAATGGTGTTGAAGGCGTCGCATACGTTTAACCTGCTGGACGCACGGCACGCGATCTCAGTCACTGAGAGACAGCGTTTCATCCTGCGCGTGCGCGGCCTCGCCAAAGATGTGGCGCAAGCCTACTTTGACCGCCGCAAACAATTGGGCTTCCCATTGGCCGAAGCCTCTATCCGTGACGAAGTGCTAGCCAGCGAAGGGGAGAAGTAAGTCAATGAACCACCAGGATTTTTTAGTAGAAATCGGCGCTGAAGAACTGCCGCCGAAAGCCTTGCGTCAATTGGCGGACGCCTTCGCACAAGGCATTCGCCAGCGTCTGGAAAAAGCGCAACTGTCCTTCTCTGACCTGACATGGTACGCCGCCCCCAGACGTCTGGCGGTGCATGTATCAGGACTGGCGGAAAAGCAACCGGATCTGGAAGTGGAAAAACGCGGTCCCGCTCTGCAAGCGGCATTCGACGCCGCCGGCGCGCCCACCAAGGCCTGTGAAGGTTTCGCCCGTTCCTGCGGAACCACGCCGGACAAACTGGAGAAACTGGAAACGGACAAAGGCGTATGGCTGGTGTTTCGCAGCAAGCAGTCCGGCGCGCCAACCACCGGCCTGTTGCCGGCCATCGTTGAAGAATCACTGGCGGCGCTGCCAATTCCCAAGCGCATGCGTTGGGGCGCACGCCGCACGGAATTCGTGCGTCCCGTGCATTGGATCATCATGCTGTTCGGCGAAAAAGTTATCGACTGCGAAATTCTGGGTCTGAAAGCAGGCAATACCACGTTGGGCCACCGTTTCCACCACCCTGCGCCTATCGAGATCGCCACGCCCGCCAATTACAAAGAGGCGTTGAAAGCTGGCTATGTCATGGCGGACTTTGAAGAGCGCATAGCGCTGATCAGACAACAAGTGGAAGCCATCGCCAAGCAAACTTCCGGCGTCGCCGTTATCGACGAAGCGCTGTTGGAGGAAGTCGCCAGCTTAAACGAATGGCCAACCGCGTTAATGGGACGCTTTGAGGATCGCTTCCTGGAAGTCCCGGCGGAGGCCTTGATCTCCACGATGAAAGGCAACCAGAAATACTTCCACGTGGTGGATGCGGAAGGCCGCATGCTGCCTTACTTCATCACCGTAGCCAATATTGAAAGCAAAGACCCGCAACAGGTTATCGACGGTAACGAGCGAGTCATCCGCCCCCGTCTCAGCGATGCGGCGTTTTTCTTCTCCACGGATAAGAAACGCACTCTGGCGAGTCGCCTGGAAGACCTGAAACCCATCGTATTCCAGCAGCAGTTGGGAACGGTGTACGACAAGGCCATTCGCGTCGGCAAGCTGGCGGCGAAAATCGCGGCGAAGATCGACAGCAACCCTGAATGGGCGCAGCGTGCAGGCGAACTCAGCAAGACCGATCTGGCGACGGAAATGGTCATGGAATTCCCGGAATTGCAGGGAACCATGGGCCGTTATTACGCCGCTATCGACGGTGAGCCGGAAGAAGTCTCCCTGGCCCAGGAAGAACAGTACCTGCCTCGTTTCGCCGGCGATCAGCTGCCAACAACTTTGACCGGCTGCGCGGTATCCCTGGCGGATAAACTGGACACCATCGTCGGTATTTTCGGCATCAATCAACCGCCGACAGGCGCTAAAGACCCGTTCGGTCTGCGTCGCGCCGCCTTGGGCGTACTGCGGATTCTGGTGGAGAAAAAGCTGGATCTGGACCTTGCCGAGTGCGTGCAATGGGCGCAGGAACTGCACGGCGATCTGCCGGCGGAAAACCTGGAAACCGCTGTGGTTGACTACATGCTGGATCGTTTCCGCGCTTGGTACGAAGAAGCCGGCGTGCCTACTGAAGTATTCCTGAGCGTGCTTGCTCGTCGTCCCACCAAACCAGTGGAGTTCGATCAACGCGTGCTGGCGGTGGCGGAGTTCCTGAAGCTCGACGCAGCGCAGGCATTGGCGGCGGCGAACAAGCGGGTCTCCAATATCCTCAGCAAAGAGCAGGTGGAAATCTCCGCAGAGTCGGCGAATCCAGAGCTGTTCACCGAGGAAGCGGAGAAGAACCTGTTCCGCGCCTTACAGGAGAAATCCGAGTCCACGCGTCCGTTTATCGAACAACGCAATTTCACCCAGGCGCTGCAGCAATTGGCGGAGTTGAAAGACGTCATCGACCTGTTCTTCGACAAGGTCATGGTGATGGTGGATGATCCGGCTATCCGCAGTAACCGTATGACGCTGCTGGCCAGCCTGCGTAACGTGTTCCTGCAGGTCGCGGACATATCCTTACTGCAAAACAAAGCGTAAACCACACAGGGAAGAGCGGGTGAGCATCAATACACTGCTGATATTGGACCGGGACGGCGTCATCAACGAAGACTCCGACGACTACATCAAGTCGGAACAGGAATGGCGGCCAATTCCGGGCAGTATTGAAGCCATCGCGGCCTTATCCGCCGCGGGCTTCACCGTCGCCGTCGCCACCAACCAAAGCGGTCTGGGACGCGGCTATTTCGATGAAGCCGAGCTGGGCAGGATGCACGCCAAATTGCTCGATCTGGTTGCGAAGCATGGCGGCGCCGTCGCCGCCATCGCCTTCTGTCCCCATGTGCCGGACGATCAATGCGATTGTCGCAAACCCAGGCCCGGCCTGGTGCGCAGAATTGAAGATGAAACCGGCATGTCCGCCGCCGACGCCTGGTTTGTCGGCGACAACGTCGGCGATATCGGCGCCGCCCGCGCTGCAGGTTGCCAGCCTGTGCTGGTGAAAACCGGCAAAGGCGAGCGCACCCTGGTCAAACTCGCGCCTGAAGAACTGGACGGCGTCCCCGTTTTTACCGACTTGGCGGACTTCGCCAACTATGCCATCGCAAAGCTCAAAGAGAGCCATTCAGAGAGCTAAACGAAGCTTGATTTTAACCGCCGCATTATCTATGTTATGCGGCACGGTTTACGGCGTGTAGCGCAGCCTGGTAGCGCACTTCGTTCGGGACGAAGGGGTCGGAGGTTCGAATCCTCTCACGCCGACCATGTCCACCTCCCAACCAATCGTTTACAACCTTTTTATCCAAGAAAACTCCAGCGGGGTCGGACCCGGAAGCCCGGCGCGTTGAGTCCCCTCCCGCCGACTGCATTCATATACCCCAGTCATTGTTTATCGCCCTTTCTCGCATAATCCCCGTTCGCCCTGAGCCTGTCGAAGGGCCTTCCAGAGCGTTCACAGAATCCAGATCACCACCCTCCAAATTCCCCCTCATAATCGGCCAAATTCCATACTGATTCCCCTGGTGGTATGCGTTACGCTTAATACAGCGCCGGAGGAGGAATGCATGATGCTGCGTGTTCTGTTTGTCTCTGCTTTAGTTCTGGTTATGACGGGTTGCGGATCTGGCGGTTCAGACCAGAGCGAGGATCCCCCGGTGGGCTTGTCTGAGCGACCGGATAATACGACCTGTCTGGCTTTCAACAGTAGCGGTTCCAGCGCCATCAAACTTACCCCCATTGCACCGGATATGGACTTCTCCAGCCCGATTCTGATGCTGCCCCATCCCAGCCTGACTAATATTTTTTATGTCGTGCAGCAACGGGGACGGGTTTACCGGGTGAACCTCAACGACAACACCCGCACCACGCTGATTGATCTCTCCGAGCACTACGATCTAAGCACTTGCGGTGAGTGCGGATTACTCGGCATGGCGTTCCACCCGAACTTCGCCGAGAACGGCTATCTCTATTTTTCCTTCACGGAAAACGTCTCTGGCATGACCTCTTATGTGGCCCGGTTTGAAAGCGCGGACAACGGCCAGACTCTTCGTTCCGATAGCGGCGGCGATCTGCTGCGGGACAATCTAATTGAAGTCAGCCAACCCTATTCCAACCATAACGGCGGCCACATCGCTTTCGGCCCAGACAATTTGCTGTATTACGGCCTGGGTGACGGCGGCTCCGGCAACGATCCTGACAATAATGGGCAGACAGTTTCCACACTACTAGGCTCCATGTTGCGCCTGAATGACGATGGCTCTCCCGCCTCCGGTAATAACGTGCCCGGCGCGCTACCGGAAATCTACGCATACGGTCTGCGCAATCCCTGGCGTTGGAGTTTTGATCGGGACACTGGCGACTTATGGTTGGGCGATGTCGGCCAGGGTCAGTATGAAGAGGTGGATATCATCATCTCTGGCGGTAACTACGGTTGGCGCTGTTACGAAGGCATGCACCGCACCGGTAACAGCTGCACAAGCACTGGCCCTTATATAGCGCCAGTGGCGGAATACGACCATTCCGAGGGCATATCCATCACTGGGGGTTATGTCTATCGCGGCGACGCCATTCCTGGTCTTAAAGGCGTCTATGTGTTTGCCGACTTCGGTTCGGGAACCCTTTGGGGATTGAGAGCCAATGGCAGCGGCGGCTATGACCGGGAGACTCTGCTGGAAAGCGGCCGCAACGTCGCGTCTTTCGCAGAAGGAGCGGATGGGGAACTCTACGTCGTCACCTTTTCCGGGCTCTTCCGTATCGACCCGGATGACACGGATACCGACTCAGACTCTGTCCCGCAATTGCTTTCGCAAACCGGCTGCGTCAATCCCGATAATCCCACACAGCCTGCATCCGGGCTCATTCCCTACACCGTCATTGAGCCGTTCTGGTCCGATGGCGCAGACAAACAACGTTTTTTCGCGCTGCCCAATAATACCTATATTGACGTCAACGCTGCGGGCGACTTTCTGTTTCCCGATGGCTCCGTGCTGGTCAAACACTTCTACCTCAACGGCGCCATTATCGAAACCCGCCTATTCATGAAACAGGCGGAAGGTGACTGGCGCGGCTACAGTTATCAGTGGAATGAGACGAAAACAGACGCCACGCTGGTCGCGGAAGGCAAGGACGTGGATTACAGCGGACAAACCTGGCGCTTTCCCGGTTCAGGCGAATGCGCTCAATGCCACACGAGCGCTGCGGGTTTCAGCCTGGGCCTGGAGACAATGCAGTTGAATCGGGAGCTGATCTATCCACAAAGCCGCATACGCGCCAACCAGCTGCAGACTCTGGCGCATATCAACGTCTTCTCCGCACCGCTGAGCGACGCGCATCTGGCCAACGCACTTCCCGCCAGCAGTAATGACAACGCCCCGCTGGAACGACGGGCCCGTGCTTATCTGCACAGTAACTGCGCCAATTGCCATCAACCCGGCGGCACGTCGCAGAGCACGATGGACCTGCGCTTTTCGACAGCGCTGTCTTCGACCCAGGCCTGCGACCAGGAGCCATTGAACGGCGATATCGGCGTCGACAATGCGAAGCTGATCTCTCCGGGAGACGCATCCATGTCGCTGATTTATCTGCGTATGACCCACCCTGGCGAATACCGGATGCCGCCGCTGGCGAGTCATCAAGTCGACACGGAAGGCGGCGTCCTGATTCAGGACTGGATCAACAGCCTGACTTCATGCGACTGAACTTTATGGCTATCTATATTGATTAACGAACAGGCGGACACGACTTTTGTCCGCCGCATAAATAAAACACGTAGTAGGGGAGAAATAAGGAATGCTCGCGCATTTTTTGGGAGGCGTCGGCCTGTTTTTGCTGGGAATGACCTTGTTGACGGACGGCCTCAAACTCGCCGCCGGTCCCGCACTGGAGGTCATGCTTAGCCGCTGGACATCAACTCGATCGCGAGCCCTGGCCAGCGGCGTGGCCATTACGGCCCTGGTGCAGTCTTCCAGCGCTGTCACGGTCGCGACCCTGGGTTTCGTTAACGCAGGACTCTTGATGTTTGAACACGCCACCTGGGTCATTTTCGGCAGTAATGTCGGCACCACATTGACCGCCTGGCTGGTGGCGCTACTGGGCTTCAGTATTAAAATCGACGCTTACGCTTTGCCGTTAATCGGCATCGGCGCCTTCATTCATCTCGGCGGTCGCAGCCCCCGTCTGAAAGCCGCAGGAACCGCCATCGCTGGCTTCGGCTTGCTGTTCCTGGGTATCGACGCCATGAAGTCCGCCTTTGAAGGATTCGGCGCCAATTTTACGGATAACCTCAACTTTGGAGACAACCTCTCTCTGTTGTGGATGGTGGTGGTTGGCATCGTGCTGACTGTGCTGATGCAGTCCTCCAGCGCCGCTATCGCCATTATTCTGACCGCCATCGCAGGCAAGATGCTGCCCTTGGAAGCGGGAGCGGCGGCGGTAATTGGGGCGAATATCGGCACCACTTCCACCGCCATTCTTGCCTCCTTCGGCGCCACCGCCAACGCGAAACGCCTGTCTTTGGCGCATGTGTTATTCAACCTCATCACCGGCGCAGCCGCCCTGGCGATGCTGCCTTTGTTTCTGTGGGCGCTGGGAGCGCTTAGCGGCATGCGCCAGGACCTGAATAACCCTGCGGTTTTGCTGGCGGCCTTCCATACTGTTTTCAACCTGTTGGGCGTCGCGCTGATGTGGCCCTTGGGGACGCCAATGACCGCGTGGTTGAAAACCCGCTTTCAGAAAGGCGGCAAAGTGCTCTCCCTGCAACATCTTGATAAGAGCGCCATCGTGGTGCCGGACGTCGCTATTCACGCCGTCGTCATGGAGCTGGAGCGTTTTCAGGGGCTGCTGTCCGCCCATATCCAGAATTCGCTGCTCAACCCCGGAGACCACCGCACGCTGGAAACCCGTCGCGAACTGAGAGAGCTGTTGGATGAACTGAACCAGCACATCACTAATATTCTGCATCAGCCGCTAAGACTGCCGCTGACGCAGCAGTTGCCTCAGTGCCTGCAAGTGATTCAATACGCCTATAATCTCCTGGAGACGCTGGATGAAGTAGAGCAGGAACCATCGCTGGATCGCTCTCTGACCGCCCCTATGAACGATTGGCTGAATCTGTATTGCCATCCCTCCATTGTGACGGAAACGGCGCAGGAAGGCGCTGACAGTGCGGCTCAGGCGGAACTCTCATATCGTGAGGCCAAACAAAGATTGTTGGACGACGCGCTGGAGAAAACGCTCAAGTTAACTACGATGAATCAGGCTCTGCAGCGATTGAGCCTGTATAAGCGGATGCAGGAGCAGATGTTAAAAGCCGCCCGCTTGGTGGCGGGCCTGAAACCCGGGACTTAATGGACGTCCCGGCTTGACAGTCCGCTTCGGCCCAGAGTTAAATGATAATCATTATCAATTAATAAACTTAACATCCGATCCATGACAGGGACACTTCAGGGTTTCGACACACAAGAGCCGGCGATCCGCGAACTACGCCGCAAGATCCGCTACGCCACAGAAGCGGACAACCCGCAGTTACTGTCCTTGTGGCTGTCGATGGAAGAAACCCTGACGCCCGCCTGCGCCGCCAGTCGCTGGCGGTTGTACGCCGCAGAGTTCCGGCTCTTGTTGGACACGCTTGCGGACGACCTGATTCCCGACCACTGGCGAACGCTGTGCATGGATCAGATTTATCGCCCCCTGGCGGCGCTGAGCCGCATCGCCGATGGCGAGTCCCGCCGCCGCCAGCTAAATGAGTTCCTCTACGAACTCAGAACCACCAGCCATTTCTTTCAAGCCAGCCTGACCGGCTGAAACACTCAGGAGAGACCGTGTGAAAACCCGTATCGAAAAAGACAGCATGGGCGAGTTACAAGTGCCGGCGGACGCCTTGTACGCCGCGCAAACCCAGCGCGCCGTCAACAACTTTCCCGTCAGCGGCGAGCGCCTTCCCAAGGCTTTCATTCGCGCCCTGTTGCTGGCGAAATCCGCCGCGGCGCGCGCCAACGTCAAATTGGAGCTGATTCCCGCCAAAATGGGCGACGCCATTTGCGAAGCTGCGCAGCAACTGCTGTCCGCCGACGACATGATGACTCACTTCCCTGTGGATGTGTTCCAGACCGGTTCCGGCACCAGCACCAACATGAACGCCAACGAAGTATTGGCGAGCCTCGCCAGCCGCATTCTGGACGAGAAAGTCAGCCCTAACGACCACATCAATTACGGGCAAAGCAGTAACGACATCATCCCCAGCAGCATCCACATCAGCGCCGCGCTGGAGCTGGACAAGCTGTTGCTGCCGGCGTTGCGCCGCCTGTTAAAAACCATTCAGGACAAAGCTGCGCAAACCGACGGCTACATCAAAACCGGCCGCACCCACCTGATGGACGCCATGCCGGTGCGTCTGAGCCAGAGTCTGCTGGGCTGGGGCGCACAAATTGAGCAGAGCATCGCCGCACTGGAGGCGACGCAACCGGCGCTGCACACCCTGGCTCAAGGCGGTACGGCGGTGGGCACCGGCATCAACGCGCATCCGGATTTCGCCGCGGAATTCAATCGCCAGCTCAGTGAGATGACAGGCCTTAGCTTCAAACCCGCAGCCAATTTCTTTTCCCATATTGGCTCGCAGGACATCGCCGTCTCTCTGTCCGGTCAATTGAAAACCGTCGCCGTCGCCATCATGAAAATCGCCAATGACTTGCGCTGGATGAATTCCGGTCCGCTGGCGGGCTTGGGCGAAATTGAACTGGAGGCGCTGCAGCCCGGCTCGTCCATCATGCCCGGCAAGGTCAACCCGGTCATACCTGAGGCGGCGGCCATGGCGGCGGCGCAGGTTATCGGCAACGACACCGCGATTACTATCGGCGGCCAGTCCGGTAATTTTGAACTGAACGTTATGCTGCCGCTGATCGCCCGCAACCTGCTGCAGAGTATTGAACTGCTGTCCAACGTCAGCCAGTTACTGGCGGACAAGGCCATCGCCACCTTCAAAGTCAATGAAGCCAAATTGCAGGAAGCGCTGTCCCGCAACCCCATACTGGTCACGGCGCTGAATCCGATCATCGGTTACCTGAAAGCGGCGGAAATCGCCAAACAGGCGTACAAAGAAGGACGCCCGGTCATCGATGTGGCGGAGGAGCAAACCGATCTGTCCCGACAGGAACTGGAGAAGTTACTGGACCCCGCCAAACTGACCCACGGCGGCCTGTAAGCGTCGCCTCACCGCTTAAGAAAAGTCTCGTGGCGCCTGAGCGTCACGACTTTTCCACGATCGCCGTAAGGGCGTCCTGTTCGCCTTCGGACTCTTCCTGCGCAGGTTCACACAAAGCGTCGCTATCTGCGCTCTCCTCTTGGGTAAAACGATTAAGTGAGCAAACTTCGGAAAGAAAGCTCATCAGTGCGTTAGCGACATTTTCCTCTACCAAAGAGTAAGTGACATAAAGTCCTTTTTTTTCTTCCTGCACCAGCCCTGACGCCAATAATATGGAAAGATGTTTGGAGATGGCCGGCTTGGAGATATCGAATCGGTCGGCGATTTCTCCCGCGGTCAGCGGCGACTTGGAGAGGTACGCCAGAATTCTTCTACGGGGGGTGGAGGACAGAGCCTTAAACACATTATCCGTACTCATAATAGTCCCTACTACGCTTATCAGTTCTAATTGTTTTTAACGACAAGGTTCATATAGAACCATCCCGGGGGGTAAATCAATGGTTAACGCACGCCCCCGCACTTCCTTCTTACAGACCATCGTTAGGCCTTCAAGTTCCACAGGCGTGAAAAACCTGGGGTTTCTCCCAGATGACCTGCGCCGAGAATATGCTGTAATCATCGCCCTGTTTAATCATCCAGACGCCGCTGCCCTCCTCATCGACGTCGCCCTGCCGCAAGGAGAAGAACTTGAACATGTCATCGACCGCTTATCGCAATATCGCCATCGCCGTCCTGGTTTTACTGGTTTACTTTTCCTGGGGAGACAGCGATGAAGAAGAGGCTCTTCCGTTTCAAGAATCCGGCTCCCAGGCAGGACCGGTTAACAATGCAGAGCTTCCGATGTATGAACTGCCTGACGCGTACGAAGCTCTGATATGTGAGTCGACGTCAGGCATGGTCGCTTCCAATTATCGGGTGGATTATAAAATTCTCCTGCTGATGGAGGACGGCTCCGCGTATGAGTCCCTGGGGGTACCGCCGGAAGATTTCGATGTGGAAACATCGCGAGAAGAACAGCCTGCGCGCTGGGGAATCTGGGAAAGCGATGACGACGGTTACCGGGTGAAAATTCCTGATGACGAAAATGAGTGGCGCACCTTCTCAAAGTCCGACCGTTTAGTTCCCGCCCGCGAAGGCGAGCGCCTGCACCGACGCCTCTACCACATGGTCGCTTATGGCATGGCGGGGATCACCATGAGCAGCACGGTCAACACCCGTCGCTGGACTTTCCGGGGCGACGAACGCTTCACCAAAGGCCGTTCCAGCCTCGCCGGTAGCGGCGGCGCTTATTCCGCGATGACAGGAACCTCCGTTTATGCGCAATCGAGCAGCGACGCATCAGGAGATCAGTCATTGGCGGCGGGATCAGGCTCCGGCGTTTTCACCCACTCCCAAAAGAAAGGCGGAGACGGTTCCAAAAACCGGGGAGAATATGAACTTTCCGGGTATACCCTGACGCTGAACTTCGATAATGGCGAGCAGGAGCGAAAATTATTTGGCTTCTGTTATAACGATCGCACCAGTCCCTTTTTGGATGGCGGCGTGTTTTGGATGGATGAGTCGGACCTGGAGGAAGACCTTCCCCGGAACTTTGAGTTGGTGATGAACATCAACGAGGATCGCTTCTATGAACCGAAGAATCTGGAAGAGGATGAAGTGCTTCGTTTGGCGTTCAGCGACAGCCTGAGACGCAACAAAGATTCTTTTACGCAGCAATTTGAGGACTATGTACGCGCCGATCTGACTTCTCTGGGAGAAGACCTGGACGATGAAGAATGGAAACTGGACAAGCGAGTCGCCATTTTCACCGCCCTGGTTGAGGACGCAGATCCCATGCCCTTATATGTGTCCTATCTGGCCGTTCCAGAGGGTGAGAAGTATTGGAAATATCTGCGCATTCTGACGTCAGACGATGAGGTTCTTTCCCGTTACAACGATAAGCTCACTCCCGTAATGAAGCGCTTTTTTACCGGAAAATAAAGAGCACCCAAGATTGTGAGCACACACTAACCAACTCAAAGTATTTGACGCCCAGACTATATATTAACCTGGCATCGATATAGGTATGATACACTACCCATATGATTATAGAAGACGCTCGCTCATTACCTGCCGCAGCGCAGGAAGAAAAAAGAAAACAGGCCGTGCGACTGCGCAAGCAGGGGTATAGCTATCAGGAAATAGCCGATA
>NZ_JAHMIN010000001.1 GCF_018986435.1 Hahella sp. HN01 | reverse complement strand
CGGCACGAAAGAAAGGGGATCTCAAAAAGAAAGTTCGATCCCATATGTGTATGTTGCAAAAGAAGCCTTCGAGGGTGAAAAAATACTTTAACCACCCAAGCATCAAATATGCGGCATAGAATGCCTATATCGATGCCGGATTAATAAAAATTGCGGCATGTTTAAACGAATCATGATGCAACCTATAGTAAAGCTTTTGAGGCGGCTTGAGTTGATTGAATTAAACGCATATTTGAATCTTTCAATGGGATATTGATATGACAGAAAAGCAAACGTGGATTGTTGTGATAAAAAGTCGACCTCTTGAAGGCTGTGAGATTGATTTTGATGGGTGTGAATTTTATTTTACAGACGCCTATGTTTCACTCCCAAGAAAGATAGGTGGCGCGAAAGCTCTGATTAGTATTCTCAAAAAAGTTCAGGAAAAGCTGGAAGGTGATCGTCTGGAGCTTAGTGAAGTGAAGATGTGTGTACAGTTTCTTCCAGAAGAGTGGGTTGATCAGACTGACGGAGTATATCCAATGCATGAACTTGCCACTTCATCTCTTGATACTGAAGATGTAGTTCTAAGCGGTTATCGTTCTCAGGAAATTCAGGATCTTTTACTGTATCGCCATAACGTTAGAGAACTCGAAGCGGAGTAATTCAATGTAAATGGAACACTGGCTCAAGATATCGTTATATCAGTCAAAATGGCGAGCATATATTGCAATATATCTCCGGCTGTAATATTTTCGGAAATCTATGCAAAGAATTTGAATGTTGACAGAGAAAATGACATGTCCAACCAAGCGCTTATTCGCGCCAACAAGTCGTTGTATTCAAATACATGCAAAGCAATTTTACAAGCTGCTAAGCAGCTTGGAATTTCTCCGGAAATAAACTTTTACGTTTTCAGCCGAAATGATAACTTTAAAATTCCCGGCAACGATCTTCACGAAGCTCTCACAGACGGTGGAGCAACTAATGTTATGACAGACCAAAACCGTTACAAAGTTTCGATTGGAAGGAACGACAACTCTGCTTTTACTACTCAAATGACAAACTTTCATATGGCTTCCTTGAAAGCTTAGCAGCATTGAATTATCTGGGGGGGTATCCGTGCGAGACTGTAATTTAACTCGTTTTTCTCTTGTTGGATGGCTCTCTGTTTCTACTTGCGGTCATGTGATAGACCAACTCAGGACAAAGTACTAAAGTGGACTACGGCCCTGTTATTAAGAGTATTATCCTCGTTGCATGCAATAGATATGAGCGGTGTGTTAAACTGATGGTTAGCTGCCTGGGGATAGTGGAAGGTTACTGTCCTAAAATTGGCATTGCTGGGATTCATACTGCTAAACGCTTCTGGTTAGAAGGAACAGCAGATGCTGATGACTTACTGCAGGCAAGAGTAGACTGTTGGAAATATCTAGACGATAGATCAGCCTCAACTAATACGGCAGTTAGAGAATACTGCGCAATTCGAGCTGTCATATGTGTTTTGTATGCTTCTCCACCATCAGAAGACAATGCTGAGCTAGTCGAGTTTTTTCTTGAGCTCCTAAATGTTGTAGAGCCAAATTATGAAGTGCTCACAAAAAAGTTAGGACAGAAAGTGGTGTTACTGCGTTGAATAGTAATGCAGTGGAGTTAGCTAGAGTCTAACGTTAAGTGAGCAGTTTTAGCGGCTCTACTGACCAATCTTCTGCGGGCTGGCCTTTTTATCTTCTTTGACCCGTCTCAAATATACCCAGCCCCCAATTTATAAATAAGCACTATCTCTCAAACCACTGTTCAAGAAACTGAATACAGTGAGTTAACGCTGGTGGTACGTAGCGTCGCGCTGGGTATAAGGCGTACAGTGTGAGGTTGGGTTTGGTTTCATCAGCGAGAATCCCCACCACTTCACCTTTTTCTATCGCGTCGCGACAAACAAATTCGGGAATAAAACCTATTCCCTGTCCGCGTTTAATGGCCTCCATCATGAAGATGGTGCTGTTGACTCTAAGTTTGCCCTCTATCGTGACGCCCTCGCCGATAGGCCATAGATTTTTACCTTGAAAGTAGCTGTACACAAAACAGTTGTGCTGGCTCAAATCTGCAGCGGTGGCAATTTTCGGGTGATTTTCTAAATAGCTGGGGGCAGCGCATACACGATATTCAAAGCGAGTAAGTGGCCGGCCCACGTATTGTGAGTCGAAAGGTCGACTGGAAGCTCGAAAGCCCAAATCAAATCCTTGCTCCACTAAGTCCGTGTTTTCATCTCCCAAATGAATATCCAACTGAATATCTGGATAAGCTTCCATGAAATCAGCAAACACCAAAGATAGATCTGTCAGGCCCAATGCCATGGGCGCATTGATTTTCAACTTTCCTTTAGCGTGCTGTTGCAAGTCTTGCACGAATGAATCTGCGTCATCCAGTTGCGCCAATATGGCTCTTGCCCTTTGTAAATAACCTTGGCCCACATGGGTCAGCTCTATATTGCGGGTGGAGCGGTGAAGCAATCGCGCTCCCAGGCTTTCTTCCAGCTTGGAGATCTCCTTGCTGATCATGGACTTGGTGGTATTGGTTTGCTCAGCGACTCGCGTAAAGCTGCCGAGATCAGCCAGTCGAACAAAGAATTGAAGCGCTCTGAGTTTATCCATGGACGTTAAGCAGGTAGTTATCATTGGACCGATAGTTTCCATAACAGAAACTATCGGTTCCCATTGTAGCGATATATCAAAACAAATAGAAACTCTAGACTTGCAGCTGTTGACCTACCAACTGGCCCATCAAATGCAACGACGAAGCTGTCTGGCCACAAGTAGGACGACAGACTATTTATCAAACCAAACAGCTTCAGAAGAAGGAACACATCATGTACACACTTTATTACGTTCCAGGCGCCTGTTCCCTAGCGACCCAGGTAGTACTTCACGAACTCAATCAACCCGTTCAGATCATAAGCAAACAAGCTGTAGAAAACTTCCAAGCCATTAACCCTGTTGGCACAGTGCCTGTTTTGAAAAAGGACGGTAAGACCTATACAGAAGGCGCCGCAGTCATGCTGCATTTATTAGAAACTCACCCAAATGCTTTGTTCCCGACCGAGAAAGCAGCACGGGCTCAGGCCATTCAAAATATCATGTTCGCCAACGCAACCATGCACCCCGCCTATAGCAAGCTATTTTTTGTAGCCAATACAGACCTCAGTGAATCTGCAAAACAATCCGCCTACGCCTCTGCGGCAAGCAGCATAAATCAACTGTGGAATGTGGTTGAAGACAGATTAACGGAGCAGAACTTCCTTGGGGGCGAAACGGTGTCTGCAGCTGACATCATGTTGACTGTGTATTCACGTTGGGGCGCCAGTTTCCCCGTGGATATTCATATTGGGCCCAACACACAAAAGATGATTGACCATGTTTTATCAATGCCGAGTTTTCAAACTGCTTTGAACAACGAGCAACGCCAAGCGGCGGCATAACGACGGCTTAAGCGTCATCATCGCCAGCAATCGAAGGGGAAGAGAATGGACAGGGGTTTAAAACATAGAACGAGCGAGCTTGATTTTGGCCAGACAGATTTCACAACCATCATCAACATCGTTGGAGCCTATTTTGAAGGACTTCATTACGCCGATACTGCACTGCTAGAGCGCATCTTCCACACTGACGCTGTACTAAAAGCGCCAGGGTTAAGACGCTCTCTCAAGGACTGGCTCGACGCAGTGAAAAGCCGTCCTGTCCCTTCTGAACAGGGCTTACCCTATGAATTTCGATTACTTTCGGTGGAGATAACGGGGGAGCAGGCCATGGTAAAAGTGGCTTGCCCCCTGTTCGAATACAACTACGTGGATTATCTGGGTCTGTTAAAAGAAAACGGTCAGTGGCTAATTGTTAATAAAATGTACGCAGATCTATCCAACGACAAATAACGCGTCTAAAACAGGTAAAAAATATGCCTTACATAAACATTAAAGTGACAGATGAAAACGTCACCCGCGAACAGAAAAAAGCACTTATAAAAGGCGCCACTCAGCTAATGGTGGATGTACTCAACAAAAATCCCGAAACCACATTTGTGGTTATTGATGAGATCAATACGGATAACTGGGGAATTGGGTACGATCAAGTGACGGATTTGCGAAATAGAAGTAATTAGAACTTAACAATCCATCTGGAGCTGGTCTGCGTTCCGGTGATAGTGCACGGTGAGTTTCCGTATTACCCTTGCGGCTCTCTAGTTACGATGTTTTAGGGGGCCGTTAAGAAAACCCGTGATGATTCTCAAGATTGATACGGCTAATACATAGTAATTATTTACTACAGCTACTTACTTTGTTGGCTGCGGCAATACTCGAAAAGCGACTTTAAACGCCTGTTTGGGTCTTCTATGCTTGGGTTATCTAGGAACTTCTCTCTGACCCAGTAATAATCAGGATTTGATAAAAAGTCCCATCCAAACGAGAAGCAGGCCTCGATGAAGTAATTAGCGGAATGTGCTCCATGTCCGCCCAACTCATTCATTTGTGTCAAGGCGAACTCAATATACCTGATTAGTTGTTCTTGGCTATATACTTTGGCTTTGTCTGGATGACGTGTGGAAACTTCTTTAATTAAGCTTAATATGAAGTTGCGGTGCGCGCCTTCCTTCAGAGTATCATATTGGCTCTGGCTTACACTCACATATGAGTCACTATCGTCATCGGCCTGTCCTTTTTCTGGATGGTGAATGATTTGCTTAATGGCTTGATTGTCACCGTTAACCAGGTATGTGGAGCATTCTAGCTGGCCGGGTTTCCATGAGTACTTTAGTGTGGTAGTGGAATCTAAACCCTCCATCCAAAAAACACCGGCCTTGCCTATGATTCGGTTTAATTGAGATGCGTCGCATATAGGGAGCAAGTCTCGGCATACTCTTGGGTCATAGTATCGGAAGAACCAGCTTTGACGCTGTGGACCTGTGACCTTCGATAATTTTTTGAAGTGTCGTATTAGATAACCAATTGGACGCTGACTGGCGATATAAATCGCCCATGAGCGGCCCCATCCGTGAGCTAGAAGCCATGAGCAGAAAGCATTTTCTCTTAGTTCAATAATGTGAGGCGAAACTCGTAGCAGTTCCTCGCTCGCTTCAGCTTCAAGTAGTGCTGAATATTGGCACCCGCTTAATTGTATCTTTTCATAGAGGCTATCATCTTGAGCGCAATCCACGATGGCATAGTAATACTCGAAGTTAGGGCACTGAGCTTTAAGTGTTTCAATAGTCGCTGCCATATCCATAAAGTGATTGCATCTTAAATTTAGTGAAAATTATGGTTTAGAAATAGGATCACGGCTAATCATAATAACAATCACTTTTGAATCCGGCGTGTCGACTGGAGCGCTTAGTTGTGCGCGAATATACCCTGAATATTGATATGACGGCTTTAACACCTTGGGGAAGGCATAGTTGTAGGGGCGGCCACCCGGGGTGGTCGGCACTCTTCTAAAATCCCCCCAACATTTGCTCAAATCTGCTAGAGATATAGCTGTTTCAGGTGAAAGGTGGAGCTCCAGTGATTCTGCTGTTGAGGGATTTTTTTCTGTACAAAAGGATAGGAACCCCGAATCAAAAATGGTGTTGTAAGGTGTAAATGAAATATCGCCTAAAGACGCGAACTCTTTATCATGGTCAATTGCGATAAATGACAGTAAATCAAGACCATTACTTTTCCCGCTTAGGTATAGGTCCACAATTTCTTCTAACTCTTTTAGCTCTTCCATCTTAAATTATCCAGGTAGTGGGTTAATAACTAGTTCGCTTTTCTACCAAGCTTTTCGTACCTTAGCTCCGGTAGCCCATGCGTCAGCCTCTTCCGGTAAGTTTTGATATGCTTTAACCGCCTTCATGTATTGGAGATTCGCGCCAGCGACATCTGCTTGCGCCAATTCAATAGCCTCTGCTGTTGCGTTTGGATCTTGTCGTAGCGCATCACGTCTAACAACCGTGGCTTTTAATACATCTTCAGCCTTGTCTAGCTGGTCATATACAGCGTCACGATCATCAAAATTATCACCGTAGACATATTGGAACATTTTGTCGATTGCTTGCCCCTTATCAGACTCTGGGTCAAGAGGATTCATCCTGGCCACTTCCGCGACATCGGCGCGCAGGTCGATATCGTTAGGGTCGCCACCTTTAGCAGCATAAAGCTGCCCCATACCAAACCATTGTTCTGCGTGTCTTGCTTCATGGAGCAAATGGTCTGCCAGCTGAATCTGCTCGACCTGAGCCAGTGATGACTGCATGATCAAGCTCTTATCAACTAATACTACCCAGTATTTGAAGTCAAACAGTGCGCCTTTTATTGGCCGGCTTATAATCGATATTGCTGGAATCCCTTCTTTCGCTAATTGCTTATTTAGTGCGGCGCTGAGCTCGCCTGATCGTTCTTCAGGGGATAGAGTGCCCCAGCGATTGAATACATCTTTCACTTCAGCCGTATATTCGTTGACACACTCATCAGTTGTTAACCCCCATCCTTTACAGTTTTCAGGTTGGTTGAACTCGGTTTCGTTTGAAGGCTGAGCTTTTGGTATAGCTGGTTTTGGGTTGGGCGCACTGTCTTCAAAAAAGGGCTGAGCTTCTTGAGCAGCAGCTTTATTGCTCTGAATCTGGGCGTTTTCAGATCCCTGTTGCTTTATTGATGGCTGGGTTGATGCCGGCGAACTGGGTGTAGTAGAAGATGAGGCATTTCGAGCTTCACTGGGAGCGCTTGACCAGCCAGGGTTTCCACCTAAGGACGTAACCTCCATAACTTCTCCAGTCACCGCTGGCGGTGGTGGTGGAGCTGGATTGGCGCGAGCAATTAAACGCTCAGCAAGCTTCACCTCTGAACTAACAGGTGCGACTCCCTCTTCGCTCTCGCTGATAACTGGACAGAAAGGCTTTTTATTGTCGGTAAAAACCAACAGTATTTCGCCGCGTTCAACGCCTTTGACAAAGTCATCTCTCCACTTACGGAAGTGGGGTGAACCACGACCTGGAAAAGCTCCAAACCCCGAGCGGAAGTGATAGCCGCATAGATTGCTTGCGACATCACTAACCTTGAAGTCGTTGCTCAAGCAACGGTCTGCATAGCTCGCGGCAAAAAAGGGGGATTCGATAAGGGGAAGGTCAGCGACAGTGATGTCGGACCAATGCTTAAACGCGAAGAGGCGGCTGGAATACATGAAGGAAACATCCCTTGTATTACATCATTTCTAACAGGTGAAGCGAAATGAAGTGGAGCTTAGAAACAAGTTACGTACGGTTACAATGCAAGTGCATTTTACTGAGAGAACGGCCTTAGGCGTATTGCTCTATCGGTATAGGAATATATGGCTAGCGGTCTTCGCTGTCTTGACTCCATATCCTGGACAAAGCTCGATCTGGGAGTTCTCTAATCTTCCCGTGCTAAAACGAAAACTGGCCCCTCCCTCCCTAACCAGCCATAATTCCGCCATTCCATGGCGCATCGGTTTTTTGCGTCCGCCGGGTTTAATTTAACAGTAAATCAATAGCTAGGGAGTCACGATGACCAGTCTAAGCAAGTTCAGTTTTATGGCGATTTTGCTTTCTCTTGGCGTATTGCAAGGTTGTTCTGAAACGGACCAACAGACGACGGAGGAGAAACCTTTGCGTCCCGTCAGGACCCTTGTGGTGGGAGCGGTGGAGAATGCGAACTGGCGTGAATTTCCCGGTACGGTGGATGCGGCGCAGAAGGCGGAGTTGGGGTTTCGGGTGACGGGGAAACTGCATAGTCTGAACGTGAATGAAGGGCAGATTGTGAAGGAAGGAGAGGTGCTGGCGAAGCTGGACGATACTGACTTTCTCATTCAGCTCAAGAGTCGTCAGGCGGATTATCAGCAGGCCCATGATGATTTCCTGCGGGGTAAATCCCTGATCGGCAAAGGCGTTATTTCCCAGTCGGATTTCAGCAAATTGCAGGCGCAGGATATTGCAGCCCAGGCGGCGCTGGAGTCTGCGCAGAGAAATCTGGAGTACACCGAGCTGAAGGCGCCGTTCGGCGGCAGGATCGCCAAGCGTTATGTTGAAAACTATGAAGAAGTCTCCGCCATGCAGCCGATTTATGCGCTGCAGGACATCTCTTCTCTGCTGGTGAAAGTGGATATTCCTGAAAGCTTGATGATTACCGCGCAGGAGGGGACAGAGCCGGAAGTGCAGGCAATGTTCTCCGGCATTCCTGGCGAGAGTTTTCCCCTGAAACTAAAAGAAGTGTCCTCCCGTGCGGATGAAGCGACGCGTTTGTTCAACGTGACTTTTAGCATGCCGGCGAACCCTAAATACAACATTCTGCCGGGCATGTCCGTCACGGTTAGAGGCCGTCCGCCGCAAGCGACGGGACAGGACGGCGCTATTTTTGTTCCGCCTCATGTGGTGCAGGAAGATGGCGATGGCCGCTACGTGTGGACGGTCAGCCATGAAAACGACTCGACAGGCGTGGTCAATCGCCACGCGGTGACTACCGGAGCGATTCAGAATAACGGCATTCAAATTCTGTCCGGCCTGGAAGAGGGCGATGAAGTGGTGACCGCCGGCATGAGCAAGATGCACTCCGGCTTGCAAGTGCGCCTGACCGCGGAGGGGAGCAAGTGAATATCACACGGCTTGCGATAGAGAATAACCGGCTCACGATTGTTCTCCTGCTGGTGATTGCTGTAGCCGGAACCATGACCTTCCTGGGAATGCCTCGCGCTTATGACCCGGGGTTCGTTATGCGGGCGGCGCAGGTGGTGACCTATTTCCCTGGGGCCAGTCCCGAGCGGGTGGAGGAGCTGGTTTCCTCGCAGATTGAAGAAGCGGTGAAGGAAATACCAGAGCTGGACTTCGTGAAAAGCGAATCTCGTACCGGCGTGTCCATCGTTACGGTGAACATCAAGGAAAGCTACAAGGACATGCGTCCGATCTGGGACAATCTGCGGCGCAAAGTCGAGTCCACTTCCACTGATCTTCCCGATGGCGTCGTTGGTCCCTATGTGAACGATGAGTTCGGCGATGTGTTCGGCATTGTCATGACCATTACGGCGGAAGGTTTTAACTATGCGGAACTTAAAAAGATCTCCGATGATGTGAAAACGGAGCTGCTGAGGTTTCCGGATGTCGCCAAAGTGGAAATCTGGGGCGAACAGGAAGAGCGTATTTTTGTTGAATACAATAACTCTCGTCTGTCTGAGCTGGGGCTGTCTCCTAGTCAGCTGTCACAGGCGTTGGAAACGCGCAACATTATTATTTCCGGCGGCTCTTTTAATCTGGGACGTGAACGCATATCGCTTGAGCCGAGCGGCAACTTTGAGTCGGTGGAGGATATCGAGCAGACCATCATTAATATCCCCGGCAGCAACCGTTTGATGTATTTGAAAGACATCGCCACAGTGGTGCGCGGTTATGTGGACCCGCCGGAATCCTTGCTGCACTCATCCGGTGAGTTTGCGCTGGCGGTGGCGGTGGCCATGCGGGAAGGCGGCAACAATATTGAGCTGGGCGAGCAGGTCTCGGCGATGATGAATGAGCTGTTGCAGCAATATCCCTACGGCATTGAGTTTGATCTGGTCAGCTTTTCTCCCGCAGAAGTGGATCAGAAAGTCAGCGACTTTGTCTCCAACCTGCTGCAGGCGATTGCAGTTGTCTCCATCGTCATGTTGTTCACTCTGGGCCTGAGAACGGGCCTGGTGGTCTCCACCCTGATTCCTTTGTCCATGCTATTAGCGTTTTTGGTGATGTCTTATCTGGATATCGGACTGGATCAGATTTCTCTGGCGGCGCTGATTATCGCGCTGGGGATGCTGGTGGATAACGGCATTGTGATGGCGGAGAACATCATGGTGCTGATGGAGAAGGGCAAGAGCGCCACAGACGCCGCCATAGACTCCGCGATGGAGCTGCGTATCCCCTTGCTGACCGCCTCGTTGACGACCATCGCCGCTTTTCTGCCGATCTATCTGGCGGAGTCCAATGTCGGCGAATTCACCTCCTCCCTGTTTAAGGTGGTGGCGATTACTCTTCTCGCCTCCTGGGTTATTTCTCTCACAGTGGTTCCCATGTTGTGCGTGTACTTCCTCAAAGTCACCCAACAGGAGGAAAGCTATGGATCGATGTTCTATCGCACCTACCGCAGCGTTTTGATGACCTTGCTGAGAAATAGGGCAGTGACGCTTGTCGTTACATTGCTGGTGTTTATCGTGGCCATGAAAGGATTTGGTTATGTGCCGAAGATATTCTTCCCGCCTTCTGATCGGAATTACTTTCAGGTGGAGCTGAAACTTCCGGAAGGTACGGCGATAGAAGAGACAAGGCGGATGGTCACGGACATGGAAGGCTTTATCGAGTCCGAACTGCAGGTGACGGAATCGCGCAAGGAAGGCGTCACCAAATGGGTCAGTTATGTCGGCAACGCTGGTCCCAGAATCATTCTGTCCTATAACCCAAAACCCAATAACAGCAGCTATGCGATGATGATCGTCACCGCCAGCGACGCCAAGCTGGTGGGTGGCCTGATTGACCGGATCAGCCGCTATGCTTTGGATAACCATCCAGATCTTGAAGCCACGATTAAACCCATGGCCAACGGACCCTCTGTGGCGAATCCGGTGGAAGTGCGGTTAAGCGGATCAGATGCGGATGTGCTGTTTCGTCGCGTTGACGCCTTGAAAGCGAAGATGCGTGAAATCGGCGGCCTGACCAATATCACTGATGATTGGGGGCAGCGCATCAAGAAGCTGGTGATCCATATCGATCAGCCCAGGGCGCTTAGGGCTGGCGTTACAAGTCAGGATATTGCGGTGTCTCTGCAAGCGGGCATTAGCGGGCTGGAATTGACGGAGTACCGGGAAGGGGAGGATATCATTCCCGTGATGGTGCGGGCGGAAGGCTCCAATCGCAACAATATAAGCGGCGTTCGTTCCTTGTCGGTCTATGTGCAATCCACCGGTAAGTCGGTTCCTCTGTCGCAGGTGGCGGACATCGAGGTGGTTTGGGACACCGCGAAAATCTTTCGTCGCAATGGCCTGAAGACCGTCGCCGTAGGTGCTCAATTGGAAGGGGACATCACTGCGGCGGAGAAGTTCGCCGAGCTGACGCCCTGGCTCAAGGACCAGCAGCAAGAGTGGGGGACCAGCACTCGCTATGAACTGGGCGGCGAATCGGAAAGTTCTGGTAAAGCGAACCAGTCTATCGTCGATAAACTGCCTATCGCTGGTTTCGTCATCCTGATTTTGATGGTGGGGCAGTTCAACTCCATCCGCAAGGCGATCATTATCCTGAGCACGATTCCGCTGGGTTTGATCGGCGTATCGGCGGGGCTGTTGGCCTTGAACAGCGCCATGGGCTTTATGACCTTCCTGGGCGTTGTGTCTCTGGCTGGGATTGTTATCAACAACGCTATTGTATTGTTGGAGCGTATTAATCTGGAGCTGGCGGAAGGCGTCGAGCATGGTCAGGCTATTATCAACGCTGCGCAGCAACGCACCAGGCCGATCTTGTTGACCACCGCAACGACGGTGCTGGGGCTGCTGCCTTTGTATCTGGGTGGAGGCGAAATGTGGGAGCCGCTGGCTATCGCTATCATGGCGGGCCTGTTGTTCTCCACGATTCTGACCCTTTGTGTGGTGCCTGTGTTGTACGCCACGTTCTACCGCGTGCGGTTTTAATCCCGTTGGCGGATCTATCCTGGCATTGGGAATGGCAATGCCGGGATAGACAGTACTTTTTTACAAGTCAGGCATGGAGCGCTTGGTTAACCTGCGTCGGGAACAGTTTCAGGTCCGGCAGCGCCAGTGATAGCTGTGCCGCTGAATACCTGATTCTCGACAGCAGGCTAATACTTAAAAGGAACTTCATTAATGAAAACGCAATTCGCAATGCTGGCTTTGGCCGCCTCGATCATCTCCACGCCCGCCATGTCAGCGGACACCATCTTCGAATATTACAAGACAACCGCCAGAGCCAAGGTAGACGGGGTTGGAAAATCAGAGTGGGAGTCCACGACATACCGGGAAGCGACGCCGCTGCATCAATCCTATAATTTAAGCGCCTCCGCCAATGGCGCTACATCCTCCATGCGCTACGATCTGGACTACTCTCCCTATGACAACGGCGCTGTACTAAGGTATTCCATTGATGGCGAAATCCAGCGTGACGAAGAAAGCAGAGCTTCCGTCGACTTGGGGCATGGCGGTGCTATCAATCATAAGTTTCACGCAACAAGCAGTGGTTTGCTGAAAGTGAATTTCAATATCGACACGTTATTTGTCGACTGCCCGGAACGGGCGGTGTGTATGAGCGTTGACGGAGATGTCACCGTGACAGGAAACGGCTACCGGGAAACCATCAAATTCACGCCCAAAAACGGCTTTAAAGACGGGGTTTCCTACCTGGAGATACCTGTGCAGGAAGGAAAGGACTACCTTGTTCAGTTTAACTCCGGCAACGGTACATCTGGCGCGCCCAAAAGCCAAAGCATTACAGCGGTTTACACGGTGACTTGGGAAGCGCAATACGACTGAGGCCATTGACTACCAGGCCAGGGGGCGGCTCCTGGCCTTGTTTCATAAACGGGGAAAATGTATGGCGGGTTATTCCACAACTCCACTATCTAAAAAGCTGGGCGTTAAAGAAGGTTTTGTGCTTTATGCGTCAAATGCGCCGGTTGATTACCCGTTGCTGGTTAGCCCTCTGCCTGACAATGTGCTGCTTGTTGATGCGCTCCGTCCTGATTTGGACATGATCCACTTCTTTACAAAAAGCCGTGATGAGTTGGAGTCAGAGCTTGGGAACCTGGTTGATCATATCAAGCAGAATGGCATGATCTGGATATCCTGGCCTAAAAAGGCCTCCAAGGTAACGACGGATATGACGGAAGATGAAGTCCGGCGCATTGCTTTGCCTATGGGCTTAGTGGATGTGAAAGTTTGCGCGGTGGACGAGGTGTGGTCTGGCCTGAAGCTGGTGATACGCAAAGAAAACAGGAAGTAGTCCTGATGGGGAAAATGGAAAGCGTTCCGGACATAACATCAATTGTTGGGTGGCATCGTGAGTTGGCGAAAGTCATGGGAGTCAATCCTTTGCCGAATGATCAGGCAAGGCGACTTACCATGCATCTGTTATTCGACGAGACCTATGCAGAGATGACGGGAAAAGAGGGTTGGGCTTGTTATGTAGAATGGCTACTGACCGCATCTGAGCTGACGTTACTTCTGTTTTCTCATTTTTATACAAAGCTGTTGGCTCACAATGGGGTCAAACAGTATCCGACTTTTCAGCAACATGCAGAAAGCGATTTGCTCGATAAACTAGATCAGGCCTTATTTGCTAAAAGGGTTGCTGCGCATTGAGTACTGCTTAGTTGAGTCCTCAAAGATCAGCCAGAGGCCGCCGGTTTAACCGGCTGACTCTGGCGCTTGCAGTTCACGAATGGGGCGAATTTCAATGCTTCCCAGTCGAGCAGGAGGAATACGTCCAGCTAGTTGGATAGCTTCGTTCAGGTCGCGGGCCTCCATCATGTAAAAGCCCGCCAATTGTTCTTTGGTTTCTGCGAATGGGCCGTCGGTGGTGGTGACGCGGCCATTGCGGACGCGCACGGTGGTGGCGGTTTCCACGGGTTGCAGTGCGTTGCCGCCGACAAAATGTCCACTTTGTCTGACCTCATCGCCGAAAGCGATGCACTCTCCGTTCAGCGAGTCCCATTCGCTTTTGGTCATAGCGTTAATAATGTTTTCGTCGTAATAAACGAGACATAGATATTTCATAATTAGTTCTCCAGGTTAATAGGGTGCGACTACGAAAAACGCGCTAATAGCAGTCGTGCTATTCACAGGGCAATGAAGTTATCAATTGGGCGAATCTCAACTCCCCAGCCCATCTCTTCACCGATATTGGCCGCGGGGTGCTTTAATGCAAGTTCCTTCGCCTCTTCCAAACTGCTCGCCTCAATCATAAAGAATCCGCCGATCTGCTCTTTGGTTTCCAAAAACGGACCATCTGAAACAATGGGGCCTTTCTTACTGGGGCGAATACACAAAGAGGAGGGCGGAGAGGCAAGAGAGCCTTGCGCGAGCACGGCGCCGCTTTGACGCAGGCTTTGGTCATATTCAGAGCATTGACTGACGATGGCCTGCATCTCAGCCTCGCTTAACTCCGCGAACTTTTGTACGTTGTAATAAGCCATGCAGAGAAATTTCATGGTGTTTTCCCTTTATGCAGTGAAGTGGAATCAGGGCGGCTACAGTTAATCAGTGTGCCGCCCTGGTCCGCGCTGTCAGGGTTCGAGGTTAAACAGCGCTGCGCCATCGGGTACGCTGAACGGCGCTGAATAATGCTCATGCACAATCTTCCAGTCGCCGTCGCGACGGCGATAGCAGACGGTGCCGCGCATCCAGGAACTCTGCGTTTCCCCTTGTTCATTCACACAGCCGCAGCGATTGAGAAAGTGGCCGACGGCCAAATCCCCTTCGGTTTCAATGCGCAAATCTTCCACCTCAAAAATCATGGGCCCTGATGTGTAAGACAAACAGGTTTCCCAGTGTTTGCGATAGGCGTCCACGCCTTCGAATTGCAACTGCAGAATGGCGTCAAAGGCGCGCACGTCCTGCGCGTAGTGACTCATGATACGTTCCAGATCTTTGGCGCAGGCGGCTTCCACCCAACTACCCAGAGCCTGACGAACTTGGTTCTCAACGGTATTGGTCGCGCTCATAATGGTCTCCTTTTCATTGCGTGACATGGGATGTCCCTGATCAGACTGGTTGGTTGCAGTTAATCATCCAGGGAGTGCCGAACCGGTCCACCAGCATGCCGAAGCGCTGGGCCCAAAAGGTTTGCTGCAACGGCATACGCACTTGACCGCCTTCCAGCAGCGCGTTGAACAGGCGGTCGGCTTCTTCAGGCGTGTCCATATCGAGTTGCACAAAGAAGCCTTTGGGTTCTTCAAAGTGCCCGGGAGGCGTATCGGAGGCCATTAATCTTCTATCTCCGACTGTCATGCAGATGTGCATGATTTTATCCTCCCAGCCTGGAGGGTTCTGAGTCGGATCGGGACATTCTGCGAAAGTCACCGAATACTCGATTTTGCCCCCCAGGACTTGTGCGTAGTATTCGAATGCTTCTTTGCATTGGCCATTGAAGAATAGATAGGTATTCACCTGCGGCGGCTTGGCTGACAATTGCGCCCGTAGCGTCTTATGTTGCTCCAGTCCCTCGCTGGGCGCGAAATCCTCCAGTTCATAGAGCTGGCGTATTTCCAGCTCGACTTCTCCGTCGCCGTCCAGCGCTGGCCAGCGACACGCCCATTCGATCGCTTCTTCTTTCGACTTCGCCTGAATCATGGTGTAGCCAGCGATAAGCTCTTTGGTTTCCGCAAAAGGACCGTCGAATACAGTAGGCTTGCCGCCGGAAAACTTGATTCGGGCGCCCTTGTCACTGGGCTTCAAACCCGTCCCATCAAGCATGGCGCCAGCGTTCGCTAACTCCTGATTGTAGCTCCCCATGGCGGAGATCAGGTCGTCACCAGGCATGACGCCGGCTTCCGTATTTTTGTCTGCTTTACGTATGATCAAAAATCGCATGTTGACGCTCCATTTCTATTTCAGTCTTTGATTGTCAGGGGCGTTTCAATAAAGCTATCCCCTTGATGTACTTCCTTGTCGATTGGGAAAACGGCAAATCGACATGCTGCAGAAAAAATTCAAAAAAATTTTTTAAATGTCCTTCAATGACACAGCCAGCTCCTCCAGACGCCTCTCCAGAAATCGGCGTTCGGGTTCCTGCTTTGCTAATGCCAGCGCCTGTTGATAGACGTCCCGCGCCTGCTCAAACTGACCCAGACGGCGATGCATATCCGCCTTGGCGGAGTGGGCGAGGTGATAGGAATGCAGCTCGCCCTGGGCGAATATAGTGTCGATAATTTCCAGGCCCCGTTGCGGGCTGTCGCGCATGGCCACCGCCACCGCGCGATTTAGCGCCACCACCGGCGATGGGTTGATGCGCAGCAGTAACGTGTACAGACCAATGATTTCAGACCAGTCAGTCGCCTCCGTGCTGGGAGCTTCAGCATGAATGGCGGAGATGGCCGCTTGCAGGCTGTAGGGCCCAAAGCTCTGGGCGCTTAAGGCTTTAGTGACCCACTGTACGCCTTCTTCTATCTGCGCTTTATTCCACAATGACCGGTCTTGCGCGTCGAGCAGAATCAGGTCGCCTTGCGCATTGGCGCGAGCGGCGCGTCGGGAATCGCTAAGTAACATTAACGCCAGCAACCCCATCGCTTCTGACGCCTCCGCTTTAGACTTCAGCAGCTCCACCAGCAGGCGTCCCAATCGAATAGCTTCCGCAGACAAGTCGCTGCGGGTGAGGCTATCGCCGGCGGAGGCGGAGTAACCCTCGTTGAATACCAGATAAATGACATGCAGCACGGACTCCAGACGTTCAGGCAACTCGGATTCGGTGGGCACTTCATAAGGAATGCGGGCGTCCCGTATTTTAGATTTGGCGCGCACAATGCGCTGAGCCACTGTGCTGGGGGAAGAAAGAAAGGCGCGAGCAATTTCCTCGGTGGTGAGGTCGCATATTTCCCGTAACGTCAGCGCTACTTGCGCTTCTGTGGATAAGCTGGGGTGGCAACAGGTGAAAATCAGGCGCAGGCGATCATCTTCTATATCTTCGTTCTGTTTGTCTTCCGCGTCTGTCGCTTCCGCATAAAGCCGTTCGGCTATATCGGTTAGCGAGGCGTCAAAGCGGGCGCGACGACGTAGATGATCAATGGCTTTGAAACGTCCTGTGGATACCAGCCAGGCGCGCGGATTGGCGGGAACGCCTTCCTGTTCCCATTGGTCGGTTGCGGCGGCGAAGGCTTCATGCATGGCTTCTTCCGCCAGATCAAAATCGCCCAATAAGCGGATTAAAGTCGCCAAAATACGTCGGGATTCCGCCCGATATACCGCCTCAATTTGCTGACGAGCGCTCAATTTCGCGTTTTCTTCCTGCTGCGGCACTTCGGCTTTCTCCCGTAACTTGTTGAATGCCAATATCCCATCCTAAGTGAAGACGGAAATTGCGGGAAGTGCTGACTAACTTTTGCTCGATGCGCCGTTAGGATATTCGTCGCATGTTAAAGACACGGGGCTAAGATGCTGTATAATCCGCTCCGGTTTTTATGCCGGGAAGCCTAGGGCGTTAGGTTGGTCAACCAAAACGACGCCGGGAAAATCCCATACGCACGAGCGTTTCATTACAAAAATAACAGTCTCATCCAAATCTGTAGCCAGCATGCGGCGTCCGGTTCGACAGAGACTCTACGTGGAGATTTTTGATGCAAGATATTGTTAACTATCTGAACGGCCTGATCTGGAGCCCAGCTCTGATCTACCTGTGTCTGGGAGCGGGTCTGTTTTATTCTGTGTTGACAAGGTTTGTCCAGGTCAGGCATTTCGGTGAAATGTGGCGATTGCTCCTCTCGGGCACCAGCTCTGACAAAGGGATTTCCTCCTTCCAGGCCCTTGCGGTCTCTCTCTCTGGCCGGGTCGGCACCGGCAACATCGCAGGCGTCGCCGCTGCTATCGGTTTCGGCGGTCCCGGCGCAGTCTTCTGGATGTGGATGGTCGCTTTCTTAGGCGCAGCTACTGCTTATATCGAATCCACTCTGGCGCAGATTTACAAAGAAGAAGATGAAGGCCAATATCGCGGCGGTCCTGCTTACTATTTTGAAAAGGCCATGGGCCAGAAATGGTACGCCTGGATTTTCGCGATCTCGACTATTATCGCTTGCGGTCTGTTCCTTCCTGGCGTTCAGTCCAATAACATCGGTAGCGCGGTTGAAACTGCATTCGGCGCCGGTTCGATCATCAACACTTCTTTCTTCGGTGAAGTAAGCTTCGCGAAGCTGGTTTCCGGCGTTGTCGTCGTTCTTATTCTGGGCTTCATTATCTTCGGCGGCGTAAGACGTATCGCCAAGTTCACTGAAATCGTAGTGCCATTCATGGCGTTGGCTTACATCATCATCGCTTGCGTTATTGTGGCGCTGAACATCGATCAACTGCCTGCTGTGATTAGTATGATCGTTGGCGACGCATTCTCTCCAATGGCGGGCTTCGGCGCGGCGATTGGCTGGGGTGTGAAACGTGGCGTTTATTCTAACGAAGCAGGCCAGGGCAGTGGCCCTCATGCGGCGGCGGCGGCGGAAGTACAGCACCCTGCGCAACAAGGTCTGGTGCAGTCTTTCTCTATCTACATCGATACTCTGTTCGTATGTTCTGCGACGGCTTTCATGATCTTGATCACTGGCGCATACAACGTTCACGGCGCTGCCGAGGGGACTTTCCTCGTTCAGAATGTGGCGTCGGAAATAGCGGCCAATGGCCCTGTTTTCACCCAGATGGCGATTGAAAGCACCTTGCCTGGCGTTGGTAAGCCGTTCATCGCGTTCGCGTTGTTCTTCTTCTCATTCACCACGATTCTGGCGTACTACTACATTGCGGAAACCAATGTGGCGTACATCAAGCGCACTGTGAATATTCCTGGCATGGTTTTCGTTCTGAAAGTCGCCATCATGGCGTCCACTTTCTACGGTGCGGTGAAAACTGCAGACCTGGCCTGGGGCATGGGCGACATCGGCGTTGGCTTGATGGCGTGGTTGAACATCGTGGGCATCGTCGTGATTTTCTTCATGGCCAAACCGGCCCTGAGAGCGCTGCGTGACTACGAAGAGCAACAGAAGAAAGGCGTGACCGAGTACACTTTCGACCCAGAAAAACTGGGCATCGAGAACGCTGAATACTGGAACAAGAAAGCCGCGACCGAAGCGCGCGCCAAAGCAGGCCAAGCTGAGCCAGCTAAAGCGCGTAAACCGGGCGTCGCCTGATTGTTTCATTGATGAGCTTCCATTGATCTGACGGAAGCGAATCATAAAAAAGCCGGACTTAGTGTCCGGCTTTTTTGTGTCTGCGGCTCAGTCGTCGCAGTCTACTTCGTGTGGAAAGAGGATTATCCCTCTCCCAGCATCTCCATTTCGGCCTGCTTGAGCATGTTCCGGCGTCGCCACCACCATTTGCAATGATGCGCCCGCGACCACAGATGGTACAGTGATAGCGTCACCGCAAGAATGCCGCCGGCCCAGGCCAAGATATCGACGAGAGACAGTTGCAGCAGTGGCGACATAAGCTCTCCGTCATTGAAAAAGAAGTAGTACACAGGATGTAGCAGCAGGTATCCCCACAGCATCCAGGTCATAAGCGATATCGCTCCGTCTCTTAACCAGAGCCCTTTGGTGCGCCGTGACGCCTGTGTATAAATAAGTGTCCTTTGTGTCGATTCAGCCACGAAAAATTTCTCCTCTATCCGGACTTTCCCAAACTGCATGTTGGTTGCGCTTTCTAAACAGGGCCTTGGGCACTGCAATGGTTACCGTGGCGATATTGAGTATCCAGTAGAACAGCGGATACCAAATACACCACAGAAAGTTTTTGAGCAGTCCCTGGTCGTAGTGACGGTCGATCAGAATGCTGACCAGGAACTGCAACAGACATAAAAAAATCATCAATACGGCGCAGACTTCAAACGTCAGCACCTGTTCCGCGGTGGGAACTTCTGAGAATGTGAGCAAGCGCCAGGCAAGCAGGCCAATCACGCTGTAGCTCCAGTAAACGCTGGCGAGATACTCAAGCAACAGAGGCCAGAACCGTAGTTTGCCCTGGAACAGACAGCGCCAGCCGTATTTCAGACAGACCTCCGCACCGCCCTGGGCCCAGCGCAGCCGCTGTTTGTACAGACCGCGAATGGTTTCGGGCATTAGCACCCAGCAGCGCGCCATGGGTTCATAGCGAATATTCCAACCGGCCATTTGCAATCGCCAGCTGACGTCGATGTCCTCGGTCACCATGCTGGTGTTCCAGCCGCCGATTTCTTGCACCGCGCTTTTTCTGAACGCGCATACGACGCCGGAGATGGTGAACAAGGTGCCGTAGATGCGTTGCGCCCGTTTGATCAGACCGATGATGGAGGAAAACTCGCCAGTCTGGATTTTGCCGATGATCGTGGAGCGAGTGCGGACTCTCGGGTTGCCTGTGACGGCGCCGACGCCGTTTTCGCTCAGGAAGTGGCGCACCATCCATACCAGCGCATTGGGGTCGAGCAGGGCGTCTCCGTCGATGCAGACAAGACAGTCGCCCTGGGCATGCTCCAGCGCATTGTTCAGCGCCGCGGCTTTGCCCTGGTTCTCCTGGTGGATAACGCGCAATCTGGGATGTTCCTTGGCGATTTCATCCAGGCGCGCGCCGGTATCGTCTTTACTGCCGTCATTGATGGCGATGATTTCGTAATTTGGATAGTCCTGCTCCAACAGGCTATCAATGGTTTCCTTGATGTTGGCGCCCTCGTTGTAGCAGGGCACCATCACCGACACCAGCGGATAATGGCGCAGTTTGAGTTTGTGGTCGGGGTGATTTTTCAGGTAGCGGCGCTCCCAGTGAAAAAAGTAATACACCCCTCCTGTGATCCACACCAGCGCCATGACGCTGGGGTAGAGATAGATACACAGCAGCAGAATATCCAGGGTCATTTCGCCGCCTCCAGCGTGGAGTTCAGCGAGAGTTCTGGACGAATGACGTTGATGTCGGGAATGCCCTTGATGAAATCATCAGGGTAATAACCAAAGCTCTTGATTCCTTCCGCAGAGATGATTTGCATTTGCCGCTTAAGAACGGTCGCAGGAATAGCGGAGCCGTCGCGCCAGTCTTTCGCCTGCAGCTCAAACACCAGCTTGTCCGGATTAATGCGCTGCAGCGCAGTTTGCGCCAGCTTGCGCAGCCACTGGTCGGGATTTTTCTGCTGCTCCATATAAGGCATGGCCATGACGGCGACATGGTCATAGGCTTTGGCGAAGGCCTCCAGGTTTTGCGAGAACCACGCTTCGCTATCGGGGTTCAATATTGGCTGGGCGTACATATTGCGCGCCAGCAGCAGATGTTGGCCGTCGCTGGCGAAGTAACGGGCGCTGCGCTTGGCGAGGCGATGGGTAACGTCGATCAGGTACTGGGTCTTCAATTCCGCCCAGCGTTTGGCGAGCTCTTTATCCGCCTGTATTGCTTCAATAGAGTCGCCCAGCCCCCATTCCGCATATTGCTTCAGGGCGTCGGGCGTGGCGTCTTCAAAGTCGCCCAGGAAGGCGTCATCGTGGAAAAGAATGCCGTGGAACTTGCCATACAAACTCAGGTCTTCGTAAATATCGCCGATAGTTTCGATATTCTTCTCGTTGAAGGGCGAGAGTCTCAGGTACTGCTCTGGGGCGGGCTTCTGCGTGCGTACGTCGGTGACGTAGCTGTAGTTTTTGCCTAAGTCAAACGCCAAAACCGGCATCCAGGCGTAGATGCGGGCGCCGGCGCGAGAGCGCAGTTGCCAGGCGACGCGGTTGAATATGTCCGCGCGCACCGGGAGGTGGCGGTTGGGGAAATAAACCGCATCCGCCACGCCATCGCCATCCGGGTCGGCGAAGGCCTGCAGATAAACGGTATTCACTCTGTAACGACTGACACGCTCAATCAGACTATCGATATTCTTCTGAATGACGCTGGGATCGGGGTCGTAAACATAATCCAGGTCGACATGCAGAATACGCTTCACCATCGGCGGTTTGGGTTCGCCTCTCAGGATGCGGCCGAAGTGCTCGAGGCTGATCTCCTGATCCATCAAATAGCGATAAACATTCAGACCGGAGTCAGTCACCAGGTTGACGCCTTCGTCCAGAGAAAAGGTGTAGGAGTAGCCCTGCTCCTGAGCGATATCGATGGAGTGACTGTTATAGGCGCCGTAGGGCCATACCATGATGCGGGGCGACTTGAGACCCCGTGAGGTCATTTGCTTTTTACTGGCCTTGAAATCCTTGCGTAGACGATGGTCGTAGTCCTCTGTGTTCTCATAGACATCGCGAACTTTGTCATATTGAGGGCTGACGGCGGCGGGCTGCTCGTTGCCGAAAGGGTTGGCGTAGATACCGTAATGCAGGTTGTAAGTGTGGGAAGCGAACTCCACCAGACCGGAGGCTTCCATTTCCCGAATCTGCGCCCAGTTCAGGAAGTGTTTACGGTCCAGGTTGGTTTTCCCGTAAAGCACTTCTTTGCCCGGCTCCACTTCCAGCCACTTGCCCACCAGGGCGATGACGGCTGGATAGTTGTAGAGCTTCAACAGGGGGAAAACGGTCGTGTAGAACGACTCATACCCATCGTCAAAGGTGAGCAGAACGGCGTTTTCCGGCAGTTTGGACTTGCCTTCCTTTGCGTCGATAATCTGCTGAAAACTCACTGGGTGATAGTTGTTTTGCTTGATCCAGTTGAGGTGCTCGACAAAGCGGTCGCGGCTCAGGGTATTGGCGAAGATGCGCTTGGTCGGATTGAGTTTGACGTCGTAAAAATCGTGGTAGCCCAATACCACATAACTGTTTTCCGGACGCGCCCAAACCAGTGACGAGAGCAGCGTCAGGCTTAAGAAAAATATCCGGGCGATAGTTTTCACTGCATAAACCTCATTTCAAAATTGGCGAAAATCAACGTGCCGTTTTCAGGCTCTCCGTCATAAGTGGCTTTATCGCGGCTCACTCCCAGCTTGACGCTGACCTGATCCCGCCAACGCCATTGCTGGCTGTAACTGATCTCCCAGCCGGTGGCAGGGTCGTAACCTTCCTGGCGATATTGATTCACGCTGGTCTCCAGAAACTGATCCAGGTCCCAATCGTCTGACACTTTGATGCGGTAACTGTGGCGAAGCTCTGCGCCATAATTGCGGTCTGATTCCGGGTTAAAGTAGCTGGTTGCAACCTCATCGTTGTCGCTACCGCCAGCGCTGATGACGCCCGATAATTTGTATCGCGGGGTTTGCCACAATTGGGTTTCCAGCCAGGTGCCGATGGCTTGACGATCATTGCCGTCAGTAAAATCGCTGAGAGAGGCGGAAGCACCCAAGGAAACGTCAGGATTTAGTTTGTAGGTCGCGCCAAGTCCCCATTGACGCATATAGCTGCCGTCGTACAGGCCCCTTAGCGGGGTTTCCGATGGGTTGTAGCGATAGCTCGCCTGTATCGACAAGTCGTCAAACAGGGACCAGCTGGCCGTGCTCCAAAAGTAGGCTTTGTCGTTAAGTTTGCCGCCTGAGCCGGTTTCCACTTCCAAGGTGAACGGATAAAAGCTCAGATCGGCGCCGACGCCGGTGTAACGAGCGAAGAGGTCGCGCTCCTCCCATTCGCCATACATTTTCTGGTCATGAATAAAGAGGCGTTGCCCTTCCCAGCGCGGCGAATATAAACGTGCGTCATAACGCCATTCTCTGGCGTTCTTCGCTTGTCCTGGCTCGCTACTGCTGGATTTGACTCGATTGGCGTTAACACTTACAAAAGGCGCTGACGCTTCATTCCAGCGTTTGTTGATTTCTCTTTGCTCATAATCGGCATAGGCGGTGTTCAGCTCCTCGCGTTTAGCGTTGAGTCCCCGCCAGTCGCCTTTCTCCAGTTGCGTCAGCCACAGGCTACGCTTGGCGCTGCCTTGGGCGTTACCGGAGAGCATGGACTCTGCGCGACGATAGCTATATTCCGCATCACTGAAGCGGCCTTGCCAGCGCTGCACATTGCCAAGATCCATCCACAGCCAGGGGTTGCCGGGCGCCTCCACCAGTGCGTCTTGCAACGACTTTTCCGCTGCATTCAGGTCGCCGCTCCAAGCCTGATGAATAATGCTTTGCTCGCGCAGCTGCTGATAATTTTCATTGTTGACTTTAAAGCTGCCGGTGAAATCCCAGCGCTTGGGAGGCTGTGCTTCCAGCAGTTTTTGCAGCAAGGCGCCGCCTTCCTCATATTGTTCGGCGTCCATGTGCGTGTAATACAGTTTCTTGCCCAGCTCTAAAGTTGGCGTTTGTGCATAAAGCTTCTTGAATATCGGCAAGGCTTTAAAGGGGCGACGGGTGGCGGCGTATAAATCCGCACGCGCTTCCCCTATATAGGCGGGCAGCGGCTGTCTTGCTTCGATGGCTGGCAGCAAGTCGCTGGCTTCACCGAAGCGTTTGGCGACGACCAGCCCATAGAAAATATCCAGCTCGATATTGCCGCGCAGGGCGTGGTTCGCTGGCACTTTTTCGTATAACGCCCGCAGGTCGGCAATGCCTTTATCCAGAATATCCGGACGGGATGATTTGGCGCCGCTGCGGATGTTCAAGGTGGACTTGTAGTACTCAAGCCAATAATGGTCGATGCCTTTGAACCAGTCAGGGTGCGCTTTGACGATTCTCTCCGCTGCGGTGGCGGCGCCCAGGTCAATAGCGGCTTTATAAAGACGCAATCCAATGTCCCGGTTGTCGGGGGAGAAGTTGTAGTAATCCTGCAGAACGCCGACTTCGCCGACCTTGTCCTGCAATACCGTCATGACGTAAAGCTCGTTCTCAAAGCGCTCGATGCTGGGGCGAGTCAACTCACGGTAGTTGGCGATGGCTTTCTGAGCATGAATATCCTCACCCATTTCAGCGCTGGTCAGCGCCAGTCCCAGCCATGCGTCACGGCTTTTCGGGTTGCGTTTGGTCAGGAGTCGGTAGTGTTCCGCCGCTGCGGCGAAGTTTTTCTGATTGCGCTGCGCTTTGGCCAGTATCGCCACACTGTCGTTATTTAGCGTTTTGGGGGCGCATGGATTACACAGCGCAAGTGCGCTATCCAGTTCGCCGTTCCAGGAGTACAGCGCAATCAGGTCGTTCAGAACCGCTTTATCATGGGTTTGCTTGTATAGCTTGGAGAGGCCTTTGATAGCTTCCTTTAAATGTCCTGCGCGGGCGGATATGACGAACTGTTCCCGTTTTTCGTCGACGGGGCTTGCAGCCAGAGCGGGAATAGCCTGAGAAATGGCGACCGCGCTGACAATCAGGCGCGCAAGTTTGCGCGCGGATAGCCGTTTAGACGGCTCCGTAGGAAATAGAGTCATCGATTTGTAGCCCATTAAGCGTTAAGTCCCTCTAAACAATGGGAGAAATGAACCGCAGGAACTGCTGTACGATCCTTCTGTTAGAGGTCGGAGGCGCTTGCTGAAGTTGTGGTAGTGTCGTTTCGCGCGTCAAGTTATTGACGAGGTTCAATTGCATTTGCAGTTTGCTGGCGTCGTAAAAAAAGCTGACGCCAAAAAATTGATAAAACCTAATTAATTCAATAGCTTGCGAGCATCGCCATTTAACCCGAAAAGACCTGGGCAGAAAAATAGGTTGATATGGCTATAACAAAAGTGGCTATAGGCGACAAAAAAGGACTAGTGAAATTGCTGGAGACTTGGTTTTTGAGAAGGGGGAAATTAGTGTAGATGGCTTAGGCGAAAATTTCTGTGAGGCGCGTCGCACAAGGCGGCTGGGTGGAGATAACGCTTTCATTTTATGGCGGGCGAGCCATGCTGAGTTACTTTTGTCGTTGATCAAAGTGAATGAAATATCACACGTCCGTCATAAGAGGCGGATAAGAATCTTTGATCACCATAAGGGCATAGCGAGGTGACGAAATTTTCGTGGCTGACGTCCTCACTGAGTACAGTTCCCGTCAGGCTCCAGCGTTTGATTCGGCAGTCTTCTCCCGCGCTTATAAGCTGATTTCCTGCTCCGGCAAACAGGCTTCTTACGATGCCGTTATGAGCCTTCCAGACGTTCTTCACATAAGGTTCCGGTAATAAATCGATGTGTAATATATGACCTGTTCCAGTCCCGGCGAAGACGCTGTGAGCCGCGCCGTACAAGGCCAGGCAACGAATCGGGCCAGCATTGGGGGATAGGTGAAAGTAGCGCTCGCGCGTATCCGTTCGCCAGAAGCACAGGGAACCGTCCTCTCTGCCGCTGACAGCCTTTTCTTGTCCCAATGAGGCGAGATCCCATACCCAGCCCGGACGTCGCGTCAGCGTCCCCTGGAGCGTCAGATCATGATCCCAGAGACGAATAACGCCGTCTGAACCCGTGGTGACGATTCGGTTCTCGTCCAAGATTGAAACATGCAATGGCGTCGGGCAAAAGGTGTTAATTTTCCTGACGTGAAAATAGCCCGTTTCACGCTGTTCCCATTTACTGATGGTCCCATCTCGAGAGACGGAAAAAAGATCATCTTTGGCGTTTGAGCATAAATCCAGGACGGAGTTTGCGTGTTGGGACAGTGTCTGCAGCAATTGCTTCTGTGGACTCCATATGCGGATGGTTTTATCCCGTGACGCCGTGGCGAAATGTCCGCCTGAAAGAGTCGCTATCTTCCAGATATAACCGTTGTGGGCATGCAGAGTATGTGGATTCAATAGTGCAGGGATCGCGCTGATCGAGCGTGACGGTTGATAGATCAGGTCGCTGCGCAGAATGTATTTTTCTCCGCTCAGGACGGTGTCGCCGCTGTGCCAGAGGCTGTGGTCAAACACGATCAGATCGCCGCGACGGGGCGTAAATCGAGCGCTTATTTCCGTCGCGGAAGCATCTTTGAAAAACAGGGTGTCGCCGCCGCTGAACTCTGCAGCATCATTGAGATAGAGCAGGAAGGTCAGTTTTGATTCCGAGCCGTCAGGGCAGGCATAAACCCCGTCCTGATGGGGAAAGAAACTTTGCCCGGCGCTATAGCGGCAAAGGCGCAGACGAGGATTCAGTGAGCGTAGATCCCATGCAGGGTTGCTCGCTGCGTCAGGCAGATTCTGAGGCAGGAACTTGCGGCAGATCTCAAACAAACGCTGCGCCAGCATAGGATCATCCACCACCTGCCTGGCGTTATTGCGGTAGCTGGGGGGGGATTTTGAGTCCGCAGCGCTGAATCCACGGGCAAGGGCGTCCGCCAATAGTTGTTCACAAAGAACCTCGGAAAAAACACCGCGCAGAACGAAACATTCTTTCTTCAATTCCGGCGCTAAATCGATGCGTTGGACGTCGACTGGCGTGTGTTGAGAGGTGTTAAAACGACTGACGCTTTTCATAAGGCCGTTTTCCTCCATCGATACCGAAATGTCGCAGTGAATTGCATTTTGTATAAGTTGGTTAACCAACCAAAAATAGATTAAAAGCAAACCATCGCGACGGCAATAGAAATTTGGTTAAATGACCAAAATATTTCCAGGGCTAAATTTGGAGTACGGAGGCGATGGGGAGAAAGTCCAATACCGAAGAGCGTCGCATGCAGATAGTGAACGCACTGTTGCGTGTGATGACGAGAAAGGGCTACGACGGCGCGACAATCCAGGCGATCGCTGCGGAGGCGGGTCTGACGCCGGGACTGATTCACTATCATTTCAAAGCCAAGCGGGAAATTTTATTGGCGCTGGTCGAGTATGTCGTAAGCATTGGCGAAACCCGCTACCGTAGACTGAGTGTCGACGCGCAAACGCCTGAGCAGCAATTGCGGGCGTTTGTCGACGCAAGGTTGGCGCTAGGGAAGGGCGCTGATCCAGAGGCGGTGAAAGCCTGGGTGTTGATTGGCGCCGAGGCGGTGCGGGTGGATGACGTGAGGGAGTTGTATTGCGAAGCCATCGCTATGCAAATGAAAGAGTTGGCGCAGCTATTGTGGAATATCGCAGGAGATCGTTTGGCGGCGGAGGAGATTCGTAAGCTGGCGGCGATGGTTCTTGCGACGATGGAAGGCGCTTATCAACTGGCGGTGACTAACCCGGACTCCATGCCCAAGAATTTTGCGGCGGAGATGGTGATGGAGACTATCGTCAAAGCATGCGGCGGAGAACTTTCCGGCGCTAAACCCGCGCCGCCGGGGCGGAGAAGAAAGAGCGATACTCGTTGAGGCTCCACTATTTGGGCGCGTTGGATTTCCCTTCTTCTATATCTTCTGCGATCTGGATTTCAGCGACGAGTGTCTGCTTGAGATAATCAATGCCCGGCCTCAGAGTCAGCTCCCAGGCCTGTCTCACTTCATCGCTGTAGGCATGGTCATGGCGAAGGACGGTTTCCAGCAGACAGCTCAGCCATAATTCGTACATATAGGGTGTCAGTCCCATCGTTTGATGGTTATGCGATGCTTCAATCAATCTCAATGTATCATCAGGCCGCCCGTTGGTGGCGTATTCCTCCAGGGCGTAAACTGCTGAGCGAACGGCATGCACCTGTCGTTCTATGGGGCGGCGATTGAATATGGCGCTGACGTCGGCGTCAGAGGCTTTGAGGCGTACATAGAAATCATCGACAAAGCGCACATCGCTACCTACATCGCAAAAGCAGCGCGCAAAGCTGTCTCTGAAGGCGTTCAGGTTGTGCTCGGATACTAGTCTGGCGGCGTTTTCATTCATAAAAAAAGTATGGTCTCGCATACTCAGATGCGCAATGTAACCTCTCCTGATGTGTGTTTAGTCGTTTTGCCTGTAATGATGGTGATTAGCTTGGTTGCGAGATGCACTTGGAGTAATCTACGTCGACTCGCAGTATGGCCGTCGTGGGTTCTATTTTTATTCTCAAAGGAGACGCTATGCTCGAGCATGGAAAGCAGTCCTTCACCCTGACTCTCGCTCTGGCCGCCGCATGTGGCGCATTGGTGTACGCCGCCAACCTGCATCTGACGATACATCCTCTACAGCTTAAGAATGCGGAGCTGGAGCTTCAGCTACAAAACCGAATTTCGGAAGTGACCAACGCGGAGATTTACCGGGAGCTGGAACGCAAGTATGCGATGACATTGGTGGAGCGCAACATGCTGTTAAGCGCTAATTCGGAGAACTCCAACCTGCACTCTGAAGTGGCGGAATTACGATCGCAGAATAAAGCTCTGGAAGACATGCTCCGTCAACATAAAGCGGCCCTGCAAGAGCGGGACGAGAGGCTGAAATCATACAGCTCGCAGAGATTAATCCTCGATCGCATCGATGAACTGCGCAAGGAACAGTGCCGCATTGATCAGAGTCTGGCGCAATTGCTCGCTGGAACCACACCAAACGAAAACGAAGTGTCGAGACTGAACAATCGCCTGCAAATGCTGCAACAGCAAATAGCGGCCTTGACTGCGACTTTGGCTCCGCAGAGCTAAATGGAAATTTCTTAGGGTTCTTTGTTTTTAGTCTACGAATTTTAGACTGCTAGCTATTTAGGAATAAGTTGTGGCTGAAGAGTTCATAATTGCAAATCACACCAAACGTCAATGGATTAGCCCCTTTGAGCTGTCTGCCAGTAGTAAGTTTCCCAGTATTTTAATGAGTGATTTTGTCCAGGCTGGGATAACACTTTTAGTTTTTCAAACTAAAACCGCTAAATTTAATGAGTACCTTCTCGGTTGCTCAAATTTTACAAGAAAGCTGCTCGGTTCATGGGCTGAGGGCGGGGTTTCCATCGTGGGAGACTATTCTGAGGAAGCGCTTAGCCGACGGATATCGCAAGACTACGAGAATATTTCATTGCAGGTTATGGCTATGATCTTTGAGACCAGAAGCGCTGGTACAGATGAGGTAATGGAACATATAGAATCTGCTGACAAAGAATGGTTAGTGCTCATCAACCAATTACTGGGCTTGGAGGGAATAGAAGCGATTTTAGAGAAAAGTTTAAAAAAAGCATTTGGCGCACAGTGGAAAGAAGGGTTTTACAAGAGGTTATATCAATGACTGGGCTTGTGGTAAGCATGATTGAAAATCAGGGACCCCTGGAGCCTGTCTACCTTAAGCCTTACGATGATTTACTTAGCTGCTTGATCAGTGGGGGCAGTATACCGTCTTTTCCATTCAGATCTTCGCTTTCCCACAGATAATTCATCGAATGGTTATAAAAAGTATTACTCTGAATAAGGCTCAATCAGGTCGCGCATCTCATCGCAACTCCAGCTTTCATAGCCTGTGCTATCTGCGGCCATTTTAAAAAGCATATATCTCTGACCTTCATAAGCAAAAGAAGTAGCCATCCATGCTGCGTATGCGTTGTCGTCTTTGGTAAGCTTGTGATCCAATTTCTGGGTGATATAAGCCACTTTTTCATCATGTGATAAGGCATCCACGTTACCTTCTTTAGACAACTCTTTAAATGATGAACACACAATATCAAAGTCATTTTCACCTGTTTTTGAAAGAAGGATGAATGCGCTTGCTGAGGCTACGAGTAAAAGGATAATTAATCCGATGGCTTTGCTGACGCACCGTTTTGAACATTCTCTAGACATTTCTACTACGCCCCGGCTGTGTCATTTTATGCAGCTCTTCTATGCGTTCCTCTAATCTCTTTAAATGCCTAGAGTTTGCTTCTGGATCAAATTCAAACTCTGCATTTAATGCTTCTGCGTCAGCGCCCATAGAAATAAGATAGTTTACAAGTTCCTTGTGACCAAAATCTTCTGCCACTTTGAGAGGCGTAAATCCTCCTTCGCCTTTTTGCTCTATGTCTATCCCATTTTCAACTAGCAATTTGGCTGCTTCTAAGTCTCCCCACACACAGACGTAATGAAGGGCATTATCACCCAAAGTATTTGTGTCGTTTATATCGCTGATTTTGACGCCAGCAAAATCAGCTACGCCTTCCACTTGATCCAGAATCGCTCTGACCGATTTATTCATCCTGTGTGCCTAATATCACCAAAAGAAACTCGCAGCGTTGCCGCGAACCATGTTGTTTAGCCTTGTTAGAAGCCATAAATAAATGCTTCTGACACATTATTCACTGGAGTAAAACGAACGCAGGAGTATGTGCAACCGTTCAGTAATTCGTTATTCATATTTAGCTGCATTTATACTCCATCCACCATCCATTTTTTAGCATTCTAACCTCCATGAAGTCCTCTCCGTTGTTCCGCTTACCATATGCAGCCGGAGGAGTGACGCCTTTCACAATATCTAATAGGCATCCAGAAATACCCAGCCCTGAGCGATGGGCCATAATGTAGTATTTGGATGGTGGACAAAAAGTAACGCGCTCGGTTTGTGTGGTTTTTAACAGCGCTAAATATGACTTATATTTATTTTCAGGAATACTGACGTCTTTTAAAACCTGAGAAAGACTCAGCTTACTCTCATGGTTCTGCGAATGACTCCACTCACCAGAATACTCCCTATAGCCTCCGATAATATCTATTCCGACACTAAAGCAATGCTCTCCTTGAAAATCTTCGGTAACCATCGCCGTTAGCTTTTCATAAGGGATTGTGTCAGTCTCGAATCTCGCTTGTATGGCATCCAAGTCTGGTGGTGTAGAGCATGATGCAAGTGTTAAAAAAACTGGGAATATGAGCGATTTCTTCATTCTGGATTTACGTAGACCTATAGATATTGCACGGATGAACTTCCGTTTCTGAGCTTAGAAGATACGTCTTCCTGTCCGCTGGCTTCAGTATAAAAGACGTGGAAATTTGAGCTGATTCACTCATGAAATAAATGTACGAGTGCATTTTTTGGCAATAATAAGCATACAGAGACTATACACCGCCTGGCGTCTTTCTTCCCATCTGGCTTGTTTATTTGTTGCTGTTGATGCTTCTATCTGGGTGAAAAAAAGCGACCCGAAGGCCGCTAAGGGTGAGGTGGTTCAGACTATTCTCGCCAGCAGGTGGCGGCTGAAGCCTTTGCGTAGAAACTCCATCTGGTCTCCCAGAATGTTTCTGTTGGCCAGATACAGGTATTCGTACCGGCTGGGTACGAATGGCACCGCTAATAGAGGCATGCCTGCTTCCTCTGGGGTGCGGTCTCTTTTGAAGTTGTTGCACCGGATGCAGGCGCAAACGACGTTTTTCCAGATATCCCTACCGCCCCGGGACACAGGCATAATGTGATCCCGACTGAGCAGTTCATAAGGGAACGTCAATCCACAGTACATGCAGGTGCTGTCATCCCGCCGGAACAGGTACTTGTTGGTCAGCGGTGGTGTTTCCATCACGTGTTTATCGCGTCCTTCGGAAGCGATGATGGTTGGAATTTCAAGGGTGGACCGCTGTCCGTCACGTCCTGTTCCGCCTCGCAAAACAATGACGTTATCGCCGGCGCTCCAGAGTACACGGTCGTTGCAGATTAGCGTGGCCGCTTCTTCCTGGCTCATCCACTGCATGGGTTGGCCGGTTTTGTCCAATCTAAGTATGCGAGGGGTGCTCATGACTACATCTCTTCTATCTGTCTACATGTTCTGATTTTTTAAGGTTTATCTGGTTGAAATTGGCCGCCCCGCCTGGATTCGAACCAGGGTTCCCGGAGTCAAAGTCCGGTGCTTTACCAATTAAGCTACGGGGCAGGGGTGAGGGTAAATTGAGGTCATCCTTGGGGCTGCATCGCCAGGAAGAATGACAGTTTCTAGTTGTTGCTGGGGACGACGACCCGTTCGTCGAACTCGTTTTCCATGACCTTTTCCTCTTTTCTGGTCTATTTCGTTAATCAAAGTGGCAACCCGGGACGGATTCGAACCATCACCTGGCGGGTTTGGAAGCCGCTGCTCTGCCAGTTAAGCTACCGGGCTGTAATACGTTTTAAGCGATAAGTGCTTTTTAAATCGCAAGTAAATGTGGTGCGTTCGGCGAGACTCGAACTCGCATGCCGATTACGGCGCCTGGTTCTAAGCCAGGTATGTCTGTCATTTCCATCACGAACGCGTAATTCATTAGCCTGTCAGCTTCGCCTTCACTCGCAACTCCCCGATGCGTGTGGGGAGATCTCCAGCGGCGATGCGGATCAAGTCGCTTCTTTCCAGAATCACGATCAGGTCATTTTGATCGACCCGGATTTGAGTCCGATCATGACCCAGGCGGCGGTCTAGTCTTTGTTTGAGGTAAGCCGCCTGATTAGCGGCGAAACCTTCCGCCAATTGATTGCTGTACATGCTTGTCTACCTCACTATAAATGGCGGCCTGTAAGAGAATTGAACTCTTGTTTCCGGGGAGACAACCCGGCGTCTTCGCCATTGGACCAACAGGCCGTGTTCGTTTTTTCATCGTCAAAATATCTGGCGGAGAGTGAGGGATTCGAACCCCCATGCCTGTCTCCAAGCCACAGTTTTCAAGACTGCTCCATTACCGTTCTGGCAACTCTCCGTTTTACGACTTCCTCTGTCTAAAAGGTGGCGGTAGGCGCAGGACTCGAACCTGCAGAACCCCTTAGGGTTCGACGAGTTAGCAACTCGCTGCCTTACCATTCGGCCAGCCTACCTTTGTTCTTTCATGCAATCGCTGCTTGCTCCTTAGTCTCAATTGCAGGCGCTTAATACAAAAAACGCAGTACAAAAATGTTGGAGCCTGGTGTGTTTTCACTGTCGCTCCAAGTAACCGTTCTTTGTTATGTGCTCTCTTTCGTCACGCGACGTTTTTACCGCGCTGCTCGAAAAAAACACATAAAAAAACCCGGTGAGCTTTCGCCCGCCGGGTTCTCGTTCCCTGTGAGGGGAGAGTGTCCGGAGGGCGTTTGCTTCCCTCCGGACGTGATTACGTCATCGAAGGGTGTGGTTCGCCTTTGATTCGCCGAGATCGTTTGATTTGCTCCAGTCGCTGGAATAACCGCAATACCAATCGTTATGGCGCAGGCAGGCCACTAAGCCGTTACTTATTGGCTGGCTCAGTATCTGTCCTGGTTGTTGATTGAAGTGCTTAATCATGAAAAACATGTCGTTATCCGCAATGGAGTCGTTAAGTTTAAGTTGTCCGTATATTAGCACTAGTCGTGCCAACTTTTTATTTTCTGTGAGAGAAATCTGAGATCGCCATGTTTTCCGGGGCCTGAGATGTGTGTGCGGGAAATCTGTAGTAATGGCGATGAGTCGCTTTAAGAAAAGAGAGTTTTCTTATTTTTGAATCAAATATTCGAAAAAAAGAAGTTTTCATCTAAAATTCTCATAATTAAGTCTGTGGCGGAGTGGGTAGAGCGGAGTGGCGATCAAGAAACGTAAATATAAAGTGGTATTTGGCTTTTTAGGCTCCACCATGGACGCCGTGTCCCGTCGCAGGGGGAAATATGAAAAGCGCTGGCAGCGTTGGCGGCCTACCGTGTCAATTGCGCAACATCCAGAAGCGTTTCCTGTCGATCGCTTAGTGTTGCTGTATAACCCCCAGGATCGCGAGCTGGCGGACGAAGTGATCGCCGATATTGGCGAAGTGGCGCCCAAACTTCAGATGGATCTGCAGCAATTGGATTTCGATGCGCCCTGGGACTTGCATCAGGTGTTTCCCAAACTGTATCAGTTTATTGACGGCTACCCCTTTGATACGGAGAAGGAGGAGTACTTCTTTCATATCACCACCGGTTCCCACATCCAGCAGATCTCTATCTTTTTATCTGTGGGCGCCCGCTATTTTCCGGGCAAGTTGCTGCAAACCGCGCCGAGTCGCGACCATGAGGGCGGGAGCAAGGTGGAAGTGATCGATCTGGATAATGCGCCGCGCTCCGTGGCGGAAATATTCAGCCAATCGCGTAAGCGCGACACCGATTATTTGAAGTCCGGTATCAACACCCGTAATGCGGATTTCAATCAGTTGATAAAGCAGATTGAGACCGTGGCGATTCGCACCCGCGCACCCATATTGATTACGGGGCCGACCGGAGCAGGTAAGTCCAGACTGGGGTCTCGAATCTACGAACTGAAGCGCAAGCGTCAGGATGTGAAAGGCGCTTTTGTGGAGGTCAACTGCGCTACTTTGCGTGGGGATAACGCCATGTCTGCGTTGTTTGGGCATCGCAAGGGCGCTTTTACGGGCGCGGTTGAGAAACGGGACGGTTTATTGAAGGAGGCTGATGGCGGCGTATTGTTTCTGGACGAAATTGGCGAACTGCCTCTGGATGAACAGGCGATGCTGTTGCGCGCCATAGAAGATAAGCGCTTTTTCCCATTGGGAGCGGACAAAGAAGAAAACAGCGACTTTCAACTCATTGCCGGTACTAACAGAGACCTGCGCCAGGATGTTATTGATGGGCGTTTCCGGGAGGATTTGTTCTCGCGCATCAACCTGTGGACATATCGTTTGCCGGGGCTGGCGGATCGGCATGAAGATATCGAGCCTAATCTGGACTATGAGCTGCAACGCTTTGAGCGTGAAAACGGGATTCGCGTGCGCTTCAGTCAGGAAAGCCGCAAACGCTATCTTAAGTTCGCCTGTTCTCCCAGCGCATTGTGGAAGGGTAACTTTCGCGACCTCAACGCCAGCGTCACGCGTATGGCGACCTTGGCGGAGGCCGGAGAGATTGATGTGGCCCTGGTGGAGGCTGAGATGGAGCGTTTAGGATATCTCTGGGGAATGGAGCTGCGCTCCGCAACTCAACAGGCAGAATCTGGCCTGCTGGAGAATCTGCTGTCGCCGGAACAGATGGAGGAAATGGACCATCTGGATCAGGTGCAATTGGAAGCCGTGGTGCGCGCCTGCCGGGACAGCAGTTCGGCTGCAGAGGCGGGGCGCCGCTTGTTTGCGGCCTCGCGTCTGAAGAAGCGTCGCTTGAATGACAGTCAGCGCGTGGCGGCGATACTGGACAAATATGGCCTGCATTTCGACCAGATAAAAAACGCCAGATAGCGTCGTGTACATTTAACGGCGGCGGGAGTATAACTGGTTAATTCCGGCCTGAGCGCGTAAGAGGTTGCGAGGGGGAAAGCGGAACATCGCCAAGGGGAGAGCCGGTGAGCGATCCAGGGGGCGCTATAACAAGAAAAGGAGTTTTCTATGTTGCATTTGGGAAAATGGCCACGGGGTTATCGCGGCGTCGTACTGATGCTGGCCCTGGGATTGACGGGTTGCTTCGAACAACCGGTCGCCTTTGACGACGATGGCGTGCTGGAGGCGCGCATCCGGCGTACGGAGTTCGGTGCGCCGCACATCGAAGCGGATAATCTGCAAAGTCTCGCATTCGGTTCGGGATACGCCTTCGCCCAGGATAATATCTGCATCCTGGCGGATCAGATCATCAAATATAACAGTCAGCGTTCTCGCTACTTTGGGCCGGATCAGACTCCCGGGTCCGGCGACTCACAAAATCTTATCAACGATTTCAGCTATCTGGCTCTGGAGCTGCGCAAGCTGGCGGAGGAGGGGTTGGACGCTATGAGCGACGCCAGCCGGGCGTTGTTATCCGGCTACGCCAGCGGCTATAACAAATACCTAAAGGACGTGGGTGTTGACCATATCGATCCTACTTGCGCCGGTCAGCCCTGGGTGCGTCCCATCTCGGACGTGGATCTGCTTACATACTCTCTTGGTCTGGGATTGATACCTGGCGCGTCCGGCTTCCTGACGCAGATCTATGTCGCTGCGCCGCCGGGAGAAAGCTATTTACCGCAGATGGCGGACAGCGGCCTGCCGCCGCCTTGGACTGTCAACCATGGAGCCCCTGTTGAGTTGGCTGCTCTGCCTAACAAGTCCAGATTGGGATTGGGGTCTAACGGGTGGGCTTTGGGTAAACGCAAAACCGCCAATGGCAAGGGTATGTTACTGGCCAATCCGCACTTTCCATTCACAGGCAATTTGCGATTCTGGCAACAGCATCTGACCATCCCCGGCTCCATGAATGTGATGGGCGCATCGGTGGCGGGCATGCCGGGTGTGGTGAATATCGGCTTTAATGAGCACGTCGCCTGGACCCACACCTATTCCACTGCAGAACACTTTGTTGTGTACGAGTTGAAGCTGGACCCGGAAGATCCGACGGGGATGACCTATTTTGTGGATGGAGAGCGACGCCGTATTCAAAAGCGGAGTTATGTCATTGATGTAAAGGTGGCTCCGGATACTGTGTTTGCGTTGAGCAAGGATCTTTATGTCAGCGATTATGGCCCTATAGTCACTCATCCTGAAATACTGCCTTGGGGAGAGGCGGCGGATGGGGGCTTTGTGGCCTACAGCCTCAAGGACGCGAATCTTGGAAACTTTGATCTGATAGATACCTGGCTGGGCTTGAACCTGTCCCGCGACATGGCGGATGTGCGCAAGGTCTTTAAACAATTCGACGGCGTCATCTTCAATAATACGATGGTGGTGGATGACGTAGGCGACGCATTTTATATCGATGACTCCACCGTTCCTGAATTGAGTCCTGAAGCCGAAACGGCGCTGACCACCGATACCAAGTGGCGGAAGTTGCGGGAGCAGCTTGAGTTCACCATCTTGCCGGGCGACGCTTCCGTATATGACTTCAAGGGGCCGTCTCCTTTCTCCAAAGCGCCGAAACTCATGCGCTTCGACTTTGTGCAAAACTCCAACGACAGCTATTGGCTGACTAATCCCGCCAGTCCGATTCGGGGCGTTTCCATCTTGTATGGGCCGGTGGATAACGAGCAGTCATGGCGTTCGCGCATGGGGCAACGACTTTTGACGGACGCCGCAGGATGGGATGGACGCTTCACTTTGCCCGAATTGAAAGAGGCGCTGCTGAATAGCCGCTCCTATTTAGGGGAGGAGATTTTGGAAGATCTGTTGGCCGCCTGCAGGGCTCGCGGCGATGAGCCGGTAATCGTCAAAGGCGAACCCGTGGATCTCACTGAGGGCTGCTACGCATTAAGTTTGTGGGACGGCGTTATGAATGCGGATAGCCGGGGCGGGGTGTTGTTTAGGGAGTTCGCCTGGCAGTTTGATCAAGACCCGCAATGGCGTATGCCATTTTCTCCCCAGGACCCTCTCAATACGCCTAACAAGCTGGACCCGAACGACAAGGTGCTGGAGCAATTGGCCACGGCGATATGGTATGTGCAAGCGGCGGGGCTGTCTCTGGAGACGACCCTTGGCGAAGCGCAGTTTGTCGAAATGAGCGCGCTCGATGGTTCTCCAAGCGGCGTACGTTTCCCGTGGAGCGGCGCCGCCCATATCGAGGGCGGCTTCAATGTGTTTAATCCCTGGATTAAGCCGGATGGAACCCTGCTACCCCGGCATATTTATTCTTTCCTGCCCGGATCAAAAATCAGCGCAGAGGCCATAGGTTATCACCTGACGCATGGATCGAGCTGGATGATGGCGGTGAGCTTCACGGTTAACGGGCCGGTCGCCGAAGGGTTTTTGACCTACTCCCAGTCCGCCAACCCGGAGTCGCCGTACTACCTGGATCAGACGGAACTGTATTCGCAGCAGCCGCGTTTGCGGCCACTGCGTTTCCGCGAGCAGGATATCGCAGCCCATACCCAATCGGAGCAGCGTATCAGGCTGGATATTAATTAGAGCGTAACGCGGCTACTCGGCGCTAATGACCACTGCGCCGTCGATGGCGTCCAGATGGATGCGCGACGGCGTATGCTCCCGCGTCACCAGAAAGGACGCCAGTTCCGCCACGACCCGTTGCTCGATGGCGCGCTGGATTGGTCGCGCGCCGTAAAGCTCGCTGAATCCCGCCTCTGCGACATGCGCTACCAGGTCGTCGCTGAAGCTCAGATTAAGCTTTTGCTCTCTGATGCGCTCGCGTTGATTCAGCAACTCCAGCTCGCGTCGGGCGATGCTCAGGATGCTGTCGCGATCAAGCGGGTTGAAGCAGAGAATGGCGTCGATACGATTGATGAATTCGGGACGAAAAAAGTCGCGAATGCCGCTCATCGAAACCTGTCCGCGTTTTTCCGCCGCAGAGAAGCCCATGCCGCCGCCAGCGTTTACGCCCAGGTTGGTGGTCATAATGATGATGGTGTTGCGGAAGTCGGTGGTGCGGCCGAAGCGATCGGTCAACAGGCCTTCGTCCAGCGTAGAGAGCAGGGCGTCAAAGACGCTGTCGTCGGCTTTTTCAATCTCATCGAGCAGCACCACAGAAAACGGATTGGCGCGCACGTGCTGCACCAGTGGACTGGGTTTGCCTTCGCCGCCTATCAGACGCTCAATGTGTCCGGGATGTTGAAACTCGCTCATATCGAGCCGGAAAAGAGGATTCTTGCTTTGGCCCGCGCTGAAGAAATAATCCGCCAGCGCTTTGGTGGCGGCGGTCTTGCCAACGCCGGTGGGGCCGGCGAACAGCAGCGTCGCTATCGGCTTTTGCGGGTCGTTGAGGCCCGCCTTGAAAATCTGGATCACTCGGCATAACTGTTCGAGGATGCTGTCCTGACCGATGATGCGGGTTATGAAATAATCCAGCAGCGCTTGCTGTGACAGCGCCTGCTCATCCCGCAGGAACAGCTCCGGTAACCCGGTGTAGGCGACGAAATCGGCGATGACCTGATCGCGAGTGATGGTCGTCTGCTTTTTCTCAAAGGCGTTTTTGACGCAGTGATGATAAAAGCGCACCAGATTACCCGGCGCACGCTCGTATTTGATGTAACGCCTGACCAATTGCGATACCGTCTCCAGCGCATCGTCGCGAGTGTCGATGGCGAAGTTGGAGGCGGCGTAATTGGCGTAAGCCTGCACCACTCGCTGCGCGGAGCGGCCGGACAATTCCGTGACGTTGATCTGTTCAAACAGATGCAGGAACCCCGGCAGCTTATTACGCGCCGCTTCCAGTTCTTGCGGGCGCAGCTCGCCGATAATGCGGATCTGGCCTTTGGCGAGGTAGGAGCGCAGGTAGGCCGCCATGGAGTCTTCCTGGCCTTCGCCGCCAATAGACAGCAGGCTGATGAAATCATTGAGCCAGAGTACGCCGTTGATTTGCGCCAGAGACTCCACCACTTCATCGCACACTTCCTGCCACTCTCCAAGGTACTTGGCCTTGGCGATGATGCGCTGCGGCGTGGAGCGCCAGAAGGTGAGGGGCGCATCGCTGGATTTGCTGAGGCGTGCGGCCACCCGCACTGCTTCCTGCCAGAGCACGCTTTTGCCGACGCCCTGCTCGCCGATCAGCAGGCAACTGCTGCGTCCTTCCAGCAGTTCCTCCGCCAGGCGCTGGATCATTTCGCCTCGCTCCCAGGCCACTTCCGGGAGACGGCTGACCTGGCGTTTGACGCGCTTCGGCAATGGCGCCTGATCCGACACCGTCAGCATGTACTCCATTGCATCGCTGTTGTGCTGTTGTTGAGAAGGACGCACTTTGCCGCGGTCGAAACTGACCACTTCCAGCCAGGGTTCGGAAGGCATGATGTAGCGGTAGGCTTCTTCCGGCGTGACGTTATTCAACACTTGCAGGGAAAAATGCTCGATCAGCGTTTTTAACTGCACTTCGTCATAGTAATAAAACGAGCGTTGTAGAAACGGCAGAAAACATTCACCGAAGCCCCTGTTGGGGTCGCGGCTATGCACTGCCGCAATGCGGAAAGCGCTGGGCGCCGACAGCGGATACACGCCCTGATCGGAACGATAGGACAACAACGCATTAATCGTATGGAAGCTGATTTGCGGGCTGCTGATCTCCGGACTGTACAGGCACTCTCCCTGTTTGATCGCCTTGGCCAGACATTCCGATGCGGCGCTGCGAATCTTGGAGGGATGCGACTCCATCACCACCAGTTCCGTCCCCAGAATGACGCCGATCACATCGCCGCTTTCCAGAGTCCAGCAGGCTACGGGAAATTCTTCAATCGCCATGGCGTAATTCTCCTTTGCAGGCAGGGCTTATCAACAAACGCCAGTCGGCGAGCATGGGGGAGCCGTTCAACATCAGGCCGGTGCGCAGATCGGTGACCCCGAATTCCCGCTGCGTGGCGGTGGGCGTCGTGTAAAGGCGCTGGATATCCAGGTCGCCCTGATGGTCCTGCTCCAGACGTCGCTGACTGCCTTCCTCCGCAGATAAGTCCGGGTAAAACGCCACGGTCACGGGCACTTGCAGGTTGGACTCTTCGATAAAGAGATGCACTCCCTGTTCATAGCTGAAATAACGTTGCAGCCCGGGGCCGCGCAGCGCCAGCGCGACGCAATCGTCGCTGATGCGGCTGTCCTGTACTTCACCCAGGCGTCCCAGCGTCTGCTCATAGGCGTTGGTCAGGAAGCGCACGCCCATTTGACCTTTTTCCGCCACCAGAGAGCGAATCACCAGGCAGCCCTGGTCCAGTCCCTGGTTCAGATAAGCATGGGCGATAAACAGCACGTAGCTGAAATCAACGCCGAGCTGGAGGTTGTCGCTCATGTTGTAATCGACGAAGTCCTCCGCTTTCTGATAGAGGCCGTTGAGGTAGTCGCGCAGGTCGTTCTGAGCCGCCAGCGCCGAAAAATCCAGGCGTATGGAGCGCCAGCCTTCCCGCGGTCGCGCCGAGGTGCGGAAAGGCATGTTGGCCTGCAGACGCTGGGTGCTGCTGCGCTCCTCGCTTTCCCAGGTATAGGTTTGCAGCGGCTCCAGCAATTCGCGCAGGGCGTCGCTAAGATGCCAGCGCCAGTAATCTTCGTAATTCTCAGCGGGATGCAGCAGGCTTTGCGGTTGGTGTAAACGTTCGTCCAGCGCCTGCAGCGCGGCGACCATTCTTTGATAGTCCGGCAAGGCGTAATCCTGCTCTGGACGCGGCAAAGCGCCCGCTATGATGGACTGGTGACGGAAGCGGGTGATGCGGCTGTCAACGCCATGAGGGCCGTCAAACAGAGTCAGCATGATCGGGTCCAGGCTGTCCAGTTCCGCCAGTCGTTGCGCCGTCAGATGGGTGATGACTCGCTCCAGGTTGCGTTTCAGCGCACGTGCGCCCAACAAGGGATCGAAGCTTGCGTCCGCCAGCCGGTTAAGACAGGCCGGGTCTATGTTCAATATTGTGCTGCGACGGATAAAGCCATCCCGCTCCAGCAGGCGTTGCATGTGCAGTTGCGCCAGCCGTTGCATATCGCTGTGTTGTAGCGGGTTGAAGACGACGATGTCGTTGATGCGGTTGATCATTTCCGGGCGGAAGAATTGCTCCACGCTCTTGCGATAGGTCGCCGCGTTGTCGTCGTTGTGATGGCTGAAGCCAAACCGCGACGCCGCCTCTTTGGCGCCGATATTGGAGGTCATGATCACGACGGTCTGGGTGAAATCGGTGGTCTTGCCCATAGCGTCAGTCAGACGGCCGTCGTCCAGTAATTGCAGCAGCAAATCATGGACCTTGGGATGCGCTTTTTCGATTTCATCCAGCAACAGGACGCAGGCTTTTTGGTAGCGCACCCGCTCCGTCAGTAAACCGCCTTGCCCCATGCCATCGCCAATCAGGCGGTGTACGGCGCCTGCGTCGACGAACTCGTTCAGATCGATGCGCACCAGACAGTCGCTGTTGCTGAATAATCGTTGTGTGAGCAGCTTCGCCGCTTCGGTTTTACCCACGCCGGTAGGGCCGATGAACAGAAGGGTGTTGAGCGGTTTGCCCAAGGGCGTCAGTTGCGCCTTGATGGTCATCACGGTGTCCGTCAGCACGTCCTGCGCCTGCGGTTGACCCACCAGACGCTGTTCGAAGAAACGGCGCACTTCGTTTTCCTGTAGCGTGGCGTTTTTGTCGATCAACGCTCTACGGAAATGGAAGTTGGTCTGGAACGCCTGATACACCGCTTGCTCGTCGGCGCGTCGGCCTTGATGCTTCACGGCGATGTCGCGCATGACGGACAATACTGAGCCGGGCAAGGCGCTCTCGCCGCGAAAGCCCGGCTCCAGGCCAAGCAGAGTAAGTAGCGCCTGGGAGGCGATTTCACAGTTGTATTCGCGCTCCCACTGCGCGCGTCGGCGTATATAAACTTGCGACAGTTTCTCCGCCGGCAGCGGCTCCAGTCGCAATACCTGAAACAGATCGGCGAAGCCGCGGTCCAGTTGCTGAATGCGTTGCCATTCATAGGGCGTCGCCTCCAGCACCAGGCCGATTTCCCGGCGCTCCAGATACGGCTTCAGCACATGACTGAGGGTGAGGCTGGTTTGCGCGCTCTTGCCAATGCGGAATAGCGCCACAGGATTGTCGATGTAGAGCACGTCCGGGGTGCGGATGCCGTAGGTTTCCTGCAGACGTTTCTTCACCCAGCTGAGAATGGCTTCAAAGCGCCGCTCCCATTCGCCAACCACGCTCATCCCGGCGATCACCCGTAATGGATCAAGCAGCCAGAGCTTTTGCAGTCGCTCCGGCGCTTTGACGTCGCTGTTCGCCATGTACTGGGCCAGCGTGTGCTGAATCAGGTTGCTTTTGCCGACGCCGGGCGCGCCGACGATGACAACCGGTTGCGGTTTGCCGGAGAACAGCGCGCGTTCCAGCCAGACGGCTTCGTTATCGCGATGCAGCGAGCCTTCCAGGTCATCTGGATAAAACTGGGCGAGATCTTCCGCTGTCTTTTTCAGTTCGTAGGCGCCGTTGAATTCACGACTGGCGGAGAAAAAGGAAAATAGCGACGCCGCGTCTTGTTCGAAGGGGAAATCGCTCTGTCCGACGTTCACAGAAACGCCGATAGTGGTGGCGGAATCACCGGCCTGAGAGTACAGACGTTTGATGTCGAACGACTCATCCGCTTTACGCTGACTGCGGATATAGGCGCCAATTCTTCCCGCCAGAAATTCAATCAGTTGCGGGCGCGTCTCCACGTCGTCAGGGATGAGCAGCGTCTGGTAATTCAGCTTGGGAAGACAGAGGTAGCGATGCTCGCGCACCTGATATTGCGCCACCGCAAACAGCCCGTCCACCAAGTGCATGCCGGACTTGAAAGTCAGGTGGATCAACTCGAACCGATAGTCCGGCTGGAAGCACAACCAGAGCAAATGTTCTACGCTGTCCCGGTCCAGGCGTCGATCGTCGAAGGTCTTTTTGAGCGAGGATTGATAGCTGCGCAGGGCGTCGCCATAGCGGCGTCGACTGACGATAAAGCCATCCGTCAGCAGCGGCGTCAGGGTGAACTCGCCGTTGCGGCTCTCCACCAGTGTGGGAAATTCGAGTCGCAGTAAGGTCATTCCTGCAGCCCTCCTGCGGCGTCGTCATAGGCGGATTTAGCGCCGCGTTTTTTATCTTCCGGTTTCTTTTCCTGGCGGATGACGAGGCGGGCCAGCAGCTTGTCCTGCAGGGAGCGGGCGGCTTTGTGTTTGACCCGCTCTGAGTGCCCGGCAAGATCCTGATAGGTCTGCGGATCACCGAAGCGTTCGTCCTGATATTCTTCTTCGCGGACTTTGCGATGGGCTTTCATGTCTTTGTAAAACTTCATGCGGTGAATGCCGGTGGGAACCTTGTATTCGTCCAGCCTGGCGTCATTGAAATCGATGTACATCGGCGCGTTTTTGTCTTCTTCCGTGGCCCAGTCCACTTTGCCGTGGTCATGACGCCAGAAATGTTGCGCGCAGGCGCCGGATAAGGCCCAGCCCATGCCAATCAGAGGCAGTTCTTCCTGAGTGAGCATTTCTTTGCTGACTTTATAGGGCGGCAGCGTCACCATCTCGAAAATATCGTCGCCCCGACAGACGCCCTCCGTTCTCGGATTGGCCTCCAAGTCGGGGTCTAAGTAGATCCACACCCGGGTGTAGTCATGGTCTAATTTTTCGAACCAGCGCTCGTACCACAGGGACAGACGGTCGAGTTGGGGCTGGCCGCCGTATACGAACAGCAGGTGCCGGTTGTAGTGAGGGTTGAGCGTGCTCTCGATTTCGATCAGGAAGTCGTCAAAGCGCGCTCTCAGTTCTCGCAATGTCTCTTCATAGTCTTCCGCGCGCATGGCGCTTTGTTGATCCAATAATTGGCTGAGGCACTCATTTTCCAGTGCGTAGGCTTCTTCTATTCTTTGAGCAAGCGCCTCGCGCAGGTTGAACAACTCGCCATAGCGCCGGGTTTGCTCCGGGTCTTCCCAAAACGAGTTACGCTTGCGGCGTTTGCGCGCGTCCATCTGGTCAAGCTCGCTGAGGCAGGAGATCCAGGTGGGGCTCTCCTGCAGCGCCTGCAGATCGCGGCGGTGGGCGGCGACCTTCTCGGTCAGCTCCATAAAGTAGCCTCTGGCGCGTTTCTCCTGATGAGTGACGCGGGCGTCGAAGTTCAGTGCGTCCGCGCTGACCGTGGCGGTGATCTCCAGGGGATCTTCTTGGGGGCGGGCGCTGAGCGCCGGCGCCAGATGAGCGGTGACGTGCTTGCGCAACAGCCGCTGCACGGAGCGCGCGCCGTAACGCGGGTCCGAGGGCAGGTTGTTCAGATGGCTCCAGACGGGGGCCTCGAAGTTCAAACTGACCTGACGATTGCTTAGCCCGGCGGCGCCTTGTAAGCGGCGCATTTCTTTTTGCAGCACGACCATTTGCTCTTCCTGTGTGAGAGCGAAGAAGGGCGCGACCTGATCGATGCGGTTGAACAGCTCCGGGCGGAAATATTTCGCAGCCGTCTGCTCGAAATGGCGTTGGGCGGCGGCGTCAGTTTTATCTTCCGTGCTGAAGCCGACGCTGTTTTGCATGAACTGCTGAGCCCCCAGGTTGGAGGTCATGATGATCAGCGCGCTGCAAAAGTTGGCGGACTCGCCGTGGTCGTCGGTAAGCCGTCCTTCTCCCAGCACCTGCAGCAACAGGTCGTAAAACGCCGGATCGGCCTTCTCGATTTCGTCGAACAGCAACACGGAGAACGGCTGTTGACGCACTTTGGTCACCAGACTGGCTTCGCCGGTGGCGGTCAGTCGGGTGACGGAATAAGGATCGCTGTATTCGCTCATATCGAAACGCAACAGGCGTTTCTCATCCCCAAACATAAATTGCGCCAGGGTTTTCGCCATTTCCGTTTTACCGACGCCGGTAGGGCCTACAAACAACAGCGAGGCGATGGGTTTGCCGCGAGGCGCGAGACCGGCTTTGACGGTGATAATGGCGCGCACCAGGGCTTCCACCGCCTGAGTCTGACCGACGATGCGGCGACGGAAATGTTCGCGGGCTTTGTCCGCGTCCAGACGGGCCTGATGATCCACCAGAAAACGCGGCATGCCGCTCTCTTCGCAAAAGGCGGCGATGGCTTCATTTTCGGTGATGGCGCCGCTGTCTTTATGGGCCGCCAGGATCATGTTTTCAAAAAAGCGGATGATCTTGCCGGGATAGCCGGAATAGGGCGCATAGCGGCGCTGCAGCAGGATAATGCGTTCAATGGCGTTGGGGGCGATGCGAATATTGAAAAGCTCAGCCTGGGATTGAATCGCCTGCCGCGCGATCTGGTTTTCCTCCTCCTCGCTGCGTTCGGTGAAACGCACGATATGGAAGAGCTGACTATAGCCAGGAGCGCGTAAATCAATGGCGGCCAGCTGCTCTTCCGTCACTTCCGCGATGAGCGTGATTTCATTGCGGGTCAGCGGATCGCGCAGGGCTTCGGCGATGCTGACGCTGTTGCCCTGATACTGGCCGACTTCGAACAGCTCGCTAAGGTTGCCCAGGTAGATAAGCTCGCCGTTGGCGCGGGCTTCGCGCACCCACAGACCCAGTGCGTGGCGCCAGCCGCCCTGTTGCGTCAGGGCTTGCAGCATTTGCGCAGCGGTAGTGCGCCAGGGAATCTTGTTGGCGTTGACGCCGGTGAAGTGGCGCTTCACAAACTCGTTGATGAGTGCGGTCTTGCCACAGCCGCTGGGGCCAACCACCAGCACGCTTTGGCGGAATTCGCCAAGCAGGTTGCGATTTAACGTGTCCACATAAGCGTCTAGACCAAACACGCTGGCGCGACTGCGATGCATCCGGCGCGCCGTCTTTGCAATCATCGGTTCGTCCTGCTGGCGACGCATGTCCGTCAGTTCTGCTGGCGTGTAGAACTCCAGCGTCACTTCTTCACGCACGACTTTAGGGGGCGCATACCACTGACAGGCGATCAGCGAACGCGCGCTGTCGAACCGTTTATTACGCAGCATTTCCAGCTGGATGCATTCGCTGACTCGCTGCATGATCTGCTCTTCGTCCCAGCAGAGGCAGGCGACGGCCTGAGCAGGCACTACGCCGAGGATTTCCCCCTGGCGCAAGCGCCAGATAACAGCTTCGAACGTAATCTCATGTCCTGTATAGCCGCCCTCTCTGGAGGCCGGAACCTTTACTTTCACCTCGCGCACTTCGGTCTCGCCTTCCGGCAGATAGTGCAGCAGCTCGACATACTCGCCCTGTTTCAGCAGTTTGTTCTGTGCGCGCGTTTGAAACTGGCGGGCCACATGAGCGCTGGGGGCGTTCAGCCAGGCAATTTCGGTCATATTGCCTGGAAGGGTGAGTGTGACGCCGCTTTCGTGGGTGAGGATGGTGTTATAGAAGGGGAAACTGAACTGTTTACTCATGGCTGAAACATCTGCGCAATGGAAAAGACGTGCCTGTCCGGACGATGCGAACGGAAAAGGGACTATTCTTACGAATATGGCCTGGGAAAACAATTGAGAGTAAAAGTTATGTTTTCGGCGCCGGCCTAACGCAGGCTTTATTGTCCGAGATCAAGGCTGTTCATTCGACAGATCAATAGAGTCCCTCCTCTTTGTCTGTGAACGTCGGAACCAGCCCGTGGGGAGCCCTGTCTCCCTCGGCTTTTCGACGCAACCTGAATAAATATGACGAAGAGCGCATTTTCGCAAAATCCCATGAAAACGGGATGAACGACAGGGAAAGTCGGGTTATGTTGATAGAGTGTTGCGTCTGTCCTGAGTCCAGATCAGGACGGAGGCGGCCACAGGAAGTGGCTTTCCCGGAGTTTGGCGGCGGAGTGTGAGAGTGTCGGCGTCAGCTCAAGGAAGAAAAGGAAAAGCCGTGGCAAGCAGAATGATTTTATTGCAAACGCTTGTTGAGGTTCCTATGAACTTACAAAAATTAGAAGAACAAGTTTGTAAAGCCAGAATCGTATTTGAAGCCCATGGTCGGGAAATCAGCGACATTTATCTGGGACGCTTTCCCTACTGCGCCTGTCGCGCGGCGAGCGACATGCTCGGCACCTGGTTGACGGCGCATGGTTATGACAATGTGCACTTCGTCAGCGGTCTGCGCGGCGAGGAGCCGCACGCCTGGTTGGAAATGGGGGCGTTGATCGTCGATATCACCGGGGACCAGTTTATTGATGGGCCAGGTCGTATATATGTCGGCGCGGATAAGCGCTTTCACGATCAATTTGGCATGCAGGCAACCAGCGAATGCTGCCTGAGCGGCGTATTCGAAGCGCCTTATAGAACCTTCGCCGCCTATATGGAATCAGCGTCGGAATTTACCCCGCCACCTCCTCCGATGTATGCTTCGCACGCGATGCAAAGCATGGAATTATAGCCGTCACCGGAGTTAAGTTTGTCTTCCACCCTAGTCGCCAGAGCGCGCCAACTAAGCGCCTGGTTTCATGTCCTTTTGTGCGGTTTGTGCCTGTCTCCTCCCTGGTTCGCGCTGGCGATAGCTATGGGCGTGGGAGATCAGCGGCTGTGGACTGTCACTCTGGAAGCCGCGCCCTATGGTCTGACAGCGATGGCGTTCGCTTACCTGTATGGGAAAAAGTTTGGGGACTGGTATTTACCTGTCGATGGTGAAAAACCAACATTTGAGATTGTTTGTGCTTCCTGCGTGGTGTCTTTTTTGGCGGCTATCAGCACAGGAGCATGTATTGGTCTGATCTCATCCGTATGGGAAGGGATGGATGGACTTTCTGTCGGGTTATTCGCTGGATTGGCCGGATACCTTTGCGCGCTGCCGCTGATATTGATTATGGGTGGACTGGGAGGCTTGGCGCTGACCCGGCGCCTTAACAAATTGGCGGCGGACTTAAATCAGGCGGTTAAGCCCGCTTAAATCTCTGCTTAAGGAGTATGCGTGTCTCCCCAAATTATTGCCAGAGCGCGTCAGCTTAGCGCTTGGTTTCATGCCTTTTTATGCGGTTTGTTTCTTATACCGTTTTTTGCATATGGCCTTTTTACATCTAGCAAAGATATTTTACCGGCGTCCAAGATGCTCCTGGTTGATTGGGGGCCAATTATTCTGGGGAGTATGGCGCTTGCCTATGTTCATGGGAAATTGTTGGGACATTGGTATCTACCGTTGGAAAAAAAACGGTCTACATTCGTGAAACTACTCACTTCCTGCGTCGTTTCTTTTTTGACGGCGGCCAGTTTCAGTCTGTTGGCTGGGGTGGCGGGAGTGATCGCTTTGAAAAGTGTTGAATCAGGCTTGGGAATCGCTCTCCTGGGTATGGTTGGCGGGTCGCTCATTGTTGTAAAACTGCTTCCATTGATTGCGCCGCTTGGTGGACTGGGCGGCTGGCTAGTGATGAAACATTGCGCCAAAATGATCGAACAGGAGAGCAACGAGGTTTCCTGATTTCGCCTCTCTGAACTTCCGGCGTATTTTTTACAACAGCTTTGTAGAAAGCGCCTTTTCTGCACTGAATATTTGCGCTTATTTTTTATTCTTATTTTGGTTTGTTTTCATTTAAATCAATGGCTTAAATTGAGTTGGCCCGCTTTCTGCTGTAGTAGGAATGAGAGCTTTGCAGCGATATTCGCAAAGCGACTTTTCGAGAACCAGCTAAGGAGAAAGACTATGAATTGGGACCAAATTGAAGGCAAATGGGATCAGTTTAAAGGTAAAGCCCAGCAGAAGTGGGGCAAGTTGACGGATGACGATCTCGACGTAATTCGTGGCCGTCGCACCGAGCTTTCCGGCCGCATTCAAGAGCGTTACGGCATGGCGAAAGACCAGGCCGAACGTGAAGTTGACGACTTCGCCAAGAAGTTATAACCGGCGTCCCCCAGCCCCCCGGTTGTGGCCGCGCACCTGCGCGGCTCCCTCAGACATGTTTGCCCGTCACCTTCCGTGACGGGCTTTTTTGTATAAAAAATACCCCATTTATCTGATTTTATAGAGTTTTTGTATCGGGTTTCCGAAATCCGTATGATCTGCCTCAATTTGCCGGCGGGTCATGCTGGTTTGTGTCTATTGGTGTCGCCACACTTGGCGAAGTTAATGCCCGTGAGGGGGAGGGGTTAATGACTGTGTCGGATAAGCAGCCGCAACGGCTGAGGCTTGGCGCGTTGATCGCGTTGGTGGTGGGTTCGATGATCGGCGGAGGGATTTTCTCGCTGCCGCAGAACATCGCAACGAGCGCCGGAGCCGGAGCTGTGCTGTTGGGTTGGTTGGTGACCGGCGTCGGTATGCTGGCGTTGGCGTTTGTGTTTCAGACGCTGTCGCGACGTAAACCGGAACTGGACGCTGGAGTTTACGCCTACGCGAAGGCGGGCTTCGGCGCTTATATGGGATTCAACTCCGCCTGGGGATACTGGATTTGCGCCTGGATTGGCAACGTCAGTTATTTTGTGTTGCTGTTCAGCTCTTTAGGCTTTTTCTTTCCTGTTTTCGGCGAGGGCAATACGCCCGCGGCAGTGATCTGCGCGTCCGTACTGCTCTGGATGGTGCACGCCATGGTGCTCTCCGGCGTGCGCCAAGCCGCTTTTATCAACATTATCACTACTGTCGCCAAAATTGTGCCTTTGATTATGTTCGTCGTTTTGGCGTTTGTTGGGTTCAAGGCGGATTTGTTCAGCATTGATATCTGGGGCGTCGAGGAGCAGGCATTAGGGTCTGTACTGGATCAGGTGCGCAACATGATGCTGGTGACGGTGTGGGTGTTCATCGGTATTGAAGGGGCCAGCGTTTACTCGTCCCGCGCGCAGAATCGCTCCGATGTTGGCAAGGCGACGGTGCTTGGCTTTATTGGCGTGCTCGCTCTGCTGGTGATGGTCAACGTGCTGTCCATGGGCGTGCTCAGCCGCGCTGAATTGGCGGGGCTGAAGAACCCCTCCATGGCGGGCGTGCTGGAAGTGGTGGTCGGCGCCTGGGGTTCCAAGCTGATCAATGTGGGGCTGATCATTTCACTGTGCGGCGCTCTGCTGAGCTGGACGATGCTGAGCGCGGAGATTCTGTGCGTCGCGGCGAAAGACGGCGCTATGCCGAAGGCGTTGGCGCGCACCAATTCTCGCGGTTCGCCGCGGGGCGCGCTGTGGCTTAGCAACACTTTGATCCAGGTGTTTCTCATCATCACCCTGTTTTCGTCAGGCACCTATCTGGATCTGCTGTACCTGGGTTCCTCCATGATTCTGCTGCCTTATTTCTGGACGGCGTTTTATGCCTTGATGCTGTGTCTGCGGGGGGAAACCTACGGCGACAATGACCGCGTGCGCGGAAAAGATTTCGCCATCGCACTGGTCGCCGTGCTGTACAGCCTGTGGCTGGTGTACGCAGGCGGCGTGAAATACCTGCTGCTTAGCTCGATTCTTTATGCGCCGGGCGCGGTGGTTTTCGCCATTGCGAGGAGAGAACAGGGCGAACGCGTATTTACTCCGCTTGAAACCGGAGTGCTGGTTGTCTTAATTATGGCGGCTCTGGCGGGAATAGCTGGGCTGTATATGGGATATCTGTCGCTGTAGCGGCGTGATCAATAGAGTTCGCCTTTTCAAATCAATAGGTAAGCAAAGGAAGGATAGGCTATGACTGCTGCAACGCGCCTGGGCGTATTTTCGGAAGTGGGCAAGCTACGCAAAGTGATGGTATGTCGTCCGGGGCTGGCGCATCTGCGTCTTACGCCGGGGAATTGCGAAGAGCTGCTATTCGATGATGTGATCTGGGTGCAGCAGGCGAAGCGGGATCACTACGACTTCGTCAGCAAGATGCAGGATCGTGGCGTGGATGTCGTGGACATGCATGACTTGCTGGCGCAGACCATGGCGTTGCCGGAAGCCCGTCAGTGGCTTTTGGATCGCAAAATCACCGACGAACACGTGGGCGTTGGGTTAGCGGACGACGTGCGCGCCTGGATGGGCGAACTGCCGGACGCGAATCTGGCGGAGCTGTTGCTGGGCGGCGTGGTCGGCGGCGATCTGCCGGAAGACTTCGATAGCAGGGAAATGGCTTTGTTCCGTGAGTTCATGGGACGTTCCGGGTTTGTCATTCCACCGTTGCCCAACTCGATATTCACCCGCGACACCAGTTGCTGGATCTATGGCGGCGTGACGCTGAATCCCATGTATTGGCCCGCGCGCAGACAGGAAACGCTGCTGGCGGCGTCCATTTACCAGTTCCACCCGGATTTCGCGGGAGCGGATTTTAAAGTCTGGTGGGGCGATCCTGAAAAAGATCACGGCGCAGCTACGCTGGAAGGGGGCGACGTCATGCCTGTAGGCAATGGCGTCGTGTTGATCGGCATGGGCGAGCGCACCTCCCGACAAGCGATTGCGTTGGTGGCGCAGTCACTGTTTCGCCATGGCGCTGCGGAGAGAGTCATTGTCGCCGGCCTGCCGAAACTGCGCTCCGCGATGCACCTGGACACGGTTTTCACTTTCTGCGACCGCGATCTGGTGACGGTGTTTCCAGAGGTGGTCAACCGAATCGAAACTTTCTCTATTCGTCCCGGCGATAACGGCGCGGATGGACGTCTGGATATTCGTCCGGAAAAAGCCCCTTTTGTAGAGGTGGTCGGAGAAGCGCTTGGCTTGCCCAGGCTGCGCACGGTACAGACCGGCGGCGACAGCTATGAACAAGAGCGGGAGCAATGGGATGACGGCAATAACGTCGTGGCGCTGGAGCCCGGCGTGGTCATCGCCTATGACTGCAACACATACACCAATACCCTGCTGCGTAAAGCCGGCGTGGAGGTCATCACTATTACCGCCGGCGAACTGGGACGTGGCAGAGGCGGCGGGCATTGCATGACTTGCCCCATTATTCGCGATCCGGTTTAGGCGTTAATTATTTAGGTAACAAGGAGATTTCTTATGTCGCGCAACCTTCACAACCGCAGCCTTCTCAGTATGCTGGACTTCACTCCCCAGCAACTGCGATTTCTGCTGGATCTGGCCAGAGACCTGAAGCGGGCCAAATATACAGGCACCGAGCGTCAGCATCTCAAAGGCAAAAATATTGCGCTGATTTTTGAGAAGACCTCCACGCGCACCCGCTGCGCTTTTGAAGTGGCGGCCTATGATCAAGGCGCGCATGTGACCTATATCGACCCGACCGGATCGCAGATCGGGCACAAGGAAACCATGAAAGATACGGCGCGGGTGTTGGGGCGTATGTATGACGCCATCGAATACCGCGGCTTCCATCAGCATATTGTGGAGGAGCTGTCGCAGTACGCCGGCGTGCCGGTCTATAACGGTTTGACCGATGAATACCATCCCACGCAGATGTTGGCGGACGTCATGACCATGCGTGAGTTCAGCGACAAGCCGCTGCATGACATTTCCTACGCCTATGTCGGCGACGCCCGCAACAACATGGGCAACTCCCTGTTGATCATCGGCTGTCAGCTCGGTATGGACGTGCGCCTGGGCGCTCCCCGCGAGTTATGGCCCAAGGATGAATTGATCGAACAATGCCGGGAGATCGCCGCCCGCACCGGCGCCCGTATGACGTTGACCGATAAGCCAAGGGAAGCCGTTCGCGGCGTGGATTTCATTCACACTGACGTATGGGTGTCCATGGGCGAAGCGCCGGAAAGGTGGGGCGAGCGTATCAATATGCTGTTGCCGTTCCAGGTGAATGCCGCGCTGTTGGCGTCGGCCAATAATCCCCGGGTGAAGTTCATGCACTGCCTGCCCGCCATCCATAACTCGGAAACCAAGATCGGCGCGCAGATATTCGAACAGTATGGCCTGCACAATGGCGTGGAAGTGACAGACGATGTGTTCGAATCGGAAGCATCTATCGTGTTTGATCAGGCGGAAAACCGGATGCACACCATCAAGGCGGTGCTGGTCTCTACCTTGGCGGATATCTGATCGGGAGGCGCGGCGATGAGGATAGTAGTGGCTCTGGGCGGCAACGCCCTGCTGCGACGGGGGGAGCCCCTGACGGCGGACAATCAGCGCATCAATGTGCGCCTGGCCGCAGAGCGTCTGGCCGCCGTAGCGCCGGGTAATGAAATGGTGATTGCTCACGGCAACGGTCCGCAGGTCGGATTGCTGGCGTTGCAGGCGGCGGCCTATGCGTCGGTGTCGCCGTATCCCCTTGATGTGTTGGGGGCGGAAACCGAAGGCATGATCGGGTACATGATTGAACAGGAGCTAGGCAATCTGCTGCCTGCGGATGCGCCGCTGGCTACCGTGCTCACCCAAGTGGAAGTGGACCCGAATGACCCAGCTTTCCAGCATCCAACCAAGCCTATCGGGCCTGTCTACGAAGAGGCGGAAGCCGAGGCGTTGGCTTCTGAGAAAGGATGGCGCATCGCCCGCGACGGCGACAAATTCCGCCGCGTCGTCCCCAGTCCGCGGCCGCGCCGTATCTTTGAGATCCGGCCCATTCAGTGGCTGCTGGAGAAAAACACGGTAGTCATCTGCGCAGGTGGCGGCGGCATTCCTACACTGTATAACCGCGACGGCAAGTTGCAGGGCGTCGAAGCCGTGATCGACAAAGACCTGTGCTCCTCTTTGCTGGCGCAGCAACTGGATGCGGATCTTTTGATTATCGCCACTGACGTGGACGCGGTGTATCAAGACTGGGGAACGCCGGACTCCCGTCTGGTTACGAAAGCGCACCCGGACGCGTTGCAGTCGGACGCGTTTCCTGCCGGCTCCATGGGGCCGAAGGTGCAGTCCGCCTGCGAGTTCGCCCGTACTACCGGTAAGCCCGCAGTGATTGGTTCGTTGCGGGATATTGAAGCCATGATTGCAGGGGAGGCGGGCACCCGCATCAGTACGCAATTCGCGCCTGGGTCGTTGGAAGTAGCTTAAGGTTTGCCTGACTTCGCGCGGACTACGCTCAGTAGTCCGCCCAATTCTCGACGATTTTCGAATACACACCTTCCGCAATCATATTCGCCAGCGCCTGATCGAAGCGCTTGCGTAGATTGGCGCGTTGGGACTTCTTGGAGAAAGCGATGTAACTTGGCGTTTCCTCCACATTCGGCTGCAGGCGTTTGATCTGTGGTAAAGAACGCACTTTTTGGCCCTGCAGACGCCGGTACTCCAACAGAACGCCGCGTTGATCGCCGACGATGATATCCAGGTTGTCATTGATCAGGCGTAAAAACAGATCGTTCAGACTCACGGCGGTGACGAAGTCTGTGTTCAGCTCCATGCTGCGAAAGGCGTCGAATTTTTCGCCGTAGCTGAAATCCTGCAGGCCGCCAAAGCGAAACTGGGCCAGTTGCTGCAGGTCGCCATCGAACTGAATAGGACTGTTCTCCGGCACGAACAGTGAGACATTCTCCATCATCAACACCAGCGATGAGTAATCTGCATAGGTCTCCCGCACCGGCGTTTTCAACAACTCAAACACGCCGTCCACTTCGCCGTTCTCCAGATAACGCAGCGCCCGGCTCCAGGGCAGCTCGATCAACTTCACCGGTTCATCCATACGCCTGAAGGCCTCTTCCACCAGCGCCACGCTGATGCCTCGGGGAGCGTTATTTTCGTTGTAGTGATAGGGGACCAGACGCGTAAACGCGAGCACCGTTTCAGCCCAAACGGCGTGAGGGAAGAGCAGTATCAATAAAGCACACAAACGGAGCATGCAAAGCCTCCGGAAATTCTCTGACGCTGGACGATAACCTGAATCCGTCTGGCGCCGCCGATTCCGGCGGAGGCCTGTGACACTCCGTTGGCCTGAACCCGCCGCAGCGGGTCTATCGAGTAAGTATAGCCCAGCTTTTTAGAAGGTCAGACTTGTCGGTTTTTAGGGGGCTTACAGGAACCCGGATGTATCTATGTTTTGACGCTGGAGTGATCTGACGCTAATTAGGATTTATAGCGGGCAAAATAAGCGACCTTGGCGGCTCTATTTATCTTTCAGTGGGCAAGATGAATGCATTCGTTCTGATACATGATATAAGCTGGCGGCCAGTCATTGATCTTTTGCCCGGGGAACAACAATGAATAGAGCAATCGCCATTGCGTTAACCGCCTTTCTTACGACCGTTACCTATGCCGCGCCGCCATCCATTGGTTTCTCGAAGGCTGCTGCTTATGACGTTGTTAGCCAAGAAAAAATCAGTGAAGGCGATAACGATTACATATTCTCCTGCGTCGCGTCTAAAGCGATAGGAAAAGAAGAGCGGGCGCACACGATGGTGAAGGCGATAATGGATATCCAAAGCGCCTCGCCGGATATCAAAATTGCGCTGCACTTAGCTCCAGACCGTGCTCTATGTCAGGAAGGCCGATTGATTGGCGCATCCTATTACAGTCCTGACGGCTCTGGATGGAAGGGGGTTGGACGTGGCTCCTGGACGTGGAACATATCGACCACAGGCAAAAAAGTGACGGAGCAGGAAATTTCAGACACGGTTTTATACGAAAAAAGTAAGCCTGAGTTTAAGAAGAAGTTTGGTGATTTATATTATTCAGAAAAGCTTGATGAATATGTTAAATCCCAGCTTGGGCATGAGCCTAAGTACATCACTACAGGGCTTTGGGTGGATACTTATCACGTTGAGTGATGGAGCGATTATAAGCCCGCCAGGGATAAACACGCCGCTCATATATTGCTAACTCTATTGGGACGAATATGAAATTTACGCTTGCCCTATGGCTTTTGTTACTCTCGCTTTTCTCCCACTCAACGGAGTTGAGAATACATGAGCTAAGAAACTATGGCGCTATGCATTATCTGGAGTTCTACATGATGGAGAAAGATGGCGTTCCAGTGAAGGCGGCGTTTAAGGCGATGGAAATTCCCAAGTGCCCGTTCAATATGCGTTTGGTTGGAGGTATGTCGAAGGACACAATGAATGAACTTCGCGAGTTTTACCGACTGAACTATCCCGAACAATTAAATGCGTACCTGAATTCGCCGAGGGACAAGTTAGGTTCAGCAATTGCGCCGCTGGCGGCGCTTGTACCAGAGGCTTTGGCTTCCACCACCCTCCTCAGAGAAGTCGGTGAGGAGTTAAAAGACCGCAAGTGCGCGCTTGGCGATATCAGCTACGAAAAATTCGTCCCCAGCATCGAGGAAGGCTTTTGGGTGTCGGATATTTACATAAAAGTGGTCAAGCAGGCGGAATGATAGCGGGCGGCGCCCTGCTTATTTGGAGAAGGTTGAACCGTTGTTGTATGGCCCGACGCTGCGGGTCTATCGAGTCAGTACCGCTTAGTGGAGAACAGGGCTATGAAGGGTCCTTAATGGGCCTTCAGACAATTATTGTTGTGATTTTGTCTTTGCTTTGATGTTGAAAACTTGCCTTTGGTTGTGTTTTGATGCCTCCCATACCTGCCGCCAAAGATTAAAAATATACTCACTGACTTATCACAGAAACATCAAAGTCTTTGGAAGCGCCAGCGATACCAGTGAGCGAATTTGATTGGTGAACAAATGAGAGTGTGTCCTCATTGTAAAAACAAGATATCCATTAAAGGAGCGGGGGCGTCTAAAGAGAGTCCCGTTCGTTGCGCTCAATGTGGAAAGTATTCTTATCTCTTTCCTGGTTACTATGGCGTGACTCAGCTTTTTGTAACTCTATCCTTAACCTGGCTGGTTATTGCGGGCTTACAGTTTACATGGCCTTACCTAGTAGTCAGTCTGATAGTCTCGTTGGCGATTCTGATCGCACTTGTTCTTTGTTGGCCCATGCGCAGAATGGAAGATGAACAAGTCAGGCGCTTGGAGTTGGAGCAGTAATCTGAGCCCTGATTTGTAGACGTTAGAGCCTGGGACCTTCATAGTACGCCTTTCTGTGTTGTATTAAGTGGATTCGAATAACTTCACCACAGAGGCAATGGTATGACGTCTTTTGCAGTCATCATCATTGTTGCTGTCAGGGCTGCCGCAAGTCACGTCATTGACTCCAATATGGACAAAAGGCGCCTGACTTTAAGCAGTGGCGATGAGTTATAAGAAGTGGGTAGGGGAGTTTAGATGTTTACTAGAAATTGGTGGCGACGCCGGGCGGCGGTAAAGAGCTATATCAGAGTGTTGGGGCCGGCGTTAGCCAAGAGGAGTGGGCGCAGGAGAGTGTACTCGGTGAAAAAAGTCAGGGCTTTGGTGAAGGAGCTCGGCTTATCTGAAAAATACCTCGGCTACGCTATCGCGCTTTATTGTAAAGAAGCGGACTTCGTCAAATATTCTAATAACCACCAGACCTCAGTCGACCAAGCCGTGAGTTATGAATCGGCGCGAAACTTCGGAATGACGCTGGCGTTAGGCTCCATCTTTTGGAGTGGTGACTCAAGCCACAGCGCCTCCGATGGCGGGTTTGACGGTGGCGATAGCGGCGGAGATTCCAGCTTTTAGCGGTTCTGCTGTTGTCTGTGACGTGTCTGTCAGAAGCAGCGCGTTCTACGTCTTAATGTCGCTTTTCCTATAATGCCCAAACGCATTCTCGCTCATTCACTACTGCGATGTAGCGGGCTCATTTTAGCCTGAGCTACAGCAACCTTTCTTCCGTGAGCGCCATTCTGGCTCTTCGCTATTCTGTCTGGGCGCCGCAATAGAAGTCCTCTGATTCTTATTCTGCAATGTTGCGACTCTCCGCTGTAAGGCGGCGTCTGAATTTCTGTCGTTGAGCGTTGTTGTTAGCGGGAATGTCTTTCTCAAAAATTTCGCTTTCTGATTTTGGTTAATTAATTTATCATCCGATTAAATTAATCGAATGATAAATTAATTGGCTTTACATGCGTAAGAAAACTGAGGCCAAAGAGCCGGAAAACAAGCGCGGCCGCCCTCTGGACCCTGCGCTGCAGCAGCAGCGTAAGGACGATCTGTTGGACGCCGCCTTTGAATTGCTGCGGGAGAAGAGCTATCGCAGCATCACCATTCGCGATATCGCTGAGAAAGCGGGCATGAAGTCCGCGATGATCAGCTACTACTTCGGCAGCAAAGAAGATCTCTTCATCGCCTTGATTGAGCGCCTGGGCGAACAACAGTTTGGTCGTATTATCGAAGTGATCGCCCAGCCTGATCCCATTCGCGGGTTTATCCGCGCCGCTATTACCAGAATAGTCGATTGTCCGCCTTTGATTACGTTCATCATCGATGAAGTGTTGTCGGAGCGGGGCAGGTTACAGGACCGTTTTATAGACCTGATGCCCCGTCGCATGGCGATGTTTCTTCCTAAGCTAATTGAAGCAGAACAGAAAAAGGGCAATTTGCGCGCGGACGTGGACCCCAAGTGGGCGGCGTTTTCATTGGTGAATCTGATTATTACGCCTTTCATCGGCGGGCCCGTGCGCAGGCGGGCCTGGGATATGTCCGATGAACTGGTGAGCAGCGATGAATGGATCGAGCATGTCTACCGCATGTTTATCTCCGGCTGTGGCGCAGCGCCTCAATCCCATTCACAAGCTCACCCACACTCCCATTCACACCTCCATTCACAACCTGACAATACGAAAGAGGACTGACTATGAGCCTGGCCTGGATGAAACGCCGATGGGCGTTGCCTTTGGTGGTCGCGACCGGCGTCGCGGTGGCGGTGGCGATTATCAAGAGTCGCCCGGCGATGGAGCATGCGGATAAAGCGCAGCTTCCCGCGGCGGTGAAGGTGGTGTCCGCCAAGCGTTACGAGGTCAGGCCGCGTATCACCGGATTTGGCGAAGTGGCGCCGGATGTGGTGCTGGACAGTAAGGCGGAGGTGTCAGGCAAAGTGACTTATGTGCACCCGCTGTTGAAGAAGGGCTCCATACTGCCGGCGGGAACGCTGGTGGTCAGCATTGACGACCGCGACTATCAACTGGCGTTGAAACAGGCGGAAGCGGATCTGGCGGTGAGCCGCGCCAATCTGGAGGAAATGCGGCTGAACATAGAGGACACGGAGCAGGACCTGAAACTGGCTCAGGAAAAACTGGCGATCGCCAGGAAGGAGCAGGAGCGCATCGGGCGGCTGTTGCAGAAAGGCTCCGCCTCGCAATCCAACTACGATGCGCAGCAGTCCGTTGTGCTGCAGTTGAGGCAGGAAACCCAGAAGCTGAGTAATCAGCTGCAAACCCTGCCGTATCAATTACAGGTGCTGCAAGCCAAGCAGGATATCGCCGAAGCGGCGGTGGAGACGCAGAAGCGCAATCTGGAGCGCACTCACATCAGCCTGCCGTTCAACGCCCGCATTACCCGCCTGTCGGTGGAGGAGAACCAGTTCGTCGCTGTAGGCGCTTCACTATACGGCGCTCAGACCATCGATAAAGTGCTGGTTAATGCGCAGTTTCCCCTTAGCCAGTTCCGTCTTTTAGCGGAAGGGTTCGCCAATCTGGAGGATCTGTTTCAGAAGTTTCTGGAGCAGGACGCCGCCAGCAATATTTTCACTGAGCTGGACCTCGCCGCCAGCGTCGCTCTGGCGGAAGACGGGGACACGCACTGGGACGCCAAAGTGGAGCGCATCAGCAATAATCTGGAAGCGGCCTCGCGCACGCTCGGCGTGATCGTCGGGGTTGATAATCCCTATCGCACCGCCCGCCCCGGCGTGCGGCCGCCGCTGATAGAAGGGATGTACGCCAAGGTGGAGCTGCAAGGCGCGCCGCAGCCGTTTTTAGTGCTGCCACGAGACGCTTTGCGGGAGCATGAGCTGTATGTGGTGGATAAAGATAATCGCCTGCGTCGAATCAAACCCCACTACAAAACCCAGGGCGCGATGTTGTTAATCCGGCAGGATGACAACGAGGGCGATAACGCTATTCACGAGGGCGAACGCGTCGTCACTACCGACCTGTTTCCCGCTGTGGCGGGCATGTTGGTGACTCCGCAGGAAGATAATGAAGCCGAAGCGCTGATCGAGCAGTGGGCGCAAGGAAGGCAAACCCTATGATCCGCTTTTTCGCCACGCATCCTACGGCGGCGAATCTGCTGATGGGCTTCTTTATGTTCATCGGCGTGATGACGCTGCCGCAGATCAAGCGGGAGACCTTCCCGGAAATAAAGAGCTATGAGGTTGAGGTGAAAGTCGCCTATCCCGGCGCCACGCCGACGGATATCGAGCTGTCCGTCTGCAAGCCGCTGGAGGAAGCGGTGGAAGGCGTCAGCTTCATGGAGGAAGTGCGCTGTGAAGCTCGTAACTCCATGGGCCTGATGACCCTGAAAATGCTGGAGGATGGCGACTTTGACGACTTTATCGATGACGTAAAAAGCGCCGTGGATGAGATCAGCTCTCTGCCGGAGCAGTCGGAAGAGCCTGTCGTCAAGGAGCTGGGGCGCACGCAAAACGTGGTGACCATCGCCTTGACCGCGGACCTGCCCCGCAGCGAGCTGAAAACCCTGGCGGAAGAGGTGAAACAGCGCATCCTGCGTAACCCGGATATCCCATTGGTGGACATACAGGGGTTCTCTGATCGGCAATTTCAGATTCAGGCGCCGGAAAGCAATTTGCGTCAATACGGCCTGAGTTTGCAGGACATCGCCAATCTGGTGGCGAAGCAGGATGTGGACCTGCCGGCGGGGGATGTGAAAACAGACTACCGCGACTATCAGATTCGCTTCAGCGATGAAAAACGCACCGTCACGGACTTGGAGAATCTGGTGGTGTTGCGGGGCGGCAATGGGGCGGAAGTGCGCCTGGGGGACATCGCCAAAATTGTCGACGAATTTGAGCTGGAGGAGAACAAGTCCACCTTCGACGGCAAGCCCGCCGCCTTTTTGAAAATATCCAAAAACACCCGTGACGACAGTCTGCGTATTCTGCAGGAAGTGGAGACGTTTATTGCGGAAGAGAGCCAGCGTTTGCCGTCGGAAGTAACGCTGAGTCTGACTCAGGATTACACCAGCGTCGTCAAAGACCGCATCAGCATGTTGAGCAGCAACGCCTGGCAGGGGCTGGTGCTGGTGTTTGCGGTGATGTGGCTGTTTTTCTGCGCCCGTTATGCGTTTTGGGTGGTGATGGGGTTGCCGGTTTCATTCCTGGCCAGCGCCTTTGTGCTGGGGCATATGGGCGTGAGCATCAACATGCTTTCCATGGTGGCGTTGCTGTTGGCGCTGGGGATTCTCATGGATGACGCCATTGTCATCAGTGAGAGCATCGGCACGGAGATGCGCAAGGGCAAGCGGCCCCTGCAGGCGGCGGTGGATGGAACGCTGATGGTGGCGAAAGGGGTGTTTTCGTCGTTTCTCACGACCCTGTGCATGTTCACCGGGCTGTTGTTCCTGGAAGGCGATATTGGTCAGGTGCTGGTGGTCGTACCGATCGTGCTGATCTCGGTGATCACTATTTCGTTGATTGAAGCGTTTTTCATTCTGCCCCATCACTTGCAGCACTCTCTCGCCCATGCGGAGAAACAGCAAGACTCCCGATTTCGCATAGGGTTTGAACAGCGTTTTGAGAAGATCCGACAAGGGCTTGATCGGCGCGTGTCAGTGTTGATCAAACATCGCTACGGCTTTGTCGGCGCCGTTATCGCCACGTTCATTCTGTGCGTCAGTCTGCTGGCCTCGGGGGTTATCAAATTCTCTGCGTTTCCGGACCTGGAAGGGGATATCGTGCAGGCGCGCCTCATCATGCCTACCGGGACCTCGCAGGCGCGTACGGAGGCCATGGTGGCGCATTACTCTCAGGCGCTGGAGCAAACTGCTTCCGAATTCAACAAGGAGCAGGAGGAGCCTGCGATAGGTTCCGTGACGGTGAACTATGGCCAGAATGCGGACGCCTTCGAAACCGGTCCTCATTTGGCCACCATCAGCGTCGACCTGCTCACCGCCGAGCGCCGCAATTTCAGTTTGCAGGCCTTTACGTCACGCTGGCGTGAACTGGCTGGGGAAACTCCGGACGTATGGTCGGTGCTGTTCAAGGAGCCGACGATCGGGCCGGGCGGACGCGCGATTGAAATACGCCTGCGTGGCGACGATCTGGAGTCATTATCGCTGGCGTCTCATGAGTTGCAGAACTGGCTGGCGGGCTATCCTGGCGTGATCAACCTGCTGGATGATCTGCGTCCGGGTAAGCCGGAGTTCACCTTACACTTGAAGTCCGGCGCTTACGATCTGGGCCTGGACGCGCAAACCATCGCCGCGCAATTGCGCGCCGCGTTTCAGGGCGTGACGGTGCTGGAGTCGAGCGTCGGCCTGGAAACCTACGAGGTGGTGGTGCGCCTGGATGATGAGTCCCGCGACGAGTTGGCGGACTTCGACAACTTCCCCATTGTGCATCCGGTCAGCAAGGCGCTGATTCCGCTATCCAACGTGGCGGAGATCATCCCCAGTCGCAGCTACTCGCGCATTAATAGGGTGGATAACCAACGCACCGTTACGGTGTATGGCGATGTCGACATCAGCCTGAACAACACCAAGGCGGTGATCGGCGACATGCAGAAGCACTTTTTGCCGCAACTGCAGCAACGCTATCCAGACATTCAGCTGAGTATTCAGGGCGAAATCAAAGAGGGCGCGGCCACTCAGGGCTCGATGAAACTTGGCTTTCTGATGGGGCTGGCGGGCATCTTTATTCTGTTGAGCTTCCAGTTCAAATCTTATGTTGAGCCGGTCATCGTTATGCTCAACATCCCCATGGCGTTTATCGGCGTGATTGTGGGGCATGTGGTGATGGGAATGGATATCACCATGCCGTCGCTGTTGGGATTTGTGTCGCTGGCGGGCATTGTCGTCAATGATTCCATCCTGCTGGTGGAGTTCGTCAAGATGCGGGTGGGGCAGGGCATGAATGTGCATGACGCCGCCGCGAAGGCGAGCCATGACCGCTTCCGCGCGGTACTGCTGACTTCCCTGACCACCATGGCGGGGATGACGCCGCTGCTGTTTGAAACCAGTCTGCAGGCGCAGATTCTGATTCCTTTGGCCACCAGTATTGTGTTCGGCGTAGGCGCATCCACGCTTTTGGTATTGTTTGTCATCCCTTGTGTGTATACGATCCTTGAAGACTTCGGTCTGACCAGGGCGGTCGTCGGCGAACCCGAGGAGGAGTTTGCGCCGGCGCAGAATCCGCCGCCGCTTACACAAGAATAAAAGGACAAAAGGTATGCACCCTAACGCCGAACTGGTGACCCGTTTTTATGAAGCCTTTAAGGATAAAGATTATCGAACCATGCAAGCCTGCTATCACGAAGAGGCGGAGTTTCAGGATGAAGTGTTCACCCTCAAGGGCAAGGAAATCGGGGCCATGTGGCATATGCTGTGCGAACGCGGGGCGGACCTGTCGTTGCACTTTCATCACGTTGAAGCCGACGAACGGCGAGGCTCCGCTCGCTGGCGAGCGGGTTATACCTTTTCCACAACCGGGCGTTACGTGCTGAACAAACTACGCGCCGAATTTGAGTTCAAGGACGGCAAAATATATCGCCACCGCGACCGCTTCGACTTCTGGCGCTGGTCCCGTCACGCGTTAGGCTTGACTGGCTGGGCGCTGGGCTGGTCGCAAATGCTGCGAGATAAAGTGCAGGCCACAGCGGATACCAACCTGCGGCGCTTTATGGATAAGAACCCGGAGTACAAAGCCTAGATGGCTTAATGAAGAGCGCCGCCTTGAAAGGCGGCGCTGACAGTTACTCCCTATTCCCTTCCACTTTGAAGGTTAGGGCGCCGTTTAACAGGTCGTCATAGTCCGGTAAACGTCCCTCCGCCTGAAACAACGTCGGCAAGTCGCTGTTTTGTTCAAGCTCTGCTATCAACGCGCCGTTGGCGTTTTGAATGGTCGCCGCAACGCTGTCGGGAGCGAGACCTTTGATATTGAGCGCCGCCGTAAAGTCATGGGCGTCGATATCCGTCACCGTCACATAGCCGGAGAAGCCATTCTCGGCGCTGGAGTTATCCTTTAGCGCAAAACTGTTATTGGAAACAACCTGACCGCGCAGTTCTCCGCTGGGGTTGGCGTCGCTGTGGACATTCAGATAGAAGCCGCCGCGCAACAGGCCGGCGACGTCCGCCAGCTTGGCGCCTCGGGTTGCGCTGAACAGCTCTCCGTCGCCATTCACGTCTTCCAGAGATAGAGCGACATCGCCATTGACGCCGGCGAAACCAGTATGCAGATGAGCGGCGGTGGCGTTGAAGCCCTGGTTGAGAATATTGATCCAGATAGCGCCAGTTTCATCATGCACGGTGACGTAGCCTGTCGAGGCGATATCTTCAGCGATGGGTTGGGTCACCGGTGGATTTTCCTGTTCCCCCTGTAACTCAGTCCGCATGGCAATGATATGCTCCGGAGTGATCTGACCACGTACTTCGCCGTTGGAATTGGCGTCGGAGTGAACATTGAAGTAATAGCCGCCGATAAGCAGCTTGGCGAGCTGGTTTTCCTCCAGCTTGGTCACTTTATTGAAGTGCGAGCCCGGGGCGGCGCCGTCGGCGTCGCTCACATCATTGAGGGCGAAGACGATATCGCCGTTAGCCCCGGCGAAATTGTTGTGCACATGGGCTGCAGTCGCGGTGAATCCAGCATTCAGAATGTTGGCCCACACCACGCGGGTATCGGTTCTGATCGTCAGATATCCCAGGCTGTTCACCTGCCCACTGGCTGGCGCGAGAACCGGAGGCGCTTCCTGCTCCCCCTCTAGAGAGGCTCGAACGGTCTGCACATGCTGGGGAAGAATCTGACCACGGGCTTCGCCAGAAGGGTTCGCTGCCGAGTGAGTGTTCAGATACAGACCGCCATTGAGAAACTTGGCGAGCTGACTCTGATCCATCTCCACAACCTTACTGAAGGAGGTTCCCTCCGCTTGCTCCAGATCGGCGCTGATATCGTTGAGAGCAAAGACGATGTCGCCGTTAGCCCCGGCGAATTCGCTGTGCATGTGCGCCGCGGTGGCGTTAAAGCCATGGTTCTGCAGGTTGACCCAGACTTTGGGAAGATCGCTTCTGACCGTCACGTAACCAATGCCATAGGCGCTCTCAGCTGCTGGCGCAGCCACGGGAGGAACTTCCTGCTCGCCCTGCAACAGCAGGCGAGAGGTTTGTACATTTTTAGGCAGAATCTGTCCACGCACTTCGCCGCTGGGATTCGCTTCGGAATGAACATTCAAGTAATAACCGCCGTTAAGCAGCTTGGGCAGGTTTGCGGCTACCGCGCCGGGGGCGCTGCTGAAAAATACGCCGGGCTCCAGACCTTGATCCGCGCTGACGTCATTCAACGCAATCACCACATCTCCGTTGGCTCCGGCGAAGTTGGAGTGAACGTGGGCGGCGGTTCCTTGGAAGCCGATGTTCTGGATATTCGCCCAGATTCTGCCGTCATCGGTATCCACGGTAAAATAACCAATGCTTTCGATGTCGGCGGCAGCGGGTGTGGTTACTGGAGGTACTTCCTGTGCGCCTTCCAGCGCTATTCTTACCGCCTGGATGTCCCCGGGAATAATCTGGCCGCGTAATTGCCCCTTGGGATTTTTGTCTGTATGGACATTGAAGTACCAGCCGCCGCTCAGCAGCAGATTCAACGATGCGCCGGGCAGGTCGCTTAATTTCGTACCGCTGGGCAGATAGAACAGATTGGGGTCCAGCTCGTCGCGGGACAGGGCGATCAGCATGTCGCCATTAGCGCCGGCGAAGCCTTTGTGAAGGTGAACGGCGGTGACGGCGTCGTCCTCGTCCAAACCTGTGATTTTGACGCTGGCGGACAAGGTTTCGTTACCTTCGCCCATAGACGAATCCAGTTTGAATTCCGCAGTTGCCGTGGCGTTTTTATTGACCAGTTTATCAACACCGTCTGCGTTCACCTCCTGCTCCACGCTCAAGGTTACATCGAAAATGCGCAGACTGGCGGATTCGCTCGCGCGTTCGCTGGAGGGCAGCAAATCAGATTGCAGCGCTGCTGACGGCAGCAGTCTGGAAGGAAGCTGCGCTGCGGGTAAGACGTTCTGGATGGGGGCTGTCAGCGTCACCTTGGAGGTGTTGTCGGTACTGGGGCGGCCATTGTCATCGCTGCTGCAGGCCGCCAATGTGCATATTGCGCCCACACAGAGCACTGCTCGGGAAGGACGCGTCAGTTCAAAAAGATTCATCAAGAGGTTCTCCCTGTTTCATGGAATACAGCCGGCGGCGGACAAAACCACCCCGGCGTGATTTTTTTATCGTCAGTCGTATGACGACCGAGAAGAGTGGTTTGGATGCAGTGGGAGAGAAATTTATTTGGACTAAGCACTATTGCTTATAAGGGGAAAAATGTCCTAGGTCGCTTTCCCGGGTGAGGAATATATAAAAACATAGAACTACTCGGAGAGTTAAATCATGGCTTACACATTAAGATTTGAAAGCATGGGGGATGCAGCCCCTTTTAATAACGGCGAACAGGTAAAAATAAGCAATGCATTAAACATGCTGGAAACAATATTGGCTGAGTCTATTACTCTTCCAAAATGCAGCTCGATAAATAGATGGTTTGGCGGGGGGAATATCAAGGCGGTCCTCGAAGGCTTGAATAATATGCATAAGTATTTAACAAGGAAATGCACTAGCCTGACCTTTGTCTCTGCGCCCAGGCACCCCAAAGATTATATTGGCTGGGTCAGGCCGATGGTTAAAGTAGGATTGAACCCTTACGATTCCGACTTTGACAATCAACTGGGACAATCTTCCCATAGAAACAATGATAACTTCTTCCATCGCCTGAATAACAATGCGCCTCAAAGCAAGAAGTATACGGTCAAGGAAACGACAGGCACTTTCAGAGCCAACTGCGGGTACGTTAACGTGCAAAGCGGGCTGAGAATCTACCTGACGCCAGGCTACCTGAGCGGTAACTTTGACGAAAATGATCGCAATGACGAACAGTGGTTCAAATTCCGTTGCGTCGCCCACGAACTTAGCCACCGAATTCTTGATACCATCGATATCGCATATGGAGCGCATGAGTGTGGCAGACTGGCGATAGGATCGGACAAGCGGGCGTCACTTAATAATGCGGATAACTGGGGATTGTTCCTGGCGGAAATATACAAGTTCCGTAACTTAAGAGCTTTGCCGAACTAAGTAATAAAGTTTAACGGAAAGGGAGAGCCTTTTGCTCCCTTTCTGTTTTTTTATGACTTAGTTTTCCACTTCATGTTTTATCGGTACGTCAACACACAATACTTCATCTAACTTCCAAAAGCGGTCAAACAGTTCAGACTCGCATTCGAATGAGCCAAATATCTTTTCTATGTTCTCACGTCCAAATACTAAGATAGGGAGTTCGTGCTGAATGAAAAAGGCCTTTAGGTCTTGGTGGATAAATATTACTGATCCTGGTTTTAATGGCTGACATAGAATATCCGAAGTCAAAACTATTGGAATAAATTGATAGTCTGATTCAGAAATAGAATGACTTTTTAGCCATTCTATTAACTCAGGCCTTTCTCTCACAATGAAGCCGGTTTTTAGATTGTCCACATTACTATCATTTGCCATACGCTGTACTTGAGCTAGCCGCCCCGCCCGGGCTCATGCGCTTCATACCGGGGAAGCTGGGCGTCCAGGTCGTCCCAGTTTGCTTTTGAGGTGACGAAATTGTGGGAGAGGGGGCGTTCGGCAATGTCTGAATCCAGAATTCCGAGACGCAGTCTCACCCGGTCAGGCGCTGCATCGTTTGAACTGAAGACCGGGGAAGCGCAGGTCCGGCAAAAGTGGCGTTTGCGTCCGGGCGCCATTTCGAAAAAGGCCAAGTGCTCCGCGCCCTCCTGAACTATCAAGTCCGCCGTATTTACAAACCCATTGGTGGCGTAAGCCGTGCCGCTGCTCTTCCTGCACTTGGAGCAATGGCAATGAATAATCGACTCAATCGGCCCTTGGATTTCAATTTTGACCTGACCGCAAAGGCAGCTTCCTTTGTACATCTTGTTTCCTGTGCTCCTGTTGAGATAACCATTCCTGTCTGTGGAAAGTCAGACAGTGGACGTATGCAAATATGCGGGCTTATAGGTGCGCATACCAGCAGATATTGCATCGATAATCAGTATAAGAGCGTTGACGCCTCTAACTATCATTGATGTGTAAGCGATAGATATCGTGATCGAGATATTCATTAAGCCGGCTTTTTATGTTTGAGACAGTCAGTTCTCCGCTGTGTACACGCTCTTCAGCCTGCTGATACTTACCTAGCTAATTACTCGCCCTGTATAAATCGGCCTTTATACTAAGCAGAGGCGCTCCCAACGCAAGCGAATATTCAGAGATGCAGCCTGAAAGAAAATTATCTAGAAGGCGCTATTCAGCTAACTCATACTTCACCAAATACGGATCAAGCACGTTAACGTTTCCTTTGAAGGGCTGGTGCGTCTTGTTTTCTCAAATTCATAGTTTGAGCCCCACCTTTTTCAATTAAACAGCCTAAAAACTCAATTGGATTCAACTAATTGAATTAACTACTATCTTGATCGTTCAGCGGCGAGGGCTCGCGCTGTTTTGAGGCTGTGCGTCTATGTTTGCGTGGTAAAGGAGTGGGTGATGGGGTGGGATGTCTGGTTTATGTTTTCGCTGGCCTATTTGGTCACTACTTTATCACCAGGGCCGAATGTTCTGTTGGTGGTTAAGAACAGTTTCCAGTATGGATGGAAGTCTGCGTTTGTGACGGTGCTGGGAAATCTGTCCTGCCAGTTTGTGATCGTATGCCTTGTCGCCATTGGCGTGGGGGAGCTTCTTGAGCAGCTTCCGATATGGTTCACTCTGATGAAAGTATTGGGTGGGGCGTATCTTATCTATCTCGGTTGCAAAAGCTTGAGGGCTGGCGGCAAGTCAAACCTGTCTTTACCGGATAATACGCAACGGGCGTCGCAATTCAGCTCACGCAAGCTCTACACTGAAGCTTTTCTTGTTTCCGCAAGCAATCCTAAGACATTGATATTCTTATCCGCCTTTCTGCCTCAATTCATCAATGCGGAGCAGTCGCACCTGGAGCAGTTTGGCGTTATGTATGTTTCTATATGCGTCATTGTCACCGGTATTCACCTGGGCTACGCCATGTTAATCAGTCGAGTTGGGCAACGGTTTCTCGCACAGGATATTGAACGGAAGATATCAAAAGTCTCGGGCGGATTGTTTATCACCATGGGCGGCGGGGTGCTGTTGAGTCAGCGCGTATAGCAGTATGAGCAGGCTTCAGCGCTGGCTGTATTCATAATAAATATCAAACTCGCCCTCGTGCGTTTTGACGAAGCCGTGTTTCTGGTAGAAGTCGTTGGCTTTGCTGTTGCGGAGCGCGCCGAGTCTTATTGGTAGGCCTTTATTGGCGGCTTCCGACTTCACTTTCGCAAGCACTTTTCCGCCGATCGATCGGTTTTGATAATCGGGATGAAGATAGAGGTGGTCGAGGTACAGGTGGTCGTGCTTGTTGCGCAGGACGAAGAAACCGGCCAGCTCTCCGTTCTCCATGATCTTGAAAGTATCCTCCGGGACGAATGTGTCCAGGAAACGGCTTCTCACTCTGTTTGCATCAAACCGCCCCACAGCTTCCAGACTGGGCTGCATCGCTTGGGCCCTGATCTCAGCGAGGGCGTCGCCGTCGTGATTGGTCGCATTTTCGTAGTGCGTGGTCGGCGCTGATTGAATCACTGCCTTACTGCTCCCTCAATTCCTGTTCCGCCGGATAGCGGCTAAACAGATTAAAGTGTCCATATAGATATTTATTGGGAAAGTCAGGGGAGATGACGACGCCTTTGGCGAGTATGCCCTGCTTGCCGAAACGTTTGGTGTAGGGCTCCAGGTAGAAGGCGACGGTCAGCGGCGTGTGGGACAGTTGGCCCAGTGTGGCGCTGTAGGTGACGGTGTCCACGGTGACGTCTTTGCGCAGTTTGGCGTAGTCGGGGAGGTTAATCTCGCGCAGGTCGAGGGTGGTAACGGGAGGCGGCGCGTTTTTGTCTTTGTTGAATGGCTGGCGATACAGCTCATTCTGGTAAGCAGTCATATAGGCGCTCAGGACATCGAACAGATAGCGGCTGAATTTATCCCAAAACGGGCCGACCTGATCCGGGTGAACGCCCACCAGCCAGTTTTGCTTTTCGGTATACAGACGTCTCTGCTTTTCGCGATCAATACTTTTATACAGCAAGGTCGCGAACAGCTTCTGGTTTTGTTTGGTCCAGTCCGACTCCAGGGGCGTCGGCAAAGGCTGTTGTTCGACCACATGGCGGTAGCGCTGATAGTTGCGCCACGCCTCATAACGCGCCAGCGCGCCGAACATAACATCCGCCAGCGTGGTGATTTCGCTGGGGCGGAATGAGCCGTCCTTGATGGTTTTCAGCGACTTTTCCAGATAGGCCTGCATTTCCTTCTGCTCGCGTTCGTAGATTTCCGCTGCGCCGTCCAGTTCCGGGGCGGGGTATTCATGGCGGCCTGCGATGAGTTGACGGCCCTCGTTGGCGATTTCACTCATATCGTGCAGCTTGTTGAAGAACCCAACCGCCCACACCACGCAGACCAGAATGCAGACGCCGGCGGTGGCCAGGTGTTTGCCGGTGACGCCGGACTTATCCCGCCGATGATCCGGCAGCAGCATCAGAATGGAAAGCCCCGCCAGGCTGAATAAGCCCAACAGCCCCACCAGCATGCTGTAGCCTTTGCTTTCCGCATAAAGAATGCAGCCGCGCAGCAAGACCAGATGACCCACGAAGAAGGGGATATAGCCCAGGTCAATGCCGGCGGAGTAGAGAAAGTTGATCTTCAGCAGGTAGCTGTCGGAGACAAACACAATGGTCAGGATCAGGCCGGCCCAGGACAGCCATTTCGCCGCCCGCTTTTGCTCAGAGTTCGCCTCTTCCAGTCGAAACGGCTCCGCCTGCACAGGGGCTGGCTGCGGCGGCGGGTTTTGCAGCCGTTCCTGCATCTGGCGATACTTTTCCAGAATGACGCCGCAATCGAGACACTGAGTGGCGTCGATATTCTGTGACTGACACTTCGGGCAACGGGAGCGGTCATCTGTCTTTGGCGGTACTTCCGCAGTCTGTGGTGACGCTGTCGGTGAGCCTGATGTTTTGTTTTGATGCGGTGTTGTATTCGTTGCGACGGAGGAAGTGGCGGTGTTCTTCGTCTGCTCTTTCACCGCTCCGACGGCGCCGACGCGGGCGAACTGCTGCTGATAGGACTTAGCGGTGAATTCGTTTAATCCTTCGCGACGAAATATGGCTTCGCCGCTGAACAGGGGCGCCAGCTCGGCGGCGTCGGTCTGGAACAGCTTGGCCAGTCCGGCTTGGGTCTTACCCTGGTCCGCGCCAGGGGAAAGTTGGCCTCTGAATTCGAAGGAATACTGCTTCATAACTGCTTCATAACTACTTCATAACTGTTTCATACCAGGGGACTCCTGAGCAAACAGGCGCAGAAGGCCAGCAGCCGCAGTTTCTCCTGTGGCGAGAGATCGGCTTTGCGAATTTGCGCTGCTGGCTCCGGCGTGGCGTACACCAACGCCGCTAAATTACCTTCCTGGTCCAGCACCGCCATGGCGTTCTGCGGGTCCCAGGAAGGGGAGGCCGCAGACTTGGCGCGTTTACGCTTGAGGAAATCCAGAACTTTCTTCGCATGCCCAAGATACTCGGCGACGGGGCCCAAAGCGGTGTCTTCCACCAGCTTCTCCTGAATTTTGCCCAGAGCGTCTTTGCTGCTTTCGTGAACGCGTACGGCCTGCCGCCATTCATAGACGAGGGCGCCTTGCGCATCCTTCAAGGTCGCGCTTTGTTGTTTGCGCTCAATGACGCCGAGGTCTTGTTGCTCTGCATCGATCAGTCGATGCTTTTTCGCGCCGACCCAAAAGATGGGAAGTTCCTGTTGGTAAATGCGGTGTGCGCCACGGGCGTCGGCAATGGACTGCAGCATGCGCGGTTGCAGGAGCCGAGGAAGGCAGATGATAGCCAGCAGCAGAAAAATAATGCTAAGGACGCTGGCGAGAGCGCCCCATTGCAGATAGTGCGTCATCACCCGCAGCAGGTGATTCTGCAACGTCAGAGCCAGTCCGGTTGAAGCCAGCACTAACGCCAGCGGGCTCCAATACGCGTTGTGATTGACGATTCGGGCGACGGGCGCGTCGGACTCAGTGGACACCGTAAGAGACTCAGAGAAATGAACCAGATGAGGCGTCAGCTTGCCCGCTTCGAACAACAGTATTTGATCATCCGGCTCTTCTTGGTCAGGCTCCTGCGGGGCGGCCAGTAGGCCTGCTTGCAGGCAGGCGGGGTTTAATTGCAGCGCCAGTTCCGTCAGCAAACCAAGCTGATGCAGTTTTTTCTGCCAGCCCTGAGCCTGTTTCCAGGTCAGATTACTTTTCAGTTTCACCGGCGCGCCGGCGAATACCTTGGCGGTCATGGCGTCGTTCAGACGCAACTGCGCTTTCAAATTACGCTGAACCTGAACAAGCTCCTGGCAGCTGGCGAGCTTGCCGCGCGTGACGACCTGATAGGTTTCCACGGCGTCCTGCATTATTCCGACACACTATGTTTAGCATTGAAAAAAAACAGACCGACTATTTGCAATAGCAACGCCGCTCCGAAAAGGCCGACCGGCCATAGAGAGGGGGATTGATCCATGGCTTCATAGGAGCCGCCGTATGCGGACAATGCCGCAGCGAACCAGAGGCAGGCTGCTGCGGCTTTCACCTTGTTGCAAAACCTGACCCGGCGCGACAACGCGTTGAACCACGACGGATGTATGCTTTTCGCCAGCGACGGCTTACTACGACTCATGATGAAAAATCAGCGTGAGGACAGGGCGTGAAACAATTCCTTCAGCAGGTCCTTCTCTTCAGCAATGATGCGTTCGTTGAACTTGTAGGGATAGCTATTAACGCTGGCGGCGGCGATATCCAGGCAATAATTCATCATGGCCTGTTTGCTTTCCATCTGGTCCTGGTAGTTGGATTTGCTCTCGATTCGATCCAGGCACAGTTCTCTAAGTTCGCGCAGCATTTCCCGATCAGGACGGGTTTGTGTGAAGCGGTCGAGAAACTCGTTGATGTCATCGTCGGAAATGAATTCGATATCCGGAGATTCGCGACTGACCCGGCTTAGATGTTCGATGGTGTAGCGGTAGAGAATTTTCACTTCGGCGTCCTGACAACGGCCATCCGCCCAGATCATTTCAATCAGGGGAATCAGCTCAAGCAGGTAGATGTGGGACTCCTTTAAGCCGTGTTTTTGTAAAAAATTGTCAAACCCTTGCACTACAATTTCCTATTTTTCCAATCTCGGTTAAGGGCGTTTTGCGCCCGAACTCATACAGATACGCGATATTATAGCGCTTATTCAGATTCTCGCCCGAATTTCACAGATTGTGAACTCGCCCATTGACGCGTCCGTCCTCACTGGCGGCTTTAACGTCTTCTGCTAGCCTTACCTGCGATAGCCAATAATAGGTTGCGGAGCTTCTCCGCAGTTAAAAATGAAAGGTAAACAAATGAAAAAGACGTTATTTAACCGCCTGATGAATATGCTTGTTTTATCCGCCGCCGTGGTCTTTTCCGGGACCTGCGCTGCAGAAAAAGTGACCCTGGCCAATGGTGAATGGGCGCCGTATCTATCTGAAAACCTGAAAGAATATGGCGTGATTTCCGATGTGGTGAAGAAAGCCTTCGCCAATGAAAATATTGAAGTTGAATATGTCTTCCTGCCCTGGAAGCGGGGCTATGAAGACGCCAAGAGCGGCAAGCTGAACGGCTCGTTGATCTGGAGTCGCACTGAAGACCGGGAGAAGGATTTCGACTACAGCGACACAGTTATCGACCTGAAGACCGTTGCGTTTTTCAAAAAGGGCAGCGGCTTCGACTGGAGTGACGCAGCGTCTATGAAAGGCAAAAAACTGGGCGGTGTCACCGGCTATAGCTACGGTTTCGATGAAGAGGAAAAATCAGGGATGGTCAGCATTGAGCGGGTGTCCAGCGCGGACGCCAACGTGAAAAAGCTGCTGGCGGGACGTTTGGACGCCTATATGGAAGACCTTGATGTAGGCAGCGAGCTGATGAACAGCATGGGCGTGATGGATCAAGTTGAAGTGCATCCCAAGCCGATCAAGGAGAAGTCTTACCACTTGATTTTGAATAAGACGCAACCGGAAAACAAAAAGCTGATGGAAGCCTTTAACCGCGGTTTGCAGAAGCTGAAAGACAGCGGCGAGTACGACAAAATGATTGAAGCTTCCCGCCGCGGCGAATACAAAAAGTAAGTCGTATCTCCTTCAACCGCCGCGCTTTGCGCGGCGGCCTCAGTCAATCATCGCCATAGGCCGCTGCGTAATGGGATGCGGCATGATGCGACTCTCCACCTGATAAACCTCCCTGACGTTCTGCGACGTAATCAACGTCTCCGGCGCGCCTTCCGCCACGATGCGTCCGTGATTCATCAACACCAGACGGTCGGCGTATTGGGCCGCCAGATGCAGATCGTGCAGCACGCAGAATACGCCTACGCCTTTGGCCGCCAGCCTGCGCGCGAGTTTCAATAATGCGCACTGGTGTTTCAGGTCCAGCGCTGAAGTGGGCTCATCCAGCATCAGGTACTGAGGACCGGCGCCGACTCCCGTCCAGAGCTGCGTGAGGGCGCGGGCGATCTGTACGCGCTGACGTTCGCCGCCGGAGAGGTCCTGGTAATTTCGCTGCGCCAGATGGCCCGCGTCCACTTCTTTCAGCGCTTCCTGGCTCAGACGAAATGGATCGCCTCCAGATACTGTGCGTTGCACGCCCATCAGCACGACTTCCATGGCGCTGAAGGGAAAATCGAGATGCACGGACTGGGACAAGACTGCGCGTCGACGGCTTAGCTGAGGCAGGCTGAATTGGCTGATGGGCTCATCGTCCAGCAATACGTGTCCGCGGGAGGGCGACAGTTCCCCCGCCAGGGTCTTTAGCAGGGTGGACTTGCCTGCTCCGTTGGGACCCAGCGTCACTACCAGTTCCCCAGGGCTGAGGCTGAAATTGATCTGCTCCAGCAAGGTTTTGTCATGACGTATCACGGACACGGCGAAGGCGTGAATCATTGCGGGACTCTCTGTTCTTTACGGTTATCTTGAGGGCTTTTTCGGTTATCCAGGAACATGCAATGCATCATGAGCGCACCCCGGACTTTCGGCTAAGCAACAACCACAAGAAGAAGGGACCGCCGATCAGACTGGTCAGTATGCCCACGGGCATTTCCGCCGGCGCAAACAGGGTGCGCGCCAGAGTGTCGGCGGAGATCGTCAGCGCGGCGCCCAGGACGGCGGAAGCGGGAATCAACACGCGATGATCCGCTTTCCATAGCAGGCGCACTAAATGCGGCGCCACCAGACCGACGAAGCCGACGATGCCGGACACCGCCACGGCGGCGCCCACGGCGACAGCGGAAAGCGCGATGACGCGAGTTTTCAGCTTCTCTGTGTCCGTGCCCAGATAGCGGGCTTCCTGCTCGCCCAGCAGCAGCCGGTTCAAATCGCCGGATTGACGCATCAGCATGACTATCACTGGCAGCGTGATGGTGAACGACACGCCCACTGACGGCCACAGCGCTCCGCCAAAGCTGCCCATTGTCCAGAACGTCAGTGTGCGCAATTGCTCATATGTACTGAGATAAGTCAGAAAGCCCACCGCCGCGGCGCACATAGCGTTGACGGCGATGCCGGCCAGAATCAGGTGCGCCACGCTGGAGGCGGCGCCAAGCTGACCGACCTTGAAGATCAGCCAGCAGGTGGCCGCGCCGCCAAGAAAGGCGGCGACGCTGAGTCCATACAGCCCCATCCAGCCGGTGCTGAAAGGGAACAATACGATGACTAACGCCGCCGCCAGCGCTGAGCCGCCGGAGATGCCGATCAGTCCCGGGTCCGCCAGCGGGTTGCGGAACAATCCCTGCAATGCTGCGCCGCTGACCGCCAACGCGGCGCCCACCACACCGGCCAGAAGCACTCGGGGCAGGCGGATATGCCAGAGAATCATCCAGTCCTGACTGCTCAAGTCAAAGTTAATCACGGAGCGCCAGGTCAGAGAGTAAGCGCCCAGCATCACCGCGCCGAGAGTGGCGGCGGTCAGGCTGGCGCCCAGCAATAGCCAGATGCGGGTGGATTTATGCGGCATGGCGGAGAGGGTCTGCACAGGCGTTTACTCCATCCAGGTTTGACGGAGCTGTCTGGCGGCGACCACCGTGCGGGGGCCGAAACCGAGCAGCAACAATCCATCCATGGCGGCGATTTTGTCATTGCGTCCCGCTGGCGTGAGCCTGACCCCGGGAATGCTGCGCATAGCGTCGATGCCTCCGGCCTGTTCCATCCCTAGGGTAGTGGTCAGGATCAGATCCGGTTGCGCCTGCGCCAGGGACTCCGGCGTCATGGGTTTGTAGCCTTCCACACCTTCCAGCGCGTTCACGGCTCCAGACAGACGGATAATGCGGTCCGCCGCTGTGTTGGAGCCTGCCACCATGGGCGCGCCGCCGCCGTGCTGAAGGATGAAAATCACCCGTGCGCTGCGTTGATTTTGAGCCTTCTCCTGCTCCAGTTGCTGTTGTTGCGCCTGCATGTCCGTCACCAGCTTATCCGCTTGAATCTCTGCGCCAAGCAGGTAGCCGATTTGACGAATATTGGCGTAAACCCCGTCCAGATCCTGTGCGGTAGGGACGGTCAACCAGGTGGCGCCGGCGCTTTTCAGTTGTCGCAGCACAGCGGGGGGGCCTGCATCCTCACTGGCCAGCACCGCATCCGGACGCAACGCGAGAATACCCTCGGCGGAAAGGGAGCGTTCGTACCCGATTTTCGGCATATTCTCCGCATCGGGCGGGTAATAACTGGTGATGTCGGAGCCGATCAGACGCTGTTCCTGTTCCAGCGCATAGACAATTTCCGTCACGGCGCCGCCAATGGAGAGGATGCGTTGCATGCGTTCGGGAGGCGGCGTCGGCGTTGCAGCCTGGGCCGCCATGCTGGCGACCCATAGCAATGCAACGCCGGCCAGGCGCGCGCTCCAGTCACGCACTGAGAAGCCGGCTAAGCTCATGACAGATTCTCCACCGACGCCACCAGTTCACGCCACTCGGTCAGTTCCAGCTTGCCGGGCTTGCGGGCGCCGAACAGGGTGAGCACTAGCTTGCGTTCATGGTTGAAGCATTCCAGGGAGGTCACCACACCATCGCTGGTGGGACGACGCACCGCCCAGCAGCTCGCCATTTGCTCTGTATTCAGGTGCAGGTTGAAGTTCGGGTCCAGCACATTGAACCAGGGGCCGGTGCGCAACAGTTTGTTGACGGTCCCGGTGTGGATCTGCACGACGCCGTCGTTGCCCACAAACGCCATGATCTCCAATTGGCAATTGGCGGCGAATCGCAACGCCTGTTCCATGGCGTCCGTCGGCAGACGATGGGCGTATTCCTGACCCGCCAGCTGCAGTGCTTCCAGACGATCAATGCCCAGTTTGCTCAGCATGGCGTTAAAGTGGTGGACGTCTTTCAACTCCGACCAGGGCTGACGCACATCGTCTTCCGTCACGTTGCCCGTATTGGGATAAAGCGGCGGCGTCTTCGCTTCGGGCATGAAAAACAGCTCGGCGTCGACAGCGAGGTGAGCGTTAATCCACTGGTCCCAAGCCGCCATATCCGTATGTTCGGTGGCGTAGATTTTGTGCGTCGCCGTCCCGGAGGCGTCGAAAAACTGAATGCTGCGACGAGGCTGTTCGTCGGCGCCTTCGGTGACGGCGTAAGCGTGACGCCAGTGCTTGAAGAAGACGCGCAGATCGATCTCGCCCAGACATAAGCCCATGACGCCAGCCGCGTTGGCTTTGAAGTCATGGTAGACGCCGTGACGTTCGTGCACGGCCTGATCGTTGCGGGTCAGCGCCATCACCCGTCCTACGGACTCGATGGACGTCAACATCTCCGCGAAGTCGCCGCCAAGGGGCTGGACGCGCTGTTCCATTTGCGTCAGCAACAGCGCCAGCTCGCTCACTCCCAATTGTTCCGCCGCAGTGCGGATACGCAGACGGGGTTGCTCCCGTCGCATTTGCGTCCAGGATTCTTTTAACCCGTCAGCAGGTTGTTTGATCGCCTCGTCTCTGTTGAGAACCGCTTGAGCCGTCATGTGTTCACCTCGTTATATATGCGATATATGTGCAATGGTTCCTGTGGAGAGCGCTGATCAGTTGGCGACCGGCATGAAACGGATATTGGGATGTCCGCTTGCGCCTGCGTCGGAGTAATAGTTGGTGATCTGTAGCTTGTACTTAGTGGCGTCATCGCCGCCGCTTTGGGTTTCGATCACGTAGACGCGGTAGTTGGACCAAATTTTGTGCTGACCTTGCAGGTTATAGGCGTACCAAGGCGAGCCTTCGAAAATGCCCGCGGTGGCGTCGGCCACATAGTGCATGCTGATGTCCGCGCCAGTGTCGGACTGTGTGCCGGAGACATAGTTGTTCAGGTCCGCCACAGGTAGCGGGCCGAAAGCGCCGCCAGCGCCGCTGCCGGAAGGGCCGCTGTTGGTCCAGAGCGTCCAGTTGAAGCCCTTGATCTCCAGTTTTAGATCCCAGGCCGCGTTGGCGCAGTCGACGGTGGCGTCAGCATCGAAATCAAAGCACTGGCTGCCGCCGCTGAAGGGAACGGAGGCGGCGAAGGTGGCGTTGCCGGTGAAGCCTGCTGCATCGGAGGGTTGCACGTCGAAGCTGAAGGTGACGTCAATATTGGCGCTGGGGTTATAGGTCAACGAGGTAGCGTGGAAGCGGGCGTAGCTGGCGCCGGAATTAGAGCGCAGCAACCAGCCGTTGGCGTCGTTCAGCGATACCGTGTGAGTGGAGATATCGTAGTTGTACCAGCCCAGGTCCATGACGTTGCCGGTTCTGTCCCCGGAAGCGGTGATGGCGCTCAGCACGCTGTCGCTGGTGAAGGTCAGACCTGTTGTGTTCACTGCTGCGAGCAGATGCTCTTCTTCCGAGTCTGGCGTGGCGTTGAGAAATACGTTGGCGTTGGGATCGCCGCTATCTGTGTAGAAATCCTGCTGCGCCACCGCGAGCGCGCCGCGCACCTGACCGGGGCCGGAGGCGCCGCCGTTGAGTACGACGCCAGTGCGGCGGAAACCGATATGCCAGTCCGTAGAAGAAGCCGCTTCCGCTGCCGTCAGCGACAGGGTTTGACCGGTGGCGAGGTTGACGTAGGTGTAAGCGTCGCGACTGCTGGCGTCGACGATCAGAGAAGTGTAAGCCGCGCCCGAGCCGTTATCAGGAGTGGTGCTGCTGTCGCCGCCATTGGTTGGCGTATTGTTCGCATTGTTATCGGGATCGCCGGAGCCTCCTCCGCCGGAGCAGGCGCTGAGTAATATCAGAGCGGCGGCGATGGCGCCGGATTTGACTGCAAGGGTGGGGGAGACTGGTTTCATAGCGTTGCCTTTATGTGTTTTTTGGGTGTGTGAGTGGGTTATTGCCATAGTGCTGCGTGATAGTGCTGAGTGATGTCCGGGCGCTGGCGTCAGCCTTTGATGCGCACGCCCAGGTAGAAAAATCGTCCTTCGTCCGGGCGGAAATCGCTGGCGTCACTGAAATCCCGCTGCGTATCCGTCAGATTGTCGATGCCGCCGAACAGAGTGACGCCCCAGGGCAGAGGTTGATTTACTTTGAAATCGAACGTGCTCCAGGACGGCGACTCCATGGAGCCGGCGATGTCGATGAACTCACTGGATTGAAATACGCCGTCCAGAGACAGCTGCGTTCCCCAGGAAGACAGGGTGTAATCCGCGCCCAGTTTTACCTGATGGCGCGGGCGTTTCGGCAGCTCCAGGCCGGTGCGTTTGTCTTCGCTGTCCATCCAGGTATAGCCGCCGTGAATGTTCCATTGTGATGACAGCGGGTAGGCGGCGCTGATTTCCGCGCCCCGGGTGCTGGCTTCGGCGATGTTGGTGTAGCGGTGAATGGCGACGCCGTCGCCGCGATCCGCTGTGGCTCCTGGATCGAAAGCGGTTTCGATCAGATCGGTGATGTCGTTGTAGAACAGATTAAGGTCCACGTAGGCGCCCTGGTCGCCGTAAGCGCCGACGCCTAACTGGTAACTGATGGATTTTTCCGGCTGCAGGTCCGGATTGCCCAGCACCATGTAACCCAGGTGGCTGTGATCGAACACGTAATAACGTTCTTTCAGGTTGGGCACGCGATATCCACGGCCCACGCCGCCGCGCAGAAACAGGGTCAGGCTGTCTTCGTGCATGAGCTCATAGCGCGCATTGATTTTGGGCGCGGCGTAAGAGCCGAAATCGCTGTCCCGCTGCAAGCGTATGCCGGGGGTGATTTCCAGGCGATCATTAACGAAATAGTCGTCCTGAAGATAGACCTCGATGCTGTGGCGGTCCGTGCCGGCGGGTACCTCGATGGCGTCGTCGTGACGCTGTTCAAGCGTCTCTTCGAACCCTTCCAGGCCAGCGGAAAGCAGATGGTCGTCAGTCAAGGCGTAAGTCCAGTCCAGGGTCGCCCTGCGAGTCTCCATGCTGGCGCTGCGACGGTCTTCCTTAACGGCGGTGGCGATGGCGTCCTGATAAGTGACGTCGTCGAATTGCTCCTGCAGCAGTCGGGCCTGGAAATCTCCCACCGCGGTGCGCCAGGCGGCGGACGCGCCCAGTCGGGTGCGCTCCGCTTCCTCCTCTTTGACCTTACGGATTTCCTTACCGGCGGCGTCAGCGGAGATGCGGTTATTGAGGTCTTCACGATAGTAACCGCCCAGCAGCTCATAGGACTGGTTCTGATCGGGTTTCCATCCCAGGCGGGCCGACCAGTCGCCGCGTTCGCCTTCTGCGCCTTGCGTGGTCCAGTTTTCCGGCGTGGCGTCGAAGCCGTCGCTGTCGCGATAGTCCATGCTGAGCGCGCCATACCAGGCGCCGTCGCGGCCGGTTAATCTCGCGGAGGCGCGGCGCGCGCCGATATCCGCCGTCTTGCCGCCGATGTTGTCTTTGCCGAAACTGGCGGCTTCCGCCAGCGCTTCGTAGTGCAGGCCCGGCTCGATATCCCGGGTGATGATGTTGATGACTCCGCCCATGGCGGCGCTGCCATAGAGCGCGGACGTAGCGCCTTTGACGACCTCTATGCGTTCGATATTGAGACTGCCGATCTGGGTGACGTCGACGCTGGAGCCGGTGCTGGCGGCGACCGGTTCGCCGTCAATCAGCACTTTGACGCGGTTGCTGTCCAATCCCTGCAGCCAGACTTCATAGCCGCTCTTGCCGTGGATTCTTTTCAGCAGCAGACCCGGAACGTCTTCAAGCGCTTCCTTGACGTCCCGCGCGTGTTTGCGCTCGATTTCCTCCCGCGTCACCACCTCGGTGCGCACCGGCGTCTCCATCAGCAGTTTTTCGCTGCGGGTGCCGGTGACGACGACGGTATTGAGCACTGTTTCCGGCGCAGTCGAATCCCCCAGCGCCTGCTGCGGCAGCGCGAGAGTGAGAGGAACGGTGAGTGTGACAAGTAGAAAAGGGTGAGATGTATGCGACACGAACAACCACTATCGACAGTTAAATGATAATGATTATCATTTAATAAAAATGAATCTCTGTCAATAATGATTCTTATTTGCGTTTATGTGAATGGTATTATTCACGGAGACGCGGATGTTTTTTCTCTCTAATGATCACCTTAAGGTTTTTGGGCCTATATAGGCGGTTTTTAAACGAGCACTTTGCAAATAACCCGATTGCCGTCTCCCTCATAGGTCAGGTCGTCAAAGCTGAGCAGATTGGCCATAGCGATGCCTCTGCCATGGTTATCCGTGGCCCGCTCCACGCTGATCTGCAGGTACTCGCGCCAGTTGAACCCCGGCCCTTGATCGGTGATGGCGACGGTGATGGCGTCGTCGGTTCTAGTGAACTCCACCTGCACGCGTTTGTTTTGGTTTTCTGGAAGTTTCTGGCGCCGTTGCACCTCGTTCATCCATTCTCCGCGCAGGTTGAGGTCGGTTTTTTCGTCATAGGTGATGCCCAGGTTGCCATGCTCCACCGCGTTCACCAGCAGCTCCGCCAGACCGGTGACGACCTTGGGAGGAAAGGGAAACAGGTCCGCCAGCAGAATCGACGCCTGCTCGGCTTCCTCCACGGTGGCGAAACTCAATGTCAGTTGGCGCGCCATATGTCGCAGAGACTCATTTTTCCCTAGCTCGGTCATGAGCTTGTGGGACTCTTTGCCGAATTCCAGCGCGGCCTTGATGATGGAAATCAGCACTTCTTCTTCATAAGGCTTGGTGAGGTAGTAGTAGGCGCCGGCGTCGATGCCCTCGCGGATTTGTCCCGACTCCGCCGCTGCGGTCTGCATGATTACCGGGATCTCTTTTGCTCTGGGGTGTTCTTTGAGTTGCTGCAGAAAGGCGATGCCGTCCATTTTCGGCATCATGCGGTCAAGCAGGATCAGGTCCACTTTGAAAAGATGCCGCTCCAGGGTCGACCAGCCTTCGGCGCCGTCCGCGGCGGTGATAAGCTCGTAGCCGGTATCGGCCAGATAGGCGCGGATCAGGCGTAAGTTGCGTTCATCGTCGTCTATCGCAAGTATTTGTTCATGCATGCTGAGCGCTCTTGTCCTTGCTGTCAGGTGGGCGAGGGCTCCGCTTCCGGAATCAGCGCAATGAAGTCGGCGCCGCCCTGTTCATGGTTGCGGGCGTATATGACCCCGCGATGAGCTTTGATGATTTCGCGGCATATCGCCAGACCGAGCCCGGTTCCGCCTGCGCCGGTGTCTGTACTGCTGCTCTGGACGAATTTGTCGAAGATGCTTTCCAGCTCCGCGTCTGGAATGCCGTCGCCTTGGTCGGAAACGCTGAAGGCGAACACGGGCTCATCCGTATCCATTAAGGATAACTCTAGCAGCAATATGTTGTTTTGCGATCCATGAGGAAGCGGCGCCAATCCCACAATTTTCCTCTGCAGTTCGCCCACATCCGCCAGTCTCCAGCATGGATGCTTCAGGTCCCCGGCCTCTTGCGCCAGCTTCGCCAGCTTCTCCGCCTTGCGTTCGCTGAGTCCGCCGACGCGGCGCCAGTTGCTGGCGTAAGCGATGGTTTGGGCGGCGTCGGGAGGCGGGCGGGCTCCTTCCAGATGAGTGGGAGCGATGACGTCGCCTTCCTGAATCAGATAGATAGCGGAGTGGCTTTCATCCCAGGGCAATTCTCTGTTCAACCTTCTCAGGGTTTCGGTCAGGCAGTTCTCTTCCTGAAAGGGCCAGTAGGGGAACTCCGCGGAGGCGTTGGACTCGCTCGGGCAGGGGGCGGGGGAGGTGAAGAGCTCTATAAGCTTGTCTGGTTGCTGTAAAAGCAGCGCGGTCTTCTCGTTCAATCGCTCCAGCGTCAATCCGTGCAGAGCGAGCAACTCATACATGTCTGGCGTGCGATGGGCGATGCGCAGCCTGATGTGGCCTTGTTGCGGAGAGAACTTGATCGCATTGCTGAGCAGGTTGCGCAAGACCTGAGTCATTTTGGGGCCGTCGCACACGACAAAGGGGGAGTCCATTAAGTCTTCAGTATGAATCTGCAGTTCCTTTTTGCCCCATAGCGGCCGCAGCTCCTTCAGAAGTTTGTCCCGTATAGCGAGGATATCCACCAGGTTGAACGTGTAAGTCATGCGACCGGATTCCAGCTTGGCGAGATCCAGCAGGTTATTCAGCAATTCCAGCAGACCCTCGGCGCTGGTTTTGACTTCGCTGAGATGTTCGTAAACCAGCTCATCCGAATTTTTCACCCGCTTCAGGCACAGGCTGGTGAAGCCCAGAATGGCGTGGACCGGGGTGCGCAGCTCGTGGGACATGTTGGCCAGAAACTGTGACTTCACCCGGTTGGCGCGCTCCGCTTTTTCCTTCGCGGTGGTCAGCTCACGGGTTTGTCGCTCCAGCTGTTGCGCATATTCTCGCAACTGTTCGTCTGCGCGCTTCTTTTCAGTGATGTCTTCCAGTATGCCAAGGAGCGTTTCCGGCTCGCCCTTGTCATCGAAGATGGGCACCTTGGTGGTATGCGCCAGCCAGGTGCCGCGAGAGGTTGTAATCGGTTCCACCTCCACATTCGCTACTTCGCCGGACTGCATGACCTGTTCGTCGATGCTGCGGAAAAAATCCACCTCTTCCTTGTTGGGGAAAATGTCGTAGTCAGTCTTGCCGATAATATCGGCGCGGTTCGCTTCGAACAGCTTTTCCGCCTGACTGTTCCATATCAAAAAGCGGTAGTTGTTTTTTACGTCCTTGGCGAATACGGCGACAGGGATGTGGTCGATAATGCTGGCCAGCATGTCTTTCTGTACTCGCGTCTGTCGCTCCGCCTCGCGTCGATTCTCCGCTTCGCTTTCCGCCACATTCTTTGCGCCAGCCAACAATTGGTTGGCCTGCTGCAGGCGCTGCAGCAGGTTATGCAGCGTGCGTATGAACAGGCCAAGGTCGTCATCGCGATCCTTTTCCGGCAGGTTTATGAATTGCGGCTGATCCTGCATGGCGCGCAGATGACGGGTGACCCGTCTGAAAGGACGAATAATGGTGTGAGTCAGGCGGAAACCAGCGCCCAGACAGGTGACGAGCAAGATGGCGACGCTAATGAAGGTGATGCCTTCGATAAAATGCAGTCTTTCCTCAATATTGAGAGAGGAGCGGTGCACGTACTGATCGGAAATCTCTTGTTGCCGGTACAGCAAATTAACCGCTTCATCGCGCAGAGGGGATATTTTTTCGTGCAGGATGGCCATGGCGGCTCCCGGCGTCGATGTTTCCATAGCCTGAAACATTTGTTCGCCAAGCAGAGAGATTTCTTGTAAATGACCCTTCAGCTCATCTTCAATTGCAGACGTGTTTTCCATAATGGTCTGGGAAGGGGAGCGGTTTATCAGTTCGGACAGAGCGCGATAGCTTTCCAGAAACTGTTGTTGCGCCGCATCGCGGGCGTCCTGATCCGCCTCCATGGGAATGCGCTCCAGCATGGCGTAAATGCGCGCAAAACCCAGTCCCACCTGATCGAGATGCTTGAACAGAAGGCGGTCCTGATCGATGATTTTTCTCGACATATCGCTGACGAAATGCAACTGCCAGTGCTGGAACAGCGTGGCCGCCAGCGCGACGATTGTGATCAGCAACAGCGCGGAGAGTATTCGGTTGGAAGTTTTGCGCATGCAGGCGTCGCCGGAATTCCTTTACGTTATGACTGTCTGCCTAATTAATATATACGCGAAAAATATCAAACAAGTGTAGTTCATACCCAATGGCTCTGCGGCGCGCCTCGCGGCTTGAAAGACGCATATAAGCCATCACCCAAATAGCATAGAAAAAATCATATCTCCGGATGATACCAATTGGCTGGCTATTGTATAACCATTGAAGTACCAATAAGGCGAAAATAGACAATGGAAGGGTGATGCGATGAATCCACTTAAGAGAACAGGTATGCTCTCGCTGGCGCTGACGACCGGGTTGATGGCCGGTCAGGCGTTGGCGGAGTTTAAGGTGGTGGGGTACTTTCCCACCTGGCAAGGGGATGTGAACAGCATTCCTTACGATAAAGTCACTCATATCAATTATTCCTTTGCGCTTCCTACCGCCAGCGGCGGATTACAACCGCTTGAAGGCGGTACGCAACGTTTGAGCGCCCTGGTGCAGCAGGCGCACGCCGCTGGGGTCAAAGTGCAGATCGCTGTGGGCGGCTGGAACGACGGCGACGACTCCGCCTTCGCCGCGCTGTCAGCGAACAGCAGCGCCCGCGCGACCTTTATTCAGAATCTCATGAGCATGGTGGATCAATACAGTCTGGACGGTGTGGATCTGGACTGGGAATACCCCGAAGCGGGCGCGGAAGCGAATAATTTCAAGGTGCTGATGCGAGAGCTTGGCGAGGCCCTGCACGCGAAAGGCAAAATTCTGACCGCCGCCGTCACCGCCACAGACTTTCCCGGCAGCGTAGACGCTGACGTAATCAGCAGCGTCGATTTTCTGAATTTGATGGTGTACGACCTGGGCTATCCTCACTCCACTTATGAGCATGCTCAGAGTGCGTTAAGTCACTGGAAATTCAATGAAGGTCTGCCCCAGGAGAAAGCCGTCCTGGGCGTGCCTTTCTATTCCCATAAAGACTGGGTTGCCTACAAGGACGTGATCGCCCGCTACGGCGCTTCCGCAGCACAACGCGATGACGCCGGCGGCCTGGATTACAACGGCCAGCCTACCATTCGCGCCAAAGCGGAGCTGGCTCTGGCGGAGGCCGGGGGCGTCATGTTCTGGGAAATTTCCCAGGATACTCATGACGACACGTCCTTGATGAAAACCATATGGGATGTGGTAAGCGGTTCTACCGATCCAACCGATCCAACCGATCCGACTGACCCGACTGACCCGACTGACCCGACTGACCCGACTGACCCGGGCGCCTGCGATGTGGTCGTCTGGAGCGCTTCTGCGGTTTACACCCAGGGCATGAAAGTGAGTTATGAGGGCAAGATTTACGAGGCGAAATGGTGGACTCAGGGCGAGACGCCTTCTCAGTCCGGCCAATGGGGCGTCTGGAAAGAAGTGGGCGCCTGCGATGATGACGGCGGCGCGCCGACCGATCCCACCGACCCGACGGACCCTGGCGGTCCTACAGACCCAACTGATCCAACGGACCCCACCGACCCGGGCGGTCCGACCGACCCGACTGATCCAACAGACCCATCCAGCTGCGCAGTATGGCGGGAGGGCGTGACGTATCAGGCTGGCGATGTGGTGTCGTACAGTGGGTCCGTATACACCGCGCTGGTGACGCACACGGCGCATGTGGGCGCCAATTGGAACCCTGCCTCTACGCCAACCTTATGGGAGCAAAAAGGCGAGTGCGATGATGGGGGAAACGATCCTGGAGACGGCGACGGGGATAATCCCGGCGACGGAGATGGCGATACTCCCGGGGACGGAGATGGCGATAACCCAGGCGATGGCGATGGTGATAACCCAGGCGATGGAGATGGAGACAATCCAGACGATGGCGGCCCTGGTCCTGTCAGCGGGTTGCCCAAACACGCCCTGATCGGTTATCTGCATGCGAGCTTCGCCAATGGCTCAGGCTATGTGCGCATGGCCGACGTTTCCAATGACTGGGATGTGATTAACCTGTCATTCGCAGAACCGACGTCCCCAACCTCTGGTGAGGTGGAGTTCCATTTATGCCCGGTATCCGAGTGCGCCAATGTGGAATCCGAAGCGGAGTTTAAAGCCGCGATTCGCGCCAAGCAGGCCAAGGGCAAAAAAGTGCTGATTTCCATCGGCGGCGCCAACGGGCAGGTGCAATTGACCAGCTCAGAAGCGAAAGATGCCTTCGTGCGTTCCGTGTCGGCGATTATCGATAAATACGGTCTGGACGGTCTGGACATCGACTTCGAAGGACACTCGTTGTATTTGGACTCCGGCGACAATGATTTCCGTAATCCGACCACGCCGGTTATCGTCAACTTGATCGCCGCGCTGAAAGAGCTTAAGGCCAAGTATGGTGCAGGCTTCGTGCTGACCATGGCGCCGGAGACCTTCTTCGTGCAGAACGGCTATAGCTTTTACGGCAGCGGTAAGTGGGGCGGCGCAGATCCTCGGTGTGGCGCGTATCTGCCGGTGATCTACGCGATGCGTAACGATCTGACGTTGCTGCATGTGCAGGATTACAACTCAGGACCTATCGTTGGACTGGACGATCAGTACCACACCATGGGCACGGCGGACTTCCACGTGGCGATGACGGATATGTTGTTGGCGGGCTTCCCGGTGCAGAAAGACTCCAACATGATGTTCCCAGCGCTCAAGCAGAGCCAAATCGCGATTGGCCTCCCATCCAGCGTTAACGCTGGCGGCGGCTTCACTTCCGTGCAAGACGTGCAAACCGCGTTGGACTGCTTGATGAAGAAAGAGAACTGCGGAACATACCAACCCAAAGGCGTTTACCCCAATATGCGAGGGCTGATGACCTGGTCTATTAACTGGGACAAGTTCAACGACTACGAATTCTCCAAGAGCCATAAGGCGTACTTCGAGCAGTTTGGACTGTAACCGTCAGTCTGAATAGATCAGTGTGACTCAGAAGGCGCCTAAACGGCGCCTTTGCTTGTTTAATATCCAGGCTGCGGATATTGTGTGCGGGTCAATGGTCGTAATCAGAAGTAGCAGTCAATCATGGAGCTCACCTCCGTCGCAGACGGGTCTAGAAATACGCCGGGTAAAATTCTTCAGGTTAATCATGCCGGCGAATTCGGAGCCATCAACATCTATCGTGCGCAGATTGCCGTCGCACGCCTCACCGGCGCCAAGCATTTGGGGCTTCTGGAAGAATTTTTAGTCCACGAAAAAGAACATCACCGCATCTTTGGGGCAGAGCTCAAACGCAGGGGCATTCGTCGCTGTCCCAGCCTTTGGCTATGTGGCGTAGGCGGTTTTGTGCTGGGACTGATCTCCGGCCTGTTGGGCAAAAATTCAGTGCTGGCCTGCACCGCCGCAGTGGAAACCGTTGTACTGAAACACTTACGCGAGCAACTTCAGGCGCTGGAAAAACTGGGCGACCAGGCCGCCTATGACGCCGTAGCCAAGATCGTAAAAGATGAAGAAGAACACCAACAGGCTGGAATGGAAGCCAGGCAGGAATGCATCTTCTATCGACCCTACTACAACATGATCAGCCAATGCACGGAAGCCGTAATCTGGATGGGAATGCGCCTCTAAATCACGAAGTCGCTATACATTACCTGGTTTGAATTCGGTCCGCCTTTAATAGGATTTTATGAGCGACAAATATACAAGAAGACAAGTAGTCTCCGCGCTGAAAATACCCGTGATGGTATTCATCAGCGTGTTTTCCCTGATCCTGTTCTTTGGCTTCATCATTCCGCTTTTACTCGAACTGAAGCTTTCGTCATTCTCCTGGCTAGTCTCCTGGAGTTTTTGGAAAGTCATCTTAATCATTGTTGGCGCGCTTGCCGCACTGTATCTAGTAGGAGTATGCCTCAACAAAGCGGATCAGTTCCTGAAACAACGCTTACCATTTAAGGCCTACGCCGCCTACTTGGCGTTTGGGCGTCTTATGCTGGTTGTGATGTACGTATTTGTCGGCGCTATGCTTTATCGCGCATATATAGATGGAAGTGTTGAAGTCTATGTAGGGATTTTTATGTTTGTCTGTTTTACTTTTATGAATGCCTATCGGGAGGTGGTTGAGATGGGAGATAAAAGGCGGGAATAAACCGACCAGTGCTTTAATGTTTGGGGGTATTGGATTTTTAGGGATTATGTTATGAGTTTTGACGGCATAGTAATTGATAAAGCAGGGTCTTTGAAAAACTATTACTCTAACTTGAGTTTGTTATCTCCTTTTGATGTTTCCCGTATTGATTTCGTTCAATCTGCGCCTTATCTGGAAATAACCGGGACTCTGGGAGTTCCTCCTGATGCTTACAATAAGAAATATGGCGTAGCCTGTAGCGAAACCACAATTACGCTATGTTTATGGGGTATAGGTAAACTGGAGTTTGATAATTTATACGGGAAAGGGAAGGGAAACTTCAGCTTTTCGAGAAATGAGGAGCGTACAGACTTCCTGTTTATATCTGATGGCCGTCATATGAAAGGCGACTGTAAAAAAGTGGAATTAGTTGGCGTCAATGCGAGGGATGAAGTCAGTTATGAACGAAGAAAAGGGCGCTTGTTCAGCTACAGGAATTTATATAATGCAGCTCTTAATATTCTGGAGGAAGAAGGCTGGGATTTAAGCTTGGAGGGGCGGCCTAATAATGGAGGGTTCTATGATTCTCTTGCCTGGAAAGGAAGTAATTCTGAATTCAGACTTGAAGGAAATACTCCAATCGAGCTTTTAGGGATGTACGCCCTATACAAAAAGAGAAAGAGCGCAGATACACAAACAGGCTGGTGGAATCGTGATAGCGATAAGAATCTATGGCTAAGCTTGCTTGAAAGTCTAGACAAAATTCATTTCGATGAAGTTAGAAATAACTACCGTGATGAAGAGTGACGCGGATCTATCAAGCATCAGGATCATAATAAAAATAAGGATCGCCGTTTTCGTCAACGATGCAATCGTATAAGCCTTGCGAGTAGCGCTCCAGGTGGAGGTCTTCTTCTTTTTCGTTTGTTGCTTTCATGAAAGCGTTCCAGTGTTCTTTATGTTTGGTATGACAGGCGTCGAACTGAGCTTCCACGGCGGAGATGCAGGCGGGGTCGTCTTCGCCGCAGGTATCTATAAGGTGTGTTTTCTGCAGCTTTTCTCCAGCCAAACCGATCAGGCTGTCGCAGCCCGTCAGTAGCAAAGTGGTGAGAAATGTGGCGGCGGCTTTGTATTGTGGGCGCATGTAATATCCTCTGATCGCGGGCCAGATCCTTGGTCGGCCTTGTTTGAGTGGGCATTATAGGGAGGCTTCGGATGCAGGAAAGCTTTTTGACCGATTTTGGCTGCGTTTATTGATCTGGATTGCGTTTATCCTTATTAAATCGGTGTCAAAATGCGCTTTCAATCTGCTATCTTTGCGCCCCTTGTCGGCGCTTGGCGCTGGTCCCGGATTTAAATTCAGATGTGAGTGATAAGGTATGAGTACAGAACAGACATTGCATGCGCGCAGCGAATCAAAATGCGAACTTTGCGGCGCGGCGGATAATCTCGGAGTCTATGCGGTGCCGCCGACTTCTGACGGTTCCGCCGACCAATGCATTCTGGCTTGTGCGGTTTGTCAGGGGCAGATGGATGACCCGGACACGCTGGAAGTTAATTACTGGCGTTGCCTGAACGACAGCATGTGGAGCCAGATCCCCGCTGTGCAGGTAATGGCCTGGCGCATGCTAAAGCGTTTGAGCGCGGAGCCTTGGGCTCAGGATTTGAGCGACATGCTGTATCTGGATGACGACACGCTGACGTGGGCGAAGGCGACGGGTGAGGGCGAAGCAAAGGAAGAGGCTGTGCGTCACTTGGACAGCAATGGCGCTGTGCTGGAAGCGGGAGATACGGTCACATTGATCAAAGATCTGGACGTGAAAGGCGCCAACTTCACCGCCAAGCGCGGTACTGCCGTACGCGGCATCTCACTGGTGGCGGACAATCCTGAGCATATCGAAGGCCGGGTCAACGGCCAGCAGATCGTGATTCTTACCAAATACGTCAAGAAATCCAAATAAGCCGACGCCTATGAAAACGGGGCGTCCGCTGCGCCCCGTTGATTCTCTCCGGACCTCATGAGTCCTTCTTAACCTTCCGTACTATCGCCGCCGCGCTAAAGGTTTTTGAACTCCTTGTTAACGTTAAAGCGGTTGGACGTGACATAACGCTCCATGGACTGCAAACGCATTTCCAGTGCGCGCATACGCTCTTTGAGCTGCCGGGCGCGATCTGAGGCGCTTTCGCCATAATCAAATAACGGACGTCCCTGGCTTGGCGTGTAGCTGTCGCGCGGGCGTTTGGCCAGCAGGATGACGCCGGCGATGTAGAGCAGCACGCCGAGGCTGCCGCTGAAAATAAACACCGACAGCATCACGATGCGCGCCAGCCATACCGGCTGTCCGTAGCTCTCCGCCAGACCGGCGCAGACGCCGGCGATCCAGCCTGCGTCAGGGTCGCGATACAGATTGCGGTTATAGCCGTTTTGCTTGTTGGCTTCGCTCATGGTGGACTCCTTAATGGTGCTGCGGACGATCATGACGGTTGTCGTAGGTGCGCCAGCCGCCATGATCCGCATCTAAAATCGTTTCCAGCGCGTTGATGCGCTGCTCCAGGCGCTCCGCCGTTTTTAACGCGCTTTCCAGCAAGTCGCGCTCATCCTCGGACAGGCTGCGGCGAATCTTGCTCTTGGTGCGGTAATGCAGGATCAGCCAGATCGGGGCGACCAGACTGAGGAAGATCACCGTCGGCACGAAAAAGAAAACCATGATGGACGACATTAGTTTTTACTCCCGTTATCGGCATCCATGCGCGCCTTCAATTCGGCAAGCGCCTGCTCAACCTTATCGTTGCGCTCCAGCTCGGAAAACTCATCCATCAGAGAGCCGGTGCGGCCGAGATCATAGGATTCCACCTGGGCTTCCAGGTCATCCATTTTGCGCTCGTAGGCCTCAAATTTGTTGAAGGCCTCTTCTAGTTTATCCCGATTGCTGGAGCGACGGATATCCATGCGGGAGCGGGCGGTTTGTTCGCGCACCACCAGAGATTTCTGCTTGGCTTTAGCGTCGTCCAGTTTCTGCTGCAGTTGGGCGATTTCTTCGTGCAGCACTTCGAGTTGTTCCTCGATCGCTTTCAATTCTTTGCCGGCGATCTGCAGGTTTTCTTCAATGGCGCTTTTTTCCGCCAGGGCGGCGCGGGCAAGATCTTCGCGGTTTTTACTCAGGGCCAGGCGGGCTTTGCCTTCCCAGTTTTCGGATTCCTGACGCAGGTAGTCCATGCGCCGCTCCAGTTCTTTACGGTCGGCAATGACCCGGGCGGAGGTAGTGCGGACTTCGATCAGCGTTTCCTCCATTTCCTGAATCATCATGCGAATCATCTTGGCGGGATCTTCCGCGCGATCGAGCAGAGCGGTCAGGTTTGCATTAATGATGTCGCCGAAACGAGAGAAAATACCCATAAATCAATCTCCTTTGCTGTGTCGCCTGCGCACTCTCTATAAGCGCGTCTTGGCTTTTGAGGCCGGTTGTAACGTTGCTTAAGCCATAGCGAGTCTTGTGCCAATTTCTGTAAGTCGCTGAAAATACTTGTTTTATTTGGTTTCGTGGCGATATTTTCGTATTTGTGAGTTGTCTTTAATGGCTTGAGTGACTTATTTTTAGCTTAATTAGCTAATAAATGGTTTTTTATGGATGGTCGGCGACAAACATTGATTGGCGGCTCGGAAGAGTTGCATCGCGTGCTGCAGCAGGTGTCTCAGGTGGCGCCGCTGAACCGGCCTGTGTTGGTGATCGGTGAACGAGGAACGGGGAAGGAATTGATTGCGGAGCGTCTGCATTACCTCTCTTCCCGTTGGGAGCAGCCTTATCTGCAAGTGAATTGCGCCGCGATGAGCGAGTCGCTGTTGGAGTCTGAACTGTTTGGTCATGAAGCGGGCGCCTTTACAGGAGCTACGCGGGGCAGGGCGGGGCTGTTCGAAAGGGCGGATGGCGGCACGCTGTTTTTGGACGAGCTGGCGACCGCCTCCATGCAGGTGCAGGAAAAGCTGTTGCGGGTGATTGAATATGGCCGCTTTGAGCGCCTTGGCGGTAACAAGACGCTGCAGGTGGATGTCAGAGTCATCGCCGCGACCAATGCGGACTTGCCCACTATGGCGCAGGACGGTCGCTTCCGTGGCGACTTATTGGACCGGCTCGCCTTCGATGTCATCAGCCTGCCGCCGCTCCGTTTTCGCAAAGACGATATTCGTGAGCTGGCTGAGCACTTCGCGCTGAAAATGAGTATTGAGCTGGGGTATGACTGGTTCGCGGGTTTCGCTCCCCAAGCCATGACTCAATTGATGAATTACCACTGGCCGGGCAATGTGCGTGAGCTGAAAAACGTTGTCGAGCGCAGTGTCTATCGACATGGCGCCCAGGAACAAATGTTAACGGAAGTGGTTATCGATCCCTTTGGGAGTCCTTGGCGACCGTCAGCCACTGCGTCTATCGAAGACGTCCCGCAAGCGGCTGAGCCAATAGCCGCCGTGCAGACTGAGCGGGAAACAACAGAAGAGGCTGAGGACCTGGATTTGCGCAGTCGTATGGCGCAGTTCGAGCAGCGCCTGATCGCCGAAGCGCTCGCCGCCAATCAGTTTCACCAGAAGCGGGCCGCGGACGCGCTGGGGCTGACTTATCATCAACTGCGCGCCGCGTTGCGCAAGTATCCTCAGTTGCTGGGTGGCGATGACGCCCCCGCGCCCTGAGCCGCATTGAACAGTTTCGGGTCGTCGCCGAAGTACTTCTTTCGCAGCTTGTCGAATATGCCCGAGGTTTTAAGCTGCTCAAGCGCATCGTTCCATTCCTGTACTTTAACATTCGGCGACGACTTGCTGGCGGCTATCCATAGGGGCAGCGTCTGCAGCGGTCGCCCATATTGCAGGCTCTGCGAATACTCTCCCTGTTTCCAGCCCAGAATGGCCTCAGGTTTGGCGGTGTAGATGGCTTTGACCTGATCTTCGGCCAAAGCCTCATACAACTGCTTGCCGGTAAGCGCGATGTAAGGCACATCCTCTTGTTTGAGCATCTCTTCCTGTGGCGTGCCGATGATGACGCCGATTCCCCGCATTTCGCGGGCGGTATGGAAGTCGTTGATGGGCGGACGTCCTTCCTTGGTGATGAACATGACGGGGACATCGAACACTTTGCAGATCCAGGTGTACTTGGGCTCTCTTTCCTGGGTGCGGCTGAGTGGAAAAATAACGGCGTTGGGGGTTTTAATCGCCATATACTGAGCCCGGTTCCATGGCAGGAAGTTAGCGCTCACCTTCAATTTCATCGTCTTGTTCATTTCTCCCACTACTTCCATTAGAAAGCCGGGAGATTGCACTGATTTGCTGGTATAGATGGGCTCATCCTCCAGATAGAAGACGACATCGTGATCCGCCATTGCGGAAAAACTCAGTAGCAAAAGCAGGAGCAGCGTCAGAAAACGCGGGCGTTGCTTGGGTGGTGACATGCTTGGGTCCCAAAAAAAAGTGTGTAGTCAGCGCTCGCCGAAACCCTGCTCAAGGTATAGCAAAGAAAGGGGAGCGCTGCAAAATCCGCAGACTCAAGACTGTGCGTTTGTGTCCGGCATATTGAGGTAGATCATAGTGACGCCAAGAATGACCGTGAAGCGGAACGCGCCTTGTTGTCCATTCCAGATCTTGGACTGCCACATCAAAAACCATTCCCCGCCAACGGCGATAAAACCCGTGAACCAGAGGATCACGCCCAGGGTCAGCCCCATAATGGCCAGCCCTTTTGCCTGAGTGAACTGCTCGACGTCCCTGACGTTTCGCAGCAGACGATAGCCACCTATCCAGCACAGAATCGCAACCAACGATTCCGTCGCGATGATCAGGGCGTATGCGCCGTGGTGAATCACGGGAGACGTCAGCGCGCGCCACATGCCCTGATTGTCTGGGAAGGTGGTGTCCATGCTTAATACGTGGGAGACGAAGGCGAAGTTAGAGCCGTAATCCGTCAGGTTGTTGAAGGCCACCAGAGTGGCGAATAAGGCGGCGGCCCACACTAGGGCGATTTTGGAATATCGTGTGTACATACTGTTCCTTAGTAGTTACTGCTGGTCGCAACTTGCGGCTTACGGGCATATCGCGCCGGGCTTCGCGGAGTTGCCTGGTTCACCCAGTGGGCTTAACGTCCGAGGGTTAGCGCAACCCCTGGAGATATTGCTTTCTCTCCTCCGTTGAAAATTTCTCAATGGCGTAGCGCAACATGGTGCGAGGCATATTGCGATAGTGTTTGAGCAGGAAGGTTTCCTCCGATGCTTTATCCCGGTTGCCCACTTCCCGCAGCATCCAGCCGACGGCTTTCTGGATCAGGTCTTCGCTGTCCTGTAGCAGGATTTCCGCGAGTTGCAGAATGTCCGTGAAATCATGGCGGGTGATGTAGTGGTAAGTGGCCAGCACGGCGATGCGTCGTTCCCACAAATCGGATGACGCAGCCAGCGTATAGAGCTGGCGGCGATCTTTATCTTCAAGGTAAGGCCCGACGATAAAGCGGGCGGAGCAATCTACCAGATCCCAGTTGTTGATGAATCGGGTTTGGGCCAAATAAGCCTCGTACACCGCCTGCTTCTGTTCAGGCCCGCCTTTCTGAAACTGCGCTACCAGTAGCAGTAGGGCGAGCATACGCTCTTCATGATAAGGGGACTGCAGTGTATGCAATGTTTCCGTCAAACTGACGCCGCGCAATTCGGACGCCAGCTTGCGTAAGGTCGGCATTCTGATGCCCAGAAACTGGTCGCCAGCGCCATATTCTCCCGGCCCGGTTTTGAAAAAGCGCAGGGAGTGCGCGGCAATTGTTTCATTGCCGAGACGTTGCAGGCGGGCGCGGATTGCGGCGGCGTCGAGTTGCATGGGCGTCGTCTCAGGTTAACCTTTGGCGAAGTCTGTCAACGCGTCGCCTGTCAGACGGTAGATCACCCACTCGTCCATGGGCTTGGCGCCGATGGATTTGTAGAAATTGATGGCGGGCTCATTCCAGTCCAGTACGCTCCATTCGAAGCGGCCGCATCCTTTGGCGACGGCGATTTTGGCGATATGACGGAGCAGCGCTTTGCCTGCGCCGCCACCCCGACATTCAGGCGATATGTACAGGTCTTCCAGATAGATGCCGTGTTTACCCAGCCAGGTGGAATAGTTAAAGAAGTAAACCGCATAGCCCACGGGCTTGCCGTCTACTGAGCAAATCAGGGCGTGGGTGGTGGTGTCGGGACCGAACAGAGAGCGTTGAATCTCCTCCACATTGGTCTTTACTTCGTGCTCCGCTTTTTCATAGATCGCCAGCTCTGTGATGAATTGCAGAATGAGTGCGGCGTCGTCCGCGGTGGCGGTCCTGATGGTTATGTCCGTCATGTATTCCTCTAGCTCTGTATGGTTTTATCCGTGGGAAGGGAGGGCGCTTACACGGAGCCCTCTTTTTCTATGACCAGAATTCTGGCGGCTCCGATGGGATGTGCGACATGTTCCGTTCCGACGGCGGCGTAGAATATGTCGCCGCATTGTAGCGTGGCGATTTTAACCTCTCCCTGGTCTTTGTAATGCATGTCCACTTTGCCGTCCATTACGGCGAAAACTTCTTCGCCATCATTAACATGCCACTTGTACGGCTGATCCGTCCAGTGCAGGCGGCAGGTGACGCCGCTCATGTTGGCGATGTCGAGCGCGCCCCAGGCGCGGTCCGCTGTGAACTCTTTGCTACGGATGACTTTCATGGCGTATCGGGTCCTGTGTATGCTTGAGCGCGCACAGTATATGAGAGAAACAGGCCGGGAGAGAACCGGCTGCGCCTTCTCCGCGCATAGCGCCGCGGCTGACCGTGGGAGACAGGGCCTGATTAATAGTAAGGATATTTCATGGATTGCAGATTACTGACTCGGGATGACCTGGACGCCTTGTTTGCATTTGAACTGACTAACCGGACCTGGTTTGAAGCCCATATTGAGCCGCGTCCCGACGGCTTCTACACTCGCCAGGGCGTAGAAGGACATATCGAACACTATCTCCAGGCATGGGCGCAAGGGCGTCAGCTTCCATTTTTGCTGTGGGGAGACGAGGCGTCCGGCTCTGCAAATCAAATTGTGGTGGGGCGCGCCAATCTGCGGGGAATTTGCCATGACAGCGGCGACGCCTGGATCGGTTATCGTGTGGCGGAGGACTATTGCGGACGTGGACTGGCCACTGATGCGGTAAGGCATCTGATGGGCGAAGCCTATGAGCGGCTGGGGCTGCGTCGTCTGCACGCCGCTGTTTCTACCGCCAACCCCTCGTCGAGCCGGGTATTGGAAAAGTGCGGCTTCCGGCAGGCTGGCCTGATTCCGGAAGCGGCGACTCTCAAGAACCGGACGCTGGACTGTTACGAGTATCAGCACCGCCGTGACTGGCGGACATCCCGGCGACCCCTTGCATGAACTGTTTGACGACGCTGTCCAGGTGCGCGTTGATCTCTTCCTGGGGCAATGCGACGCCGAGCAGCGCGCGCCAGAACAAATCTCCCCGCAGTAACGCCATGAAGTGACGGCCGGCGCGAACGGGGTCCGTCTGAGGGATTTCCCCTTTCTGCATGCGCTTTTCGAGAAAACGGGCGACAGCGCTTTCCCCAACGGCGGGACCGGACCTGTAGAAGGCCTCACCCAGTTCCGGGTCCGCTTGAATCTCCGCAAGGATCATGCGGATGGCCGCCAGATTATGCGGGCAGAGCAGGAAGGTGAGAAAACGCTCCGCAACGATGCGCAGAGCGGGCTCCAGGCGGCGCCCATCCATCTGCAGGTCGCTCAACTGCTGAATGAATCTGGCGCTGGCGCTGGACACCACGGCCTGAAATAACACCGTTTTGCTCTTGAAGTGATTGTACAGCGTCGCCTTGGACACGCCGGCTTCTTTCGCCACCCGGTCCATGGAGGCGCGGGCGTATCCGCTTTGATGAAAAACGTTCTTGGCGGCTTCAAGTATCTGTTCGGTGCGTTGTGGGTTTAGTGCCATGGTGGTCGTTAAATTGCCTTTGTGCTTATCCGTCAAATCAGAGTAGAATGCAAAAACTGAACTGTACGGTTCAGTTTTGTGAATTGCAATCGACATAATTTTAACCCGGCGGCGGCTGAAAATCAGAAGTTGGGGCCAAAGTCCGACTCTTTGCTCAGAAATCCCGCCCGGGGCCCGTCTTTATCCTGAACCTGTATAGCGAACGTGGGACTGCGCCATGTCAAAGAAAATGATCCGTTTGATGTTGTTTTTCAGCCTCGCTGGCATTGCCGGTTGCGGCTATTACCTGTGGCATGCCGGCAAGGTCTCAACCGACGATGCGTTTGTCGAGCGCGACGTTATCTTCCTGACGCCCCGGGTTTCCGGCACGTTGGTGGAGGTGTTGGTGAGCGATAACCAGAAGGTGGCGGCGGGAGACCTGCTCGCCCGCATTGATCCCAAACCCTACGAAGCTGAATTGCAAAGCGCATCCGCCCGAGTCGCCATGCAGCAGGCGGCGATGGTGAAGGCGCAGGCGGATCTGGACGCTTTTACAGCGCGTTTGGATGCGCGTAAACAGGATGCTTTGGCTCAGGTGGACGTCGCCAAAGCGGAGAAACAGCACCATGAAAGCAACTTGGCGCGTCTGGATGCGCAGATTGCGCAGGCGCAGAGGGATGTGGATCGCTATGAGCGCCTGGCCGGGCGCAAGCAGGTCTCCGAGCAAGCGCTGGAAGATGCGAAAACCAATCTGGCTACTTTGCGTGCGGAGCGGGAGACTGTAAAAGCCTCCATCGACGTCGCCTCCAGCAAGGTGGCGGCGGCCCATTCTCAACAGAAAACCGTCGCCTCCGATGAGCGCAATATCGAAGTGCTGAAAGCGGCGATCGGGCAGAGTGAAGCGGCGCTCAAACAGGCGCAGGCGGATGAAGAACGCGCCAGTCTGGCTTTGCAATGGACGGAAATCCGCGCCTCCTCCAATGGCTGGATCAGCCGAGTGGATAAGCACCCTGGCAGCTTCGTCAGCCCGCAGACCAACTTCGCCATTGAAGTCACTGGCGCCGCCTGGGTGAAAGCCAACTTTAAAGAGACTCAGATCGGCGACGTACGTATTGGCGATAAAGTCAGCGTTGAAGTCGACGCATATCCTGGTGTGACTTTCAGCGCCAAGGTGGAGTCTTTCCAGCCTGGCACGGGTTCCCGTTTCAGTCTGTTGCCGCCGGAAAACGCCTCCGGCAACTACGTGAAAGTAGTGCAGCGCGTGCCGGTAAAAATCATTTTTGATGAAGTCCCCGACGGGGTGCAGTTGTGGCCGGGCATGTCGGTCATTCCCACCGTCTACGTCAGCGGCTCCTGATGCCGACAAAGACAGGAGTAAGCGCCATGCGCCGCCAATCGGAATCGCCAAGCGTCTGGGGTATCCATGCAGAAAACCGTTAATCCCTGGCTGATTGCGCCATTGGTGGCGCTCGCCGCTTTTATGGAGGTGCTGGACATCTCCATCGCCAACGTCTCGCTGCAGCATATTGCCGGCAGCCTGGGGGCGGGACCGGAAGAGACTACCTGGATACTGACGTCCTACCTTGTCACCAACGCTATCGCGCTGCCCATCGCCGGCTGGCTGTCCGACTATTTTGGGCGTACGCGCTTTTTTATCGGCAGCATTATCGGTTTTACGCTGGCGTCTCTGGCCTGCGGCATGGCGCCAGGACTGGAAATGCTGATTATCTTTCGCGCCGTGCAAGGTCTGGCTGGCGGCGCGTTGCAGCCAGTATCTCAAGCGATACTGGCGGATAGTTTTCCCTTGGAAAAGCGCGGCATGGCGTTCGCCATGTACGGCATCGCCGTGGTGGCGGCGCCGGCGATTGGTCCTACCCTGGGCGGCTGGATTACGGATGAGTTCAGCTGGCGCTGGATCTTTCTGATCAACGTGCCCGTTGGCATTGTCTTGATCATGCTGGTTAAACGCTTTCTGCCGGACGAGCCCGCCAACCATGATGGCTCCAAGGTGGATTATTTTGGCTTTGCTCTGATCGCCATCGGCCTGGGCTGTCTGCAATGGATGCTCGACACCGGACAGCGCGAAGACTGGTTTGAGTCGCCGCAGATAGTCGCCTTGGCGGTGATTGTGGTGGTGGCGCTGTTGACCTATATCGTGCGTTCTTTCGATCAGAAGAATCCCATCGTCGACCTGACGTTGTACCGTTATCCCAACTTCGCGATGGCGAATGTCATCATGTTTATGATGGGCTTTGTGCTGTTCGGCTCCACGGCGTTGTTACCGCTGCTGATGCAGACGCTGATGGGGTATTCGGCTTTCGATGCCGGTCTGGTGTTGTCGCCGGGCGGGTTCGCGATCATGTTTATGATGCCTATCGTGGGGCGTCTGGTTGGCGCCGTGGATTCCCGTATTCTGTTGATGCTGGGGCTGAGCGTGAGCAGTCTGGCGCTCTGGAATCTGGGGGACCTGACGTTGTCGGTGAGTCGGGATCAACTGGCGTTGGCCCGAGTGTGGCAGACGCTGGGTCTGGCGTTCCTGTTCATTCCCACGACATCCAGCGCTTATGTCGGGTTGCCTACGTCGGCGAACAATCAGGCGGCGGCCATGCTGTCGTTCATGCGTAATCTGGGGGGCGGCGTCGGCATCGCCTTATTGATGACATTCCTGGATCGCGTCGCGACCGTGAATCGCGGTCATCTGGTGGCTAACACCAGCCCGGTCAGCGAGGTCTGGAGCCAGCATTATATGCAGTTGCAGCAGATCACTGGCGACGCCACTCGCGCATTGATGATGGCTAATCAGCAGGTGGCCGAGCAGGCCCGGTTTATCGCATTCATGGACAGCTTCAAGATGCTGGCGATCCTGTTTGCGCTGCTGATTCCTCTGGTGTGGAAGCTGAAGCCATTACCCCGCAGCGGCGTCGGCGCGCCTCAAGGCGCTCACTAACGCGTTGCCATTGTTGTCAGTGAAGGCGCCGCTATTTGGCGGCGCTATCGCAGTACAGCTTTTTCAGCAGCGCAATCATTTGTTTGACTTCATTGCCTTTAAGACGATACGTCACGCTCTGCTGATACTTCTCCGTCTCTACCAAATCCGCCTGACGCAGCACGCTTAGATGCTGGGACATGGCGGACAGACTCAGTTCCGTCGCTTCCGCCATTTCCGTCACCGTACGCTCACCGTCGCACAGCAGGCAGAGAATGAACAATCGATTGCGATTGTCCATGGACTTGATTAACGACAAAGCCTTTTCAAAACCTTCGGGGTCAAATTCGTTATCCAGCATAATTTGAAGTCACACATCTAATGAATTGACTAATATTTTAGAATAATCTAAATTAGAAAAAAATCATTTAGATTATTCTAAACAAACAATCGGCAGCTAAGCTTTCAGCCATCCGAACAGGAGTAGGTCGCTATGAACATTGATCGACTGGTCTTCGCATTCGCAGGTTTCATGGTTTCTCTCGGTTTGATTCTGGGTTACTGGGTGAGTCCCTATTGGTTCCTGCTTTCCGCCTTTGTCGGCCTGAATATGTTTCAGGCGGCGTTCACCGGCTTTTGTCCGTTAGCCATGGTGTTGAAAAAACTGGGGTTCCATCCCGGAAGCGCCTTTCACTGAGGCCCTGCTATGCTGACTTTATCAGAACATGCCTCCCGACACCCCAAGTTTTGGTTCCGCCTGAGCGGGGCTCTTTGCCTGCTGCTGATTCTTCTGGCGGCGGCTCCAACACTGAGCCCCGCGACGTTTTCCTTCCTGAACCCTCTACACATTGATACCGACCCGGAAAACATGCTGCGGGAGGATGAACCTGTCAGGGTGACTCACAACCATCTGAAACAGGAATTCAGCCTGTACGATGTTGTCGTGGTTGGGGTGATCAACCGCGATCATCCTCAGGGCGTATTCAATGCGCGCTCACTTAAGAACGTGTATGACCTGGCCGCTTTCGCACAAGGTTTGCGCTGGGAGGAGAACGGCCGTGAGCAGGGCGTGGTGGGCGTGGATCTGATGGCTCCGTCCACAGTGGATAATATTGAGCAGGCCGGACTGGGAACGGTGCGTTTTGAATGGCTGATGCCGTCGCCTCCCGTTAACGACGCCGCGGCTTTGCAGGTCGCGGAAAAAGCCATGCGTATTCCCATGCTGCGCGACACTCTGGTGTCATCGGACCAGAAAGCGCTGGCGCTTTACGTTCCTATAACGTCAAAAGACATCAGTTACCAGATCGCGGAGAAGTTGCGCGCCAAGGTCGCTGAGTTCGACTCAAATGATGAGTACCACATTACCGGGCTGCCGGTGGCGCAGGATCAGTTTGGCGTGGAGATGTTCAAGCAGATGGCGATTTCCGCGCCGCTGGCGATGCTGCTGATTTTCCTGCTGATGTGGTGGTTTTTCCGCCATCTGCGTTTGGTGCTGGCGCCGCTGGCAGTGGCCATGATTTCCGTGATCCTGACCATGGGGTTGCTGGTGGTCACCGGCAATACCGTGCATATCATGAGTTCGATGATCCCCATTTTTGTCATGCCTATCGCGGTGCTGGACGCGGTGCATATCCTGTCGGACTTCTTTGATCGCTATCCCCGGATACGCGACCGCAACAAAACGATTTGCGAAGTGATGGAAGAGCTGTCGGCGCCGATGCTGTACACCTCGATCACTACCTGTGCGGGCTTCGCCTCATTGGCGTTCACCCCGATTCCTCCTGTGCAGGTATTTGGCGTATTCGTTTCCATTGGCGTGGGGCTGGCCTGGTTGTTGACGGTGACGCTGGTCCCCGCCTACATCATGTTGATGCCGGAAAACTCCTTGCAGGGATTTGGTATGAACACGGACAAAGATGGAGAGGAGCATACGGCGCTGGCGCGGTTTCTTCATGCGCTGGGGCGTTTCACCTATCGCCACGCCAAACTGGTGCTGGTGGCGACTTTGTTGGTGGCGGTTGGCGCAGGCTATGGCATTAGCAAAATCCAGATTAATGACAACCCGGTGAAATGGTTTGCGGAAAGTCATCCGATTCGGGTTGCGGATCAAGCGCTGAATGCGCGTTTTGCGGGAACCTATATGGCCTATCTGGCGCTGCAGCCAGCGGCGCCGGCTACATTGGAGGATGCCCGCAACCGGGTCGCCGCGTTATTGAACGAGACGGATGCGGCCATTCAAGAGCCCGCTCGCGCCCTTATCAGCGTAGCGACTGCGCAAACCCGAGATGAATGGTTGCGTGAGGTGCAGGACTCCGTGGCGGGCGCCCGCGAACAGACGGACACAGATGCGCTATGGGACGCGTGGGATGCGTTGGGGCAGGGGCTGGACGCGGTGAGACAAAGCGCTGAAACCTTTAAACAGCCTGAGTCCCTGGTTTATATCGAAACCCTGCAAAAGTACCTGCAGGAAACCGGTCTGGTGGGTAAGAGCAATGCGCTGCCGGACATTGTCAAAACCGTGCACAGAGAACTGATGCAGGGAGAAGCGGAGGCGTTTCGCATCCCCGCCAGCGCTCCGGCGGTGGGGCAGACGCTGATTACCTACCAGAGCAGTCATCGTCCTCAGGACTTGTGGCGCTTCGTAACGCCGGACTATCGCAACACCAATTTGTGGATACAGCTGAAAAGCGGAGACAACAAGGACATGGCGGCGGTGGTCGCCGCGGTGGATCGCTTTTTCGCGCAGCATCCGGCCCCGACGGCCCTCAAGCATGAATGGTTTGGGCTGACCTATATCAATGTGGTGTGGCAGGAAAAAATGGTGAGCGGGATGTTGGAGGCGTTTCTCGGCAGCTTCCTGATTGTGCTGGCGATGATGGCGTTTTTATTCCGGTCCCTGTGGTGGGGGCTGCTCAGTATGCTGCCGTTGACGGTCACAATTGGCGCGATCTACGGCGTCATCGGTTGGATTGGCAAAGATTACGATATGCCGGTGGCGGTGCTGTCAGCGTTGAGTTTAGGGCTGGCGGTGGATTACGCCATCCACTTTCTGGCTCGCAGCCGCTTTCTGTATCGGCAGACCGGCTCCTGGCGTGAGACGGTGGACGCGGTGTTTGGCGAGCCGGCGCGGGCGATTACCCGCAATGTGATTGTTATCGGCGTGGGGTTCCTGCCGTTGTTGGCGGCGCCGTTGATTCCCTATCAGACTGTCGGGGTGTTTATCTCTTCCATTTTGCTGTTCGCCGGCGTGGCGACCTTGCTGATCCTGCCTGCGCTGCTGACGGCGTTTGATCTCTTTCTGTTTAAAAATCTGCAACCAACAAGGGAGGCTGAGGCATGAGTCTTTCATTAAAACGATGGGCGACGACCTGGGTATTCGTCATGACGGGAATTTCGGCGACGCCGGCGGGCGCTGTGGATCAGGCGCAGGTGGATGACATCGTACGCAAGGCCAGCCACGCGGCTTATTATCAGGGCGTGGACGGCAAGGCGAGGGTGGATATGCGCATCTTCGACGCGCAGAACCGGGAGCGCTCGCGGGAATTCACCATTCTGCGGAAAGACATTGACGACGCAGGCGACGGCGATCAGAAGTTTTATGTGTACTTTCACAGCCCGGCGGATGTGAGCAAAAGCGCCTTCCTGGTATGGAAGCATGTGAAGGGAGATGACGACCGTTGGCTCTATCTGCCGGCGCTGGATCTGGTGAAACGCATTTCCGCCAGTGATGAACGCACCAGCTTCATGGGCTCACATTTTTTCTATGAAGATGTGTCCGGGCGCACCCCGGATGAAGACAATCATGTGTTGCTCGAAGAGACGGACAACTACTACGTGCTGAAAAGCACGCCAAAAAACACCGGCAATGTGGAGTTCGCCTACTACAAAAACTGGATTCACAAGACCACCTTTATTCCAGTGAAAACAGAGTTTTACGATGCATCGGATCGGGCTTATCGCACCTATCAGGCGACGCGGGTGGAAATGGTGGACGGCTATCAGACAGTGACGGAATCCAAAATGAGCGACTCGCGAATCGGCGGCTACACTCAGATGCGCTACAGCAAAGTCGATTACGATGTGGATATTCCAGAAGATATTTTCAGCGAACGTTATTTGCGTAGCGCGCCGCGTCAGTATCTACGCTGAGAGAGGGCGGGAGCACTGATGAAAACACCGCTTCGAATCGCCGCGATCCTGCTTATAAGCGCTCGCGCCTGGGGTGAAGAGCCCGCGTTGCCTATGGGGCTGGGAGCGGAAGAACCACAACTGCCGACAGGGTTGGAAGAGCCTGCTAAACCATCCGCCAATGAGCCGGACCTGCCTGTCGGCCTGGATCTGGCGGAGCCCGAGTCGAATGGTAGGGACCAAGGAACAGAGGCAGGGCTGACTGCGGTTCCGTGGCAAATGTCCGGCTTTGCGGAAACCCGACTCGGCGCCCGATTGCAGGATGATCCGACGCAAAAACGGGCGTCCATAGGCGAAGCGCGCGCCCAATGGCAGGCGGAGGCGTTTCTGGAGTCGGTCACGTTTAAGGGCGTGGCGGATGTCCTGTACGACCCGGTATTGGATCATCATCGTATCGATCTTGAGCGCGGAGAAGGCTGGCTGGACTTGCGCGAAGCCAACTTTTTGGTGCGTCCGGCGGATGCGATGGATATCAAGCTGGGACGTCAGATTCTCACTTGGGGAACCGGCGATCTGTTGTTCATCAACGACCTCTTTCCCAAGGACTGGAACGCGCTGATGATTGGCCGTGACGAGGAGTACCTGAAAGCGCCTTCGGACGCCGCCAAGATATCCTTCTTCAGTGATGTAGTGAATCTGGACTGGGTGTACACGCCGCAATTCGACGCGGACCGTTACATTGATGGCGAGCGGATTTCATACTACAGCGCTGGCGACGGTGAAGTGGTGGGGCGTAATCAGCCCGTGCGGGTGGAAGGGCGTCAAAACGCGTTGCAGGATGATGAACTGGCGTTGCGGGCTTATCGTCTATTGGGTCCTTATGAACTGGCCGCCTATTATTATCGCGGCTTCTGGAAAAGCCCGGCGGGCGTTAATCCTGACAGCGGCCTGTATAGGTTTCCTGAGCTGCAGGTGTGGGGCGCGAGCGTGCGTGGTCCTGTCGCCGGCGGCGTAGCCAATGCGGAGCTGGGCTACTATGACAGCCTGGAGGATGAGCGCGGTGACGACCCCTGGGTGCGCAACAGTGAGTGGCGCGCTTTGGTTGGCTATGAACGCGAGCTGCTGCCGGAGCTGACTGGCGCGGTGCAGTTCTATGTTGAGTCCATGCAGGATTATGACGCCTTCAAGGCCTCGCAGCCCTCTGGCGCATATCTGAAGGACAAGCGCCGGGAGGTGGTGACGCTGCGTTTGACCCAGCTTTTGATGAACCAGAATCTGACGCTGTCATTGTTCAATTTCTGGAGCCCCAGCGAAGACGACGGCTACTTGCGTTTAAAGGCTAACTACAAGGTAGACGATCACTGGCGCGTGGAGAGTGGCGCTAATGTTTTCTACGGAGAGAAAGTGGAAACCTTTTTTGGCCAGCTCAAGGACAACAGCAATCTCTACGTAGCGTTGAGATATGGGCTTTAGCCATCCCACTCTCATGAATAAAATTTCATAACTTTGCCAGTCCTACGCCGCCAAGGCTTTCAAGTCATTCGACGGAAAGAGGGCTCCTTCGCCATGCAGAAACCGGGATACTTTTATTTTATAGTGCATTGGGCTTACACGTTTAAGTTCCCGGAGCATGGCGGCTTCTATTATCAATGACTTACCTATAAGACCAATCACTTATCCATAAGTCCGCGCCCAAATGCTCCTGTTGCTTTCATTCGGGAACCTGAGTGAGTTAAAGCGATACCTCGATCCAACTTCTATTCAAGTTATACGTAATTATGAAACGAATCTCCGTATTGGCGGCGCTATTATCCATGGCGTTGCAACCAACCTGGGCGGCGTCCGGGAATGCTCAACCGTTGCAAGTCGCCGTTGGCGACGACCTGTATCTGATCGATCCCGCCACGTTGGCGGTGACTGTACAGATGAATCAGACTCAATCTCCCGCCTCAGCGGCGGCGTTTGCTGTCGAAGACGTCAAAAATGTGGTGTTTGTGGAGGGAGACCAGCGCCATTGGCGTATTGCCCTGCAGGAAAACGCGTTTGACGTGAAAGTCGCTGTTGATCATGGCGCTCTGACTTTCGCCATCAGCGCCGATAAGCCCAAGACGCATATTGACTGGCCGACGTCGGCGGCGCGCCAGGTGTCCGCTTACGGCCTGCCATTGGGCGAGGGTTTTTATATCCCGGCCGATGATGCGGCGTGGGCGGATTGGTTACAGGAAAAGTACGACGAGTCCGCGGTGACGGAACTGCTGTCCATGCCGTTTTGGACGGAAGTGCGCGCTGGCGGCGACGGACAAGCCGGCTACTCTCTGACCTGGACATTGGAAAACCCCTTCAATACCGCCATGACTTTCAATCGGGATGAGGGCGCATTGCGTCTGGGCGTGAGTCATGAATTCTCGCCGCTGATGCCGGATCGGCCTTATCTGGTGCGTTTACAGAAGGGCGCGGCTACGCCTGTCGCCGGCGCCTTGGCTTATCGCGAGCTGTTGGAGCGTCAGGGGTTGCTGACGCTGGACGATAAACTCGCGCAAAACCCCAATGTAGCCAAGCTGGCTGGCGCGCCGCATATTTACCTGTGGAGCAGCGGTCTGATCAAGCCGGAGGATATTAAGAGCTGGCGTCCCTTCGTGCGTGAATTCGCCGCCAAGTACCAGACGCCGGGTCATCTCGCGCAAAAACTTTGGGCGCAGTGTGATAAAGAGGCGCGCAAGATGTTTACCCAGGCCTTCAAGGAGGCGCAGGGGGATGCGGGATTTGTCTCGAAATACTCTCGCGAGGCTATCGTCAGGGCGGTGAATGGGGCGTTGATCAAAGCCATCGATGCGCCGGCGCAGCATCCCTTACCGGGCGGACATGATCCCGCGATGGAAGTGCTGCGGGGAGACGCGATGCGCACGGCCATGCAGCAGGCGTTCGGCTCCATGATGGCCGAGCCGGAGTCCTGGGGCGGCGGTTTCTCCACGGACACCATCGCCGCGCTGCGCAAGGCCGGGCTGACCAGCGCCTGGCTGGGAGCCAACGACTGGCTGGATACCTTATGGCATCCGCAATCGGTGAAAGCTGCGAAGGCGGCGGGCTATCTGGTGGGAGTCTATGACAGCTACGGCAGCATTCACGCGCCGGATGAGCCGCGCACTTGGCTGACCGCCCAGGTCGGCCGCGAAAACTGGGAAAAGGCGCCCTACCGACGGGAAGACGGTAGTGTCGTCTCCGGTTTCTCCAGTGTGGGCGCCTACGCTAACCCAGTGGCGATTGAAGACTATGCGGAGCAGCGCATGACGGCGGTGACGCGTGAGGCCAAACTCAACAGTTTGTTCCTGGATGTGGACGCCACTGGCATGATCTATGAGGACTACACGGAAGGGCGCAAAACCAGTGAAGCGCAGGATGTGGCGGCGCGTACGCAACGATTGAATTTCCCACGGGAAGAACTGGCGCTGGTCACGGGGAGCGAAGGCGGCTCCGCGTTGTTTGCGAACGCCATTGAATTTGCTCATGGCATGACCATCACGCCGTTCAGCTGGACGGACCCTGACACTGGCAAGAACCGCCAATCCACCTATTATCGCGGCAACTACTGGCCGCCTGAGGCTCCCTCGCTGTTCTTCGCCACCAAACCGATCAAGCCGGCGCTGCGCAATATTTACTACAACCCCGCCTATCGCTTGCCGCTGTATCAGCTGGCGTTGCACGATAGCGTTGTGGCGACCCTGCACTGGGAATACCCCTCGCTGAAGTTCAAAGAAACCCGCGTGGACGTGGGGCTGCTGCAGTTGTTGTACATGATTCCGCCGATGTACCATCTGAACGCGGCGAATCAGAAGCGCGACCTGCCTGTTATCGCCACCTACGATAAAGTGTTCCGTCCCTGGCATGAAAAACTTTACAGTACGCGCATGACGGGGTTTGAGTTCCTGTCGCAGGATCGTCTGCTGCAATCCACCCGCTTCGCGGACGGCACGACGATTACCGCGAACTTTTCCTCTCAGGAGCGTAAAGCGGGTCAGTCAGCCATACCGGCCCAATCTGTGGCGATTGTATCGTCCGAGGGCGAGCGCAGCCTGATTCCATTGCGGGACATGCTGCAATAACAGGAGAGCTTGAGCATGAGCGAAAAATATCCCGATAGAATCACCATGGAAACCGTGGAGAAGGTGAAAGTGTCTCCCGACGCGGCGACGCTGGCGCTCAAGGTATCGGGGGAGTCTTCGGTGTTCACCACCGAAGCGTTGAAGAAGTTGAAGGATGTCAAAAGCCTTATCGATGGCTTGAAGCGGCTGGGGGTGGATGAAAGCAAGCTATCCCTTGAGAATATCCGCGTGACCTCTAAATCCGGCATGTTCGCCGGCGCTTCCTCGGTGACGTTCACGCTCAAGCTGCAATCGCTGGCGATTGCCGATGTGCCGCAAACTCTGGCCCTGGCGGCGACCACGAAAAACATCTCTCTGGAAGATATCCAGTGGGAGTATTCCTATCTGGAGACCAGGAAGCTGGAGATCATGAAGTCCGCCGCCAGGGAAAACAAAAAGCAGGCCTTGGAGCTGGCGGACGCCCTGGGTGTGCGCCTGATCGCCGTACACAGTCTCTATCCAAAATGGGACGAGCCTAACCGTCAGGCGATGGCGGGGCTGACCCGCAGCCGCAGTCTGATGAAAGCGCGAGGACCCGGCGGATGCGATGACAGTGAAGGCTTTGAACTGGCGATGAATCACTTGGATTATCTGGAGGTCGTCATCAAAGCGGAGTATCGGGTGTCGGAATTCGCGGCGTAGTCCGCAGCGCTGTCAGGGTTGATAGCGGGCGATAATTTCCTGTAGATCGCCGGAATCTTTCAGATCCTGCAGCACGGCGTCGATATCGGCCAGTAATTGTTTGCGCTGCGGCGTCACGGCGAAGCGAAACCACACGGTGCTGACATCCTGGTCGGAGAGGACGAATTGATTGCCCAGACGTTTCTCCTTGATCAACCACAGACCAACCATCTCATTGATAACGGCGCCGTCGACCCGGTCCGGCGTTTTTAGCAGATGCGACAGCATGATGCTTTCACTGTAATCTTCCTGACGCTTGATCAGGCCATCCTCAAAATAAGGGTCCAGCAACGGATAGTGGTAGCCGAAACGCACCACCAGGGTCATGCCTACCAATTCTTCGACTTTCTTAAATTGCAGATTGCGATCGCGCAGGGAAAAAATCACATCGCGATGGGGAATCACCGGTTTCGACCATAGAAACTGCGTTGGCGCATCCGTCCATTCCCGCGCCAGGGTCACCACATCCACATCGCCGGTTGCGAGCATGCTGTCGAGTCGCTTGCGGGGCAGGGCCATTAATTTGAGTTGGTAATTGCGCCGGTTCGCCACGGTAGCCAGCACTTCATACATGATGCCTTGCGGCTGGTTATGTTCGTCGTAGTAGGTGAACGGCGGAAAGCCGCCGCCATCGCTCATATTGAATCTGATCAGCCTGCTTTCCGGTGCGCTAGTCTGGGCGTCCTGGGCATGAACGGTCGGGGGTATAATAAACCATAGCGCGATGACGGCCAGCAATACGGCGCGGCGCCACGGATGATTAATAAAGTTCATTGTTCTATCATCGCCCCTTCGTCATGCGCTAAAAAACAGGCATTACTTGCCCAGAAAAACAGAGCGCTCTTGGGAGCTTATTATTTCCGGACTTAAGCATGTGACGTTGTCTTGCATTTAATTCTAGCTGTATTCCCGGAGAGCGTGTAATCAGCGCGGTTTTATTTGGCGACAACCGATAACCATTGAAAACTGTTAAGGTCTTTCGTGTATGGAAATAGTGTATTACGTGGCCGCCAGTCTTGACGGCTACATCGCCGATCTACAAGGAAAGGTGGACTGGCTGGCGTCTGTGGCGGATGAAAATGAAGACTATGGCTACGAGACGTTTTACAACGGCGTCGATGCGTTGGTCATGGGGAGCAAGACCTATCTCAAAGTGCTGGAGCTGGGCGCCTGGCCCTACCAGGGGAAACCGGTATGGGTGTTCTCCCGGCAGGAGGATTTAAAGCTCGCCCCGGGAGTGGAGCGTTGCGCCGGCGATCCCTCCACCTTAGTGGCGCATTTTCGGGCGCTGGATTACAAACGAATCTGGCTGGTGGGCGGCGGCGAGCTGCTGGCTTCCTTCCAGGAAGAAGACCTGGTGGACGAGTACATTATTTCCTATGTGCCCGTTTTACTGGGCCAGGGTATTCCGCTGTTTCCCCCCGTAGACGCCTGCGCGCGCCTGGACTTTCAGTTGGCGGAAACCTTCTCCAGCGGGCTGGTGCAGATGCGTTATAAGCGCATATGCGATTGAAATTTATAATTAAATGACGGAAAGTCATGAGAAACGGCGCTTTATACCCGTTCGTCGTCTCTTCTCCAGACGCCCGGCCTATACTGTGTAACTGACGTATAAACATTCGCTAGCTCGCTCAAACTCATGGAGACAACCATGGCATTACCCGAACGTGTGGCAAAATGGCACATCAAGCTGGACGATGACCAAATGACTGTGGCGGAAGCATTCGCCAGCATTCAGAGCATTGCTCTGAAACAGGAAGACATTCCGCTGATTATTCAGTTGGTGGAGAACCCCAAATTTGACATCCCCGGCGTCAATCTGTTCAACGGCGCCACCGGCCTGAAAGCGCATGATTATATCCACGTACTGCTGGGACGGGGCGTGGCGCCAAAAGATGAAGCCTTTGTGCTTGGCTTCACCATGGGCAGCACCAACCGGGTGACGACGACGGAAGAACGTTTATACAGCTTCTTCGCCAAGTATCTGTACCCCAAGGTCTATCAGATGAATGACGAAGACCTGCAGGTATACAAAGACGCCGTGCGACTGGGCTACGTCTCTGACTGTACGCCTCTGGACACAGTGGATTTCGAACAATATTCAAGTTACACCTTGAAAGAAGCCCGCGAGGCGATTGGCCTGGAGGTCGACCTGCTGAAGGCGTACTACGCCATCGAGAAAAAGCGTTATCCCGACAGCCGGGAGTCGCAGCGGAACTTGTAAACGGCGGACGCCGACAGCCACCATTCAATAAATATTAATARGGGATTTAGATGAAAAGACCCGCCATGCTGGGCCTGTTCGCCCAGCCGCCGCGACTGTTGAACGTGGTTCTGGCGCTGGCGCCATTTGTGATATTGATCGCGACCTATCTCATTGCTTCCGATATCCGCCTGGCTGATAACCCCAGCGACAAACTGCTGCCCAGCCTGCAACAGATGGGGGACGCTATTCACCGACTCGCTTTTGAGCCGGACCGGCGCAGTGGCGATTACGTGTTCTGGGCCGATACGCTGGCCAGTCTGCAACGTCTGGCGATAGGGCTGGCGCTCTCCACCCTGGTGGCGTTGATCATTGGCCTCAATATGGGGGCGTTCAATGGCCTCTATTCCCTGGGTAACCCCATTCTTACCTTTATTGCGATGATTCCTCCATTGGCGCTGTTGCCGATATTGTTCATATCCCTGGGCATTGGCGAGCTGGGTAAGGTCGCGCTTATTTTTATCGGGGTCTTTCCCATTATGACCCGGGACATGGCGCTGTCCGTGCGCAGCTTTCCTCGCGAACAGGTGGTGAAAGCCAAAACTCTGGGCGCTTCCGATCTGGCGGTGGTTTATAAAATACTGCTGCCACAAATGATGCCGCGCCTGATCACGGCGTTACGTCTGAGCATCGGCTCCGCATGGCTGTTTCTCATCGCCTCTGAAGCCATTGCGGCGACGGAAGGGCTGGGATACCGCATCTTCCTGGTGCGGCGCTACCTGAGCATGGATGTGATCATTCCCTATGTTATTTGGATCACTTTGCTGGGCTTTTTGATGGACTGGGCGCTGCGCTTGATATTGAAGTGGCGTTACAAGTGGTACGAACAATAGCGGGAATCGAGCGGGACCCGCGTTTGCGGACTACCCTGATTGAATGCGGACATAGCGGAACGGACCGGCGCAGACCGGCGACGCTTGAATCTTAGGATTGGAAACGATGCAGCCATTGCTTCATATAGAAGACGTATACAAGCAGTACGGTGACAAACAGGTGCTCGACAATATTGATTTGTCGGTGCGCAAAGGCGAGTTCTGTACCGTGGTCGGCCCCAGCGGTTGTGGCAAGTCCACACTGTTGCGACTCATCCTCGGACAGGAGCAGCCGACTGCCGGCAAAGTGGAGATCGCCGGGGAGCCGGCGCTGTTGCCGGACCTCAGTCGCGGCATTGTGTATCAACGTTACTCCCTGTTTCCCAATCGCACCGTGCTGGAAAACGTCATGCTGGGCAAGACGTTGACGCAGGGGCAATGGTGGAATCCCTGGTATCGCAACAAGGCCCACGAAGAAGAGGCCATGGCGATGCTGGCCCAGGTGCGACTGACGGATGCTGCGCGCAAGTATCCTCATGAACTGTCCGGCGGCATGCAGCAGCGGGTGGCTATCGCCCAGGCGCTGATCATGAAGCCACCCATTCTGCTGATGGACGAACCCTTCGGCGCTCTGGACCCGGACACCCGCGCGGACCTGCAGGTGCACCTGTTGGAACTGTGGGAAAAGGAACAACTGACGGTGTTCTTCGTGACCCACGACATGCATGAGGCCTGTTTGCTGGGGACGCGACTGCTGGTGTTGTCCCAGTATTATTCCGATGACCGGGGCGACCGTCACTTCGCCGGCCGGGGCGGCAAAATTGTCGCGGATCACCCGCTGCCGAAGGTGGCCACCAGCCGTGAGGTCATGCACACGGACGCCTTCAAAGAATTAATAGAACAAGTGAAGCAGGAAGGGTTTGACCCTGAATATCTGCAACACGTCAAAGATTTCAACCTCAAACATCCGGACTCATTCCAAACCTTGCTGGATGCGGAATATCGACGGTAAGTTATAAGGAATCCATTATGGTTAAACGCTCTCTTATTTCGGTACTGGCGCTGCTGGCCACCGCCTTCAGCGTGCTTTCCCACGCCAAGCCCGCCTATGTTGACTACAAGCCGATCAGCGAAGTGGTCAAGCTCAATGTCGGCGAAGTGAACACCCGCAGCCTCAGTGCGCCGGTCATAACCTGGGGTGGCGATATCGCCACGCTGCTGGCTAATGGCAATCAGACGCAAACCGCGAAAGGCTCCATCTTCGACAAGAAAGGCCTGCAACTGAAACTGTACCGGGAAGACGCCTTCGTCAATCAGGTCAAAAGCTATGTGGCCGGCGAAACACCGTTTTTGCGCGGCACGGTAGGCATGATCAGCGCGGCGGCGGAACTGTTGAATAAAGACCCGCGCACGCAGCCAGTGGTCATTTATCAACTGACCTGGTCTTCCGGCGGCGATGCATTGGTGGTGAAGTCCAATATTCGTAACGCCAAGGACCTGAAAGGCAAAACTATCGCAATTCAGGCATACGGCCCGCATGTTGATTACGCCGCCCGGATTCTGAAAGACGCAGGCTTGAGCTTCAAAGACGTCACGGTTCGCTGGTTGCCGGATCTTACTGGCACCAATAATGCGCCCATGGCGGCATTTTACGAGCAGGACGTGGACGCAGCGTTCGTCATCATCCCTGACGCATTGGCGCTGACCTCTGGCGGCAATGTAGGCTCTGGCTCTGAAGATTCGGTAAAAGGCGCGCGCATTCTGTTGTCCACCCGTACTGCGGACAAAGTTATCGCCGACGTCTACGCGGTAAGAAAGGACTATTTCGACGCCCATCGCAGCGAAGTGGAAGCCTTTGTCGCTGGGCTCCTTGAGGGCGAAGAGGCGTTGGGCAAGCTGTTCCAGAATAAAACCAAGGACGTCAAACCTTACCGGACTATGCTGGCGGCGGCGGGCAAACTGCTGCTGGACAGCGAAGAAGCTACCGCTGACGTGGAAGGCCTGTTCGCGGACGCGACCTTCGTCGGTCTGCAAGGCAACAAGCAATTCTTTACCGACAGCAACTATCCCCGTCGCTTCGACGCCCTGAGCAGCGAAGTACAAACCGGTCTGCAACAGGCGGGCATTCTGAGCAAGCCAGCGACGCTGGGGAAAGCGGCGTTCGACTATGGTTTCCTGGGCGCGGCGGTCAATGTTAAAGCGGAAGCGGCCAAGCCCCGCTTCGACGAAGAGAAGGTGGCGCAGCTGGTGAATCAGCGTCAGCAGCAACAGAGTCTGGCTGAAGGTGAGCTGTTCTCTTTCGAAGTGTTCTTCCAGCCTAATCAGAAGTCTTTCTCTATCGACCTGTATCAGGACTCTTTCGACAAAGTGGTCGAGCTGGCCAGCACTTACGGCGGCGCTATTATCACCGTAGAAGGCAACTCCGACCCGATGGAATACCTGCGCGCCAAGAAGAAAGGCGAGCAGGCGGTTGTGCTGGGACGCATCAAACAGTCCGCCCGCAACCTGAGCCTGGCCCGTGCGCAGGAAGTCCGCGACAACATCATTCAATATGCGGCGGGCAAGAACATCAGTCTGGACCCATCCCAGTTCGCGGTGGTGGGCAACGGTATCGCCAACCCGAAAACCGGTATTTGCGGTTCGGAGCCCTGTGCGCCGAAAAACCAGCAGGAATGGCGTTCGAACATGCGGGTGGAATTCCGCATTATTCAGGTTGAAGCTGAATCCGACGTATTCATGCCGTTGTAAGGGGATATGCGATGTTGAAGAAACTTTCAGTCTGTATCGCCCTGACGGCGCTGGCGGGGTGCGATAGCTCCTCCTCGCCAGCCTCGTCCTCCGCCCCGGCGGCGACCGCAGAGACGAAGTCTGCGCAGGCGGCTAAACCTACTGCGCTTTACGCCATGCGCCCGGCGGATAATCTTTGGCCGGCGACGCGTGAGCAAAGCGAATTGAGCGACAATCTGCTGGCGAAGAACTACTACATTGTGTTCGACGGCTCCGGCAGCATGGACAATACCGATTGCGGCGACGGCAAGCGCAAGCTGGATGTGGCTAAAACCGCGGTGAAAAAGTTCGTTGAGCAGTTGCCGGCTGACGCGAATGTTGGGGTTTACGCCTTTGACGGCCAGGGTGTTGGCGAGCGCACCCATCTCGCCACGCAGAATCGTCCGGTCGTAAAACAGATGATCGACCAGTTGGTCGCCGGCGGCGGTACGCCGCTGTCCGCGGGCCTGGAGGACGGCCAAGCCGCGTTGACTACACAGGCGGGCAAGCAACTGGGCTATGGCGAATATCACCTGGTGATCATCACGGACGGATTGGCCAGCCGTGGTTATGAAACCGATGGGGCGGTGCAGTCCATTCTGCAGAACACGCCGATCAACATTCATACCATTGGCTTCTGTATCGGCGACGATCACTCCTTACATCAGCCTGGGTTGACCTTTTACCGTTCTGCGAGCGACCCGGACAGTCTGATGGCGGGGCTGAATGAAGTATTGGCCGAAGCGCCGGACTTCACGCTCCTGGAATTTCAACAATAGAACGCAAGGCGACCTCAGGCAGTAGAGACTGGATGCATGAAAGCGCACGTTAAGATCGTAATCATCCTGCTGTTGGGCGGGCTGCTGGTGATGGCGGGAGTCAAAATATTCCTGCTGCAATCCCAGGAGGACCGCCAACTGCAGACCACAGACGCCAAGAACACCAAGGGAGCCATTCGCCTGGCCAGGGACAGCTGGGTGGGCTACTTCCCCTTGTGTTCGCCGGAAATGAATGCGCGCCTGCGCCGCCAGGGCTATCTGCTCGAATGCGTGGATGATCAGGCCGACTATCAGGACCGCTTCAAGCGTCTGAGCAAAGGCGAGTACACCTTTATCGTCGCCACGGTGGACAGTTATGTCCAGAACGGAGCGGCCGTGAATTATCCCGGTCCCATCATCTCGGTGATCGACGAAAGCAAGGGCGGCGACGCCATTGTGGCGCGTCAGTCCAAAGTAGCGGGCATTGAGGATTTACGAGCCGCAAACGGCGTCAAAGTGGCGTTTACGCCCAACTCGCCCAGCGAGCATCTGTTAAGGGCGATCCGCAGCCATTTTGATCTGACCGCGCTAAATCAGTCGACCTCATGGAAAATGCCGACCAACGGCTCCGGCGAGGCGCTGGACGCGCTGCTTAAAGGACAGGCGGACGTGGCGGTGGTGTGGGAGCCGGAAGTGACCCGGGCCTTGTCCAACGACGGCATTGTGCGTCTGCTGGGCACCGAGGACACCCAGAAGCTGATTGTGGATGTGCTGGTGGCCAACGCCACGGTGCTGCGCAAGGACCCGGAAATGGTGTCAGTGTTCCTGAAAGCGTATTACCAGACGCTGCAGCACTATCGTCGCAACCAGGATGAGCTGGTGAAAGCGCTGCGTGACGAATACGACCTCGACGTCAAACAGTCCAAAGAACTGCTGAGCGGCGTAGAGTGGAAGAGTCTCACTGAAAATGCGGAAGACTGGTTTGGCGTTGGACGCCGCAACGCCGGTCGTGAGTATCTGGTGGACACCATTGAGTCCGCGGTGGGCATTTTGCTCGACGACAAAGTGTTCAGCCGTAATCCCATACCGAACAACGATCCTTATCGACTGCTCACCAGCGCCCCCATCAAAGAGCTTTACGACACCCTGGCCACGGGTGAGTTCGCCGGCGAAAGCAGCTCTGCGGAGAAAGCGCGTTTTCGCGCGCTGGCCGCGTCCGAGTGGGAACGCCTGCGTGAGTTCGGCGCGCTGAAAGTGCGTCCGATTATCTTCGCCAGCGGAACGTCGGAGCTGACGCTGGAAGGCAAGCGCGAAGTGGATCTGTTGATGGAAAACCTGCAGCACTACCCGAACTTCCGTGTGGAAATTCGCGGACATACTGGCGTCAGGGGCGACGCGGAAGCGAACAAACGGCTTTCCCTGGACCGCGCCGAAGCGGTGTATCGCTATATCGAAGTCACCTATGAAATCGATCCGAACCGGTTCCGCTTTGTTGGTTTTGGCGGTGAAAAACCACTGCCGCAACTGCCGAACGAATCGTTGCGCGCCTACAACTACCGCCTGCCGCGGGTGGAAATCGTTTTGGTGAGTGGGGAAATCTAGGTATGACCTTTGACACCAAAGCGATCAAACCCGCCAAAATCAAAGCGGAGACGCTGAAAACCTCGCTGACTCAGCCGGTGACGCTATATCCCGCTTTGGTCGGCTTTCTGGGCGGCGCCGCGACCATGCTTTTTGGTGTGGGCGGCGCAACGCTGGGCGCCTTGGTAGGCGGCGCCGTATTGGCGCTGGGCGGCTGGTCCTGGGAGTATTTCGCCAAAGGCGGAGCTCACGCCAATCGCTACATTGAGCGGTACCGCAAAGCGCTGGAAGCGCAGCGCAAACAGGCCATCGCTCACCTTAATACGGAGTTGTCTAAACTGAATGCGGATGACGCCATCCAGCAGCTGCAGTTATTTCAGAAGAAGTTTGAGATCTTCAATCAGGTGCTCAATCGCAAACTGCAGTCCACGGAACTGACCTATAACCGCTATCTGGCGATGGCGGAGCAGGTGTATCTGAATGGCCTGGATAACCTGGAAGGCGTCTCTCTGTCCCTGCAGTCAGTCAGCGCGATTGACCGGGTCGCTATCGAGAGCAAGCTGCAGCGCATGGATGACGTTGACTCAGCGGAAGCGGAAAGAACCCGCGAGCAGCTCCGCGGTCGTTTGCATTTGTTCGATGAGCAAATGCAGCGTGTGCGCTCCCTTTATGCAGAAAACGAGGAAGCGTTGACCAAACTGGATCAGGTCAGCGCCCGTCTCGCCAATACGGATTTCAGTAGCGGTCGCGCCGCCATGGATATGGAGCAAGCGATCAAGGAACTGACCACACTAATTGAAAACTCGCAGCAATATGCGCAAAAAAAGTGATGAGGAATAACCAGTGAGCAATTTAATCCTGACCGAGAAAGAGAAAATAGAGAAGCAGGTCATTGCGGAAACCTCCAAATCTGAAGAGGTTGATCCCAAGCTGCAAGCGCAGGCTGACGAGCTGGTGGATAAATTGGTCGGCATCGATCTTCGCAATCTGGACCAGCGCGACGCTCAGGCCCGCGCCGTGGCCAATCTGGGTGAAACTGTGACGCGTAATATGGCGCAGCAAAGCGCAATGCTGAAACAGCCCATGGCCAATCTGCTGCGTGACGCTCAGGACGGCGGCCCGGTGGCGCAAGGCCTGCTGACGTTACAGGAGCAGGTGACCGACATCAATCCGAACCGGGTTGATTTCAACATGGGCGGCTTTCGTCGACTGCTGTCGATGATCCCAGGTGTGGGCACGCCTCTGGCGCGCTGGTTCGCGCGTTATCAAAGCGTTGAAGGTGTGATTCAGGACATCGTGGCGACGCTGAAAGACGGCAAGTCGCAACTGGAGCGGGATAACGTCACCTTGCGCAACGATCAGAAGCGTATGCGTGAACTGACCTTCCTGCTGCAGGACTACATCAAGCTGGGACAGTTGCTGGACAGACAGCTGACTTCTCAGGTGGAGCGCCAGGAAGATGAGGAGAAGCGTAAGTTTCTGGAAGAGGAAGTGCTGTTCCCGTTACGCCAGCGCATTATCGACCTGCAGCAGATGCTGGCGGTGAACCAGCAAGGCGTGTTGTCTACAGAAGTGATCATCCGCAATAACCAGGAATTGGTGCGCGGCGTTGATCGCGCCTGCAACGTGACTGTGACTGCGTTGTCCACGGCTTCCACATTGGCGCTGGCGTTACAGGCGCAGAAGAAAGTGCTGAAAGGCGTGCAGGCAGTGACTCAAACCACCAACGATTTGATTGCCGAAACCGCCAGCACATTGCGCACTCAGGGCGTGGAGATTCAAAAGCAGGCTTCCCAGGCGCAGCTGGACATCAATACGTTGAAGAAAGCCTTTACCGATGTGCAGGCCGCTTTGGAAGAACTCAGCAGCTTCCGTCGCAACGCCCTGCCCAAGATGGCGCAGTCTATTGTGGATATGGATGACCTGAGCGGCAAAATGGAGAAATCCATCCAGAAAATGGAAGGGGCGGAAGAAGCTCGCGTTTCTCTGGAAGACGCCATTGAAATTATTGATATCAATAAAGAATAACCGGCTGTCCGTTACTGACGACGGACGCAATACTTTGCAACAAGGAAAAAGATTTATGGTACGAAGCATAACCTCCATCATGATGTGCCTGGCGGTTTCCGCCTCCGCTTCAGCGGCGGATAAGTTCAAACTAGCCTGGTCCCATTACACTGGCTGGGAGCCCTGGGGCTACGCAGCGGATCAGGGCATCGTCAAGAAGTGGGCGGACAAATACGGCATTGAAATTGAAGTGCAGTTGATCAATGACTACGTTGAGTCTATCAACCTATACACCGCCAGCGACTTTGACGCGGTCACCGCGACTAATATGGACGCGTTGACGATTCCTTCCGTCAGCGGCGTGGACACGCAGGCGATTATCGTCGGCGACTACTCCAACGGCAATGACGGTATTGTCGTGAAAGGCGCGCACAGCGTGGCGGAGTTGAAAGGACGGGAAATCAACTTGGTGGAGTTTTCCGTATCCCATTACATGTTGGCGCGTGCACTGGATAAAAACGGCATGTCTGAAAGAGACGTCACGGTAGTGAATACCTCTGATGCGGACATCGCCAGCGCCTTTATATCCAGCTCCAAAGGCGCGGTGGTGACCTGGAATCCGCCTTTGCAGCAGGCGCGTAACGCCAAGGGCGCGCAGATGATTTTTGACTCGTCCATGATTCCAGGTGAAATTCTGGATATCACATTTGTGAAGACAGACGCGGATGAGCGTTTCAAAAAAGCCCTTACCGGCGCATGGTATGAAACCATGGCGACCATAAGCGGCGGCGCGGGCAGCAAAGAAGCGATCGAGTATATGGCGGAAGCCACTGGCGCCACGGTGCCTGAGTTTAAAGCTCAGCTGCGCACCACCGCGATGTTCTACACGCCCGCCGAAGCCCGCGACTACACCAAGTCCGACGCGATTGAGAAGACCATGGAGTACGTGCGTCAGTTCAGCTTCGACAAAGGTTTGTTTGGCGCTACCGCGCAGTCGGCTGACTTTGTCGGCATTCAGTTCGATAACGGCAAAGTGCTGGGTGACGAGAAGAACGTCAAGCTGCGCTTTACCAGTAAATATATGGACATGGCCGCACAGGGTTCCCTGTAACAGGCTTTTTGTCCTAGCGGGCGGGAAAGGCGATATCCCGCCCGTGCAGGCTTCAGTTTGCAGCTTTGAGTCGGTGGAATTGAAACCGGCTGGAAGGGGGATGGTGGAGCCTTGCAATTTAAAGTTAATGCTGTAAACATCGTTCGGTCGCAAGTGACGGCGACCGGCGAATAACGCTCGATCCTGTGTGCGCCTGATGGCGTGTAGCAGTATGACGTCAGGAGGCCAGGACATTTTTCGTCATGAAGCAATGTAAGCAATAAAGGTGAATTCCAATGCTTTTTTCCAAGCTCCTGGGAGAAGTTAGCGACTCAGTATGCGATGTAGAAATCGCCGAGGACTGGTCCCAAGGTCGCTCGACCTTTGGAGGGCTGGTAGCGGCGTTTATCTACGAAGCCATGCGCCAGTCGCTCTCCGAGGATCGCCCACTGCGTGAATTTAATATCTCGTTCGTCTCCCCCGTCGCCCCTACTAAATTGACCGTCGCCAGCGAGTTATTGCGCGAAGGCGGTTCAGTCAGCCAGGTGTTGGGCCGCGCTATTCAACAAGGGGAAGTGAAAGCCACGGCTTTCGCCAGTTTCGGCAAGGCGCGGGACACCATCATCAATGCATCCGGGGAAGCGACGCCAGAAGCGAAGGCCCCTGATCAGTGTATTGAAATGCCCTACATTAAAGGCGTCACGCCCGAGTTTACCCAGCATTTCAACTACTACTACGCTTATGGCAACCTGCCGTTCTCCGGCGTGCAGTCGAGAGAAATGGGTGGCTGGGTGCGCTTCCGCCAGCCGGAACCAGCGATTACGCTGGGGCACATTCTTGGATTGGTGGACGCCTGGCCGCCAGCGACCTTACCTTGGGTGAAAGCGCCGGCTCCCGCCAGCACGCTGACCTGGTCTATTCAGTTCCCGCAGCCAACGCCATCAATTCAGCCGGATGAGCTGTGTCTGTATAAGGCATACGTTGAGCACGCTTCGGAAGGGTATGCTTATACCCGCTCCAAGTTGTGGAACGCCAAAGGCGAGTTGGTGGCGCTCAGCCAGCAGACCGTAACGGTATTCGGCTAAGCCATACAGAGCGAGCCATAGGGCTCGCTCTACAAGGAAAACAGATCAATCTGCCCGGATGCCCCTGGCGGGGTGAACAGGTCTGTGCGCAGTGGAGAGTCCCGTCGTAGATTAAGTCCATTGCGCTTGGCGGCGATACTAAAGCGTTGCTCGATCAGACGGGCGAAGTGTCCCACGCCGCTTTGGCGAGTGCGGAAATCAGACTGATACAGCTCGCCATTTCTGCACTCTCTCAGCAAGTTGAGCGCCTTCTCCTTGCGCAGCGGATAGTGCTGCTGCAGCCAGTTTTCGTAAAGCTCCTTTAACTGATGAGGCAATCGCAACAGGATATAGCCGGCATTGAGTGCGCCGGCGTTGGCGCATTGGGTAACGATATCTTCAATTTCCGGATCGTTGATGCCGGGGATCACCGGAGCCACCATGACGCCAACGGGGATGCCTTCCCGGCGCAAGGTCTCTATCGCTTTGAGACGCGCTTTGGGACTCGCCGCGCGGGGTTCCAGGATATTTTTCAGTTTCACGTCCATGGTGGTGACGCTGATCATGACTTTGACCAGATTCTGAAACGCCAGCTCCCGCAACAGGTCTATATCGCGCAGTATGAGGTTGCTCTTGGTGATCAGTGTAACCGGGTGCTTGGTATCCACCATGACATTGAGCAGGCTGCGGGTGATTTTCAGTTGCCGTTCGGAGGGCTGATATGGGTCGGTGTTGCCGCCGATAGCAATGGTTTCGCAGCGGTAATTGCGCTGATCCAGAAAGACGCGCAGCTTTTCCGCTGCATTGGTTTTGCAGTAGATCTTGGTTTCAAAGTCGAGGCCCAGCGACAGGTCCAGGTACTCATGACTGGGGCGGGCGTAGCAGTAGACGCATCCATGTTCACATCCCTGATAGGGATTGATGGAGTAAGTGAAGGGAATATCGGGGGAATTATTCTTGCTGACAATGGACTGACAGCTTTGCTGGATATATTCCGTTTGCGGGTGCTTCTGATAAGCTTCGTCGTGGACTTCGCTCCACGCGGCGATTTCAGCGGGATCGCTCTCGCTGCGTTGCGGGTGAAAACGATTGTGTGGATTGGTCCCGGTTCCACGCCCTTTGCTTGCTTCGCCGTATTGCATAACCTGCCTCCAAAATACTGTTTAAATATACAGTGTTTTGTTTGGAGACGGCAACAGGAATTTTCTGCGGTATGTTCGGATCGTAATTTCGGGCTCAAACATAAATGATTGTAAGCTTTCGCGTATGATGTTAAATACGCTTTTGCTTCAGTAGGTTAGGAATAAATGGTGATTTAATGCGTTGGGGATTGTGTCTTTTGTTACTCGGGGCGACGACGGTTTTCGCCGAAGAAAACGAGACGCCTATATTGGCGTGCTATGAGCTGGAGGATGTACAGCAACGCCTGATTTGTTATGACAGCGTAGCCAAATCCCTGGGTAAGGAAGACGATCCCCAAACGGGCGCGGTAGAGGAGCAGAATGATGACCCCCTAGGCGATATCCGGCAACCCAGCGATATCGATAAGCGCCTGGAGTTTGAAACGACTTTCTCCGACAACCGATTCCTCATTATCCCTCACAAGCCCAACTATCTGCTGTTGTATTCCTATGTGGACGACCCCAACGAGATGCCATACAGCCCGACCAGAGAGCCTAGTATGGACCTGGAGAGTCAAAAGCACTCGGAGACCAAGTTCCAGATTAGTTTCAAAGTGCAATTGGCGCGTAACTTTATCCCCGAGCCCATGAGCCTCTGGTTTGCTTATACTCAGGTCTCTTTCTGGCAGTTGTATAACCAGTCACTGTCCGCGCCCTTTCGGGAAACCAATTACGAGCCCGAGCTGATTTTTTTGTTCCGTAATAACCTGAGCCTGTTTGGCTACACCTCTGAGCACTATGTGCTGGGATTGAGTCATCAGTCGAATGGGCGCACCGAGCCGACGTCGCGAAGCTGGAACCGCATCTATACGGCGTTCCTGTTCAATCAGGGAAGTATGACTTTCAGCGTTAAACCCTGGTGGCGTCTGCCGGAAAGCGGGGATGACGACGACAACCCCGATATTCACAACTATATGGGGTACGCAGAGTTTGGAGCGACCTATAAGCATAATGAGAACGTGGCCAGTATGCGCCTGTTCAACAACTTCCGCCGCAATGACAACCACACCACGGTGCAACTGTCCTACAGCTTCCCCTTGCAGGGGCGTTTGAAGGGATATATTGAGTATTACGATGGCTATGGCGAGAGTCTGATCGACTATAACCACCGCACGCAAAGGATTGGCTTTGGGGTGTTGCTCACAGACTGGTATTAAACTAAATGTCTGACGAGTCCGCCGGCCCGACGCCATCGCGCCGGCGAGGTTTTTTAATTATTTTGCTTTTGCTTAATTTTCAATAACAAAATACCAACGCGGCTTAAACAGCTTAAATTCCCTCGAAAATTAGAATGGCTCCATACAGATGTGATGGAGAAAGTGGGAATGAAGCAGAAAGTGGTCGCCGCTCATCCTTTAATTGAACAATATATCACGCCACTGTTTATCGCATTTATCGCCGCCTGCATGCTTGGCCTGGCCGTCAGCGCCTGGCGTTTCGGAGGGATGCAGAGCCTGTTTAATGCTCAAACTAGTCACGGGCAGTTACTGCCAGACGCTGATGCCTTACACGCCGCTTACTACTCCAATGCTGATCCGATTCACGATGCGGATCGTTTTCCGGGTCATGTGCCTCAATACGCTTACGCCAAAGAAGTGCGCAAGGTGGCGGTAGAGCTGGATATGGAAGAGCGTCTGCTATACGCCGTCGCCAGAACGGAATCCAGTTTGCGGTCAGACGTGCGTAGCGACAGGGGCGCTATGGGCCTGATGCAGGTGGTGGCGGGAGCGGGTGGCCGTGAAGCCTACAAGCGTCTGTACAAAAAGTCGCGAAACCCTACGGAAAAGGAACTGGCTGACCCTTATACCAATCTCAAGCTGGGCGGCGCTTATCTGAAAATTCTGAGACACCGCTACTTTGGTCAGGTCGAAGATCGGACGGTGCAGACCATGCTGGTGCTGGCGGCCTACAACTGGGGGCCAAGCAATGTACGACGGAAAATCGTCGGAAAATTCCCAGTACAAACTCGTGAGCAAGTGTTAAAAGCGCTGCAGCAGGACGCGCCCACGGAGACATACCAGTACGTCAGAAAAGTGATGCGTTATATGGATGAGTTCGCCAAGCTTTCCGGTCGGCCCGCGTAGGCTTATTGTTTTTAGTCGCCTGCGGTGACTCGGGTTTCCAGCCTGTGGAAAGTAGCGTTAGGGATGAGCGAATAAGCTCTTATTATGAATGAGAGGGCGGATAAATCCGGCTACTGCTTTTTCTTGATGGTTCTTACTGCGGCGATAATGCTCGCCAAAACAATACTGGCGCTTAAGTAGTAAGGCGCCGCCTGCCAATGTCCTGAAATGAGATAATCCATCGCCATCATCACCAGGAACGCGCTCATGCAAAATGGAAACAGGAACGGGGCCAGTTTGGCTCCGAGCACTGGAAATTTTGCTGGAAGCTGCGGAGCGGAAGGCTTGGCTGCGGCCAACTGCTCTTTCTGCTGAACGAAAATTTTGAATAACAAGTTAGCCTCCTTTGTTAAATGGAGTGAGGCGATCTTAGTGATTGCAGACCTTGCTCAAAATGCGTACAAGCCGCTACGTAGCAATGCGAATTTGACTTTATCTTGGGCCAGACCTTGCGTAGAGTACGGGTTTTGACAAATTCGAATGACGAGCTGAGCGAGCATTTAAGAATCTATGAGCATGATGTTTGAAGAGGGGATTGAGCGTCGTCCGCTAAAGGAATATACGGAAAAAGCCTACCTTGATTATTCCATGTACGTCATTCTGGATCGGGCGCTTCCCCATATCGGCGATGGCCTGAAGCCGGTGCAACGGCGCATTGTTTACGCCATGTCCGAACTTGGCCTGAGCGCCGCCTCCAAGCACAAAAAATCCGCCCGTACCGTCGGGGATGTGTTGGGTAAATTCCATCCTCATGGCGACTCCGCCTGTTATGAAGCCATGGTGTTGATGGCGCAGCCTTTTTCCTATCGTTATCCATTGATTGATGGACAGGGCAACTGGGGTTCTGCGGATGACCCCAAATCATTCGCCGCCATGCGTTACACCGAAGCTCGTCTGGCGAAGTACGCGGAAGTGTTGTTAAGCGAAATCGGTCTGGGCACGGTGGACTGGGTTCCCAACTTTGACGGCAGCCTGGATGAGCCGGCTTTACTGCCTGCGCGTTTGCCCAATCTTCTGCTAAACGGCACCACAGGCATCGCTGTCGGCATGGCGACGGACATTCCTCCCCATAATCTGAGGGAAGTGACGCAAGCCTGTATTCACATGCTGGATCACCCGAAAGCCACGGTGGAAGACCTGTGTGAATATATAGAAGGACCGGACTTCCCGTCCGGCGGTGAAATTGTCACCTCTCGCAGCGATCTGCGTCAGATTTACGAGACGGGACGCGGTTCCGTCAAAATGCGTGCGAAATACACCAAAGAAGGTCAGGACATCGTTGTCACTGAGCTTCCGCACCAAGTGTCCGGCGCCCGCATCATGGAGCAGATCGCCCAGCAAATGCAGGCCAAAAAACTGCCCATGGTGGCGGATCTGCGGGATGAGTCCGATCATGAGAATCCGACTCGACTGGTCATTATTCCTCGCTCCAATCGCATTGACGCAGAGCCTCTGATGGCGCACTTGTTCGCCACCACAGATCTGGAAAAGAACTATCGGGTCAACCTCAACGTAGTGGGCCTGGATGGACGTCCTGCGGTGAAAGACCTGCGCGTGCTGCTGCAGGAATGGCTGACGTTCCGGACGCAGACGGTCAGACGCAGACTGGAGCATCGCTTACAGAAGGTAATGGCGCGCCTGCATATTTTGGAAGGCTTGTTGGTTGCGTTCCTGAATATTGATGAAGTCATCGCGATTATCCGCAGTGAAGACAAGCCCAAACCCGTCCTGATGGAGCGTTTTGGCTTGAGCGATGTGCAGGCCGAGTACGTTCTGGACACCAAATTACGGCAACTGGCCCGCCTGGAAGAAATGAAAATCAGGGCGGAGCAGGATGAGCTGGAAAAAGAGCGTAAGAAACTCGAAGACATCCTGGGTTCTGAAGCAAAACTGCGTAAGCTGGTTAAGACCGAACTGAAGCAGGATATGGAGACGTTTGGCGACGAGCGCCGCTCTCCCATTGTTGAGCGTAAAGAAGCGCAGGCGTTCAGTGAAACTGACTTGATCGCCTCTGAGCCAGTGACTGTGGTGTTGTCAGAGAAGGGCTGGGTGCGGGCCGCCAAAGGTCATGATATCGACGCCGAAGGCCTCAGTTACAAAGCGGGCGACAAGTTCCTCGCCGCGGCCAAGGGGCGCAGTCACCAGAATGCCATCTTCCTTGACGATACTGGACGTTCCTATTGCGTGGCGGCGCATTCATTGCCTTCCGCCAGGGGCCAGGGCGAGCCGCTTACCGGGCGAGTCAATCCGCCTTCCGGCGCGGGCTTTACCCATGTGCTGATGGGGCCGGACTCCATGAAGGTGGTGCTGGCGTCAGACGCGGGTTATGGCTTTGTGGCCAAACTGGAAGATTTGCAATCGAAAAACCGTGCTGGCAAAGCCTTGATTTCCTTGCCGAAAGGCGCGTGCGTATCGCCGCCGATTCTGTTGGAGCGGCAAAACAACCCTCACTTGGTGGCGATCAGTAATGAAGGGCGAATGCTGGTGTTTCCCGTGAGCGAACTTCCAGAGCTGGCCAAAGGCAAGGGCAACAAGATCATCGGCATCCCCAGCGCTCGTGCGCAAGCTCGTGAAGAAGTCATGAGCAATCTGGCGGTGGTGGGTGAGAAAGACACCTTGGTGCTGCACGCGGGTAAACGTTTCCTCAAACTGACTTTCGATGACTTGAGCCATTATCTGGGTGAGCGCGGTCGCCGTGGGCACAAGCTGCCCCGTGGCCTGCAACGCGTCGACCGAGTGGAAATCATCGTTGATGAAAGCGCCGAACCGGTATCCCCGGAAGGCGAGTAAATCACATCTGTGCGCGTTCGTCCGGGCGCGCGATGTCCGCAATTATTCATAGCTAAGCAGTTAGATTGAGGTGGAAGACGCCGTGAGCGAAATACTACTGATTAATGTCTCTGGATATGACAAACCAGGACTGACTTCCTCGATCACCCGGATCATGGCTGAGCACGGGCTGATTATTTTGGATATCGGTCAGGCTGTTATACACGATTATCTAACCTGGGGCATATTGGTGCAGATTCCTGACAGCGAGGAATCCGCGAATGTTTTGAAGGAGCTGCTGTTTTGCATTCACGCCTTGAACTTGCAGGTGCAGTTCAAGCCGGTATCAGAGCAGGAATACTCCGAGTGGGCGAAAGGCAAGGGCAAAGAGCGCTATATTGTTACGCTGTTGGCGCGCGAGATCACCGCAGAGCAGATTGCACGGGTGTCCGGCATTACGGCTGACCATCATCTGAATATCGACAACATCAGCCGCTTGTCGAGCCGTCTGTCACTCTACGAAGACCGCACAAACGCCCAGGCCTGTATCGAGTTCGCCGTGCGCGGGACGCCGCAGAATCTGGATGCGTTAAAAGCGGAATTCCTGCATGTGTCGAATGACCTGAACCTGGATATCGCGTTTCAGAAAGACGATATCTATCGCCGCAATCGTCGTCTGGTGGTATTTGATATGGACTCCACGCTGATCGAAGCGGAAGTCATCGATGAGCTGGCCAAAGAAGCGGGTGTTGGCGAGCAGGTCTCTGAAATCACTGAAATGGCCATGCGCGGCGAACTGGATTTCTCGCAAAGCTTCCGCAAGCGAGTGGGGCTATTGAAAGGTCTCTCTGAGAGCGTTCTGGAAAGAGTGCAGGCGCGACTGGTGATGACGGAAGGCGCGGAAAAGCTGATTTCCCATCTGCGTATGCTGGGTTACAAGACTGCGATTCTCTCGGGCGGCTTCACTTATTTTGCGAAGGGACTCCAGGCCAAGTTGGGCATAGACTATGTGTACGCCAACGAGCTGGATATTAAAGACGGCGCAGTCACGGGTGAAGTGACCGGCAGGATTGTTGACGGTGCGCGCAAAGCGGAGCTGTTGCGGGAGATTGCGGAAAAAGAAGGCTTGCGTCTGGAGCAGGTGATTGCAGTGGGCGACGGCGCCAACGATCTGCCGATGCTGAGCGTGGCTGGACTGGGTATCGCCTTCCGCGCTAAACCTCTGGTGAAAGAATCCGCCAAGCACGCGATTTCCAATCTGGGGCTCGACAGCATTCTCTACTTGCTGGGGCTGCGGGAAAGCGACACTGCTTTGTTGGTGGGCGGCGAGTAAGCTGCTCTCCTGTCTAGTCCTGAATAGGCGCCAACTCTATTCAGGATGGGTCATCCAAAACAAAAAAGGCGGGCCTCAGGCCCGCCGTGAACACAGCAAAAGGAACGAATGTCGACGTCTGCGAGGCTACTCGCCCTCGCTGAAGTCGTAATTCATTTCCGGTGAGGGCTCCTGCAGATAGTAGCCCTGAATGTAGTTGACGCCCGCCTGCCACAGTGTGGACAGTACGGAAGCGTTTTCCACGAAAGGCACTACCGTTAGTTTCTTCAACTCCTGTAGCTGAGTGATCATTTCCTTTAGCTTCTCTCTGGAGCGCTCGTCTTTCTGAATCTCTTCGGTGAATGAGCCATCCATCTTGATGTAATCGCATTCAACGTGTTTGATGGTGTTGAATGGGTTCAAGGCGCAACCGAAACGTCCAATGGAAATCTTGCCGCCTAAGCGTTTAATGCCCGCAGCGAACTCTTTGGCCTGTTTCAGATACTCGATAGCGTTCTCTTCGGCGATCTGGAATATCAAGGCGCCGCCGGGCAGTTTGGCTGCCTTCAACGCCAGGCCCAGCCACTGTACGAAGGTTTTATCCAGCACCGTGTAGGGAGTGATGTTCAAGAACAGCTTGGTGTCGTGTCCTTTGGCGCGATGCGCGCTGAGGCTCTTGATGTTCTGCAGGATCACCCAGCGATCCAGTTTGATCGCAAGTTCGGCGTTGCTGTCGATGGGCAAAAACTCAGATGGGCTGATTTCCTCGTCCTTGTCGTTCAACATGCGCAGGAAGGCTTCGTAATGCTCTTCGCCTTCGCCGCGTAAACCAATGATCGGTTGGAACAACAGGCGGAAGCGGCCGTTGTCCAGGCTGCGCTGCAGCACGGCGACCATGTCTTCATCCAGAGGCTGCGCTGCGTCGAAGTCCACGGCGTTATATAAGTAAACGCCATTGCCTTTCTTCTTGCCTTCCAGATTGTGAACATGTGAACAGGCTTTGTGAGCGCGGCTCATCAGCTCTTCTGCTTTCGGCGCATTTTCGTTGATGCGGGCGATGCCTATGCTGACAGTGACCTGCGCGGTGCGGTCGCCAACTTCGAATAAATGTTCTTCCGTCTGCTTGCGAATATTTTCCGCCAGTTGCTCAGAGCCCTTATCGTCGACCTGGGACGCCAATATAGCGAAGGTGTCATCGCCAAGACGGGCCAGGGAGTAGTTGTCAGGGCAAATGGACTTCAACATGTTGGCGAAATCGCCAAGGATGCTGTCTGAGCCTGGGATGCCGTATTCGTTACGGGCGACGGAGAAGTCGTCCAGCTCCAGATACAGCAGGCTGCCTTGCAGATCATTGTTGAGCGCTTTGTCGATCGCTCCTTCCAGGTGCTCCATGAAGTGCACCTTATTGTAGAGACCGGTCAGCAAGTCTTCGCTGCTGAACTTACGCAGCTTCTCTTCCAGTTCAGGATCGACTTCCGGGCGCACGATAATCTGAGTACAGGCTTCGCCGTCATACGTCGCCTGAGAGCAGCTGAGGACGACCTCTACTTCGGAGTCGTCGCTCTTGCGAATGGTGCAGGTCAGCTCTTTATGTTGCTGATTTTGCTGGGCGTCATTGAACGCTTTGAGGAAATCTTTGAAAGGTTCCTGGCTGCCGCTGGACAGAACGTCCATGACGGGAATACACATCAATTCGTCGATGTCTTCGTAACCGAACAGCTCCAGGTAAGCTTTGTTAGCGAAAACGTGCATGCCTTCGTTGATGTAGGCGATGGCGTCCATGGAGCTTTCGAGCAACAGGTTGCAGCGTTTTTCCGCTTCCCGCAGATGCACTTCGATGTTGCGGCGACGACGACGTTCTTCCAGGTCGCTCAGCTCGCGCTTGACGGAAAACACCATTCGCGGAAGTGCATCCACCGGCAGCACTTCGCGTGCGCCCAGCTTCAGTCCTTCCAGGGCTGAGTCCTCATCGAAGGTCTGTGTCAGAAGGATAAAAGGAAGGTCTTTTTCCAGTCTTTTGATTTGTTCGAGGCAGTGCTTATAGGTGACTTCCCCGTCGACTTCTTTGGCGATGAACAGATCCCACACCTGAGAGTTTAGCGACTCTTCCAAATCCTCCAGACTGGTGACTCGGTGAGCGCGCGTGGCTCTCCCTGCATTCCGAAGTAGGCTGACTACTTTTTCGGCATCATTTTGCGAGGCGTCCAGGATCAGCAAATGTACCGTTGGATTTTTTTTTTGCATGAACGTGAATTGATCAAACTCCAGTCAATTGGCGTAAACCTTGGCGCCGAACGCACCTCAAGAGCGCTCTACAGCCCAGATTTTACAAAGTTTTATATATGTAAGTTATTCTAGGTCGCTCTTTATTATGCGACAAGGAAATATGTTAAGTAATTTGACGTTCGTTCCTATAAGGACGGCCATAGTGAATCAAAATCATCTTCGCTTGCGCCCGTAGTTTTCACTTCTTCCTGGGCTTGATTAAGCGATTGATTTAAAAACTTAATCTCAAACTGACTGAAACTGCCGGTAGCGGACACCCGACGACAAAGCTGCACTTTGGTTTCGCGTCCCTGTTTGTTGATGATGACTTTGTGACCCACCTGGAACGGCAGGCGAGGAGTGATGAGCGTCGCAGGTTGTCCGATGGAGGGAAGTTCCGGCAACAGCAGCCCGCGCAAAAACTCGCTGCCTTCGCCGGTTTTCTGCGTGAGCTGTACGCCGCAAGGCTTGGCGCTGGGCGCCAGCAACTCGACGCCGAACTGGGTGCCATGTTGTTTAATCTGGCGAATCCAGCGGATGACGGAAATGCTCCAGGGGTGAGACTCATCTTCCCGCACGCCAAGCAACTCTCCAGCCTGGACATTGCCGGGCACGTCGCCCACCCATTGAATGCAGTAGCCGCCTGGACTGGTGTTCACCAGGGGTACGATATGCTGCATGTAGTTGGATTTGGTTTCCGTCTGTTTAATGCGATTGATGCCGGGATAATTTATCGGCGACATTTCAGCGGCGCGGCCGCGATCGTCACGAGTGGGACCCGCGTCGAAAGAGGAATTCCAGACATCGGTTTTACGCGCGCGCTGCATGAAATAGTTGACGTCATTGTCATCGTCATTTTTCGACATCAGCAGGGTATTGAACTCGACGCCGTTGGCGCAGAAAAAGTGCGTGGCGGAGAGTCCGACGCTCAGGAATACGCGGCCGGTGCTGGACATACGTTTAAAGGTGCGTTTTGTCAGAATGCCCAACGCCTGACTTAGCGATGACAATACGTTGTCGGTCATCCGCACCGGCATGTCCAATACGCCTTCCGGCGCCTTCTTGTGCGTGTTCACATAGGCGATGTAGTCCGTCAGTCTGTCCACCAGACGGGCGGTGTCGAAACCGAAAGAGTCCAGGCTGGGCGCTGCGCTTTGCAAGCTGCGATAGTGAGGCGCCGCATCTGCGCCGGGATTGACGATAAACAGTGCGGTTGTCTCCGCGTCGTCCAGAACATCCGTAAATTGCGCCCAGGATTCGAAGGCCTCGAAAGCGGCGGCGATATCATTTTGGCGCATCTGATTGGGCTTGCAGCAGCCAAGCAGCAGCACACGCTTGTAGATATGCTCCAGCGTGGTTTCTTCAAATAACTTTGACTGCTCGTCACGCACTTTGGCGTTGGCGAACTTAAAGGTGTGCGCAAACTTATAAAGCTGATGAATTTCCAGCCAGACATTGGTTGGGCTTTGGCAATACAGCTGGCAGGCGCGTAATACGCAACGGGAAAGGTCACTGATGGCGCGATGGCAGGCAGTCGCCAGAGACTTTTTGGCGCGGTCCGACATGGAGGCGCTGAGCTGATCGTGAATCACCAGCTTATAGCCATTAGCTAGATGTAGTTGCAGGGCCTGGGCGAGGTTGGCGATTTTGCGCTGTTTTTCGGGCAGAACTATTGAGTGGTTAAGAAAGTGTTTTGATAATTCCGTGCAGACGTAATAGATAGGTCCACGGATGACTTCCATTAACTGGTAGCGGTTAGCGGGTGCGGTAATCAGTTGGTTGAGTTCAATAATCGCATGGTATAGCCGTTTGGCGGTTTCACCAATGTTGGCGATGGGCAGCTGGCTCACCCAATGCTCCAACTGCTTAACGTTAGGTTCGCAGAAGGACAGCGAGGTGAGCTTGAGCTCAGGAACAGTTATTTTCGGCGCAGTACTTTGACCGTCCATGCATGACAACCATTATAGTTTTCGTGGTGACCTGAACGCATGCCTGCCGATAACTCAATGAATCCAGCGGGATACGCGCGTTTTTTCAAAATAAATGAAAATTCTTGCTTTTAGAATAGCAAAGATTCTTCAAAGGGAGTGGAGGGGCCTCCAAAATCCCTTCTTTTGCAAACTTTTACGATTAACATGGGTGTAACACAAAGCGACAAAAAGTTACATAACCAGTCATCCCTGTCAAAACTTTTTTGCGCCGCGCCTTTGTCCTTAATCAGGCGAAGATGGGCGTTTTGGAGGGGGCTCCGGGGATTTCTCTGACCAGGCGCGGAACCAGGTAACCGGGTAGTTTGGCTCTTAACGCTTGCATTAAAGAAGAAAGACGTTCGTCGCCACAGTCAAAATGAGCGGCGCCCTGAACTTTATCGAGCTGATGCAGGTAATAGGGCGTAACGCCGCATTCAAATAATCTCTCGCTAAGAGCGGCCAGGGTGGGGGCGTCGTCATTAACGCCCTTAAGCAGAACGGTTTGGTTCAGCAACATATGGACTGCCGGGCGCAGTCGCGCCAAAGCTTGTTCCACGGAGCCATCCAGCTCTGCGCTGTGGTTAGCGTGGATAACCATGATGGTTTTGAATGGACGGTCCGAAAACAGGTCCAGTAGTCCTTGATCAATGCGATCAGGCAGCATGATTGGCAGACGCGTATGGAGCCTTACCTTGCTGATCTGCGGCAGCTCTGCGATGAGAGTGAGTAACTCATCAAGAACTGAGTTATTCAGCATGAGCGGATCACCGCCGCTGAGAATGATTTCACTGACGCTGTCGTCGCCCGGCAAGGTCGCCAGGGCTTCCTTCCATTGCGCGCGGCTTTGGCGATGTTCGCTGTAGGGGAAATGGCGTCGGAAGCAGTAACGGCAGTGGATGGCGCAGGCGCTGGTGGTAATGAGCAGGGCGCGGCCGTGATACTTCTGCAAGATGCCTTTGGAGGCGGTGTAATCCGCTTCGCTCAGCGGGTCGGCGCTATAGCCGGCCATTTCCTGCTGCTCCAGATGCAGTGGCAGCACCTGAAGTAATAGAGGGTCGTTCGGGTCGCCTTTCTTCATGCGGCGCACGTAATCGCGAGTCGCCCGCACCGGAAACTGCGCATGCCCGGGAAGCGCGTCCTGCAATAGCGCGTGCGGCAACTCCAAAAGCGACAGCAGTTCCTGCGGCGACTTGATCATGTCGACGATTTGCTGGCTCCAGGAGAGTGAGGGGGCGGATTGGGCGTCAAGTTTCGCGTCGCAGACTTCTACTGCAACCGGATTTCGGGCTATCATTTACAAATTTGCACCACAAGTCAGGTTCTGACCGAATTTTAACATGCGTCGCCGTCTGGCGATCATTCTGTTTCAAGAGGAAGTATGGCCAACTATTCTACCAACGAATTCAAATCAGGTCTCAAGATTATGCTGGACGGAGACCCTTGTTCCATTATTGAGAACGAGTTTGTCAAACCCGGAAAAGGGCAGGCGTTCAACCGGGTCAAGTTCCGTAACCTGAAGTCTGGCCGCGTCGGTGAGCGTACGTTCAAGTCCGGTGATTCTGTAGAAGGCGCGGACGTTGTGGATCTGGATATGGAATACCTGTACACCGACGGCGAATTCTACCATTTCATGCTGACTGACGGCTCTTTCGAACAACACGCGGCGGACGTTTCCGCTGTTGGCGACACCACTAAGTGGCTGAAAGAGCAGGACGTCTACACTGTGACTTTATACAACGGCGCGCCGCTGTCTGTATCTCCGCCCAACTTTGTTGAGCTGGAAATTGTTGAAACTGATCCCGGCGTACGTGGCGACACCGCTCAGGGCGGCAGCAAGCCCGCCAAGTTGACCACAGGCGCGGTGGTGGCTGTACCTCTGTTCATTAACCAGGGCGAAATGATCAAAGTCGACACTCGCTCCGGCGAATACGTGAGCCGCGTTAAGAGCTGATAACGCCGCATAGGCCTTTGTAAGGCTGCGCGTTGAGTCATGGAAAGGCGGATTCGTTGGAATCCGCCTTTTTTATTGTTTCAGACTGATTTTTTCTTATTCGACTATGCAACAGCCCGTCTGGCGTCCAAGCGCCACAATCGACACCCTTCGCAAAAGAGCTGATTTTATTAAGCGCATACGCGCTTTTTTCGATAGCCGGAAAGTCTTGGAAGTAGATACGCCTTTGCTGAGCAGCGTTACTGCGACCGACCTCAATCTGGACAGTTTTGACGTCATCAGTGCGGACCCTGAACCTCGCTATCTGCTCACCTCACCGGAGCATGCGATGAAGCGCCTGCTCGCCGCGGGTTCAGGGCCCATCTACCAGATTACCCGGGCGTTTCGGCGCGGCGAGTTCGGGACTCGTCATAATCCGGAATTCGCCATGTTGGAGTGGTACCGTCCCGGGTTTTCGCTCCAGGATCTGCAGCGTGAGGTGGAGGAGCTTCTGGCCAGTCTGGGCTACGAAGAAAAAGCGGAATGCATGAGTTATCGGCAGGCGTTCCAGCGCTTTGTCGATCTGGACCCGTATCGGGCGGAAACCTCGGCGCTGCAGGAGGTAGCGGCGCAAGCCAGCGGCATGGCGGCGTCAGAACTGAGCCGGGAGGAGGCGTTGGATGTGCTGATGACTCACCGCGTTGAGCCTGCGTTGAAACCCTTGGGTGCGGTGTTTATCCGTGACTATCCGCCGAGTCAGGCGGCCCTGGCTAGAGTCGGTGAAGACGCCGAAGGCGACGCGGTGGCTTTCCGCTTTGAGCTGTACATCAATGGAGTCGAAATCGCCAACGCCTATGACGAGTTGATAGACCCGGTTGAGCAAAGACGGCGCTTTGAAGAAGACAATCTCGCCAGGTCAGCGGCGAAGAAACCGGTTATTCCGGTGGACGAGCGTTTACTGGCGGCGCTGCCTGATATGCCGGAGTCCTCTGGCATTGCGTTGGGCGTGGATCGGCTGTTTATGGTGCTCGAAGGGAAATGCCGGTTAGAGGATGTGCTGGGATTTCCGGCGGACAGAATCTAGCTGAAGCGTCGCGGCGACAGACCGGAGCGGCCTGTCGCCCGTCGTCATATTAGTCCGTTATTTGTTCGTCAACGGCCGTAACGGTCTGCAAAATCTCACCCAGGTCTTCGCCCAGGCGCACTGGCGTCTCTGTTTTGAAGCCTTCGCGCCAGCGCATGGAGCCTTTAGGGAAGGTCATCACAACAGTTGAGCCCAGGCAGAAGCGTCCCATTTCTTCGCCGCGCTTGATGGTGACTTCGCCTGGCTTGTAGGTATAGCTGCGCACTGTTTTGCCCATTGGCGCCACGCGGCCGGCCCACACCGTTTCTACGCTGGCGACGATCATGGCGCCGACCAGCGTCATGGACATCGGTCCCAGTGGCGTGTCAAAAATGCACACGACGCGTTCATTACGCGCGAACAGCGCAGGCACGTTCTCGGTGGTCAGCGGGTTGACCGAGTAGAGTTTGCCGGGAACATAGATCATCTCCCGCAGTTCGCCGTCTATCGGCATATGGATGCGGTGATAGTCTTTGGGGGACAGATAGATGGTCGCGAATTCGCCGCCAATAAACGGTTGCGCCCTTTGCAGGTCGCCTCCCAACAACTCGACGAGACTGAAGCTATGGCCTTTGGCCTGGAAGATTTTGCCATAGTCGATGGAGCCTGCCTGCGATACAGCGCCATCCACCGGCATCACCAGTCGTGAGGCGTCAGGATGGATGGGGCGTGCGCCATCCTTTAACGCCCGGGTAAAAAAGTCGTTGAAGCAGGCATAATCTTCCGCAGACGGAAGTAACGCTTCCTGCATGTTCACGTTATAACGCTTGATGAACCACTTGATGAAGGTGTTCTTTATAAACGGCGTCCTGGAATCCGCCAGCTTGCCAATGGCGCGCGATAGCGCGTGCTGTGGAGTCAGATGCTGGCTCAGAATAAAAAGACGGTCAGATAAGGACATGTTGTGTTCCGTGCGTAAAACCACCGCAAACGCGGTCTGTCAGGGCTGGTCGATCGGCGTATCGGGGTGGTTGCCCCACTCGCCCCAAGACCCAGCGTAGGCGCGCATATTAAAGCCCAACGCCTTCCCGAGCAAATAAGTCAGTCCAGAGCGGTGATGGGATTGGCAGTGTGTGACGATGTGTTTGTCGGCGTTAAGGCCGAGCGCTTCCAGTTCTTCTTTAATTACCGTCAGGTCGCGCAGACGCAAGCCTGCGGACGGGTCCATCGCCCTGGTCCACTCGTAATTAACGGCGCCGGGAATATGGCCATTGCGCATGGCGGTTTGACGTACTCCCTGGTATTCCTGAGGCGATCGGGCGTCCCATATCGCCAGTGCGGAGTCGCCCAGCTCAGCCTGTAACTGGTCCAGAGTCGCTGTGGGTTCTGAGCGCAACTGAATATCGTAGTCGCTGGGAGTGACGCTGGGCTCCTCACGAGTGAGCGGGCGACCTTCGTCATGCCAGGCGACCAGACCGCCGTTCAAATAGCTGTAACGCTGAAATCCGATGCTATCGAGCAGCCAGATCATCCGGCCGGCCCAGCCGCCGCCTTCATCGTCATACACCACTACGTGGCTGTCATGGCGTAACCCGATGTGTTGAACAATGGCTTGCAGCTGAGACTTGTCCGGTAACAGGCCTGGCGCGGGCGGGCGGCCATATTGCGTCGCCCCCGGTGGAATATGAATCGCTCCCGGCAGGTGCGCAGCCTGATAGTTCTCAGTGCGGCATAGGTCGACGAGAGTCAGGCCGGGCGAGCCAAGCAGCGGCTCCAGCTGTTCGGGTTCAAGAATTAGCGGCAGGGAGTCCAGGGTATTCGCCATCGGGATGCTCTCTCTTGGTCGGGCGTTTGGATATTAAGAAGCGCCGTTGCGTAGCAGGTCGCGCGGTCGTTGAAAGCCTCGGATGTTAGCAAAAGCGGCTAAGAGCGCATAGCGCTTTCAGAGGCTAGCTCTCCTGATTCTTATTCTGTTGATTGCGTACGGCGAAATGGTGCAGAACATGAGAGGCCGAGCTACAGACGTGCTTAAAGCTTTCGTACTCATACTCGCTGAGCGGCAGGCTATCCAGGCCGGCGTCTGCATAAAACAGCGCGACGGGACGAGTTTTCACGAACAAGGACATGAGGAAGAAGTCGTCCATCTTGTTGAGCGCCTTGAAGCTGTCGGGAATCATGGCTTTTACTTTGGGAGAACTGCCGGGTTTGACCCAAAGGCTGGATGGCTTCTCCATCAGCTTGCTGAACAGGTTGACTTCCGTCAGGTCCAGGTCGATGCGGGGCAGGTCGGGACGGTCTTCCGCGCCCACGGCGTAATACCCCTTGAGACGCGTGCGTTTGGTGTTGATCAGGGCGATGACGCAGGTATGCAGGCCCACACCGTATTTCACGCAACGGGCGGCGTTATTCATGAGAAAGGCGATGTCCTTAAACTGATGCGGCGACTGCAGCATCATGTTCGTCAGCTCAGCGTAAAGATCCCGATTGCCGTGACGTAGCTTTCTGACGTCGGCCTGGGAGGTCTGGCGAGGAGGCGGAACGGTTTTTTCTCTGGGTTTGGCTTGCGCGCGGACAAAGGGTTCTTCTGTCTCCTCCTCTTCGGCAAGTGGCGGAGGCGGCGCGGCGATTACCGGCTCTTTTCGTAGGGCAGGCTTGGGTTCCTGAGCGGGCGAGGGGATGACAACCGGGGCTTCCTCCTCCTGACGAACGAGAATCTTGGGATCCCACAGGAGCGACTCCGCCAGTCGGTTGCCTGAGGCTAAGGGGTGCAGGCGCGCCGATTCAACGGCGATCAGGTGCGTTTGCCGAATGACTTCGCTGAGAGAGCTGTTCAGATATACCGCCAACACTTTGCTGAGGCGGTTGAATATGCTGCTGCGCCAGTCGAGTTGGGCATGAAAGGCAATGAGATTACTCAAGCCGACAATGAATTCCGGCCTGTTCACAAACAGGCGCAGGTCGCGGTCTTCTGACAAATCGCCGGAACCGGTGCTTTTATAGCGTCGGGAGATGCGCACGAGCTGTTTCATCAACGGCAGGTCATGCAGATAGTGTTCGTCGACGGCCGTTTGCGGCAAGGCGAACGCCTCCTGGATTTTGCTCCAGACCTCAATAAAAGGGGCTCCAAATACTTTTTCTTCAACAGAGCGGCGATGTGTCGAAGAGTGCTCGAGCCTCTGTGTCCAGGCCTGCATTTTCTTGGGCGTGAAGCGCCATAAATACCAGGTTGGCGCGCCCCAGAACAGACCGCCCCAGAAATATTCCTCTTCTTTGCCTTTATGTTTGTGGGCGGCGATGTATGAGGCGAGATGGCCGGCGAAAAAGCTGGTGGCGATGGCCTGATGGTAGCGTCGCACCGGCTCTTCTTTATCTGATTCCGGCGGAGGGGTTTCCTGTAGCAGTTTTTCCAGAAATTCCACTCCCAGCAGGCTGATGGCGTGGGCCAGCGTCTTTACCAGGCTTTCGTCGCTGCGAATCGCCACATTGGCTTTTCCGAGCACGGTAAGCGCCAGCACGGGGTCATTTTTGATGAAGTCGCTCATCCCCTGATAGGACAAGGACGATTTGCTGAGCAGTCCCAACAGAATTTTATTGGTGGCGGTAACGGGAGGCAGCGGTTTTTTAACCAACTGATCCACCCACGCCATGGATTGTTGGGGCGGTGCGGTATCCTGCATAAGTATTTGTGAAATCGCCGGTTTTGATCTTAACTAACAATATAAAAGTAGTTAATAGTGGCTGCCTTGTCACTTAAGCAGAGAATGTTCCTGGTATGCTTTTAATTCTTGGAGTGATCGTCGTTCTGGCCAGCGTGTTGGGCGGATATGTGTTGTCGCACGGGGAGCTGGCCGCCCTGTGGCAGCCTTTCGAACTAATCATCATCTGCGGTGCGGCGCTGGGCGCCTTCCTGATCTCCAATCCGTTCAAAGTCATCAAGCAGATATTCCAAGCCGTTCCGAAAATGATCATGGGGTCGCCTTTTAACCGGGTGGTCTACATGGATCTGCTCAGCTTGCTCTACGATTTGTTCGATAAAGCGCGGCGCTCGGGCGTCATGGCGATAGAAGCGGATGTGGACGACCCCCTTAACAGCGAGATCTTCAATCGTTATCCCGCCATTGTGCGGATGGATAAATTGCGAGACTTCATTACCGATTATCTACGCATTGTCAGTACCGGCAACATGGCTCCTCATGAGCTGGAAGGTTTGATGGATCTGGAGCTGGAAACCCGAATGCAGGAGCTGGAAAAGCCCGCCGATGCGGTGAATCGCGTGGCGGACGCTCTGCCGGGGTTTGGGATCGTCGCTGCGGTACTGGGGATTGTTATCACGATGAAATCACTCGGAGGGCCGCCTGACCAGCTGGGCGTGCATGTCGCCGCCGCTTTGGTGGGGACGTTTCTGGGGATACTGGCGGCCTATGGCTTTGTTGGTCCAACCTCTCACGCCATGCACCATTTGGCGGCGCAAGAAATCAAAGCCTATGAGTGCGTCAAGGTCAGCATACTGGCAACCATGACCGGCCTGGCGCCGCAATTGGCCATCGAATTTGGGCGCAAGGCCCTGAACTCGGACGTACGTCCCAGTTTTCAGGAGCTTAATGATTACGTCCGCTCCAAATAGGTGGCGGCGATCATGTCTGAAACGCGCTGGCTTGAATACAACGGAGGCGGGATATGATGGAGGAACGCCCGCCGATTATCGTTCGCCGCGTCCGCAAGGGGCATCACGCTCATGGCGGCGCCTGGAAGGTGGCGTTCGCGGACTTCGCCACCGCCATGATGGCTTTCTTTCTGGTGTTATGGCTGAGTGAGGCCGCTACTGAAGATCAGAAAGAGGCGATCTCTGGCTATTTCACCGATCCGATTGGTTTTGAGCAGGGTGGCAGCCCGTACGTCATAGACCTGGAAGGTAGCGTTACGGTGACGGTGACCCAGGACACTGCCGGTAAGCCGCAGGATCAGCCGGAAGTGCGCATGCGCGAGGACACCATTCAGGACCTCGCAGCGCAACTTGAGCAGCAGAAGCTGACCCGGCTGATGCAGGAAATCATGACGCAGATCGAGAAAAACCCCAAGCTGAATGCATTTAAGGATCAGCTGTTGCTGGATATCACGGATGAAGGCTTGCGCATTCAGATTGTCGATAAACGGCAGCGCCCTATGTTTGACAGCGGCCGCTCGGAACTCAGACCTTATTTCGAAGAAATCTTATTTGAACTGGCGAAAAGCATCGCCAAAGTCAGGAATAAAATCAGCGTTTCCGGCCACACCGACGCCCAACCCTTTCTGGGCCGGGACAACTACAGCAACTGGGAGCTTTCGGCGGACCGCGCCAACGCCGCGCGTCGCGCGCTGGTGGAAGGAGGGCTGCCGGAGGGGCGTATGGCGCGAGTAGTTGGACTGGCGTCTTCCGTGCTATACGACGAGAAAGACCCCTACAACCCAGTTAACCGTCGCATTTCTATCCTGGTGTTGAACAAAAAGACGCAAGAGGATATCGAGGGCGCGGAACAAGCGGACAGCGCCATCTCCACTTCGGATTTACTGGAAGAGCTGGATCGCACTCTGGACCGTCAGGGCCGCAAACCTGAATTCGATCCAGATAAAGATCTGCCTGTAGACGATAAGCCTGCGCCGAACACAGATGGGCTGACCTGGTAATCAGCCCTAAAGGTTCTCCTCGTGGATGTCCTGTTCCTGCAGCGATTCCCTGATGCGCAGAAAGCTCTCCATGCGGCTGGAAAGAATTTCACCGCTTTCCTGCGCTGACTGCAGGGCGCAACCGGGTTCCTGAAGATGCCGGCAGTTACGGAAACGGCAATGGCCGAGATGAGGGCGAAACTCGACGAAGCCGTCCTCCAGGGTGCGCTCATCAATATGCCACAAGCCGAACTCCCGGATGCCGGGGGAGTCGATCAAGTCGCCGCCGGAGGGGAGGTGAAACAGTTTGGCTGTCGTGGTGGTGTGCGTGCCTTTGCGAACATTTTCCGACAGATCGCCCACTTTGACGTCCTCGTCCGGTAGCAGCATTTTGATCAATGAGGACTTTCCAACCCCTGATTGACCCACAAAGATGCTGGTCTTATGCGCCAGGTGCCGCTTGAGGTCATCCAGGCCGGATTGAGTGTTGGTGGATGCGTCGATCCATTCGTAGCCCAATTGCTGGTACTGATCTTTGAACTGTTGCAGCGTGTCGCGGTTGGCGTCGTTGATCAGGTCTTGCTTGTTGAGGATGATCAGCGGGGGAATGCCAACGGCTTCCGACGCCACCAGGTAGCGATCAACCAGATTGTGGTGAGGCTCAGGCTCCGCGGCTATGACAATCAGAATCTGATCGATATTGGCGGCGATAGGCTTCAGCTGACCGAACTTGTCTGGGCGCTTTAAAGCCGACTCACGGGGTTGGCGGGCGACAATGACGCCGGAATTGTCCGGGCCGGCGCGCCAGATTACTTGGTCGCCTGTGACCAGGGAGTCAATATTGGCGCGGACGTAACAGCGAAATATCTGGCCTGCGTGTGGCGGCTCCAGCGCTTCGACTGCGAGTTGCTGGCCGTAATGGGCGATGATAAGCCCTTCTTGCTCTGCAGACAGTTCTCCTCCGCTCAGTTGGCTTTCCAGCTGCGTTTCCTTGCGGGTGGCGCGTTTGGTGCGCTCGTCCTGAATCTTCTGGATGCGCCATTTTTGCTGTTTGCTGAGTTTTCGCTTCGCCATAATCGGGGGGCTTAACTATCCTATGAACTACACTAGTTTAATATACAGCCTGATGGCCTTGAGTATGCATGCGGCTGGCGACGTAAGGCTTAACAAACGGTTATGGATGCCGCTACACTGCCTGATTTTTCTGATGTCGCCGTTTGACGCCGGTGCTACTGTAAAACGATGGAGAAGTTATGTCACGTCGCGATAACCTGATTTGGATCGACTTGGAGATGACCGGACTCGATCCGGACTCGGACCGAATTATTGAAATGGCGGTGGTCGTCACCACCAGCAACCTGGAATTGGTCGCCGAAGGGCCGGTTATCGCAGTGCATCAGCCAGACAGCGTATTGGCGCTCATGGATGACTGGAATCGCAATACACATGGGACCAGCGGACTGACGGACCGGGTCAAGGCCAGCACAATCGGAGAAGCTGAGGCGGAAAAACAGATGCTGGATTTTCTGTCGCAGCATGTAGACGCAGGCTGCTCCCCTATGTGTGGCAATTCCATTGGTCAGGATCGCCGCTTTCTCGCCCGCTATATGAAGGATCTGGAAAAGTTCTTCCATTACCGCAACCTGGATGTCAGCACCCTTAAGGAGCTGGCCCGTCGCTGGCGGCCGGAAGTGGCCGCAGGAATCAAGAAAAAAGGCTCTCACCAGGCGTTGGAGGACATCAGGGAATCAGTCGAAGAGCTGCGCTACTATCGCGAACACTTCCTGCGTTTAACGGACTGACGTTTTTTCCGCTTCTTGCCGCTCGGCCATATCCGCGGGCGGCTCGCCATGTTGCGTCAGCGCCCAGCTGACATGCTCCTGAACAATGGCGGATGGGTGCGATAGCTTCTCCTTCAATGCAGCAATGATTGCTGGCGATGTTGGCGCATTGCCGAGCGCTACGGCGATATTGCGCAGCCAGCTTTCATGCCCTGTACGGCGTATCGCTGATCCTTCCGTGTTGCTGAGGAACTCTTCCTCCGTCCATGCAAATAACTCCAGCAATTCCGCACTGTCGAGACGATGGCGGGGCGAGAAGTCCTTTTCATCGGTCAGCCGGGAAAACTTGTTCCAGGGACAAACCATCTGACAATCATCGCAGCCGAAGATGCGGTTTCCCATCATCGGGCGAAGGTCTTCGGGGATTTTGCCTTTTAGCTCTATCGTTAAATAGGATATGCAGCGGCGGGCGTCCAGAACATTGGGTGCTACAAATGCTTTGGTGGGGCATAAATCCAGGCAGGCGCTGCAACTCCCACAATGGTTTTTGGGATAGGGCGGGTCGATGGGCAGGGGCAGGTCGGTGAACAGCTCGCCAAGGAAGAAGTAAGATCCCGCTTTGGGGTTGATCAGCATGGTGTTTTTGCCGATCCACCCCAAGCCGGCCTTCTGCGCTAATGCCCGCTCCAGAACCGGCGCGCTGTCAACGAAGACACGATAGGCGGACTCCGTAATTTCTTCCTGTATGCGCTTGCCCAGCTGAGCGAGACGTTTGCGCATGAGCTTGTGATAGTCTCTGCCTACGGCGTAGCGGGAGACATAGGCGTTCTGATCTTGCTCCAGACGCGCTTGCGCTTCTCCCTTTTTTTCCGGCCAATAATCCATGCGTACACTGATGACGCGCAGTGTCCCGGGTAACAACTCAGCTGGGCGGCTGCGTTTGTCGCCATGGTCGGCCATGTACCCCATGGCGCCATGATAGCCCTTACTCAGCCAGTCTTTGAGCGCCTCTTCGTGGCGGCCGAGATCGACATCGGTGACGCCGCACTGCTGAAATCCCAGCTCTTGCGCCCACTGTTTGATGTCGCCCGCCAACTGGTTAAGTTGAGATTGGCTGTAAGTTTCGTTCGTCATAAGTTACCGCTTTAATCCAGGGGGCTATTGTGACACATCGGCGCATGGTTGTTTACGAAATGGTCTTTTTCGCGTATTTTGCTAAAATTTACATACGTATAGCGCTATTAATTGAAGTGGATTCTTGAAATGTCACCTGTGCGGGTCTCCCATCCTATGCCGAAGGACCTATTCACAGCGGCGCAAGTGCGTCAGCTCGACGCGTTGGCCATACAGTCCATGACGGCTGAAAATGGCTATGAACTTATGCAACGGGCAGGGCGCTCAGCGTTTCGCGCGCTGATGCGTCGTTGGCCTGAAACGGCGAGGTTGACCGTGCTATGCGGTGGCGGCAATAACGGCGGCGACGGCTATGTGGTGGCTGAACTCGCGCGCCGTCATAATTTGCAGGTCGAAGTATTCGCGTTGAGCGATCCCCAAAAATTGCAAGGTGAGGCGGCTCAGGCCTTCGCGAGTTGCCGCGCGGCCGGCGTTGATGTGAGTATGTGGTCTCCTGATTCCTCTATAAGCGGCGACATCATTGTCGACGCCATGCTGGGGACGGGGCTGTCCGGCGCGGTGCGTGATGACTATGCTGCGGCGATTACCGCTATCAATGCGGCTGTTAAGCCGATCATCGCCCTGGATATTCCCTCCGGCTTGTGCGCGGATACGGGTATGCCTCTGGGGGCGACCGTGAATGCGGCGATGACGGTGACCTTTATTGGTATGAAGCGAGGGTTGCTGACAGGCGAAGCGCCTGACTATACCGGCGAGCTTGTATTTGACGAACTGGACGTTCCCGCTGACATTTATAGTAAAATCCCCGCGGCCTGCCGGCGTTCTGACTTTTCACTGGCTGTTAAATTGGCTCCACTCAGAAAGCCATCGTCGCACAAAGGCATGTTCGGCCGCGTTCTGGTGGTTGGCGGCGATAATGGTTTTGGCGGGGCTGCTATCATGGCGGCGGAAGCCGCTTATCGCGCTGGTTGTGGACTGGTGTCCTGCGCCACCCGCGCCGCACATGTCGGCGCTGGGCTATCTCGACTGCCCGAGGTCATGTTTAGGGGAATCAACAGTCGTGGTGAGCTGTTGGCCATGCTGGAGTCGGCGGATGTGATCGCTTTGGGCCCTGGGCTGGGTAAGGAGCCCTGGGGGCAAATGTGTCTGCAAACATGCCTTGATGCTGGTAAACCCATGGTCCTCGACGCTGACGCCCTGAACATGATTGCCGTCCGCAAGCATCAGCTCAGTCCTCACTCCTTAATGACGCCGCATCCAGGAGAGGCGGCGCGTTTGTTGGAGTCTTCGGTGGCGGATGTAATGCGGGATCGTTTCGCGGCGGCGCGAGAATTGGCGAAGACCTATAATTGTCATGTCTTGTTGAAGGGCCTCGGTACCGTGTTGGCGGCTCCAGACCAGGAAGGGCAGGTCGTCGTACAGGCGGGCAACCCGGGAATGGCGTGCGGTGGTATGGGCGATGTATTAACCGGTCTTGCGGCGGGATTACTGGCGCAGGGCATGACGCCGTTGGCGGCGGCTGAACTGGCGGCGGCCTGGCATGGCGCGGCGGCGGACTCAGCGACGGAAAGTGTAGCGCAGGCCTCTTTGATGGCCGGCGACTTATTAAAGCAGTTAGGGTCGGTAATGCGTGAGGCGACGGTATGACGCAGATGCTTTCATCCAGGCAGGTAATAGCTCCTGATGAAGAGGCGATGGCGGTATTGGGCGATGAGTTATCGCAATGCTTCGCTGCGCCCGGAGTAGTTTATCTGCAGGGACAGTTAGGCGCTGGCAAAACCACGCTGACGCGCGCCATGATGCGCGGCATGGGATATTCAGGTTTGGTTAAGAGTCCCACCTATACTCTGGTCGAACCCTATCAGCTGGAAGACAGGCTGGTTTTTCATTTTGATCTGTATCGATTGGCGGACCCGGAGGAGCTGGAGTTTCTCGGTATCCGCGATTATTTCCATGAAAATTCGATTTGTTTGGTGGAGTGGCCGGATAAAGGCGCTCCATTGTTGCCGGAGCCTGACTTGACGGTCGATATTCAAGTGCTGATGAAAGGCCGCAGAATTAAACTGCTGGCGCACACCACGCGAGGCTGTCAATGGCTGGAGGCGTATGACGCAAAGCAGTCCCGGGAGTAACGATTATACTGGGCAATGAGGTTTACAAGATGACAGTAGCGCTCAGACTGATATTACTCAGTGTGATACTGATTTCTTCCGTTGCGGGAGCGGCCACGGTCAGTAATGTCCGTGTATGGCCGGCCCCTGACCATACTCGTTTGGTTTTTGATATGAGTGGACCGGTGGATCACAAGGTGTTCGCTCTGTCGAAGCCGGATCGACTGGTGATTGATATTTCACAGGCTTCTTTGGAGACTGACTTTTCCGCCGTCAGTTACGAAGGTACGCCGATTCAACGCATTCGTAGCGCCCGCCGCGGTTCCAAGGACCTGCGCGTTGTGCTGGACCTTCGGGAAGGTGTAAACCCGAAAAGCTTTGCGTTGCAGCCGAACGATCAGTATGGGCATCGTTTGGTGATTGATCTGTACGGATCAGGTGGAGCGCAGCAAGTCAAAAAGCAGGCTGACGATCATGCGCAGAAGCGCGATATCGTGGTTGTAATCGACGCCGGCCATGGCGGCGAAGACCCTGGCGCCCTTGGACCCAAAGGCATTCGCGAAAAGGATGTGGTGTTGGCGATCTCCCGTGAACTGCAGGCTTTGCTGGATCAGGAGCGCGGCTTCTCCAGCCGGCTGACCCGTAAAGGCGACTACTTTATACCTTTGCGCAATCGTACTGCCCTGGCTCGTGAGTACAATGCCGACTTGCTGGTTTCAGTGCATGCTGACGCATTCAAGAGCCCGGACGCCAGCGGCGCCTCCGTCTATGCGCTTTCTAAACGCGGCGCCACCAGTGAAACGGCGCGTTGGCTGGCGGAGAAGGAGAATACGTCTGACTTGATTGGCGGTGTTGGCGGCGTGAGCCTGGAAGATAAGGATCAGGTGTTGGCCGGCGTGCTGTTGGATTTGTCCATGACCGCCAGCCTGAAAGCCAGTCTTACCGTGGGCGACAGCGTGTTGAGGTCCGTCAGCGGCGTTTCTCGTCTGCATAAGAAAAGAGTGGAGCAAGCAGGCTTCGTGGTATTGAAGTCGCCGGATATCCCTTCCATTCTGGTTGAGACGGGCTTTATCTCTAACCCCTCTGAAGCGCAGCGGCTGAAAACCAGCAAGTATCAGAAGAAAATCGCCACAGCCATATATGGTGGGCTGCAAAAGTATTTCGTTGACGCGCCGCCTCCGGGCACGCTGCTGGCTTGGCAAAAGCAGTCCGGGCAAGGCAAGGTGGGGCAGACCTATGTCATCGAGAAGGGCGATACGCTTAGCAGTATCGCCCAGAGAAACAACATCAGTCTTAACGATCTGATGAATCATAATGGGCTGACCACGGAGTCCCTGCGGATTGGTCAGGTCCTGATGATACCCGCTACCTGATAACGCCTCACGCATATGAGCCGGCGCCTGGAGCGCCGGTTCTGTTGTTCTTGCACATCTGTTACCATCTGCGGCAATTGCTCGCCTACGCCGCGATATAGTTTATTTGGCGCAGAGGCGACTCACTTCCTGATAATTTGCCGAAATACCCGATGTCGAAGATTCATTTACTTTCCCCTCGATTGGCTAACCAGATTGCTGCGGGTGAGGTTGTCGAGAGGCCCTCCTCAGTGGTGAAAGAGTTGGTGGAGAATGCGCTGGACGCTGGCGCGCGCAAAATAGAAATCGATATTGAGAGTGGCGGCGTCAAATTGATTCGAATTCGCGATGATGGTGGCGGTATACAGCGGGAAGACCTGCCACTGGCTCTGTCTCGTCACGCCACCAGCAAAATTGAAACGCTGGAAGACCTTGAAGCTGTCGCGACATTGGGCTTCCGAGGCGAAGCGCTCGCCAGTATCTGCTCCGTGTCCCGTCTCTCCCTGACGTCGCGTCCGCACAATCAGGGCGAGGCATGGAAGGTGGAAGTAGAAGGGCGTGACATGAAGCCGGAAATTTCACCGGCGGCCCATACTCCCGGCACCACAGTGGAAGTCCGTGACCTGTTTTACAATACCCCGGCGCGCCGTAAGTTTATGCGCACGGAAAAAACAGAGTTCGGGCATATTGAAGAAATTATCAAGCGGCAGGCATTGGGCCGGCTAAGCGTCGCGTTTACCTTGCGGCATAATCAGAAGGTCGTGCACCAGTTGCGTCCGGCTGGCTCGGAAGAGGATCACGTTCGTCGCATCGGACAGCTTTGCGGCGCAAACTTTATTGAGAGCGCGATTCCTATCAATGTTTCAGCATCGGGACTGTCATTGAGCGGATGGGTGGCCAAGCCCACGTTTTCTCGCAGTCAGGCCGATTTGCAGTACTTTTTCGTCAACGGTCGGGTGATTCGCGATAAGCTGGTGGCGCATGCTGTCAGGCAGGCTTATCAGGATGTGCTTTATCATGGGCGTCACCCCGCCTTTGTGCTCTATCTGGAGTTGGACCCCGCCACGGTTGACGTGAATGTGCATCCCACCAAACACGAAGTGCGTTTCCGTGAAGGCCGCATGGTCCATGATTTCCTGTTTCGCAGTTTGCATCGGGCGCTGGCCGAAGTGAAGCCGCAGATTGCCGCGGCGGAGGCCATGCCGGTCGCGGAAGTGGAGCAGGAACGTCCCGTAATGCAATGGCCAACGCAGGATGTATTGCCTCTAAGGCAGCAGCCGGCGGCGTCTGGTTTTTCGATGGCGGGAGCGCCCTCTGCAGGCGCTGTGAGGGAGCAAATCTCCGCCTACGGGCAATTGCATGATAATTCAGGACTTGGCGATATGTTTGGTTCCGCCCAGGCTGGAACTGCTCCTACGATGGATAATGCCGCAGAGGCCCCCCTGGGGTATGCGATTGCGCAATTACACGGGGTGTTTGTATTGGCTCAAAATGCGCAAGGTATGGTTCTGGTCGATATGCATGCGGCGCATGAGCGTATTGTCTACGAGCGTATGAAGCGCTCACTGCACAATAGCGGAGTGACCACACAGCCTATGCTGGTGCCGATGAATCTGGCTGTCAGTCGCCGGGAGTCTCTGGCGGTAGAAGAAAACGCAGAGACATTGCGTCAGTTGGGTTTGGAAATCACAGTCGCCGGCGTAGAGTCTATAATTGTTCGGCAAGTCCCGGCGTTATTGCGGAACGCAAACGTTGAAGCCCTGGTGCGGGATGTTATTGCGGAATTGGCGGAGCATGGCTCCACACGCAAAGTGGAGGAAACCATGAATGAGCTGTTGGGGACTATGGCTTGCCATGGTGCGGTTCGGGCCAACCGACAGCTGACCATTGCAGAAATGAATGCGCTGTTGCGGGACATGGAAGATACTGAGCGTAGCGGGCAATGTAACCACGGCCGGCCAACATGGGTGCAGTTGACGATGTCTGAGTTGGATAAACTGTTTTTGCGGGGTCGATAGTGTCGGATAAAAAGGCGCTTCCGCCTGCCATACTTTTAATGGGGCCAACCGCTTCTGGTAAAACGGACCTTGCTATGGCCCTGAGCGAGCGTCTGCCCTGTGACTTAATTAGCGTTGACTCTGTCATGGTGTATCGCGGCATGGATATTGGCTCCGCTAAGCCTGATCCTGAAACGTTGGCGCGCTACCCTCATCATTTGATTGATATTCGCGACCCGGCTGAACCTTATTCCGCCGCAGAGTTTCGCACTGACGCCTTGCGCCTGATGGAGCAAAGCGTTAATGCCGGACGCATCCCTCTGCTGGTAGGCGGCACTATTATGTACTATAAAGCTTTGTGCCAAGGGTTGGGTGATATGCCCAGCGCAGACGAGAGTGTAAGGGGAGAGATATTGGCTGAGGCCGAACAGATTGGCTGGCCGGCGCTGCATGAGCAGCTGCGCCAGGTTGATCCAATAGCGGCGGCTAAAATTCACCCGAATAACCGTCAGCGTATTCAGCGTGCTTTGGAAGTGTATCGACTGACAGGGAGGCCGCTCTCGCATTATTGGGCGGCGGATGGAGCGAATCCGGAAAATGAGCTCAACTGGGACAGTGTGAATGGCGCAGCTTTGCCTTACAATGCGCTAAACTTAGCTCTGGCGCCCGTTAAGCGAGAAGATTTGCATGCCCGTATCGCCAAACGCTTTCAGATCATGCTGGAGCAGGGGTTGTTGGATGAAGTGGAGCAGTTGCGTCAGCGTGGCGATTTGAATGTAGAACTGCCCTCAATCAGGGCGGTAGGCTATCGTCAGGTGTGGTCTTATCTCGAAGGTGAGTTTGGCCGGGAAGAAATGGTGGAAAAAGCGACTGCGGCAACTCGTCAGCTGGCGAAAAGACAAATGACCTGGTTGCGTTCCTGGCCTGAGATAAATTGGCTGTCTGCAGATGATATACAATTAGTCGAAGCCGCTATGCGACTGATTTCACAACGGTTACAATCGTGTAATCCACTATAGGTCAGATCGCAGGTTAGCGCTATACTATTACGCAATGCTGTCAAAAGTGCTGGCAAACCGTCCCTGGTGATAATACATACACGAGTTAGTAATTTAATCACCGATAATTAGAACTAAAAGTAGGAGAATTCCAATGTCAAAAGGGCAATCTTTACAAGACCCTTATTTAAATGCGCTACGGAAGGAACGCATCCCGGTATCCATATTCCTGGTAAACGGCATCAAACTGCAGGGACAAATTGAATCGTTCGATCAGTTTGTAATTCTGTTGAAAAACACCGTTAGCCAAATGGTTTACAAGCACGCTATCTCCACCGTCGTCCCTGCCCGGAACGTACGTATCGCCGCTCAAGGCGAAGGAGAGAACGAAGCATCTAACGCTTAATGCGGAGCAGCGCCTGATTGTTTGAGCGTCCTAAAGCGGGTGAGCGGGCTGTACTTGTTCACTTGGATATGCTGGAAGAAAAAGATCGAGAAGACCCTCGCGAGCTTACGGAATTAGCTTTATCGGCCGGCGCAGAGCCTGTTGCGCTGGTCACCGGAACCCGTAATCAGCCCAGTCCGCGCTATTTTGTCGGCAGTGGTAAGCTGGAGGAAGTCAGGGCGGCGGTAATTGAGCACGAAGCGGAAGTCGTACTGTTCAATCATTCTCTTACTCCTAGTCAGGAACGAAACCTGGAAAAGGATCTGCAAGTGCGGGTTCTGGATAGGACTGGCCTGATACTGGATATTTTCGCCCAGCGAGCGCGCACTCATGAAGGTAAGCTTCAGGTGGAGCTGGCTCAGCTTGAGCACTTGTCTACGCGACTGGTGCGGGGTTGGACCCACCTTGAGCGTCAGAAAGGCGGTATCGGTTTGCGCGGGCCGGGTGAGACCCAGCTCGAAACTGACAGACGACTCATTCGTGGTCGTATCAAATCTATACACAAGCGCTTGGAAAAGGTTCGCAAGCAGCGCGAACAAGGCCGGCGCGCGCGTCGTAGGGCGGAAGTGCCCACCATTTCTCTCGTCGGCTACACAAACGCCGGCAAATCCACCCTCTTTAATCGTATGTCCTTGTCCGATGTTTATGCCGCGGATCAGTTGTTCGCAACTCTTGATCCGACTCTGCGGCGTATAAACCTGGAAAACTACGGCCCTGTGGTTTTGGCCGATACGGTCGGGTTTATCCGGCATCTTCCTCACAAGTTGGTCGACGCGTTTCGCGCGACATTGGAAGAGACGTGCAATGCTTCGTTGTTGCTCCACGTCGTGGATGCGAGTGATCCAAAGCGCAGGGAAAATATCGAGCAAGTTGAGGATGTTTTAAAGGAGATCGGCGCTGACGATATTCCTTCTCTCTTTGTCTTCAACAAAGTGGATCGGCTGGAGGCTGCTGAGCCTCGCCTGGAGCTAAATGAAAATGGCGAGCCAGTTCGTGTTTGGGTTTCCGCAGTTACCGGAGACGGTCTTGAGCTGCTGGAGCAGGCGACCGGAAAGTTATTAGGCGCTGACATGGTCGACGAGACGCTTTGCATTCCTCCTGCGTTGGGCAGGTTGCGAGCCAAGCTGTATGAAAGAGAGGCGGTGTTATCGGAAGAGGKGAGGGAGGACGGCTCCTTTTCTGTGCATATAAAGATGCCGAAAACCGACTGGCTGCAAATAGCGCATAAGGAAGGCGTCAAACTTGAGCAGCTTACCGGACATGTCTGCTAAGCTCAGAAGTTGTGCGTATCGACTATCTGGGCGCGCTGCATTGTATGTCGGCGTTATCTTAATTACATTTCAGAACCTTGCCGATCGAGACATAGATAAATAGTATTACGCGCAAGCTTTAAATCTTCACAACGAAGGGGAATAAAATGGCTTGGAATGAACCAGGCGGAAATAATAATCAGGACCCATGGGGCTCAGGCCGTCGCGGCAACAAAAATGACGGACCGCCGGATCTGGATGAAGTCATTCGCAAAGGTCTGGAGAAAGTCGGTGGATTGTTTGGCGGTAAGCCTCGAGGCGGCTCTTCCGGTGGCGGCGGAGTTTCTGGCGGCGTGGTGGCGATTATCATCGTTGTCTTGGTGCTGCTTGCTGCCTCCAGTTCCGTTTTCCGCGTAGATGAAAAAGAAAACGCAATTGTGCTGCGCTTTGGTAAGTATCTGGATACGCGCCAGCCTGGTCTGCAATTTAAAATCCCCCTGATCGACCAAGTCTTTATCGAGGAAGTCACCTCGGTTCGCAATCAGAAGAAAAAAGGTCACATGCTGACGGAAGATGAAAATATCGTTGATATTGATCTGACCGTTCAGTACGTCATTGGCGACTTGCGTAAATATACTCTGGTGATGCGCGACCCCGTTACGACCTTGGACTTCGCCATTGACAGCGCCCTGCGTCACGAGGTTGGTTCCGAGTCAATGGATAAGGTTCTGACCGAAGGACGTGCGATTTTGGCGATTAACGTGCAAGACCGTTTGCAGCGTTACCTTGATTTCTATGGCTCTGGCATTGAGGTGAAGAAGGTCAACATCAACGCCGCGCAGCCTCCTGCCGCAGTTAAGTCCGCGTTTGAAGAAGTTCAACGCGCGAAAGAGGATGAGCAGAAGGTTATCAACCGAGCGCAGGCCTACAAGAATCAGGTCGTGCCTGAAGCAAGAGGTAAGGCGCAACGGGTTATTGAAGAAGCTAAAGCTTATCGGGATCAGGTAATCGCACAGGCTGAAGGTGAAACCCAGCGTTTCTTGAAGGTGCTTGAGATCTATGAGAGTGCGCCAGCGGTAACTCGCGAGCGTTTATATATCGATACGATGGAGAAAGTTCTGTCCGGCAGCAGCAAAGTGTTGGTGGATCAAGGGCAAGGGAACAACATCATGTATCTTCCATTGGATAAGATGCTGAATCGCGCAGATGCGGCTCCCGCAGCGGGCGCTATTATTCCGCGTAATGTCGATACGGGCTCCAGCGGCTCTTCCCGTGCGGTGGAGGATTTCCGTTCCCGTAACGAAATTCTGAGCAGAAGCAGGGGCCAATAATGACTACAAGATTTGCAATTTCTCTCGGCGCTATCTTGCTGGCCATCATTGTCGTCATGCAAGGCGTATACATTGTTCCAGAAACTCACCGAGCCGTATTGCTGCGCTTTGGTGGTATGGTCGAATCCGATATCGGAGCTGGGCTTCACTTCAAAATTCCTTTTGTGGATGTGGCTCGTAAGTTTGATATCCGTGTACTGGTCATGGACTTGCCAACCAAGAGTTACCTTACCGGTGAGCAAAAGCCGCTGGATGTCGACTCATATGCAACATGGCGCATAGTAAATGTGGGGCAGTTCTATCGTTCCACTGCCGGCGATGAAAATAATGCCGTGCGCCTGCTGGAGTCGCGTATCGATAACGGTCTGCGCGATCAGTTTGGCCGTCGCACAATGCATGAAGTCGTGGCAGGTGAGCGGGAAGAGCTGATGGAAGAGCTGACCAAGAGCCTGGATCAGATTGCTCGCACAGAGTTTGGTATTGAAATTAACGATATCCGCGTTCGTGCGATTGAGCTGCCAACTCGCGTCAGCGACTCTGTTTACGAGCGGATGGAGTCCGAGCGTCTAAAAATTGCTCAGCAACATCGTTCGCAAGGTGAAGAGCAAGCCGAAGCCGTACGCGCGGCGGCGGATGCTGAAAGAACAGTTATCGACGCAAATGCGTATAAAGAAGCAGAGCAGATTCGAGGCGAAGGCGATTCCGTCGCTTCCAGAATCTACGCTGACGCTTTTAGTAAAAACCCTGAGTTTTACTCTTTCTACCGGAGCATGGGCGCTTATGAGCAGACCTTCTCCAGTAAGGGAGACTTGCTGATTCTGCAACCGGATAGCGAGTTTCTTAGGTACCTGAAACAACCACAAGGCGCTCCCCAGGGGAATTAACCCAGCCTAAAAAGCATTGGGAAGCCGCCGAAATAGTGGTAATATTCTGCAACCGGGAACTATCCCGGTTTTTTTGTGATTAAATACTGGCAACTGTATATATTTTGTGTGGCTTTGCGCCCTGATTTAAACGGTGCTAAGCGAGGCGATGAGGGATCCCAATGTGGCGGGAACTGGGAATTGCGCTCTGTCTGATGTTGGTATTGGAAGACGTCCTTCCTTTTCTGTATCCGCGACGCTGGCGAAACATGGTGGTCAGGTTGGCGCAGGTCGATGATGGAACCATGCGGCTGGCCGGTCTTGTAAGCATGCTTGTGGGGACCGCCCTTTTATACCTGATCGGGTAGTGATCTTCCGCTCACACAAAACGTTGCGCACCAAAAGGTGAAATGAATGTTTGGCGATACGCAGTCAATGTCCGAATCTGATTTATGGCTTCTCCCTGATGGCGTGGAAGAGTTATTGCCGCCAGAGGCCAAACGCATTGAGGAACTGAGACGACAGTTGCTGGACCTGTACCACTCTTGGGGTTACGAAATGATCGTACCGCCCCTGTTGGAATTCCTGGACTCTCTGCTTATCGGCGTCGGGCGCGATCTGGAGCTGGAGATGTTCAAAGTGACGGATCAGCTTACTGGACGCATGATGGGAATTAGAGCGGATATGACGCCTCAAGTGGCTCGTATAGACTCACGTCGATCCCATGATGTCGCCAGTCGATTCTGTTACATCGGCAGCGTTTTACGCACAAAATCTCCCAGTATGTTTTCTTCGCGCACGCCAATTCAGACTGGGTGTGAGCTTTATGGCGTAGTGGGGTCAGCCGCCGATATTGAGATTATCTCTCTGATGCTGGAAACGCTGAATCTGGCTAAGATCAGTCCGCTGCACATGGATATTGCTCATGTGGGCGTCTATCAGGCGATACTGGCGGAAGCGAAGCTTTCCAAGATTCAGTCTGATGAGCTGTTTGAGGCGTTGCGCAGGAAGGCTATTCCTGAAGTTGACGAGATAGCCGCGACTATTCCAGATAAAGCGATTCGTCAAAAAGTCATGGCGCTGCCAAGACTGGCGGGCGGCAAAGAGAAAATGAAAGAAGCGCGCAGAATTTTTGCGGGCAATCCAGATATTGAATACGCGCTGGACGAAATGAGCCAGGTCGCCGCAGTTATAGGCGAGCGTTACCCGGAAGTGGAGATTTACTTCGATTTCTGTGAAATGCGCGGCTACAAGTACTACACCGGTCTGGTGTTCGCTGCATATACCGAAGGCCTGGGACAGGCTGTGGCGAAAGGCGGGCGTTATGACGAAGTAGGGCGCGATTTCGGGCGGGGACGCCCTGCAATGGGCTTCAGCGTGGATTTGAAAGCTTTATACCGCATGGGCAAGCGTGAATGGGCGCAGCCGGCGGGCGCTATTTTAGCTCCAAACGGTCAGGATGCAGAGTTATGGGAGCTTATCAGGCAGTTGCGGCGGAGCGACAGAGTTATACAACTGATGCCCGGTGAGGAAGCCGACCACTGGGCCTCCCACTGCGATCGCCAAATCGTACGGGACGAGTCGGGGCAATGGATCGTAACGCCCTTAACCGAATTCAATCCTAATCAAGTTAAATAGAGATTTAATCATCATGGGCAAAAATGTGGTCATTCTCGGCACTCAATGGGGTGACGAGGGCAAAGGTAAGATTGTGGATCTGCTGACGGAAGAAGTCGCTGCGGTGGCTCGATTCCAAGGCGGGCACAATGCCGGGCACACTTTAGTGATAGACGGACAGAAAACCGTTCTGCACCTGATTCCCTCTGGGATTTTGCGCAGCAATGTCGCCTGCCTTATCGGTAATGGCGTGGTGTTGGCGCCGGATGCGTTGCTGTCTGAGATCAAGACCCTGGAAGATAAAGGCGTGCCTGTTCGTCAGCGTCTGTTCCTGAGCCCTGCATGTCCTCTGATTCTGCCTTACCACAAGGCTCTGGATTTGGCGCGGGAAGAGCGTTTAGGCGCTGCGAAAATTGGCACGACTGGTCGGGGCATTGGTCCCGCCTATGAAGACAAAGTGGCGCGTCGCGGCGTGCGTCTTGGCGATTTGGCGAAGCCTGAGCGTTTTGCTGAGAAGCTGAAGGAAATCATGCAGTACCAGAACTTTGTTCTGGAGCACTACTACAAGGTCGCTCCGATCGATTATCAGAAAACACTCGACGAAACGCTGAAAATGGCGGAAGAGTTGCTGCCGATGATGGCGGACGTTACCGATATGCTGCACGAGTTCAGAAAGCGCGGCGAGAATGTTCTATTTGAGGGCGCTCAGGGTTCCTTGCTAGATATCGACCTGGGCACATACCCCTTCGTTACCTCATCCAACACCACCGCGGGCGGTACTGCGACTGGTAGTGGTTTTGGTCCGATGTATCTGGATTATGTGTTGGGCATCACCAAGGCTTATGCAACGCGCGTAGGCTCAGGCCCATTCCCAACGGAACTGTTCGATGACGTTGGCGCCTATTTGGCGAAGAAAGGCAATGAGTTTGGCGCAACGACTGGTCGTCCTCGTCGTTGTGGCTGGTTTGATGCGGTTGCTCTGCGCCACGCTATCCAAATCAACAGTGTTTCTGGAATCTGTCTGACCAAGCTGGACGTTCTGGATGGTCTGGATGTTGTGAAAGTGTGCGTTGGCTATCGCACTGCGGATGGCGTTGAAATTACGCGTCCGCCAATCGATTGCGAAGCGTTTGGTGAAGTAGAGCCAGTTTACGAAGAGCTGCCAGGCTGGAAAGAGAGCACTTTTGGCGTTAAGCGTGTAGAGGATCTACCCAAGAACGCGCAAGACTATATCGCCTTCCTGGAGAAGCAGATTGAAGCGCCAATCGATGTTATTTCCACTGGCCCGGATCGTAATGAGACGATCACATTGAGACATCCTTTCTCAGCATAATTCAAAGGGGCGCTTAGCCCCTTTTTGCGAGATATAAAAAAACGCCCCATCTGGGGCGTTTTTCGTATGCGTGCCTAGTTGGCGTTGGCGTCAGCCATGGGAGAAGCAGAGTCAGGGCCTTTCATTTCAAAAGGTATGCCCTGAACTCGAAGCCAATTTTCATCAAGCTCCCACCGAACAAAGTCGAAAGCTTCATTCTTCAACACAAGATCCTGCGCATAAGCCTGCATTCTGGCGAAATCTTTTTCCGCCTGTAGCAAGGCGCGTGAGTTGTCCCGCTCGTCTTTTAGCTCTGGGAACACAATGCGCAACGCTTTCGATAGCGTTTTCTGGTTGGAATGCAGGGTGCCCATGACGGCGACGCGGCCATCTTTCTCTATAACCCTGAAATGATAGGGGTACTTTGATAGTACGGGGTCTTCTTTGAGCTCGTCGTTTATGAAAACTATCTCCAGGCTGCCGTATAAAATCCATAATACAAACAGCGCCGATACCAGCATCACTATGGCAAATTGTTTTTTATCCGACATGTCGGTAATTCTATTCCAAGTTTCATTAGCGTTAAGCCCCCGGATTGTCTGTTGTTTTACCTTGGGCGGGGGGTATTATAACCGGATTATTAATGTATGTATTTGCATTCGGGTGAGAATTGACGGATTCTCGCGTCCTAGGTCGAACGGCTTATTAACGCGTGGCGCTAGGCATACTGTCAAGTCGGTACAAGGATATTCCACATGGTGAACAAGAAAATTTATGATCTGGTTCTATTTGGTGCGACGGGATACACAGGAGAGTTGACCGCCGAGTATCTGGCGAGGGCGATGATGCGGGAGGACTTCGTTTGGGCGATTGCCGGACGCAGTCTGGAAAAGCTGGAACGATTAAAGAAGCGCCTGTGCTCTGTCAATCCTGATGTGCGTAGTCGTCTGCATGTGATTCAAGCGGATATCGAAGATCAGGCCAGTCTGGATGCGATGGCGAAAGACGCGAAAGCGGTGATCAATACGGTCGGCCCTTATATCAAGTTCGGCGAGCCTGTCATCAAGGCTTGTGTTACCCAGGGCGCAGATTACGCAGACCTCACAGGAGAGCCTGAGTTCGTAGACGCCATGATCAGTCAATACGATGAGGTCGCCAAGCGCAATAAAGTCCGAATCGTAAACTGTTGTGGCTTTGACAGTATTCCCCATGACCTGGGCGCCTATTATACGGTGACTGAATTAACCCAGGGCGTGTCTGCAGACGTATTGGCCGCCAACCCCGTTAAGCTGGAAGGGTTTGTCCGCGCTGGCGGCGCTTTTTCCGGCGGAACCTGGCATTCCGCCGTGCATGCATTTTCGAGAGCACGGCAGGCGCGGGCTGATAAGCGCAATAAACCTCATAAGTCAGAATCTCCCCGTAAAGTCGGCAGTGTGGATTTCAGTCTGCGCTTTCGCAAGGACATCAACGCTTGGGCATGTCCTTTCCCTACCATTGACCCACAAGTGGTGAAGCGCAGCGCCAGGGCGCTTGAGCAATATGGTCAGGAATTCATATATGGCCATTATATCCAGGTGAAGAAGCTGCCCCGGGTTATCGCAGGCGCAGCGTTTGTCGGCGGCGTGTTTGCGTTGGCTCAACTCAAGCCTACGCGTAATTGGCTTTTAAGCCTTAAGCCCGCAGGGCAGGGGCCCACGCCTGAGCAGCGCAGCAGGGGCTGGTTTAAGGTGGTGTTTATTGGTTCCTGTGATGGTCGTCAGATAAAGACGCAAGTTAGCGGCGGCGATCCTGGGTATGGAGAAACCTCAAAAATGCTGGCGGAAAGCGGTTTGTGCCTGGCGCTTGATCGACGCAAATTACCGAAATCATACGGCGTAATCACCCCGGTCATGGCGATGGGGCGTCCATTGATGGATCGATTGCAGCAAAGAGGCGTCAAGTTCGAGGTTTTGGAATCGGCGGCTTGACGCTTTTGCCCATATCCTGAGAGAGCCATAATCCAGCCAAAATCGCTCCACCGCCGATAAGGTGGTAGGTTTCTGGATGTTCGCCAAGAAACGGGATGGATAACAGGGCGGTGAGCAGCGGCGTCAAATAAGCGAATAAAGCGGCGGTGCTGGGAGATGTTTTAGTGACGCCGTAGTTCCACAACAGGTATGCGCAGAGCGACGGGAATATCGCGACGTAAGCGATAACCGCCGCCAAGTCATAGCTCCACTCAAATCCACCTTTAAAATGGTGCTCCAAAGCGTAAAAGGGCAGGATCATCGGTAGCCCCAATCCCAGCAAAATAGCGAACAAGTCGAAGCCTGGGATGGGAATCGCCCATTTTCTCAACAACACTGAATACAGTGACCAAATAACCATCGCCGCCGCCATGATGCTGTCGCCAGCGTTCATCTGCAAAGAGAGCAGGGCGCTTGGCTCTCCATGCAGTATTACGTATAACGCGCCGAGGAAGGCGAACAACACGCCGACCCCGCTTTTAAGATTCAGGCGCTGACCAAGCAAAGGCATCGCTAAAACCAGGGTGGCTACCGGCAACAGCGAGTTCACAAGCGTGATATTGAGCGCAGAGGTGAATTGCGCGGAGGTATAAAGCAGTGAGTTGTAGGTCGCCACGCCAAGAAAAGCGAGCGCGTTAATCTTGAGCCAATGCTGCTTTATGGTGTTTTTATGGCGCAGGAACGCTCGCAAAATAAATGGTGAGATGAGGAGCGCACAAACCAACCAGCGGTAGAAAGACAGCGCCAGCGGAGGGATGCTGTCATTAAAACCGCGCGCCACCAGAGCATTGCCCGCCCAAAATAAGGATGTTCCCGCCAATCCTAAGTAAGGCGCTATTCGAAAAAAGAGTGAATCAGAGGTATTGACGTCGCTCACTGCGCGGGTCCTTTTGAGTTGCTGGCAAGGCGGGAGAACGCCGGGCCCTGTTATTAGGGCTTCCGGGGCCTCCAATTCTAGGATAAATTCTATCTGCTCGGCCAATTTTTCCGTTTATATCAATCATTAAGCAGATGAGAACGACGAACTTGTTATGGAGCTTTTTGAAACATCCATTGTTGTGATTGGCGCTGGCGTCGTGGGGCTAAGCGTAGCCAAAGCGTTGGCTGAAGGTGGGCGGGATGTGCTTCTACTGGAGCGCGAGAGTCTAATTGGTTCCGGCATATCATCTCGCAATAGTGAAGTGATTCATGCTGGCATCTACTACCCGCGGGGCAGTCTGAAGGCCGAAACCTGTGTAAGAGGTAAGGCGCTGTTGTATGAATACTGCGTTTCTCGGGGGATTCCTCATAAGCGTTGCGGAAAGCTCATTGTTGCAACCCATCCTGAACAGATGGATGCCCTGCAGCAAATATATGAGGCGGCCGCCGCCAATGGCGTGACGGACTTACAGTGGTTGACCCAGGCTCAAGCCTTGGCGATGGAGCCTGAGCTAAGATCTGTTGGCGCGTTATATTCTCCTTCCACCGGCATTATCGACAGCCATCAGTATATGTTGTCCTTGCAGGGTGATTTTGAGCGAGCGGGCGGAATGACAGTGCTTAATGCGCCTCTGTTGGGTGGGCGCATTGATACAAAGTCAGCAACCTTGAACGTTGGCGGCGCGGCGCCCTGTCAGGTGCAAGCGGAAGTAGTTGTGAATTGCGCTGGGTTGGATGCGATGGGGGTGCTCGCCAATGTGGAGGGCTATCCAGTGGCTGGAATTCCGCCTACCTATTTCGCCAAAGGGAGCTACTTTTCTCTCTCGGGGCGCAGTCCTTTTCAGCGCTTGATATACCCTGTGCCGGAAGATGGCGGGCTGGGAGTGCACTTGACTCTGGATATCGGAGGACAGGCGCGATTCGGTCCAGATGTTGAGTGGATAGATAAGCCGGAGTTCAGTGTAGACCCGCAACGGATGGCTAAGTTCGCTCAGGCTATACGCAATTACTGGCCTGCATTGCCTGAGGGTAAGCTGCAGCCGGCGTATGCGGGCGTTCGCCCCAAGTTGTCGCCGCAAGGCGCGCGCGCAGAGGACTTTGTCATCGATACGCCTGAAGAGAATGGAGTTGCAGGCTGGTATAACCTGTTCGGCATTGAGTCGCCTGGACTGACTGCCTCGCTTGCACTGGCGGAGGTGGTGGAGAAGCGGGTATTAAATGGTTAAGGGGCTCAATTCATTGAGCGTCTTGCAATACTGAAAATGTAAACCTCAAGCGCACCGGCTTGTTTCAGCGTGCGCGCCAGCTCATCCACCGTGCTGCCTGTAGTGACGACATCGTCAATAATAATCAGCGGTTGTTGAGGGAGTTTGGATGACACTGCAAAGCCATTCTTCACGTTGCTGCGCCTGTTTTTTCGATTCAGCCCAGTTTGAGGCGGAGACGCCTTTATCCTCTTGCACAGCTTATTGCTGAACGCTACATCGGCGTAGCGGGCCAGACTTCGCGCCAGCAGTTCCGCTTGATTGAATCCGCGTTTACGCTGCTTGCTCTTATGCATAGGAACCGGTACCAGCACGGGGGCTGAAATGTGCGCACAGGCTTGTTCAAACGCAGGGAGAGCCGCCTGTGCGAGCGCCCTGGCCCAATATCGTTTATCGCCATACTTCAACTGTCCAATGACTTGATTCAATGGGAAGGAATAGTCGAAAGCGCTAGTGCTGACGTCGAAGTACGGCGGTTGACGAAGACAGCGTCCACAAGGGGCTGTATCGGGGGCCACCCGACTGATTCCGCAACGGGGGCAGGGATGTTTTGGGGCGGTTAAATCTGCGGCGCAGGCGGAGCAAATATGAGTGGCGCACCCCGTTTCAAGGCAAAGCAGACAATGCTTTAGTTGTAAGCCGTTAACCTTTTCTCTGAGAAAGGTTGACAGCTTTTTGGCCCGGCTTATTATGTCTTCCATGAACTTCTCTCGTTTTTGGGTCCACATTCCTGTGTCGAGGCGGATTATATCTCAGGCCCCGGCTAGTTTTGTATAACAGCAAGAGTTTGATATGACAGCAACCATGCAATCACCCATCCGCCATGACTGGTCTCTGGAAGAAGTCGAAGCTCTCTTCGCTATGTCTTTCAATGACTTACTATTTCAGGCGCAAGTCATGCACAGGCAGAACTTCGATCCGAATGAAGTGCAGGTCAGCACTCTGCTTTCCATCAAGACCGGCGCTTGCCCTGAAGACTGTAAATACTGCCCTCAAAGTGGCCACTACAACACAGGGCTTGAGAAAGAGAAGCTGCTGGAAGTGGAAAAGGTGGTGAATGAAGCTAAGGCCGCCAAAGAAAAAGGCGCCAGCCGTTTTTGTATGGGAGCGGCTTGGAGGAATCCTCGCGCCAAAGACATGCCATATGTCCTTGAGATGGTCAAACAGGTTAAATCTCTGGGGATGGAAACCTGCATGACTCTGGGCATGCTGACGGCGGATCAGGCGTTGGAGCTTGCTGGCGCAGGTTTGGATTACTACAACCATAACCTGGATACCTCTGAGAATTACTACGGTGAGATTATCACCACGCGTACTTACTCCGATCGTCTGGAAACGCTGCAAAACGTCAGAGACGCCGGTATGAAAGTCTGCTGCGGCGGCATAATGGGCATGGGTGAAAGCGCCCGCGATCGCGCCGCTTTGCTCGCCCAGCTGGCGAACTTGCCCAGCCATCCTGAAAGTGTTCCGATCAATATGCTGGTCAAAGTGCAAGGTACGCCTCTCGAAGTGCAGGAGGACATAGATCCTTTCGATTTCATTCGCACTATCGCCGTTGCGCGGATTCTCATGCCCAAGTCTCACGTGCGTTTGTCCGCAGGGCGTGAGGACATGAATGAGCAGATGCAGGCGATGTGCTTCCTGGCTGGCGCCAATTCTATTTTCTATGGCGAGAAACTGCTGACTACGCCTAATCCCGAAGCAGATAAGGATATGATGCTGTTCAAGAAACTGGGCATTCGTCCTGAGCAGCGCGAACAAGCGCATTCGGAAGATCAGCAGGAAGCGTATCTGCATGACGCTATTCAGGCGCATGACCAGCAACAACGCATGGAAAACATGTTCTACGACGCGACAAAAACTGCGTAAACATCATGTCTAAATGGGGGCATCTTGCGCAGACGCTGGCGGCGCGGAAACAGCAGGACCTTTATCGCAGCCGCTTGACGATAGACAGCCCACAAGCGCCTCGGGTCATGATTGAAGGGCGAGAGTATCTCGCCTTCTGCAGCAATGATTATTTAGGGCTGGCCAACGACCCTCGCGTTATCGCCGCCGCGCAGCAGGCTCTGAATGAATATGGCCTTGGCGGCGGCGCGTCCCACCTTGTTATAGGCCACCATCGCGCTCATCATGAGCTGGAGTTGGATCTGGCCGAATTCACCGGGCGTGATCGCGCCTTGTTATTTTCAACCGGTTATATGGCTAACCTTGGCGTGGCGTCTGCATTGTTGGGCAGGGGCGACTACGTCATTGAGGACAAGCTCAACCATGCTTCGCTATTGGATGCGGGGATCTTGTCTGGCGCAAAGCTGTTGCGCTATCGCCATTCGGACTCTGAACATCTGGCGTCGCGGTTGGATGATGCGCGCGACAGTCGGGCCTTGGTGATCACGGACGGCGTGTTCAGCATGGACGGCGATATTGCTCCGTTAGACGATATAGCCCAGATATGCCATAGCAAAGACGCCATGCTGATGGTGGATGACGCGCACGGCTTTGGCGTTCTGGGCGCCAACGGCGGAGGCTGTGCTGAGCATTTTGGGTTGAACCAGAGCGATGTACCAATACTGATGGGAACTCTCGGCAAGTCCTATGGCGCTGCCGGGGCCTTTGTCGCCGGCTCGGAAGAACTGATTGAAACACTGGTGCAATTCGCCAGAACCTATATTTACACCACTTCCATGCCCCCGGCGGTCGCGGCTGCGGCGCGTGTCAGCTTGCGTATCAGTCGGGAAGAATCCTGGCGTCGCGAGCGATTGAATGAATTGGTGGCGCGCTTCCGTAAAGAAGCCGCGGGAATGGGTTATCAGCTGGCGGCCTCTTCCACTCCGATACAACCCATTTTCATTGGCGACGCGGCTACAGCAATGGAGCTGAGTCAGGCGTTACGCAAAGAAGGCATTTTGATAACGGCAATTCGTCCTCCAACGGTTCCGGCAAACACATCGCGACTGCGCGTGACCTTTAGCGCCGCTCATACGGACGATGACCTGAGCCAATTATTGGAAGTCCTCCATAAATATCGTGGCGCCGCCAATATCGCTGGAGCGGTGAATGCTTGACGGACGCTTTGATTCGGTTCATCTGATTGGCGGCTGGGCGCAGCCGCAGTCGGCGCTTGAGCCACTGGCGCAGGCATTTAGCGGCGATTCAGCCGTTACGACCTGGACGCTGAGTGATTCGTATGCAGCGCTTGCACCACGGCTATCCGCCCAGTGGAATGAACGAACCCTTATCGTGGGATGGTCGTTAGGCGGCTCTTTGGCGATTCGCAGATTGGCTGAGGATGGCCGGAAGGTGGCGGGTTTAGCGTTGGTAGCTAGCAATCCATTTTTTCCTGGTGACAGTAGTTGGCCTGGCGTCGGCCATGAATTGCTCGACAGCTTCGCGGAAGACTTGAAGGCGGATCGTGGACGCTTACTGAGGCGCTTTAATCTGTTGCAGACCCAAGGCGCAGCGGCGGCGCGAGCCCAGGCTCGACAGACCTTAGGCTTCGCCTCTGAGATTGAGTCTTGGTCGGATCAACAGTTGAGCGCATCTCTAGAGTGGTTGCGGAGCTGGGATCTGCGTGATGAATTGGCATGCCTTGATTTCCCGGTCGTTCATTTTCTAGGGGCGGCGGACGCGATTGCCCCAGTAGAACTGGAGCAACCTCTTCAGCAAAACTACCCCGCCCACCGAGTGGAAATAATCGGTGGCATGAGCCATTTCCCTGATGCAGAGGCAAGCCGCTTCATTACGGAATGTCTGCAGTCAGGATGAAAAAGCGTGGACCAACTCGATGAATCATGCAGTAACGTTTAAATCCATTGTGTCGACTTCCTCTCTTGCAGATTTGGAGCGTGGCGTCATGGATAAATCCAAAGTGGCTGAGTCGTTTAGCGCCGCGGCTGCGACCTATGACCATCTGGCCGGCATGCAGAAAGAGGTGGGCGAAAGCTTGGTGTCGCTCAGTCGAGAAAGTTCTCCGCAGGATATTATCGATGTGGGGTGTGGTACGGGATGGTTAACTCACCGCCTGAAAAACAGCTTTCCGGAAGCGAGATTGTGCGCCTATGACTTATCCCCGGGGATGATTGAGTACGCCCGCTTGCATCACGATGATGTGGCGGCGCTTTGGGCTGTCGCTGATATGGAGTCGCTGCCTGTGGCGGATGCAAGCCAGGACCTTGTGTTCAGTAATATGGCGATGCAGTGGCTGGACGATCCTCGTGTTTGGTTTGCTGAAGCGAGCAGAGTGCTTCGGCCGGGAGGGCGACTGATTTGCTCCACATTGCTGACGCAGACCTTGTTTGAGCTGGAGCAGGCATGGACTGGAGTGGACGGAGATCGGCACGTCAATCGTTTTCTGAGCGCGGAACAGGTCGCTGAGGCGGCGGTTTCCTGCGGTTTACAAGGAGAATGTCGAGAATCCCTGCATGTGCGTTTTCATGACTCCGCACTCGGTGTTATGAAAGAGCTTAAAGGCATTGGCGCCCACAATATTCAATCGGAGCGCCCGCAAGGCCTGACCGGCAAGCGACGGCTGCGGCAGGTGATTGAAAAATATGAAAAATGCAGACAGGAAAAAGGGGTGCCCGCCACCTATCATGTTGGGGTCTGCGTATATAGCAGGATCTAATTCATGGCGAAGACTTTTTTTGTAACAGGGACGGATACAGAGGTTGGAAAGACCTTTGTATCCGCTGCGTTACTGCATGCGGCCGGGGCCCAGGGGAAACGTACGCTGGGCTTGAAGCCGGTTGCATCCGGTTGCGAGCAGACCCCTGATGGGCTGCGAAATGAAGACGCACTGGCGTTGCTGCGGTACGCCACAGTGAAGCTTCCGTATGCTCAGGTAAATCCCATTGCTCTAGAGCCTGCGATAGCGCCTCATATCGCCGCGCAGCAGGCGGGGCGCACATTATCCGCTCCTCGATTGGCCGGGCTGTGTCGCGGCGCGTTAATGACGCCTCATGACTTTTCTTTGGTGGAGGGCGCGGGCGGTTGGTTGACGCCGTTGAATCCGCGTGAATATTTAAGCGACCTCGCCGCCATGTTGGATATTCCTGTCATTCTTGTGGTGGGTATGCGTTTAGGTTGCATCAATCACGCTTTACTGACTGTGGAGGCGCTGCGCGGCCGACGCTTGAGGTTGGCGGGGTGGGTGGCGAATCAGTTGTCAGCGGAAGCCATGCCTCAACTGGCGGATAACCTTGAAACCTTGAGCGCCAGAATTTCTGCGCCCTGCCTGGGAGTGGTTCCCAGAGCGGAAGCGCCGGATAGTTCCAATGTTCAGGCTTCCCTGCGGTTGGCGTCCTTGTTTGATTGATGCGCGGGCAAGTCAGAAGTTACGTTTGGGTTGTGACTTTGTGAAGAAATTTTGCGACTGGTTGAAAATTGAGCGAATTGGTGGGTACAATCAAAACTGAATCAGTCTGATCGCCGAGTGGTAATGCGATGATTTCAAGCGTTTTGCAAAGTGGTGTGCAAGGTGTAAAGCAAAATCTCCAGGGAATGGAAAAAGCGGCGACTGAAATCGCCAAAGTAGGTCAGCCCGCCGAAGAGTCCGGTGAGCTGCGTACAGTGGACGATGTCGTAGAGTCCATCGTGGATCTTAAGCTGTACGAAAATGGCGTTAAAGCTTCGGCGAAAGTCATTAAAAGCGCCGACGAAACCCTGGGAACGCTACTGGATATCAAAGCCTGAGTAGTTGCGGCCGCGACAAGGCTTAGCGAGGTGAACGGGAGCATAAGGTGCAGGTAGCCGGAGCGGGACAACCCGCCATCAGTTCTGTTACCCCATACTCGCCTCCCACGAAGGTGAGCAGCTCTGCTGTCGCTATTTCCGACCTGGAATCCACTCTGCCTCCGGTCCAGCCCTTGGAACCGAGTGCGCCCTCTTCCTCCACCAACTCTTTTCCTACTGTTATCTACAATCGCTTTGCGCAGACCTCAAGCGTTACGCCTCAGGTAGTTCAGCCTACACCCACGGAGGCGGATGGGGTGGCGGTTACGGGTCAGGAAGTTCCTGCCGTAGAGACCGCGCCTGTAACGCAAAATGGAAATGGCGGAGACGCGATTGAAGGTGTAATTGAAGGGGCGTCTGGAGTTATTCAGGAAGGTGGCGATGAAGGTGGGGCGCCTGCTGCGCCGAGTCAGACTGAGCAGCCCAAGCGGTCGGCTCCCAGCGACTCTGGTGGCGGACTGAGTGAGAGTGATTTAGCGGCAATCTCCCAATTGTCGCAACGGGATCTTGAGGTGCGGCAGCATGAGCAGGCGCATGTCGCTGTTGGCGGCCTCTATGCGGGGGCTCCACAATATTCCTACTCGCGTGGACCTGATGGGCGCTCATACGCCGTTGGCGGCGAAGTGCCTATTGACGTGTCGTCAGTGCCCGGTAATCCCGAGGCGACGATAAGGAAGATGGAGCAGGTCCGAAGGGCGGCGCTGGCGCCGGCGGAACCTTCGTCTCAGGATCGGTCTGTCGCAGCGCGTGCGACTCAGGCCATTTTGCAGGCGCGCTCTGAGCTTGTGCAGCAGCAGTCGGATGGACGCGCGGAGTTACGGGCTGAGCAACAACAGGAGCGTGAGCAGCGGCAGCAGGAAGAGGAAAGCCGCGGTTCTTCCAGCGAGCGTGAAAGCGAAGCCATTCGCACCTATCTTGACCTGATCCGCATTGGGCAGGCTTTCGAGCAGGGACTGCAACCCAGCATTCAATTGGACGAAGTGATCTAGACCCTCTTTACTGATTCTTAACCTTGCCGAGCGCTTGTTTGCGCCGCTTAGGCAAAGGCTGTTACTTACAAAATTTTACTCATTTATCAATTCCTGTCTTGTGTTTCTTTCTGTTTTTGGCTGTTATTAACCTTTTGTTTTTAAAGGGTTTAAAATTCAATGGTAAGTATTGTTGCGTACCCTTCGATGAACGGCTATTAAAAATTGGAACTTTAACTCTAATCGTTCTTGACAATCCCCGTAAGCAAACGTATGTTTCAAACACTTGTTTGATATATCGGTGAGTATTGTGGCTCGCTGTGAAAAAAAATCCAGAACATGGAATAAAAAGGTGGCGGCCTCGTGTTGCTGCGCCGAGTAGAGATTGAGGTAAACTTATGCCGGAATATAAAGCTCCTTTACGCGATATCAGGTTTGTGATGGATGAACTGCTGAATGTGCAGTCTCATTACGGGGAATTACCGAGTGCGGAAATGACGACCCCAGACATGGTGGACGCAATAATCCAGGAAGGAGCAAAGTTCTGTGAGCAGGTCCTGTCTCCCCTTAATCGGGTGGGAGACGAGGAAGGTTGTACATGGAGTGAAGACGGCGTAACCACACCTACCGGTTTCAAAGAAGCTTATAAGCAATACGTGGAAGGCGGCTGGCCTTCAATGACTGCGCCAGAAGATTTCGGTGGCCAAGGCCTGCCAGAGTCTCTCGGTCTGGTTATGAGTGAAATGGTTGGCTCATCCAACTGGGCTTGGGGTATGTATCCCGGCTTGAGCCATGGCGCGGTGAACACCGTTATTTTGCACGGCTCTGAAGCGCAGAAAGCTGCGTACCTGCCCAAACTGGTGAGCGGCGAGTGGACTGGCACCATGTGTCTGACCGAGCCGCACTGTGGCTCTGACCTGGGTATTCTGCGCTCAAAAGCTGAGCCTAATGCCGACGGCAGCTACAGCATCACTGGAACCAAGATTTTTATTTCCGCTGGCGAACATGACATGGCGGAAAACATCGTTCATATCTGTTTGGCGCGTTTACCAGACGCTCCGCAAGGCACCAAAGGCATTTCTCTGTTCATCGTTCCCAAGTTCCTGGTGAATGAAGACGGTAGCCTGGGAGAGCGTAACAGCGTTTCTTGCGGTTCTATCGAACATAAAATGGGGATTCATGGCAACTCTACGTGCGTCATGAACTTCGATGGCGCCAAAGGTTATCTGATCGGCCCAGAAAACAAAGGTTTGGCGTGCATGTTCACATTTATGAACTTTGCTCGTCTGGGAACCGCTATTCAAGGCCTGAGCGCGTCTGAGCTGTCCTTCCAGGGCGCTTTGGCCTATGCGAAAGACCGTTTGGCGATGCGTTCTTTGTCTGGCGTGAAGAATCCGAATGGTCCTGCCGATCCTATCATCGTGCACCCTGACGTACGTCGTATGTTGTTGACGCAAAAGGCGTTTACGGAAGGTTCACGCGCATTGATTTATTACACCGCAGTGCAAGGCGATTTCGTTCACCACGGCGCGACTGAAGAAGTTCGCAACGAAGCGGATGAATTGATGGGCTTCCTGACTCCTATCGCCAAAGCATTCCTGACCGAAATCGGTTATGAATCCGCTAACTTGGGTATGCAGGTTTATGGCGGCCACGGCTTTATTTCCGAGTGGGGAATGGAGCAAATCGTGCGCGATACGCGTATCGCGTTGATGTACGAGGGCACCACTGGTATTCAGGCGCTTGATCTGCTGGGTCGTAAAATCCTGATGACTCAGGGCGAATCTCTGAAGCGCTTCACCAAACTGGTTCACGTGTTCTGTAAAGAACAGGCGGAAAATGCGGACATGAACGAGTTCGTCGAGCCGTTGGCCAAGCTGAATAAAGAGTGGGGCGATCTCACTATGAAGATTGGTATGGCGGCGATGAAGAACCGCGACGAAGTGGGCGGCGCCTCTGTGGACTACTTGATGTATTCCGGTTACGCCGTGCTGGCGTATTTCTGGGCGCGCATGGCGCTGGTGGCGCAGCAGAAGCTGGCGGAAGGGACCACTGAAACTGGCTTCTATACGGCGAAACTGCAAACTGCGCGTTTCTACTTTAAGCGCATCCTGCCTCGCACTCTGTCTCATGCACAGTCCGCACTCAACGGCGCTAACTGCATGATGGATATGGAAGTTGAAAACTTTGCGTTCTGATTCCATATAGGGACAAAATAAGCCCGCTGTTGCGGGCTTTTTTACATACCGATGCGAACCGGTATGTAGCCGGATTCGTAATAGCCAGATAATAGCGCGACAATAAGCACAAACAGAAAGACATTCATTCAGACAAAGCGATTTAGCTCGAGGGAGTAACCATGGCTGATTATTCTGCGCCGCTTCGTGACATGCAGTTTCTACTCAAAGAAGTGTTTGAAGCCGATAAACTTTGGCTCAGCTTGCCGGGCGCGCGCGACACGGTTGACCCGGATACTGCGGACGCCATATTGGAAGAGGCCGCCAAAATAGCGTCTTCCTTGCTGGCGCCTCTCAACCGGAGCGGAGATGAAGAAGGTTGCCAATGGAATGAGGGAGTAGTGACAACGCCAAAGGGCTTCAAGGAGGCCTATAACACCTTTATCGAAGGTGGTTGGTGTGGGTTGGGCGGTAATCCTGACTTCGGCGGCATGGGCATGCCGAAGATGCTGGGCGCCCAGGTCGAAGAGATGGTGCAATCCGCGAACATTTCTTTTGGCTTGTACCCTATGTTGACGGCGGGCGCATGTTTGGCGATTGACGCGCACGCAAGCGAAGAGCTTAAGCAGACTTATCTGCCTAATTTATATTCCGGCGTATGGGCTGGCTCCATGTGTCTGACCGAGCCGCACTCCGGTACGGACCTTGGCATCATCAGAACCAAGGCTGAACCTAACGGCGACGGCTCTTACGCAATCAGCGGCACTAAGATTTTTATTACCGGCGGCGAGCATGATCTGAGTGAAAACATCATTCACCTGGTGCTGGCGAAGTTGCCTGACGCTCCAGCGGGCTCAAGAGGTATTTCTCTGTTCCTGGTGCCTAAATTCAAGGTGACGGAAGACGGCGGCTCAGGTGAGCGCAATGCGGTGTCTTGTGGTTCAATCGAGCACAAGATGGGCATCAAAGCGTCGGCTACCTGTGTCATGAACTTTGATGGCGCACAAGGCTGGTTGGTCGGCGAGCCGAATAAAGGCTTGGCCTGCATGTTCACCATGATGAACTACGAGCGTCTGGGTGTTGGCGTACAAGGCCTGGCGGCGGCGGAGCGCTCATATCAAAACGCGGTTGAGTATGCGAAAGACCGTATTCAGGGACGTGCCGCCACCGGTGTGGTCGCCAAGGAAAAAGCGGCTGATCCTATTATTGTGCATCCAGATGTGCGTCGGATGTTAATGACCATGCGCGCTCTGATTGAAGGCGGCCGGGCGTTCTCCACCTATGTGGCGAAGTATCTGGATATCTCCAAGTACTCTGACGACGCCGCTGCGAAGCAGCACGCTGAAGCGATGGTGGCTCTGTTGACGCCAGTCGCCAAGGCGTTTTTGACGGATCGCGGCCTGGATAGCACCGTACTTGGTCAGCAGGTGTTTGGCGGTCACGGCTATATTCGCGAGTGGGGCCAGGAACAACTGGTGCGCGATGTGCGCATTGCGCAGATCTACGAGGGTACTAACGGCATCCAGGCGCTCGACCTGATGGGGCGTAAAGTTGCGATGAACGACGGTAAATTCGTCGAGCTGTACGCTGGCGAAGTGGCCGACTTTATTGAAGCTAACCGCGATCGCAGCGACCTGCAGGAGTTTATAGAGCCGCTGGCGGGTGTCCTTGAACGTCTATCAGATGTGACGGAGTATGTGCTGGAGACGGTTACGCAAGACCCTAACGCTGTCGGCGCGGCCAGTGTTGAGTACCTGGATCTGTTCGGCTACGTCGCACTTGCGCACGTTTGGGCGATGATGGCGAAAGTGGCGATTGAGAAACAAGTCGGCGACAGCTCTGGTTTCTATGACGCCAAGCTGAAAACCGCTCGCTTTTACTTCCGCCGACTTCTGCCGCGTACAGTCTCTTTGGCTGAGTCCATCAAATCCGGCAGCGGCGATATGATGGCGCTGGATGTAGAGCAGTTCTAAGTTGCTCTGAGGAATAGCCTGAAAAGCCCGCATTGCGGGCTTTTTTTGTGGCGGTCTGACGTCAAATGCGCGTCTAGGCTGAAAGAAACCTCAGCGGTTCAGCATGACTTGGTCGGCGGACTCGGGATGGGTGATAAAGGGGTTGCTGTTGCCCTGCAGCTCGCGAATCTGTACATCGCGTGCGATCTCCTCTGGAGTGGGAGGGTCGGCGCGGGACCAGCGTTTTAATTGGTCGAGATTGCCGTACAAAGGCAGGTTGTAAGTGGTGTGCATGTAAAGAAGGCTTCGAGCAATGTCGCCTTTTATATCGTCAGGAGGATCGATTATGCCGAATACCTGACGGATGCCGCACTCATTGGCTTTGACTTCATTACCTAACTCTTCAAATTTTGCCGCGCGGCGCTCCAGTTCAAAACGGGCGTCTTCTGGGTAGATGTTGTGCAAATCGGACGCCATGCGGCGATATGCCTCGTTGTTCTCTCTGCATTGTCGAGGTGTGCCGCACTCCAGGTTGTCTCTGATCCAAAGCGATGAATAGATATAGCTTTCAGTAACCAGGATGCTTTTCTTGCTGAACTCTTTTTTGCAAAAGAACGTCTTGCCGCCATTGGCGTACAGTTTGCCCCAGAATTCTTCCTTGAGTGTCTGTTTGGGATCGTTGAATTTGGTTTGGGCATGGGTGACGTTAAGCAAGCACGCCATAAAAACACCCAGTAGGACGGTGACTGTGTTCCTCATTTGCGGATCCGTAATCTGATTGTTTTTATTCGGTGATTCGCAGGGCCGCTGACATGGTCAGGGCTAAGCGGACCCATTTACACCTATATTACAAATTGTCAGCAAAGTACAGTGTAAACAGGGCCGCTTCCTATGATAGGAGGGCTGTGGCGGCTAAGCGTAGGAAGTTAACCCCAGGCCAGGGATTACTTGAGACGATCTTTGATGCGTTGGTAGCCGGAGCGTAACTCTTCGCCCATTTTCTTGGCTGTTTCGCTGACTTCTTTGCCGGTTTGACCTGCTTCCTTGCCTGCCTGCTGCAGTTTGCCGACGAACTTATCCCAGTCTTTTTCAAGATCTTCCCACTCGTCCCGGACTTCCGCTTTGGCCAGATTCAGCTGTAGCCGCAACTCGTCCCTTTCCTGTTTAAGTGAGTCTTTGAGTCTTTTGATCTCGTCTTGCAGTGTGCTCATGCTTCATCTCTCCCGATGATTTAAGTTCCATTAATCATAGACAGCAACAGCGTTAACTGGTTGATCTGCATCAACCTGAAGGTGGCTTTTCGGTGACGGGGTATCAATTAGGAAGTAGATAATCCTGCGCCCGCCAGCTCCAATGCGGCGTAAGTCAGGGTAGACCAAACAGGAGTGCTATCCAAGCCCTTTATGGATCTGTCTGCGGTCTGGCAGGCCTGGTGAATATCTCGAAGCCGTGCGGCGTTAAAGCGCGGGATGAAGCGTTTGTATAAGGCCCAGCGATTCTTGAAAACTCTTTCCTTTTGCAGCGCCTGTTCCAGGCCCTGGGAGGTTTGCGAATGTTTGTAGAGTTTGGCGATCAGGCGCACCTCGCGGGCCAGAGACCAAAGCACGATGGTGGGTTCGAAGGATTCCGCCTGCAGCGTTTGCAGCACTTTCAGCGCCTGTTTGGGGTTTCGCTCCAGACAGGCGTCCACCAGATTGAACACGGTGAACTTGTTGCTGTTGGATATGCCGCGCAGGACTTGTTCTTCGTCCAGATTGGCGTCGTCGGACAATAGACGCAGTTTTTCCATCTCCTGTCGGGCCGCCAGTAAATTGCCCTCAACATGATCGCATAATGCTTTCACTGCGCCGGATGTGGGCGTGAACCCTAATTTATGTAGGCGTTGGTTTATCCAGTTAGGCAACTGGTCATGGCTGATCGGCCATACCTGAACGTGAAGGCTGTGTGTCTCAATTGATTTGAACCACTTTGTATTAAGGGTGGAGGATTCAATGCGATCACTGATGATCAGCATCAGGCAGTCTTCGGGTGGGTTTTCACTAAAAGCGGCGAGGCGTTTTTTACCGCCATCATTTGGCAGGCTATCCAGATGAATTTCCAGTAGCTTCTTTTCGCCGAAGAGAGAGAAAGACTGGGTATGCTCATCAAGAGCGCTCCAGTCAAAGTTCTTGGGCGTGTGAAAGACGATACGTTCGCTAAACCCCTGCTTACGGCTGTAGGCGCGAATTTCGTCACAGGCTTCCTGGCGCAACAGCGGTTCATCCCCGCTCACCACAAAAACGGCGGGGGGATGTTTGTTCAGGTTGCTTTGCAGCTGCTCCGGTTTAATGCGCATGAGAAAGGCTCAGTTCGCCGCCGGCGCCGAAGCTCGTTCGCTATATACCGCCAGACGATTGAGAATTTCTGTAGCGAGCAGCTTGTCCAGGTCATCGCGAATGCTGTTCTCTTCCTTCTCTTTGCCAAGCACGCTGAACTTGTCATATTGATAAGACTGGAACTGCTGTAGCGACGTTGGTTGAATCAATGGCTCGCCCTGCGCGTCGGTCAGGCTGAAAGTGACTTTGCGGGAAAGCTCATACTCGGCGGCGTTGGCGCTACTGTCCAGACTTACGGCGCGGCGGCTGTTTTCAACGCCCCCGATCGCCAAGGTGGGAGCATCAGCTCCTCCTTCGCTGACCTGAACAGAAGCTTGCTGCAGGCTTTCGCGCACTTTTCCGCAGAGCACTCTGGCGTCGCCCTCCGGGCAGCTCAAATTGAGCGCCTGGAGAGAAGAGGGGAGTTCCATCTGGCCGCGCAGATGAAAACCGCAACCGCTGACGAGGAGGCCAGCCATCCCCGCCAAGAGTAGTCTTATGGCAATTCGCATCGCTTTACTTCACCACGATGTTGACCAGTTTACCTGGTACAACGATGACTTTAACGACGGTTTTGTCTTCCATGAAGCGCTGAACGTTCTCGTCATCGAACGCCATTTTCTCAAGCTCGTCTTTGCTGGCGCTTGCCGCCGCCTGGATGCGTGCACGCAATTTTCCGTTCACTTGAACAACCAGCTCTATACTGTCTTTCTCAAGCGCTTTTTCATCCAGTTTTGGCCAGGTAGCGTTCATGACGATGTCTTTGTGCCCCAGCTCGCGCCACAGTCCGTGGCTAATGTGGGGAACAATCGGAGCCAGCACTAGCACGGCTGTTTCAAGCGCTTCCTGTACAACCGCCAAACCTTGGGGCGAATCGTCTTCAAAACGGCTTAACTCATTCAACAGCTCCATCACCATCGCGATGCCAGTGTTGATCGCCATGCGCTGATTAAACTCATCCGTCATCTTTTTGATGGTTTCATGAGTTTTGCGACGCAGTGTGCGCTGAGCTTCATTCAGTTCGGCCACATTCAGCGGCGCAGCCCCTTTCTTCTCAACGTGCGTGTGCACCAGTTTCCACAGGCGGCGCAGGAAACGATGTTGACCTTCAACGCCGGACTCTGACCACTCCAGTGATTGCTCAGGCGGCGCTGCAAACATGGTGAACAGGCGAACAGTGTCGGCGCCGTACTTGTCAATCAGCTCTTGCGGATCAACGCCGTTGTTCTTGGACTTGGACATTTTCTCCTTGGGTCCAATGATAACGGGCTGACCATCTTCATTGAGGAAGGCCTTAGGTGAGTTGCCGTGAGCATCAATATCAATGCGAACGTCTTTAGGATTGAAATAGGTTTTCTTGCCGGATGGATCTTCGCGGTAGAAGGTTTCTGCGATCACCATGCCCTGGCACAACAGCTTCTTGAATGGCTCGTCGCTATCCACTAAGCCTTCGTCACGCAGCAATTTGTGGAAGAAGCGCGAGTACAACAAGTGCAGAATGGCGTGCTCGATCCCGCCTACGTAGTAGTCTACGGGCAGCCAGTAATTGGCGGCTGCGGGGTCCAGCATGGCGGATTCCAGGTTAGGGCAGCAGAAGCGCGCGTAATACCAGGAGGACTCCATGAAGGTGTCGAAAGTGTCAGTTTCCTGGGTGGCTGGCTGGCCGTTATAGCTGCGCTTGCTCCAGTTAGGATCTGCTTTTATAGGGGACTTGACGCCGTCCATTTCCACGTCCTCAGGTAACCTCACGGGGAGGTCGGCCAAAGGAACGGTTACTTCCGAGCCATCTTCCAGCGTCATCATGGGGATTGGAGCGCCCCAGTAACGTTGGCGGGATACGCCCCAGTCACGCAGACGATAGTTGACTTTTTTCTCACCGATTCCCATTGAGGTCAACTTTTCGGCGACCGCATCAAACGCTTCCAGAGACGTCATGCCGGTAAATTCGCCAGAGTTGACTAGGATGCCCTTCTCGGTAATAGCTTTTTCCTGAATATCCGCCTCATCGGCGTCGATGACGGAAATAACCTGTTTGACGGGCAAGCCGTACTTCAGCGCAAACTCGTGGTCGCGCTCATCGTGACCGGGCACGGACATTACTGCGCCAGAACCATAGTCCATCAGGACAAAGTTGGCGACCCAGATCGGCGCAGGCTCGTTTGTAAGCGGGTGGATGACGAAGAAGCCGGTGTCCATGCCGCGCTTTTCCATCGTGGCCATGTCCGCTTCTGCGACTTTGGTGTTTTTACACTCGTCCAGGAATTTCGCCAGATCAGGATTATTGGTGGCGGCTTCCAGCGCCAACGGATGTTGTGGCGCGATAGCGACGTAAGTGACGCCCATGATGGTGTCAGGGCGCGTGGTGTATACCAGCAGGTCGCCATCGTGGTCTTTCAGCCTGAAGTGGAACTCAACCCCTTCAGACTTGTTGATCCAGTTGCGCTGCATGGTTTTGACCTGTTCAGGCCAATTCTCCAGCTGGTCCAGATCATTGAGCAGTTGCTCCGCGTAGTCCGTAATCTTAATGAACCATTGCGGGATTTCGCGACGCTCCACAACCGCGCCGGAGCGCCAGCCCTTGCCGTCGATAACCTGCTCATTGGCTAATACTGTTTCGTCCACCGGGTCCCAGTTCACCGTGGACATTTTTTTGTAGACCAGCCCTTTCTCGTAAAGGCGGGTGAAGAACCATTGCTCCCATTTGTAGTATTCAGGGCGGCAAGTGGCCAATTCGCGATTCCAGTCATAACCGAAGCCCAGCAGCTTCAACTGGTTTTTCATGTAAGCGATGTTTTCGTAAGTCCACTTGGCCGGCGCAACGTTGTTTTTCAACGCGGCGTTTTCCGCCGGTAGACCGAATGCGTCCCAGCCCATGGGTTGGAGAACGTTCTTACCCTGCATCCGCTGGTAGCGGGAGATGACGTCGCCGATGGTGTAGTTACGGACATGGCCCATGTGGAGCTTGCCGCTGGGGTAGGGGAACATGGACAGGCAGTAGAACTTCTCTTTGCCTGGCTCCTCGTCCACTTTGAATGCATCGGTTTCTTCCCAGAACTTTTGCGCTTCCTGCTCAACTTTTTTTGGGTGGTACAGTTCTTCCATCGGTCGTCTTTTTTCGCCTGATCGCTTTAATTAAGGTTTATCGCCCCGGATCAAAAACGTCGGCTTGCAAGCGTGACATAATCCTTACTGATGGACTTTGCGTCGGCAAGGCGCTGGGGCGTGTAAACACAATGGGTTAATGGCGGACTTTCCGCCATGAAAGCCGTTTATTCTAACCTAATAGTGTTGACTACAGATAGGGTTGGAGTAGGGTTGAAAACAAGATCTCGCATATCCGGGAGGTTAAGGTATGAAGCAGGAGGATAAAGCGCCTGAACATGTCGTACAGGCGTACAACAATATTCTGCAGCGCGTTGAGAAATCTCTCGCTGATGTTGAAGTAAAGACATGGGAGACCGTTAAGCAGGAGATTGATCAGGCTGTCGAGTTTGAGCAGGGGCTGGCGAAGCTGACCAAGGAGGAATGGAATCTCCTGGAGGCCTACGTCAAACGCGACATGAAAGAGCTTTACCACTTTGTTGCGGAGACGGGTAAAGGGCTGCGCGAGTGGCTGAGGCTGGACATTGACCTGATTGAGCAGCGCATCGGCGACGCGCTACTGTCCATCGCGGATAAAACCCTGGTGGATTTGGAGAAGCTGGATTACCAGCTGCACCATGATCCGGGAACCTATGTCGCAGGCGAGGTCGCTTGCCCGGGCGTACTTAAATGCGATCAGTGCGGCAAAATGGTCTGCCTGGTGGAAACGTCGCATATCGACACCTGTCACCGGTGCCAGGGCATCTATTTTCAGCGGCTTACATCCCGTTGGCCCTATGAACCCGAGCTTGAAGGAGATGGCGCTCCAGAAGGCGAAGACTAACCCGCCTGCTCCAATGCGGCGGCGGGAGCTTCCGTCTGCTCGCGCCGTCCCAGTAATAGTGCGCCAGCCAGTAACAGCGTCGCGATGATCAGAATTGGCCAGGATCCCAGCCGTGAGAAGGGCGTAGTTCCTTGGCGTAATTCTACCTCGCCGCTTAGAGTGGTCGCTTGAAACTGCGGTGCGCGAGAGGCTATGCGGCCATGCGGGTCAATGATGGCGGTAATGCCGTTATTGGTGGAGCGCAGCATAAACTTATCGTTCTCCAGCGCTCTCATTTGTGCGATTTGCAGATGCTGGTGTGGCCCAATAGAGGCCCCGAACCAGCTATCATTGCTGACCGTCACCAATAACTCAGGCTCTTGCGCCAGCTTTGCCACGAAGTCTGGATACACGACTTCGTAGCAGATGAAAGGCATCAGGGTGGCGTCCCGAAAACGAATTGGGGCTTGTGTCGGCGAGCCCTTTTGCATGCTGGACATGGGTAGATTAAAGAAGTCGATAAGCCCGCGCAGCCATGACTCCAAGGGCACGTATTCGCCAAAGGGCACCAGCTTTTGCTTGTTGTATGAGCCTTCGCCTTGGCCCAGCGCGATAAAGCTGTTGTAAATATTTATCCTGGCGTCTTCACCTCTATCTGCGCTGAGAATGCCCATCATCAAGGCGGCGTTGTTTTCTTTTGCTTGCTTGTCCAGCTGCTTGAGCAGTGGTCCCGCCTGACTGCTGAAATAAGGGAGTGCGGTTTCCGGCCAGATAATCAGGTCGCTGTCCCAGAGTGGTTCGGTGAGAGTGAGATAAGTCTCTGTAATAACCTCACGATTTTCGCGAAGCCATTTTACTTCCTGTGCGATGTTCGCCTGCACCATGCTGACCTGAATAGGTTCGCCTCGTGGAGTCGTCCATTCAATTTGCTGTAATAAGGCCCCTCCGCCCCAGGCTCCGACGATTAAGGTTGCGGCGCAGGCCAGGCCAGTCAAAGATTTGCGGTTACGATAGCTGAGGTTTAAGGCGTGGCAGGTCAGCCATAAGAGAAAGGCCACGCCATAGACGCCCAGTATCGGCGCCCAGCCGGATAATGGCGTTTCGATAAAGGCGACGCCCAGAAACAGCCAGGGGAAGCCTGTCAGTAACCAGGATCTGACCCATTCGAACAAAACCCACATGGCGATAAAAACAAGCCCTTCCAGGCCCGGCGATAAGCGTCTCCGGGTCAGGCGGGCGGTTATCGCAAATTGCAGCATGGGGAATAAGGCTATGCCGGCGACAAACGCGGCGGTCAGGATAAAGGCCAGCACTGCGCTGGCGTTGCCATGTTCATGGATGCTGACGTAAACCCAGGAAGCGCCGGAGCCAAATAGTCCGAGGCCAAACGCCCAGCCTTGCGCCAGAGCCTGTTTGATCTTGCCGAATTGAAATACATTCAGCAGGATCAAGGCGGCGGGAAAGGCGCAGAACCACAGGTTGTAGGGGGCGAAACCAAGGGTGAACAGCCCGCCTGCGGCGGCCGGAGCCACCCAGTTTCTCAGCAAAGCGGACTTCATGCCGTGCGGCTGACCTGGATCAGGCGAATCTGGCGGCTGTCCGCGTTGAGTATCTTGATGTCGAAGCCGTTAAAAGAGACGGTTTCACCCCGTTTGGGCAGGCGCCCAAACTGCTTGATGACCAGCCCGCCAATTGTGTCGAACTCTTCTTCGTCCAGGTTGGTGGTGAAGTATTCGTTAAACTCTTCCACCGGGGTCAGCGCTTTGACGACATACTGGTTGTGGCCAGTGCATTTGATGAGGCTTTCTTCATCGAAGTCATGTTCATCTTCGATTTCGCCAACAATCTGCTCAAGCACGTCCTCGATGGTCACCAGACCGGCCACGCCGCCATATTCGTCCACCACAATCGCCATGTGATTGCGGTTTTCCTTGAACTCTTTCAGCAGCTGATTCAAACGCTTACTCTCAGGAATAAACCATACGGGACGCAGAATGTCCTGAACTTTGCTTTTGTTTAATTCGTTTTTCAGCGCCAGTCCAAGCAGGTCTTTAGCCAGCAGAATGCCCACGACTTCGTCTTTGGATTCACCGATGACAGGGTAGCGGGAATGGGCGGACTCAAGCAGCTCGTCCATGTACTCCTGAGGGCTTTGTGAAGCCTTGACGACGCTCATTTGAGCGCGAGGAATCATAATTTCCCTGACCTGCATGTCTGTGACCTGCATGGCGCCCTCAATCAGGCTTAGAGAGTCGGGATCTATGATGTTGCGGTTTTCCGCCTCCCGCATAATCTGCAGGAGTTCTTCCTTGTTTTGCGGTTCATCGGAAAAGGCCTGGGTTATACGGTCAAGCCATGAGCGAGAGATTTGCTGGCTACCCGAATGATCGTCACTCATTGATGTTGTGTTACCCTTCAGCTAACGAACTGTTGGTGGCGTAGGGAGGGGGAAAGCCCAGACTGGTCACCAGTTCTGTTTCGAGACTTTCCATAACCTCTGCTTCCTCGTCAATTATATGGTCGTATCCCTGTAAATGCAGCATCCCATGAATGACCATATGAGCCCAGTGCGCAGCGGCGGTTTTTTGTTGCTCAACGGCTTCGTTGAACACTACCGGCGCGCAAATAACCAAGTCGCCCAGCAGGGGCAAAGTTAATCCGGGCGGGTTTTCAAAAGGGAAGGACAGGACATTGGTCGGCTTGTCTTTGCCGCGATACTGCGCGTTCAGCTCCTGGCTTTCCTCCGCGTCAACGATGCGGATGGTCACCTCATGGTCGCCTGTTTCGCGCAGGGCTGCTTGCGCCCACAGAATCAGCTGTTCTTCACTTGGAAGGTCAGCCTCTTCCGAGGCTATCTGGATATCGACGTCGAGACTCATAAACTGCTTTATTTAGATGCGTTTGCTTCGTTTATATGGGCTTCGGCGACGATTTTCAAATGGAATTTTTGTTAAATGCTTCGTACGCATCAACAATTCTTTGTACAAGCGGGTGACGAACGACGTCTTTGCTCAGGAATTTGGTGACGCTGACGCCTTTGACGTCCTCCAGTACTTTCAATGCTTGAACCAGTCCGGATGGGACGCCTTTCGGCAGGTCGACCTGGGTGGGGTCTCCAGTAACTACCGCAGTTGAGCCGAAGCCGATCCGGGTCAGGAACATCTTCATCTGCTCTGGCGTGGTGTTCTGACTTTCGTCCAGGATGATAAAAGCGTTGTTCAGCGTGCGGCCGCGCATGAAAGCCAGCGGCGCAATTTCGATCAGCCCTTTCTCCAGCAGTCGATTGACGTGCTCGAAACCAAACATCTCGTATAACGCGTCGTACAGAGGGCGCAGATAGGGGTCGACTTTTTGCGCCAGGTCGCCGGGCAGGAACCCTAGTTTTTCTCCCGCTTCAACCGCTGGGCGCACCAACAGAATTCGTTTTACCTGGTCGTCGGCCAGCGCTTGTGCTGCGCAAGCGACCGCCAAGTAAGTCTTGCCTGTGCCTGCAGGGCCTACGCCGAAGTTGATGTCGTGCTGCAGGACGGACTTCACATAGTGAATCTGGTTTTGACCGCGTGGCCGAATATGTAGCTTGGGCGTGCGGATGACAACGCCGCCGGAAGAGCTGCTTGTTTCGTCTTCTTCCTCTGCTCCGGACTCACGAATAAACAGATGGACTGTATCGGGTTCTATGGACGTGGAAGCTTCTGTTTCACGGTAAATATGACGGATGATTTCCGCCGCCGCCTGGGCGTTCTTTTCTTCCCCAAACAGAGTGAAGGCATGTCCACGATAGGCGACGCGCACCTTCAGGCGGCGTTCGATTAAGCGCAGGTTCTCGTCAAACTGCCCGCATAGCGCTTGCAGTCTGATGGGGTCAGCAGGTTCCAGCTTAAAGCTGATGGCTGGTTCGTTCAAAACATATCGCCTGATAGTGTGATATGGGCCGGTGACTTAATAGTCCAGGCCATCAACGCGTTCGCCGCGCAGTGAGTTGGGCAAGGCTGCAGTGATGGTGACATCGACAAAACGCCCGATAATGTCATGACTGCCGCTACGGAAGTTCACCACACGATTGTTTTCGGTGCGTCCCTGTAGTTCGCCAGGGTCTTTCTTGGATACGCCAGTCACCAAAATACGCTGGGTGGAGCCGACCATTTTGCGGCTGATGTCCTGTGCGAACTGCAAGATGCGCTGTTGCAGAATCGCCAGACGCTGCTTCTTGGCTTCTTCGGAGACGTTGTCTTCCAGGTTCGCGGCGGGAGTGCCCGGGCGAGCGCTGTAAACGAAGCTGAATGAGTGGTCAAAGCCTATCTCATTGATCAGATTCATGGTTTCCTCGAAATCCGCGTCAGTTTCCCCGGGGAAGCCAACAATGAAGTCAGAGGACAGGCTGATGTCAGGACGAATCTCTTGCAGGCGACGCAGTTTGTCTGTGTACTCCGCCACAGTGTGGCCGCGCTTCATCAGGTTCAGTATACGGTCGGAGCCGCTTTGCACGGGTAAGTGCAGGTGGCTGACCAGCTTGGGAACGCTGGCGTAGACTTCGATAAGCGAGTCGGAAAATTCGACCGGGTGTGAAGTGGTGTAGCGGATGCGATCAATGCCATCGATTGAGGCGACATAAGTGATCAGTTCCGCCAGATCCATATAATCGCCGTCGTGGGTCAGCCCCCGGTATGCGTTGACGTTCTGGCCGAGCAGGTTGACTTCACGCACGCCTTGTCCGGCCAAATGCGCGACTTCCGCAATGACGTCGTCCACAGGGCGGCTGACTTCTTCGCCGCGAGTGTAGGGCACTACGCAGAATGTGCAGTATTTGCTGCAGCCTTCCATGATGGAGACGAAGGCGCTGGCGCCCTCGCTGCTGGGCATGGGCAGGCGGTCGAACTTTTCAATCTCGGGGAATGTGACGTCCACCATCGGGATCTTTTGATGGGCGACGGAGTTGACCATTTCCGGCAGACGATGCAGGGTCTGCGGGCCAAACACCATATCCACGTAAGGCGCGCGGTCGCGAATGGCGTCGCCTTCCTGGCTGGCGACGCAGCCGCCGACGCCAATCAGCAGATTAGGGTTCTTTTCTTTAAGCGTTCTCCAGCGGCCTAACTGATGAAACACTTTCTCCTGGGCTTTTTCCCGGATAGAACAGGTGTTCAGCAGTAAAATGTCCGCCTCATCGGGGTTGTCGGTGAGCTCAACGCTATGACTCTCACCTAATAAGTCAGCCATGCGCGAGGAGTCATACTCGTTCATCTGACAGCCATAGGTTTTAATAAAGAGTTTTTGCGCCATTCAAAACCACCCGAAGAATCTGCGAACTTAAAAATTGGGACCGCGTATTATACGTTTTAGGCGGGCTCTAGTGTAGGGGGGCGTTCAAAAAGTTAACAGTATGGACTCCAGAGCCCGGTGGAGGCTGTGATATGATTGCGCCGGTTTTCAGCGTCTCCCCTTTGTTCTCAAGGCTTACGAGGGCGATACGGATAGTTGAGCGATTGAATTTACAGGTGTGTTTATGTCGAATAAGACGAGTAAAAAAGTTTTTCGGGTCGTTTACTTTAATCAGGATGAGGTATTCGAGCTGTACGCGAGTAAAGTCTATTCCAGCGAGCTGTATGGGTTTATTGAGGTGGAGAACTGGTTGTTCGGTGAGCGCTCACAGCTACTGGTCGATCCTGCGGAAGAGAAGCTCAAAGGGGAGTTTGCAGGGGTAAGCCGTTCCTTTATTCCCATGACCTCCATCATCCGTATCGACGAAGTGGAGCAGCAGGGAACAGCAAAGATCTCCTCCGGCAAGTCCGGAGGGACCGTGGCCAGCTTTCCCCGTCCCCCAGTGAAAACGGATCGCTAGCTCTGATGGCGGCGCCGTATTCCCGGCGCTGCCGCTATCTTCTTAAACTTGCGTATTGATCCCCGGCTTATTCGGCGTTGTCGTCCTGATTCTGTTCTTGCTCATCTTGCGGGCTCAAATAGCGTTTTAACTGCGCTTTCAAAGACTTGGGGATCTCCATGATAATGAGGGCGTCTTTCTCGCTGTCGTAAATAATGCTTTCATTGATTGCTTCGGAAGAGAACGACAAGCTCATGCCAGAGCCTCTGCCTGCAAAGCGGACGAGCTGTTTTAGCTTGCGGCTGTCAGGGCGCAGCGCGGCTGGAGCTTCTGGTATGGCTTCACGCATAAAGTGGGCGAACTTGTCGGGGTTTTGTTCATCCATAGCGATGGACAATTCTTCAATTTGTACCGCTTCCCCCAGTTTCTCCTGGTCTGAGCAGAACTCAACCGCCTTTTTCTTCAGCTTGGCTGCGCTTTTCGGGTCCAGTGACTCCGCGAAGCGCTCCAGGCCGCTCAACACCACTTCAGTTTCTTTGGCGGTGTCCACATGGGTGGCGAAACCAAAACTATGGCAGCCCGCTTCGCCTATCTTGCGCAGGTTGCGTTGTAGATAGACGGTGGCGCAGTCAGGCTGATTGCTGGCGAAAAGTGGGTCTAGCTCGATACGCAGGGCGAAAGTGATGGCTTGCGGGTCCAAGTGCTCAATGGGCTCGATTTGCAATTCGTTGGTGACGACATTGGTGACGCTGCTTTCCAGGACAAAAATATAAAGGGTGCGGGCGTCGCCCTGCTGGTCGTGAATCCACAATAAATAGCTCTGTGTGGTGAGGGGGATGACGTCCAGTTTTTCTTTGAAATCGGCCAGGCCTTTTTCGGTTAACTGCTGGAAGGACATTTTCCCTTCGTACCAATCTTTTAACCTGGGACCGAAACTTTGACCCTCCGCATGGAGGTTGATACGGCCAAAAGCCTTACCTGTCTTAGCTGCGAACAATCGACGTAAAGTATGAAAAACAGCCTCATTGTCCGCACCTGTCTTGGGCAGTTGTTGCGGAATTCGGGTCTGGCTGGCGTCGTCTTCGGAGAATTTTTCCAGTACCTGAATGCTGAGTTCGCTGATCGCCATAGTAGGTAAGCCTTAATCGAGCCTGAGTGTGCGGAGAGACGCCGGACGAAGCCGTGTCCTAGTTAAAGGCGGATTGTAATCGCCCCAGTAAAGAGTGCAAGGCTGCTGTGCGGGCATTCTGAGTTTTACTCAGCAACCGTGAGATATGTTGCGTTGTCTTGTAGACTTCCTTTATCCATAACAATGATTCAAGGAACCAAGCATGAGTACAGGCTTTACTATTCCCAACCGGTTACTGCTGGGGCCCGGACCTTCGAACACGCCCGCCAGTGTGCTTGCGGCGATGTCGCAACCGACCATCGGTCATCTGGACCCTGTCTTTATCAATATGATGGATCAGATCAAACAGATGTTGCAGGCGACATTCAAGGCGCAGAATAGATTGACGATGCCTGTTTCGGCGCCAGGCTCCGCTGGTATGGAAACCTGCCTGGTTAATTTGCTGGAGCCGGGGGATCAGGCGATTGTCGCGATCAATGGCGTGTTCGGCAAACGTATGGTGGAAAACGTCGTTCGTGCGGGAGGCGTACCGATTGTTGTTGAGTTTGAGTGGGGTAGCCCAGTTGATCCGCAGCGTATTGAGGAGGTTCTGAACGAGCACCCCAATGTGCGGCTATTGGCGTTTGTGCATGCGGAAACGTCCACTGGCGCTCGTTCCGATGCTGAGACCTTGTGTCGTCTTGCGCATGAGCGTGGCGTGTTGTCCGTCGTCGATATGGTTACTTCCTGGTGCGGTATAGAGGTGGATGTAGACGGCTGGAAAGCCGACGCGATATACAGTGGCGCGCAAAAGTGTCTTTCTGCGGTGCCAGGCATTGCGCCAGTGTCATTCAGTGAAGCGGCGGCGGAGCGCATTCGCTCCCGCACTAAGCCCGTGCAGAGCTGGTTTCTGGATATGAGTCTGGTGATGGCTTACTGGGCTGAAGGCGGGCAGCGGGCGTACCACCACACCGCGCCGGTCAATACTCTGTACGCTATTCATGAGGCGCTGCGCCTGGTTTTGGACGAAGGGCTGGAGAATCGCTGGGCGAGGCATAAGGCTGCGCATGAGGCCTTGGTGAGAGGCGTGGAGTCGCTGGGGCTATCCTTCCTGGTGGAAGAGCCTTACCGTCTGCCGATGCTGAATGCGATTAAAGTGCCGGAAGGTGTTGATGAAGCGGCGGTGCGCACTAAGCTGCTGACGGATTACAGCATGGAGATTGGCGCTGGGCTTGGGCCGCTGCAAGGGAAAATCTGGCGTATTGGGCTAATGGGAAATAACGCTACGATAGAATGTGCAAATCGCGCGGTTAGCGCTTTGGGCGAATGCTTGCAGGCATTGAAGTAACGGGAAATAAAAAAGGCTCCAGGGCGAAAGTCACCCTGGAGCCTTTGAATAGACTAAGAAAGCCTTACACGAAGTAGTGCTTTTCCACCAGCTCACCGATGACACGGTTAACCTGTGTTGAAAGCTCTTTCTCATCTGTCGCGCTTACCGTCGCGGCGACTTCACCTTCGTATGACTCAACGCCTTGGGTGGCGATGACCAGCAGACCGGCTTTCAGCAGAGCGGTTAATGTGGCTTCAGCCAGAGTTTCCTCTACAACCACTACCGACTTACCGCGTTCAAACAAGTTGCGTTCCAGTGCGTAAGCCAGTTTATCCGCCAATTCGCCTTCGACTTTAATCAGGCCAGGCTTGTGGCCGTTACGGGCTTCACGTTCTGAGTCAGTAATGGGGGCGAAAGCAGCGATGTCTGCATCGTCTACAGCGCTTTCGATCATGCCTGCGCCGATAGTCACGTTAGTCAATCGGTCAACGATGATAAACGCGCCGGTGGTGCGGTTGCGTGAATAGGGGTCAAACACCAAAGGCTGGTTGAGCGTGACTTCACAGGAGCCGATTTCATTTAACTGCAGCGTATCGGTTTCGCTCTTCTCCAGTGTATTAACATCGATCTGATGATGGATGCGGCTGACAGAACCGGTCGCCAGATGCGTAGCCTGCTTGATGTAGTATTGGCGTCCAGGTAGTAGCGGCGCTTCGCTCATCCAGACGATATGCGCCCGCATCCGGTTGGATACGCAGGGAACATTGTCTGGGCGAACCAGTACGTCGCCGCGGCTGATATCGATCTCGTCGGCTAATGTCAGCGTCACGGCCTGGTCAGAGAAAGCTTCTTCCTGCTCGCCCTCGAAGGTGACGATGGACTTGACTGTACTGGTTTTGCGGGAAGGCAGCGCCATGACTGGATCGCCCTTGCGGATAATCCCCGAGGACACGGTTCCGCTGTAACCGCGGAAGTCCAGGTTCGGACGATTGACGTACTGCACGGGCATGCGGAAATCGGACAGATTCTTGTCGCGGGAGATTTCCACTGTCTCCAGGATTTCCATCAGCGGCTTGTCTTTGTACCAGGGCATCGCCGGTGAGTTGGAGACCACGTTGTCGCCATCCAGCGCTGAAATCGGTACGAACTTCAGGTCGTGTAGAGTCAGGCCCTTAGCGAAACTCAGATACTCCTGCTTGATCTCTTCGTAACGCTCCTCGCTGTAGTCCACCAGGTCCATTTTGTTCACCGCCACCAGAATGTGCTGAATGCCCAGCAGTGAAGCGATGAAGGTGTGGCGCTTGGTCTGTTTCAGTACGCCGTGACGTGCGTCGATCAGAATGATGGCCAGTTGCGCAGTGGAGGCGCCGGTGGCCATATTGCGCGTGTATTGCTCATGGCCAGGAGTGTCGGCGATGATGAACTTTCTCTTGGCGGTGGAGAAATAGCGATAGGCGACGTCAATCGTGATGCCTTGCTCGCGCTCCGCCTGAAGACCGTCCACCAGCAGGGATAAATCGAGCTTTTCGCCCGCATTGCCGGATTTAGCGCTGTCTTTCTTGATGGCTTCAAGTTGATCTTCATAGATCATCTTGGAGTCGTGCAGCAATCGACCGATCAGGGTGCTTTTGCCGTCGTCAACGCTGCCGCAGGTTAAAAGACGAAGCAGCTCTTTGTGTTCGTGCTGCTTCAGATATTCGAGAATGTCTTCGCTGATTAGGTTTGATTGATGTGACATGGACCGTACTCAATTAAATTCTGCTAAATGAATGCTTCCCTGAAGGCGCTTCTTCTCCAAATGGATCAGAAGTAGCCTTCGCGTTTCTTTTGCTCCATCGAGCCAGCCTGGTCGTGGTCGATAACGCGACCTTGACGCTCAGAGCTGGTGGTTAGCAGCATTTCCTGAATAATTTCCGGCAATGTGGTCGCCGTAGATTCGATAGCTCCAGTCAGCGGGTAGCAGCCCAGAGTACGGAAGCGCACGTCTTTTATCATCGGGGTTTCGCCCGGCTTTAAAGGCATGCGGTCATCGTCCACCATGATCATCGTGCCGTCGCGCTCGACAACTGGGCGCTTGGCGGAGAAGTAAAGAGGGACGAGCTCGATGTTCTCCAGATAGATGTATTGCCAGATGTCCAGCTCGGTCCAGTTGGACAGAGGAAACACCCGGATGCTCTCGCCTTTATTGATCTTTCCGTTGTACAGGTTCCACAACTCCGGGCGCTGATTTTTCGGGTCCCAGCGGTGGTTGGAGTCACGGAAAGAGTAGACGCGCTCTTTCGCGCGAGATTTCTCCTCGTCGCGACGGGCGCCGCCGAAGGCTGCATCAAACTTATATTTATTGAGAGCCTGTTTCAAAGACTCGGTCTTCATGACATCGGTATGCTTGGCGCTGCCGTGAGAGAAAGGGCCGATGCCCTGGCGTACGCCTTCTTCATTTATGTGGACGATCAAGTCCAGTCCAAATTTCGCCGCCTGCTGATCACGGAAAGTGATCATATCCTTGAACTTCCAGGTCGTGTCCACGTGCATCAAAGGAAAGGGCGGTTTGCCGGGAAAGAAGGCTTTGCGCGCCAAATGCAGCATCACCGAAGAGTCTTTTCCGATGGAGTAGAGCATGACGGGGCGCTCGAACTCGGCGGCGACTTCTCTGATTATATGGATACTTTCAGCTTCCAGCTGTTTTAGATGGGTGAGGTTGTAATCAGTCATTTTTTCAACTGCACTCCTTAGTAAGGGGTCTCCGGTAAGGCTGATGTCCGAGGATGATTGGGTTAAAAAACTACACTTACTATACCAAACACTCGGTGATTATAAGAAGAATGGCTTTTAGAAGACTTTATTATGAGGATATAGTTTTCTATGGCCTTTTAGTAGCTTCTGATATACGCAGTTAAGCGGCGCTGCTTGTAGCGGGCTGTTTCTGGCGAATTTTCCGGGGTTCCATCCTGTTTGGGCCGTAGGCCGCAAATAGAAAGCTTGAGATGAAAACCTGGAAAATCCGGCGGCGATTTTCTAACGCAGCTTATTCTCGGCGATATACTGCTCAAGTTGGTGGGTTTGCTCTGGCGTCAATTCTTTGAATTGTAGGCCTACGTGGAAGGCGTTGCGAGCCAGTCGACGAGTGTAAATGACCAGCATCTCTGTCTCTACTTCAACAACATCTTTCTTGCCCAGAGGCAGAGTGAAGCGAATATTGATGCAGACTGGCCGTAATGGCGCGAAGTTTAAGGCGTTTGGCGTCAACGTCTCCAGAATGCAGCGGTCGCACTCAAGCATGAGGCCCGTTCTGGAAATGTTGTTGATGGCCGCGTCGCATTCCCGTTGGTCGCGTGTGGTGATATGAGCGACGAAATCCGTTGGAATGCGCAGATGATGCCTCAGATTTCTTTGCATGACGGTTGGACTGCTTTGAATCATAGTCGGTTAAGTAATGATACTAACATTCAACATGGAAGGCTAAGTGTACCAAATTGAATTTGATTTAAAATTAATCTTTTTGGCATAGAGAGCACGACTTTTTTGTAACAGTGTGGGTATTTTGTTACGGAGTGTAATCTATGTTGCTGGTCGAAGTTTGAGCGATATTTGATCTATTTTCTCGAGCTGAGCTTAGGTAGAATGGCGGCCTTTTTCTGAATAGACAGGTGATGGTAGATGTCCTCTTCTAGCGGCAAAGTGGGTTTCGTCAGCCTTGGCTGCCCCAAAAACACAGTAGACTCGGAGCGTATTCTGACGCAACTGCGTACGGAGGGGTACGAGATATCGGCCAGCTATGAAGATGCGGATGTCGTTTTGGTGAACACCTGCGGCTTCATCGACAGTGCTGTGCAAGAGTCCCTGGACGCCATTGGCGAAGCGTTGCGTGAGAACGGCAAAGTTATCGTGACCGGGTGTCTTGGCGCCAAAGAAGATGTGATCCGCGAAGTGCATCCAAAGGTGCTGGCGGTAAGCGGCCCGCACGCTTATTCGGAAGTGATGAACCAAGTGCATCAAGTGGCTCCGAAGCCTGAATACAACCCCTTCCTCAACCTTGTGCCCGATACTGGGGTTAAGCTCACGCCCAAGCATTATGCCTATCTGAAGATATCTGAAGGCTGTAACCACCGTTGTACGTTTTGCATAATTCCGTCCTTCCGCGGTGATTTGGTGAGCCGTCCTATCGGTGATGTGCTGGGCGAGGCGCAACGTCTAGTGAAAAACGGCGTCAAAGAGTTGTTGGTGATCTCTCAGGACACCAGTGCTTACGGGGTAGACACCAAATACCGTACCGGCTTCTGGGAAGGGCGTCCGGTTAAGACGCGTATGAAGGAGCTTTGTGATGAGCTCGGGCGCATGGGCGTTTGGGTGCGACTGCACTACGTTTATCCTTACCCTCATGTCGATGACGTTATTCCGATGATGGCGGAGGGCAAAATTCTTCCTTATCTGGATATTCCTTTTCAGCACGCCTCTCCTGCTGTGTTGAAAAATATGCGTCGTCCAGCCCATGCAGAGAAAGTGCTGCACAGAATTGGCAAATGGCGTGAGCAGTGTCCGGATATCACCCTGCGTTCCACCTTTATAGTCGGCTTTCCCGGAGAAACCGAAGAAGACTTTCAGGCACTGCTCGACTTTCTTGAAGAGGCGCAGTTGGATCGTGTTGGGTGCTTCAAATACTCTCCGGTGGAAGGCGCGACGGCGAACGAGCTGCCTGATCCTGTTGAAGAAGCGGTCAAACAAGAGCGCTGGGAGCGCTTTATGGAAGTGCAGCAGCGTATCAGCGCCAGTCGTTTGCAGGCGAAAATCGGCAAGCGTATGGACGTGATCGTGGATGAGGTGGTGGAAGAAGGAGCGGTTTGTCGTTCCAAAGCGGATGCGCCGGAAATTGACGGACAAGTGTTTTTAGACAACCAAACTCATCTGAAGCCGGGCGATCTGGTTACGGTGGAGATAGAGGATGCGGATGAGTATGACTTATGGGGGCGTCCAGTATAACTAGCGCATGCAGCCAGTATGAAAAAGAGCCCGTTTAGGGCTCTTTTTTTGGGGGTTAGCTCAGCTTTTGGGCGAGTATTGCCTTCACTTGCTGTGGGTTGGCCTTGCCTTTGGAGGCTTTTATGGCCTGACCGACAAGGAAGCTGATCAATTTTCCGCGTTTAGCTTCATCTGCGGCTTTATATTGTTCGACTTGAGCCGCGTTATTCGCCAAGACCTCATCAACAATAGCTTCAATGGCGCCCGTGTCGGAAACTTGCTTTAGGCCTTTCTTCTCAATAATCTCATCAGCCTCACCTTCGCCATTCCACATGGCCTCGAGCACATCCTTAGCTGCTTTGCCGTTGATAGTGTTGTCTTTCAAGCGCAGCAGCAGCTTGCCAAGCCCTTCAGCCGGGACGGGAGATTGAGATATATCCAGAGAATTCTGGTTCAGGCGTTTGGCTAGCTCTCCCATCACCCAGTTGGCTGTCAGCTTGGCGTCGCCGACGATTCTTGTTGCGACTTCAAAGTAGTCCGCTTGCGCGCGGGAGCTGACGAGCACACCAGCGTCGTAATCAGACAAACCGTACTCTGAACAGAAGCGGGCCAGCTTTTGTTCCGGTAGCTCTGGAAGCTTGCTGCGGATCGCTTCAATATAGGCGTCGTCTATTTCAATCGGCAGCAGATCCGGGTCGGGGAAGTAACGGTAATCGTTGGCGAATTCTTTGCTGCGCATGGGGCGGGTGTCGTCATCGTCGGCGTCATATAGACGTGTTTCTTGCTCGACTTTAAGGCCGCCTTCTATTAAGTCGATTTGCCTTTCAATTTCACCTTGAATAGCCTTTTCGACAAAACGGAAGGAGTTGACGTTTTTGATTTCGGTGCGAACGCCAAACTCTTTCTGACCTTTCGGGCGAACGGAAACGTTGCAGTCGCAGCGCATGGACCCTTGGGACATGTCGCCGTCGGAGATGCCCAGGTAGGTAACGATAGAGTGCAGCTTCTTCAAGTACGCGACGGCTTCTTTGGCGCTGCGCAGTTCCGGCTCGGACACAATTTCCAGCAGGGGCGTACCGGCGCGGTTCAAGTCGATGCCTGTCATGCCATGAAAATCTTCATGCAGACTTTTTCCGGCGTCTTCTTCCAAGTGGGCGCGAGTGATATTAATTGTCTTCTTCTCGCCATTTTCAAGCTGGATGTCCAGTTTGCCTTGCTTGACGGTAGGGTGATCCAGCTGGCTGATTTGATAACCCTTGGGCAGATCAGGGTAGAAATAGTTTTTGCGGTCGAAGACCGAGCGTGTGTTGATTTCGGCGCCGATGGCCAGGCCGAACATCACCGCCATACGCACTGCTTCTTCGTTCATGACTGGCAACATGCCAGGCATGGCCAGATCTACAGCGCAAGCCTGAGTGTTTGGCTCTGCGCCAAAGGTAGTGGCTGCGCCGGAGAATATTTTGGATTTGGTGGCGAGCTGAACATGAACTTCCAGCCCGATAACCGCTTCCCATTCCATGATTTGACCTCTTCGCTAATGGTTGCGTAATCTTTATGTAGTGCGGGTGGGCTTATTCGCCCAGGGCCGGACTGCGTTTATGCCAGTCAGTGTTCAACTGATATTGATGGCCCAGGTTCAATAACCGGGCTTCAGTAAAGTAGTTGCCGATCAACTGCATTCCAACAGGCAGGCCGCCCTTGAAGCCGCAAGGCAATCCAAGCGCAGGCAGACCAGCCAAGCTGGCGGGGATAGTAAAGATGTCCTCAAGATACATCTGTACGGGGTCTGACGTTTTCTCGCCCAGTTTGAAGGCGACATCGGGTGTGGTTGGGCATAACAACGCGTCGACTTCGTTCAGCGTGGACACGAAATCGTTTTTGATCAGGCGGCGGATTTTTTGCGCCTGTCGATAATAGGCGTCGTAGTAGCCTGCAGACAGTGCATAGGTTCCGATTAAAATGCGGCGCTTTACTTCGTCCCCGAAACCTTCGGATCGAGAACGTTGATACAGGTCTTCGAGGTCTTTGGGGTTCTCGCAGCGATGGCCGTAGCGAACGCCGTCGAAGCGCGACAGGTTGGTCGAGCACTCCGCGGGGGCGATAACGTAGTAAGCGGGTACGGACAGCTCTGTATGGGGCAGGGAGACCTCTTTAAAGGAAGCGCCCAGCGACTCATACACTTTTATTGCTTCCTGCAACGCTTTTTCAAGCTCGGCGTTGAGCTGGCTGCTGAAGTATTCTTTTGGCAAGCCGATAGTGAAGCCAGTCAGCGGTTGCGCCAGCGCTGAAGTGTAATCTTCAGTGGGGTTCTGGGCGCTGGTGGAGTCCATGGGGTCGTGTCCGGCCATGACGTTCATTAGCAGCGCCGCATCTTCCGCCGTGCGGGCGAAAGGACCGCCCTGATCCAGGCTCGATGCGAAAGCCACCATGCCTAGGCGAGATACGCGTCCGTAAGTTGGCTTGAGTCCGGTCAGGCCGCAAAATGCGGCAGGCTGACGAATCGATCCGCCTGTGTCCGTACCGGTTGCCGCCGCGCAAAGTCCGGCCGCAACCGCTGCTGCGGAGCCGCCTGAAGAGCCGCCGGGAGCGCGCTCTGTGTCCCAAGGGTTGCGTACCGGGCCAAAGTAGCTGTTCTCATTGGATGAGCCCATGGCGAACTCGTCCATGTTGGTCTTGCCCAATGTGACAGCGCCTGCCTCCATAAACTTGCGGGTGACAGTGGACTCGTAAGGCGGAACAAACTTTTCCAGCATTCTGGAGCCGCATGTCGTCGTCACGCCTTCTGTGCAGAAGACGTCTTTGTGCGCGAGAGGTACGCCATTCAGAATAGAGGCTTCTCCTGCATTGCGGCGAGCGTCGGCTTGTTCCGCCTGAGAGAGAGCCAGATCTTCAGTAATGGTGATGAAGCAATTCAATTCTGGATTGAGGCGTTTGATTCTGGTCAGGTAATCCTGGGTGATTTCACGGGATGAAAACTGCTTATCCCGGAGTCCGCTTATGATCTCGCTAATAGTATGTGGCAACATGCGTATCTCTTACTTTTCTATAGCCGGCACGGCGTTCGCAATAAGTTCTTGGGGAGGCGGGCGTTCCAGTCGTTTTAATCGATGACTTTGGGAACCAGATACAAGCCATTTTCGGTGGCTGGCGCGATGGCCTGAAACTTTTCACGCTGATTGCTTTCCGTTACTTCGTCTTTACGCAGTCGCTGAGTCATTTCCAGCGGGTTGGACAGAGGCTCTACAGCGCTGGTGTCCACTTTCTGCATCTGTTCGACGAAGTCCAGAATCTGTCCCAGATCGCGGGTCAGTTTCGCCACTTGGTCGCCGGGCGTTTCCAATCTCGCTAGCTTGGCGATGGTCTCCAACTGTTTCGACTGGATAGTCACATTATTCTCCTGCTGGGCGTTGCGGTTGGCTTGATTCGGACCTGATCCGATAATTCGATGTTGAATCCGGGCTGGTGAACGCCATTGCAGCGCTCCTGATCGCACCAGAAACTAAAGAGGGCTATTATAAGAGGGTTTGCGTACAGTCTGTAAATGAATTGGCGATTTTTTCCCTGTAAAACGCCCTAAAACAGGCCTTTCTGATGACAATTTTTTAATGGCTTGCGGCTAGGCCCGGGCGGGGCTAAATGATTCTTGCCCTGACCCCTCGCCACTGTTAAAGTTGCCGCAGCATGCCTAACCCTAAAAAGAATACGGATTCAAACGTTCAATGTTTAAACGATTACGTGGTTTGTTTTCCAGCGATCTTTCGATCGATCTGGGGACCGCCAATACACTGATTTATGTTCGTGGAAGAGGAATTGTGCTCAATGAGCCCTCTGTGGTCGCAATTCGTAACCAGGGCGCACAGAAAAGCGTTGCGGCGGTAGGCGCCGAAGCGAAGAGGATGCTGGGACGGACGCCGGGCAACATTACCGCGATCCGACCATTGAAAGACGGCGTCATCGCCGATTTTCACGTTACTGAAAAGATGCTCCAGCACTTCATCCACAAAGTGCATGAAAACAGTTTCATTACCCCCAGTCCTCGCGTACTGGTTTGTATCCCCAGTCGATCCACTCAGGTTGAGCGTAAAGCAATTCGAGAGTCCGCCCTTGGCGCGGGCGCCAGAGAAGTATTTTTGATTGAAGAGCCTATGGCTGCGGCGATTGGCGCCGGTCTGCCTGTTGAAGAGGCGAACGGCTCCATGGTGGTGGATATCGGTGGCGGAACCACTGAAATCGCCATTATCTCCCTGAACGGTATTGTGTACGCCGACTCGGTAAGAGTGGGCGGAGACAAATTTGACGAGGCGATTACCGCTTATGTGCGTCGCAATTACGGTAGTTTGATTGGCGACGCCACCGCAGAGCGGATCAAGCAGGAAATCGGCTGCGCATACGAAGGTCTGGAGCTGCGTGAAATCGACGTGCGCGGCCGCAACCTCGCAGAGGGGGTTCCCCGTAGTTTTACCTTGAACAGCGAAGAAATCCTCGAAGCGCTGCAGGAAGCCCTGGCGACCATCGTACAGGCGGTTAAGAGCGCATTGGAGCAATCGCCGCCTGAACTGGCGTCTGATATCGCTGAGCGAGGGATTGTATTGACTGGCGGCGGCGCATTATTGCGTGGCCTGGACAGTTTGCTGACAGAAGAAACCGGCTTGCCGGTGATTGTTGCTGACGATCCGCTTACCTGTGTCGCAAGGGGCGGCGGTCGTGCGCTGGAAGTTATCGACAAACGCGGCAGTGGTCTATTCTTTATGGAATAACAACTCTTTAACGGAGTTGACCACTTGTTTTCGCCATGTTTTATGGTAGCTTTCTGTGTTTGTAGATAAATACCTTTCCGGACTGTTGGGGAGATTGCGACATTAAAAATATCTTCGTTGAAGGCCCATTTTTAGGCGCACGAATGATATTGGTGGCTGTGCTCTCCATCGCCATCGGATTTGCGGATTATCACCTCAATCTCTTATCTTCGTTACGCGAAACGCTGGCGACTCTCGTCGCCCCCGTGCAATGGGTTGTCAGCGCTCCTTCCGACGTGGTCGACTGGACTGAAGATGCGGTTAAATCGCGCCGCGATTTACAGCAGGAAAATGACGCGCTACGCAACAGGCTTTTGATACTTGAGGCAAAGTCGCAGCGTCTTGCGTCTTTGACTGCGGAAGTTAATCGTCTGCGTGAATTGCTGAATGCTTCGTCTGTGGTGGATGATTCTGTGCTGGTGTCTGAGATCATCGGCATCAACCCTGATCCTTACATGCATGAGGTGGTCGTCAACAAAGGTTCTGACGATGGCGTTTATGTCGGGCAGCCCATGCTCGATTCGCAGGGGTTAATGGGGCAGGTGACGCAAGTGTCGCCGTTGACCTCCCGTGTTCTTCTGATTTCCGATAGCAATCATGCCGTGCCGATTCAGGTTAATCGCAACGGCGTGCGCGGCATTCTCGTCGGCTCCGGCGTATTGGACCGGCTACAACTGATAAACGTTCCCGATACAGCTGATATTGTTGCTGGCGACTTGTTGGTGAGTTCCGGTTTGGGCGGAAAATTCCCGGCAGGCTACCCCGTTGCGAAAGTGACTGCGGTGGTGCATGACCCGGGCGAACCCTTTGCGCGAATCGAAGCGCATCCGTTATCCGAATTAAACCGCAGCAGACACGTTTTGTTAGTATTCAAGAAGAAATCGTCGGAGGTGGGAGACAGGGTTTCCGACGAACCTTCGCCTGAAGAAACTCAGTAGGCCTTATGCCCAGAGATGAGTTTCGCCCAGTCTTGTTCGTATTCACCCTGTTCCTGGCGTTTTGCGTCAGTCTGATTCCCCTGGGTGGTTACGCTGCTTATTTTAGGCCCGAGTCCATATGTATGGTGATGTTTTACTGGACGTTGAAGCATCCCGGCGCCTGCGGCATTCTGGTCGGATGGTGTGTGGGGCTGTTGTGGGATGTCTTGATGGGAAGCACACTGGGAGTGCATGCCCTGGCGTTGGCGCTACAGGCTTATCTGGTGCTGAAGATGTTGCAACGACTGCAAATGTTCCCTTTGATTCAACAGTCTTTTGTTGTGTTCATCATCGTCGGCATTGTGCTGATGCTGTTTCGCTGGATTAATGGCATGCTCGCCCAGCCTGCGACGGATATGGCGTATTTATTGGGCGCTCTGAGTTCTGCGCTGCTGTGGCCGCTGTTTTCGCTACTAATGGAAAAACTGGAAAATGTTTGACGGTAACCCTGGTGGGCGGCGCCTTGTGCTGGCGTCGGGATCTCCGCGTCGGCGTGAAATGATCGCCGGGCTGGGGTGTGAGTTTTCTATCGCCAGTGCGGATATTGATGAAAGCGTTCTGCCTTCTGAAGCAGCGGCGGATTATGTGGAGCGCCTCGCCAGAGAGAAGGCGAAAACAGTATTTGAAGCGCGTAAAGATCAACAGGATATAGTGGTGTTGGGCGCTGACACCACGGTTGTGGCGGGAGGAGATATTCTCGGCAAACCGGTTGATTTTGAAGACGCACAGGCCATGCTGCGCAGGCTGTCAGGGACATGGCATGAGGTGCTGACCTCCGTGGCCTTGGTCGCGGAGGAAGGTTGCAAGGTGACGACGACTTTGAGTCGGGTGCGATTTCGAGAGTTGTCCGAGCAGGAAATTCAGCGCTATTGGGATTCCGGTGAGCCAGCCGACAAAGCGGGCGCATACGGCATTCAGGGGGTGGCCGGGAGTTTCGTGGAGCGCGTGGAAGGCAGCTATTCATCCATTGTTGGGTTGCCTCTTTGCGAGACCGTCGTGCTGTTAAAGGAATTCGGAATCAAGATCTGGTCGGACTAACTGCATGAGTGAAGAAATCTTAATCAACGTGACTCCGGTGGAAACTCGCGTCGCTGTCGTCGAGAACGGCATGCTGCAGGAAGTTTATATCGAAAGAAGTCAGCGGCGTGGCATTGTCGGCAATATCTATAAAGGCAAAGTCATCCGAGTATTGCCTGGCATGGAAGCGGCGTTTATTGATATCGGATTGGAGCGCGCGGCTTTCATTCATGCTTCGGACGTCACCACTGTGAACCCCGGAGAAGATCGCAACGGCGGCAATAAGCATCCCGATATCAGCTCTTTGCTGCGGGAAGGTCAGTCTCTGGTCGTGCAAGTCACCAAAGATCCAATCGGAGCCAAGGGCGCGCGTCTTACCACCCAGTTATCAATACCATCTCGTTATCTGGTTTATATGCCCGATAACAACCACATCGGAATATCCCAACGCATAGAAGACGACGCTGAGCGTGACCGCCTCAAGGAGCTCATTCAACTTTGCGTGACCACAGAAGACGCTAGTTCCGCTGATGGCGCTGGTTTTATCATCCGCACGGCCGCTGAGGGCGTTGGTTCGGAAGAGTTGAAATCCGATATCCTGTTCCTGCAAAAGCTTTGGTTGTCTTTACGGGAGAAGATCAAAACTTCGCCAGCTCCCGGGCCAATATATGAAGATCTGCCCCTCTACATCCGTACTCTGCGCGATCTTGTTCGCCCCTATACTGAAAAAATACGCATCGATTCCAGGGAAAGCTTCCATAAGGCGCTGAAGTTTGTTGATGAATTCGTCTCTGAGATTCGCAATAAGCTGGAGTACTATCCCGGCGAGCGGCCGATTTTTGATTTGTACAGCGTTGAAGATGAACTGCAGAAAGCGCTGAGTCGCAAGGTGCAATTGAAGTCTGGCGGCTACCTGATTATCGACCAGACCGAAGCGATGACGACCATCGACGTCAATACGGGGGCCTTTGTTGGTCATCGCAACCTCGAAGAAACCATCTTTAAAACCAACTTGGAGGCGGCGCGCGCCATTGCGCGACAGCTGCGGTTACGAAACCTGGGCGGTATTATCATTATCGACTTCATTGATATGGAGGACGAGGAGCATAAGCGTCAGGTGTTGCGTATGTTGGAAAAAATGCTGGAGCGTGACCACGCCAAAACCAAAATCAGCTGCGTGAGCGAGCTGGGGTTGGTGGAAATGACTCGCAAGCGCACCACCGAAAGTCTGGGGCAGATGCTGTGTGAGCCCTGTCCCGCCTGTGACGGCCGCGGTACGGTCAAAACGGCGCAAACCGTATGCTACGAAATCTTTCGTGAGATTTTGCGCATTAACCGCACCTATGACGCGCAGGGTTATCTGGTGTTGGCGGCGCAAGCTGTGGTGGATCTGTTGCTGGATGAACAGTCCGACAGCGTCGCCGATCTGGAAACTTTCATCGGCAAGCGTATCCGTTTTCAGGTGGAGGTGATGTATACCCAGGAGCAGTTTGATGTTGTTCTGCAATAGATTGCAGCGCACACTTTCCGTAGATATTACCGGCCGGCGGCGAATCTGAGTTTTTGTCGCTGGCGCCGACTCATTAAGCATAGACGTATACCGCCGGCGGCCCGATTCAGTCATGACCATAAAGTCCGTGTTAATCAAGATCACGCAATGGATATGGTATGTGGCTATCGCATTGCTGGTCCTGGTCGCCACCTACCTTTCTATCGGGCGTAACTTCTTCGACGCCGTGTCAGTGTTCAAGGACGATCTTGAATTGCGCCTGTCCGCTTCCCTGGGCGCAACAGTCAGAATGGAGGCGCTGGAAGGAAGCTGGGACGGCTTCGACCCCGTTATTACCCTCAAAAACGTGACCCTAACCGACCTCAATAAAGTCGACAGCGCAATGACGCTGGATTCCCTCGTTGTGCAGCCTGATATGGTCAAATCACTGTTCTCGATGAAGCTGGCTTTGAGTCGAGTGGAAATCGGGGATGTCTCCGTTAACCTGGAGCAAAGTCTGAGCGGCGGCTGGAGACTCCCGGGGCTAGATCAGAAAGCAAATAGTGGCGGGGCCCTGGATTGGCGGCGACTGGCGGATTATATGGCTTCGCCGGTGCTGGAGTTTCGAGAAATCCGTTTGCACTGGCGTTACCGCGACAGCCAGGTGGCGGGTTGGTTGATTCCGGTGCTGACAATTCAAGTCGAGGAAAATGACGTGGCTGCCTCGGGCCGAATTTTACGGGCGCAGGATCATGCGGATCTGGGGCTGTTTTCCGGTTATGCGCATGACTTGCTTAACTCGGGGAAGCTGAATGGCGAAGCTTACCTGAGCTGGCGTAGGGGGGAGGCGTTGGATCCCCTGTTAAATCTGATTTCCGAACATGGCGTACAGGCTACGGATATCGAAGCGTCAGGGGCTCTTTGGCTGACGCTGGAAGACAATCGCCTCATCGATATGACTGGGGATCTGGATATCCCCCGATTAGCTTGGGCGGATGAGCAAACCACCCTGGCGCCTCTGCAGAATATCAGGGCGCGATTCAACGCCGCGCTGACTGAACAAGGCGGCTGGAAGGTCACCGCCTATGATCTTGGGCTGGATTGGGCGGGTGACAATTGGCGCGATGCGCGCGCTTTGCTGGATATTGATACGGAAGGCGCGGTCCGGATGGCCATGGATAATTTGAATCTGGGCCTTTTGGGGCGTTTGAGCGTCGCCGCTGGCGTTTTACCAGAAAATGCGTCGAGGCGTCTTGCCAGTTACCAGCCGGAGGGCGCGCTGCGCAACATAGGCTTTAACCTTGATGCGAACGGGCAGTTTGAGGTGCTCGCGCAACTCGATCAGGTCAGGGTTGCGGCTCATGGAGGGGCGCCTGGCGGCGCGGGTATCGATGGCTTTCTGCAGGTGCGTAATCATGGCGGCAAGGTCATCTTCAAGGGAGCAGAGATGCAGCTGAGCTTTCCAGAGCTGTATCACGCAGGGTGGACATTGACCACTGGCGAGGGGCGTGTTGAATGGCGAGGGAACGATGATTATGTCTATGTTTTCGGAAACGGTCTGCGGCTGAAAGAGATTAATGGGCTGCGAGCGGAACTAAGCGGCGCTTTTAGCATACTGTTGCCTCATGACAAAACCCGTGAGCTTAACCTGGAGCTGGCGATCGGCGTTGAAAATGCAGACGCGCGGGTAGCTTCTCTGCTGGTGCCGGGACATATCATTCCGCAGGAGCTTAATCGCTGGTTGCGGCAGGCGGTAAAAGGCGGTCAGGTGACGACCGGCGGCTATTTCTATTCTGGTGTGGTGGGCCCTTTGGCGACCGCTACCAATCATCGCTCGCAGATGTTTTTCAATTTGAAAGACGGGCGTTTGCATTACGCAGACGGCTGGCCTGAGCTGGAAAACTTTGATGCGCGTCTTGCGATTATCGGAGGCGAGTTGAGCGCAATTGTCGGCGAGGGGACAATCGCCGGCACACGGGTTCGCTCGGTGAAGGTGAAGCGCGACGGCGGAGAAGGGCCTGACTCGCTGCTCCATATCAGCGCGAATATTCGGCCTCAGAAAAGCGACTGGGATTATTGGTTGAAGAAGTCACCCATCGCTAATGTGACTGCGCCGGTTGTGGAAGATTGGTCTGTCAGCGGCGCCAGTTCTGGCGTGCTGGACTTGACGTTAGACACAGTCGGGGTGGGCGCCCCTCGTATCGATCTCAAGTTGAAAACGGCTGGATTGAATTTGCAGTCTGAGCGCAATGACCTGGCGTTGACGGATTTACGGGGCAACCTTTCATTCAGCACCGTTGATGGCATTCGGGCGACAGGCATGCAAGGGGCGATATTCGGACAGCCTGCGAATCTGGACGTGACGACATCAAACTGGTCGGAACAACGCAAGACGCTGGCGTTAAAGCTGGCGAGTAAAATTGAGACATCTACGCTGCTGGATTGGCTCAAGATCGAGCGGAAGGTTCCGCTGTCTGGCCAGCTACCCTATCGCCTTGCTTTGGATCTCGATCACACTGATAAAAGCCGCTTCAGGTTGCGTCTGGACAGCGAGCTGCTGGGCGCTGACATACGGGCTCCGGCCCCTTTCGGCAAGACGATACAGGATAGCTTTCCCCTGTCAGTCGTGCGCGACTGGGAAACGGAGGGGAGTCGTGAAAACTGGTCTGTCTCAGTGAAAGATCTGCTGAAAGCGCGTTTTGAAGTCAGTGAAGAAACGGTCAGCCGGGGCGCGCTGGCGTTCGTCACGGGGGATGGCGCTCCCGAAGGGCTGGAGCTGCCGGCGCGTGGCGTCAATGTGTCGGGACAACTATCGCGGTTATCGGTGTCAGAGTGGCGCACTTATCTGCAAGAGTTCTTCGGCGCTGATATGGGAGATACGCCAGCAAGTGCGCCGGATTGGCTGAATCGCGTGTCGATGCAGGTTGGGAAGCTGGAGGTCGCTGGCGAGTGGTTCAGTCAGGTGGATGTGCGGCTGCAGCGTCGTTCTGGTGGGCTTGATGTTTCGCTGGATGACGGTGAGAGGCTGACGGGGACGTTGTCTATCCATGATGACGCCAGCAAGCCGCCCTTTGCGAAGTTTCGGCGTTTGTATATCTCTGATAGCGCCGCCACGGCGGTGGAAAAGCGTATGACGCCTGCGGATGTGCCTCTGGCGCAGGTGGATATCGAAGACCTGCGCTTGGGGGGTAGACAGCTTGGAAGCTGGGCCTGGGTAACGCAGCCTCGGGAAGATGGCGTGGTTTTCAGCAATATGTTTGGGCGTCTCGCCGGTGCAACAGTGACGGCAAGACTAAGTTGGCTGATGGACCCGCAGACCGGTCACCAGACTTCGATTCTCACTGGGGACCTGAAAGGCGCTAACTTCGATCGCTTTTATGAAAATCTGGCGGAAGAAGCCCCATTGACCGCTGAAGATTACAGCTTCAATACAGGCATAGTCTGGCAAGGCGGCCCTACTGAATTTCAGTGGAAGGACGTGACGGGGCAAATCAGTTTCAAAATGAGTAATGGCGTATTTCGTGAAGCGTCCAACTCGGCCAATATTTTCCGGGTGTTCGGCATCTTGAACACGGACTCAATTACCCGGCGTTTGCGTTTGGACTTTTCCGATTTGTATCGTAAAGGCTTGGCCTATGACCAGATTGAAGGGGAGGCGCGCATTGAAGAGGGGGTGATGAACTTTGAGAGCCCGCTCGCGATCCAGACTCTTTCCAGTGGATTTAAGATTACCGGCAAGACCAGCCTGGTTGATGACACTCTGGATATGCAAATGGTGGTCGTGCTGCCAGTAACGAAAAACCTGCCGCTGGCGGCGGTTTTGGTGGGGGCTCCCCAGGTGGGAGGCGCATTGTTTCTGATCGACAAGCTACTGGGCGATCCGCTCAGCCGGATGACCAGCGCCACATATAAAATCAAAGGAACATTGGAAAACCCTGAAGTCAGCCTGCAGCAGATTTTTGATAACACCAGCGGCGGTTCGGCTTCGCAGAGAAGGAGAGCGGATTGATGAGCGAGTTCACACTGGCGATAGTGCAGTTGGTCAGCACCAGTGATATAGAGCAGAACCTGGCCCGAGTGGAACACTGGGTGGCGGAAGCGGCAGGCGGCGGCGCGCAGCTGGTGTTGCTGCCGGAGAACTTTGCATTGTTCGAAAGCAAGCGTTCGTTGGATATCGGCGCTGCGGAGGCGGAGTCAGAGGGCCCTATACGAGGATTTATCGCTGGACTGGCGAAGCGTTTCGGGGTTTGGATTATTGCTGGCTCATTGCCTTGCGCGCAACGCCCTGACGGCGCTCCCATTGATGGGCGCGTGCGCTCCGCCTGCTGGGTGTTCGACGATAGCGGGGCCACGGTAGCCCGTTACGATAAGATCCACCTGTTTGATGTGGATGTGAAAGACGCTTATGGCGCGTATCGTGAGTCCGCCATATTTGAGCCTGGTGAAAAGGTGGTGGTGATTGATACGCCGTGGATCAGGGTTGGCCTGTCGATTTGCTATGATTTGCGCTTTCCCGAACTATACCGGGCGATGGCGGAACAGGGGGCGGAGTTGGTGACGGTTCCTTCCGCATTTACCTATGTGACGGGGGAAGCGCACTGGGAGACCCTATTGAGGGCCCGGGCGATAGAAAATCAGGTGTTTATCGCCGCCGCGAATCAGGGGGGAATTCATTCGGAGTCCCGACGCACCTACGGGCATTCCATGGTTATCGATCCCTGGGGCAAAGTTATGGCGGGGCTGGAAGAAGGAGAAGGCGTTATTCTCTCCACACTGAATAAAGCCGAGCTGCAGGAGGTACGGGCCAGAATGCCCGTACTCACTCATCGCAGACTCAAGTAGCGCTCTGCAATCAGGCGTCGTCGACCACTTCTTTCAAGTAGCGATACAGCTTTTTGGCGGCGCCGCGATTCTTGTTTTCCGTAATGTCTTTTTGCGCTGCGCGGATCAGCTGACGCAGGTGTTGCGCTTCGGTATTCGGATACTGATTCATAAATTCAGTCACCGCTTGATCCCCTTCTGAAATCAGGGACTCCCGCCAGCGCTCCAGGCGATGATGCTCCGCAGCCTGTTGTACGGAGCCCTGGTCGAACTTGTCGAGAAATGAGCGAAGCTCCTCCTCGTCCACATCCCGCATCAACTTGCCGATAAATTGCAGCTGACGGCGTTTGGCTTCATGGCTGCCGATTTTGTTATAGGTGTGGATCGCATCCAGCAGGCGGTCAGTCAGTGAAAGCTGGCTGAGTTGGTCTGCTTTAAGTTCCGTCAGTCTCTTCCCTAGCTGCTGCAGCGCTTCCATCGCCCGTTTGCGGCTGGATTTACTGGGAGGCAGATCCTCTTCGTCGTAATAATCGTCTTCGAAATCGTCGTCGTGATGTGAATGGTTCATTGAAATGCTCGAATCAACTCTCGGAAACTAAAATGGTAACACAGCGCTCAAATAAGATAAGAATAGACAGGCATTCGCCTTGCGCCTAGTCAGGCGTAGGCGATTGTGGCGAGTCCCAGAAATGACATGAACCCAACCACGTCCGTAACAGTTGTCAGGATAACGCCTCCGGCCAGAGCGGGGTCTATTTTCAGGGTTTTTAGTATCAGAGGTAAAGCGGTGCCGGCGATGGCGGCTACGGTCAGATTGATTAGCATCGCTGAGGCGATCAGAATGCCAATGGTGACGTCGTTGAACCAGACCATGGCGGCGGTCGCCACCACGAAAGCCCAGAGTAAGCCGTTGAAGGCTCCCACCAGAAACTCACGGTTCATCAGCCAGCGAATATTGCTTGAGCTGACCTTACCTGTAGCCATCCCTCTAATTACCAGTGTGAGCGCCTGACTGCCTGCAATGCCGCCCATGCTTGCGACAATGGGCATCAACACGGCCAGGGCGACTACTTTTGCAATGGTCGCTTCAAAAATACCAATGACCGCAGAGGCGAGAAACGCGGTGATCAGGTTTATCCCCAGCCAGACAGCGCGACTTTTAGCCGTCTTCATGATGGGGGCGAACATATCTTCTTCTTCGTCCAGACCCGCCATGCTCAAGATTTCGTGGTCGGCGTTTTCGCGGATAACGTCAACCACGTCATCGATAGTGATACGGCCTACGAGTTTGCCTTTGTCATTGACAACAGGGGCTGACACCAAGTCGTGGCGTTCGAACAGCGTGGCGACTTCTTTATCGGGAACTGTCGCAGGAATTGGCTCCACGTCCGTGCGCATGATTTCGCGTACGGTGGAGCTGAGGCTGGACACCAGCAGAGTGGTGACGGGGAGTACGCCGATAAAATCATCTTTTCGGTTCACAACCAGCAAGCTGTCGGTCATGTTAGGCAGGCTTTTGTGGCTGCGCAGATAGCGAAGTACAACATCAACAGTAATGTCCGGACGCACGGTGATCATGTCCGTGTTCATCAGGCCGCCGGCGGAGTCCTCTGGGTAGGCCAGGACTTCTTCCAGGCGTTGTCGATCCTGAGCGTCCATGGTCTCCAGGACTTCCTGGATGACGGCTTCCGGCAACTGCTGTAACAAGTCGGCGAGGTCGTCGACTTCGAAGTCTTCGGCGATCTCGATAACATCCTGAGCATTCATCTCACTCAGGAAGTCGGAACGGATTTCATCGCTCAGGTACTGAAGGACTTCGCCATCCAGTTCGTCATCGACTAACTGCCAGAGTAACTTCCGTTCATTGGGCGGAGACGATTCCAGCAAGTGGGCGATGTCGCTGGGGGAGAGGCCGCCGTTCAGGATGCGCGCGACCTGCTGCAAAGAACCGCTTTCCAGCGCTTCCGCAATGGAGCGCATACGGACCTTGGCAGTGCTTTTTTCGGTCGCTTGAGGCATAGACATACATCCGCGTTTAGGGCGGCCCGCAACGGGCAGCGAGGAATTTGCCGGATTAAATACAGAGACGGGCTCTGCGCCGTTGTGGCGCCAGTATAAGCGAGCCCACTATAAAGTGTAAGTTAAGACGAAAATTAGTCTAAGGAAAATCAGGGAATTGTCTTACTTTATTCAAGCGGTTTGTATTGTTTGGCATGCCTGGAAGGGATGGGGCGAAGCGCCCCGAAAGCGATAGGGCTACTCACCCTCTCCGAAATAGTCCTCGATCAGAGCCTTGATGGCGTGAAAAGCTTCCTCTTCATCCGGACCTTCTATTTTCAGTGTAAGAAGCGTTCCTTTGCTGGCGGCGAGCATCATGACCGCCATTATACTTTTTCCGTCAACTTCCTGGCCTTCTTTGGCTACTCTGATCTTACTGGCGAATCGGCCGCTGGTGGACACGAATTTGGCCGCCGCTCGGGCGTGCAGGCCAAGCTTATTAATAATAGTGACTTGTTCCTGGATCATGGGGCGCGATGAGTATAAAAGATTGAAGTTTCCTGAATGTTGGATTCAGGCCGGTTTAATTGTTAAGCGACAGTGGCTTCTTATTGTTAAAACCTTATTGCGCCAGCTCTTTGTGGCGCACTTGGACATTATCATATTTTTTCTTGAAATGCTCTCCCAGGCACTCGCAGATATAGACGGAGCGGTGCTGTCCGCCAGTACAGCCGATGCTGATCGTCATATAGGTGCGGTTGCTGTTCTGGAAGTGCGGAATCCAGGTCTCAAGAAAACTGATGATGTGCTGCAGCATCTGTTCCGGTTCCGGATGCTGCTTTAGGAATTCGATGATTTCCTGATCAGTGCCTTTGTAGCCGCGCAGCGCGGTGTCCCAGTAAGGATTGGGAAGGCAGCGCACGTCAAATACCATGTCGGAATCCGATGGTACGCCATGCTTGAAGCCGAAAGACTGGAAGAGCAGGGCCAGTTCCTGGGTTTTATGCCCGATAACCCTGATCTTAACCTGATCCCGTAACTGGTAAATGGAGAGATCGCTGGTGTCTATATAGAGGTTCGCCAGGGTGGCGATCGGCTCCAGCAGCTGTTTCTCTTTGGCGATGGCTTCTTTCAGTGATGTGCTTTTACTGCTGAGCGGGTGCTTGCGACGCGTTGCATGAAAACGTTTGATCAAGGTGGCGTCATTGGCGTCAAGATAGATGATTTCCACATCGATATTGTGCGCCTGCAGAGTGGCGTAAATTGACGGGAAATCCGACAGGTCCCTATAAAGATTGCGGGCGTCTATGCTGACGGCGAGTTGCTGATTCTGGGTTTTCCCCTGGTCCAGCACCTCTTGGGTGAGAGGCGAGAGGAGACCGATAGGCAGGTTATCGATGCAGTAATAGCCCATATCCTCCAAGACATGGAGCGCCGTACTTTTTCCGGAGCCTGAACGACCACTTACGATAATCAGCTTCATGTCTTCCTCTTTCCATCGAAGCTGGATTATTTCTCCAGCACCCTCCTGAACAGGGTTTCGTCGTTGTCACAGTCGCGCAGGTGTTCGCAGAAGCGACGGTCATTGAATTTCTGGGCCAGCTGGCTCAGTAGGTCCAAGTGTTCGCTGGTGGCCTCTTGAGGCACGATCAGAACGAACAGCAGGTCCACGGGTTCGTTGTCTATGGCGTCAAAAGGGATTTTGTCCTTGAGTGTAAGCAAGGCCCCTATGATGCGGTCGCAGTTTTCCAGGCGGCAATGAGGTATTGCTATACCCTGGCCGATACCAGTGCTGCCGAGTCTTTCACGGCATATCAGGTTGGTAAAAATGGCGTTCTCGTCCAAAAACGGAAAATGTTGCGCAATCAGATTGGCGATATATTCGAGAACGCGCTTCTTACTCGAGCCCGACACCCCACAGCGTGTGAGGGCGGGCGAGATAATTGACTCAATAGTTAGTGTGGTTTGGGCCATGTTCTGTTATCTGGCGGATGCGCCGTGCATCCGATCAACGTGCTTCTCTTTGTGTTTGAGGATCTGGCGGTCTAATTTGTCCACCAGTGCGTCAATTGACGCGTACATATCTTCGTGTTCAGCATTGGCATGCAGGTCAGCGCCGCTTATGTGCATGGTTGCTTCCGCAATCTGACGCTGTTTTTGAATGGAGAGCGTAACTTGGACATTACTGATACTGTCGAAGTGTCGTTCGAGCTTGTCGAACTTGTTGTTAACGTAGTCTTTCAGTGCTTCAGTTAACTCGACTTGATGTCCGGTGATGTTCATTTGCATACTTTGCTCCTAATGCCAATATACGGTGCATTATGAATTTTGCACTTCCATGAAAAATACTAGCACATCCAATTTGTGACTATTTGATTTAAGTCTTATGCCTGTACTCCTCCTTTTAAATTAATCGCTTACGTTCATTGGAAGGCGGAATGGAAAGCGCCTCCCGGTACTTTGCGATCGTGCGACGTGCGACGTTGATGCCCTGGTCGCCAAGCAGCGCAGCAATTTTGCTGTCGCTCAATGGTTTCTTCGGTGATTCCGCCGCGACTAACTTCTTGATAATAGCTCTAATAGCGGTCGAAGAACACTCGCCACCCGTGTCTGTGCTGACATGGCTGGAGAAAAAGTACTTCAGCTCAAATACGCCGCGAGGAGTGTGCATGTATTTCTGGGTGGTCACCCGGGAAATCGTCGACTCATGCATCTCCACCGCCTCCGCAATATCGTGCAGCACCAGTGGCTTCATCGCCTCTTCGCCGTACTCAAGGAATCCTTGTTGATGTTCGACGATTTGTGAAGCGACTTTCAACAGAGTTTCATTACGGCTTTGCAAGCTTTTGATAAACCAGCGCGCTTCCTGTAACTGGTCGCGTAAATAAGTGTTGTCTGAGCTGTTGTCCGCGCGTCTCACCAAACCTGCATAGCCAGGGTTGATACGAATCTTGGGAGCGATTTCAGGGTTCAGCTCAACCAGCCAGCGGCCGTTGGCTTTTTTGACGATAACGTCAGGAACCACGTATTCGGTATTGCTTTCCTGAATGCCTTCGCCCGGTCTTGGGTTCAGGCTTTGAATCAGTTTGAGAACTTCCCGCAGATCGTCTTCTTTCAGGCGGCTGCGGCGCATCAACTGGGCGTAGTCGCGGTTGCCAAGCAGATTGATATAGTGGCTGACCACCAGCTTGGCCTGCCCCAACCAAGGGGTGTCTTTAGGCAGTTGATTCAACTGACTCAGCAGGCAGTCCTGCAAGTTGCAAGTGGCGACTCCAGGAGGATCGAATTGCTGCACTCGCTTTAAGACGGCGCGTACTTCGTCCAGCTCAATTTCTTCTTCCCCCTCAGTTTGCAGTCCGCCATGAATTTCGTCTGGAGTGAGAGAGAGATAGCCATCAGTATTGACTGCATCAATTATCGCAACAGCGATCATGCGATCAATGTCGGACATGGGGGTAAGGTTCAGTTGCCAGAGAAGGTGGTCTTGCAGGGTTTCGCCTTTGCTATTGCGGGATTCGAAGTCGTATTCGTCATCTTCGCCGCCGCTGTAGCTGCTTGATCCGCTCTGGAAGACATCATCCCAGGCGGTATCGACGGGGAGGTCGTTCGGAATGGAGTCGGACCAGTTGTCCTCTTCGGCGAACCCTCCTTCATCCATGCCCGATTCCTGCGTTCGCTCCTTGCTGGAGTTATTGGCGAGCATGTCGCTGATCGTATCGTTCTGAACGTGGTTGGGAGTTTCGTCTTCTTCAGACACTTCCAGCATGGGGTTGGACTCAAGCGCTTGTTGAATCTCCTGCTGTAAATCCAGTGTTGAAAGCTGCAAAAGTTTTATTGCTTGTTGCAGTTGCGGGGTCATGGTCAGCTGTTGACCCAGCTTTAACTGCAATGAAGTTTTCATAACCATCTGATGCTTACCACCGATTCAGGCACAGATCTTGTGAGTTTTTCATAGTTATTAGGTGCTTTAATCCTAAGCTCTTGAGCCTTGGGGTCCATCTTGGATGGAGGCCGCCGGTTAAACTAAAGTTTGAACTGGTCACCCAGATAGACCTCTCTAACCTTTGGGTTGGCAAGGATATCACTTGGGGCGCCGCTTGCGATAATAAATCCTTCACTGACAATATAGGCGCGTTCACAAATATCCAAGGTCTCGCGCACATTATGGTCTGTAATTAAAACGCCGATGCCGCGCTTTTTGAGATGCTCAATAATCTGCTTGATATCATTGACGGAAATAGGATCCACCCCGGCGAAAGGTTCATCCAATAAGACAAACTTTGGCTCCGTAGCCAGCGCGCGAGCAATTTCCACGCGTCGACGCTCGCCCCCCGAGAGACTCATGCCAAGGCTTTTGCGAATATGGGTGATGTGAAATTCCTGCAGCAGCTCTTCCATCTTAAGCTTACGTTCCTTACGGCTCAGGTCCGCTCTGGTCTCAAGGATGGCGTAGATGTTGTCCTCTACTGACAGCTTTCTGAAGACCGAAGCTTCCTGCGGCAGATAGCCAATGCCCTTGCGCGCTCTCCCGTGCATAGGCAGGCCGGTGATTTCCGTTTCGTCAATAAATACGCTGCCTTTGTCGCTGGGGATCAATCCTACCACCATGTAGAAGCAGGTAGTCTTCCCGGCGCCGTTAGGGCCGAGGAGGCCCACGATTTCGCCACTGCGAATTTCAACGGACACATCTTTTACTACGGGCCGTTTCTTGTAGGCCTTGGCCAGGTTTCTGGCGGTGAGAGTGCTCATTGTTTATTAGATTTGGGCGGATGATAGATAATTTCAACCTGCTCGGTTTGATTGCCCGATGAGGCTCCCTTTGCCGTGACTAAACGCTTGTCTGTGAAATAAATAATTTCTTCGCCTTCCACTGAGCTGTTGTCCTGAAGAATGCGTGCATGGTTACGCATAACGACTTTACTCTGGCTGCGGTCATAGTCCATGTTTTCTGCGTAAGCGTGAGTTTCAGTTTGTTTTTCTTGGTCAAACTGCACTAAATGAGCGGGTTTGCCGGTCGCCTGGAAGCGGCTGATGCCATTGTCGTCGGTGTATAAAATGACTTTGTCCGCCTCGATGCTGGATTTGCCCTGGGTAATAACGACATTGCCGATATAGGTGTCGATGCCTTTCTGGCCGTCTCTCTCCCAGCGTCCCGCTTTGATGCGCACCGGTTCGTCACTGCCGTTAAGAAGGTCCAATGCATGGCTAAGCGGGGCGAAAATAAGGCCCAATAACAGCGCCGCGGTGAATAGTTTATTTGGGTTGTGCATAAACGCCGGTTACCTGAGAAAGTAATACAATAAGCTTTTTATCAATGTCCGCCTCCATTCCGACAGCGGTTAACTGATTGATATTTGAAGTTATCTTAACGGGTTGATCGGTGCTGATAAAGCGTGACTTGTTGTTGTAGTCGAGCGCTTGCGTTTGCATGAGAATCGGCGCGCCGTCGTTGGAGGCTCCATTTACTTCCACGTCTCCACGCAGTTTCAGAGTGTCCTGCTTGATCAGCAGTTCGCCTTCCAGAGACTCCACATGCCAGCTTTTCTCCCCTTGCTGGAAGATCTCCAGATTGGGGCGAGTCAGTACGCCGGTGTCTGTATCGGGATAGTGCTTCGCCAGTTGGCTTTGCAGGCGGCTGGTGAGTGCGCCCTCTTTGTTGTAGGTGGTGTAAACCGCGTTGATGACAAATGCGTCAGGTTCGTCTTTCAGGAGTGGTTCTTCCTCAAAGAAGGGGACGCTTGCTTCGTCCTGATAAGCGACCAGATAAATAACCAGAAACGCCGCCAAAGCCGCGTAGAGCCATTTGCTGTATTGTCTGAAGAGTTCTGTCATGAAGTTACAGGTAGGCTTCCAAGGAGGTGTGGAGCAGGCCTTTCGCCGCCAGAATCATATCGCACACCTCTCTGACCGCGCCTTTGCCGCCTTGGGCTGAGGTGCAGTAGGTGGCGTGTTGGCGAACAAACCAGTGACTGTTAGGCACAGTAACGCCAAATCCGCAACTGCGAATGGCAGCCAGATCAGGAAGGTCGTCGCCGACATAGGCGCATTCATTCAGCTCTAAACCAAGCTTTTCTCGAATCTCATTGAGTCCGACAAGTTTGTCTTCGCGGCCTTGCAGTAACTCTAAAATGCCCAGGTCGCCAGCTCTTTTGGCGACCATGGCTGACTTGCGGCCGGTGATAATGGCGACGGTTACTCCAGCGTTTTGCAACAGCTTGACGCCGAGTCCGTCAAGTATGGAGAAAGGTTTGAACTGCTCGCCAGATTCGCCGAAATAAAGCGTTCCGTCTGTCAGAACGCCGTCTACATCCAGCGCTAAGAGTTTAATCTTTTGTAAGGCTTGGGTCTGTTGCTCGGTCAAAGACGGCGACATTAAATGACTCCTGCGCGTAGCATGTCCTGTGTATTGAAGGCCCCAATCACTTTATTGTCAGCATTAACGACAGGCAGGGCGTTGATCTTTTTCTCCTGCATCAAGCCCAGGGCTTCTGCGGCAAGCATGTCTTTGGTGACAGATCGGCAGTTTGCGGTCATGACGGTATCAATGGCGCAGCTTCGAATATCAATGTTTTTATCTAGAGTGCGGCGTAAATCGCCGTCAGTAAATACGCCGAGAAGCTTGTCGTCGGAGTTCACGATACAAGTCATGCCCAAGCCTTTCTGTGACATCTGTAATAAGGAGTCACTTAGCGATGCGCCTGTTTTGACAACAGGAACGGACTCGCCTGTATGCATGATATCGGAAACCTTTAGAAGTAGTCGGCGTCCCAAGGCTCCGCCAGGGTGTGAGAATGCAAAATCTTCCGCTGTAAAGCCGCGCGCCTCCAACAATGCTATCGCCAGGGCGTCCCCCAATACGAGACATACTGTGGTGCTGGAGGTGGGGGCTAAGTTAAGGGGGCAGGCCTCTGTGACGACGCTGGCGTCGATGTTGGCTTCTGCAATTTGGGAAAGAGTGGAGTCAGGGTTGCCAGTCATGCTGATCAGCGGTACGCCCATGCGTTTAAGTAGCGGGAGTATGGTGACAATTTCGGCTGTGTTTCCTGAGTTGGATATTGCCAGGACGACATCCTTGGGCGTCACCATTCCCAAATCGCCGTGGCTGGCTTCCCCTGGGTGAAGAAAAAAAGATGGGGTGCCGGTTGATGCTAGTGTGGCGGCAATTTTATTGCCTATGTGGCCTGATTTTCCCATGCCTGTCACTACAACTCTGCCTTCGCACTCAAGCATCAGGTCGCACGCTTTGACAAAAGCCTCATCTATGCGGCTGGTTAACGCCTGAATTGCTTCAAGCTCCATTTCAATTGTGCGTTTGGCGGCTTTTATATATTCGTGATCGTGGTGGCTCATTAATGCAGCATTCCAGAGTCGGTTTGTTTGAGTGTCAGCTTGGCCGCAGACAGGCATAATAATTTATCATTAGCGGCGAGGCCTGCGTATTATACGACGCTCGGGGACTGCTGCAACTTGCCGGGAAAGATGTGGGCAGTTAAAACATCTTCTGATATATTCCGCAGCTGTTTAGGCTATTTTTGGCAGAAACGCTAAAGCCGCCGTAAGGTTATGTTTTTAGGATACTTAATGCTTCCAGGAAGGGGGCGTTTACGCGGACTGGGCGATTAAGGTGATTTTAGATGACGCAAAACCCCTCCAATTACGTGGAAGTCAGGGGGCTTACCTTCGCCAGAGGCGACAGGCTTATCTACGATAACGTAGACATCGATATACCCAAAGGCAAGGTCACCACCATCATGGGGCCCAGCGGTACGGGCAAGACTACTCTACTTAAATTGATTGGCGGCCAATTGAAGCCTGACAAAGGCGACATTTGGGTGAATGGCTTTAATGTGCCGAAGCTGAAGCGCAAAGAGCTATATGAACTGCGCGAGCGTATGGGAATGTTGTTTCAGTCCGGCGCGCTCTTTTCGGACATCAATGTCTTTGAGAATGTCGCATTTCCTTTGCGGATCCACACTCAGCTACCGGAAGCAATGATTCGTGACTTGGTGTTGATGAAGCTGCACGCAGTGGGGCTGCGCGGCGCGCGTGATTTGATGCCAAGCGAGTTGTCTGGCGGTATGGCTCGTCGCGTGGCTTTGGCGCGGGCTATCTCTATGGACCCTGAAATGGTGATGTACGATGAGCCTTTTACTGGACAGGATCCTATTGCTATGGGGGTGATTGTCCAGCTGATTCGCTTGCTCAATGATGCGTTGGGGCTGACCAGTGTGGTTGTGTCTCACGATATTCAGGAGTCATTGAGTATTACGGACCATCTTTGCATTGTCGCCGACGGTAAGGTGATGGGGCAGGGTAGCCCACAAGAATTGCGCTCCAGCGGGAATGCTTTCGTCAAGCAGTTCCTCAATGGTTTGCCGGATGGGCCTGTGCCTTTCCATTTTCCCGCGACAGACTATGCGGAGGATTTGTTACGAGGAGACCAGGATGCTGGATTTTCTACAAAGGCTTGGTAGAAACGCCCTGCTTTCGCTCGGCTCGCTAGGTCGGGCGGGAATATTTTTGGTGGGGTCGTTACTGGGCGCTCCACGGATGAAAGGCTTGCCGCTACTGCTCAAGCAGCTTTATTCAGTTGGCGTTCTCTCGCTGGTGATAATTGTCGTTAGCGGGCTGTTCATTGGCATGGTGCTTGGCCTTCAGGGCTACAATATTTTGGTGGACTATGGTTCAGAGCAGGCTATTGGCCAGATGATCGCCCTGACGCTGGTGCGTGAGCTCGGGCCGGTAGTGACCGCGTTATTATTTGCAGGACGCGCCGGCTCTGCGCTGACTGCTGAAATTGGGTTAATGAAGGCGACTGAGCAATTATCCAGCCTGGAAATGATGGGGGTCGACCCATTGCGGCAGATTATTGCGCCGCGACTGCTTGCCGGGTTTATCGCGATGCCGATGTTGGCCATGATATTTAGCGTGGTGGGCGTCTGGGGCGGTAAAATGGTGGGAGTAGAGTGGCTGGGCGTCTATGAAGGCTCGTTCTGGAGCAACATGCAGGCGTCTGTGGACTTCTCCGACGACATTCTCAACGGGATTATCAAGAGCATCGTGTTCGGCGTCGTGTGTACCTGGATCGCCGTTTTTCAGGGGTATGATTCGGTCCCTACTTCTGAAGGCATCAGCTCTGCGACGACCAAGACCGTCGTGTATTCATCGTTAGCTGTGCTTGGATTGGATTTTATTTTGACCGCCGTAATGTTTGGAGATTTTTAATATGCGGATTCGTACGCTGGAGATATCTGTAGGGGCGTTCATCGTCGCCGGCATTGGGGCGTTGTTCCTATTGGCGCTGGAAGTGAGTGGGCTGTCACTGAGTCCGACGCAGGATACCTACAAGTTGTATGCGGAATTTACTGATGTGGGCGGGCTGAGAGTGCGGGGTAAAGTGTCCTTGTCCGGCGTCACGATTGGGCGCGTCAACAGTATTTCGCTGGATCCCAAGTCGTCTAAGGCTGTTGTGGAAATGGATATTGATGCGGATGTGAACTATCTAAGTTCGGATAGTGTCGCAGTTATTAGTACTGCAGGCCTTTTGGGAGAGAAGTATATCAATGTCTCTATTGGTGGAGACGAGGAAGCCCTAAAGGAAGGGGACTTCTTTTATAGCACGCAGGGGGCGCTTAATTTAGAGAAACTGATAAGTGACTTTGCAACCAGTAAGTAAGTCGCTGTATCTCTGAATTCAAAATGAAGTTGTGAATTTTAGTTAGTACTAGTCAGGCAAAGAAATAGTTGGGCAATTAACATGATGTTAACAGTGAAGAATATTGGGCGCATGTTTGCAGCCATGGCGATGATGGCGTTTGCAGTTGTGGCGCAGGCCAACGCGCAGCAGGAAGTGATGAGTGTGGTGCAGGACAGCACCAAAATGCTGGTTACCAAATTGCAGTCAGAAAAGCAGACTTATTACGAGAACCCGCAAAAGTTTTATGGGGTGATGGAAGGCGCGCTTCAAAATTTGGTTGATTTTGAGCGGATTGCCGCGCGGGTCATGGGGCGTTATCGCAGAGAAGCCAGTGATGAGCTGAAAGAAAAGTTTGTCGGAGTATTCAAAAAGAGTCTGTTTGATGCTTATGGCAAAGCGCTGGTGGAGAGTGGCGAGTTCAAAGTCAACGTATTGGCTGCGACCATCAATCCAAGAGATGAAGGGCGCGCAAGCGTGGATTTGGAAGTGATCTCCGCGTCTGGCAACAAGTACCCGGTTATCTATTCAATGTATAAGAATCGCAACAACAAATGGTTACTGGAGAACGTCATCGTTAACGGCGTGAATATAGGTCTAGCATTCAAAGACCGCTTTGAGCAGCAGGTTAACGTGCACAATGGCGATATCACCAAGGTCGTAGATAGCTGGTCCAGCCGGATTGAAGAAGGCGAACTGACTGGCGAGGCGAAATAATGTCGGCGAGATTGACCTGCGCCAAGGATGCGCAATCCAGAGAGATGGCGCTCAGTATTGCGGGGACGGTTGATCTCTCTAATGTGGCTGACTTGCTGGCCGAAGGCGAAAAGGCGGTGCAATCCGCCGACGCGGCTTCGCCGCTGCGTATTGATGTCTCTCTCGTCGAAAATGCGCAAAGCGTCTTGATATCATTGTTATTGCGCCTAGTTGCAGCTGCTGAGGCCAAAGGCTTGAATGTCAGTGTGTCAGGCCTGTCCGGCAAGATGTTTGATATTGCGCGGGTTAGCGGAGTGGAGACTGTTTTGCCATTGGCGGATGAGTCAGTCTAGCTAAATAAATATCCTTCCAAAAAACAACTTGCGGCAGTCGCTGCAAATTGTTTCCAATCCATAACTTGGGCCTGGCCCCTGCTTGGGGTAAAATGTCTCGTTTAGTTCAGCTAACGAATAACGAGGAGTGGGCGCATGCAACCCGAAGCATTGCAAGAAATTTTGCAAGAAAAGCTGTCCGACTGTGAAGTCCGTGTAGAAGGTGATGGCTATCATTATCAGGTTGTTGCCGTCGGTGAACGTTTCGCCGGCCTTTCTCCCGTCAAAAAACAGCAAGCGGTGTACAGCTGCATCCATGATCTGATCGCTGACGGCACCGTACACGCTGTTTCAATCAAAACATACACTCCCGACGAGTGGGCCGCCGCGAATAAATAATTCGTTTTCCAACCCAGGTAAGTTTAATGGACAAATTATTGATCGGCGGTAGCAAACCGCTTAATGGGGATATTCGTATCTCCGGCGCAAAGAACTCCGCATTACCAATCCTTGCTGCGACATTGTTGGCGGACGAGCCTGTCACTATAGGCAACCTGCCGCACCTTAATGACATCACCACCATGATCGAGCTGCTGGGCCGCATGGGCGTTGAGTTGATGATCGACGAAAAAATGTGTGTGGAAGTACACGCCAATACCATCAAGCATCTGACTGCGCCTTATGAGCTGGTAAAGACCATGCGGGCTTCCATTCTGGTGCTGGGGCCAATGCTGGCTCACTTTGGCGAGGCCGAAGTTTCGTTGCCGGGCGGTTGCGCGATTGGCAGCAGACCCGTTGATCTGCACATTCGCGGTTTGGAAGCCATGGGCGCTGATATTCTGGTCGAAGGCGGCTATATCAAAGCGAAAACCAATGGTCGTCTGAAAGGCGCGCATATCTATATGGATACCGTGACGGTGACTGGCACGGAGAACCTTTTGATGGCGGCGACGCTGGCGGATGGTAAAACGGTAATTGAGAACGCAGCACGTGAGCCCGAGGTCATTGATCTTGCCGAGTGTCTGATTGCAATGGGCGCCGATATCCGCGGCCATGGCTCTTCAACCATTGAAATTAACGGTGTGCCGCGTCTGCATGGTTGCCGCTACAACGTATTGCCGGATCGAGTGGAGACAGGAACCTATCTGGTGGCCGCCGCAGCGACTCGTGGTCGGGTTAGAGTGAAAGACACGCGTGAAGATATTTTGGAAGCGGTCCTGTTGAAGCTGGATGAAGCCGGCGCACATATCAGCACAGGCCCAGACTGGATCGAGCTGGATATGAAAGGAGCCCGGCCGAAAGCGGTAAGCTTGCGCACTGCTCCTTATCCTGCTTTCCCAACAGATATGCAGGCGCAGTTCGTCGCTATGAACACCGTGGCGGAAGGTACGGGCGCCATTGTTGAAACCGTATTTGAGAACCGCTTCATGCACGTGCAGGAACTGCGTCGCATGGGCGCGAAGATCAAGCTGGAAGGCAATACTGCTATCGTTGAGGGGGTGGAGTCTTTGACTGGCGCTCCGGTTATGGCGACGGACTTACGCGCTTCCGCCAGCCTGGTTATCGCCGGACTGGTGGCGGAAGGGGATACCCTTGTAGACCGCATTTATCATATCGACCGTGGTTATGAGTGTATTGAAGAAAAAATGCAGTTGTTAGGCGCGAAGATTCGTCGGCTGCCGGGCTGAAGCAATTCACTAATATCCGGAATCCTGTAATGAGTTCGATCATCACCATCGCCCTGTCCAAGGGGCGTATCCTGGACGACACATTGCCGCTGTTGGCGGCGGCCGGTATTGAGCCGGAAGACGATATCAAGAAAAGCCGCAAACTGATCTTCACCACCAACCAGCCCAACGTGCGGCTGGTTGTGTTGCGCGCCACAGACGTCCCAACCTACGTGCAGCATGGTGTGGCGGATTTGGGAGTGGCGGGTAAGGATGTGCTGATGGAGCATGGCTATGACGGCCTCTATGAGCCGTTAGACCTCAAAATCGCCACCTGTCGTTTGATGACGGCGGCGATGAAAGGCGCAACGCCTAAATCGGGACGTATCAAAGTGGCGACCAAGTTCGTCAACATCGCCAAGCGCTATTACGCGGGCAAGGGTATCCAGGTCGACATCATCAAGTTGTATGGCGGTATGGAACTGGCGCCGCTGATGGGGCTGGCGGATGAAATTGTAGATATTGTCGATACGGGCAATACCCTCGTGGCCAACGGGTTGGAGCCGCGCGAGAAGATATGCGACATCAGCTCCAGGCTGATTGCCAACAGCGCCTCAATGAAAATGAAACACGCCAGTTTGCAGCCAATACTCGACAAACTGGCGCAGGCGGTGGGCGCTGAGTGATGTGATGAGCCTCTGCTTGGGCAGAGGTCGGCGTGGGCGAACACTAATGAAGTAGCGGATGAGGCGAACTGCAGATATGCGTGAATTAGATAGCAGTCAGGCGGATTTTAAGTCGCAGCTGGAAGCTTTGCTGGCTTTTCAGGAAGACGATAGCGCGGAAGTGAATCGCGTTGTGGAGAGCGTGCTGAAAGAGGTGCGCCTTCGTGGTGATGAAGCGGTGCTGGAATATACAAATCGCTTTGATCATATGAGCGCCACGTCAATGAGCGCTTTGGAAATCCCGCATCATCGCCTGCAACAGGCGCTCGCCTCCATTAGTCCTGAGTTGAAAAGCGCGCTGGAAAGCGCCGCCGAGCGTATTCGTCGTTATCATGAAAAGCAGGCTCAGCCTTCCTGGACCTATCAAGAGGAGGATGGGACCGTCTTGGGGCAGCAGGTGGTTCCCTTGGATCGCGTCGGCATCTATGTTCCAGGCGGCAAGGCCGCTTATCCCTCTTCCGTGCTTATGAACGCGATTCCCGCGAAAGTAGCGGGAGTCGGCTCTATTATTATGACCGTGCCGACTCCGCGTGGCGAAGTGAACGAATTAGTGCTTGCCGCAGCGGCGGTGGCGGGGGTCGATCGAGTGTTTACCGTTGGCGGCGCGCAAGCTGTGGCGGCTTTAGCTTACGGCACGGAAACAGTTCCCAAGGTCGATAAAATTGTCGGTCCCGGCAATATTTACGTGGCGATGGCGAAGCGTATGGTGTTCGGGACCGTTGGCATCGACATGATCGCCGGCCCTTCGGAAATCTGCGTGGTCTGCGATGGCGGTACGGACCCAGACTGGATCGCTATGGATCTGTTCTCTCAGGCGGAGCACGATCAGGATGCGCAGGCGATTCTTATTTCTCCTGACGCGAACTGCCTGTCTGCGGTGAAGGCCTCAATCGAGAAGCTGCTGCCGGGTATGGAGCGTAAGGATATTATTTCTGTGTCTTTAAAAGAGCGGGGGGCTTATATTAAAGTCGCTGATCTTAAAGATGCTGTTGAGGTGGTTAACCTTATCGCGCCTGAGCACTTGGAGCTTTCGGTTGCTGATCCTGATGCGTTGTTGCCTGATATCAGGCATGCCGGCGCCATATTTATGGGGCGTTATACGGCGGAAGCTTTAGGCGACTATTGCGCGGGACCGAACCATGTATTGCCGACGTCAGGCACCGCACGCTTCTCAAGCCCTTTGGGCGTGTATGATTTCCAGAAGCGTTCTTCCCTGATCAATTTTTCCAGCCGCGGCGCTTCTGACGCCGGGCGCATTGCATCGGTGCTCGCGCGTGGCGAAGGGCTGACCGCCCATGCCCGATCCGCAGAGTATCGCATAGTCGAGGAATAGGCTTATGTCCGTTAAAGACAGAATTACCCAGTGGGTGCGCCCTGAAGTTCAGGCGCTTTCCGCCTATCACGTTGCAGATGCCGCAGGCCTGATCAAACTGGATGCAATGGAAAATCCTTTCGACTTTCCCGCTGCGTTAAAAGCAGAATTAGGGGCGGATTTGCGCGATGCGGCCATTAATCGCTATCCAGACCCTGACGCTGGCGCTATTAGAGCGGCGTTAAGGGAGCTCTATAGCTTGCCTGATGCTGTAGATATGCTGTTCGGCAACGGCTCGGATGAGATCATCCAGATTCTCGCTATGGCGGTCGCTGGGCCGGGACGGACAATTCTTTCCGTTGAGCCCAGCTTCGTCATGTATAAAATGATTGCGACATTCATCGGCGCAGAGTATGTGGGCGTTCCGCTGAATGACGAATTCCAGATAGACGCTCAGGCGACGCTGGACGCAATCAAACGTCATCAGCCCGCACTGGTTTTTATTGCTCAGCCTAACAATCCAACAGGCAACCTGTTTGACGATGAAACGCTGCGTCAGATTGTTGCCCTAAGTCCTGGACTGGTGGTGATTGATGAGGCGTACACAGCTTTTACCGACGCGGATTATATGAGCTGGGCCAGCGAATACGACAATGTTGTGGTGATGCGAACCTTCTCGAAGGTTGGATTGGCGGGACTACGTTTCGGAATGCTGTTTGGCGCTCAGGAATGGATTGAGCAACTGAATAAAGTACGTCTTCCTTACAACATCAACTGTCTGACGCAAAACGCGGTACTGACTGCTATCCGGCATTTCCCAGCGTTCGTGAAACAGACAGAAGCGCTGCGAGAGCAGCGTAGCTGGTTAAGCGCCAAGCTCGAAGAGGTGGCTGGCGTGTCAGTCTACCCTAGTGAGGCGAACTTTATTTTGGTGCGTGTCGACTTGCCAGCCAAGTCCGTCTTCAGTGAAATGAAAAAACGCGGCGTTTTGATTAAGTTGTTAGATGGCGGACATCCCAAGCTGGCAGGGTGCTTACGTTTGACGGTTGGAAGCCACGAAGAAAATGAAGCAATGCTGAAGGCGCTGATAGAGGCTTTGGAGTCGGTAAGGGGATAACCTCAGGTTAATCCCCTTCATTACCTGCGCGCTGTTGTAAGGTGGCGGTCAGATTTACGGACTGGCCGCGCCTGAACACCGTCAATTTGATCTGATCTCCAGGCTTGTTGTGTGAAACAAAGTCCCTGGCTTGCTGTGACGTCCTCATGGGCATGTCGTTGATCATTAAAAGCACATCGCCAGCATCTAATCCTGCTTTACTACCTGGGCTATCTGGCTGGACGCCTGTTATCAATAATCCATTGGTGTCCGTGAGGCCGAAAAAATCCGCCTCATGACGCGCCAGCTCATGCATTTCCACTCCCAGATATCCGCGAATCACCCGTCCGTACTGGATTAAGTCCTGAGCTATCGCCATGGCTGACTGCGCGGGGATGGCGAAGCTAATGCCCTGGTAGCCACCTGTAGTTGAGAACACTGCGGTGACGATGCCGACCAACTCGCCTTTGGCGTTAATCAAAGCGCCGCCGGAATTCCCTGGGTTGATGGCGACATCTGTCTGAATATAGTTTTCATAGGTGGCGAGCCCCAGGTTTGACCGCCCCAGTCCGCTTATGATGCCTTGCGTCACGGCCTGGCCGACGCCAAACGGGTTGCCAATCGCCAGCACGATATCTCCCACTCGGGGTTGAGACTGGCTGACCGGGATTGCCTGAAGTCCGTCCTGTTTGGGTTTCAGTACGGCGAGGTCGGCTTCACTGTCCAGGCCTACGATTTCTGCGGGGGTTTCCCGGCCATCGGACAGCATGATCCTGATCAGTTCTGTGGACTTAACCACATGGTAATTGGTCAGGATATGCCCTTGTTTATCGATGATGACGCCGGAGCCCAGTCTGCTTAACGTGGGCTCCGGGGGCGTAATATTCTTGGAGTAGTTGGAGAATAAGGGGTTGTTCCAAATAGCGTCGGACAGCGCGGGGTTGGGTTCTTCGCTGTAGATATTGACGACGGAAGGCAGCGTCTGCTCAACGGCGTCGGCGAATGAAGTCAATGCCGGCTGGGGCTGCGACGTCGGATGCTTCATAAAAAAGAGATAAGCGCCAGCGGCTAACAAACCAATTGCCACGGCGATTCCATAGGCTGCTAACTGTCTCATTTTTCTCGTTCTTTGGCGGCACTGGCGCGGAATGTTAACATAACTGCAACGATGGAGGAGTAGGCCATGACTGATATCTCGACAATAATGACACTGCTGAACAACTGGTTACAACCGGACCGGATCAGGGACTACTGCCCTAATGGTTTGCAGGTGGAAGGGCGCAAGGATGTCCGCAAAATACTGTGCGGCGTTACGGCCAGCGAGCAGTTGCTGGACGCTGCGATTGAGCAAGGCGCTGATGCGGTGCTGGTGCACCATGGGTATTTCTGGAAAGGCGAAAGCGCGGCGATTGTCGGTATGAAGCGCAGGCGCATCGCTAAACTGTTGCAACACGACATTAATCTGATCGCCTACCACCTTCCGCTGGATATTCATCCTGACTATGGCAATAACGCCGCGCTGGCTGCGCACCTGGGCTTTACCGTTGAGAGCAGGGTGAAAGCGGGGGATGTGGATGGGTTGTTGTGGCGGGGCGCATTGCCTCAGCCAATGACTGTCAGCGACTTGTCCGAACATCTTGCCAGCCGTTTACAGCGTGCGCCTTTGATTATTGGTGATGACCGAGACCAAGTGGTCAGCACCGTCGCCTGGTGTACTGGTGGGGCGCAAGGGTTTATCGATCAGGCGGTCAGTATGGGGGTGGATGTTTATTTAAGCGGTGAAATATCAGAGCAGACTGTGCACAGCGCTCGAGAGCAGGGAATTGTATATGTCGCTGCGGGGCATCATGCGACAGAGCGCTATGGGGTGCAGGCTCTTGGTAAAGCGCTTGCTGGTAGCGTAGATGTGGAAGTGAGTTTCTTCGATGGCGATAACCCGGTTTAACCGGATTATCGCGCATGAAGGCGGACTAGTATTTCTCGCCTTCAGAAGCGGCTTCTGGTGAATTATGCGACCGGCTTTCGAACCCATAATCCTCCGATAGAGTGCCTTTTTCTTTAGGGTCCGCTTTGGGGGCGTAATCCCGAGGCGGTTCAAAGACTGTATCTTCTTCAGCTTTGTTTTTGCCCTCTTTACGCTTCACGGATAGCGAAGGCGTGGCGGACGACACCAGCGACTTGAATTCGCTGTCGCTGCATAAGCGCTCGGCGCCGACAGCCAGATGATTGAATATATCGCGATAGTTGGCGTTAAGCTTGCCCAGCATCTCCGCTGTACGAGAGAAGTGCTCGGCGACTTCCGCTTGATAGCGGGTGTGTTGATCCTGCAGATGATCGATCTGGCGTTCCAAACGCCGGTTTTTAGCGGTTTCAGAGTGCAGCAGCTTGTGCAGCAGAACGCCCAGGCCTAAACCGACCAGAAAAGTTACCGCCGCTATAACAATGGTAGATCCCATAATTCTTTCAACACTTAAATTTGCAAGGAATTGTGAACCGGAGGAGTGAGGTAGTATAACGACAAAAGCGCCTCGATTTCCATTGCTGGCGGGTAGCTTTTGGTCGCACTGGACCCTCGCAACGACGCGGCATGCGAAGGGGTCGGGAATATCCCTTACCTGTGTAGTCAATATGTTTAGAAAAAGGCAAAATAAGCGCGCAATTTCGGCCAACTATAATTAGTTGGCGACTTGAACATCATTTATCAGTGAGGCGAGTCAGGCAGTGACGACTCCTATTGAAAAGTATCGACAAGATCTCGAACGCCAGGATTTCTCCTATGATCCCGCTCAGGAAATGGCGGTTGAAAAGCTGCAGGTGCTGTTTGAACGCCTGACGGCGGCGGAAAGCAAACGTCTTCAGGCTAGCCGTATTCAGCGTCTGGCGCGAAAAATCGGACTGACCAAAGCGGATACCACTCCCGAGAAGGGCTTGTACTTCTGGGGGGGCGTCGGGCGTGGCAAAACCTATCTGATGGACACTTTTTATGAGTGTCTGCCTTTTAAACGCAAAATGCGCGTGCACTTTCATCGCTTCATGCAGAGGGTGCATCAGGAGTTGAAGCAGCTTAAAGGGGAAAAGAATCCGCTGGAGATCGTCGCTGATAACTTCAGTCGTGACGCGCGGGTCATCTGCTTTGATGAGTTCTTTGTCACCGATATTGGCGACGCCATGATCCTCGCCACCTTGCTTGAAGCTTTGTTTGAGCGGGGCGTTTCATTGGTGTGCACTTCGAACATCGTACCTGACGGCTTGTATAAAGACGGTTTACAGCGGCAACGCTTTCTGCCCGCAATCGCTTTGTTGAATCAACATACCGAAGTGGTGAATGTTGACGGCGGTACGGACTATCGTCTGCGAACGCTGCAACAGGCGGAGCTCTATCACTATCCTCTGGATGAAGACGCCCAGCTGAGCCTGGCGCAAAGTTATGAGCGTTTGGCCGTGGAAGCAGGGGCTCACCAAACCGATATTCTGATTAATGGTCGCAAGTTGAACGCGATACGTCGGGCGGATGACGTTATCTGGTTTGACTTTAAAGAGCTGTGCGATGGGCCCCGCAGTCAGAACGACTACATAGAGCTGGCGCGTGAGTTTCACGCGGTGCTGGTAAGCAACGTCCCTGTGCTTGAGGCCAATAAAGAAGATCAGGCGCGGAGATTTATTAACTTGGTAGACGAGTTTTATGATCGCCGCGTAAAAGTGATTATTTCCGCCGCCGCCGCCATTAATGAAATATACCAGGGCGAGCGACTCAAATTTGAATTTGAGAGAACAGAGAGTCGATTGCTGGAAATGCAGTCTCAGGAATACTTGGCGTCGCCGCACCGTCCCTGATATTTCTCAGTAATGACAAGGGGCCGAATACGGCCCCTTGTCATATTTAATGGGCATTATCTGATTAGATAAGCTCAATGGCGACTGCAGTTGCTTCGCCTCCGCCGATACAGAGCGCCGCTACGCCGCGCTTCTTGCCTAGACGCTTCAGTGCATGCATGAGGGTAATGATGATTCGTGAGCCGGTTGAGCCAACGGGATGGCCCTGAGCGCAGGCGCCGCCGAACACATTGACTTTCTCTCCATCCAAGCCCAACTCCTGAATCGCCAGCATGGTCACCATGGCGAAAGCTTCGTTGATTTCAAACAGATCGACTTCATCCTTAGACCAGCCCGCTTTCTGCAGAACCTTTTGAATGGCGCCGATAGGGGCAATGGTGAACTCTGAAGGAGCCTGGGAATGGGTGCTGTGAGCGACGATTTTGGCGAAAGGCTTCGCGCCGCGGCGGTCAGCTTCCTCACGACTCATCAATACCATGGCGGAAGCGCCGTCGGAAATAGAGCTCGAGTTGGCGGCAGTGATGGAGCCGTCTTTCTGAAATGCGGGTCTCAGTGTGGGAATCTTTTCAAGATTGGCTGAGCCTGGCTGCTCGTCATGCTCTACCAGGAAGTCGCCCTTGCGCGACGATACTGTGACAGGAACAATTTCGTCCTTCAGCGCGCCGCTTTCAATCGCGTCCTGGGCAAGTTTCAACGATCTGATGGCGAAATCATCCATCCGCTCGCGGGTGATACCGAACTTACCGGCGACTTCCTCAGCGAATGAGCCCATCAGGCGTCCGGTTTTGGCGTCTTCCAGTCCATCAAGGAACATGTGGTCTTTTACTTCGCCATGGCCCATGCGATAGCCTGAACGGGCCTTTGGCAGCAGATAAGGCGCGTTGCTCATGCTTTCCATACCGCCGGCAATCATGACTTCGTTAGTCCCGGCGACAATCAGGTCATGCGCGAGCATGGTGGCTTTCATGCCGGAGCCGCATAGCTTGTTGATTGTGGTGGCGCCTGTAGAGTTGGGAATGCCGGCGTCCAGCATGGCCTGTCTCGCGGGGCCTTGCTTCAGGCCTGCGGGAAGAACGCAGCCCATGATGACTTCCTGAATGTCGTCAGGTTGCAGGCTGGCGCGGGAAATGGCTTCTTTAATAGACGCAGCGGCCAGCTCCACAGCGGTCAATGAACTCAGGGAACCCTGAAAACCGCCCATTGGGGTTCTGGCTCCCGACACAATTACAACCTCTCTCGCATTCATGTTTTTCTCCTATTGTTTTTGGTGTGTTTCTCTTGTTTTTTTGTTGACGGCTTAGCCGTCTGACCTTGGATTCATCATGTCTCCCTTACGTTGCAAATGCAACGTAAGGGAGCGGGATAGTTTTTCGTTAGGGCTAAAGCATAAATAGATAGGGGAATGAGATAGATTTTGCGACCTGTTTATCAATTCTTATATGACATAAATACCGTAAAAAATACCCATGCTAAAACAGGTCGAATTTGCTATTTGTTTGCCGCCTGAAAATCCTGAATAAAAGCCATAACTTTCTTATTTTTTCATAACTTGCGTTTTTTATTTAGACTATTGGTGAATCCGGGCATTAGCGTCTATAGTGTATGAGACTTTCATCGTAGAAGATCCCGCCGTGATTTCACGTCTATTACATCTTCTAGGGGTCGATAATAAAACAAACAAAAATTGGGTTTACACAGAACGTCTTCCTGCATGGCATGAAGATCTGAGAAAAATAACGGAGTAGCGTTCGATGATAAATAAAAATAAACGTTGGCGTCAGTGGACCAAATTACCGTTGGCCGCCGCAGTGGCGGCGATAATCTCTGCTCCGGCGCAGGCGTTTCAATTTTATCTGGGCGACATTGAAGGCTCGCTGGACACCACCCTCACCGCCGGAGCTAGCTGGCGGATATCCGATCGCGACAAGAATCAGTTGAGTCCTGGTAATCAGGGGCTTTGTGAGGGTGGCTCGGGCTGTCCAGGGCCGTATTCAGAAGCAGCTTCGTCTCATAATAGTGACAACGGAAACTGGAACTTTAAGCAAGGCGAAACCTACTCAAAAATTATCAAAGGTACCTCCGACCTGATGTTGCGTTATGGCGACTATGGCGGTTTTACGCGCTTGCGTTACTTTTACGACAAAGAGTTAATGGATGAAGGCCGAGCGTATGATGAAGTCGGCCAGACACGGCCACTGAATGATCAGGCGTTGGAGCAGGCGGGTGCGGATGTGCGCTTTCTTGATGCTTATTTCTGGGGGGACTGGTATTTCGGCGATACGCCGGTGAACGCCAGATTGGGACGGCAAGTGGTCAGTTGGGGTGAAAGTACGTTTATACTCGGTGGCGTAAATATTATCAATCCGATAGACGCCTCTGCAGCTCGTGCGCCTGGTGCTGAAGTTAAGGACGTTCTGCTTCCCGTTAATATGTTCTATACATCCGTTGGTCTATCCGAAGATCTGACTACTGAGTTCTTTTATCAAATTGAGTGGGAAAAGGCGGAAGCGGATCCTTGCGGCACATTCTTCTCTAATAGTGATTCCGCTGCTGATGGCTGTGGTGGAATTGTTACTACGGCCCAGCTCCCTGAATCACAGGTGATTAATCTTGATGCCGGCACCGGGTCTTTGGTAAATGAAAGGCTTGGTGATCGTGAGCCTGATAATAATGGCCAATATGGTTTGGCGGTGCGTTGGTATGCTGCAGATTTAGGCGATACTGAATTTGGCTTCTACTACATTAACTATCACAGCAGGCTGCCGTACGCCTCTTTCGTGAAAGGCTCAGGCAGTGGTGGTGTTGGCGCTAAGTACTTTATTGAGTACCCTGAAGACATTCAGCTTTTCGGTATCAGCTTTAACACTAGTACTGATAGTGGCTGGTCAATAGGCGGTGAGGTTACTCACAGACCAAAACTGCCCATCCAGAAAAACTCATTTGAGTTAACAGCAGCGAGTAAAAACCAGCCCTACAGCGCTTTTTACGATGCTGGCGCCTCTGCCGGGGATACTATTCGGGGATACGATGAGTTCGCGGTGACACAGGCGCAAGTGACTTTTATCAAGTTTATCGACCAGATACTGGGGGCGAGCAGACTGACGTTCGTCTCGGAGGTTGGCGCAGTATTTGTGCATGACCTGCCGAACAACTCTCGTTATGGGCGCGATAGCACATATGGTACAGGGCCGGTCGTGAATGATTCCGGCGCCAGTTGTGAGGCGGTGAACCTTAATCCTTCTTTCTGTGAGGACGAAGGTTTCGTCACCGACTTCTCCGCAGGCTATCGCATGCGCTTCACGCTTGATTATCCGAATGTTTTCGCAGGCATTAACTTAGAGCCGTCACTGGCGTGGAGTCACGACGTCAAAGGTTATGCGCCGGAGCCTGGAGCGCCTTTCAAAGAAGGCTCTAAAGCGGTAGGCCTGACTTTGAAGGGCGTCTATCTGAACAAGTATTCCGCCTCCATTGGCTACACCAACTACTTCGGGGGCGAGCCGTACAATTACCTCAATGACCGGGACAACGTTTCTGCAAGCGTATCGGTATCATTTTAGGGTTTAGACAAGTTATTTAAGGTTTATGAGGTAGCCTCAATGAGATTGAATGCAATAATAAAACTCAGCGCATTAGCGCTGGCGATATCGTCTTCTCTCGCCTGGGCCAAAGTCCCAGCGGGCGAAGCTTCTAAATTGGGCGATACGTTGACGCCTGTCGGTGCGGAAAAAGCGGGTAATGCTGATGGAAGCATTCCAGCCTGGGATGGTGGCTTAAAGACAATTCCTGCTGGTTATGACGGCGTTGATTACATTAATCCGTTCGCAGCTGAAAAGCCCAAGTTCGTGATAAGCGCGTCCAATGCGGATCAGTATAAAGATCATCTGTCCGCCGGTCAGATGGCGATGCTGAAGAAATACCCGGGCAGCTACAAGATCAAGGTGTATCCCACCCATCGTACTTCCGCCTATGATCAGAAGGTCTATGATGCGGCGAAGAACAACGCGACTTCTGTCGAGCTGGTGGCGGACGGCAACGGCATCACTGACTACCAGATGGCGGTGGCGTTTCCCATCTTGAGCGGCAGCTCATCCGATCAGGCCAAACAGATTATCTGGAACCACATCACCCGCTGGCGCGGCGGCTCGTTGAGTCGGCGCGTGGCGCAGGTGACGCCTTTGGCGAACGGCGATTTCACGCCAGTTATATTCTCCGAACAGCTAAGCTATGTCAGCTCATTGTCTGACTACAAGTCTGGCGCGGACCCCAACGTTATTTTCTATTTCAAGCAAGAAATAGAATCTCCCGCACGACTGGCGGGCAACGTATTGTTGGTGCATGAAACTCTGAACCAGGTCAAGGAGCCTCGCCGCGCCTGGATCTATAACGAAGGCCAGCGTCGCGTGCGTCGCGCCCCTCAGGTCGCCTACGACGGCCCGGGCACCGCTTCAGACGGCCTGCGCACCACTGATAACTTCGATATGTTCAACGGCGCGCCGGATCGTTATGACTGGAAAGTACTGGGCAAGAAGGAAATTTATCTGCCTTATAACGCCTACGATCTCAGCTCGAAAAAAGTGAAGTATTCTGAACTGGTGCAGCCTGGTCATTTGAATCAGGATATGGCGCGTTACGAATTACACCGCGTATGGGTGGTGGAAGGCACTTTGAAGGCAGGCGCCAGACATATCTACGCGAAACGCGTTTTCTATGTTGACGAGGATACCTGGCAAATCGGCTTGGCGGATCATTATGACGGCCGTGGCGAGCTATGGCGCGTTGCGGAAGGACACCATGTGTACTTCTACGATCAGAAGATATCCTGGTTCTCCGCAGAAGTGTTGTATGACCTGCTTTCCGGACGCTATTTGGCTCTGGGTTTAACCAATGAAGAGCCGAAGGGGTATGAGTTCAATCTGGACGCCAGCTCACAGGACTTTACTCCTGCGGCGTTGAGACGGTCGGGAAGGAAATAAACTCGTCATACGTGGCATGAGGCAGTATTAGAAAAAGGAGGGTTAGCCCTCCTTTTTTGTTTTTAGTGTCCGCTTTGAACGTGAATAATCGCGTTCAGGTTATTCGCTTTCATAAAAGCCTATTTGCTGGCTTCAAGATGCGTATTGCTGGTGAAGCTGCTCCAACTGCTCGTCTTTTCTTCGCCATAGCTGTGCGATCCACTCCTGAAACTCTGAGCGAAACTCCTCATCGTTCATATAGTCCCGGCTGAGAAACTGATCAGGAATACGGATTTTCTCAATGCGTATCACGACCTTTTTGATTCGCCCTGACGCTAGCCCCCAAAATCCAAGCGCTTTGCCGGGGTAATGAATGGTGATATTGAGCATCGTGTGCAGATGTTCTCCCATCGCCCCCAAAACAAACGCGGCGCCGCCGGCTTTGGGCTTTAGCAGGTGCTTATAGGGCGATTTTTGATGATCGTGCTTGGCCTGGGTAAAGCGTGTGCCCTCCAGGAAGTTGAACACGGTGACAGGAGTATATTTAAACTTCTCACAGGCTTTTTTGGTGGTTTCCAGGTCTTTGCCTTTCAATGCGGGGTTGCGCTCAATTTGTTCCCGGGAGTAGCGCTTCATGAATGGAAAATCCAGCGCCCACCAGGCCACGCCAATTAACGGCACCCAAATCAGCTCCTGCTTTAGGAAAAATTTCAGCATCGGAACTTTGCCGTTAAGCACCCGCTGTACAATGGGGATATCCGCCCAGGTTTGGTGATTGCAGGTGACCAAATACCAGTCATTGGGGTTGAGATCGGTATCCCCTTCCACATCCCACTGAATGTTGTGAAGAAGATACAGCAGCCCATTATTGATATTGATCCACAGTCCAGCGATGCCGATCAGCATGATGGTGCAGTATTTACGTGTAACGCTAATCGGTATCAGCAGCTTGATAAAAGCCAGCGCTAGCACGAAAGGAAATAAAATAGTCGTTGAAAGCAGGATCAAGAGGACGGCTAGAACGCCTCTTAGCCAATGTGGAAGAAAGCTCAACATTCGTCGAAATATCTCGTTATTGTGTTTTCAGGAAGTCTTATTTTTGATTATCCAGGCGAATGTTTTCAGGTCGCCTGTCGCTCTTTCGGCGTTTATTCTCCGGCTGGGCGAGTCGCCCTCCGGTTCTTGTGTGGTGTGGGTCAGTGTACTTGCGATACCGCCATCAATTGCTCCCTTGCTGAGATGTCTGCTTCTTGTCGGTTTTGAACCAGGCTGCCGTTTTTTCCTGCGCCTGGCGTCGTATTTCAGGGGTAATATGTGCAGCGATCGTGGCGATAGCGCCGGCCATAACCGTGAGGTCGTCGGTATAGCCCAGAATGGGCGTCAGGTCAGGAATGCCGTCTATCAGCGATATAAAATACCCCAGAGCGCCGTAGATGACGGTCTTACACCATACCGGCGTGTTGGGCGATGCGGCGGTGTAATAGAGCGTTAATGCATGCTCTACCGTTGTAACGCCGGCGGCGGAGGCGGCTGCGCCCAACTTTTTCCACAACTGGGCGCCAGAAACCGGTGGAGGATTTTCTGATTCGAAACGAGCTGTCTCGGAGAAGCGGTTACGGGCTAGATTGATGCTCATAGTGTGTCCCATAGTCGGGTGGAATCCATTTCATTTTACGCAACCCCGGCAGGAATTTCTGAATTAAATAACCAATGGTCGCGTTTCCATCCGGTAACTTCGGTTGATCAAAGCGTTGCGGCGTCACTGGGTTGGTCGTACTTCTCCAGATCATTGGCGCGGATCATACCCTGTATTTCCGCAATATAAGCTTCTCCCCGGGTAGAGTATTTCGCCAGGCCTGGGGTCAGGCTTTGTCCGGTGACAGCGAGCCCTTGAGCTCGGAGTTTTTCTCTGGTTTTACGAAGGTCGATATAGTGCAGATTCCGGTTGAGGTTGCGCATGTAGCTCATCACAGAGTGGTAAACCGTATCGAAACGCGCGACTTCGTGCTGCAGGTGAGAGGCGCGCTGCGCGGGCTCAATGCCGCATCCGGGCTTGAAGCACCACTGTCCGAATAAGTTGTTGCCTTCACGGGCGAAGCGGGAGCCTCCCCAGCCGGACTCATTGGCCGCCTGCGCCAGCACCAGAGAGGGTGGAATCGTATCCACTCTGCGCAGCATCAGTTTGAAAAAGTCGTTGTTGAAAGCGTCGTCAAACGGCACTCGATAAGTTTCCGCCAAGCGTTGCAGGCGAGCGGTATCTTCCGTCGAGAATGTGGTTTGACGCTGCATCATTTGGATGAACTGGCGCTCTTCTTTGATTTGTCGATTGGCTTGTTGCACCAATGGCAGCAAGTAAGAGAAAAACGCTTCTTTCTTTTCACCGACATCTTCATAGCTGCTGAAATCAGGAAGAGGTGCGGTGGGTATCAGATTCACGTTCGAGGCCTTGAGCTCTTTTTTATCATCCTTAACCACCAGAGCATGTAAGTCATACCAGAGTGAAAATGTAAAAAGCCAAACTAATGCGCCGCTAAAGGCAATAACGGCATAACTGCGGTAATTCTTCATGTACTACCCATCGTTTTTGCTAGCAGATTTTATTTTGCGTATTTAGTTTAGCTGATTCAACACTTTGGGCTGGAAGGAGGGCGAGCTATGGCCTGCTCTCCACAACGTCAAAGTGGAGAGCAGGGGAAGGGCGTTTAATCTGAGTTTGCGGTCAACGCTTGTTGCTTGAAGCCATATACCAATCCGATACGGTCGCCGTAACGCACCAGTAAAATCAGCAGATTGCCGCCGCTGGCGGCGAATCCTTCCATTGTCAGCGTTTCTCCACCTGCGGGCTGCGGATCGGTGAAATCCAGCTTAAGAAGGTTTCTGTCCGCTCCCGTGTTGGCGGCGGGAGACGCTTGTGGCGTTAAAGAGTAATCCACATCGTGATTTTCAATATCGCTGAGTGTCTGGCTGCCAATGGTCTGTGTCACCCGGCGCTCGTTCAGATGGAGGGTTGCGACCGAGGCGTCGTCGAAGGTCAGGGTGGACAGGTTGTGATTCCCGAATAAGGTCGCGCCCCCGCTGATGCCTAAACTATTGCCATATAACACATAGCTGGCGCCGGCGTAGTTAATGTCCGTGTCTGACAACTTCACCGCATGAATGATGCCTTGGCCGTCCGTATCGCTGTCTATATTGAACGACAGGACATTGCCGGAAGGGTCACTGACGCCGCTGGCTGAGCCAGCTTTGATTCGTCCGGTATATTGCGTTTCATAGACTTTATCAGCGTTGTTGTACTTGATGGTCGGCAGTCGCTCCAGCGCCAGAGACGCGGGCGTTTCCGTTGACATGCCGACGCCTGAGGCGGAGCCGTCCGCGCTACGGCTCATCTGATAGGTGTGATAGATGTCGGGATCGCCTGCAACCGGAGCGGGTTGCGTTTGCGCAATATCGCTTGAGGTCGCTAGCCAGTGGTGAATCGCGCCAACGACCGTCATGACCGGGTCTGTGGACAGGTTCTGGCGCAGGCTGATCACACCATAATCGCCGCCATTGATCACGTCCGTGCTGAAGTTCGAGGATTGTTTGCTATGGAAAAGCCAGCCGAAAGTGTTCAATTTTTCCAGCGTCAGCTCGCGGCTATACCCTCCCGTTGACTTGGCGGCCAGTTCAATCGCAAATCCATCGCTCAAGTAAGCGGAGGCCATGGAGGGCGAGGATGTGCTGTCGTCATTGGTCGATTTTGTGGTGTACAGGCGAGTATAGAAAGGGTTAGTCAACCAGCCGGTAGGGCTGGCGCTGTCTTCCCGGGTAATGTACTGAGTTTGCAGGCGCGCCATATCGAAAAAGCCGCTTGGAGACAGGTAGGTCAGTGTTGAACCGACATGGGCGTTAATATCATCCTCTTCCGCCTGCGCGCCCTGGTTGAAGACGTCGTCGGAGACTTGGGTCAGGCTATGGCGCTCCCAGGGAACCTGTTCGACGATAATGTTATTGATGATGCCCAATACGGTGGCGGTAAAGCTGGCGATGGGGTAGGAATAGGTCGTGACTTCCGCGGACGTATTGGTTTTGATCGTGGCGATGCGGTTGGAGAACACCACGGTTTTAGCGCCGTTGGGCAGGCCTTGGTTCAGTCCGGCGGCGAATAATACAGAGTTGTACAGGCCGGCTCGGTTTTCCAACACTGGCGCAATACTGGTTGATGTTGTGCCGTCGATCTTTTTCTCACGGATAGTGGCGATGAACTGGTCGACGAAGTCGTCAAATAATACGTTGTCGCCAAGAAACGCCATCGTCTCTTCCAGGTCTGCATTGTCCGGTAAGGTGACTTCGAAATCCTGCACGCCGTTCATCAATGCGGCCCAGTTCAGCATGCGTGCGTCGGCCTGTGAGCCGCAGGAATCCGTACTGTCGTTACAGGGCATCATTCCGTCTAGCTCGGCCTGAGAACTCAGGCTGCTGAAGAAATCTCTAACCGCATATTCCGACGCGGCGGTAATCAGTATCCCTTTGTTAGCGTTGGGCAAACCCGTGCGAATGACAGAGCCGTTACTGAGCTCCGCGGCGATAACCAAGTCAATTCTTTGCGGAATGGAACCGTCAAAGGTGATGGTGTAGCTGCCGTCGCTGGAGCGATTGACGGAATAGTCATTGCTTGAGATGACTCCACCGGAAATAACATTACCGCGATAATCCAGCTGTTGAATGCTCAGATTGGCCGCCACTTTGTCTCCGGCTGAGATGGCGTAAGCTGAAGCTGGCAGGAAAGCACTCAGTATTTTTTGGGCGATGGTGGCTTCTTGCATGCCCGACGTGGCGAGTACTGCGACATTGACCTGTCTGCCGTCAATGGGATCGGGGGGAGTTTCTCCGCTGGCGTCGCCTGCAGGAGGATCAACTTTGTTGTCGTTCTTGGGCGGCGTGTAACCGCCGTTGCCATCTAGAGATTCATCGCCGCCGCCACAGGCGGAGAGTATGGATACAAGCAGCAGGAGCCCGGAAACTTTTTTCAGCTCGCGCAATGACATAGGCAATTCCGTTGTTGATTCTTATTGAGGCTGTTGGGGGCTAGTCTAAGGGTTTTTACGGAGGGCGGAAAACCCTGGTTTGAGGAATCTGTGAAGCAGTCCTAGCCGGGGAGGCGCAGGAATGAGGGCGATGAAATCGCCGCAGGCGACGAAGAGGCGCGTTCTGCGGCGAGAGTTTGTCTTGCTAAACGTTATAAGTCGTTTACAGAGACTTAGAACTGCAGGGCGAAGCCGACGTTTACGCCTTCGTCCAGAGTGATGTCATTATTGCGTTCAATGTCCGCTTTGATGACGCGGTATCCCAGATAAATATCGGCGTTGGGAATCACGCGGTAAGTGGTTTTGACGTCAAAACGGGAGAACTGCTCGGCGTCCTGAAAGGATGTGATGGACGGCGCGAAATGGCCAGCCAGTTTGACTCCCAATCCTGGAACGGCGGGAATTTTGATGTGTGCGTATCCACCTAATGCAATGGCTGAGCCGTCGACGTCACCTTCGGTAAAAACGTCCAGCTGGGCGCCAATGCCAACCGTTGTCGGCAGGTTGCCGATAGCAGTTTGCCCCCGTGCATGCAGGTCGCCGTTGAGCAGGTGACCGCCGCCTTTGTGGTACAGGTAGCCAAGGCCTGTTTCAAAATCTCTGGATTGCGGCAGCATATTGACCTGTACATTAACGGACTCATCGCCAATGTTGAAGTCTAATTCGGAAGCGGTTGCGATGTTGGCTCCCAACAGTGCGGCGGCGCCGATAGCCGCGTTAAGCCCTAAAAATCTCATGGATATGGTTGCTCCTGGTTTAATCATTCTGAGAAAAAGTTTCCGGCGAACTTCCGTTTGCGGAATGTGTCCAACTACGGAATATCTTGTAGCGGATTGCGGAAATACGCCCTCAGGCGCTAAAGGCGACAAGCCGACATCTTAACCACAGGCGAATGTCGGCTCAAATTAATAACAGGTTATCTGGAGCTCTGACTCAATCACCAGCCGTAGGTCATACCCAGAATGGCGACAAAGTCCGGCGTGATAGTGGTGTTGAGGTCCTCTGCGATTGCGATGTTCAGCACCAGCGAATCACTGAGGGCGACTTGTCCGCCGGTGGTCAACTGCAGGGAGAAATTGCTCAGTTCGCGTAACTGGCTATGGTAAAGCCCGGAGTGGCTGTCTATCTGCGCCGTAAGCGTGAGATAAGGCAGCGCGCGCCAATGGCCGCCAGCCCGTAGGGACAGCGCCCAGTTTTTCTGTAGTGGCGCAAGTTTGAGGTCGCTATCGCCCAGGTAGCTGACAGCGGCGCCGGCGAATGGAATGAAGCGTTGGTTGGGACCCGTTACGGCTCCTTCCCAGCCCATGCCTGCAGAGAGGTCCCAGGCGCCGCTGCCGGTAAGCTTATCTGCGTCTCCTGTCGGCGCTTTAACTTCCAGTTGCGCCAGCCAATCCTGCTCCCAGAAATGCAACTGTTGGGAGTAGCCAAGACGAATATCGCCGATCCCGGCGGCTTCTTCGCGAAAATTCAGCAGCCTTTCGCCATTGCGCTGGTATACATAGGCGAATTGATCGTTGGTGTCCTGCGTCCTGCCGCCCTGGGGAAGGCCGAACCATTCGTGCCAATCGTAGATGAAATCGTCCCACAGGCCTTTGCTGTGGTCGACATAGGGCGCTCTCAAGGTAAGTTCGGCGTCGTTTGTGAAACGCCAGCGCAGCGATAACGAGGTTATCGCCACTTCGCCGTCAAAATAGGAAATTTCGTTGATGTTCTCGTGTGTGACATAGGTATTGGCGGTGGCGTGCTGCAGGCTTGCCTCAAAGCCGGATGGCGCGGTGTTCAGGGCTGTTTGAATAGACGGCAGCCCAAATATCTGCGCGAGAGGAGAGTAGTTCCCCACTTCAAAAGGTGTGGGAGAGAGGGCCAATGCAGGGGAAGATAATAGTGCGCAGACGCAGGGGTAAACGATCCGGTGAGTTATTTTTTTTAACGACGTCATCGGTTGGATGATTCCTTCATGTCATGCCAAGTGGTTTAAACAGGCTCTTTAAAGCGTCAGCATCTGCCTGATGTTGAGCTAAAAAGAGCGCTTTAGAAAGTTTAGCAGCAGACGCTAGCCAACGAGGCTGATCAACACCTGTCCTGGCTTGGGTTGCAGGTTTTTCTTTACGGTGAAGAAGTTCAATGTTCCGTTTTCACCCACTAGACATAGCGGTAATGGATCTTGATCCTGGTTCTTTTCCTTAAACTGTTCGTAGGTGAAGTCTTTGGTAAGAGGAGTGCGCTTGATGACGGCGCCATGATTCAATCTCCTCATGATGTGGTTGTAAGTGGCCTGAGTGGAGAACAGGGCGACGCCGGACAAGTCTTCGGGAATCCACTGAGCGGGTTTGTCCTTATCTTCGGGTTCGCCGAGCTGATAGACTTCTTTGACGCCGAATATGTCGGAAAAACGAATGCAGGCGAGGGAGTTCAACTCCAGGTTGGGCGTCAACGCCAGAAAGCGTCCCATCCCTGTGTAATTGACGCGCTCCAGTAATTGCTCGGACAGGACGTTGCCCAGCAGTGTCGGCGTTCCTTCCATACGGGCTTCTTTAATGTTGCTCCACCGAGCGTCGACAATCAGCACGCTCACGTTTTCATTCTTCAACGCTTTGGCGAGCGCATTGGTGAAGGCGTTGGAGCCAAGAATGATACAGCCTTGTGGGTTATCGTCGGACAGCGCCAGCTTCTTCGCCAGCGGTCTGGCACCCAGCCCGTAGATAAGAATTGTACCCATGATGATCAGAAACATCGTGGGGGGTAATGCTTCCGCCTCTTCATAACCGATGCCTTGCAGGCGTACAGCGAATAGAGAGGCCACCGCCGCGGCGACGATGCCTCGGGGCGCCATGGAAGATAAGAATACCTTTTCCTTCCAGCTCAGATTGCTTTTTACGGTTGAAGCCCAAACCGCCGCCGGACGCACCAAAAACACCAGCAACAGTAAGAAAGCGAAGCTGCCGGCATGGATGTGCTCAAGGTCTTTTACGTCCAGACGGGCGGCGAGAACAATAAACATGGAAGAGAGCAGCAGGACGCGTAGGTCTTCTTTAAAGCCCACCAAATTGCGTATCGACACCAGGCGTTGGTTGCCTAAATAGATCCCCATAATAGTAACGCTGAACAGGCCGCTTTCATGCTGTATCAGGTTGGAGGCGGTGAACAGACACATGACCATCGCGAGGGTGAAAGTGTTGCCCAGAAACTCCGGTATCCAGTGATGACGTAGCGCTGTGGCTACCAACATACCGGCAATCAAACCCATCAAGCCGCCTACTACGACAGTCAGCAAGAAGCCGGATAAAAACAGGGTCGTCGCTTTGCCCACGCTGGTGGACACGACGGCCTCATACACCAATACAGTAAGGAGTGCGCCAATGGGGTCGTTGAGAATGCCCTCCCATTTCAGGATGGAGTTAACCTGTCCTTTGGGGCGAATCAGCATCAACAAAGGCAGCACCACGGTGGGGCCGGTGACGGTAAGAATCGCACCGATCAGCAGAGCGAGAATCCAGGGAACGTCGAGTGTAAGCCAGGACAGGAAAAAGGCGAGAAACCAAGTAATCAAGATTCCCACGCTGACGAGACTGCGAACAGCGGTTGAGCTGGTTTTGAGTTCCGCCAGTTTAAGGCTGAGTCCGCCTTCGAACAGGATGATGGCGACAGCAAAGGAAATAGCTGGAAACAGGAAGTCGCCGAAAATTTCGTCAGGGTTCAGTACGCCGGTCGTTGGACCCAGAACTATACCGCTCAGCAATAACAACAGTATTGAAGGCAGTTTCAGTTTCCAGGCTATATACTGAGATGCGACGCCGAAAAACAGGATGGCGGCGAGGGCTACGACGACATGTTCGTTCAAAAGGGGAGCTCCGAACCGGAAGAGTTGAGGTTTAGCAGTCAGTTTTTCCGCTAAAGATAGCAGTTGATCCCTGGTGTGGCCAGCTTAAAGCCGATGCGGTGGTGGTTTGAACAACGCGCCATCCTATACTTCTGATCGCTGTTGAATACGTAGGCGGGATGGATTATTGACGGGAACATATATAGAGTTGTCGCTGTCCCATGGGCGGGCGGCGAATAGGCGACTGGACGTCAAAGTGTCAAAGTAAGGTTTTGCTACAATATCGATAGCGCTCTCAACGGTAGTAGGCAAACAGGGAGTTTAGGGGTTTGTGGGGTAAATTTAGTAAACGGCTGCGAAAGTATCCTTTAGGATCGAAGGTCGTGGCGAGCGTCCTGCTGTTCAGCACAGCCGTCGCCCTGGTCTCCACCGGCGTACAGTTGTGGCTGGATTACCGTGCGGAAGTGGCGGCGCTCAACACCAGGCTGGACGATGTCGCAAGTACGTTCGAACCGGGATTGGCGAATAGCCTCTGGAGCATCAATCACGATAACCTGGATGTGTTATTGCGGGGATTGCTGCGCCTGCCGGAAATTTACAACGTCTCCCTGGTCACCAACTACCAGGATGTGTTTACCGCTGGCACGCCGCCATCCGGTGAGCCTTCCTTCAGCAAGGTGTATCCCATCTATCAGCCGGGCATGGACAATTACTGGCTGGGAGATTTGACGCTCATCGCCACACTGGAGCCAATCCAGCACAAAATCTGGGACCGGCTGCTTATTATTCTGATTACCCAGAGCGTCAAAACCTTTGTCGTCGCTATTTTCTTCTTGTTGATCTTCTGGCTTTTGGTCAGTCGGCATTTGGAAAAGATGTCGCAATATTGCCGCAGGTTGGAGATTGATAACCCGACGGCGACCTTAACCCTGGACCGTAAGCCGCCATCCTCATCCGACGAGCTGAGTCAGGTGGTCACCGCCATTAATAATCTGCGTATTCGCATGCTGGAGCAGACGCGCATTCTGCGGCAGTCAGAGCAACGCTCTCAAGTCGAGCGCTCCCAGGCGGTAAAGGCGAATCAAAGCAAGAGCGTGTTTATCGCCAATATCAGCCACGAGCTGCGCACGCCGATGAACAACATTCTTGGCTATACCGGCCTGTTGCTGGATGCCCCCGTTTCTCAGGAGCAACGTGAATATTTGCTGGCGGTGCAACAGAGTTCAGAGTCTTTGTTGACCCTGTTTAACGATATGCTGGACCTTTCCAAACTGGAAGCCGGCACGACGCAAGTGGATTTGGCGCCTACCGAATTGCGAGCATTGCTGCAGGCGGCGGTGGCGCGTGTTTCGGCGGTGTCGGAAGCCAAAGGCCTGAACGTTGAAACCTTTGTGGATGCAGGCTTGCCGACGCGGGTGCTGACGGATCGCAATATTCTGTTGCGCGTGCTGGAAAGCCTGCTCTCCGTTGCGATTACGGTCACGGTAAAAGGCCAGGTGGTGCTGCATGTGCATCCGGTGGCGTTTGACGAAGATCGGGTGCGCATACGATTTACCGTAGAAGACAGCAGCCCGGGAATCAGCCCTAATGAAATTGATACCTTGCTGTCCAACACCTTTGAAGCGCCGGTTTCGCAGGGCCTCAACGAAGTTGGCACAGGGTTGAGGTTGGCGTTGTGTAAACAGTTCGTGGAGTTGATGGGCGGCTCTTTCGGCATCGAAAGTGAGGAAGGTAAAGGCACGACCTATTGGGCGCAACTTTCCTGTCAGCGCGTGCAAAGTTATAGCCCTCAAATTCTTAATGAAGAAAATATTTTCAGAGAAAGCCGCATCCTCGTGGCGGACGCCAATGAGCTGAGTCTCAAGGCTACTCTGGATATTTTCTCCGAAGAATCCCTGCTGCATTGCGATATTGCTAAAACCTCCGAAGAGGTCAGGGCGCTGGTAAATCAGGCGGTGGACTCTAAAGCCCCATACAACGCGATGATTCTGGACGAGTCGCTGCCGGGAGATGACTTTATAGATCTGATTAAGTCCATAAAATCCTTGGACTTGCAGAAAAACGCGCCGATTTTGGCGTTGTCCTCACACCCGCAAAGAGAGCATGTGTCTGAGTTGAAGGGCGCGGGAGTTTCCGGCTACCTCAGTAAGTTGGACAGAGAGTCGCACTTACGCGACGCCTTGTACTCGGTTTTGGTGGAGGAGCCGAATGAAACTTCGATTATCCTTTCTCCCAGCCTGATGACCTTTGAGGATCGCAGGGACTCAAGGCGTTCCGGCTTACGTGTTCTGCTGGTTGAGGACAATACGGTCAACCGCAATCTCGCCCGCAAGATGTTGGAGAAGTGCGGCTGCCGAGTGGACTTTGCTGAAAACGGCGAAATCGCCATCCAACAGCTGGGTTCAACCCATTTTGATTTGATATTCATGGACTGCTGGATGCCGGTCATGGATGGCTATGAGACGACCAGGCGTATTCGTGAGAGTGCCCAAAGCTTTTCTCATATCCCTATTGTGGCGCTCACAGCGAATGCGTTCCCCGGCGAGAAAGAGAAATGCATGCAGTGCGGGATGGACGATTTTCTGACCAAACCTATCCGTTTCGAAGAGCTCAGTGCTATTGTTCGTCACTTTGAGGAAAAAGTGTTGGAACAGGCTTGATAGCTTCCTTTGTGACAGATTGTTGGATGATGCTGTTAAATTTTGAAAAATTAATCAAAAAAATCCCCGTAAGTGGGTGAGTCTGGTTGAAAAAGACTACATTTTCCCCTAAATCTTAAATTAAGGATTGTTGTCGCGCGTCAGAAGCTGTGTTCTATCGGCCTTCAGCTTCAAGCGTCAAGAAGTGGGAGCAGTATGGCAAAGGAGAAGCGCAGAGTTTTACACTGAACACGAACGCCAACGGATGAGCTGTAAGAAGGTCAATTTAACGCTGACATTGAATAGGCGATGTGCTTATGAACATGTTTGTGACTGGAGATACAGCGATGCGTCAGTTTATACGTCATCCTACAGATATCCCTATTCTGCTTGAAAAGAAACGCCCCTCCAAAGAAGGCTCATACTCCGAATCTGGTGTTTGTACTGACACTATAATCCATAAGAGCCCCGCCACCGTGGGCGTCGGCTGTTGTCCCGCCGCGTCTTCGCACTGCATGCAAAACATAAGCTGCGGCGGAGTTTGTTGTATGTCGCCAACGTCCTATGAGGTGGGAGAGAAGGTGATGGTGGTTATCGCTTTTGTACGCCCAACCTTTAGAACGCCAGCTCAGGTAATCTGGTGTAATGATGTGGGTAACGGTTTTGAAATAGGGTTGCGTTTCATGAGCGAAAAAGATGCATTCGCCGCACGGATGGTGGAGCAGGTGTGTCACATTGAGCATTACAAACGGGAAGTATTGGCGACGGAAGGTCGTCGTATGTCAGGGGAAGAAGCGGCGATAGAGTGGATTGAAAAGCATGCGCCGGATTTTCCCGAGTTTGATTCAGGTTCTGAAGTAACTACTCATTAACTTCCAGAGGCGTAACCGCGCTGACAAGCGCGTAATCGTCATAGACACGCCAGGAAATATTCAGGTTGTATAAAGCCAAGCCATAGACTTTCGAGTCGGTTTGGCTTTTTTTATAGCTGGGACGCGGGTCGAGTCCAATGGTCTCAATAATCAGCTCTCGCAGGTTGGGATATTGAGGGCTGAATTGACGCAAGCTATGTTCTGCTTCTTCTGTAAAGCGCACTTCCAGGCAAGGCTCAGGCTTCTCAACCGCATAGCCGCCTTCAGCCTCTATTGCGTCGACATAGGGAATATAAGGTTTAATGTCTAATACAGGGGCTCCGTCTACGAAGTCGCCCCCTTCCACGCTGAGCACTTGTAACCCTTCATGCTCCTGAACAGAGAGCAGGCGTACGGCGGAGAGTCCAATGGGGTTGGGACGAAATGGAGAGCGGGAGGCGAATACGCCGACTGACTTGTTGCCGCCGAGCCTCGGAGGGCGGACTTTCGGCTTCCAGCCTGCAGCGGCGGTTTTATGGAAATGAAACAGGACCCAAATATGGCTGAAAGCTGTTAATCCCGACACGGCTTCTACGGAAGAAAACTCCTGTGTGAGCACGATTTCCGTGATGGCGTGTTTGATTAGCCCAGGTTGGCGCGGCGCTCCGAACTTTTCTGGGAAGCACGAGCGGATGTGGCCAATTGGGCGGTAGATTAGATCTTCCATCGCCATGATTTACTCTGAGAAGATCATCTCAATTCCCAGCGTCAGCGACGGATTGGGCTTGAAGTTATCGTCTCTGGGAAACAGCAGTTCTGGCGTGCTTTCGAGGAAGAGCCAGTCGCTATAAAGCCGTTGACGGTAGGTGGTGTTTATAAAGTAAGCGCTGGTGCGTGGGTTAGGGCGGCTTTCTCCCAGCCATCCCAACTGGTGATTCATTGCACGATTCTCATCTATCTTTTGTGAAAGTGAGAAGATTTCCGCAAATTCCCAACCGTCTCGATTATCCACCCACTGCGCTTCTGACTTGGAACGGAAGAACCAACGGTCTGAAATGGCGTTCTCAAAGTAGAAGGCGCTGGTGTGACCCCAGCCATCGGAATGGTAGTAATAAACCGATTCGTCTACCCGGAAGTCCCAGGTGTCAGAGAGCGCCCACTCTTTCTCCGCTTTCGCCCTGGCGAAGGGGTCCAGTGGGATTTCCAGCTTGATACCCAGGTCGCCTTTGAACTTCCACTCTTTCAGGGCGGCAATTAAGCGAAAGAAGCCCGTACTGGTGGTGTTGGTGGTTTCATTTTCCTTTAACACCCGGTTCCGGTTTTTTTCCGCCAAAGTTTTGGTTTCATCCGGGTCGTTCTCGATCACCAGTTTGAACCGGTCCTGGGTATAAGGAAGGTCCAAACGAAACTTGAAGCGTGGTTCGGGATCAATCCCTTCTTCTTTTCGCCAAACACCAAACAAGCCAACTTTCAAGAAGCTGCCGTTGGCGCTCAGTTCAGCCTCTTTGCCGCCAAAAAAGCCGTCTATATTGCGTCCAAGAGAACCGATTCTATTTGACCAGGCGTTGCGTTGATCTACGATCCAGCTGAAGGAGCGCTCAGTCATGGTTTCTTTTTCTGCGTCTTCCTCGTCTTCTATCGCTTGAACGCTATCCTCGGCAGGGACGGAGGCTTTAGTTTCAATAGCTTCCTCTGTTTCCTTGGCATGAGAAAGGGAAGCGGATATGAATTGGAATGAGACGGCGGCAAGGGCCGCACAAAGGTATTTGTACGCGAACGTCACCGGCTAATACATCCTGGTATGTGAATAGGAAGGTCGCAGAGGTTGGATATCAATGGGCGTCCTTGGGCCGATCGTCGTCGGCTTCAGACCACTTGTCTTTCTCCTCAGCTTCTGGAATTCGATACTCTTCGGACGCCCAGGCGCCCAGGTCGATCATTTGGCAGCGTTTGCTGCAGAATGGACGAAATTCATTTTCCTGAATCCATGGGACTTTCTTTCCACACGTTGGGCAATCCACTTTCAGGGATGTGCGCGTGGCTGAAGAGGTTGAAGGTTTATCGATCATGCTGCGCCAGTTCTAAATAGTATTCGTGCAACTTGGCGACCTCCTGGTTCAGGTGGGCCAAGTCCTTATCGTTCAGGATGATATCATCCGCATGTTGGCGTTTATACTCTCTGCCGCTTTGAGTCGCAATAATCCGGCGGACCAAATCCTCGCTATTTTGATCTCGCGCCATCGTTCTGGCGATTTGCACTGGCTCAGGAACATCTATGACCAGTATGCGATCTACCAGCTCGTGTTGCCGGGTTTCCAGCAATAAAGGGGATGCAAGGATGCAATAAGGCGACGCGCATGCACTTAACCAATTGCGTATGCGCTGATTGATGAGCGGGTGCAGCAGGCTCTCAAGCCACTTCTTCTGCTCAGGATCATGGAACACCAGCTTGCGAAGCGCTGCGCGATCCAGAGCTCCGCTCGGCGTGATCAAGGCGGAGCCGAAATGTTCTGCAATATGTTGCAGGGCTGGCTCGCCAGGCTCGACTACGTCGCGGGCGACTTGATCGGCGTCTATACAGGGAACGCCTAGTTCGACAAACTTGGCCGCTGCTGCGGACTTACCGCTGGCGATGCCGCCGGTAAGTCCGATGACTAATGAGTTATGTTGAGTAATCTGATTCATGTAGGGGAAGATACTGCGACTAAGGTGCAGAATACATCCCCAAATAGGCGGATACGATATCATTTCCCCAGATCATGGCGATCCAGCCGGCGATCGCCAGATAGGGGCCAAAGGGGATCGGGATATTTTTATCTCTACCTAAAGTAATGATCATAGCCAGGCCAATAATGGCCCCAACCAGTGACGAAAGCAGAATAATGAGCGGAAGCATTTTCCAGCCCAGCCAGGCCCCAAGAGCGGCAAGCAGCTTGAAGTCGCCGTAGCCCATACCTTCCTTGCCGGTCAAAAGTCGGAATAAATGGTAAACCGACCACAAAGCCAAATAGCCAATCACTGCGCCAGTCACAGCTTCTGATAGGGGAGCGAAAATACCCTGGATATTGATTAACAACCCCGCCCAAAGCAGAGGAAGCGTCAGGTCATCAGGAAGCAGCTGGGTGTCGAAGTCAATCAATGACAACGTAAGCAATGTCCAGCTTAAGCCAATGGCCGCCAGTCCCGCCCAACTCATTTTGAAATAGCAAACGGCAATAACCGCCAATAAAGCGGTAGCGATTTCCACCAGGGGGTAGCGTATCGAAATACCTGTTTTACACGAGGAGCACTTGCCGCCAAGGAATAGATAACTGATAACCGGAATATTTTCCCAGGCCCTGATTTTATGTCCGCACTTAGGGCAGGTTGAGTCGGGTTTGGAAAGCGTGATCAGAGGCTCATCTGTTTTAGGGCAGTCGCAGCCTGGAATTTCAGCGCACTGAGCGCGCCATTCCTGCTCCAGCATTTTCGGCTTCCGCAGAATTACGACATTCAAAAAGCTGCCGACAACCAAGCCGAAAACAATGACCGTGGTATAAAGCAGCGCAGGGTTATGATTGAACTGATTAAAGATTTCTAACATCGGTTATATATGGGCACAGTTAAAAAAAGACCTCGCGGGTGCGAGGTCTTTTGAGGATAAGTATTTGATTAGACCACAGAGCCCAATTGGAATATGGGGAGGTACATACCAACAATCAGGCCGCCAACCAAAACCCCTAACACGGCCATGATCATTGGTTCCATAAGCGCGGTCAGGTTGTCTACGGCATCGTCTACTTCAGACTCATAGTGATCGGCGACTTTCTCCAGCATGTCATCTAGAGCGCCAGACTCTTCGCCAATTGAAGTTAACTGTATGGCCATAACGGGAAATACGCCCGTAGTTTTCATACTGTATTGCAATTGCGTTCCCGAGGATACGTCGTCGCGTATTTTGGTTACAGCTCTTCTGAATACTGCATTTCCTGTGGCTCCAGCTACTGAATCCAAGGCGTCAACGAGTGGTACGCCGGCAGCAAAAGTAGTTGAAAGAACCCTGGCGAAGCGAGCTACTGCAGACTTGTGCAAAATATCGCCCATGACAGGAAACTTTAATATGTACTTATCAACAGCATCAGAAAACGCTGGAGACCTTCGCCTAGCTTCGCTAAAGCTAAATATCGCGGCAATAATGACACCAAGAATAATGTACCAGGACGCCTGCAAATACTCTGAAATGTTAATAATCATTTGGGTGAAGGCGGGCAAATCGGCGCCGAAGCCCTGGAATAGATCTTGGAACTGGGGAACGACTTTGACCAGCAATATACCTGTTACAATTACTGCAACGACAAGCACCGCAATAGGGTATGTCATTGCTTTTTTGACCTTTTTCTTCAGAATTTCTGTCTTTTCCAAATAAGTCGCCACTCGATCCAGCATTGTCTCTAGAGCGCCCGACTTTTCACCTGAGTCAATCAGGTTGCAAAATAAATCGTCGAAGTATTTTGGATGTTTCATTAGTGCGCCAGCAAAGCTATTACCTGCCGCAACTTCATTCTTGATATCTAAAACGAGCTCTTTTAGCGATGGGTGTTCAAGCCCGTCTGCAACTATGTCGAACGACTGCACTAAAGGAACTCCAGCTTTCATCATCGTCGCCATTTGGCGAGTAAATACGGCGATATCAAACGGAGTTATTTTCTTGGTTCTTTTGCCTAAAATACTTTCTGCTTTCTTTCTGACCTTGGTGGGGTTAATTCCCTGCTTTCTCAGCTGCGCTTTTACAAGGGCTACGTTTGACCCACTCGTTTCTCCCTTGGTCTTATTCCCCTTTCGGTCAGTGCCTTCCCAGACAAAGGTTGAGTGTTTTTGTGCTGCTTGGGCCATATTTTAATCCTTCGTTACCCGATTTGCGTCTTCTAGGCTGGTTACGCCCTCAATTACTTTTCTCAGCGCTGACTGTCTGAGATTGCGAAAACCTTCTTTCTGAGACTGCTTGGCTAGCTCAAGTGAGCTTGCCTCATTCATGATAAGTTCTTGCATAGGGGGGGTGACTCTCACTACTTCGTATATACCCACACGGCCTTTATATCCGTCTTTGCATTTACCACAACCTTTTGGACTGTACAATTTAAAGCCTGTTTCAATTTGTGCATCTGTGAATCCCTCCTCCTTTAAAACTTCGTTGGGGACGGAGATCACCTCCTTACACTCTGGGCAGAGTCTTCTTGCAAGGCGCTGTGCGATAATTAGGCTTACCGAGGTTGCAATATTGAAAGCGGGAACCCCCATATTACGAAGTCGGGTTAAGGTTTCGGCAGCGCTATTCGTATGAAGTGTAGACAGCACTAAGTGCCCTGTTTGTGCTGCTTTGATAGCGATAGACGCAGTATCTAAATCCCGTATCTCTCCCACCATAACCACGTCGGGATCTTGTCGAAGAAACGCCCGTAAAGCAGAAGAAAAGTCTAAGCCGACCTTTGTATTTACGTTAACTTGGTTGACTCCTTCCAAGTTGATTTCTACCGGATCTTCCGCCGTAGAGATATTTCTTTCCGTGGTATTCAGTATATTCAGGCCAGTATAAAGAGAAACGGTTTTACCACTTCCTGTAGGCCCGGTAACCAATATCATGCCTTGCGGTTGCGCAAGTGCGTCCAAATACATTTTCTTTTGATCTTCTTCGTATCCAAGGGCGTCAATGCCCAGTTTTGCGCTACTCGGATCCAGTATCCGCAAAACAATCTTTTCTCCCCAGAGCGTGGGGAGAGTGTTAACTCGAAAGTCAATGGCTTTGGTTTTGGAAAGCTTCATCTTGATGCGGCCATCCTGAGGAACTCTTCTCTCAGAAATATCTAGCTGCGACATTACCTTTAAACGCGCTGACAGCTTGGCTGCGAGTTTTATAGACGGCTTCGATACCTCATGCAATATGCCATCTGTCCTAAATCTGACACGATAAGTTTTCTCGTAGGGTTCGAAATGTATATCTGAAGCCCCGCCCTTAATCGCGTCCAGGAGCATCTTATTTATGTATTTGACGATAGGGGCGTCGTCTTGCTCAGCCCCTGAGTCGTCATCTCTGTCGCTATCGTCGCCAGTTTCTATATCGACATCTTCTAAGTCGCCGCCATCGATATCTCCTAGGGGCTGCTCTTGGGCCTCAAGATACTTTTCGATAGCTGAAGAAAGCTTGTCGTCTTCCACGAGGACAGCATCGGTGCTTAGCCCTGTGTGGAATTTTATCTCGTCAAGCGCCTGCAGGTTGGTTGGGTCAGCCAAAGCCAGAAACAACCGGTTGCCTCTTTTAAACAAGGGCAAGGCGTGATGCTTTCTTATTAGCTTTTCATCGACAATTTTTTCGGGAACTTGATCAAGGGCGATAGAGTTCAGGTCAACCAAAGGCACGCCAAACTCTGCCGATGCGGCATAAGCTAGCTGGGTCGCTTTGGCCAGCCCCTGTTGCACTAGGTAGCTCACAAAAGGGAGCTTTGCTTTGCCTGCATTATTCTGCGCATCGCGCGCAGTACTTTCCTCGATAATTCCGTCTTGGACAAAACGGCGTGCTAACCCTGTAAGGGGAGTGGTCATTTGAGTATTCATACTAAGGGGTCGACTAAAAAAATAAACATCCTTTCAAAAGTTTAGATTTAATTGGGGAAGTTGGAAAGTTGCATTACAGGTTTTATGCAGAGTGACAAAATTTGTCACCAACTGGCGATAATGGTCAGCACTTATTTTTTGTCTAGACTGAAAAAGAGAGGAAGTAAGGCGGGAGCGTTCTGCTATCTGCTTGAAATAAAAGAAAGAGCAAGACGGAAGGGGAAGTTGGCACGTAGACTGCATCCTCTTTGTGCAAGGTGTCGGCAGTGGCCCCCGAAACGTTTAAATAGTCGAAAGACGATTGAGGAGATCAGTTAATGAAAAGCATCCAAAAAGGTTTTACCCTTATTGAATTGATGATCGTTGTTGCGATCATTGGTATCCTGGCGGCGGTGGCTATCCCTGCTTACCAAGACTACATCGCTCGTTCTCAGGTGAGTGAAGCTGTGAGCCTGACTTCTGCGGTAAAAGGCTCTATGGCGGAAGCATTCCAGAATACAGCTAAAAGACCGGGTCTGACTGAAGTTGGCGCGGTTACAGATGGTAAATACGTTGCAAGTATGACTGTTGTCGGTATCACTACTAACCAGTGGGCTGTTGTTGCAACAATGAAGACTACTGGCGTAAATGCAAATATCTCCGCTAAGAAATTTGCTACTGCAACTTACGATGGTGGCAAGCACTGGACATGCGGTAAAGTTGCTACTCAAAATGACGGCGCTACCGCCTTTACTGGTGCATCCGACAACACTGATCTGGACCCCCAGTACCTGCCAAGCTCTTGCAAACCTTAATAATCGTAGCTACAGCTGACTGACACAGTTAAGTTCTAGCTATCATATAAAGCCTCCTATATAGGGGGCTTTTTACTTTAAGAGGCGCCAACATATGAAAGGTTATTTGAAAGGCTTTACTTTGTTGGAACTATTGATTGTAGTTGCCATAATAGGGATAGTTTCAGCACTGGCAATACCTGGTTATCTTGATTATGTTGCTCGAACTCAAGTGGCGGAAGCGGTTACTCTGACAGATAGTTTTAAGACGAAAGTGAGTGAGTTTGTGCATAATACAGGGAGAGTTCCCTCTGTAGCGGCAATTGAAGTTGGCGCATCAGGGAAATATGTCGGTAGCATGAGTATTATGAACCCTGCATCAGGCGTTATTGTGATTCAGGCAACAATGAGAAATGCAGGTGTAAGCAGTAACATATCAGGTAAAACTTTTGCCATGGCTTCCGATAACAATGGCAAGACTTGGTTTTGTGGTAAAACATCCTCTAGCGCTAATGCTGCAACAAGCATTGACCCCTCTTATCTTCCGTCTTCTTGTAAATAATATTGCTGTGCATAATGAGATAGGGCTATATGACCTTTAGGCTTTATATATCTTTAATAGTGATCGCGTGTGTAGCCTTACTCTTAATCTATTTTCCTGGCGCCAATGGCGGAGTCCCCATCCTAGACGATCAGCATGTACTACATAGATTGTTGGGGCTGGACGGTCTAACTTGGTTCGAAGGGTATGTTCGCTATTTCTCGGGGGATGTAGGTGATTTAAAAAGGCCGTTGTCCTATCTGTCGTTTTATTTGCAAAAAGACTCTCTGGGAGAAGGCCTCTTCGATCTTAAAGTCGTTAATATATTTATTCACCTAATAAACTCACTATTGGTTTGCTGGTTAACTTACAGGATATGCACTGTCCGTCTGAGCGTAAGTGAGGCTAGATGGATTTCTCTTTTCTGTTTCTTATTGTGGGCGTTCGCTCCTATACAGGTTTCAACAGTTCTGTATATCACCCAGAGGATGGCTGAGCTTGCTGCAACATTCACACTATTAGCGTTAGTTGTGTGGACTTATGTAAGAGGAGCCTGCGGTCGAGCTCAAATTTTATTATTATTCGGTGTGGTAAGTCTATTCGCCTTGTTTTCCACATTATGTAAGGAAAATGGCTTTCTTACTCTTCTCTTCATTATAGCTCTTGATCTTACTGTTTACTCTGAAATGCCTAGGACTAGAGGCTACAAATTCTGGTTTTTTACGGTAGTTGTTGGAGGAAATGTACTTTTTAGCTCTGTCATACTGTATGACTATCATCGATATTTTATTGGGGCATTCTCCGCCAGAGACTTCAACGCATATGAGCGCCTCTTGACTGAAGGAAGAATTCTGGTGGAATACTGTCTGAAGTTTCTTTCTCCAGGATCATACAAGTTTGGTTTGATTAATGCGGGGGTTTCCAAGTCAACGGGTATTTTTTCCCCTCCAACAACTCTGCTGTCCGCTATGTTTTGGATTCTATCTATATTTTTTGCCCTGAAGTATAGAAAAAGGACTCCATATATTTCCTTTGGAGTTTTATTCTTCTTGTGCGGACACTCAATGGAATCTTCAGTGCTCTCGTTAGAGCTGTACTTTGAGCATAGAAATTACATTCCAATATACGGTGTTGCGTTGATTTTCTCATTCTGTTTAATGATGGCGCTTAGATCTATTGTCATAAGTAAGCTTATAAAATATGTACTGGCATTATGCTCTGCGGCATATCTGTTTCTCATTGCATTTGTTACAAAGCTAGAAGTTGATGCTTGGGCGAACCCGGTCAAGCAAGCCTATGAATGGTATTTGGAAAACCCGCTGTCAGAAAGGGCGTACTCACATCTCGGAGCAACTTTATTTCAGTTTGGGCTTCATAAAGCAGGAGCAGATTTTTATCAAGAGACACATAATGATTTTCCGAAGGATCCAACTAAAGAGCTACTTTGGTATGAGTTGGTATGTATGGATGATAGTTTGCCTAGGCCTGGACTGAAAGAGTTTATAAGTAAGGCTAGGCAGTCTGACTTTTATAACCAGACAATTGTCTTGCTAAATGCTCTATTGGACCTGAAAGAGGGTGGGAGCTGTAACAACCTATCTACGGAAGATATGATGTTGTTTTCGGCTGCGCTCCTGGATAATCCTAATTACATATCAAGAAAGAAATCTCTCTACATTTATCAAGCCAGGCTAAGCGATCACAATAATGATCTTTCGGGGGCTGTTGAGAACCTGGAATACGCTATCAATCTTGGTTGGCGAGTAGATATCGCGCTGAGCCTCGCTGAGAAATATGCGCTGTCAGAGCAGTTGGACAAAGCTGAAAAGAGACTTGCAGAGGTCAGAAAATGGTGCTCTGATAACTCATTTGAGTGTCAGAGTAAAAAGTCTGAGATTGATACATTGTCGCAACTGATAGAAAATTAAGGGCAAAGCATGATAAGTGTGGTAATTCCTGCAAAAAACGAAGCTGAGAATTTAAAAAGAGTTATCCCTGAATTATTAGCGCTTTATCCAGATGCAGAAGTGATTGTTGTTGATGATGGATCAACGGACGATACTGGATCATATTGCCAGCAACAGGGAGTAAAACTCGTAACTCACAAATATAGCAAGGGAAATGGCGCTGCGGTGAAAGCTGGCGCGAGAGCTTCAACTGGTGACGTTTTGGTGTTTATGGATGCGGATGGTCAGCATTCACCTAAGGAAGTCCATACTTTACTAATGAAGCTGGATGAGGGGTACGATATGGTTGTGGGAGCGAGAGATAAAGGAGCGCAAGCAAATATAGGAAGGTATTTGGCGAATAATCTTTATAACAAGTTGGCGTCCTTGATGGTCGATCAAAAGGTGGAAGATCTCACCTCAGGCTTTCGGGCAGTTAGGGCTGATAAGTTTAAAAGATTTCTTCATTTGCTACCGAATGGCTTCTCTTACCCTTCGACGATTACCATGGCGTTTTTTCGAATGGGATATTCTGTTGGCTACCAAAAAGTGGCAGTTGGGCGTAGGGAAGGAAAAAGTCATATAAGGCCAATACATGATGGTTTTCGGTTTTTATTAATAATATTTAAAATTGGCACCCTGTACTCGCCTTTAAAGTTTTTTGTCCCTATTAGCTTGTTTTTCTTTTTTACTGGCCTCGGTTACTACAGCTATACCTATTACAATTTTCATCAGTTCACTAATATGAGCGCACTCTTGTTAGTGACAAGCGTCATTGTCTTTCTGATAGGCTTGGTTTCTGAACAAATATCGGGGCTTCAGTATTCGTTGAGTCGATCTTTTGACGATGAGGCATCATAGATTGATGCATATTTTCTCGCACAACTGCTCCAAGAGTATAGATTGGCGGTTGTGCGTGCATTCTCTGATAACTCATGCAATGTATTATCGCAACTTAAGACTTTTATTAGAAGCATAGAAAGCTCTTCTATATTCCCTTTTGGGTATACAAAGCCATTAACATTATTGCTGATATAATCCTTGCTTGCAGGGAAGTCGGGGACAATTGGCGCTAAGCCGGAGGCCATTGCTTCCAGTATGGCTAGCCCTAGACCTTCATTATCTGCGGCATGAGCAATAACCTTGCTTGTCCTATATAGCTCTGCTAACTGGCTATGACTACGATAACCACGCAGTTCAACGAAATTGGCTAATGAATACTTATCTATGTATCGCTGCAGAATTGTTTTCTCTGGCCCCTCGCCCAAGAATATTAGCTTCGTGTCAGCTGGAAGCTGCGCCTTAGCTTGATGAAATGCAATGAGCACGTGGATAGGGTTCTTTTGCTTAACCAGCCTGCCTACACATAAGATATTGTTATTTCGTTTAATGGGCGCTGAGTGTTGGGAAAAAAATATGTCTGGTATTCCCATCGGGGCAACTAGTATTCTCGACGGCAATACACATGCCAGTTTTTCCAGTTCCGTCTGCATGGGGCTACTCACGACTGTAACGTACTTAAATGGTTTTAATAACCATCTCCTTATCTGGCGGAAAATGCCTTTTTTAACCAAATCTAAGTCTGAACCGTGCATTGTAAGTATATTGTCAACATTAAGGCCAATAGTTGCTATAGATGTTGATATGGCTTGTGGGAGTACCCAGTGCGCATGAACGATGCTTGGTTTTGTTTTCTTTACTAACGCCCTAATTTTTAAAGCCTGGGAAATTATAAAAAAAGGGATAGTTAAAGAGATAAATGGATTTCTTTTGATGTTGGAAATTATACCTGCTCCGTAGCTCAGTTTTTCTAAAAAGTCAGGAGCATACCTGAATCTGTATACATCAATACCTTCTATGTTGTCGTATAGAGACAGCCCTTTGCAGTGGGGGGCGACGACTAAGGGAATAATACCTATGTTTTTAATTGCTTTGGCGTAATCAAGTATAAAGCGAGGGACAACATCGTTTTTATGCCTGGGGAAGGTTGATGTGGCGATAATAACTCGTCTGGCTTCGTTTTTATTAATCAAGACTTTGCCTGCTTTTCGTGCCTTTATAAAAGCTCAATATAAGTGTCGCGTTTACAAAACACTTTTTAACTAAAAAAGGTATAACGTTACTCTTTAAAGAGTAGGAGGTGGAAGCCATTAGAAGAGGAAGGCCTAAAACTAAAATATCTAAAATAACCTTAGTTACTATACTTCTGTGCTCAGAATCAAAGAGAGAATACATGGTTTTCCTGTATGCTTCAGGATGTTTTTCATTGAACTTCTGCGCAGTTATTCTACCAGCCTCAAAATATTTTTTTGAAACTATATAAATATCAGTAGATGATACATCATGATAGGCCAAACAGGATGGGTTAACGCAATATTTTAAGCCCATTTTGGAAAGCCTAGCGATTAGATCCTTATCCTCAAAGCCATAGCCTTTATAATCTTCAGAAAATTTTCCCGCTTTCTCTAAGGAGGATCGAGTAATGGCAAAATTCGCAGTGGTTTGTCTGCTAATTTCACCTTTAGCTCTCTTTTTGCACACTTCTGCATTCAGGCGTTGCCAAAAACCCTGGCCTGTTGCGCTAGTTAAACCAAAGCAGATTTCATAACCATCATCGAGCACTTTGGACAAAAAAGAATTGAAAACGATTTTGGAGGCCCATATACAATCAGCATCCAAAATTATAACGGTGTCACTACTACCTTTCGATACTCCGGTGTTTATTGCGGCGCTTCTTCCACGATTGGAAGAGTGGCGAACGACGCTAACATTATAAAGCTCTTGTAGCTTATTTAGGTGAGCGCAAGTTTCGCTGTCAGATCCATCGTCCACAAGAATGATATTGTAATGAGTTTCTCTTATGCCTAATTGAGAAACTATACTTTCCACGCATCTTTCTATTACGCTTCCTGTGTTATAAACAGGTACTATGATGTCTACAGTTGGACGACCCATTATCAATTTGGTCCTAAATGTATGCTCTTTCAATAATCATATTGAAAGTCGACGTGCTGATATCCTGCTGGTTGAAATAGTTGATGTTTAGCAGGTAATGGTATATGTATTTTTCTAGCCGATCATAAGTCAAGTTTTCGTACAGTGTCTTCCCCAAGAATATTACTTCTTTTCTTCTTATTAATGCATCCAGTCCAACAGATGAGTTTATAGTTATTATAAGTGAGGCATGGGAAACTAATCGCGAAGCGCTACTATTAGATATCGTAATATTATTATCTTTTGCGATAGCTGTAATTTTATCAATCTCTTTTTCGGATTTCTCTGCGGGATGAATTTTTACTATTAGTGGAAGCCCCCTTTTGATAGCCTCCTTGTTTGCGTAGATTAGCGCCTCGGCATTGGTAAAGTCGCTATTTAGTAAAAGTTGAGTGTCATCTGAAACTTGCAAAGGTATAAACACGTATCTATCTGGTAGTGCTTTTTCCTCTTCTAGAATGCCGCGACTGCTCTTACTTCCTGGAATATTTTTTTTTGTTAGTCTCGATATCAGTGAGCCCTTATTTAAATCTATCCCATACCCTATTTTGTATAATAAAGCATCTAAAATGTTGCCTAAATAAAATTTGTTCTTAAGATTTGCTTGTAGAGGCTTGTTTCCTACGCTTAAGTACCACTCCCTCCAGCGGGTGTATTCGAAAGATGGGGGAGGGGAAAACTCATCCAATATATTAGGGCTATGGAAAAGTCTAGACTGAGCATTTACTCCATCAGGGTCGACAAATATTTTCCCAGGAATGTTGGCTAGCTCAAAATAGACTTTCTTTATACTATTTTCGTTTAGAGAGTCGGAAATTGCATGTGCTACGGTGGAGCTCCCATTGAAAATAAGAGCGAGTATTATGTTGTGATTTTTTAGAATGACTAGAGTCAGGGATTTGGCTGAGTTGTAAACTAAGTTAGAAAGTTTCCTGTCCTGTGTTCCTGTTAGTAAGTCTAAGGAGTTGCGATTGTACTCTGTTTCATGTGATTTATTTTTTTCTGGTCTCTTTATAAGGTAAGTTTTTATTTTACTTACTTTTAGTCGTAAATGGATGCTAGGTACAGAGGTGATGACAACGGGGTTCATCTCTAACGAATAAACGGCAGAAAAAAAGCGCTTAAAAAAATAAAGCCTCTCATAATTGTCGATATAAAATAGCAAAGAGGAGTTTTTCATTTTAGATAATATCCTCTTAGCCATATTCTAATATCTCGTAATAGTGTTCTGTAGGAAGAGTATTTTAGAACTTCAAGGAAGGAAAGCTTATTGTTTTTAGCTAGTGTTAATCGTAGCTGCTGAGCTCTCATGTGGGGCTTTTTCATAATGTGCTGATGCTTTTCTATGAATAGCTCAAATCCAGGTATCTTACTCTTGTTGGTGGATATTCTTTCTCTTCCTGGTGTCTGATCAAAGACTATGAGAGGGATTTGGATTCGAAATCCGGGCCCATATTTAATAACTAGTCTCAGCCACATATCATAGTCTTGGCAAGAGCTTAACTCTTCATCAAATAACCCAGCCGCAATGATTTTTTCTCTTTCTACCAGTACTTGGTTTGTTGCAAAATTGCTATACAGCATTTCATTTAAAGTAAGGGTGTTTATGGTAGATTTTTTATGTGAAAGGACTCCTTCTTTTAAGCATATGTACTGATCGCTACATATGAATGAGTATGTTTCTTTGTTATGCTCAAGTAAAGTGGAAACTCGTTCAGGCAAAAAATAGTCGTCGTCGTCTAGTCCTGTTACATATTTCCCTTTTGCTTTAAGTATAGCAGCGTTTCTAGAAGCGCAGGCGCCTTTTGATTTTGTGTGGGTTATTATAGAAATATTGTTAAAATTATTTTTTAATTCTTCAAGTATGTGACGTGTTGAGTCAGTTGATGCATCATCTACAATTATAATTTCAATATTGGTGTAAGTTTGCGCTAAAGCAGAATTGACGGCTCTAAGAATCAAGTCTTCTCTATTTTTTGTCGTTATATATATGCTTACCAAAGGCGAGGGCGGAAAGCTCATTCATCATTCCTTGAAGCCAAGTGTTTAAGTTCACTTGAGAATATAGAGTAGTTCTTCTCAGCATTAAAATGCTTGCTCCACTTTAGAAAAGAGGCCTCTCTCATTGAGTCAACCACTTCGTTACTTAATTTAACAAACTTCTCCAAAACTCCTACAGTTTCCGCTGTATCAGGCCTAATAGAAAGAAGAAATCCGTTTGTGCTATCAACAATTTCTGAGCATCCTCCAACATCAGATGACATGATCGGAATACCAAAGCTGGCGGCTTCCTGTAATACAACCGGTAATCCTTCTGAGTGGCTCAAGTGTATAAATAAATCTACGGGGTTGCTCCTATAATAATCGTATACTTCCTCTGATGTTAGTTCGCCCAATAATTCAACTTTAAGATTTCCTGGTCTGTCTTTTAATGCTCTCGTTACACTATTCATTTCTATTCCATTCCCTATGTGTGTCCAGGTCACTGAAATAGAGTTTTTAAGACAAAACGCTTTTAGGGTTTCTGCAATAAAGGGTACGTTTTTTACTTTGTTTATATGAGAGCAAGATAATACTCTGAGCTTGGTGTCAGTTGATCGCCGAACCTTGTGGTGGGGGTTGAAAGTACCTAGATAGGATAACTTAATATTGTTATCTATTCCGTATTTTTCCTTTATATACTCTTTGGCTTGCTTACATACGGTATATACTGTATTGGGGCTTGATAGTATCTGGCGGTGCCACGGAATATAGTTTTTTCGGTATCGCTCTTGGTATAAATCGTAGCCATGGACCCTGGTTACTACTTTTGTTAGGCTATTTTCATCTCGAAAAGAGCATAATCCAAGAGTTACTGGAGAAGCCCAGTAGGTGTATAGTAGGGAGGGACTATTTGAAGATATATTTTTTTTGGCCCAAGACTTAACGGACTGAGCGATACTGGCGTCTCTTACTGTAAATAAGAGTCCATGGATAGACTTTAAATGTACGTGTTTAAACACTTCTAAGATGGAGCCTTGCCATTTTAAAAAACTGCTTAATTTATGAAGCCTCCCCTTTTTAAGCTCTCGAGCAAGTGAGGTATCTAACGTGTATTTGTCAGTGTCTAGATGGACTGCCTTTCCCTCAGTTTTGGCGGGGACTATTCGTATTTTTTTAAAATGATTTGAAAGAAATCTAAGCTCTGTGTTTACGAAAATATGCTCGCTGCCGCTCGTTTCGAAAGGGAAGTAATTTGTGAAAAGTATCAGTTCCATCATTTTTTTTCTGAAACTATGATTAGATCGTCTCTGTATTTTGGGAAATAGCTAAAGAACGCATTGTAGATGAAGTTCAATTTTTTGGGCCTATGTCCATAAATTACGTTCTTTATTATATAGCCGGCTTCTGTGATTGTTTTGCATAAAGTATAGGGCGAAAACCAGTATCGATGATCAGAATTAATTTCTTCGTACTTTAAGGATGTAAAGTTTTTTATTCTAAGCGCATTTGGTGTTGTTATAACGAGAGTCTTGAAATCATGACGGTTTATTTCGTTTAAAAATGACTGAACATTGCCGACATGTTCTATAACGTCTGCTGCAAGACATACGTCGTACTTATCTTGTGGCAGCGTTTCAGGAGTGAAAATGTTGCTGATACCAATCTCTTTTAAATAACTTATTGACTTCTCGTCGATATCCAATCCTATACATTTCTTTGTATGGGTATTCAAAAGACTGTGAAGATGAGACCCCCGCTTTATCTTTTTTTCAATTAGCGGAATATGATCGCAACAGCCAACATGCAGTACTGATCTTTCTTTACATATGTTCAGTATATGTTGATTTCTATCGAGAAGCTGTCTCTCAGAAATGATTTTAAACCTACCGGAATTTGTAAATTTTTCTCCGGTTAAATAAGCTTCAGTTTCAGGAGAGATTAGCATTTTAGTAAGTTTTCTCTATAAGTTGACTGAAAAAGGATATAAGTAATCACTAGCCCTAGCGTGTAGCTTGTTGAAATGGCAGTGCATATTGCACCTAAGCCGTATTGGTAACTAGCCAGTATGGATAAGCATACTCCTGCTAGTACGGATGTGCTTATTATTAGGTTTTTACCTGAGTATCCCCTTCCCGCCATATCTGAAGCTAAGACTCTGACTGCTGACCAAGCAATGATGCCAGGAGTGAGGCTCGATATGGCCACCAGTGTCGTCCGGTAGTTGTCACCTATAATATCTAGAAGGATATAGTTTGATAGAAGTATTATTGTTAGAGATATGAGGGCGGTGATCAGTGCTGCAGCTAACGCTAGTTTTAATGTTTTTGACTTTCTTGTAAGCGACTCTTTTGATCTTGCTGAGTCTGGGAATAGCACAGTTGCAATTGACTGTGCGGGCATCCCAGACTTTTCTATAATGCTGTTTCCAATTGCAAAGGCTCCTAAGTGTCTCGCTCCAAGTAGCGCTTCTATTAGATAGTACTGTATGCGCAAGCTAATAAAAGAAATTAAATTGGCAAAGTATATTTTGTAGCCGTAGCTATATATGCTTTTAAGATTCCCAGGAGCTAGTCTGCAGTAGCGAATATAATGCTTTAACGGCTGGTAAGCTATTGATGGTATTGCTATTGTAATAGATGCTATTTGTAAGGCCGCGGCGATTGACCAGTTTGACTCATTAATATTTATCGCAGGAAGCATCATGAGAAACAATATGCTTGATGATAAATGAATCCAATTAAAAACTTTTATTTCTTCAAGAGCTAGACATACCGAAGCAAGCCACTCCCTTATGATCGATAGGCTGGTGTAGAGTCCTAGATATAAGAGTACTAAGTCACTATAGTCGCCGAGTAAGCCTAACATTTTGGAAAGTATGAGAGCTACTATTAGTGCCGAAATTGCAAACACCATCAAAGTGTAGGATGTTGATATTGCGCTTTCACGTTCACCTATGCTGGGAGCAGATGCAATACTTCTTGCGGTTATATTCGCTATTGAGAATGAGAATATAGTGGTAAGCAAGCTGCCAGTAACCATGAAGAAAGAGTATTTACCCATACCTGCTGGAGAAAGCTGCTTGGCTAAGTATAGGTTTGCCACAAGGCTTATCAATGCCGAAGATGATTGGCGAATGAATGTATAAAGGGCAGCTTTTCCCAACATTTTTTAAATACGGCGATTAGGCTGGATTAGGTTATTTCTTGTCGAGCATATTGCTGGTTGCAGTATCAATAATGCGGAGGCGGCCCCTCTTCTCCATCTTCAGGCAACAGCTCTCTCACGCTCTCAAGTTGTTCGCGCAGGTTGTCCAGCTGGCTCTCCAGTTTTTCAATCCGCCTGTCTTGTTGGTAGATTGTATCGTTGAGCGATGTGATCAGGTCGTCCAGGAAAGCAAGCTTGGTTTCCAGGTCGGTGACTCTTTGTTCCATTCGTTAGCCCTTAACCTCAGTCGAACGTCTGGTAGGAGCGGGCGGCCAAAAAATATAGGCCATAAGTCATAAAGTTGTACCCGCGTACTACGTAATATATGTCTCGATTTGCTATTATAAGGACTTCTTAGATGATTTCGATTCTAAATCATCGAGAGCAGAGCGTTCGGAGAAGCCTTTTTTATTTTGTCGGTCGCTTTTTAGTCTAGCTGGTTTTCTAAAGATTTCCGCTCGGGTCTATATGCTGACCGAACCGGCGCTCTGATGTTTAGGCTTGGTGGAGGGGACTTTCGGTATCATCCATGCCGTTTTCGGAATGATATGAAACACACTCGTAAGTCTCTCCATCTCAGCCATTGGGGTGTTTTTTGTTCCAAAATAATTATTTGTAGAGTTAATAAATGAAAGATAATAATTCAGTAAAAATGATGATTGCAGTGATTGCCGGTCTTATTCTTCCTATCGTGCTTGGCGTTGCGCTGAGTCTTTTCGGTATGCAGCCCACTTTTTCCTTCATGGCGGACGGCAGTGGATTAACGAGCCTCTTAACTTCTGGCGCAGGCATTGGCGTTTATTTGATCACCGCTGTGCTATTCATTCTGGCTGGCTTTTTGCCGGCGATATTGTCTGGAAGCTCGGAAGAGGCTTATGAGGAAGATAACGCCAATGACGAGCGCGAGTCGGGTATTGTTAAGTGGTTTAATCCGAATAAGGGATTTGGCTTTATTACGCGCGAAGGTGGCGATGACATATTTGTTCACTTCCGCTCAATTCGGGGCAGAGGTCATCGTTCTTTGCGTCAGGGACAGAAAGTGAGGTTCCGGACAGTGGAAGGGGATAAAGGTCTTCAGGCGGAGGATGTCTCTCCCGTTCGCTGATCACTACTTTGCAGGTAGACGTTAAAAGGGCGGTTTAACCGCCCTTTAATCTTTCCAGTTACACTGTTTCTCGCCGTGCTGATTGATTTTCCACCATAGATCAGGCGCATCTTCTTCCTCTTCTTCGATCCAGCCGCTTGCAGAGCAGCGCACCTCTTTATTGAGGGCTGAGAATGCGCTGCGAGCACAGTCCAGATCCGTTTCCCAGGGGGTGGAGGAGGAGTCGAACCAAACGCTTGTGAAGCGTTTGCCGGAAGCTTTTTCAACAACGATGACAGGAATGTCGGCGCCGTCGTAGTTGGTGTGGATCTTGTGTGTGTTTCCCTCCACCAAGGGGGCTCCCTTAATCGTTAGATGTTTCTTTAGCCATTCGCATATATCTGGGAGATTTGTGTCCAGAATATAGATTTCGATATCGGGATAGCGGGGGGGATTTTGCATATATCAGGACTCTTTCCGGTTGCCACTGTCGTTGGCGAAATTGGATAAACGTATAATAAGTAAGCGAATATAGCCATACGCCGCCATTACTAGGCCTAAAATAAGCAGCGCAAGCACGATCAGGTTTAGCAGGTCCTGAGCCAGTGTGGCGGAGTGCGTCGCATTAGAGATCACCAGCGTCGCCATGGCGCATATTGCTGTAACGCCACCGCACAGAAAGCACTGAAAAGCGCGCGCCTGATCGTAATCCCGCTTTAGCAATCGCTGCATCAGTCGCTTTATGATACTGGGATTGGGCGAGGTCATAGGCTCAGCTCCGGCCTGCTAATTATTGAGTCTACTTAGACTCGACTACCAGTAATTCTTCCAGAATATGTTCATAAATACTGCTGAGTTGGTCAATTTCGCTGACCAGAACCTGTTCATTTATGCGGTGTATGGTTGCATTGCAAGGCCCCAGCTCCACCACCTGTGCGCCGGTTGGTGCGATAAAGCGTCCATCTGACGTTCCGCCGCTGGTGGAAAGTGTCGTATCAGAGCCACGAACATGTTTGATCGCTTTCTGAGTGGCTTCGATTAATGGCCCTTTGCTCGTCAGGAAAGGCTCGCCATATAAGCGCCATTCTATATCGTAGTCCAGGCCATGCTTTTGAAGAATCGCTTCACTTCTTTGCTTGATGATATCTGCGTTTAGCTCTGTCGAAAAACGCAGGTTAAACATGACATTGAGTTCGCCCGGAATGACATTGGTGGCGCCGGTTCCGCCATTAATATTCGAGATCTGCAGACTAGTGGCGGGAAAGAAGTCATTGCCCTCGTCCCATTTTTCATTCGCTAACTCGGTCAGTGCTGGCGCGGCTTTGTGAATTGGGTTGTCGGCGAGATGAGGATAGGCGACATGTCCTTGAACGCCTTTCACTAAAAGTGTTGCGCCAATGGAGCCACGACGACCGTTCTTAATGACGTCGCCAACTGTATGGGTGCTGGAAGGTTCGCCGACGATGCACCAGTCGATGACTTCGCCCTTGTTGACCAGATACTCCACCACCTTAACCGTGCCGTTCACTGCATGGCCTTCTTCATCGCTGGTGATCAGCCAGCCAATGGAGCCTCGATGGTTGGGGTGCTTGGCAACGAAGCGCTCGCAGGCGGTCATAAAGGCCGCCAGACTTCCCTTCATATCTGCGGCGCCTCTACCGTGTAGCACGCCATCTTTCACCTCCGCGGCGAAGGGAGGGTGCTCCCACTTTTCTTCCGGTCCTGTGGGGACGACATCGGTGTGGCCGGCAAAAACAACCAATGGGGCTTGAGAGCCGCGTTTGGCCCAAAAGTTTTGCACCTCTCCGAAAGGAAGGTCCGTTATTTCAAATCCGATGGTTTGCAACCTCTGACTTAATAGATCTTGGCAGCCTGCGTCATGAGGAGTGACGGAAGGGCGCCTGATAAGGTCCACAGCCAGTTCCAGAGTAGGGGAAAGGGAGTCGGTCATGATGCGCTCAACGAGTAATGGGTTGCGACTGAAAATAAGGCGGACGACTGGGAGTCTGTCCGCCTTGCTGCATTTTATATCATTCGAGGGGAGGGGAGTCCCCTGCCGCATTGATATCAGTTATTCGCGTGCAACGCTTCGTTCAACTGAATCGCGGTTTTATTGGTGACGACTTCGATTCTGCCCGTTTCAGAGTTGCGGCGGAACAATAAGTCATTTTGGCCAGCTAGTTCACGGGCTTTGACGATTTTTGCAACTTCGCCTTTGTCATCCATTACCGCCACTTTAGAACCAGCGGTGATGTACAGGCCAGCCTCAACTTTGCAGCGGTCGCCCAGAGGAATGCCAATCCCGGCGTTGGCGCCGATTAATGAGTTCTTGCCGACTGAGATAATAATCGCTCCGCCGCCGGACAGTGTGCCCATTGTGGAGCAGCCGCCGCCAAGATCGGAGCCTTCGCCGATCATTACGCCTGCAGAGATGCGGCCTTCGATCATGGATGCGCCTTCGGTGCCAGCGTTAAAGTTGACGAAGCCTTCGTGCATGATGGTGGTGCCTTCGCCGACATAGGCGCCGAGCCTGACTCGGGCGGTATCAGCGATGCGTACGCCTTTGGGTACTACGTAGTCAGTCATCTGCGGGAATTTGTCTACGGAAAATACGCGCAGGGTTTCACCATTGGCGCGAGCGCTCAGTTGACGTGACGAAAGTTCATCAATGTCGATAGCGCCCTGTGATGTCCAGGCTACATTGGGAAGTAGGGCGAAAATGCCTTCCAGATTAATCCCGTGGGGTTTCACAAAGCGATGGGATATCAATTGCAGCTTTAAATACACTTCGGGTGTGGAAGAAGCTTTGCCGTCTTCTTCAATTACTACGGCTACTGTCGGGCGTTTTGAGTCACGTAACGCCTTGGCGGTTTGCGCTTGCACGGGCTGGTTCGCTTTGTCGAACGCTGTGGCCAGAGCTTCCAGCTTTTGAGCGTCAAGCTCCAGAGTCTGGTTGCCGCCGGCGTAGCCCAGTGAATCCTTCAACAGCTCTTTTACTTCTGCTGCGGGATTCCACAAGGGAGCGGCGTAATAGGTTTCAAGCCAGTCTCCTTTGCTGTTCTTGGCGCCTACGCCAATGCCAAATGCCAACATGATAGTACCTTCTTTGCTTAGTGTTTAATGTCTTTGAATGTCTGTTGCTCCGGTGTCGGGAGACTGCAATTCATTCAGGCGTATTTTTCCAGTTGGGATGGTGTAAAGCCTGTAATGATGTCTCCTGATGGTGTCTCTATCACCGGACGTTTGATAACGGAGCTGTGCTCCGACAGTAATTCTTTCGTCTTGGTCCCTGATTCTATATCGGACTTATCTGAGTCCGAGAGTTTGCGCCAAGTGGTTCCCCTTTTGTTGACTAACGTTTCCACGCCGACTGCGTTAAGCCAGGCTTCCAGGTTGTCTTGAGGAACGCCAGACTTTTTAAAGTCGTGAAAAGTATATTCAATATTATTGGCTTCCAGCCACTTTCTAGCTTTCTTTACGGTGTCGCAGTTGCTGATTCCGTACACTTTCAAACTCATTGGACCATTTCACCTGTTGTTTTACGGTTGTTCCCGTTTTGAGTTGCGCGCTCGTAACGAGCTGTTCACAGTGACTCTATAAATGACTTGATGCGCTGGGCGGCCTCAATGCATTCATCCACTGAGGCGACTAGCGCCATGCGGGCGCGTCCAGTTCCTGGGTTGACGCCTTGCTGCTCGCGCCCTAGAAAACGTCCGGGTAAAACGGTGAGGTTTTTCTCCGCATAAAGGCGTTGCGCAAAGACATCGTCAGGAATTGGCGTGTGCGCCCAGAAGTAAAAGGCGGCGTCAGGCATCTCAAGTGGCCAGCACGGAGCAAGTATTTCCTTAAAGCTATGAAATTTACTCACATACTGGGTGCGATTTTGTCGTACATGTTCTTCGTCGCTCCAAAGTGCGATGGAGGCAAGCTGCGTCGGGATGGGCATTGAGCAGCCATGGTAAGTGCGGTAACAAAGAAACTCTCGAAGTATGTTCGCATCCCCTGCAACGAAACCTGACCTGAGCCCCGGAACGTTTGAACGTTTTGACAGGCTGTGAAATACGACGCAACGACGATAATCCTGTCTGCCCAATTTGGCGCAGGCTTCCAGCAAGCCAATGGGCGCGGCGGACTCATCGAAATATATCTCCGAGTAGCACTCGTCTGAAGCAATAATGAAATTGTGCTCATCAGCCAGAGAAATCAGTTTCTGTAGTGTCTCAGCAGGGATAACGCGACCGGTCGGGTTGCCAGGAGAGCAAAGAAACAGGAGCTGGCAGCGTCGCCAAATGGAGTTTGGGACGGAGTCAAAGTCGGGGATGAAACTATTGCTTGCGTCGCAAGGCAAAAAATAGGGTTCCGCCCCTGCCAGATAAGCAGCGCCTTCATATATCTGGTAAAACGGGTTTGGGCTGACGACAAGGGTGTCCTGAGTAGGATCGATAACGGCCTGCGCAAAGGCGAACAGGGCCTCTCGAGTGCCATTGACTGGCAGTACTTGAGACTCCGGATCTATTCCTCCCGTCAGATTGAAGCGCTTCTCCAGCCAGCTGGCGATGGCTTGGCGGAGTTCGGGCTCTCCCTTGGTCGTGGGATAGCGTGAAAGAGCGCTCATATTATTCCGCAGCACGTCCAAGGCAAACTCTGGCGGTGCGTGTTTGGGCTCGCCGATAGAAAGCGCTATATGGGGCAGGTGCTCTGGCGGTTGGGCGGATTGCTTCAGCTGCGCCAGTTTTTCAAACGGGTACGGCTGCAGACGAGAAAGGTTTGGGTTCATATCTTTGTCGTTACTCCAGAGCCTGTCGTCAATCAGGGAGATGACTATAGTTCTTTACTGTTCTGTTGGTCCAATTGCCCGCAGATATCGTCGCGCAATGTTCGGCATAGCTCAGGGTCGCTCAAGGGAGCCCCATCAATATCTGTCAGAACGAAAACGTCTTCCACTCGCTCGCCAAGCGTTGCGATGCGGGCTGTGACGAGTTCGACCTCATGCTCCAGCAGAATGCTGCCGATACGGGCGAGCAGCCCCGGGCGGTCTGGAGTGATAATCTCCATGACCGTGCGTTGGTTAACGGTGTCATTGCTGAAAGTGACTTCAGTCGGAAAGTAAAAATGTTTCAGCTGTCGGGGCGTCCGCCGCTTGATGACATTAGGGTAGTGTTCGGGGTTGCTTAACTCCCTTTCCAAACGCTGGGAGATCTGCTTCTTGCTGACTGAGCCGCTTGTGTCTGCGTCGGCGCTGCTGACCACAAATGAGCCAAGACTGAATCTGTCAGTGGCGCAGTTAATTCGGGCTTCGGCAATGTTCAGGCGTAGTTGCTCCAGCGTGGCGGTGGTGGCGGCGAATAAGTCGTCGCGAGCCCGCTGATACACCATGATTTGCATGAAGCCTTCCGCTTCACCGCCCTTGGCGTCGCGAATTAATACGAGCGGCTCTGTGGAGTCGCTATGCCGAATGATAGCGGCGGTCTGCCATGCTATCTCTCCGGTGGAGTCCTGCAAAAAATACTCTTCTTCCAGAGCGTCCCAGATGGCGTCGATATTGTCGTCGCCAAAATCCTGCGAGTGTAATATCTCGCGGGCCTCGGTCTGGGTGTCCGCCACCCACTGACTGCGGTCGGGCGGCGTATCCAGGCCGCGGCGGATTGCCCGTTTGGTTTCGCTGTAGAGCTGTCGCAAAAGAGCTGCGCGCCAAGTGTTCCATAATTTGGGGTTGGTGGCGCTGATGTCGCAAACAGTCAGTGTATAGAGGTAGTCCAGATGTATTTGCGAGTCGATCTTGCTGGCGAACTCATGAATCACTTCAGGGTCTGATGGATCTTTGCGTTGCGCCGTCATCGACATCAACAAATGGTTGCGCACCAGCCACGCCACCAGGCTGGTGTCGCGCTGGCTGAGATGATGCCTTTTACAGAACGCCTCAACATCTTCTGCGCCCAGTTCTGAATGATCGCCGCCGCGTCCTTTTGCTATGTCGTGGTATATGCCGGCAATGTATAGAAGCTCAAGCTTGGGCAGTCGATACACCAGTCGGGTCGCCAGTGGGTAATCTTTGACGCTTTCGGGGTTGCGCAGGCGGATCATGTTGCGAATCACGTGAATGGTGTGCGCATCCACGGTGTAAATATGGAATAGGTCGTGCTGCATCTTGCCGACAATGCGACCAAATTCCGGGAGATATTTGCCTAGCACGCCATAGCGCTTCATAGACGAAAGTGTGCGATGCAGGGCGTGAGGCGTTTTTAAAATCTCCATAAATAGAGACGTGTTGGCCAAGTCGCTGCGGAACTTGTCGTCTATCAGGTGTCGGTGCGCTCTGATCGCCCGAATGGTGTTGGCGCGAATGCCTCTGACCTGAGGGCTTTGCGCCATCAGCAGAAAAACCTCCACTAAGGCGAAAGGCTGGTAGGCGAAGGTCTGGTTGTTGATGGCCTCTATATAGTCATTGCGGATATGAAAGCGTCTGTTGAGCGGTACGATGACTTCCTCGTCATCGGCATGCAGGATAATTTCATCGAAGTATTGCAGCACCACGTCGTTAAGTTCGCCTAGCGCCATGGCGTAGCGGTAGTACTCCTGCATCATCTGTTCGACGCCGAGTTCATCTTCGCGGTCAATATATCCCAATAGATTGGCCAGTGAGCGTTGATGGTCGAACAGCAGTCTGTTTTCGTTACGTCCCGCCAGCATCTGCAGGCCGTACCTTAGGCGCCAAAGATAGGCTTCGCCCTCGCGCAAAGTGCTGTACTCATCAGCCGTCAGGAAGTCGTAAGCCGTTTCGCTGTCGCTGCTTTCATTGCAGAAGTGGCGCTTGGTGATCCAGCCGATGGTTTGAATATCGCGCAGTGTGCCTGGGGATGTCTTGATATTGGGTTCAAGATTGTATTCGGTATCACCGTATTTCTGATGCCTTTCCAGCTGCTCGTCTCTCTTGGCGCTGAAAAAGCGTTGGTCCGTCCAGGATTCATCTGAATAAGCGCGACGACTGAGCTGGCCCCGAAGCTGTGGCGCTCCCGCTAGAGTGCGGGTTTCCAGTAAGTTCGTGGCGATGGTGATATCTGTCGCCGCTTTGGCTATCGACTCCGATACCGTGCGGACGCTATGGCCAATGTCGAGGTTGAGGTCCCACAGCAGGGTAATGAATCCTTCAATCGCGGGACCGAATTCGCTGATATCAGCGCCATCATCAAGCAGGATTAATAAATCAATGTCAGAGTGGGGGAGGAGCTCATTGCGCCCATACCCACCGACCGCAAGAAGGCATATTTTATCTGGATCAGACCAGTCTGCGCCCAGCCACAAGGCTTTGAGCACCTGATCAATATAGGCGGCCCGGCCGGAAACCAGCTCTCTGATAGGGGCGCCGGATTTGAATTGTTCGTGCAGTCGCTCTGTGGCGCTCTGTAGAGATTGCTTCAGAAAGCCCAGGGTGGGCTTTCCTTCTCTTAGAAGCGTGGCGTAGGCGTCGGCGTCAAATATGAGACGCGGATCAAGCCTGATTGGCGGCGCTTCCGTTAATGCCTGGTCGCTTTGTTCAGTCATAAACCGGATTTATTGACTAGAAAGACTCTTCGCTACGCTTGGTAAGAACTTCGTATCCGTCTGCGGTCACCAGGATGGTGTGCTCCCACTGAGCTGAAAGCTTATGGTCCTTGGTGACGACTGTCCAGCCGTCAGGAAGCAGTTTGCAGTGGCGCTTGCCCTGGTTGATCATCGGTTCAATGGTAAAAGTCATGCCTTCTTTGACCACCATGCCAGTTCCAGGCGTGCCGTAGTGCATTACCTGCGGCTCTTCGTGAAATACCGCGCCGATACCATGGCCGCAATACTCTCTTACGACCGAATAATGCTGGCTTTCCGCATATTGCTGGATGACATGGCCAATGTCGCCAAGGCGAACCCCGGGCTTGACCAGTTCAATGCCCTTGTAAAGACATTCCTGGGTAACGCGCACCAGTCTCTCTGCGGCGATGGTGGGCTTGCCGACAAAAAACATTTTGCTGGTGTCGCCATGATAGCCGTCTTTTATTACGGTGATGTCTATATTAACGGTGTCGCCGTTTTTCAGTACTTTTTTGTCGCTGGGTATACCGTGACAAATAACATGGTTGACTGAGGTGCAGATAGATTTGGGGAACCCTTTGTAGTTCAGCGGAGCAGGTATAGCCTGTTGGACTTCGGTAATATAGTTATGACAAATCTCGTCCAGTTCGCCGGTAGTGACTCCAGGTTTCACATGCTCTTCAATCATTTCAAGCACTTCAGCCGCAAGACGGCCGGCGATGCGCATTTTTTCGATTTCTTCAGGGGTTTTGATGGTAACTTTCATGCTCGCTTCTGAGGGTTCCAACTGCCTGCAAGGGCAAAGTGTGATTCTGTTGATTGTAAACGCTGCCGTATTGTAACCGGTTCGCAGAGTGAATAAAAATCCGAGTTCTTTGCTAGGCTATCGTTTTCCTGCGTGCTTTGGTCGTTGAGGGCTCTGCGCTGGAGAGGCGGAGGGTGATTTTGGTCTTTAAAAAAACGGGTGTTTGTGGTATAAAGCGCGCCGGATTGAAATGCATCCTGAAATCAGGGGCGTTGAAACCATAAAAAACACACATGCGTCGACACATGTTTCGGGTGCCGCCTAGATGCGGTTGGAGCATGGGATGCATGGAGGTTAAACCCAAACATTTTAAAGAGTAAAAGATATGTCAGAAGTTTCAATGAGAGACCTGCTGAAGGCAGGCGTTCACTTCGGTCACCAGACTCGTTTCTGGAACCCCAAAATGCGCAAATATATCTTCGGTGCGCGTAACAAGATTCATATCATTAACTTGGAGCACACTGTACCTGCTCTGAATGATGCTCTGCGTTTCGTTTCCAATCTGGCTGAAAAGAAAAATAAAATTCTTTTCGTTGGCACTAAGCGTGCAGCCGGTAAGATCATTAAAGAAGAAGCGGATCGCGCCAGCATGCCTTATGTCAACCACCGCTGGTTGGGTGGCATGCTGACTAACTATAAAACCATCCGTCAATCCATCCGTCGCTACCGTGACCTGGAAACTCAGAGTCAAGACGGTACTTTCGACAAGCTGACCAAGAAAGAAGTGTTGATGCTGAATCGTGAGATGGACAAGCTGGAAAGAAGCATTGGCGGTATCAAAGATATGGGCGGTCTGCCTGACGCGCTTTTCGTGATCGACGTGGATCATGAGCGTATCGCTATCAAAGAAGCCAACAAGCTGGGTATTCCTGTTATCGGCGTAGTTGATACTAACAGCGATCCAGACGGCGTTGATTATGTTATTCCTGGTAACGACGACGCCATTCGCGCAATTCAAGTCTACGCCAAGGCCGTTGCTGACTCTTGCCTGGAAGGTCTGTCCTCTGCGGCGGGCAATGGCGATGAGTTCGTAGAAGTTAATGAAGCAGCTGCTTCCGCCGAAGAAGCTGCCGAAAAGTCAGAGTAATCTTAGGCATATAGAATGATCAAAAAGGGGACGATCTCCCCTTTTTTTTCAATTTTTCTGAACCTGACAAGTGAGGATTAAAAGATGGCGGCTATTTCAGCATCCATGGTAAAAGAACTGCGCGAGCGCACCGGTCTGGGCATGATGGAGTGCAAGAAGGCGCTTGTTGAGGCGGAAGGCGATATCGAGAAAGCGATTGAAGACCTTCGTAAAAGCAGCGGCATGAAGGCAGCTAAGAAAGCTGGCCGTGTATCCGCGGATGGCGTGGTTGCAGTTAAAGTCAGCGATGACAACAGCTATGCAGTTGTTGTTGAAGTAAACAGTGAAACTGACTTCGTTGCTCGTGACGAAAACTTCCTGGGCTTTGTTGGCGGCGTTGTTGGCGCAGCCTTTGACAAAAAGTCCGCTGACGTGGCGGCTCTGATGGAGTCTGGTCTGGAAGAGAAGCGTCAGGCTCTGGTTCAGAAAATTGGTGAAAACATCAATGTTCGTCGTGCTTCTATGCTGTCTTCCGATGTGGTTGGCGCATATGTTCACGGCAACAACCGTATTGCTGTTCTGGTTGCTCTTAATGGCGGCAGCGCTGAACTGGCCAAAGATATTGCTATGCACATCGCGGCAGTGAACCCGCAGTTCGTTTCTCGTGATGACGTTAGCGATGAAGTGATCGCTAAAGAACGTGAAATTTACAAGGCGCAAGCTGACCAGAGCGGTAAGCCTGCAGAGATCGTCGACAAAATGGTTGATGGCCGCATCAATAAATTCCTAGCGGAAATTAGCTTGCTGGAGCAGGCTTTCGTTAAAGATCCTGACGTTAAAGTTGGCGATCTGGTTAAGAAAGCTGGCGCTCAGGTAGTTGCTATGGTGCGCTACGAAGTTGGTGAAGGTATTGAAAAAGAAGAAGTGGATTTCGCTGCAGAAGTTGCTGCTCAGCTGAAAGGCTAATTTCTTCTTTTTGTATGAATTTGTGGCGAGGGCGGTATACTCTGCTCTCGCCACATTAGTATCCGGAGGTTGTAAACAGCCTCTCAGCGTTTCTTCAACTTGCCAAGCTAGCGTGCAACACAGGTGAAACTACATATGCCCCCGTCTGCTCAAACTCAACCCAAATATAAGCGTGTACTGCTAAAACTCTCAGGTGAAGCGCTCATGGGAGAAGAGAACTTCGGAATAGATCCGAAAGTGCTCAATCGCATGGCGTTGGAAATTGGTCAGCTAATTGGTATAGGGGTTCAGGTCGGCCTGGTTATTGGGGGGGGGAACCTTTTCCGCGGTAAAGCACTGCAAGATGCGGGTATGGACAGAGTGACCGGCGACCATATGGGTATGCTGGCGACTGTAATGAATGCGCTGGCTATGAGGGATGCGCTGGAACGTTCCAATATCGCGACCCGTGTTATGTCCGCCATACCTATGAGCGGTGTTGTTGAGCATTATGATCGTCGCCGCGCTATTCGTGATTTAAAAGAAGGCGACGTGGTGATCTTCTGTGCTGGTACCGGCAACCCGTTTTTTACAACTGATTCCGCTGCCTGTCTGCGCGGTATTGAGATTGACGCGGACGTCGTCTTGAAGGCCACTAAAGTGGATGGCGTATACTCCGACGATCCTATGAAAGTGGCGGATGCAGTAAAATATGATCGACTCACCTATGATGAAGTGCTCGAGCGTAAGCTTGGAGTCATGGATCTAACAGCGATTTGTTTGTGTCGCGACCACGGTATGCCTGTGCGGGTATTTGATATGAATAAAGCTAGCGCGCTGATCAATATCGTGGTGGGTATGGAAGAAGGTACATTGATAGAGCGAGGGTAAAGCCATGATTAATGATATTAAGAAACAATCTGAACAAAAAATGAAAAAGTCCATGGAGGCGCTTGGTCATGCCTTCGCTAAGATTCGGACTGGTCGGGCTAACCCTGCGATTCTTGAATCGGTCATGGTTTCATACTACGGCTCTGACACGCCTTTGACCCAGGTCGCTAATGTGGTGGTTGAAGACGCCAGAACTCTGAGCGTAACGCCATGGGAAAAGAACATGGTGCCACAAATTGAAAAAGCCATTCTGAAGTCTGACTTGGGTCTTAACCCATCTACCGCTGGTACAGTCATTCGGGTGCCAATGCCTGCGTTGACGGAAGAGACTCGTAAGGAGTTGGTGAAGACGGCTCGCGGAGAGGCGGAAAACACCAGGGTGGCGATTCGTAATCTGCGCCGCGATGCTAACGCAGATATCAAAACACTGCTGAAAGACAAAGAAATTTCCGAAGACGAAGAGAAGCGCGGGCTGGACGATATCCAGAAGCTGACCGACAAGTATATTGCTGAGGTCGATCGCGTTCTTGCTGAAAAAGAAAAAGACCTGATGGCTGTATAAGTCATGAATGGCGGCTGGATGTTGGAGGGTTAAATGTCGACGGCTGATATTCCTTTGGTTGGAACCAGCAAACCTCGCCATGTGGCGATCATCATGGATGGTAATAATCGTTGGGCGAAGCAGCGTCGACTCCCTGGAGTTGCGGGTCACAAGGCTGGCGTTGATTCTGTGCGGGCCGTCGTTGAAACCTGCGCTCGTCACGGTGTGGAAGTGCTGACCTTGTTCGCTTTCAGTAGCGAAAACTGGCGTCGTCCCGAAGAAGAAGTGGGTGCGCTGATGCGCTTATTTCTTGTCGCGCTGCAACGTGAGGTTCGTAAACTTAATCGCAACAATATCCGGCTGCGAATCATTGGCGACCGTTCCAAATTTAATTCTACTCTGCAGCAACATATGCAGGACGCAGAAGGGTTAACCGCCGGCAACACAGGCATGACGCTGGCGATAGCGGCCAACTACGGCGGGCACTGGGATATTACTCAAGCGACCCGTCGTGTTGCTGAAAAAGTTGAGCGAGGCGAGCTTCGCGCTGCTGATATTGATGATCACCTGATCCAGCAGTATGTCGAATTGGGTGATCTTCCTCCTCCTGATCTGTGTATCCGCACCGCGGGTGAGCAGAGAATCAGTAATTTCCTTTTATGGCAGCTTGCCTACACGGAACTGTATTTCGCGGATGTGTTCTGGCCAGATTTCCGTACGGAGCAGATGGAGTTGGCGTTAGCTGCATATAGCCACCGGAAAAGACGGTTTGGGCAAACTGACGACCAAGTTGATCGTCGCTTGGCGGAAGATGGCGGGTCTCAGGCTGAGCATCCATCCTCTTTCGAATTCGCTACTAATCCAGCTGCAAAGCGTTAATTGTGCTAAAACAAAGAATAATCACTGCGTTGATTCTCCTGCCTTTATTTCTGGCGGGAGTGGCGCTGACCGATGTGTTTGGTTTTTCTCTTTTTATTGGGGCGATTGTTACCTTGGCGGCGTGGGAGTGGGCGCAGATTTGCGGTCTCACGTCTCAAACTTCCCGAGTGAGTTACGCAGCCATGACGGCGGTTGTATTGCTGGCCTGTTCTCATTTGCCCGCCATGTTGATTCTCTCCATTGCGTTGATTTGGTGGATAGGCGCATTGGCGATAGTTCTAACATACCCTGCATCTAAAGCTTTCTGGACGCCATCTATGACCCGGGCTGTCGCCGGGTTATTAATCCTGGCCCCGGCTTGGAAGGCGCTGGTGGCGATTCGCGGCGGGGTGTTTGTGCTTGAGCCTGGCTTCGACACAAAGTGGATAATCCTCTATATCTTTCTCATCGTTTGGTTTGCCGATGTTGGCGCTTACTTTGCTGGTAAGACTTTCGGTAAGAACAAGCTTGCCCCTCATGTCAGTCCTGGAAAATCATGGGAAGGCGCAGTGGGTGGGATGCTGGCTGTTTCGGTTTTGCCTTTCGCAATGAACTCGTTTTTGACTCTTACCTTACCTCAGCTTGTTGTGCTTTGGATGATGACCCTGTCAGCTGCAATTTTTTCCGTTGTGGGCGACTTGATAGAAAGTCTTGGTAAGCGCTTTGTTGGCCTGAAAGACAGCAGTCAAATTCTTCCAGGACATGGCGGTATTTTTGATCGCATTGACAGTGTTACGGCTGCGGCTCCTGTATTCCTAGTGCTAGCCATGTTTTCAGGCTGGATGCAGGGGTAGGTTTATGAAGCGAGTTACTGTTTTAGGAGCTACGGGCTCTATTGGGCGCAGCACCCTGGATGTGATGGCCCGTCATTCCGATCGGTATGAGCTTTACGCCGCCACGGCTCACAGTAACCTGGACGAGCTCCTTTCTATCTGCATTAAACATCGGCCAAAATTCGCTATATTGGCGACTGATGCGGGCGCAGCGGATTTTAAGCAGCGCCTTCGTGACTCAGGCCTCTCTACTGAGGTTAGAGTGGGCGTTGAGGCTATGTGCGAGGCGTCGTCCGCTAAGGATGTTGATGTTGTCGTTGCCGCTATAGTCGGAGCGGCTGGATTGACTCCCACATTAGCGGCGGTGAACTCCGGAAAGCGTATACTGCTCGCCAACAAAGAGGCGCTGGTAATGACTGGCGGGCTGTTCATGGACGCTGTGAGAAAGCATGGCGCTGAACTCCTTCCTATTGATAGTGAGCATAATGCGATATACCAATGCCTGCCAGAGGCGGCGCAACGCTTAAACGATTCTGCATCACTTGCTGCACATGGGGTTACTCGTGTCCTGTTGACTGCGTCCGGGGGCCCGTTTCGCCACTTTTCTCGTGAGCAATTACAGCAGGTAACGCCGGAGCAGGCGTGTAAGCACCCGAACTGGTCTATGGGGCGTAAAATTTCAGTTGATTCCGCGAGCTTGATGAACAAGGGGTTGGAGTTGATCGAAGCATGCTGGTTGTTCGATCTGGCTCCAGGCTCTGTTCAAGTGCATTTGCATCCTGAGTCGATAATCCACTCCATGGTTGAGTATGTGGATGGTTCTATTTTGGCTCAGATGGGCAACCCGGATATGCGTACGCCTATCGCCTATGGGTTGGCGTGGCCGGAACGGGTCGATGCAGGTGTTGAGCCGTTAGATCTGTTTTCTATTGGGAAGCTGCACTTCGAAAAGCCGGATAAGGCGCGTTTTCCCTGTTTGAGGCTGGCTGAAGAAGCCTTTGCACTTGGTGGAACTGCGCCGGCGGTAGTTAACGCTGCCAACGAGGTGGCGGTAGATGCGTTTCTTCAAGGCGGCATCCGGTTCGTCGATATTCCCGTTGTTATTGAAAAGAGTTTGCTGAAAGGTTCTATTGTGCGAGCGGATTCTGTCGAAACTGTAATTGAAGCTGACAGAGTAGCCCGTCAATATGCCTCGGAAGCCATTAATGAGTTGGCTGGCGGAGTTATTGTTCCGTAAGCCTCACTAGAAGGTCGCTCAGATATATTTACAATAGAGAGCATGGAATTTTTTCAAAAAGCCTTAGCGTTTATAGTTACATTGGGGGTGCTGGTCACCATCCATGAATTCGGTCACTTTTGGGTGGCGCGGCGCTGTGGCGTCAAAATTTTGCGGTTCTCCGTTGGCTTTGGATCTCCTCTGCTGACATGGCGGGATAAGCAAGGCACTGAATTTGTGATTGCAGCCTTACCTTTGGGCGGCTATGTCAAAATGCTGGATGAGAGGGAAGGCGATGTCTCCGCTGAAGAAAGGCATCTGACTTTCAATCAGCAGGCGGTGGGCAAGCGTATAGCCATCGCGGCTGCAGGGCCCGTGGCGAACTTTATATTCGCTGTCTTCGCCTATTGGTGTATGTTTGTACTCGGTATCCAAACGCTGGCGCCAGTCGTAGGAAGCGTCTCTAACAACTCACCTGCGCAGCAGGCGGGGATTGTCGCGGGCGCGGAGCTGACCAGCGTTGATGGATCTCCAGTATATAGCTGGGGCGACGTCAACATGCAGTTGGTCGGGCGTCTTGGTGATACTGGCGCTATTGAATTCGGTTATCGCCTCCCTGACGAAAGTCTCCCTCACGACGCAACTGTGCCGATTAATGATTGGCTTATCGGAAAAGTTGAGCCTAACCCTGTATTGGAACTGGGAATGAGAAGCTTCGTTCCTGATGCGCCTGCGGTGGTTCACGGCGTGACTCAGGGCGGACGCGCTCAGCAAGGAGGGATGGAGCCTGGCGATAGAATTGTGGCGGTTGAAGGCCGCCCTGTCGGCAACTGGTCTGACTTTGTTCGTGAAATAAAAGCGTCTCCTGAAAAACAATTAACGTTGTCCCTGGAAAGAGCTGGTCGGTCGCTGGATATTAGCGTTCGCCCCGAGGCAAGGGAGCACAATGGTGAGGCCTACGGCGTAATTGGGGCGGAGGCGAAAGCGACTGAATGGCCGCCTGGAATGCTGCGCGACGTGAAGTATTCCCCATTTGTAGCGGTAGGCAAGGCGCTGGAAGAGACCTGGGATATGTCTCTACTGACGTTGACCGCGTTGAAAAAAATCGTAACCGGACGGATTTCGGTCGAAAATCTTGGCGGGCCTCTCACCATTGCTTCGGCTGCCGGAATCTCTGCTAAATCCGGTTTGGAGGCGTTTCTTGGCTTTCTTGCATATTTAAGTATTAGTCTGGGTATCCTGAATTTGTTGCCAATACCGGTATTGGATGGCGGGCATTTATTGTATTATTTTGTCGAACTTATTCGGGGCAAACCCTTATCTGAAGAAAAACAACAGCTTGGGATAAAAGTCGGGATGGCCCTCATTGCTTTCGTAATGTTGTTAGCGTTCTATAACGACCTCTCCAAATTGTAGTAAATAATGCTGAATCTTCGGCTCCCATCACGTGTGTTGATTACATGAGAGTATTGCTTTTTATCTTTGTTTGGCTCACGGCCGCTTTTTCTTACGCTGCAGATGATCAATTCGACATTTCCGATATTCGAGTGGATGGTTTGCAACGAGTGTCCGCTGGAAGCGTCTTTACCGCGTTCCCTGTCAATGTGGGAGAGAGCGTTGACTCAAAGAAGCTTGCGGACGCTACCCGCTCGCTTTTTAAGACGGGACTGTTTACCGATATCAAGCTGAGCCGGGAAGGCGATGTGCTGATCATCAATGTGACTGAGCGTCCATCCATCAGCAAGATTGAAGTTGAGGGAAATAAAAACCTACCCACCGAAGATTTAATGGAAGGCCTTAAGTCCGCCAAGCTTTCGGAAGGGGAGGTGTTTCAACGCTCGACGCTGGAGCGTATTGAGCTGGAAATTTTACGCAGCTATGTCGCGCAGGGGCGCTACAATGCTTCTGTGAAAGCGGAAGTGGAGGAGTTGCCCCGTAACCGCGTGCAGTTGAATATCAAAATCAAGGAAGGTCCGGTTTCAGCCATCCAGCATATTAATTTCGTCGGTAATAACGCCTTTTCGGATGACGAGTTGCGCGATCTTATGCAGCTCAAGTTAACCGGGTTTTGGGCGTCGATTTTCAGCAGTGATAAGTACTCCAAGCAGAAACTGAATGGCGACTTGGAGCGTATTCGCTCACATTACCTGGATAATGGATACATCAAGTTCAGTATCGAATCTACGCAGGTCTCCGTTTCTCCAGATAAAGAGCAAGTGTTCATCACGGTTAACGTGAATGAAGGGCCTCAGTACAAAATTCGCGACATTGCTTTAAAGGGCGACTTGAAAGTCGAAGAAGAAGAGTTACGCAAGCTGATTGTAGTGAAGCCTGGCGATACATTCTCCCGTCAGCTCCTTACGGTAACATCGGACATCATTTCCAAACGTCTGGGGAACGATGGTTATACATTTGCGAGTGTGAATGCTATTCCTGAACCGCACGACGATAATACCGCTTCGGTTACCTTTTATGTTGAACCGGGCCGTCGTACATATGTGCGCCGAGTCAACTTCAGCGGCAACACTTCAACCAGCGATGAGGTGCTGCGTCAGGAAATGGTGCAGATGGAGTCTGCTGCAGCTTCGACAGACTTGATCGAAGCGTCCAAATCCAGACTGGAGCGTTTAGGGTTCTTCAAAACCGTTACTGTGGAAACGCCTCTGGTTCCTGGAACCAACGATCAGATAGACGTGAACTATTCTGTGGAAGAGCAGCCTACCGGCAGCCTTTCCGCAAGTTTGGGCTACTCGCAGGATGGCGGCGCGACTGTGGGCGCCAGTGTGGCGGAGAAGAACTTCCTGGGAACGGGCCGTCGGGTGTCATTCGGGGTTAACAAAAGTAAGAGCGTTCAGAGCGCCAACTTCTCTTACACCAATCCATATTATACCGTTGATGGGGTAAGCAGAGGCTTCAGTCTGTTTTACAAGGAAACGGACTATGACGATGATGACAATGATGTCGCGGCATATCTGAAAGACAGCATGGGCGGCTCCGTTAACTTCGGTTATCCAATAGATAGATTCTCAAGGCTGACCTTTAGCTCAGGCTATACTCACACCCGCATTAAGCTGCCCAAGTACCCTGTTCAGGAAATCTCTGATTTCACTAATGAATTTGGCTCTAGCTACAGCTTCTTTGATTTGTCTGCCGGGTGGAGCCGCTCCACTCTAAACAAAGGCTTATTCCCAACGTCAGGTAACTCGCAGTCTTTCTCTGTGAAGGTCACGTTACCAGAGTTGAGTGACTACAATTTCTACAAGTTGAACTACAACAACACCCAATACTTCCCGTTGTCAGAAGACCAGGAGTGGGCGCTTAAGTTAAGGGCTGACTTGGGGTATGGCGATGGGTATGGCGACAATGATCGCTTGCCGTTTTTTGAGCATTACTATGCTGGCGGATTTGGATCTATACGCGGGTTCAAGGCCAATACGCTAGGACCAAGGAGTACGCCGCATCCTAGTAATCCGGATAGAGATCAGGATCCCTTTGGCGGTAATGTACAGGTTGAGTCCAGCCTTGAGTTGATAGTGCCTTTTATCTTTGTAAAAGACCGCTCTCAGATCCGTAGTGTAGTGTTTTTGGATGGCGGAAATGTGTTCGACACAGCTAGGGGATACGATCCCTCCTTCGATGAGCTTCGTTTTTCTGCTGGCGTCGCGATGACGTGGGTAACGCCTATCGGTCCTTTGTCCTTCAGTCTCGGAAGAGCCCTGAACGACAAGGAAGGCGATAAAACCCAATTCTTCCAGTTCTTGCTGGGGCAAACGTTCTAAAGAACGAAATGATTTTTCCTGGCGCGTCGCCTAGTACGCGCGCAGGATTTTTCTGGTCTTTGCGGCATATAACCGAGGCAGTGAAGGCTTGGCGGTGTTAGCCAAGTTACGCAGAACTCTATAAACTCTGCGTCCTCGCTGGTGGTTTCCAGTCAGCCGATAGAGATAAATGTTTAAGTTTAAGGAGCCCAATATGAAATTGATTCGAATTGCCGCTTTGGCGCTGGCGTTAGTAAGCACAGGATACGCTGGAATGGTGAGTGCGGCTCAGAAAGTGGCGGTAGTTGACTTGCGTACGGCGTTGCTTTCTTCTCAAGCGGCCAAAAAGTTTGGCGAGAATCTTAAGAAAGATTTTGCTGACGAAGAAGCCAGATTAAGAGAAGTTGGCGAGCAGGCGCAGAAAATGCAAGAGCGATTGAAAAAAGACTCCGCCATCATGAGTGAAACTGAGCGCACTAAGCTTAATGCAGAGCTGGAAGAAAAAGCGCAGGAATTCAATTTTCTGAAAAACAAATATCAATCTGCGATCTCTAAGCGGGAAGAACTGTTTTTGCAGGAGTCCAAGCCAAAGGTTGACGACGCACTGAAGAAAATTGCGGAAAAAGAGAAAGTGGATGTCATCTTACCCAGCAAATTGGCGGTGTATGCTAATCCTTCTCTGGATTTGACTGCAAAGTTGATCGAAGCGCTTAACAGCGCCAAATAAGTGTCAGAGGCTGGAGTTCATGGATAAGACAGACCTTTCATACACGCTGGCGGATATCGCTTCTCGGATTGGCGCTGAGTTACGGGGCGATGGCTCAGTAGAAGTGAAAGGGCTGGCGACGTTGCAAAAGGCTCAGGCTGGACAGATTAGTTTTTTGGCTAACAAAAACTATCTGAAGCATTTGAAAGATACTTGCGCATCCGCCGTCATCCTTCCATCCAGCCTCGCTGATCAGTGTTCGACCAATGTACTGATGATGGAAAACTCATACTTCGGGTATGCTCTTTGTAGTCAGTTGTTTGCCCCTCAATGGTCGAGTATGAGTGGCGTATCTACCTCCGCCGTTGTATCAGAAAGCGCCAAACTTGGCGACGGCGTGACCATTGGATCGAATGCAGTCGTTGAGGACGACGCGGAGATAGGCGATGGGGTGGTTGTTGGCCCCGGTTGTTATATCGGCGTGGGTTCTGTCGTTGGAGCGAATACTCAGCTACGTCCCAATGTTACTGTTTACCACGGCGTGAGTATTGGTGCGAGAGTGCTTATCCATAGCGGTGCTGTTATTGGTTCAGACGGTTTTGGTTTTGCTCCTAATAGGGGAGACTGGGCCAAAATCGCCCAGCTTGGTGGCGTCGTGATTGGCGACGATGTTGAAATAGGCGCCAATACAACGATCGACCGCGGCGCATTGGATGACACGGTTATCGAAACCGGGGCGAAGTTGGACAACCAGATACAAATCGCCCACAACGTCAGAGTTGGCGCATATACTGTTATTGCGGCCTGTGTAGGCGTTTCGGGAAGCTCGTCGATAGGCAAGCATTGCATGATCGGTGGCGGCGTAGGTATTGCCGGCCATCTGGAAATAGCGGATCAGGTGCAAATTACGGGAATGACATTGGTGACTCATAATATTAAAGAGCCAGGAGTTTATTCTTCTGGCACTGCGGTTGAGCCCAATGCTTCGTGGCGAAAAAATGTGGCCCGTTTCCGACAGTTGGATCAGTTGGCGCGTAGGGTCAGGGTGCTGGAACAGGGCGGCCGCCGAAAGTCCGATGCGGATTGAAAGCGAACTGTAAAGGATCGAGAATCCGGGCCAACGGCTCTGTATAATCGATATTCATAAACTTATCCGGCATTGTGCAATCATGTTGTTGAGGCTTTCCAAATATGGAAATTAATGAAATTAAAGAATACTTACCTCACAGATACCCATTCCTGTTAGTGGACCGGGTGCTGGAGATTAAGCCGGGCGAGTTTATTGCTGGTGTGAAGAACATCACTTACAACGAACCGCAATTTACCGGTCACTTCCCTGATCACCCTATTATGCCTGGCGTGCTTATTATTGAGGCAATGGCTCAGGTGGCCGGAATTCTTGGGTTTGTCACCACAGGAAAAAAACCTGCGGACGGTTATACCTACTATTTGGCCGGGACGGATAAAGTGCGCTTTAAAAAGCCTGTCGTTCCAGGAGATCAATTGCGTCTAGAAGCGGAAATTGTGACTGACAAGCGCGGCATATGGAAATTCGCCTGCCGGGCGCTGGTTGATGGAAATGTCGTTTGCAGCGCGGAAATTTTAACTGCTGAGAGAAGGCTTTAATGTCCATTCACCCTCAGGCGATTGTTGAACAGGGAGCCAAAATCGCCGCTGATGCGGAGATTGGGCCATGGAGTTATATCGGAGCCGATGTTGAAATTGGCTCTGGGACAGTGGTCAATTCTCACGTAGTGATCAAAGGCCCCACAAAGATAGGAAAGAACAACCGTATTTTCCAATTCGCCAGCGTGGGAGAGGAATGCCAGGACAAAAAGTACAATGGAGAGCCTACCGTTTTAGAGATCGGGGACAATAACGTCATCCGCGAGAGCTGCACGATTCATCGAGGGACGGTTCAAGATCTCGGCGCTACTAAGATTGGCAGTAATAACCTTTTCATGGCGTATGTTCATGTCGCTCATGACTGTGTGGTTGGAAATAACTGTATTCTGGCGAATATGACGACCCTCGCAGGGCATGTGTATATTGGCGATTGGGCGATTCTCGGCGGCGGAACCATGGTGCACCAGTTTTGCAAGATTGGTGAGCACAGCATGTGTGCTGGCGGCAGTATCGTTTTGAAGGATATCCCTGCTTATATCATGGCGGGAGGACAATCCGCTAAGGCTCATGGTCTGAATGTCGAGGGATTGAAGCGTCGGGGCTTCTCCAGTGAGATAATCCTGGAGTTGCGCCGTGCTTATAAGACGCTGTACCGACAAGGATTAACGCTTGAGCAAGCAATAGAGAAGCTTAAAGCGCCAGCCGAGGAGTTTGCCGAAGTAGGCGTCTTCCTACGCAGCGTACAATCCTCTGCCCGAGGCATCGTTAGATAGTCGCCTAAAATGACGCCCATATCACAACGACCGATTCGCATCGGCATTGTCGCCGGAGAGGCTTCCGGCGACTTGTTGGGGGCGGGCCTGATGCAAGAATTAAAGGCCCTATATCCTCAGGCGACTTTTGAAGGTATCGGCGGTGAGCGGATGCTGAAAGAAGGATTTAACACCTTCTTTCAAATGGAGCGCCTTTCAATTATGGGATTGGTGGAGGTGCTTGGCAGGCTGCCGGAATTATTGGCTATGCGCCGCCGCATAGTTGAGCACTTTACCGCGAACCCTCCCGATCTTTTTCTTGGTATTGACTCCCCAGATTTCACTATCGGCATCGAATTAAAGCTGCGTCAGGCGGGAATTAAGACCGCTCACTACGTTAGCCCTTCTGTGTGGGCCTGGCGACAGAATCGTGTCTTCAAAATCGCCAAAGCAGTTGATCTGATGCTGACGCTGTTGCCTTTCGAGGCACGCTTTTACCGCGAGCACAATGTGCCGGTAAAATTTGTTGGGCATCCTTTGGCGGAAATTATTCCGCTTCATCCCGATAAAGTGGCAATGCGTCACGAACTTGGTACTGATGCGTCGGGTGAAGTTGTCGCCGTATTGCCCGGCTCCAGAGGCGGTGAGGTCTCCCGCTTGGGGCCCACTTTTATTGAAACCATTGCTTGGCTGCATCAACGACGCCCTGATATTCGATTTCTGATTCCCGCCGCCAATCAAGCGCGAAGAGCGCAAATAGAGCAACAGCTACAATCTCATGGCGGCCGTCTACCTGTTACTCTGATTGACCAGCATTCACGTGAATGCATGATGGCTGCGGACGCTATACTGCTGGCCTCAGGCACAGCGACGCTTGAAGCGATGTTGGTGAAGCGCCCTATGGTAGTGGCTTATAAGCTTGCGACGCTCAGCTACTGGATTATGCGGCGCTTACTGAAAGCAAAGTATATTTCTTTACCGAACCTGCTGGCGGATAGAGCTTTAGTCCCTGAGCTGATTCAACACGACGCTACGCCTTCCAAGCTGGGAGGGGCGTTACTGAAAGAGCTGGACGTGGAGCGGCGGAGAAGTCTTGAAGGCGAGTTTGAAGGGTTGCACAAGCTCATACGGCAAAACGCTAGTGTGGTCGCGGCGCAGGCCATTGCAGAGTTAATTGAAAAAGGGCGTGTCGAGGCTCAAGACGCCAAAGAAGGACAATAACATGAGTAATTCGCAGATTGGTTTGTTCGATCAGCAAACTGGCGAGCTTGTAGCCGGCGTCGACGAGGTTGGCAGGGGGCCTTTGGCTGGCCCTGTCGTGGCGGCGGCGGTTATATTAAATCCAGAAAAGCCTATTGAAGGCCTGAATGACTCTAAAAAACTAAGTCATCGTCAGCGGGTTGCGTTGTCACAGGAAATTAGAGAAAAAGCGCTGGCGTGGGCGACGGGGTGGGCTACTGTCGAAGAGATTGATCAAATTAATATCTTGCAGGCTTCGTTGCTGGCGATGCAGCGCGCCGTAGCAGGTTTGCAGGTTACGCCGGATTTGGCTCTGATAGATGGTAACAAAATCCCCAAGTTGGAGATGCCAGCGGAAGCGATTGTTAAAGGCGATAGCAAAGTGGCGGCCATTGCGGCGGCTTCTATACTAGCTAAAGTAGAGCGTGACGAAGAACTGGATAGATTAGACGCAATTTTCCCTGGGTACGGGCTGGCGGGGCATAAAGGTTACCCAACGGCTCAGCATTTATCCGCGTTGAAGGAGCTGGGGGTGACGGAAATACATCGGCGCAGCTATAAGCCGGTGCAGCAGTTATTGCAAGGTGACTAAAGTGGCTAGGCATATCGTTAGAAATCTTCCCATGAGCGGCATAGCCGTTGCGCTGCTATTCTGCTTTGGCGCGTCTGCGCAGGCGGAAATCTACAAATGGGTCGATGAGCATGGCGAAGTACATTTCAGCGATACGCGCCAACATAAGGACGCCAAAGTCATCAAAATTCAACCCAATGTCTCGGATGCGCAAAAGCGCGATGCGGAGCAGGTCGGACAGCGTTACCAGCGTATCTATGAGCAGTATAAAGTTGAGGAAGCCGCGCGGGTCGCTCATGAAAAAGAGCGTGCGGCTCAAAAAGCCAAATTAGATAATTACTGTGCGGAGCTTAGAAAGGATATCAATCAGATTGACCAGGGATACGCTTTTGCGCGCATTAAAGATGACGGCACGCCTGAGTATGTCTCTGACGAAGAAATTGCTCAGCGGCGCAGTAAGTTGCAGGCGCTCTATCAGGAAAAGTGCGCGCCTTAGCCGTAGCATTCGTTAAAAATAAAAGAGGGCTCGAAACCCTCTTTTATTATGTCTGAAGCTGGACGCTAATTTGGATCAGCGCGCCAGATCTTTAAGTTTGCCCTTGACGCCTTTCCAGTCATCCGCATCAGCAGGCGCGTCTTTTTTCTCCGTGATATTCGGCCAGACGCGGCACAGCTCTTCATTCAGCGCGATAAATTCCTTTTGATCTTCCGGCAATTCATCCTCGGAAAAAATGGCTTCGGCCGGGCACTCTGGCTCACACAATGCGCAGTCGATGCATTCGTCTGGATCGATGACGAGGAAGTTAGGACCCTCGTAGAAGCAGTCCACTGGGCACACTTCGACGCAATCGGTGTATTTGCACTTGATGCAATTTTCGGTAACAACAAAAGTCATGGTCTGATCCCTTATTATGAAACTCTGCGCGATTGCTCAGTGACCGTTGGGCCGCGCGATTTAGTATTGTAGAAAACCCTTTCGGCGCAAGCAACCCGAGGCGCTCTTGCAACGCCCGGGATACCTGAGTTTTCAGGTGTTCTTACTCATCGATTTCAGCTCATACAGCATATTTAATGCATCTCGCGGAGAAAGAGAATCCACGTCGAGTTTTTGCAGGCGGGTCTCCACCTCGCTAGGCTCGATTCGAGCGAACAAATCGTCCTGAAGAGATGGCGCAGGAGCCGTCAACGCGGGCTTGGACCCGCCGCTTTCCAGCTGTTTCAATTGCTTTTGCGCTTGGTTGATAACCTGCGGCGGCACCCCCGCCAGTTGCGCCACCTGTATTCCGTAGCTCTTGCTCGCTGGGCCTTCGTGTACGGTATGCAGGAAGACAATGCTGTCATTGTGCTCCGTAGCGGTCAGGTGCACGTTGGCGACATTTGTGTGTGTCTTGGGTAGCGCAGTCAGTTCGAAGTAGTGTGTGGCGAACAGGGTAAAGGCCTGAATTTCCTGAGCTAAGTGCTCAGCGCAGGCCCAGGCCAGCGAGAGTCCGTCAAAGGTGCTGGTGCCGCGGCCGACTTCATCCATCAAGACCAGACTCTGGCGGGTCGCGTAATGCAGGATGTTGGCGGTTTCAGTCATCTCCACCATAAACGTGGAGCGCCCGCCAGCGATGTCGTCGGAGGACCCCATACGGGTGAATACGCGATCTATCGGGCCGATGACAACTTGAGCTGCGGGCACAAAGCTGCCGCAGTAAGCCAGGATGACAATACAGGCAGTCTGGCGCATGTAGGTGGACTTACCGCCCATGTTAGGGCCGGTAATGATCAGCATGCGATGTTTGTCCTGCAGATCCAGATCGTTGGGGACGAACGGCTCCTGACTGACTTGCTCAACAACTGGATGACGACCGCCTTCGATATGCAGCATGTGCTCATCTGTCAGCTCTGGGCAGACCAGATTCAGTGTCAGCGCTCTTTCCGCAAAGTTGGACAGCACATCCAGTTCTGATAGGGCGCGAGCGCTGTCCTGAAGGGGAGCGAGCTGTTCTGCGATGGTTTCCAGAATCTGGTCATAAAGCATCTTTTCCCGGCTCAATGCGCGGCTCTTGGCGCTAAGCGCTTTATCTTCAAAAGTTTTCAGCTCGGGAGTAATAAAGCGTTCAGCGTTTTTTAGTGTCTGGCGTCGAATGTAATCTGCGGGCGCCTGGTCGGATTGTGTGCGACTCAGCTCGATGAAGTAACCGTGAACGCGGTTATAGCCCACTTTTAAAGAGGATAACTGCGTGCGTTCTTTTTCTCGTTTCTCAATTTCCAGCAGATAGTCGCCTGCGTTTTCACTGATTCCGCGCAATTCGTCCAGCTCTTCATCGAAACCCTGGCAAAGCACGCCGCCATCGCGAATAACGACAGGAGGGTTTTCTTCTATGGCGCGGGTGAGAAGGTCTGCGATGTCTGGAAACTCACTGACTTGTTTGGCCAGGCGGCGCAGATGAACGTCACTTAGCTCCTCCATCTGCTTTTGCAAATCAGGCAGGAGCGTCAGCGTATCCCGCAAGCGGGCGAGATCACGAGGGCGCGCTGAGCGCAACGCTACTCGAGACAGAATGCGTTCGCTATCGCCAATCTGTTTGAGCGTTTCGTGTAATGCTTCGAACTGATAGCCTTCCAGCAGCTCTTTAATTGCGTTTTGACGCTGACGCACCTCTTCCTGGCTGCGCAATGGACGATTCAGCCAACGGCGCAACATGCGGCTGCCCATGGCGGTGGCGGATTTGTCCATGACCCATGCCAGCGTGTGCCGGGAATCTCCCGCCAAATTAACGTCAATTTCAAGGTTTCTGCGGCTGGCGGCGTCAAGAATGATGGAGTCTTCGCGGCGCTCCCGAATCATTGTGCGAATATGGGGAAGCTGAGAGCGCTGCGTCTCTTGGGCATACTGAAACAGGCAGCCGGCGGCTTCTATGGCGACGCTCATGCCTTCGCAATCGAATCCAGCCAGGTCTTTAGTGCGAAATTGCTGGCATAGCAGGCGCTGGGCCGTTTCCTGTTCAAAGTACCAGGGGGGCTGCTTTTGCACGCCTGTGTAGTTTTCCAATAGCGTCAGAAAAGGGAACTGTTCGCTGACCAGAATCTCAGCGGGTCGCAGGCGTTGCAGTTCACTGGCTAACGCTTCGGCTCCGCGCACTTCCTGGATCAAAAAGCGACCGCCGGCGATATCCAGCGTGGCCAGGCCGAATAAATCCTTATAAGCGCTTATCGCTAACAGTAAGTTGTCCGACTTCTCTTCTAGAAAGGCTTCATCGCTGAGCGTGCCCGGCGTGACGACTCTGACGACCTTGCGTTCTACAGGCCCTTTGCTGGTGGCCGGGTCGCCAACCTGCTCGCAGATGACGACGGATTCGCCAAGACGAACCAAGCGGGCGATATATCCCTCTGCGGCATGGAAGGGTACGCCCGCCATGGGAATGGGCTGTCCGCCGGACTGGCCTCTCTGAGTCAAGGTGATATCCAGCAGCTCCGCGGCGCGGCGGGCGTCTTCGTAGAACAGCTCATAGAAGTCGCCCATTCTATAGAATACGAGCTGATGAGGATGTTTCGCCTTGATGCCAAGATACTGTTGCATCATTGGCGTGTGTTGGGGTTTGATTGCGGATTCAATAGCGGACATGACAGAACAAAAGGATTGTGTAATTTTATGAATGAAGGCGGGATTGTAAGGGAAAGCCATGGCCTTAATAAAGGAGGCCGATCATTGTCCCGGAGCGTAATGCGCGCCCTTCCTGTATTTAAATTGGGGTTGATGGTGACGGAATGAACGATGAGATCAAGAGTCTGGCGGCGCGTTTAGGCGTAATCCTGAGTGAGAGAGGCCTGAAGGTGACGACAGCGGAATCTTGTACCGGCGGTGGAATCGCCTATGCGATTACCTCCGTTGCGGGTAGTTCGAATTGGTTTGAGGAAGGCGTGGTCACATACTCCAATGACGCCAAGCAGTCGCGCTTACAAGTGTCGTCGGAGGCCCTGATGCGATATGGCGCTGTCAGCGAAGAGGTTGTGAAAGAGATGACGCTTGGCGCCTTGCAGCTCGCGCAAGCGCAGCTTGCTATCGCTGTAAGCGGAATAGCTGGCCCTGGAGGCGGAACCGCAGAGAAGCCCGTTGGGCTGGTCTGGGTTGCATGGAGATTTCGGGACTTGGTTGTGGCGCGGAGCTTTCATTTTTCTGGAGACAGGGAGCAGGTGCGCCTGCAGTCCGTTGCTGAGGGATTGCGGGGAGCGATAGCGATGCTGGAAAGCAATTTGTAGAAAATTTAAGCGTGACTTTGTCCGTCGGCTTGTGGAATAATGCTGTCAATTTATACAGTAATTCTGGGTTGGAATAACAACTCGTACCGGTTAAATGAAATAAAGGGTGTTTAAGAATGGATGACAATCGTAAGAAGGCGTTGACGGCCGCTTTATCACAAATTGAGCGTCAGTTTGGTAAAGGCGCAGTTATGCGGATGGGCGAGCAGCCGAGAGAAATTATTCCTTCCGTTTCTACTGGCTCGCTTGGACTGGATATCGCACTTGGCATAGGCGGCTTGCCATACGGACGTATTGTCGAGATCTATGGACCTGAGAGTTCCGGTAAAACCACTTTGACTTTGCAGGTGATCGCAGAAGCACAGCGTCAGGGCAAGACCTGTGCGTTCGTTGATGCGGAGCATGCGCTGGACCCCATTTACGCAGAGAAGCTTGGCGTTAATATCGATCAATTGCTGGTTTCTCAGCCCGATACGGGCGAGCAGGCTCTGGAAATTGCCGATATGCTGGTACGCTCCGGCGCGGTTGACGTCATCATTATCGACTCCGTTGCTGCACTAACGCCGAAAGCGGAGATCGAAGGCGAAATGGGAGATTCCCATGTTGGTCTGCAAGCCCGTTTGATGTCTCAGGCGCTGAGAAAGCTGACCGGCAGCGTTAAGCAAGCGAATTGCTTGATGATCTTCATTAACCAGATTCGTATGAAAATCGGTGTAATGTTCGGATCGCCAGAGACCACTACTGGTGGTAACGCGCTTAAGTTCTATGCTTCCGTTCGTCTTGATATTCGCCGCGTCGGCTCTGTGAAAGAAGGAGAAGAAGTCGTTGGTAACGAGACTCGCGTGAAAGTGGTGAAAAACAAAGTGTCTCCTCCTTTTAGACAGGCGGATTTCCAGATCATGTACGGGCGCGGAATTTACCGCACCGGAGAGATTATCGATCTGGGCGTGAAGGAAGGCTTTGTTGATAAGTCCGGCGCTTGGTATAGCTACAAAGGCGACAAGATCGGTCAAGGTAAAGCGAACTCCTCAAGATATCTGGAAGAGCACCCTGAGATTGCGATAGAAATCGAAACTGCGATCAGAGATAAATTGATGCCGAAGATGCCAGCCAAAGAGAAAGAAGCGCCCGTCGCTCCAGTTGAGGCTGAATAAGGCCAGATCTTCCTAGAGCGTATTTGCTCAATACAAAATATAAGGGCGGCCTTTTAGCCGCCCTTATTGCGTTTCCTTGTCCATATTCCTTCTCTCTATTTTTCCGTATCGAGTATTGTCCTTGGTCGGATGAGTTGTTGATCGGCGTTAAAGGATCTTCTTGGTCATAATCTTGGAAGGTTCGCTTTCCATCCCGTTTATATCCAGAACCGTGACAGCGAAATAGTGAACGCCTTTTTCCAGGTTGGAAAACGCATACTCAAATTGCTGGTCCCCAACTTCGACGTATTTCCAGTCATTGTCTGATTCATGCTGGTGGTACACGCGGTAGCCTTCTAATTCATATAGCTCGATTTCGCTGCCGTCTTCACGAGTATAAGGTGGTTCCCAGATGATAAACGCACTACGGGCGTAGTTCGTTGATTGCTTCGCTGCGGCGATTTGGGGAGTATTCCCGTCGATACTGGAAGAGTCGCTTCCAGATCCTCCACCACCGCCACACCCGGTTAAGACAGCGCTTGCCAGAGTGAAGCTAAAAATAGCGGTGATGGATCTACAATTTGATTTGGCGCGGTGAAAAATACTTTTTAAGTATGAAAGGGCTTTGACCTCAAAGTTAACTTGATTCAAATCATTCCCCTATTAGTAGAGTTAGAGTTATAAGTTGACGTTATAAACAGATAACGCCCCGCGCTCTTAGTCAGGATTCGTGCCAATAATGACGGGATGTTGGTAATTTGTTTAAAAAACAAAGAGTTATGCTTTTTGTTTATCTCTTTCTGGATTTGGACTATTGTGAAAAGGGTTGCCTTTTTCTTACCAGAACGCCGGTGTTTGAAATTATTGTTATAAATTTCAAATGGTTAGATTGTCTGCAATTGGCGACAGTGATTGTAGAATCGAAAATGTAACTTGAGCTGTTGTGGAGAGGGAGAACGAATATGAAGTGGGTCGTATTGCTAGCTATCGTGGTCGCGGTCGTGATTTGGGTGGTTAATAGTCGGAAACGAAACCCTGTGAGCGATCCTGAAGTCAAAGAGCTTGACCAGAAGCGTTATTACGTGACGCCACCTAAGCCGGGTGACCTAGAACCCGAGGATAAAAGCGGCACGCAATACTAATTTGGCGGAAGGTTTTAAAACGGTAATGGCCAGCTATTTTTAGTCAGGGCGACCATGACGACATAGGCGAACGCCATATAAGCGCCAAGTCCGAACAGGATGCGAGCCCCTTTTGTCTTGCCTCTCTTGAGCGCGAACACGCCTAACGCAATATAAATGATTAACCCCACCACTTTTGCGGTGAGCCATCCATTATAGAAAGGGTATTGCTGGAGCTTGAGTGCGAGTCCTATGGCGCTCAGGAGTAGCACTGTGTCGATAATGTGTGGAAGAATTTTGCTTAACTTACGCTGCAAGAGCGAACTTTCCAGAATCATCCATATAAAGCGCAGGGTAAAGGACGCAAAGGTTAGCGCAACGCAGGTCATATGAATGTGTTTGAGCAGCATGTAGCTCATGACGGGCTCCTTTCACAGCTTCTTTTTTATTTCGGTTTGTTTGAACGACGGCCGCCTATTAGAAATTCTTTCCTTAAAAACTTAAAGTGTTAGTCAGCATTTCTTTATCTATTGCGCGTTACGCGCAGCCTTCATTAGGTGGTTTCTGAACGATGAGTGACAACATAAACATCGATGTGACAACGGACGACTTTGATCTCGGAGAAGAAACGCGTCGATTGACGGATGGCGACACCAGTGTCGGCGCGGTTTGCAGTTTTGTCGGCCTGGTGCGTGACTTCAGTGATAAGCCTGATGTGAAAGGACTTTATCTGGAGCACTATCCGGCCATGACGGAAAAGTCACTGCTTAAAATTGCAGAAGAAGCTTCTCAGCGCTGGGATTTGAATGGGGTGAGAGTCATCCATCGAGTGGGCGAGCTTTGGGCGGGAGATCAGATTGTCCTGGTGGTGGCCGCCAGCGCTCATCGTGGTGATGCTTTCGCCGCCTGTGAGTTCATCATGGATTATTTAAAGGTGCAGGCGCCATTCTGGAAGAAGGAACTGACGGCGGAAGGGGAGCACTGGGTGGAGGCCAAGGAAAGCGATCAGGCCAGGGCGGGAGAATGGAGTTCTGAGTCTGAATAACTTCGGTAGCTTGAGACGAGCGTACTTCTGTTACTGTTCTTGGGACTTGTCCAGATTCGCCAGTTCTTCCAGTGTATTGATGTTATAGAACATCTCCGGGCAGTCGCTGAAGTCGATTTGTTGCAAGGGGCGTGAATCCAGCCAGCGTTTGACGCTACGTCCCTCGCTCTGTAGAAAGCGAAGAATATCTTCAAAACTGCTTGCGGGAAGCAGGCAGTGCAGATACTGCAATCGCTCTCCATCCCAGGCGATGTTTATCTGGTTGTCACGTCTGCCGGCAAACATGCGAAGCGCGTATTCAGGTCTGAGAAGTGGCGTATCGCAGGGGCTGATCAATAGCCACTCTTTACTCATATAGGGTTGGGCGGAGTAGATGCCCGCCAGAGGGCCGGCAAACTCTCCCCAGTCATCGGAAAAGACAAAAGGCGTCATGCGCTGATACTGCGCCCTGTTGCGATTACAACTGATTAGAACTCGTTCGCAGGTTTTGGCGAATGTGGAATGTATATGTTGGGCGAGAGGCTGGCCGCGCCAGGATAGCAGCCCTTTGTCATTGCCGCCCGCGCGTTGTCCTTTGCCGCCCGCGAGAATCAGTCCGTCGCAGTCCAGCATGGTCAACGGCTCAGTCATGAAGCCCTTGAGCGACAGGCTTCCTGCGCTTTGCTGAATAAGCCTTCAATACGGGACAAAGCATTATCAACTTCTCTGGAATAATCTCTGCTGGAGGCGCAGTAAGCGAATTGGATGCCGTATCTGAAGCCATGCTCATGTTCGCGGCAGTTAACAATCTGCGCCTGAATGCCATTTTCAGCAATGTAGCGGCCCCGGAAACAAAGTTCAATCTTCTCGCCCAGACGAAATTTCTGACTACTGTGAAACGCCATACCATAGCGGTTAAAGTCTATGCAGTTAACGACGATACGAGTTTTGGAGCGGCTGAACAGGCCTGATAAACAAACCATTGCTGTCATGGCTGTTGTGGTGTGCCGTACTTTGATGCGGCGTTCTGATTGGGAGGAAAAAGTCACTTCCTGCATGATCTTATGCTGAGTCTGTATCTTTTGGGTAATAGCGTTAAGCCCGATGGATTCCCTTTATCGGGCTGCTTATTTTATTAATTGGATTTGGGTAATAAATGCTCAGCTTCGTGTTTTGTGAGCTGGCGCAACCCGTGTGGTTGATGGCGAGGGGCTAAACGGCAGTATTCACCAGCCTTCCTGTTCTATTCTCCAGCTCTTCCGGTTGCCCGTCTCGCGCCCCGAGCAGTTTGGGGGTGCGTCGCTCTCGCCTTTTGCGGCGTTCCTGGCCGTCGTAGTCGTTTTCATCGCTGCGCCGACGATCAGGGCGCATGCGGCGATCATGCAGCTCGCCTTCTGTCAGGGGCGCCTGCGCCGGCGTGGACTCGACCTGTGCAGCCTGTTTCAGGGAAGCGGAGCTGGGGGGGGAAGGCCTGTTTCTGGCGTCATTAATGTACATGTCTGGATTTCCTCTAACAGGTTGTCTTTCATTTTTTCAATCATTCCCTATTGTTGTATTAACTCGCCTTGAATTGTTGCGTTTGGCCCTGTTTCCGGCCGGCGTCGCCGTAACCGGAGTTACGCTAAACTTATAACGGCGGGTGTAGGAAAAACTTTAGCTCGCCTGATCAATAGTCAGCGCTTTTGTAGGTCTTCTAGCGTTGGCGGGCGTGGCGGAGAGCATCTTGGATAATTGTGTAAAAGCGGTTTTGTGCTAAAGCCGATTTGGTTAAACTTGACCCTTTTTTGGGAAGTCGCAGGTGAGCCGGCGTGGCGAGCAGCGATCTATACACGCATTTTGACGCCCCGATTTAGCTCGGGCGGAGTCTATGACTAAGAAAAAGCCCCTACCAATCCAATCGCTCTACAAACCCTGTCTGACAAAAGATTTTAAATTCAGCAGCACCCGCGCGCTGGAGCCGCTGGAAGGCATTCTTGGGCAGAATCGCGCCCAGGAGGCGGTGCAGTTCGCCATATCCATGGCGGATGCCGGCTACAACATATACGCCATTGGCCGCAACGGTCTGGGTAAGCGGACGATGATCATGCGCTTCCTGGAGAAAAAACGTTCCGATGCGGTCGCCAGCGACTGGTGCTACGTCAACAACTTTGACGATGTGCGCTCGCCCAAAGTGCTGCGTCTTCCCGCCGGGCTGGGAATGCCGTTAAAGAAAGATTTGGAACAACTGTTGGTGCGCCTGCAAAAGGGCATTCCGCAGGCGTTTGACAATGAGTCTTACTATGAGCGCGCAGAGCAGATTAAAAACGAGCTGAGTCAGAAGCAGGAAAAATCGCTTAGTCGCATCGCCAACGCGGCCAAAAAACAGCAAATCAGCCTGACTGTGACAACGCCTGGCGGTTATCGTCTGGTGGCGACGGACGGCGAGAAGCCATACAGCGCGGACACGTTTGCGGAACTCCCGGAAGCTCGCCAACAGGAGTTTGAAGACGCGATCAACAAGCTGGAGAAAAAGCTCCGCACGGTGCTGCGTCGACTCAGCCAGTGGGAACAGGAATATGCGGATAAACAGCAGGCGCTGAATGAAGAGATTGCGCTGGCGGTTTCTCAGCACTTGATCGATAACCTGAAGAAAAAGTATCGCGAGCACACAGAAGTCGTTGAGCATCTGGAACAAATTCAGGCGGATTTGCTGAAAAACGTTGAGATTTTTCTGGACGACGGCGAAGAACAGGCGGCTCTGGCTGCGGCCACCATGGATAACAAACTGCCCAGACGCTACCAGGTGAACGTGATGGTGCATCACGACGCCAATGGCAATGCGCCGATCGTCGTGGAAGACAACCCAAACTACTTCAACCTGTTTGGGGCGGTGGAGAACGTCACTTATAAAGGCACGGTATTTACCGACTTTACCCTGATCCGTCCCGGTGCTCTTCATCGCGCTAATGGCGGCTATCTCCTCATGGACGCGGTCAAAGTACTTGAGCAGCCTTTTGTCTGGGATGCAATCAAGCGCACGCTACGCTCAGGCAATGTGGTCATGAATGCGCTGGAGAAAGAGATCACGCTGTCCGGTACGATTTCTCTGGAACCGGAGCCAATGCCGCTGGAAGTGAAAATCGTGCTGTTCGGCGACAGAGATACATACCTGTTGCTGCAGCAGTATGATCCAGACTTCGGCGAGCTGTTCAAGGTGACGGCGGACTTTGAAAGTGAGATTTCGCGCACGCCCGAGACTCAAATGCACTATGCTCGCTTTATTACCAGCCTGGTGCGCGAAAAGGGGCTGATGCCTTGTGATCGCTACGCGGTGATGAGAATCCTGGAGCATAGCGCTCGCGTCGCGGAAGATCAGAACCGGTTGTCTTTGCACGCGGCGGATATCGCTAATCTGTTGCGTGAGAGTAACTACTGGGCCAACGACGCGAAAGCGAAAATGATCCATTCAGAACATGTCGACAAAGCGCTGCGCAGCGCGGAATATCGCTCCAGTCGAATTCGTGATCAAGTGTTCGACAGCATCCGCGATGGCACTACGCTGATTTCCACAGTTGGAGAGAAAGTGGGCCAAATCAATGCGTTGTCGGTGTTGAGTACGGGCGATCATGAGTTTGGCGTGCCGAGCCGGGTGACTGCGACCACGCATTATGGCGATGGCGAAGTGATCGATATCGAGCGCGACGTTAAGCTGGCTGGCGCTATTCACTCCAAGGGCATGATGATCCTGTCTGCCTATCTGGCTTCTATTTTCGGAAAGAATGGTCCGATCAGAATTTCCGCCAGTATCGCCTTTGAGCAGTCTTACAGCGAAGTCGATGGCGACAGTGCATCCATGGCGGAGTTTTGCGCGATCATTTCTTCGATTGCCGATGCGCCAATCAGGCAGAACATTGCAATTACCGGTTCGATGAACCAGTTCGGCGATTCTCAACCGGTTGGCGGGGTCAACGAGAAGATTGAAGGCTTCTTCGAAACCTGCTGCATCAAAGGGCTGAGTGGGGAGCAGGGCGTGATTATTCCCGCTTCCAACGAGCACAACCTGATGCTGAACAAGCGTGTGCTGGACGCCTGCAAGGAGAAGAAATTCTTCATTTATTCCGTCAGGAATGTAGGAGAGGCGCTGGAGATTTTGACTGGCCTGCGCGTTGGACAGCCAAACGAAAAAGGCGTCTATAGCCGCAATACGTTATTTGGCATGGTTCAGCAGAAGCTCAAGCAACTGAAAATTGCGGAGAGACGTCACTAGGGCGTCCCTCCGTACTATCTATAGTATCCGTACTACGCACTAAAAGGCGTGCGGCGTCTTTGGCCGCATGCCTCAACTCTGAGCTTTAACTGGCTTCACAACTGTCCCCAAAGGAAGTCGCGCGCCGCAATGGCTGCAAAAACGAGCTTCCGCTTCATGTAAATCTTTTTCACAGGAACGACAGGCCAGACTCAGGTAGTTGTTGCGCAATACGTTGGAAAGTTCTGCGGTAAAAATACCTGTTGGCACGGCGATGATAGCGTAACCCATCACCATGACCATCGCCGCCATGCCTTGGCCAAGGTCTGTCCTTGGAGCGATATCTCCATATCCCACGGTGGTGAGAGTAACGATAGCCCAATAGATGCTGCGCGGAATGCTGGTGTAACCATTAGCGGGGCCCTCTATCAGATACATCATGCAGCCGAACAATGTGACCAGCACCAGGATGGAAAACAGAAACACCGTAACTTTTTGCCGGCTTTGGCGAATCGCGTGCAACAGCAGGTTGGCCTGAGAAACGTACTTCGCCAGCCGCAGGATACGAAACACCCTCAGAACTCTAAGCACCCTGATGACCAGCAGGTAGTGCGCGCCGCCCACGAACAAGCTCAAATAGGTGGGGAGGATGGAGAGCAGGTCGACGATGCCGTAAAAGCTGAAAATATACCTAATGGGTTTGTCTACACAGTAGATTCGCAGCAGGTACTCAGCTGTGAACAGGATTGTGAAAAGCCACTCAACGGCCACGAACCAGTCGCCGTATTTCATGCGCAGCTCACTGACGCTGTCCAGCATCACGGTCAGCACGCTGATAAGAATGCCGCCGATCAACGCTATGTCAAAGGCTTTGCCGGCCGGGGTGTCAGCGTGAAAAATAATGATATAAAGCTGCCTGCGCAGCTTGTCGTTAATAGACATGTTTTTCTCGAAACTGGTTTAACGGATAACCACGCCGCAGATTCTAATTCATCATTGAGGATGCGCAACCGTTTACTGGTGAGCTGCGACGGTCATCAGGGTTGGGGGATCCATCAGACGGCGAGAATATTTCGATAAGTCAGATTCAATCGCGGACCCACTGGCGTTTTGGTTTTGGGAAGTTGATGGCGCCAGTGGCGCTGCATGTCTCCTGACATGATCAGCAGCGAGTTGTGCATCAGCTCTATCGCCAGGGTTTGGCCGCCTCGTTTGGGCTTGATCTGAAATTTACGTGTTGCGCCAAAAGAAAAAGAAGCAATGATGGGAGTGGACCCCAGCTCAGGCTCATCATCTGCATGCCAGGAAACGCTGTCCTGGCCGTTCCGATATAGGTTACACAGCGCACAGTTGAACTCCGTGGAGGCGTGTTCAGACGCGATATGACGCAACTGTTGCAGCAGTGGAGAGAATTGAGTGGGACTCAGGCGCAGACCAGAATAAGCATAATGGCAGTGCGCTTCTCCATACCAGGCCTGCAGGCGCGGGATGGGAATAGTGCGGCCTTGGATGCGCAGGCTGTCCTGGCGCCAGGCCAAGTGCTGGGTCAAGTCCTCCATAACAGAGGCTGCGTGTGCGTCCGTCAGTACTGGATGAATGAGGGTGAGCGCGCCATTAGCTATCGCAATAGGCTCAATTTGGAGGTCTGGATGCTGGCGTAACTGCATGCGTTCTAGTTAATCCTTACGGGTTGGCGTCGGGGGCCCCAGTTGCCGGGATGTGATTCAAATACACCCGGTAAGACGGCTCCACAATGGGCGCATTCCCCGTGCTCATTTAAACCCCATTTACCGAGGCGGTACCAGTCGCGTTCTATCAGTAACTCTCCACAGCTGGCGCACCACGTGCTGCCGCCTTGGCTATCATGAACATTGCCGGTATATGCATAGCGTACGCCGTTTTTCATGGCGATATCCCGGGCGCGAGTGAGCGTTTCCGGGGGCGTGTGGGGTTTGTCCCACATTTTCCAATCTGGATGGAAGGCGGAGAAATGCATGGGAACGTCTGGACCGAGGTGTTCCACGACCCATTGGGTCATGTCCTCCAACTCTTGAGAGGAGTCATTTTCATCTGGAATCAGCAGCGTGGTGATTTCGAACCAAACTGATGTCTCCTGTTTCAGGTAGATCAGTGTGTCTAAAACCTCCGCTAGGTGCGCACCGCAAATTTTATGGTAGAAGCGTTCGGTGAAGGCTTTCAGGTCAACATTGGCGGCGTCCATGTAGCGATAAAATTCCTTGCGGGGCTCCGGGCACATAAAGCCGGCCGTCACGGCGACAGACTTTACGCCGACCTCATGACAGGCTTGGGCCACATCAATTGCGTATTCGTGAAAAATCACGGGGTCGTTATACGTGAAGGCGATGCTGCGGCAGCCGTAACGCAGGGCTGCCTCGGCCAGTTGTTGCGGCATGGCGGTGGCGGCGAGGGTATCCATTTCTCTGGATTTGCTCATGTCCCAGTTTTGACAGAATTTACAGGCGAGATTGCAACCGGCGGTGCCAAAAGACAGCACGGGCGTGCCCGGCAGAAAGTGATTCAACGGCTTTTTTTCTATAGGGTCGATGCAAAACCCGCTGGAGCGACCGTAGCTGGTGAGCACAATGGCGTCATTTTCTCGCGCTCTCACAAAGCATAAGCCTTGCTGTCCTTCATGTAGTTTGCAGGCGCGAGGGCAGATATCGCACTGAATGCGGCCATCATCCAGTTGATGCCAATAGCGAGTAGGGTGATTTGGGGGCGGTTGGAGATGGGCCATCATTAAAATCAGGTTAGAAACGCCTGCCTCCGCTTACATTTGTCAGCTATCGGGCGGATAAACGGTTTTACCCGCTTCCACTAACGGCTATGATAATGAGAATACCACAAAGTGGTTCGCCATTTGTTTTGCGCGCGGTCTTATCGTTAAAAATGATGTTAATCAGACTACTGCGAAGCCTTCCGCATTGGATGCTTCTTCTTTCTCTTACTCTCTGCGCCCGTGTTTGGGCGGCGTCTCCTATTGAACTCAAGGGTGACTTAACTCAGGGCGGCCTAGTCGTCGGCCAAATCGCTGCTGATGCTCAGGTCTGGTATGACGACCATAAGCTTGAACTGACGAAAGATGGTCATTTTGTGTTTGGTTTTGAGCGCGATGACGAATTAAGCCATAGCCTGAAGGTCCGTTTGGCGGATGGACAGGAATGGACGCAACCCGTCACTATCTCCGCCAGAGATTACGACATACAGTATATCGAGGGCATTCCCAAGAAGATGATGGAGCCCGACCCGAACGATTTGAAGCGCATTCGGGAGGAAAACGCTCAAGTAGCCCGTGCGCGGGGACGCGATTCCCGACTAAACTATTTTTTACAGGGATTTATTTCTCCTGCGAAAGGGCCGATTACGGGAGTGTATGGCAGTCAGCGTTATTTCAACGGCGAGCCGCGTCGCCCGCACTATGGTTTGGATATCGCTGCGCCGCGAGGCGCTTCCGTGATTGCGCCAGCCTCGGGAGAAGTAACGCTCACGCACCCGGATATGTTTTTTTCAGGGGGAACCCTGGTGATCGATCACGGTTATGGTGTGTCTTCCACCTTTATTCATCTGGATAAGATTCTGGTGAAAGTGGGCGACAAAGTGGAACAGGGACAGGAAATCGCCAAAGTCGGTTCTACCGGGCGGGCCACAGGGCCGCATCTGGACTGGCGGATAAACTGGTTTCAGACCAGGCTCGATCCGGCGTTGTTGCTGGCGTCGGAACCTAAAATGATGAGCAACAAGAACCTGCAAGAAAAATAGGTAATTAGCCAAGATGAATGTAATGAACCAGATAGTCTATGTGGTCGAGGACGACGAAGCTGTTCGCGACTCTCTGCTGCTCCTGTTGCGGGCGGAAGGTTACAGTACCAAAGGGTATTCCAGCGCCCAAAGCTTCCTGGAAGAGGAAGTCGCCGATCTGAATGGCTGTCTGGTTCTGGACATCCGTATGCCTGGCATGACAGGCATGGAGCTGCACAAGAAGCTGCTTGAGCTGGGGTGCGCCCTGCCAGTGATATTCGTAACCGGGCATGGCGATGTGGCTATGGCTGTGGAGGCGATGAAGCTGGGAGCTGTGGACTTTGTGCAGAAGCCGTACCGAGAAGAAGATTTGTTGGAGAAGGTGAAAGGCGCTTTGGCGATGGACGCTGAACAGAAAGAAGCGTTGCGCCACAAAGAGAAATTGCGTCAGAAGATAGAGTCTTTGACTCCGCGCGAGCTGGAAATCATGGAAATGATGATTGAAGGCAACGCTAATAAAGTAATCGCCATTGAACTGAACATCAGCCAGAGAACCGTGGAAATCCACCGCTCCCGTGTCATGCAGAAGATGGGAACGCATTCTCTGGCGCAGTTGGTGCAGATGGTGCTGGCCGCAAGAAGCTGATTTCTGCGGCATCCGCCGCAGCTTTCCCTGGGGTGAAAGTCGCCTCGAGTCTGTAAGGGTTATCGCGTATTAAACGGGATGATACGGCTGTCTATAGTCGCAAGTTCCGGCATTTTTCTCGGTGGAGCATGGCGACGGTAGATAACAAAGCAGTATCCAAGCTATCCAGACAGGACCAGATTCTGCTGGTGGATGATAATCCGGCTAACCTGAAAATCCTTTACGAAACGTTGGATGGCCGCGGCTATAAGCTGTTAGTGGCGGATAGCGGCGAAAAAGCGCTTAGCATCGTTCGTAAATCCCACCCTGACTTGATTCTTCTTGATGTCATGATGCCAGGCATGGATGGCTTTGAGGTGTGTCGCACCTTGAAGCAGGACCCTGCCACAGCATCCTCTTCGATTATTTTTCTTTCCGCCTTGGATGACACGGACTCCAAAGTGATGGGCTTCGATGCTGGCGGCGTGGACTACATTTCCAAGCCGTTCCAAGTTAAAGAAGTGATCGCAAGGGTGGAGACCCACCTGAAGATCCATCGCCTGGAACAGCAACTGGAAGCCCGTAATCGCGAGTTGCAGATCGACAAGGCGAGTATCCTGTCCGCCATGAGCGAGGGCATATACGGGCTGAGTCGTCGCGGTGAAATCATTTTCGCCAACTCGGCGGCAGGACGCATGAATGCGTGCGACGAAGACAGCCTTCTCGGGCGTTCGTTCGTGCAATTGCATTTCAGTCAGGCGGAAAACCCCGAGGGTGAGAACGCATTCGATTTGGATCGGATGACTGAGCGTCTACAGCGCGTATTAAGTAAAAATGAGGCGTTACGCATCGGAAACGCTTTGTTTACGCGTCCGGATGGCTCTGTCTATCCCGTCGCCTTTACGGTTACGCCGACGGCGCGGGACGATCATGCTACTCATGCCGTTGTGGTATTTCATGACACGACGGATGAGATTAAGCAGGCTGAAGAGCTGGAGGCCGCGCGGCAAAGCGCCGAAGCGCAACGTTCCCAGCTCGCGCATATCTCTCGCTTGAGTATGATGGGAGAGATGGCGGCGGGCATCGCTCATGAGGTGAATCAGCCTCTTACCGCCATCGTCAATTACATCCGTGTCGCCAACCGCATTGCTAAGGCGGAGCAGTTGGACAAGGCGCTGATGGACGAAACGCTGAAGAAGATAGAAAGTCAGTGCCTACGCGCCAGTCAGGTTATTCAGCATATTCGCGATTTCGTTAAGAAGCCTTTGCAGGGTAAAGAGATGTTGTCCGCCAACACGCTTGCGAGAGACATCCTCGAGTTGGCGGAAATAGAAGCCAAAGAGCACGGCATTGAGTTGCGCGCGAATATAGAGCCCTCATTACCGGAACTCTACATTGAGCCGGTGCAGGTGCAACAGGTGGCCTTGAATCTGTTACGTAACGGCATGGAGGCGATGGGGCACGCGAATATGCGCGGCGCTGTTAAGTTCAAAGTCGCTCAGGCCAATGGTAAGGGGATTTTGTTTGAAGTGACGGACGAAGGACCTGGCGTCGCGGAAGAGCATCAGAACAACTTGTTCAGCCCTTTCTTCACCACGAAAAAGTCAGGGATGGGGATAGGCCTGACGTTATGTCAGTCCATCATTCATTCTCATGGCGGCGAAATTGGCTTCAGGCCGGGGGAAAGCGGCGGCAGCACTTTTTATTTTACGCTGCCGGTGCGTAATAAGCCGGTAGGGAAGCGGGATCAACCCGCTGAATCAGCTCAGTAACATTGCAGGCAACGGCCTGACTAACAGTCCCGCGCGTTGACCGGGTCCTACCTTGGAGTTAGGGAAGACAATGCGCACAGGGCTGCCGGAAACAATGTACTCCGTCTCCTCATCCTTCCAAACTGAATAACCCACCTCCAGCTCAGTGAAGTTGGGGGTGTCTTCCGCGATGTTTAGCTGGAAGTTCTTGCCTGTATTAATGATTTCGTCAACGACCTGATACTGCTCAGGCAGCTTTCCGCTGTGGGATTTGATCGCGGCGTCGTCACCGGCGATCAACGCCAGAAGCTGGTCTTTAAGATTGGCGAGTCCCGCCAGGTCGTTTTCACCAAATGGATGCACTTTGCCCAGCTCCACTGTGAAACTCTCTGCGGCGTACTCTGCTGCGCTCCAACCTGAAAATGTCGCGGCGGGKTTGTTTTGCAGCAGGACGGCTTCCACTCCGCTGGCGGCTAGCAGCTTCAGTTGTAGAGTGGGGCACTGTCGGGCTGGCAGGAATGGATAAACGGCGAACTTTTCGATTTGCGAACCCCGAATTGCTGTGTGCAGGTCATAGTGCCAACAGCTCTCTCCAGCAGGGACAAAGTCTTGTACCTGTGCGATGAGTTCCGCCGCCCGATTGGGCTCATACCCGGGACCTGAGGTGGCGCTTTCCTTGAAAAGGCGATTGAGATTGATGTCAATAAAGCGCTCCTGCGCCCTCATGGCGGGAGGATTTCCGAGGAGAAAAAGACACTCTCTGCGCACAGGATGAAGTCCTTTCAATAGCTCGGAAACGATTTCGTTCACGATTTCTATTGGCGCAGTCTCGTTGCCGTGCACGCCTGCGGAAAAGACCAGCTTGGGTCCGACGGGAGAGGAGGGGGCGCAGGTTAGCGCGCCGTGGCCGGTGAGGCGGAACACCACACCGTTATTTTCTACGACTTCCCTTTCTTGCGCCGCTTCCCGCCCCTCAGGGATGTCAGCCAGCGTGGCGGATAAGAAGTCCTTGTGAGGGGCGAATAAAGCGCTCATAGACAAATCAGCTTCCTACAGGTCTCAAGTGAGCCATGAGCTTGTGTTCCAGACGCTTGAAGATATAAATGATGGTGAAGGTCAGGCACAGGTAAATCATGGCGACAAAGGTGAAAGCCTCGAAAGGCGCATAGTACTTGGAATAGATGTAACGGGCGGCGCCAGTGAGGTCGATAATCGTCACTACGCTGGCGATGGCGCTGGCGTGCAGCATGAAGATGACTTCGTTGCTATACGCTGGCAGGGCCCGGCGGAAGGCGTTAGGCAGAATGATGCGACGCATGCTTAACCACCAGGACATACCGTAAGCTTTGGCGGCTTCGATTTCCCCTTGAGGGGTTTGCTGAATGGCGCCGCGAATGATTTCTGTTGTGTACGCAGCGGTGTTCAGAATGAAGGCGAGCAAGGCTGGATAAAACGCGTTGGCCAGCAAGGGCCAGATGAAAGAGTCTTTCACGCCGGGAAGCGCAGGCAAGCCGTAATAGATCAGGTAAAGCTGAATCAGCAGTGGCGTGCCTCTGAATATATAGGTATAGAGCCAGATAGGTTTGTTTATCCAGGGGTTCTTGCTGGTGCGCAATATGCCTAGTGGAATGGCGATAACCAGGCCAATCAGCAGTGACAGGAAGACCAGTTGCACGGTGACCGTCAAGCCATCCCCGTAGTACTCCAGAGTGCCGACGTTGAAAATTTTATTCTGGTTGAGCCAGGTGGTAAGGGTCTCGATCACTGGGAAGCTCTCCTGGAATCAACATGGTAGTGAGTTTCCAGCTTTTTGAAGAAAAACTCGGAAATGGAAGTCAGCGCCAGGAATATTAAAAGCACGGGAATAAAGAACATGAATGGCGCTTGCAGTGCGGCGGAAGCCTGATGGGCGGCTCGCACCATATCCTCCATGCCAATGACGGAAACCAGCGCAGTGGTTTTCAGCATAACCAGCCAGTTGTTGCCCAAGCCGGGAAGGGCGTGACGCATCATCTGCGGAAACATAATGCGTTTGAAAATCTGCCAGCGATTCATTCCGTAAGCCAGGCCAGCTTCAACTTGGCCGCGCTCGACGGCGAGAAAAGCGCCGCGAAATGTTTCTGACATATAGGCGCCAAAAATAAAGCCTATGGTCAACACGCCGGCGACGAAGGCGTTGATGTTGATGTAAGTGTCAATTTCAAACTGGTCGTAAAGCCAGTCTGAAAGGCTGTTCATCATTATCTGGCCGCCATAAAAGATCAGCAGCATCAGAACCAGATCGGGCACGCCCCTGATCACGGTGGTGTAAGCGGTGCCTACTGCTTTGGAAATCGGGTTTCTGGATAGTTTTGCGGTTGCGCCCAACAATCCCAACAGCAAGGCGAGCAATAGAGAAAGTATGGCTACTTCTATGGTAACCAATGATCCTTTGAGGATAGTGGGGCCGTAACCTTTCAGATCTAACATAAAATCGCCTGATCGATTGATGGTAAGGGGAGGCCGGAGCCTCCCTTAAGATGCTTACTTGCCGTAAACGTCGATTTCGAAGTACTTGTCGTTGATTTTCTTGTACACGCCGTTGCCACGGATTTTCTTGATGGCGGCGTTGAATTTGCTAGCCAGGTCGGTATCGCGCTTACGCACAGCGACGCCAGCGCCTTCGCCGAAGATGCGGACGGGTTCAGTGATCATGGGGCCGGCGAATTCGAATTCTTTGCCCGCTTCTTTCTTCAGGAAGCCGCCATCGGCAGCCAGTGCGTCAACGAACAGCAGGTCCAGACGGCCGGCTTTCATATCCAGGTAAGCTTCGTCCTGGCCAGCGTAACGCTTGATGTTGACGACGTCTTTCAGTTCTTCGCTGACATAGGTGTCCTGGATAGTGCCGCGCTGAACGCCAACGGATTTGCCTTTCAGCTGATTCATGTCGGAAGGATCAATGCCCGCGCCTTTCTTGGCTACCCAGCCGGAAGGCGTGTTGTAGTATTTGTCGGTGAACAGAACTTTTTCACGACGCTCTTCGGTGATGGACATGGATGACAGGATAGCGTCGTACTTACGAGCCAGCAGTGCAGGGATGATGCCGTCCCAATCTTGCACTACCCATTCGCATTTCGCTTTCATTTCCGCGCACAGCGCATTGCCGATTTCGATATCGAAGCCTTCCAGTTCGCCAGCGGCGTTTTTGGAGGCGAAGGGAGGATAGGTTGCGTCAACGCCGATACGGATTTCTTTCCAGTCTTTAGCTTGGGCTGACGAAAAAGCCAGTACGGACACCAAGGTAATGAGTAACTTTTTCATGAAATTTCCTCAACATTTATTATCAGACTGATGGCTTGGCCACCGTTTTCTAAACCCCATTTTCTGCGAAAGTGCAGCGATGAACCGAAGGACGTCGCGCACGGTTTAATTGGCCCTGTATAGGATTAATACTTCGGAGCCAAAAACTGTCGAACCCGCTCGGAATCCGGGTTGTTGAATACTTTATCAGGAGAGCCTTGCTCCTCGATTTTGCCTTGGTGCAGAAACACCACTTGGCTGGAAACGTCGCGGGCGAAAGCCATCTCGTGGGTCACCACAATCATGGTGCGGCCTTCTTCCGCCAATGAACGCATGACTTTCAGCACCTCGCCGACCAACTCTGGATCAAGCGCGGAGGTGGGTTCGTCAAACAGCATGACGTCCGGCTCCATCGCCAGCGCTCTGGCGATAGCGGCGCGCTGTTGCTGTCCGCCGGACATTTGTGCGGGATAGTAGTTGCGGCGCTCCCAGATACCGACCTTCTGAAGATAGCGTTCTGCGCTTTCCAGGGCTTCTTTTTTGGGGACGCCGAGCACATGAATGGGCGCTTCAACGATGTTTTCCAGCACGGTCATGTGTGACCAGAGGTTGAAACTTTGAAATACCATGGACAGTCGGGATCGCATGCGTTCCACCTGCTTGATGTCCGCAGGCTTGCGTTCTCCGTTTCGACTGGTGGTGAAGGTGATTTGTTCGCCGTGAACTTCTATTTCACCTGAGGTAGGGATTTCAAGCAGGTTGATGCATCTTAAAAAAGTACTTTTGCCTGAACCTGACGAACCAATCATTGAGATTACGTCACCTTTTACGGCTCTAAGCGAAACCCCTTTCAAGACTTCCAGGTCATTAAACTTCTTATGTACGTCTGTGACTACCAGGGGGGCTTTTTCAGCCATGTAAACCTCCGGTTGAGAGTGGGCGATGCCGACAAATCGACTTAATAATAGTAGTTAGCTCCGGCTACCACCTATTCTTTGCATGTTGTGAGAATAGAATGTGGCATTTGAGCCTTTCATGCCAGGGTAGTCTCTTAGAAGCTACTCATCTAGGACTTCGCTAAGGGATAGGCGAGTGGCGAGGAAATCATCGAGGTAGGACATACAGATCCCAATAAGTAGCGAGCTGCAGAAGCGTACGCAAATGTGTTGGGAATGTTCTGTAACCATCATATGAGCCAGACCGCTTTAACTTCTATTTGATCCATAGTGCTTGCTCGTGCACAGGATACTTTCTTGTTTTTAGAACTGAGTCTTGTTGTTCTGTCTGTTGTTATTATCACAAATCACGCTTTTTGAACTAGCGGTTCCTCCGTATTCCATCCGAAAAGAATTTTAATGTCAACCAAGCTCTGATTGCGGAAATTACCTATAGATTCGTCGTTAAATTTTTAAATCGCTCTTGTTTTGGAGTTTGTTGATTTCTGTATGTTTTTGTTTTCATGGCATATTTCAGAGCGCCGTCGAGCGCCCGAATATTTTCGTTAAATTGGCGTTTCGACGGTGTAATCGGACAAATGGGGGATTGTTGAAAAGTCAGGATGACTGGAAAAAGTGGCGAAACAGGAAAATCTACTTCTTTTTTTTCTTTTCGGAGGGCTTGGCGGGGACATAAACGACTCTGCTCAAAGAGAAACGATCATGCCAGCTCAGTTTCTCTTTGTCCCAAAGAACCCAGAGATATCCCAATCCAAGACAAACGGCGGAGGCGGCGGCGCCAAAGAAGCGCAGCAGGCACTGACTCCAGTTCACCTTGAATCCGTCTGGATTCTGAATGCGAATGCGCCAGACCTGCATGCCGAGAGTCTGCCCTATGCGTCGCCAGAAGTAGGCGAAAAAGAAGAAGGTAGCCAGAAACAGGCTGCTGGAAAGCAGTGGGTCGCCGATATTTTTACCTGCGTCAGCCTCCATTTGCATCGCCTCAGAACCGATAACCATTCCGCGTAGAAGCATATAAATCATGGTGGTCACCATCCATACTGCAATCAGCAAAATGGCGTCATAAAACATGGCTGCGAGGCGGCGCCACAAAGGGGCGGGTTGGAGTTGCGCGGGGTCTTCCGGAAAGCGATTCGATAGCATAAAAATGAGGACTCTCAAGGCGACTGAAAACTGCGGCGGGACTATACCACAGGTGACTTTTTCTGTCCCGGCGCGATCAAATGGAAAGTATGTGGCACAGTGCGGTGACGCCCGTCAGTCTTCCCGCCAGTTGCGGCAGATTGCGGCGAGACATGGCGCTTTGCATTTGCAGCAGTCGATACACGAGGAGCAGGGCGAAAACGAGCGAGCCTGTCATCCACAGTGGCGAGTTCAAGTGGCCCAATGAAATCAAAGCGATATACCCGGCGGCGGTTAATCCCAAGAGGGCCAGAAACGCCAATTTGGCGCGGGGTAACCCTAATATAGATGAAAGCGTGCGATCGCCATGGCGCAGATCTTTTTCTATATCCCGAATTTCATTCGCCATTAACACCAGGGAAATTAGGGGGCCGAAGGCTATTGAGTCCAAAAGCAGCGCTTGCGACCAAACTCCTGTAGCGCTGAATCCCGCGCCAGTAATCAGGAGCGGGCCCATCAATACGAATACCAATATTAACCCCAAGCCCCGGCGTTTCAGGTTAAAGGGCTCAATGGTATACGCCAGGCACCCCGCAAAGCCGGCTATGGCCAATAAGGCGATTACCGGCCCTCTCATAAACATAATGACACTTCCTAAAATCGCAGCGGAGGCGAAACACGCCATTCCCAGAGTGAAATTATGACGAATGGCGTGAATTTGATCGGAACTCAGGCGCAGCTCGGGCTGGCGTTGATCGCTCCAGTCATTGATGAGGTTTACTCCGCACTGCGCCAGCAATGTAGCGGTGAAAGTCAGTGTAGAGAGTAGTGTTGAGAAGTTGGCGTCAGAGTATGTGCGGGCGAAAGCGATACTACAGCAGGCGACGGCGATGATCAGGGAGAATGGCCGTAATGCTGAGGCAAATCTGTATTTGTTGGTCGTCGGGGAAGTTGCGGCTGTCATAGCTGTTGGATAATCAAATGGTTACCTGCAAGCATAACCAAAAATTCCTAGAAATTAACTTTTAATAATGCAAAGTCGCTAAAGAAAGCGCGGGAACTGACGCTAACTATATTGCCCTCGTTGAAAATGGCTTTACGGGGAGGGCGTAAACAGGTTTGGGGGAGGGCGTTTAAATGCACTTTGCAATGCCGGCGATAAATAATCTGCTTTCTGGTTCTCATCATGGTTCTGGCTCTGAAGCGTCTGAGAAGATGCGTCATGGCAAGGGCGTGGGCGGCAATGTCGCTGCATATGATTTCAGTTACTCCAGCACAGAAGTTTCCTATAGCCAAAGTGGCGGCGGTCGGGATTTTTCCGTTCGAGTTTTTGAAGCCAGGATGTCTGGGCGTCTCGCCAGCTTTGGGGTAAAGCCCGCTAATGATTCTTATCAGCCACAAGTCCCTACTCCCCAAGATGTCGCCAACAAAGTCCTGGGCTTTGTAGAAAAGAGAATTGAAAACGCCGCCCGTAACGGCGCCTCGCCGGAAGATCTGGAAAGCCTGTTTGCTCAAGCCGCTGAAGGCGTTGATCGCGGATACGCAGAAGCGATGGAGGAATTGGACGCTCGCGGCTTGATCACGGATGAGCTGCAAGAAGATATCGATTCAGGTTATCAGCTGATTCAGGATGGCTTGGCGGGACTGCGTGAGCGTTATCTGCCTTCAGACAGCCCCACTGACCCTCAGCCTCAAACGCAAGAACCTGATGTAGTCTATGTGCCGCCGGGATACGGCGAGCCGGATGTTATTTATGTGCCTGATGGGTATGGCGAGCCAGATGTCATTTACGTTCCGGACGGGTATAACGGCTCTCAGGGCTCAAATTCAGATTCTGACGCAGGCGCTTCTCAGACTGGCGGTGATGCGCCCTCGCGTCTTGGCGGTATTGCTGAAGCGTTGTCCGCCAGACGGTCATCTCTTTATGCCGCGAATGTGGGTATAAACGTGCAGACTCAGGATGGCGATAATGTGCGCATTCGCATGGTGGAAGCATCCGGCTCACAAACCTCACTGAATTATCGTCGCGGCGAAAATGGCGAAGCCATGCAGTTCTCCAGTAACAGCTTCAGAGTCGGCTCTTTTGAATTCTCCGTTGACGGCGAGCTGGACGAGGACGAATTGAATGCGCTGGCGGATATGCTGCAGCAAGTTGAAGGGATTGCAGCCTCTTTCTTCGGCGGCGATATGGACGCAGCCTTTTCCGCGGCAATGGATATGAACGTAGATGGCAGTGAAATCGCCAATTACGCCATCAACATGCGCAGCCTGCAGTATGAGCGTGTGGATACCGCTTACCGCCGTACTGAAGGCGCTGGCGACGCCTTCCAGTCTCTGGCGAAACACCGCGACATGTTGGCGGATTCCTTGAATAAAGCGTCTATGTTCGCTGACCCGGCGCGTCTGGTGCATGAGTTCCTGAGTCAGATGTTGCAAACCCGTCAGGACGAAGCGCCCGCCTATCAGACACAGTACGTGGACTTCGCGAAAGAGTTGCTGGAGCGCATGTCCGCCTAAGCGAAATTCGTCTTTTACTACGGCGCAGTTTAACCAAGCTGCGCCGTTTGCGTTTTAAGCCCCCCACCGTTCATCTCTATATGTAAAATTGCGCATTCCATAATCTACAGGGCCGTTTTTTACCCCGCAGGTTCTATGGTAGAGTACGCAGCTCAGCCTTTTGCGCGCAATTCAGTCATCGCGCGGGTCTCACTATCGAAATCACCCAGAACGGAACAGGTATGAAGAGTTCAGAAATACGCAGCGCCTTTTTAAAGTATTTTCAGCGTAACGGGCACGAAGTTGTCGCCAGTAGTTCGCTGGTTCCGGCGGATGATCCTACATTGCTGTTCACTAACGCCGGTATGAATCAGTTCAAAGACGTGTTTCTGGGCAAGGATAAGCGTAATTATGACCGGGCGACCACTTCGCAAAAGTGCGTGCGCGCAGGCGGCAAGCACAACGACCTGGAGAATGTCGGGTATACCGCTCGTCACCACACATTCTTCGAGATGCTGGGTAACTTCAGCTTTGGCGACTACTTCAAGCGCGAAGCGATCAATTACGCATGGGAATTCTTGACGTCATCGGACTGGCTCAACATCGACAAGAGCAAGTTGACCGTAACGGTTTACGCCTCCGATGACGAATCCTACGATATCTGGGCCAATGAAATTGGCGTGCCGAAAGAGCGCATCATCCGCATTGGCGATAACAAGGGCGCGCCCTATGCGTCGGACAACTTCTGGCAGATGGGCGACACCGGCCCCTGCGGCCCATGTACCGAAATTTTCTACGACCACGGACCGCACATCGCGGGCGGGCCTCCTGGCAGTCCGGATGAAGATGGCGACCGCTTCATTGAAATCTGGAACGTGGTTTTCATGCAGTTCAATCGCACCGCTGATGGCGAGATGCATCCGCTTCCCAAGCCGTCTGTGGACACAGGGATGGGCCTTGAGCGCATCTCTGCCTTGATGCAAGGCGTGCACTCCAACTACGAGATTGATCTTTTCCAGGAGTTGTTGGCCGAAGCTTCCAAGGTGCTCGGCGGCGCGTCTACTGAGGAGCCAGCGCTGCGGGTTATCGCTGACCATATTCGTTCCAGCTCGTTCCTGATTGCTGATGGCGTGTTGCCTGAGAATATCGGGCGTGGTTCCGTATTGCGCCGTATTATTCGTCGCGCTGCACGCTACGGCAACAAAGTGGGTGCGACTGAGCCATTCTTGCATAAATTGGTCGCTAAGCTCGTGGCGTTAATGGGAGATGCTTATCCAGAGCTGAAATCCTCTCAAAGCAAAATTGAAAAGACACTGCTATTGGAAGAAGAGCAGTTCGCCAAAACTTTGGACAAGGGCTTGCGCTTGCTCGAGCAGGAGCTAGAGCAACTCAAGGGCTCCATCATCCCAGGTAAAACGATCTTTACTCTTTATGATACCTATGGATTTCCGGTGGAGCTGACCAACGATATCGCCAGAGAAAGAAGCTTGGCGATGGATATGGACGGCTACGAAGTAGAGATGGAAGCTCAACGTAAGCGCGCGCGTGACGCAGGATCTTTTGGGATGGATTACAACGCTGGTCTGAACATAGAGGCGTCCTCTGAATTCACGGGCTATACCGAGCTTGCTGGCAGCTATAAGGTGCTGGCCTTGTTCGCCGGTTCAGATAAGTCTGACGCCCTGACTGCTGGTCAGCAAGGCGTAGTCGTGTTGGATAAGACGCCGTTTTACGCAGAGTCGGGCGGTCAGGTGGGCGATACCGGCGTGCTGAAAACCGATACCGGTGTATTTATCGTTAAAGACACCAAAAAAGAAGGTTCGGCGATTGTGCATATTGGCGCGGTCTCTGAAGGTGAGATCAAAGCGGATCAAACCGCAACGGCGGAAGTGGATCGTCACAAGCGTAAAGCCACGGCTCTCAATCACTCTGCTACGCACTTATTACACGCCGCTTTACGTAAAGTATTGGGAGATCATGTCGCACAGAAAGGCTCCTTGGTGGACCCTGAGCGTTTGCGTTTTGACTTTGCGCACTTTGAGCCGATGACGCAGGAGCAGATTCGTCAGGTGGAATCCATCGTTAATGCACAGATTCGCGCCAATACGCCGGTTTCAACGGAAGTTATGGGAATGGATGCTGCGCGTGAGCGTGGCGCTATGGCGCTGTTCGGTGAAAAGTATGGCGATACCGTGCGTGTTCTGGCGATGGGCGAAAGCGACTTCTCCATCGAACTGTGTGGCGGCACTCACGTCGAGCGCACTGGCGATATCGGTATGTTTGTCGTTACCAGCGAAGCGGGAACAGCCGCTGGCGTGCGTCGTATTGAGGCGTTGACGGGGCAACCGGCGGAGAACTGGGTGCAGTCTGGTGACGCACTGTTGCGTGATATCGCCGCGCTGGTTAAAGGCAATCGCGAAACAGCGGCGGATAAAGTGCGCGTTCTGATTGAACGGTCCCGTCAATTAGAGAAAGAAGTGGATCAGGTTAAAGCCAAACTGGCCAGTTCCGCGGGCAGCGATCTGGCTGCTTCTGCGGTAGAGGTAAAAGGCCTCAAAGTGCTTGCCGCCAAGTTAGATGGTGTTGATCGCAAGGCGTTGATGGATACCGTCGATCAATTGAAAAACAAGTTGGGGCAAGCGGTTGTGCTGCTGGCGTCTGTTGAAGACGGTAAGGCTTCCTTGGTGGCGGGCGTCACCAAAGCGGAATCTGCGAAAGTAAAAGCCGGAGATCTGGTGAAAATGGTAGCTGAGCAACTGGGCGGCAAAGGCGGCGGACGTCCGGACATGGCCCAGGGCGGCGGCGTGGAGCTGGATAAGCTTGGTGCGGCTTTAGCCTCTGTCAATGCGTGGGTGGAAGAGCAACTGGGTTAATTCCGCGCATTCGAAAGACGAAGGCAGGGAGAAAATGCGGGCGCGCCTAGGCGACGCCCCGAGCAAAGGGAAGTGTGTGACGAAAAAATGTAATTACTAAGACGGAAAGATAGAAACATTATGGCCCTACTGGTTCAAAAGTTCGGAGGCACTTCTGTCGGTAGCGTGGAGCGTATCGAGAAGGTCGCGGACAAAGTAAAAAAGTTTAGAGAAGAAGGTCATGACTTGGTGGTGGTGGTGTCGGCGATGTCCGGCGAAACCAACCGGCTGATCGGGCTGGCCAAGGACATAATGGATGAGCCGACTCCAAGAGAGTTGGACGTTCTGGTCTCCACCGGCGAGCAAGTGACCATAGCGCTGCTTTGTATGGCGCTGCACAAGCGCGGCTGCGAAGCGCGTTCGTATACTGGCGGACAGGTCCGCATTCTTACGGATAACGCCCACACTAAGGCCCGCATCCTTGAAATTGACGAAAACAATATTCGCGCTGATCTGGATGCAGGTCGTGTGGTTGTCGTCGCGGGCTTCCAGGGCGAAGACGAGAGCGGCAATATCACCACGCTTGGTCGCGGCGGCTCGGATACCACTGGCGTTGCTCTGGCGGCGGCGTTAAAGGCGGATGAGTGCCAGATTTATACCGACGTGGATGGCGTTTACACCACTGATCCGCGCGTCGTGGACAGCGCGCGCAGACTCGACAGCATTACCTTTGAGGAAATGCTGGAAATGGCGAGCCTGGGCTCCAAAGTTTTGCAAATACGCTCGGTGGAGTTCGCCGGCAAATATAACGTTCCCTTACGTGTCCTTTCATCGTTTGAAGACGGTCCGGGCACGCTGATAACAACAGAGGATGATGAGAATATGGAGCAACCCATAGTATCGGGCATAGCTTTCAACCGCGATGAAGCCAAACTGACCGTATCCGGCGTGCCGGATATCCCTGGCGTGGCGTCAAAGATCCTTAAGCCGATCAGCGACGCTAACATTGAGGTGGATATGATCGTGCAGAACGTGGGTGAGGATAATCACACCGACTTCACTTTCACTGTGCACCGCAATGACTTCAACAAGGCCAAAGCGATCCTTGAGAAGCTCTGTAAGGAGCTTGAGGCCAGAGAGGTGAAGGGGGATAGCAAGATCGCCAAAGTCTCCATTGTCGGCGTTGGCATGCGCTCTCATGCAGGCGTCGCCACCACGATGTTTGAAGCGCTTTCCAAAGAAGGCATCAACATCCAAATGATCTCCACTTCTGAGATCAAAGTTTCTGTCGTGATCGATGAAAAATATCTGGAATTGGCGGTTAGAAGCCTGCACGGCGCTTTCGAATTGAGCGAAAAACCGGCGTAATTTTGGATAAAACATTGGCTTTTGCCTGGAAATAACTAAAATAGGCGACCTGTGTGATGCAGGTCGCACGTAAATATAGAAAAAGATCAACCGGAATCCGCAATTTCTTAACGACGGTTATTAACCGTCCTTTTAAAAATCGGATTCTCGATAATAATAAAAAAGTGCAGTAGGTTGACGAAGGGCTTGTAGAGCGCAGTAAATCTACAAGTAATCGACAATTAGGTCATTTTTTGGAATAGGTCGTTCTTTAAGGAGAATAAGATGCTAATCTTAACCCGCCGTGTAGGCGAAACTCTGATGGTTGGTGATGATGTAACCGTTACCGTTCTGGGGGTGAAGGGTAATCAGGTGCGTATCGGTGTTAATGCGCCGAAAGAAGTAGCTGTACACCGCGAAGAAATTTATCAGCGTATCCAGCGTGAGAAGTCTGCTCAGGCTGGCGAGTCGGACCATCAGGACGATTAATTGACGGTACCACAAACTTTTTTTGAATAAGGACTATCATTCTTAAAATTTTGTGGTACTATACGCCCCGCTTTTGCGGAGAGATGGCCGAGAGGCTGAAGGCGCGCCCCTGCTAAGGGCGTATGGGGGAAACCTCATCGAGGGTTCGAATCCCTCTCTCTCCGCCACTTTAAGTTTTTGATGCGCGCTCGTAGCTCAGCTGGATAGAGTACCTGGCTACGAACCAGGCGGTCGGAGGTTCGAATCCTCCCGAGCGCGCCATTTAAAAACCTTAAGTTGTCAATTTGTTGCGCGCTCGTAGCTCAGCTGGATAGAGTACCTGGCTACGAACCAGGCGGTCGGAGGTTCGAATCCTCCCGAGCGCGCCATCTCTTAACTGTTTTTGCAGTATCCAAAACAGTAGATGTTAGGAAGCCAATCGCGGCTTCAAAATAAGATGTCTACAAACCAAGTTTCTTAGTTTTCAATCCAGTTCAACTCCTTCTCGTCAATGCCGTTTTTCTTCACCGGCGCGTCATTGTTTTTCAAGCTATGGTGTTGAGTTCTCAGTTTTTTTAGGATTTTTCGTCAATAGGGGAAAACCGAAGTTTTACGGTTGCGCACCCCTGGTTTTATCGGTATCTTACGCAAGATTTGCCGCCGAGAAGCGGCCCTGCGTTTGTTCTTTAAGCACATGGAATGCCTCTTCGTTGGCGTCTTCATGCTGGTATATCAAAGACAGGTATCGATCATATGAATGAGCTTTTTCAGCAGGCGGTCACCCTGATGGTAGCGGGAATGGGATTCGTATTCGTATTCCTGGCTATACTGGTCGGCGCAACCAATTTGATGTCGAAAGTCGTCAATCGCCTGGCGCCGGAAATTCAGGTAGTCCCCCCTCCCACCGCAGGCAATCCCACGCCGCCTCCGAATAACAATAACGACACGATGGCTGTTATCGCAGCCGCAATCGCTAAACACCGTTCACGCCACAAGAAGTGAACGCAAGGAAATTCGCGAGAGTAAACGAAAGGCTAATAACCCATGACAACAACGAAAAAACCACTAGGTATTACGGACGTAATATTGCGTGATGCGCATCAGTCGCTGCTGGCCACACGAATGCGTTTAGACGACATGCTCCCCATTGCCGAGAAGCTTGATCAAGTCGGCTATTGGTCCATTGAGTCCTGGGGCGGGGCGACTTTCGACTCCTGTATCCGTTATCTGGGGGAGGATCCATGGGAACGCATTCGCGAATTGAAAAAAGTGATGCCAAACACGCCTCAGCAAATGTTGTTGCGTGGGCAAAACCTGCTGGGTTATAGACATTACGCTGACGATGTTGTCGAACGCTTTGTAGACCGCGCTGCGGCTAACGGCGTTGACGTATTCCGTGTCTTCGACGCGATGAACGATCCTCGAAACCTCGAGACCGCGATCAAAGCAGTGCTGAAAGTCGGCAAACACGCGCAGGGCACCTTGTCCTACACCGTCAGTCCCGTGCATACCATTGATATGTGGGTGGAGCTAGCCAAGAAAATTGAGAGCATGGGCGCGAACTCTATCGCCATTAAAGACATGGCGGGCCTGTTGAAGCCCTACGTGGCGTTTGAGTTGGTCAGCCGTCTGAAGAAAGAATGCTCCGTGCCTATTCATATGCATTGTCACGCCACTACTGGCATGTCCACGGCTACGGCGCTTAAAGCGGCGGAAGCGGGCATCGACAATGTAGACACCGCCATCTCTTCCATGAGCATGACCTACGGCCATTCCCCTACGGAGGCGCTGGTCGCAATTCTTGAGGAGACAGACCGCGATACAGGTCTGAATATCAACCTTCTGGAAGAAATCGCAGGATACTTCAGAGAAGTGCGTAAGAAATACGTCAAGTTTGAAGGCAGCCTGAGAGGCGTGGATTCCCGCATCCTGGTGGCGCAGGTTCCTGGCGGCATGCTTACCAACATGGAAAACCAGCTGCGTGAACAGGGCGCTATCGACAAGCTGGACGCAGTGCTGGAAGAGATTCCACGCGTGCGCAAAGACCTCGGTTTTATTCCCCTGGTGACGCCCACGTCGCAAATCGTCGGCACTCAGGCGGTACTGAATGTACTGACGGGCGAGCGCTATAAATCCATCGCCAAAGAAACGGCTGGCGTGTTGAAAGGGGAGTACGGTTCAGCACCGGCGCCGTTCAATGCTGAACTGCAGGCCAGGGTCTTAGAAGGCGCTCAGCCTATCACCTGTCGCCCCGCGGACCTGATAGAACCAGAATTGGATAAATTAACGGATGAGCTGAAGAAGCTGGCGTCCGAGAAAGGCGTGAAGTTGGCGGCGCAAGCAGTCGACGATGTGCTGACCTATGCGCTGTTCCCGCAAGTGGGCCTGAAATTCCTGGAGAATCGCGGCAACCCTGCGGCGTTTGAGCCGATTCCCAGCGCTGACGACCTCAAGCCTGCCGCCCCCGCAGCCAAAACTACGGCGCCTGCAGGCGGCCCAGAGGTGTACACCATCGTTGTTAACGGTCAGACCTATGTGGCGCAAGTGTCAGAAGGCGGCGATATTACTCAGGTCGCGGCTGTCGGAGCGGCTCCCGCTCCTGTTTCCGCAGCGCCGGCTCCTGCGCCAACTGGCGGAGGCGAGCCTATCCCTGCGCCATTGGGCGGAACTATCCTGCGTCTGGTCGTACAGGCGGGACAAACCGTTCAGGAAGGCGACGTGCTGCTATACCTGGAAGCGATGAAGATGGAGACGGAAATCCGCGCGCCGAAAGCCGGACATGTCGCCAGCATCGATGTCAAAGTGGGCGATGCGGTCTCGGTCGGCCAGTCTCTCTTGAAACTGGCTTAAGAGGTAGCGTTGTATGAACGGATTGTCCCAGCTGGTATACGGCAGCGGCCTGTATAACCTGGAATGGGGGCAGGCGGTCATGATGGCCATCTGCCTGGGTTTGCTGTTCCTAGCGATACGCAAAGGCTTTGAGCCTTTGCTTCTGCTGCCGATTGGTTTCGGCGGTTTGTTGGCGAATATTCCTGAAGCCGGTCTGGCGATGTCGGCGGTTGAGAACGCGATTCACCTGGGCTCTCCCGAACAACTGGCCAGCCTGGCGGCGGCGTTGAATATTCCTTTTGACGTCACGCAGGCGGTGACGCCGGAGATCCGGCACGAGTTCATCGTGGCGTACAAGGGCGCCCATGCAGCGATGCATCAGGCGGTCTCTTTTGCTGCGCAGGACATGGGCTTCACCAGCGGCATGCTGTATCAGTTCTTCAATGTCGCCATTATGAGCGGCGTGGCGCCTCTGCTTATCTTCATGGGCGTTGGCGCGATGACTGACTTTGGTCCGTTGCTGGCGAATCCGAAGACGCTGATGCTTGGCGCTGCGGCGCAGTTCGGTATTTTCGGTACGGTGCTTGGCGCTGCGGCGCTGGACGCTTCCGGTATGATTCCTTTCTCCATCAAAGAAGCGGCGGCGATTGGCATCATTGGCGGCGCTGACGGTCCGACCTCCATTTATGTAGCGACGCTGTTGGCCCCTCATTTATTGGGCGCTATTGCGGTCGCGGCATACTCTTACATGGCTTTGGTGCCGTTGATTCAGCCGCCGATCATGAAAGCGCTGACCAACGACGCAGAGCGTAAGATCAAGATGGAGCAGCTGCGCCATGTAACCAAGGCGGAGAAAATCGTTTTCCCGATTATCCTGCTGATTCTGGTCGCCATGTTCCTGCCAGACGCAGCGCCGCTGTTGGGTATGTTCTGCTTCGGCAACCTGATGCGTGAGTGTGGGGTGGTGGATCGCTTGAGCGATACTTCGCAAAACGCGCTCATCAACATCGTCACCATCATTCTGGGTCTTTCCGTGGGCAGTAAGTTGTCCGCTGACAAGTTCCTGGACGTGCAGACGCTGGGCATCCTGGTGCTGGGCATGCTGGCGTTCTGCGTGGGCACTGCGTCAGGGGTTTTAATGGCGAAGCTGATGAATAAGCTCCCCGGAACCCAGGTCAACCCGTTGATTGGCTCCGCTGGCGTGTCCGCCGTTCCGATGGCTGCGCGAGTGTCCAATAAGGTTGGTCTGGAGGCGAACCCGCAAAACTTCCTGCTGATGCACGCGATGGGGCCGAACGTGGCTGGCGTTATCGGATCAGCGGTAGCGGCGGGCGTCATGATCAAGTTCTTGAGCTGATTTAGCCTCACTGAGTTTCCGGCGCGGCCAATAAAAATAATACCCGCGCCGGAAAATCTCATGTCGGAATGCTACACTAGCCCGAGATGGCGTATCTCAATCCAGCATAGGGCGAAGCCTAAATGTCGCAGTTGGAAAAGCTAGCGGAACAGATCGAACAACTGGCCTCACAGTCTAAGTGGGACGAATTAATTGCTTTGGAGCCTGCTTTACGTGACGTGGTGCAAGAGAGCGTCGCGCAGACCAGCGAAGACGATAAACCTCAACTTATCGCCACACTGACTCGATTACGCAGCATATACGCCAACGCGGTTCAACACGCCGGCTCCAATCGTTCAGAGTCCGCCCAGGAACTAACCAGCGTTCGTCGTAGTTTGAAAGCGGCGCAGTCCTATCTCAACACCTCCAAGTTTTAACCTTCCTACTCAGCGGCTGTCCATTTTCAATCGCGCTGGCGACAATTTTTTGAACGTTTTTTATTCAGATGTCGAAATTCGACTATTTGCGTCATTTATTTGACCACTCCCGGAAAGCGTACTTTAATTCTTGGGAAAGAAAAGGTTACTCCTCGCAATATGGAACCGGGTGACCGAGATGGAGGCTCAGGACATTTCAACAAATGTAGTACTGAGGTTACATGACAAGCAAAGACAGCACTGTCCTCTTGGTCTGCGATGACGATGCGCGTAGACAGGCCATAGAAGTGATACTGGCGTTTCTGGGCGAGCCTGCTCTGGCCACGGATGCGGATAACTGGGTAAAAGCGTGTAAAGACGCCTCATTGAGCGCTATGGACATGGCTGTGGCGTTGATGGACGCCAGCGTGACGCAGGTGGAAGATTTTCTCGCCAAGCTGGAAGAATGGGACCCGGGCCTGCCTGTGCTAATGCTGGGGGAGCGTGACCTGTCTGAAATCGACGAAGACCTGCGTCGCAAGATCATTGTTCAGCTCGAAGAGCTGCCTCACTACAACAAGTTCATGGATAGTCTGTATCGCGCGCAAGTTTATCGCGAACAGTACGCGGCCAAGAGCGGTCGCGGCAAACAACGGGAAATCCTGTTGTTTCGCAGTCTGGTCGGCACCAGTCGTAGCGTGCAGAAAGTACGTGAATTGATGTCCCAGGTCGCGGACAAAGAAGTCAGCGTGCTGATCACTGGCGAATCCGGTACTGGTAAAGAAGTGGTCGCGCGCAACCTGCATTACAACTCCCATCGTCGCAATCAACCTTTTGTTCCCGTTAACTGTGGCGCGATCCCTGCGGAGCTTCTGGAAAGTGAACTTTTCGGTCATGAAAAGGGTGCGTTTACCGGCGCGATCACCTCTCGCGTCGGACGCTTTGAACTGGCGCAGGGCGGTACCCTGTTTCTGGATGAAATCGGCGATATGCCGTTGCACATGCAGGTCAAGATTTTAAGAGTACTGCAAGAGCGCACCTATGAACGGGTTGGCAGCAGCAAAACGCTGGAGGCCGATGTGCGTATCATCGCCGCTACCCACAAACATCTTGAAGATATGATCGAACGGGGCGACTTCCGGGAAGACCTCTACTATCGCCTCAATGTTTTTCCCATCGAAATGCCGCCTTTGCGGGAGAGAGCGGAAGACGTGCCGCTGCTGATTAACGAATTGATATCCCGCATGGAGAAAGAAAAACGCGGCTCCATCCGTTTTAACTCTGCGGCGATCTTGAGCCTGTGCCGCCATGAATGGCCTGGCAATGTCAGAGAGCTGGCGAATCTGGTGGAGCGGTTGGCGATCATGCACCCCTACGGCGTGATTGGCGTGCAGGAGCTGCCGCTGAAATTCCGCCATGTCGAGGATATCGAGCAGGGCATGGAAGACCTGGATGAGGGCTACTCAGGGGAGCCTGGTCTGGTGGGTCTTAATTCCCCGGCGGTGCTGCCGGTGAATGGACTGGACTTGAAAGAGTATCTCGCCAACCTGGAAAAGAGCCTGATCAAACAGGCCTTGGATGACTCCGGCGGCGTCGTCGCCCGCGCGGCGGAACGTTTGCATATTCGCCGTACCACCTTGGTGGAAAAAGTACGTAAGTACAATCTCAACGCTGACGAGTAGAGCGAACTTCTTTCCCTGTTAATTCGGATTTTATTTCCTGTTGAGCCCGGCGTTGTCCGGGCTTTGTCGTTTTAACTTCTGGCGCTTCATGCTTATCAATAAATCATCCTGGTTAGGAGCATGGATGCCTCACGCAAACCCTGGCGCGAAAGCCGTTGGCTCGTCAATTTTTCGGCGTGGCGCTTAGTCCTTTTGTCCTAACTGCATGAAACTGCGGCGTTAATCAGGGCTGGCACAGAAAATGATTGATTACGGTTAAGACAGGTTTTTCGTCAATGTTCCAGCGATACGGACAAGTGATCGGAGAGGCAATATGAGTGTACCGAAAATTTTGTCGCCGGCGGATCAAGAGCAGCCGGTAGCGGTGATCCACCATTTGGCCCCCAAACATACTGGGTTTGACGACGGCGCTTATGCAGCGTCCGCAGACCCAGGTTTGGACCGGGCGATGAGCATGTTCGGCGCCATCGCAGATCAGATTTCCCAAACCTATCAGGATCTCAGCGGACGGGTAAATCGTCTGGCCAATGAGCTGGACTCCGTCAGCCTGAATCGACAGAGAGAGCACGAAGACAAAGCGCGCATCGCCAATCGCCTGAAGACTTTATTGCAGGCGTTGCCGGTGGGCATCGTCGTGCTGGATGCGAGAGGCTCCGTGCAGGAGTGCAATCCCGCTGCGGTGGACCTGTTGGGCGAGCCTTTACATGGAGAGCGTTGGGTGGAAATTATCCAGCGTTGCTTTGCGCCCAAGGCGGATGACGGACACGAGGTGTCATTGAAAGACGGTCGTCGCCTGAGCATTCAAACCTGCTCGCTGGAGAACGCTCCGGGCCAGTTGATTGTGTTGTCTGATCTCACTGAAACCCGTGAGTTGCAATCTCGTTTGTCCCGCAGTGAGCGTCTGTCTTCCATGGGCAGAATGGTGGCGTCTCTTGCGCATCAGATTCGCACGCCACTGTCTGCCGCCATGCTGTATGCGGGGCATCTCTCTCAGCCTGAGCTGGACGGTTCCCTGCGGGTGAAATGCGCGCAGAAACTGATGTCCCGGCTCACTCATCTGGAACAGCAAGTACGCGACATGTTGATTTTCGCCAAAGGCGACGCGCCCCTGGCGCAACGCATTACCTGCGCGGAATTGTTCTCTGAAATTCAGGCGGCGGCGGAGCCTGAAGCGCAACGCAAGCAGGTTCCCGTGCAATGGAGCATCGACTGTGGCGAACGGGAAATCCTGTGCAATAAAGACGCTTTGGTCGGCGCAGTATTGAACCTTTTCAATAACGCGCTGGAAGCGGTAAAAGGCGTGGATCAGCCTCAGGTGGAAGTGAATCTGAGCGCTCCGGGGCAGGGATTCATCTGCCTGGAAGTGCGTGATAACGGCGTCGGCTTTGACCCTGAAGACGGTCACCGTCTGCTGGAGGCGTTCTATACCACCAAATCCCACGGCACCGGTCTTGGCCTGGCGGTGGCGCAAGGCGTGGCGCAAGCGCATCACGGGCGCTTTTTCATCACCTCCGGCGGTCCGGGACTGGGCGCCCGGGCCATTCTGACTTTGCCAGCGCGCCACTCCGCCTGACTCACGAATCTTTGAAGGAGACATGCCATGAATAAACCGACCCTGCTGATAGTGGAAGACGATCTGGAGTTACTGGACGCGCTCACCACTACGCTGGAAATGAACGGGTATGACTATATCGGCGTTGATTCCGCCAGAGAAGCCTTGAGCGTTCTGGAGCAGCGCGCCGTAGATATGATCATCAGCGACGTCAACATGCCGGGCATGAACGGCTTTGAGTTGATGCTGGAAGTACGGCGTCAATATCCCGGCGTCCCGGTCGTACTGATGACGGCATACGGACAGATCAGTCAGGCGGTGGCGGCCATGCAAAGCGGCGCTGCGGACTATCTGGTCAAACCGTTTGAGCCGCAAACGCTGTTGGACACCATTGAAAAATACATGGGCGGCGCCGGCGGCGATTCCAACGCCGACGAACCGGTGGCGGTGGACGGCGCCAGCAAGCGCATATTCCAGTTGGCGCAGCGTGTGGCGATGACAGACTCCACCGTGCTGATTTCCGGCGAAAGCGGCACCGGGAAAGAAGTGCTGGCGCGTTATATCCATCGTAAATCAGCCCGTAAGAATGCGCCTTTCGTGGCGATCAACTGCGCGGCCATTCCAGAAAACATGCTGGAAGCGATTTTATTTGGGCATGAGAAGGGCGCTTTTACCGGCGCCTACGCGAGCATGCCGGGCAAATTTGAACAGGCGGACGGCGGCACCATTCTGCTGGATGAAATTTCCGAGATGGACCTGGGCCTGCAAGCCAAACTGTTGCGTGTCTTGCAGGAGCGGGAAGTGGAGCGTATTGGCGGACGCAAGAGCATTCGTCTTGATGTGCGCGTGCTGGCGACCACCAACCGGGACCTGAAAACCTACGTGCAGGAAGGCCGTTTCCGGGAAGACCTCTATTACCGCTTGTCCGTATTTCCAATTCACTGGCGGCCGCTGCGCGAGCGTCGCGCGGACATCGTGCCTTTGGCGGAGCACCTGCTGGCGAACCATGCGCAGAAAATGAAACTCTCTTTTGTGCGTTTCGACGATGGCGCGCGTCAGGCGCTGTACAACCATGACTGGCCGGGCAACGTGCGCGAACTGGATAACGCCATTCAACGTGCCCTGATTCTGCAGCAAAACGGTCAAATCACCGCCGCGGATGTGTGCCTGGAAGGCGTCAGTATGGACAGCCTGGCCGCGCCCTTTGCGCCGGGGATGGCGATGTCAGAGCCAATGGACGAAATGGAGGATGTGGATGACGTCAGCGGGTTGGGGCAGGAGATGCGCATGCGCGAATTTCAGATCATTCTCGACACGCTGAAAAGCGAGGGCGGACGCCGCAATAAAGTGGCGGAGAAGCTGGGCATTTCACCGCGCACGTTGCGCTACAAAATCGCCCGTATGCGTGAGTCCGGCATCGACATCGACGAACAAATGGCGCGGGCTTGCTAACGTCGTGGTCAGCATGGCGAAAGCGCTGAAACTGGTATGTTTTCTGCAGAACTAGTTTAAACGAAACGGCTTTCGACGACATTTTGACAAGGCGTTTCGATAGCTTGGGAATGTGGAGGCGGTTATGACAAATCGGGTCGATATCAACAATGTGCTGGCGGATATCCGTAACCTGCGCGCGCAGATGCGGCAGTCAGCGCGCGTCGAGCAGGAACTGTCCGCTGAGCAGTTGAAGCCCACCCGCAAGCCTGAAGAAGTTCCCGAGTTCAGCCAGATGCTCAAGCAGGCGGTGGACAACGTCAACGACCTGCAGAAAACCTCGTCAGACCTCAGAACCGCCTATGAGCAGGGCGACCCGCAAGCGGATCTGACCAAGGTGATGATCGCCTCGCAGAAATCGTCGGTGGCCTTTCAGGCGCTGACCCAGGTGCGCAACAAGGTGGTCCAGGCCTACGAAGACATCATGAAAATGCCTATCTGATCGGCTCAGTCATTCTAATAAAGCAGTAAACAAGCATCGAGGTGGACAATGGCTAGCGTTCCCGCACAGGTCGACGCCCAGGGCGGACAGAATAACGACGTGGATCTGGTGGAAAACCGCAGCGATATGATGCTGGGGTTCAATCGTTTATCCCTGCTGCGTCAATTGGTGTTGATGGTGGGGGTCGCCGCCAGTATCGCGATGGGAGCGGCCATCATCCTGTGGGCGAATGAACCCGCCTATCAGCCGCTGTATCCGGACATGAGCGTGTACGACAGCTCGGAAGTCTCGGACATTCTCAATCAGAGCAATATTCACTTCAAAGTAGAACCCAAGTCCGGCGCCCTGTTGGTGGCGGCGGAAGATGTGAGCGTCGCCAGAATGCGTCTGGCCGCCGCAGGCGTGACCCAGGACAGAACCATGGGTTACGAGCTGCTCGACAAAGATCAGGGACTCGGCACCAGTCAGTTCATGGAGTCCACCCGCTATCGTCGCGGTCTGGAAGGCGAGTTATCACGCACTATCTCCAGTCTGCGCAATGTGAAAAGCGCGCGGGTCCACTTGGCGATTCCCAAGCAAAGCGTGTTTGTGCGCGACAAGCGCAAACCGTCCGCCTCCGTTCTGGTGGAGCTGACCGGGTCACGCAGCCTGCATCAGGATCAGGTGGAGGCCATCGTTAATCTGGTTGCCGGCAGCGTGCCGGAGATGGACCAACGCGACGTTACTGTGGTGGACCAGCGGGGCAACCTGTTGTCGCAAAACAATTTGACCGAAGACGACTTGAGAACCTCCCGTGAATTCCAGTATGCGCGCCGTATGGAAGAAGTGCTGACCGGTCGGGTGAACAGCATTCTGGAGCCGATATTGGGGCCAGGGCGGTTCCGCGCGGAAGTGTCCGCAGACGTGGACTTTACTGCCGTGGAGCAGGCGCAGGAAACCTTCAATCCTGACCCTCAGGCTGTGCGCAGCGAGCAGGAGATTGGCGAGCAGCGTATCGCCGGCAGCAATCAGGGAGTTCCCGGCGCTCTGTCCAATCAGCCTCCAGGCGTGGCCAGCGTGCCGGAGCAGGCGGGCGTCGCTGGCGCCGCCGCGAATGCAACCGCCAATAGTCAGGCCACGGATATCCGCAAACAGACTGTGCGTAACTACGAAGTGGATCGCACCGTCAGCTACACTAAACAACATCAGGGTAAAGTCCAGCGTCTTACCGTGGCGGTGGTTGTGGATGACCTGCGTCGGGTAGGTACAGACGGAAAGGTTACTACTGAGGCCTGGCCTGAAGCGGAGCTGCAGCGGCTGACTGTCCTGGTGCGGGATGCGGTGGGTTACTCCGCTGCTCGTGGCGATAGCGTCAATGTCATCAATACGCCTTTCATGGCGGAGGAAGTCGAGATTGGCGACTATGAAACGCCGCTGTGGGAGCAGCCCTGGATACGTGAACTGATCAAATGGGGCGTGGCCTTCCTGATCGTCTTGATCCTGGTGTTCGGAGTCATTCGCCCAACCTTCAAGAACCTCTCCAGTGGCGGCTCTGACGCCAAGAATCTGGCGCTGGCCGGCGATGAAGATGGGTTGGCTGAGCTGGAAAGTCTGGGCTCTGGCGTAGGTGAGGGAGAAAGTGTAGGCTTAAACGCAGCGGGCGATTTTTTACTGCCCGGCTCCTCTGAGGGATATGAGAAAAAGATTAACGCGCTCAAAGGACTGATTGCTGAAGATCCGGGTCGAGTGGCCCAGGTTGTTCGCCAATGGGTAATGGCTGATGAGTGACGAGAAAGGTGAGAAAAAACCGGTACGCAAAGTCTCCCGCGTGGAATCGGCGGCGATTTTGCTCATGTCTCTCGGCGAAGCGGACGCCGCTCAGATTCTAAAACACATGGGGCCCAAGGAAGTGCAGCGTGTGGGCGCGCAAATGGCGCAATTGCAGAACGTAACTCAGGACGTGGTTGAGCACGTCACTACTGAATTTCTTGAAGCCGTCGGCGGTCAGACCGGTCTGGGCATTGGCGCCGACGACTACATTCGCACTATGCTCACCCAGGCCTTGGGTGAGGACAAAGCCGCCAGCCTGATCGACCGGATCCTTCTAGGCGGCAACACCACTGGTCTGGATACGTTGAAGTGGATGGAGGCCCGCGCGGTGGCTGACATTATCCGTTACGAGCACCCTCAGATTCAGGCCATTGTGATTTCCTATCTTGATCCAGACCAGTCTGCGGAAGTGCTGTCCAACTTCGATGAAAAAGTGCGTCTGGACATCATCATGCGGGTGGCGGCTCTGGAAACGATTCAACCCCAGGCGCTGCAGGAGCTTAACAATATTCTGGAGAAACAGTTCTCCGGAGGCTCGTCCGCGCAGACCAGTAAGATCGGCGGCGTCAAACGCGCTGCGGATATCATGAACTTTATGGACTCCAGCCTGGAGGCTCCGTTGATGGAATCCATCAAGGATGTGGACGCTGACCTGGGCAGTCAGATCGAAGACCTCATGTTCGTGTTCGACAACCTCAAGGATGTGGACGATCGCGGCATTCAATCCCTGTTGCGGGAAGTGTCGTCCGATAACCTGATTCTGGCGTTGAAAGGCGCGGAAGAGGATTTGCAGGAAAAGATCTTCCGCAATATGTCGAAACGGGCGGCGGAGCTGCTGCGCGACGATCTGGAGGCGCGTGGCCCCGTTCGCATCAGCGAGGTGGAAGCGGCGCAGAAAGAAATTCTCACTATCGCGCGGCGCATGGCCGAAGCCGGCGAAATCATGCTGGGCGGCGGCGGCGAAGAAATGTTGTAAGCCCGTCGCCTGTGCAACGCCACACTAACAGAGCCAGCCGATGAAAGACCAACCCGAAACCATCCCCAAGGAAAAACTGACGGCCTACGAGCGTTGGGAATTACCGGTTATGGGGGAACAGCAGGAAACGCCCAAGATCAAACCGCCTACGGCGGCGGAACTGGAGAACATTCGTCAGAGCGCTTATCAGGAAGGACTTGAACAAGGCAAAGAAGAAGGCTTTCAGAAAGGCTTTGAACAAGGCCATGCCGAAGGTAAACGCAAAGGCGAGCAACAAGGCCTGGAGCAGGGTCGCAAGACTGGCGAAAGCGAGGCGGTGAAGTCCAAGAGCGCCGCCATCGACCAAGCCTTGAGCCACTTCGAAGAGCTGGCGACGGAACTGGAAGCGCCGATTCGCAAACATCAGGACGAGGTGGAAGAGGCGCTGCTCAATCTGGTGCTGGCGATCTCCCGGGCGGTGGTGTTCCGTGAATTGAAAGTGGACCGCTCGCAAATTCTGCGCGTGCTGCAGGAGGCCCTGGCGGCGCTGCCCAACACAGAAGAGCTGGTCACCATCTACCTGCATCCGCAGGACCTGGCGTTCGCCAAAGAACACTTGCCGCCGGAAAGAGGAACCCGTTATCAGGCGGACCCCGCTTTGATGGAAGGCGGGTGCCGTGTGGAGACCCGTCATACGTTGCTGGACTTCACCGTTGAAAAACGATTCCAGACCACAGTGCAGCAAATGCTGTCCCGTCATAGCGACGATGCTTCTTTGCAGGAAACCAAAGACTTCACCGATCAGATGGGAGAGATGAGCGACTTGCACCGGGACTTGCTGGAGAAAAACGCGGAAGCGCCGCCGCCAGTCCCCGAAGCGCATACTGAACCGTCTAAGACCGAGGAGATAGAGGCCGACAAGCTGCATCAAGCGCCGTCAGAGGCCCAGGAAACGCCGGAGGGCGACGATGAGTCTGGTTGAGCGGCTACGCAACTACGAGCGTTTCGTGCCGGCTCAGGCGCGTCCTGAGCTGAATGGTCGCCTGACCCGCGTGGTGGGGCTCACCCTGGAGGCGGTCGGCTGTCCGATGACTTTGGGAGAACGCTGCCTGATCGAAGTGCGCGGCGGTCGCATGGTCGAGGCGGAAGTCGTTGGCTTCTCCGATGAACGGGTCTACCTGATGCCGCTGGCGGCGGTGGAAGGCCTACAACCCGGCGCCAAAGTGAAGCCGATGTCCGGAGTGGGGCGTATTGGCGTGGGCGCCTGCCTGTTGGGACGCGTGCTGGATGGCGCCGGCGAGCCACTGGATGGTCGCGGTCCTTTGCAGGCGGAGCATCACGTTGAATTGTTCGGTGCGCCGATCAACCCTTTGCACCGTGCGCCGATCCGGGAAAAACTCGATGTCGGCATTCGCGCCATCAACTCACTGCTAACCGTCGGCATTGGTCAGCGCCTGGGATTGTTCGCAGGCAGCGGCGTGGGCAAGAGTATGCTGCTCGGCATGATGACCCGCTTCACAACGGCGGACATCATTGTGGTGGGGCTGGTGGGAGAGCGTGGCCGTGAGGTGAAAGAATTCATTGAAGATATTCTTGGCGAAGAAGGCTTGCGTCGCGCGGTGGTCGTGGCGTCTCCCGCCGACGATTCGCCGTTGATGCGTTTGCGCGCAGCGGTCCTGACTACGCGCATCGCCGAGTATTTCCGCGACTTGGGCAAGAACGTGCTGTTGCTGATGGACAGCCTGACGCGTTACGCCCAGGCGCAGCGGGAAATCGCCCTGGCGGTGGGCGAGCCTCCCGCCACCAAAGGCTATCCCCCTTCCGTGTTCGCCAAACTGCCGCAACTGGTGGAGCGGGCGGGCAACGGCAAACCTGGCGGCGGTTCCATCACCGCGTTCTACACGGTGCTGACGGAAGGCGATGACCAACAGGACCCCATCGCCGACGCCGCGCGTGCGATTCTGGACGGCCATATCGTACTGAACCGACGTCTGGCGGAGGAGGGGCATTATCCCGCCATTGATATCGAGGCTTCCATCAGCCGGGTCATGCCTCAGGTGACGACGCCGGACTACTTGCAAAGGGCGCAGCGCTTCAAACAGTTATACGCCCGCTACCAGCAGACGCGGGACCTGATCAGCGTCGGCGCCTACGTGCCCGGCTCCGATAAAGAAACCGATTATGCGATCGAAAGATTTCCCCACATGCGCAAATTTTTACAGCAAAGTCTGCGGGAACGCGCTACGCTGAATGATAGCGCACAAGGGTTGAATCAATTGTTCACCCCGGCTCCGGCGCAAGGCGCCGCGCCCAGAGCCCCGGCGAAACCATAGGGTTACTCCACTTTAGTTCAGGTGCTTTAACGTGGCGGAGAAAAAGAAGTCGCAAAGGTTGTCGCTGGTGCTTGATCTGGCGGAGCGGGACGAGGAAAACGAGCGCAAGAAAATGGGCGAGATCCGACGCAGAGTGGAGCAGGCGGAAGGCAAGCTGGAGCAACTGGTCGCCTATCAGCGTGATTATCAGGATGAATTAAGGGGTACTCAAAACGGCGTACGTTCAGTGCGTCATATCCAAACCTATCATGTCTTCATCAGCAGGCTGGGCTCGGCTATCGAGCAGCAGCAACAGCAGTTATTGCTGTTGAAACAGCAGTTGTCGCAACAAACGGATGTGTGGCGGGCGGCGTATCAGAAAAAAAATAACATGCAGGACTTTATTGATCGCTGCAAAAAAGAGGAAGCCTATTACGAGGACAAGAAGCAACAGCGCAACCTGGACGATGCTGTCGGTCGACGCGCCTATCACAACAGACATTAAGATACGGTAGAAAAAGTTTTTTGGTTTTAGCGAGTTAGCTGAAACAGGCGGAAAATGTGCCTGAAAGTCAGTTTTTGGCTGCGGACAAAGAGCGGCCAAGTGAATGAAAACTGGAAATTTAGTAAAAATCAGCTATTGATGAATTAGTAAGAATATGAGTATTGAAATTCACTGCGTACTATTCGTAATATCCTGAATTTCAAATAAAAAGAACACAGAATGGATCTAACCGATCCTGATGGTTTGATTAGGGGAGCGCCAACAGAAGGAGGCAATATGTCTATAACGACAAGCCGCTCTGACGATAATGCCGAACTGACTATTCGCATTAAAGGGCGATTTGATTTCAGTTCCCACCAGGAATTCAGGGATGCGTACGAAAACCCTGAGGGACCGTTCGAGCAGTACAAGATCGATATGACGGAGACGACGTATCTGGATAGCTCCGCCTTGGGGATGCTGTTGTTATTGCGGGACTATGCAGGCGGCGACAACGCTAAAATCTGCATCACGAACTGCAACAATGATGTCAGGAAGATATTGACGATTTCCAATTTTGAACAATTGTTTGTTATTCAATAAAGCGCCCGCAGTTTTTGGGCGCCTGAAACGGACTTTCCGCCATTTATGCGCCTTTCGGGTATTGCTATGAAACAATCCCTGGACTCAGAAATGGCCTCGTCCGTTCTCGGGTCCCAGAAAACGCTAAAAATTCTCATCGCCGACGACAATCAGTCGGATCGCATGATCCTGCAGAATATCGTCAAAAAGCAGGGACATGATACGGCGACGGCGGTGGATGGCGTCGACGCCATTGAGAAATTCTCCGAGTTCCGGCCGGACATTGTCCTGCTGGACGCCTTGATGCCCCGCATGGACGGCTTTGAGGCGGCGCGGAAAATCAAGTTGCTGGCTGGCGAAGACTTGATTCCCATTATTTTTCTCACCTCTCTCAGCGACGCGGAATCGCTCGCCAAATGCCTTGAGGCGGGCGGCGACGACTTTCTGTCAAAACCCTATAACCGCATTATCCTGCAAGCCAAGATCAACGCTTTCAACCGCATGCGGATCATGCATAAAACCCTGTTGCGGCAACGGGACCAGATCGCGGAACACAACGACCATATGATGCGTGAGCAGCAGGTCGCCAAAACCGTGTTCGACAACGTGGCCCATGTGGGTTGCCTCGGCGCCAACAACATCAAACATTTGCTTTCGCCTCTGGCGGTTTTTAACGGCGATGTGTTGTTAGCCTGTCAGAAACCGTCCGGCGGCATGCACGTGCTGTTGGGAGATTTCACCGGCCATGGCTTGCCCGCGGCGATTGGCGCCATGCCGCTGGCGGAGATCTTCTATGGCATGACCAGCAAAGGCTACGCGCTGGGAGATATCCTCCGGGAAGTGAATCAGAAGCTGCGTAAAATCCTGCCGGTGGGCTTTTTCTGCTGCGCCTGTATGGCGGAGCTGAACTTCGAGCAGGAAGAAATCGAGATCTGGATCGGCGGTTTGCCGGATTGTTACCTGGTGCAGGGCGATCAGTTGCTCAAGGTCGCCTCCAACCGTTTACCCCTTGGCATTCTCAAAGGCGAAGCCTTCGACGCGCGCACCTATCGTTTTGAAATGAAGCATGGCGATCGGGTGTATTTGTGGTCGGACGGCATTGTCGAAGCGACCAACGCGAAGGGGGAGATGTTTGGCGAAAAACGTCTGCAGCAAGTCTTTGAGGATAATCTGCAGGAGCCGAACCTGTTTGAAAAAATCCGCCGCTCCGTGGTCGATTTCATGGGGGAAGGTGGTCCCAGCGACGATCTGACGCTGGTGGAGCTGACGATGATGCCGGAGAAGGAGCTGGGGATAGAAAACAACTATCTCACCAATACCGGCCTCAAAGGTCCGCAGCACTGGCGTATGGCCTATGAACTGTGTAGCGACTCCCTGGCGGTGTTCGACCCGGTGCCGCTGCTGTTGCAGATCGTCATGGAAGTGCCTGGCCTACGCACACGCAACGGCGAGATGTTCACCATTCTCAGCGAACTCTACACCAATGCTCTGGAGCATGGCGTGCTGGGCCTGCACTCCAAGCTCAAGGCCAGCCCGGATGGATTTGCGGAATATTACCGTCTGCGCGAGGAGCGTATTCGTCAGCTGGATGGCCATTTCGTGAAGGTGGACGTGCGTCATAAAGGCGCGGTCGCCGGTGGCGTATTGACGATTCGCGTGGAAGACAGTGGAAAAGGCTTTGATTATCAGAAGCTCGACGGTAAATTACCGGGTCCGACCTGTTATAGTGGTCGTGGCACAGCCCTGCTGCTCTCCATGTGCAGCCGCGTGGAGTACTTCGGTCAGGGCAACATCGTTGAAGTGGATTATGAGTGGCAAGCTTGAATATGAGTTCGAACGATCTGTCTCACCTTGATATGGGCGCCCTGGCGGAACTGCGGGAAGTAATGGAAGACGACTTTCAGATATTGGTGGAGACCTTTATCGGAGATACAATCGAACGTATGCGCGCCATTCGCGCGACGCTGGACGGCAATGACCCGGACGCATTCAGTCGCGGCTGTCACAGCATCAAAGGCAGCGCCACCAATCTGGGCTTGCCGGCGCTGTCCGAACTGTGTCGGCAAGGCGAGTTGATCGGCAAGTTCAAGCAAATGGAGAAAGCGCGGGAAGTGTTTGACTCCATCGAGCGGGAATTTGAGGTCGTGCAGTCTTTATTACGGGAACAGGTGTAGCAGGCGCTGCATCGTCCCCGTCGGCGGTGTGAGTCGGTTGTTTGCGTTGAAATATCCCGCGTTTATTTTTTCCTCCTCTCTATCTTCTCTAAAAGGCTTTGACCCCGTTCAGGCGTAACTTGGCCTGATCTGTGCATTTATCCCTCAAAACAATGGTTTTGCCGCTTTCGCGACAGCGATTGCCGCGTGGCGCTGGTGAGACCCGTTGCATCCGCAGGTAAGTTGTAACTTGGATTTGAGGACAGTAAATGGACAGCTCAGTGGCATTTATTGATATACCCAAAGTCGCGCCGAAATCGACTCCGAAGCCGTCAGGCAATCAGAGGGATGAGGCTAACGCTATGAATGATAAGGATGATCGCTTCTCTGAGGTGCTGGATCGGGAAGTCGCGGACAAGACGGACAAAGTGGATAAGAAAGACGTTAAAGCGGAAAAAGGCGATGAGAAAAAAGCGCCTGATGACGATCAAACGTCGGACAATGTAGCTGCCGCCGCCCAAGCAGCACCTGCGGATGTAGATCAGACTGCGCCGCTGAGCGGACTGAAATTGCCGTCAGGTGAGAAAATTTTAGTGGAAGACTATGAAGAATCCAGCGATCCGATGACCCTGATTGAAGTGACGGGGGATAAAGAGGAGGGCGCAGATCCTACCGGACAAAATGCGCTGACGCCTCTGGCGCGGGCGGTGCACGACGCCATTGAAGGTGTTGATGGAGGAGAGGGCGATGAAGAGAAGGTGGGGGACAAAAAGGGCGGCGAACTGATCAAACTGACGCAGGCGCTTGCCGCAAACGGCAATGGCGGCGAACAGGAAGCCGGCGCCGATGGCGAGACGCTGGACGCCGCGCTGCTGAAGCTGGCGGAGTCGCAGAGCGCGGCCAAGCCCAATGCCTTGCACGGAGTGGCCGCCAACATCCGAGCGGAATTCAAAGTCGATGCGGCCGCGCCGCCTTATGTCACCACACTGCAGCAACCGGTGCAGGGAGACGATTGGGGCGAGGGCATGGCGCAGAAAGTGGTCTGGTTCGTGGGACAGAAGATTCAATCCGCCAGCGTGCACTTGAATCCGCCGGAGCTCGGTCCCATCGAAATGAAAATTCATGTGCAGAAAGACCAGGCCCATGTACAGATTCAAAGCCCTCACGCCATCGTACGCGACATGGCGGAAGGCACGGCGCACCGGCTTCGGGAATTGCTGGCGGAGCAAGGCTTGCAGTTATCCCAGTTTGACGTCTCCAGTCAGCAGCAACAGACGGGAACCGGCAGCGGTCAGGAATCCGGCGGCGCCGATGGCGGTCTGTTTGCCGGCGAGGGGGATGAAGACGGCGCAACCGTGGCGGGAATCGAGCAGGCGCTGGCCACGGATCGCATGGTGGATTATTACGTCTGATGGTTTTTCACTGAAAAATCAAAGGAATGAACTACACTTATCGACAAGGAGGCGGCGGCTTCCCCAGTGACCTGTTTATCTGTCGATGGTGGAAACTAAGTTATGGCGAAAGACAATAGTGGAGAAGGCGGCGAGGAGTCCGGCAAATCAGGCGGCATGAGCAAGAAGCTGCTCATTATCATCGTACTGATTCTGGTGATCGCCATTGGGGCCAGTGTGGGAGTGACCATGATGCTGCTCAAGTCTTCTCCCGATGAGGGCGGTGGAGATACTACTGCTGAGGGTGGCGAACCTGCCGCGCCGGTGAAGGCGGAGGCTATCTATTACGACATGCGTCCGCCGCTGGTGGTCACTTTCGACTACAAAGGCAAACAACGATTTCTGCAGGCGAGCATCAGTCTGCTGACGCGTAACCAAGGGGTGCTGGACGGGGTAGAGCTGCACATGCCAGTGATTCGCAACCGTTTGATAAACCTCTACAGCGGCAAGGATTTCGAGGGCGTACAGACGGACCAGGGCCGGCAGGATCTGCTGTCGGAGTCTAAGGAAGTCATCAATACCGCCTTGAAGGAACAGGGCGTGAATGGAGAAATTGAGCAGGTGCTGTTCACCAATTTCGTGTTGCAGTAACCGCGGGCGCGATGTATCGAATCGCTGAGCTGAAACGCTGTCAGACCTGCAGGCGGGGCTTGTTATAGGCCCGTCTCAGGTGATAGAACTAGATGCGTAACATTTCCTGTTAGACCCTGGGTCAAGGTGTAGGGCTGTGCAAGATTTATTATCTCAAGACGAAATTGATGCGCTCTTACATGGCGTGGACGATGGCGACGTCGACACCGAGGAGGATGTCGATGCGGCGGGGGTGCGCAGTTACGACCTGACCAGCCAGGACCGCATTGTCCGCGGCCGCATGCCGACCCTGGAGATGATCAACGAACGCTTCGCCCGCTATACCCGCATCAGTCTTTTCAACCTGTTGCGCCGCAATGCGGACGTGGCCTCCGGCGGCGTTCAGATCCTGAAGTTCGGGGAATATATTCATACGCTTTATGTGCCCACCAGTCTTAATCTGGTGAAGATTCGCCCCTTGCGCGGCACCGGCCTGTTTATCCTGGACGCCAAGCTGGTGTTCAAACTGGTGGACAACTTCTTCGGCGGCGACGGCCGTCACGCCAAGATCGAAGGACGGGAATTCACACCGACGGAAATCCGCATCGTACAGATGGTGCTGGAGCAGGTGTTCCATGACATGAAGGAAGCCTGGAATGCGGTGATGAAGGTGGACTTCGAATACGTCAACTCGGAAGTTAACCCGGCCATGGCGAACATCGTCAGCCCCAGCGAAGTGGTGGTGGTGAGCACTTTCCACATTGAACTGGACGGCGGCGGCGGAGACATGCACGTGGCCATGCCGTATTCCATGATCGAGCCCATACGCGAAGTGCTCGACGCGGGCGTACAGAGCGACGTCGACGATGTCGACGAACGCTGGATCAGCGCTTTACAGCAGGACATCCTGGAAGCCAGGGTGCCGCTTAATGCCGCCGTGGTCAGACAAAAGATTTCTTTGCGCTCTCTGTCGAGGCTGAAGCCCGGAGACGTGATTCCGGTGGAGATGCCGGAAACCATTACGGTGACAGCGAACGGCGTGCCGATATTCATCGCCAAGGTAGGGCAGTGCAACGGCAATCTGGCGCTCAAGATTGTAGATAAGATTAAGCGGTCGGCGGCGACGCCGACGAAGGAGGCGCAATGGCTGAAGACGACGACAATAAAGAAAACGATTTAGACGATACGAAGTCTGAAGAAGAAGCGCTGGCGGACGAGTGGGCTGCTGCGCTGGGTGAACAGGAAGCGACTGAAGCTGAGGGCGACAGAGAGGATGAATGGGCCGCCGCGATGGCGGAGGCTGAGAGTGCGGAGGCGAAAGGAAAAGCCGCTGATGACGACATCCGCGCCGCGTCGTTCGAAACCTTCGACGAGACGCTCCCAACCAGCGCGCCGGGGGCGCCGGATCTGGATGTGATCCTGGATATTCCGGTCACCATTTCCATGGAAGTCGGCAATACCCAGATCGCTATTCGCAACCTGCTGCAGCTCAACCAGGGGTCGGTGATCGAGCTGGACCGTCTGGCCGGGGAGCCTTTGGACGTGTTGGTTAACGGCACATTGATCGCCCATGGCGAGGTGGTGATGGTCAACGAAAAGTTCGGCATTCGTCTGACGGACGTCATCAGTCCTTCCGAACGCATCAAGAAACTGCGGGGTTAGGGTTGAAACGTACTGGATTTAACTTAACTGTGCTTTGCGTCGCCATGACCACGACCCTGTGGTTCTGGGCGCCGGGACTGGCGCGGGCGGCGGAGGAAGCCGCCGCCAAGAAACCGGTGGCGGGCGTGGAGGCGGGACAGCTGCTGCAAGTCGGCGGCGCGCTGGTGCTGGTGCTGGCGCTGATCGGCGGAGCCGCCTGGATGATGCGCCGCTTCACCGGTCTGGCCCCGCAACAACATCAACATCTGAAAATGCTGGCGGTGTTGCCCGTGGGGACCCGTGAGCGCATCGCGTTATTGCAGATCGGCGATCGTCAAATAATCGTCGGCATTACTCAACATCAAATCACCAACCTGCTCACATTGGACGAGCCGCTAGAACTGTCGCCACATAGCGGCGAGTTTGCACGGAAGTTGCAGAGCCTTTTGCGTCGTACTGAAAACGAAGCAAAAGGCGAAGCGAATGGCGCGCAATAGGGTCCTGCGGTTAACTTACCTGATCTTGTTTTTGATGCTTCCTGGAGTCGCCTGGTCGGCCCAGGACGCCATCCTGCCGGCGGTCAAGCTGGTGACCAACCCGGACGGCACGCAGGAATATTCCGTCACCCTGCAAATTCTCGCGCTGATGACGGCGCTGACCTTTATCCCCGCTTTCCTGATGATGATGACGTCTTTCACCCGCATCATCATTGTTTTCTCCATCCTGCGTCAGGCGCTGGGGTTGCAACAAGCTCCTTCCAACCAGATTCTGGTGGGCATCGCACTGTTCCTGACTTTTTTCATTATGGGGCCGACGTTTAAGCAGGCCAATGAAATGGCGCTGCAGCCTTATCTCGCCGAGAAACTGACAGCGCAGGAAGCCGTGGCCAAAGCCAGTGAACCCTTCCGCGAGTTCATGCTGCGTCAGACCCGTGAAAGCGATTTGGACTTGTTTATTCGACTGGCGGGGGATGAGAACAAATACGCTAACCCGGAAGAAGTGCCGTTCACGATTCTGATGCCGGCGTTCGTCACCAGTGAGCTGAAAACCGCATTTCAGATCGGCTTTCTGATTTTTATTCCCTTTCTGATTATCGACATGGTGGTGGCCAGCGTTTTGATGGCCATGGGGATGATGATGCTATCGCCGATCATCATCTCGCTGCCGTTCAAAATCATGCTGTTCGTACTGGTGGATGGATGGGCCCTGATCATGGGCACTCTGGCCGCCAGTTTTGGGGTTTAGCACGGTCAACCGAGGAGAACGCTTATGACGCCTGAAGTGGTGCTGGATATTTTTCGCGAGGCCTTATGGTTGATCGTCACGCTGGTGACGCTGATCGTGGCGCCGAGTCTGGTGGTCGGTCTGATCGTCAGCGTTTTTCAGGCGGCGACGCAGATTAACGAACAGACCCTGAGCTTCCTGCCTCGTCTGCTGGTGACGCTGATCGTGATCATTATCGCCGGCCCCTGGATGCTGACGCAGTTGATGGAGTACACCGACATGCTCATCACCAGCATCCCTGACGTCATCGGTTAGGGAGCCGTACGGTGTTTGAGTGGACGGACGAACAGATCGGCGCCTGGATGGGCATGCATCTGTGGCCATTGTTTCGCATCTCCAGCTTCATGATGACGACGCCGATTCTGGGCACGCAAATCGTGCCTGCCCGCGTACGGCTGACGCTGGCGCTGCTGATGACGATTCTGATCGTGCCCTCGTTGCCGCCAGTCCCGGAAGTGGACCCGCTATCCGTCAGCTCGGTGGCGATTATTATTCAGCAAGTGCTGATCGGGCTGGCCATGGGCTTCGCCGTGCTGCTGCTGTTCCAGTTGTTCGTAGTGACCGGTCAAATGGTGGCGATGAACATGGGATTGGGCTTCGCGTCCATGGTGGACCCGACCAACGGCATCACAGTGACCGCGCTGAGCCAGTTTTATCTGATGCTGGTGACCCTGTTATTTCTCGCCATGGGCGGCCATCTGGTGATGTTCGAGGCGGTGGTGGAAAGCTTCCGCTTTTTACCGATCTCGGCGCAGGAGGTGGACGCATGGTCTTGGTGGTATCTGGCCTCACGCATCAGTTGGATGTTCGCCAGCGCGCTGATGATCGCCTTGCCGGCGGTGACCGCGCTGCTGATCGTGAATATTTCCTTTGGCGTAATGACCCGGGCGGCGCCGCAAATGAATATTTTTTCCATCGGCTTTCCGATGACGGTGCTGTTTGGTCTGGTGGTGTTCTGGATCAGCATTGGCGGCATCATGCCCCAGTTCACTGTGTTGAGCGAGAACACCTTTGATTTCATGCAGGTCATGCTGCAGCCGACGCCGCCTTGATAAGACGGCGCTGGCCCAGGACAGAAGACGATTGCGCAGGACGCCTGAACCCGAAGTAAAACGAGTGTGACGGACGATGGCCGATAACGACACCAGTCAGGAAAAAACCGAAGAACCCACCCCCCGAAAGATTGAGAAAGCCCGGGAGGAGGGGCAGATTCCCCGTTCCCGCGAGCTGAATACCACGGCGGTGTTACTGGCGGGAGCGGTCGGTCTTCTGGTGTTTGGAACGACTATCGCCAAGGCGCTGGAAGGCGTCTTTCGCGCCAGCTTTACGTTAACCCGGGAGGAAGTGTTTGACGCTCATCAACCGTTGATTCATCTCGGCATGGCGGCGTTGGATATGGCGATCGCTCTCGTGCCCTTCATGCTGGTGCTGCTGGTGGCGTCTCTGCTGGGGCCTATTGCGTTAGGCGGCTGGATGATGAGCGGCAAAGCGGCGGCGCCGAAATTCAGTCGCATCAACCCGCTGGAAGGCCTGAAGCGGATGTTTTCGCTGAAGTCCCTGATGGAGTTGATCAAAGGCATCGCCAAGACGCTGGTGGTGGGCGGTGTGGCGCTCATAATTCTGAATCACTCCATACCGGATCTGTTGGCGATGGGAGCGGAGGATACGACAGTGAGCATGGCCCATGCCTGCAAGTTGCTGGCGTGGAGTTTCCTGTTTCTGGCCAGCTCCATGATACTGATCGCCATGGTGGACGTGCCCTTTCAGATATACGACCACCAGAAGAATCTGCGTATGACCATGCAAGAGATCAAGGACGAATACAAGGACACGGAAGGCAAGCCGGAAGTGAAGCGACGGGTGCGGGAAGTGCAATACGAGATGAGCCGCCGTCGCATGCTGCAGGATGTGCCCAAGGCGGATGTGGTCATCACCAACCCGACTCACTACTCCGTGGCGCTGAAGTATGACGCCAAGAAAATGGCGGCCCCCATCGTGCTGGCCAAAGGCGCAGATCACATGGCCATGAAAATCCGTGAAATCGCCAGGGCGCACAAGGTTGAGCTGGTCTCGGCGCCGCCTTTGACCCGCTCCATCTACCACCACTCGGAAGTGGGGGACGAAATTCCTTCCGGTCTGTATCTCGCCGTAGCGCAGGTGCTGGCGTATGTCTTTCAACTGCGTCGTTATCGCGGCGGCTACGGTAAGAAGCCCCAGGGCATGCCTGACTTCAAGATACCTTCCCATCTGCGCCGGGATCAGTGAGTTGCGTTAACCGCTGTCCGGCGTCGCTTTTCCATAGAGCGGCACAGTTCCTGCAGACACACTAGGGAAACGGTTTTTTCCGTCAACCTTTTGTCGTTTGGAGTGTTATGGAACGAGCTGCCGCGATCAACAACCTGAAGGCCCTGACCCACGGCAACCTGGGTATCCCGGTGCTTCTGATGGTGTTGTTGGGCATGATGACGTTGCCGGTGCCGCCGTTCCTGCTCGACGTCTTCTTTACCTTCAATATCGCCTTATCGCTAGTCATTCTGCTGGTGTGCGTGTACGCCATGCGTCCCATGGAGTTCGCCATATTCCCGACTGTGCTGCTGGTGGCGACCTTATTGCGTCTGGCTCTGAACGTCGCTTCCACACGTGTGGTGCTGCTGGAAGGTCATGAAGGCGGCGATGCGGCGGGTAAAGTTATCCAGTCTTTCGGTGAAGTGCTGATCGGCGGCAACTACGCCGTTGGTCTGGTGGTGTTCGCCATTCTGATGATTATCAACTTCGTGGTGGTCACCAAAGGCGCGGGACGCGTCTCTGAAGTGAGCGCACGCTTTACCTTGGACGCCATGCCCGGCAAGCAGATGGCGATCGATGCGGATCTGAATGCAGGCATTATCAACCAGGACGAAGCCAAAGCGCGTCGGGCGGAAGTGTCGCAAGAGGCTGATTTCTACGGGTCCATGGACGGCGCCAGTAAATTCGTTCGCGGCGACGCCGTCGCAGGTCTGCTGATTCTGGCCATCAACCTGATCGGCGGTCTCGCCATCGGCATCATGCAGCACGATCTGGAGTTCAACGACGCCGTCCAGAAATATGCGCTGCTGACGATCGGTGACGGTCTGGTGGCGCAGATTCCTTCACTGCTGCTCAGCACCGCGGCGGCCATCATGGTCACCCGCGTCAGCACTCAGCAGGATATGTCCAGCCAGGTCATCAACCAGTTGTTTGGCTCCCCCCGGGCGCTGGCCATTGTCGCCGTCGTTATGTTCATCATGGGCGTAATTCCAGGCATGCCGCACATGGCGTTTCTGGGGTTGGCGTCAGTGTTTGGCGCGGCGGCGTATTTCATGTGGAAACGCCAGCAACAGTCGGAAGTGGTGGACGAAGGCGTCACGCCTGCGCCCAGACGCCCAGGCGCGCCGCCGCAACCCGGCGGCGGACCCGCACTGGCGCCCGGCGAGAGCGCGCCGGCGGTGCGTGGACCCGAGACCAAAGAGCTGGGCTGGGACGACGTGGCCAGCGTGGATATCGTTGGTCTGGAAGTGGGTTACCGCCTGATTCCACTGGTGGACAAGTCGCAAGGCGGGCAGTTGCTGGCCCGTATCAAGGGCGTGCGTAAAAAACTGTCGCAGGAACTGGGCTTTCTCATGCCCTCCGTGCACATCCGCGACAACCTGGATTTAATGCCGAACTATTACCGCATCACCCTGATGGGGGTCACGATCGCGGAAGCGGAAATTCATCCGGATCGGGAAATGGCCATCAATCCCGGTCAGGTCTTCGGCAAGCTGGACGGCATTCAGACCAAAGACCCGGCCTTCGGTCTGGAGGCGGTGTGGATTGATCCGTCCCAGAAAGAACAGGCGCAGACGCTGGGCTACACCGTGGTGGATTCCAGCACCGTCGTGGCGACGCACCTGAATCAGGTGCTCAGCCGTCACGCCTATGAACTGATCGGCCATGAGGAAGTGCAACAGTGGCTGGAGCAGCTGGGCAAGAAAGCGGCGAAACTGGCGGAAGAGCTGGTTCCCAACACCGTTTCGCTCAGCACCCTGTTGAAGGTGCTGCAGAATCTGTTGCAGGAAGATGTGCCGGTGCGGGATATGCGCAGCATTGCGGAGGCCATCGTCAACTTTACGCCGAAGACCCAGGACGCCGGTATTTTGACGGCGGCGGTGAGGGCGTCGCTGCGTCGTCTGATCGTCCAGAACATAGTAGGGGCGGAGCCTGAGCTGCCTGTTATCACTCTGGACCCAGGGTTGGAACAATTACTGCTTAAATCTATGCAACAAGCGCAACAGGCCGGCGGCATGGATGACATCGGTCTGATTTTGGAGCCGAGCATGATGGAAAAACTGCAACGCTCGCTGGCGGAAGCAGCGCAGCGTCAGGAAATGCTCGGTAAAGCGGCGGTCTTGCTGGTGTCCAACAGCCTGCGCCCGGTTCTGGCGCGGTTCATCAGACTCAGCGTGGAGCGCATGCATGTCCTGGCTTATCAGGAAGTGCCGGACAACAAACAAATCACCATCGTGGCGACAATCAGTGGGTAATCCCGTGCGGGCTCGTGGAGCCGGGAGACTAACATTATGAAAGTGAAACGTTTTTTTGCAGCGTCAATGCAACAGGCTTTAAAGGATATCCGTGAAGATCTCGGCGCGGACGCCGTCATTCTGTCCACCAGTAAAACGGGGGATGGCGTGGAGGTGATTTGTGCGCTGGATTATAACGAGGACGATCAGCGCAGCAGCATGCCTGAGCAGGAAGGCCCACGCCCGACGCCCTCTGCGGTGGCCCGGGAGACGGCGGATCGCCATCGTCGCCTGGAAGATGAAATGTCGCGGGTGCGCGACCGGCTGGAAACGCTGAAAAGCAACGCCAGGCCCAAAGCGGAGACCACACCGGCTTTTGCCGCTGCAGAACCGGCGGCGACGGCTTCCCGGCAAATCGGCGCCGGAGAACCGGAAACCTCACGTATGCTGGCGGAAATGCGCGAAGAGATCATGCAGCTTAAAAGCATCATGCGTCAGCCTGTCGCCGCCGCGCGTCCGGAAGAAAATCCCGGCCATCGCGAGCTGATCGAACGCATGCAGGAAATGGGTATCTTCCGTGAGCTGCAAAACGCGCTCACCGCCAAGGCGGACCCGCGTAAAGGCGCGCAAGAACAATGGCGCAACCTGATGGCGCGTCTGGCGCATGGTTTGAAGGCGGAAAATGAAGAACTAATTCATCAGCGCGGAGTCTGCGCGCTGCTGGGGCCGACCGGCTCCGGCAAAACCACCACCCTCGCCAAACTGGCGGCGCGTTTCGTGGTTCACTACGGCGCCGAAAAACTGGCGCTGGTCACCACCGATCGTTTCCGGGTGGCCAGTCAGCAGCAATTGCAGTCCTTTGGACGCTTGCTGAATGTGCCGGTGTACGTGGTGGATGAAGAGAACAGCCTGGACGATCTGCTTGACCGTCTCGCCAACAAACGTCTGGTGCTGGTGGACACAGCCGGATTGACGCCCCAGGACCCGAATTGGGAGCGCCAGCAGAAAGACCTGAAAGTGACTCGTCACCGCATCAGAAATTATCTTGTATTGTCGGCAGTTAACCAACCGCAGGTCATGAAATCCACCTATCATTACTATAAGATGTTGGGGCTTTCCGGCTGTATCATGACCAAACTGGATGAAGCGTTCAGTCTGGGTGAAGTGTTGAGCATGGCCATCCTGAACCGGCTTCCGGTCGCCTATGTCACCGACGGACAGAAAATACCCGATGACATTCATCCGGCGAAAGCGCATGCCCTGGTGGCGCGCGCGGACGCTTTGTGGCGGCGGACCCGGCGGGAGACCGAACAAACTAATAACACCAGTCGCTTCGCTGCGGAACTGGTGGTCTAAACTATTGAGTGCGGGGTCAACGCCGCGCCGTCTAATAACAGGAGATATCTACCGGTATGAGTAAAGTACATCCGGTTCAAGTTATTGCAGTCACCGGAGGAAAGGGGGGTGTCGGCAAGAGCAATGTTTCCATAAATCTGTCCCTCGCGTTAGCGGATCTGGGACGTCGCGTCGTGCTGCTGGATGCGGACCTCGGACTGGCGAATATTGATGTGTTGCTCGGCGTCACCGCCTCGCGCAATATCGGGGATGTGCTGGCGGGGGATTGCACCCTGCGGGAAGTCATGATCGAAGGGCCGGGGGGGATAAAGATCGTCCCGGCGTCATCCGGCACCCAGCATCTTACTCATCTGTCTCCTCTTGAACATGCGGGACTGATCAACGCCTTCAGCGATATCAGCGACGACCTGGACGTGCTGGTGATCGACACGGCGGCGGGTATCTCCGAACAAGTGCTTTCCTTCGTGCGCGCGGCCCAGGAAGCCCTGGTGGTGGTGTGTGACGAGCCCACCTCCATTACTGACGCCTATGCCGTCATCAAACTGCTCAACAAGAACCACGATATGTACCGTTTTCGGGTGCTCGCCAACATGGTTCGTTCCGAGCAGGAAGGGCGGCATTTGTTCGGTAAATTATCCAAGGTCACCGAACGCTTTTTGGAAGTTGCGCTACAATATGTAGGAAGCATTCCATTCGACGAAGCCGTACGCAAATCGGTGCAACGGCAACGTCCTGTGTACGAAGCCTATCCGCGCGCCAAAGCGTCGTTGGCGTACCGCCAGCTGGCGCAAAAAGTGGACAACTGGCCGTTGCCGACGGCGCCGAGAGGCAATTTGGAATTCTTTGTGGAGCGTCTGGTGCACAGTTAGACACGCGCCGGACGGAATGCGAGGGCTCGCCCGGCGGCTATATCCCGGGCGCTTGCGATAAGGCGTGATGGCTGCGCCGGACATATCCTCAAACACCCATGAGAACGTTTTTGTTGAAATCATCCGGTTTATTGCAGGCCTTGCGCGCAAATTCATGTCATTGGCGAACACTTATATGATGTATAGCGAGACGCGGGCGGAGCGCGCCGACACTTTGGTCAGGCAATACGCGCCTCTGGTCAAGCGCATCGCTCATCACCTGATCGCCCGTCTGCCCGCCAGCGTGCAGGTGGATGATTTGATTCAGGCGGGCATGATCGGACTGCTGGAAGCCGCGCAGAAATATGACGCCAGCAAAGGCGCCAAATTCGAAACCTATGCAGGCATCCGCATTCGCGGCGCCATGGTGGATGAAATTCGTAAAGGCGATTGGGTGCCGCGCTCCGTGCACCGCAACGCCCGCAATATCGCGGACGCGATACACACTATTGAAGCCCGCACCGGCCGAGACGCGTCGGATGCGGAAGTGGCGGCAGAGCTGGGCATACCCCTGGAGCAATACCACGCCAGCCTGCGCGACGCCAGTTCGGGGAAGCTATTCAGCCTGGAAGAGCTGGGCGTTCACGGGGAGGGCGGCTCTGACGACGAAACGTTAACCACCGACAATCCCCTCAGCGACATCGAACAAAACGCCTTTCTGGAAAAATTGAGCGCCGCGATAGACGGTTTGCCGGAACGGGAGAAGCTGGTGCTGTCTCTCTACTATGACGAAGAACTCAACCTCAAGGAAATCGGCCAGGTGCTCTCAGTCAGCGAGTCCCGGGTCAGTCAGATTCATTCCCAGGCGACCTTGCGACTGCGATCCCGTCTCTCAGACTGGAAAAACAGCTAAATCAAGCCATTGCCTGCGCAGGTTAATGTTTTTTCGAAATCAGTATCCTGCGGTCATGTTTTCTAAAACAACTTGTATCAAAAAACTGGATAGTACGGCGCGACCAGCTAGACTTACTCAGTAGAGTAATGAAATCAAAGGGTTTCCAGCGTCGCCATTGTGGAGGTTACATTGGACAAGAACATGAAAATCCTCGTTGTAGATGACTTTTCAACAATGAGGCGGATTATTAAAAACCTGCTTCGGGATTTGGGCTTCACCAATACCGATGAAGCGGATGACGGGTCCACCGCGCTGCCGATGTTAAAAACCGGGAAGTTTGATTTTCTGGTCACTGACTGGAATATGCCCGGAATGACGGGAATCGAATTACTCCAGGCTGTTCGCGCTGATGATAGTCTGAAAAACCTGCCGGTGCTCATGGTGACGGCGGAAGCCAAACGGGATCAGATTGTCGCAGCGGCGCAGGCGGGTGTTAACGGGTATGTGGTGAAGCCGTTTACTGCGGCCGTGCTGAAGGAAAAGATAGAGAAAATCTTCGAGCGGATCGACTCATAATAAAACCGCAGGAATTACTATGACCAATGAACAGCAGCCACCATCCTCCTCCCAAGAGGAAATTGAGACGCGCTTGAGCGAGCAGGCGGCGAGCTTGATGGAGCACGTTAGTAAGGGGGACTTTGGCGAAGCGTTGCGGGTAATTTCCGACCTTAATGACACTCGGGACCGTACGCTGTACCACGAAGTGGGCAAGTTGACCCGTTCGTTGCACGAAGCCATACGCAATTTCAATATCGACATGGGCAATGTGAGGATGAATCAGGAGGAGGAGCTGTCGAAAATCGCTGACGCCTCTGATCGCCTTTCCTATGTGGTCGATATGACCAACAAAGCCGCCAACAAGACCATGGATATGGTGGAAGCGAGCATGCCTGTGGCGATAGAGATGAAGCAGGAGGCCCATGAGCTGAAGGAAGCCTGGGGACGACTGCGCCGTCGGGAAATGGACCCCTCTGAGTTCCGTGAGCTGTATAAGCGCATTGATAAGTTTTTGGTGGATCTGGCCGCTAACAGCGACAAGGTGTACACCAATCTGTCGGAAATATTATTGGCTCAGGACTTTCAGGATCTCACGGGACAGGTCATCAACAAGGTTACCGGTCTGGTCAAGGAAGTAGAAGTGAATCTGGTCAAACTGGTCGCCATGGCGGGCAAGGTTGACCGCATAACAGGCATTCAGCATGAGATGAAAGCCGAAGAAGAATCTATTACAAAAGGGCACGGCCCGCAGATCCAGACCGAAGGACGCTCAGATGTCGTCGCCAGCCAGGACGACGTGGACGACCTTCTTTCCAGCCTTGGTTTCTGAGGAGCACATGAATGGGGTTTGAAGCGGACGAAGAAATCCTGCAGGACTTTCTAGTCGAAGCGGGAGAAATTCTTGAACAGCTCTCAGAGCAGTTGGTGGAACTGGAGCAGAACCCGGACGACCGCGATCTGCTGAACGCCATTTTCCGTGGGTTCCACACCGTCAAAGGCGGCGCCGGTTTCCTTCAGTTGGACGCCCTGGTGGAATGCTGCCACGTGGCGGAAAACGTCTTTGACCTGTTGCGAAACGGCCAGCTTGGCGTCGACTCCGAATTGATGGATGTCGTGCTGCAGACGCTGGACGCCGTCAACGAAATGTTTTCCCAGGTGAAAATGCGGGAAGAACTGACCCCTGCCGCGCCCGAACTCATGGCCGCCCTGGAGCGACTGGCCAGCGGCGAGTCCGCTGCTGTGGCGGAAGAGGCTGACGAGCCCGCCGAAGAAGCCGTGGAAGAGCACGAAGAAGACGCGGCTGAAGACGTTGAAGAGCCTGTGGCGTCGGCGGAAGGCGATATCACCGACGACGAATTCGAGAATCTGCTCAACGCCCTGGACGATGAAGACGGCGGCGAGAAAGCGGAGGCGTCGGAGTCGAAAGGCGAAGGCGATGAAATCACCGAGGACGAGTTCGAGAAACTGCTGGATCAACTGCATGGTCCCGGCAAGTTTGGAGGACCCCAGGAGGGCAAACCCGCCAAGGCTGCTCCCGAACCCGCTCCGGTTCCCCAGGAAGAAGCGGCTGAAGCCGTGTCCGCCGGCGACGGCGATGAAATCACCGACGATGAATTTGAAGCCTTGCTGGATGAACTGCACGGCAAAGGCAAGTTTGACGGCGCCGTCTCTGACGGGACTGAGCAGAAGAAAGCCCCCGCCGCAGAGAAGAAAGGCAAACCTGCGGCGAAAGCCGAGCCTGAAAAGCCTGCAAAGAAAGTAGAGAAAAAAGAAGAAGCCGCCGCTGGCGACTCCGAACTGATTACCGACGACGAATTCGAAAAACTGCTGGACGAGTTACACGGCTCCGGCAAGGGACCGAGTCCTACCGGCGGCGCCAAGCCCGCCGCGGCGAAACCGGCGGAAAAGGCGGCTGTGAAAAAAGAGCCCGCCAAGAAGGAGCCGGTCAAGAAAGAACCGCCGAAAGTCGTCAAGCCCGCGCCAGCTCCAGCCCGCGCCGAGCCGGACGAAGAACGGCGTCAGCCTGCGGCGAGCGCCGCCGCTGGAAAAGACGCCCAGGCCAGCATCGCGACGGAAACCACGGTGCGGGTGGACACCAAGCGCCTCGACGACATCATGAACATGGTCGGCGAACTGGTGCTGGTGCGTAACCGTCTTAAGCGTTTAGGCGAAGAGTTCGCCGACGAGAACATGAGCAAAGCCGTGTCCAATCTGGACGTGGTCACCAGCGATTTGCAGTCCGCCGTCATGCAGACGCGGATGCAGCCCATCAAGAAAGTATTTGGCCGTTTCCCCCGCGTGGTGAGGGATCTGGCGCGCAACCTGCGCAAAGAAGTCAATCTGGTGTTGCGTGGGGAAGACACCGACCTGGATAAGAACCTGGTCGAAGCTCTGTCCGACCCACTGGTCCACTTGGTGCGTAACGCAGTGGACCACGGTATCGAATCTCCCGAAGCGCGCGAGCAAAAAGGCAAACCGCGGGTAGGGCGCGTGGTGCTGGCGGCGGAGCAGGAAGGCGATCATATTCTGCTGTCCATCGAAGACGACGGCGCGGGTATGGACCCGGTGGTGTTGCGTCAGAAAGCAGTGGAAAAAGGCATCTACGACGTGGACGCCGCGGAGCGTCTCACCGACAACGAGGCGTATAACCTGATATTCGCGCCGGGCTTCTCCACCAAGACGGAAATATCCGATGTGTCCGGACGTGGCGTCGGGATGGACGTGGTCAAAACCAAGATCACCCAGTTGAATGGCACCATCCATATTGAATCAGAGTTGGGGCGCGGCTCGCGCATTGTAATCAAAGTGCCGTTGACCCTCGCCATCATGCCGACCTTGATGGTGATGCTGGGAGATCAGGCGTTCGCATTCCCATTGGTGAGCGTGGTGGAAATATTCCACCTTGACCTGACCCAGACCAATATCGTTGATGGACAGGAATGTATTGTGGTGCGCGAGAATGTGTTCCCGCTCTTCCACATCAAACGCTGGCTGGTGAAGGGCGCGCAATTCGAACCTACTGAAGAGAACGGTCATGTGGTGATTGTCTCTGTCGGCACCAAGCGGGTGGGCTTTGTGGTCGATCAACTGGTCGGCCAGGAAGAAGTGGTCATCAAACCCTTGGGCAAAATGCTGCACGGCACGCCGGGAATGGCCGGCGCCACTATCACTGGAGACGGGCGCATTGCGCTGATACTGGACATTCCCAGCATGCTTGGACGCTACGCCAAGTCCAGCAAAGTATACGGTCGGCCGACGTTCAGGAAGAGTCAGTTGGTGACGGACTCTGATGAAACGGAGCCCGCGGCTTCCGCAGGCTGAGCGCCTGTCATAAGGCGCAGCGGCGGAGTGATTTCCAAAAACGGGAGACCGATGAATGGCCTTAAAGGTCCTGGTAGTAGATGATTCGGGATTTTTCAGACGTCGCCTTTGCGAGATCCTGAACTCCATAAGCGATGTCGATGTCGTCGGCACGGCCAGTAACGGCCGCGAAGGCGTGGAGATGGCGCTTAAACTGAAACCCGACGTCATCACCATGGACTACGAGATGCCGGTCATGGACGGCATTACCGCGGTCAAGGAAATCATGCGGACTCAGCCCACGCCTGTCTTGATGTTTTCCTCTCTTACTTACGAAGGCGCCCGAGTGACCTTTGACGCCCTGGAAGCTGGTGCGGTGGATTTTCTACCGAAGAGCTTCGAGGCGATGTCCGGCGACGCCGCCAAGATCAAACGCCTGCTGCACGACCGTATTAAAGAAGTTTCGCGAGCCAAATATCGTATGTCCGGGGCCTCCGCTTCAGCGCCGGAACCGGCCAAACCCGCGCCGCCGACGCCCGTACGCGAGCCGCCCAAGCCCGCCGCGCCGACGCCGCGCGCCGCTGAACCACGCGCCAAGGCTCCGCCAGCCAAACCGGAACCGAAGGTAGAGCCAAAACCGGAAGTGAAGGTGGCGAAAACCCGACGCACGCCGCGTCAGGACTATAAAGTGGTGCTGATCGGCACTTCCACCGGCGGTCCGGTGGCGCTGCAAAAAATTCTCACCCGCTTACCGGGCGCGTTTCCAGCGCCGCTGGTGCTGGTGCAGCATATGCCGGCCTCTTTTACGCCGGCGTTTGCTGAACGTCTGAATCGTCTGTCACAACTGTCCGTCAAACAGGCGGAGAACGGCGAGATCCTCAAGCCCGGATGGGCCTACATCGCCCCTGGCGGCAAACAGACTTTGATCGAGCGCGTCGGCGCCCAGGCGCGGGTCAAAATTCTCGACGGCGACGAGCGCTTGCACTACAAGCCCTGCGTGGACGTCACTTTTGGCTCCTGCGCCAAGATGTTTCCCGGCAAAGTACTGGGCGTCATCTTGACCGGCATGGGTGCGGACGGCCGTGAAGGCTGCCGCATGCTGAAAGAAAGCGGTTCCGTGGTCTGGTCTCAGGATGAAGCGACCAGTGTGATTTACGGTATGCCGATGGCGGTGGCCACCGCCGGTCTGTCGGATGAAGTCTTAGCTCTGGATGAATTTGCGCCGCGGTTGATTGACGGTGTCGGATAATGGACTTACTCAGCATCGTGGGCGTCCTGATCGCCCTGGTGGCGATTATCGGCGGCAACCTGATCGAAGGCGGCGATGTTTCCTCCTTACTGAATCTGCCGGCGGCGCTGATCGTCATTGGCGGCACATTCGGCGCCATTGTGCTGCAACACTCCGGCAAGGTATTGAAGCGTTCCTTTAAACAGTTTCTCTGGGTCTTTCTCCCTCCCTATCTTAGCTTTGAAGACGACATCCAGAAGGTCATCTCCTGGAGCATGGTGGCGCGCAAGGAAGGGCTGTTGGGATTGGAGTCCGTAGCGGAAAAAGAGCGCGATCCGTTTTCCCGCAAGGGGCTGCAACTACTGGTGGACGGCGCCGAGCCGGAATCCATCCGCAGCATCATGGAACTGGAGCTTAACAGCCGCGAGCAGCGTGATCTGGACGCCAGCAAAGTCTATGAAGCCATGGGCGGCTACGCGCCTACATTGGGGATTCTCGGCGCCGTGCTTGGGTTGATTCAGGTCATGAGCCATTTGGAGGACCCCTCCATGTTGGGGCCTGGCATCGCCACGGCGTTTGTCGCCACTATCTACGGGGTTGCGTTGGCTAACCTGTTCTACTTTCCCATCGCCAATAAATTGAAAGGCATTGTGCACGAGCAATCGCTGCTGCGGGAAATGATGATCGAAGGCATCGTCGCCATCTCCGAGGGAGAGAATCCCAAAGCAATAGAATTGAAGTTGAAAGGGTTTCTGTCATGACGCCAGTTGTTAACCCTTCATGTCGATAAGCGGGAGTCGCCAGTCATGAGAAAGCGCCGCCGCAACCGGGAAGAATCCCATAACCACGAACGCTGGCTGGTGTCCTATGCGGACTTCATTACCCTACTGTTCGCGTTTTTCGTGGTGATGTATTCGGTTTCCTCCGTCAACGAGGGCAAATACAAAGTCCTGTCTGAAACCCTGGAAGGGGTGTTCAACGCCACTCAGCGCAGCCTTAATCCTATTCAGGTTGGACAACAGACCGCAGCGCCTCCGCAAAGTGAATCGCCTGCGATACAGCCTTTCGACAGTCCGGAAAGCCAGCCCGGCGAAACCACGGAAGAGCAGGAAGGGGAGCGCTTGCGGGAAATCGCCAATCGGTTTAACTACCGGCTAAAAGGGTTGATTGGACAAGGCATGGTGTCCATCAACGAGAATGACAACTGGATCGAGCTGTCCCTGCGCAATAATCTGCTGTTCAACAGTGGCGACGCCGTGCCGGTGGACGCTGCGTTCAATCTGATCGACGGCATCGCCGGCATCCTCAAAGACTACCCCAACGCCATTCTGGTGGAGGGCTTCACTGACAACGTGCCTATTCGCAGTTCGATTTATCCTTCCAACTGGGAGCTTTCCTCGGCGCGTTCTGCGGCGGTGGCGCGCTTGCTGATTATCGGCGGCGTTGACCCAAGACGTCTGGCGGCGGTGGGATACGGCGAATATCAGCCGGTCGCCCGTAACGATACCACCGAGGGGCGGCAAAGAAACCGTCGAGTGGTTTTGTTGGTGGCCAAGGACGCCAAAGTGCGTCTCACCATGCGGCGCTGACCAGGTCAGGGCAGGCGCGCAGTTTTCCCGCCAATTGACGGTTTATCCTGCTGAAACAGGCCGCGAGATCCCGGCGTTGGCATATATCGTGCAATCCCCTCATGGCGAAACAGGGAGAGACGGATTGCGGCGCTGACTTGCCGACGCTGCGCATAAGGATTGTCATTAATGTCCGTCACTGTGAGCTTCTATACTGTCATTAGGAACTCTGTTGCGACATGACGAATATGCGCCGCAGAGACGCTGTGACGCGCTGTCGTCACCTATCTGAACATCAACGCGGGGAGTATCAACCGTGCGAATCTGGACCGTCGCGAATCAAAAAGGAGGCGTGGGTAAAACCACCACCGCCGTCGCCCTCGGCGGGATTCTGGCGCAACAAGGCAAGCGGGTGCTGTTGCTGGACCTTGATCCGCACGGCTCGCTGACGTCTTATTTTAAATATGACCCGGACAGTATCCGCGGCAGCGTATACGACTTATTCATGCATGAGGGCAAAGTGCCGGCGGATTTGCCGCGCACTCTGATCCGCGACACCAGCCACCCCAATCTTAAACTGTTGCCGGCGTCTACGGCGCAAGCCACGCTGGAGCGGAAAATGGTGGGTGTGGAAGGCATGGGGTTGATCATCTCCAAGGCGCTGGCGCACTTGTGGGACGACTTCGATTACGCCTTTCTGGATAACACGCCGGTGCTTGGCGTATTGCTCATCAATGCGCTGGCGGCCTGCCAGCATATTCTGATTCCGGTGCAGACGGAATTTCTGGCGCTGAAGGGGCTGGAGCGCATGCTGCACACCCTTGGCATGGTGATGAAGAGTCAGAAGAATCCGCTTTCCTATACTGTCATTCCCACGATGTTCGACCGTCGCACGCAGGCGTCGGTGCAGACCTTCCGCACGCTGCGGCATCAGTATGGCGATGTGGTCTGGCGCTATGCGATTCCCGTGGACACCAAATTCCGCGACGCCAGCCGGGCGGGCGTGATTCCTTCCATGTATGACGCCGCCACCCATGGCGTGCGCGGCTATGAAAAACTGTTGCACGACCTGTTGGAAGCCAACGTGGGGTTCAATCCGCCGACTCAAGCCCACGCGGGCGGCGCGGCGTAACTAAAGGGCGGCGGAGGTCGCCGCAGGCATTAAAGGATATTTGTTGAGTAATGGCAGATAAGCAGTTCGCCGATCCTGATAACTACGATAAGGCAGTCCTCGATTACATTGACGACCTGCTGCGCCCCCCTGCGCCTGAGCAGAAGCCGGCGCCAGACAAGGATAACGAGCCTTCTGACGTTGATTTGTCGGCGCAGGAGGACAAGTCCGTCGCTACGGCTGCGTCTGCGGTGGAGCCTGACCTCAAAGAGGCCTCAAGCCAGACCCGCGGGCGTGAGCAACCCTCGACCACAGCGAATGACCTGCAGCAGACTCAGTCACAACCCACAAAACCGCAACCAACGAAATCGCCGCCGGAGACGCCTGAGACCGAACGCGCTATAGCCGCACCGCGTCATAAAGCGGTTTCGCCAGGGAAGGAGGTGGACATGAACACGGCGGAGAAAGAAAGCGCCTCGACGCATTCCGCAGCGGAGGCGTTACTGGAACAAGGGCGTATGACTCTGGCGCGCCAACGTATGCTCGCCCGACAGGCGGAGCAGGCGCGTCTGGCTTTGCAGGAACCGCCCAGGCTGGTGATGCCGATGCCCAAGGTGGCTCCGCCGTCGCCAGCGCCAGTGGAGACGGAAAAAAAACCGTCGGTGGCGGAGCGAAGCGCGGCGTTACGGGAGAAGTTAAAGCAATGGCGTGTCTCGGAATCGACAGAAGAAGAGCCGGAACCGCAGTCGCTGGCGCGTCAAAAAGTTGAAGCGAGGCGTCAAGAACGTGACGCGCCGACGGTGGTGGAGCCGGAAGCAGCGCAGCAGGAGGAGGTTGACGTTGAGGCTGGCTCCGGCGGCGCGCCGGATGGATGGGCCGCTAACGGCAGGCCGGTGTGGGCGCAGGAGCGATTTGAGTGCCTTCTGTTTAACGTGGCGGGTCTGAAATTGGCGGTGCCGTTGATTTCTCTTGGCGGCGTGCATGCGATGGATCATGAAACCACGCCGCTGTTCGGCATGCCCTCCTGGTTCGTCGGGCTGATACCTGTAGCGGGAATGAATGTGAGAGTCGTGGACACGGCGCAATGGGTCATGCCTGACCGCTATAAGTCGCAATACCGCGAAAATATCCGCTACATCATTCGCTTGCATGATTCTGAGTGGGGGCTTGGCTGCGATTTCATCGCGGAAGCATTTACTCTGGACCCGGATCAGGTGCGCTGGCGTAGCGAACGTTCTAAGCGTCCATGGCTGGCCGGCACAGTGGTGACGCATATGTGTGCGCTGTTGGATGTGGATGGTCTGGAGCAACAATTGAATCAGTCATCCGCCAAAGCCGGCAAAAAAAGCTGACGCGGAGCCGACGACGGACCTGGGGCGGTTGGCAAAATCGGCTGGCATAGATCCTGCGTTGTTCTATATTAATTAAGTACAAACGCTAGAAATTTGACGCTCAGCGTCGGGAGAAAGAGGTTAAACGCTATGGCATCCTATTCAGGGCAGGGCCAAAGTTCAGAAGATCCGATTCTGCAATACGTGACCTTCAAGTTGGATCATGAAACTTACGGCATCAATGTTATGCAGATCCAGGAGGTGTTGCGCTATACGGAAATCGCCCCGGTGCCTGGCGCGCCGGACTACGTTCTCGGCATCATCAATCTGCGCGGCAATGTCGTCACGGTCATCGACACCCGCAAGCGGTTTGGCTTGTCGGAAGCGGAGGTGAGCGATCACACCCGGATTGTGGTGATAGAGGTGGATAATCAAGTCGTGGGCATTCTGGTGGACTCTGTGGCGGAAGTGGTTTATCTGCGGCAGTCGGAAATGGAAACCGCTCCAAATGTCGGCAACGAGGAAAGCGCCAAGTTCATTCAAGGCGTCTGCAACAAGAATGGAGAACTGATTATTCTGGTTGAATTCGAAAAAATGATGTCAGAAGAAGAGTGGTCCGAGGTGGCGTCCTTGTGATCAGTCTCACCCAATAAGCTGGCGCGGGAGGATAAGTTATGAATCCGCAATTCATGAGTTGGGAGCTGCTTGTGTCCCTGTGTTTCGGGCTGGTCGTCGCCATTGCCTGTTTCACTCTCTGTCGGATGCAGGCCAAGCGCATTGTACGTCTGGAAATCGAGGTCGGGCAGATGCGGGATAAGCTCAATATGCTCTCCGACAGTGGCATTGGCGTGGGTCGAAAGGTGGTTTCCATTGATCAGCGTCTGAAAGCCGCTGAACTCAAGCAAAAAGAACTGCAAACCATGGACGTGCAAAAGGTGTCTTACAATGAAGCGGCCCGCCTGTTGTCGTTGGGCGCGGAAGTGGAGGATTTGGTGAAAGTCTGCGGCCTGACCAGGGCGGAGGCGGATCTGATTAAAGCGCTGCATTCCAGCCAGACTGGAGCGCAGAGACCGGCTCGGCATTGACCCGAACCGATTCCGCCTGACCAGAGGGCGGGCGAACAGGTTTATCTATTAAAACGCAAACCCGGCTGTGGCGCTGTCGCCGCAGCCGGGTTTGTCGTTATAGAGTCTCTTTGGTTTCTTTTTCTTGTTTCAATAACGCCACCGCCAGTTTGACGTCCTCGGACAGTGAGCTGTCCTCGCCTTTCTTGTGCACCGGCAACACCATGAAATGTACGCTGCCGTCCGCGTTGGTCACACTGGTGGCGATGATGGCGTCGCCCTCAGTCGCTGCGCCGTAGTAATCGGCGATAATATCCGACGGCTTCTCCGTCAGGCCGCCAAGCCGCTCGGCTTCTGTGTTGTCGAAAAGAAGAATCTCTCCGGACTGGGAAAGCTTCTGCAGCAGCCTTTCTGTTTGCGGATCGAACGGGAAATTACTGGTGTCGACATAGCGTAACCCTTCCGCTTCGATAAAGTCGTACAGCTCTGCGCTAAGCGATGTGGACGCCTGCGATACCCAGGGGCCCGTGTCCTGAACCGGCTCTTCCACCTCGGGAGCCGCTTCGGCCTCCGCCTGTGGCGTGGCTTCCTCTATAAATTCGGGAGAAACGCTTGTCAGCGTTGCGTCCTGGTTGACCGCCTGGATTTTCGTCGCCGTGGTTTGCGATGCGGAGTTCACGTCAGAGTCGTCGCCGCTTGTGTGGTAGAGAAAAACGCCCGCCGCCAGACATAAGGGCGCGCCCCATAAAACCAGTTTTTTTACTGACATAATGATCACCTTCTACTTGTCATGTCCGCTGGAAGTGGCTCCCCTTGGGGGAGCCGTCAGCCTGATGGGGTCCGTTAGTGGTACAGGCCGTCCTTCCATGAGATAGACACGACGCGATTGGCTTTGGTCCACTCGCTGTAGTCGTGGTAGCCCTTCCAGCTGAAATTGGAGTGGAAAGAGCACCAGTCGCGAGCGAAGTGGTAATGAGTCTTCTGCCAGTTCGCTTCCAGCTTCAAGCGCGTGTAGTCGACGCCGTCGTTCAAATCGTATTTGCGGTACAGCACCACCGCTTCCGGTTTGAAGTCTGACGTCATCACTGTCGGCAATTCGCTGGTCGGGATGAGGTTGTTGATGCCACAGCCCCAGAACAGATAAGTCCATGCGTAAAGCAGGTTATCTTTCGGCGGCGTGCGGTGTTTGATGGTCTGGCTGACGATATTCCAGGTCACGCCTTCGTTGCCCTGGTCAAAATCGGTCACCGTCTTGAACTCGTCCTGATTGTAGGTAATCCGTGTGCTCCAGGAGACGCCGCCATTAATGCTTGGCGATTCCTCGTTGAGCGTAAAGCCCAGGTTGAAGTCCGTTGATTCGCTCACCTGAGCGCTGGAGATAGTGTTGGAGGGAGCGTGACTCAGGTGGCGCAGTCTGGAGCCGTCCTGATATCCCACTTTTAGCTGGAACGCGGTCGGCACCGTATAACGGTAGTCCGCGCTGGTTCCTGACTCATACAGAGTCTGACGGGAAGGCACGTTGGTCATATCGAACCCCGAGCCTCCGTTGAGCACCAGTTTTACTTCCTTGATCCCTTCAGGATAGTGCGACTGGTTCCAGGCGTTTTGCACGGTGTAAACGAGCCGGATACGTTTGCTCCTGGCGTCGCTGTCATCCAATTCGTACAAAGTGCTGGTGTAAGATTTAATAGTGTCTCCCGCGTGGGCGAGGCCGGCTGTGAGACACAGCCCGGTTAACACTTTTGCATACAGCTTTGCGGTTCTCATACTTATTTTACCTCGCGTCAGCTTTTACTATTTTTGTTGTTGGCCTATGCAGATTGAATTAAGAAAAATCAAAAAGAACAGGCTTCTGTATCGTATAAGTAGGTTTTTTGACCTGCAATTGGCTCATGATAGGTTGTCATGTTGAGCCCTGATGATGGCGCGAAAAGATAACCCTTAAACTAACCGTCAAAGGCGAAATAAGCGCGGAAACGACGTTTCTGAGAGAAGGAAATAAGGCTGTACGCCATGTGTGGCGTGGTATTTGGCCGCTTAACTATTGCGTGAAGAGAAAGGGCGGCGCGAGTGCGCCGCCCCTGAAGAAAGCTGAACGTTATTTGGTCTCTTCTGGCGCCGTGTTGGGTGTGGCGGCGGTATCCGCTTTTTTCGCACGAGGCGTTTTGGCGCTACTTGGTTTTTTGGGCGCAGCGGCTTTAGCAGGTTTGCTCGCAGAGGTCTTGGCCGCGCCGGCTTTGGTCGCTGGAGTTTTACGCGCAGGACTTTTAGCGGGCGTTTTCTTGGCGGCTGGCTTTTTGGCTGTGGTGGTCGCTGCTGTTGAACCCGTTTTCTTTGCGGTGGTTTTTGCCGCAGCGGGTTTGCTGGCGGGCGTTTTTTTCGCCGCTGGCTTGCGGGTGGCGGTTTTGGTTGTAGAGGCTTTTTTCGCGGTGGACGTTTTCGCTGGCGCTTTTGCCGTCAACGCTGCAACCGGCGCGGGTTTTTTGAGTGAGGCCAGGCCCAGACGGTCCATGAACTGTTCCTGCAGCGCATTGATCTCATTGACCACTTTCTGATATTCAGCCTGGATTTTCTTGAGCTCCTTTTCCCGCAGCTCTTCCAGTTCTTTAATCAGTTTCATCACCGGCTCTTTAATCTGCTTTTGAATTTCTTCCGCTTGCTTATAGAAATCCGCAAGAATCGCCTGTATCTGCTCAGTGGCTTTATGCAGTTCTTTGGAAACCACGTCTCCTAACTTTTCGATGTTCTTTTTGACGATGCCCTTCTCTTTTTTTGCCATTGTGTTACTCCAGTGTGATAAGCCAAGCGTTATATATTTTTCGTTGAAACCGGCAGGCAGTCGATGCATCCGGAATCCCTTTCGCGACAGGTTATTTCTCTATCGTTCAGCACAAGAAATAACCTGATAATGTCCTGCAACTATTATGGGAAATATTTGAATATTCAACCTAATTCCAGGACTAATCGCTGTTTTTTTGACCTTTAACGACGCTCATAACAAATTTCTCTATCTCGGTGATGACAAAGACGCTGGAGCCCACGAGGGCGATGGCGAGCCAATCCGACAGCGATAAGGCGGTGGAACTGAACAGGCGTTGCATCGGCGGCGCATAGGTAAAAAGCAGTTGGAAAAGAAGCAGGATGGCGACGGAGTAGAGCGCCATTCGGTTGCTGGTTAGCTGGCGCCAGGACGTGATGTTTTCCATGAGCATACGTGTATTGAAAAGATAAAAAATCTCAAACATCACCAGCGTATTCACCGCCACCGTACGCGCGTGTTCCAGAGATGCGCCAGTGGATTGCGTCCACCCAAACAGACCGAAAGATCCGAGCACCATAATCAATGACACACTGAGCACCCGCCATAACAGCAGCGGGTCGAGCAGCGACTCGCCGGGCCGTCGGGGAGGGCGCGCCATGATATTGCGCTCCGCCGGTTCGAAAGACAGCGCCAGCGCCAGGGTCACCGCAGTGATCATGTTGATCCAGAGAATCTGCACTGGCGTAATTGGCATGGCGACACCAAGCACGACGGCGGCGAGTATCATCAAGGCTTCGCCGCAACTGGTAGGCAGCACAAAGACAATCGCCTTTTTGAAGTTGTCGAAGATGCGGCGGCCTTCCTCCACAGCGGCGGTGATCGTGGAGAAGTTGTCGTCCAGCAGAATAATCTGAGCGGCCTCCTTGGCGACCTCGGTTCCCTGACGTCCCATGGCGACGCCGATGCCCGCTCGCTTCAGCGCAGGCGCGTCGTTGACTCCATCGCCGGTCATGGCGACGATTTCTCCCGACTGTTGCAACGCTTCCACCAGCCGCAATTTGTGTAATGGCGTGGTGCGGGCGAAGATGTTGCAACGCTGCGCCGCCGCTTTCAACGCTTCGTCATCCAGGTTGTCGATGTCTGCGCCAGTGACGACGCCCTCGCCGACTGGAAGATGAATGGATTCAGCAATGGCCTGCGCGGTTTTAGGGTTATCGCCAGTGATCATCTTGACCACGATGCCCGCCTGCAAGGTTTTCGCCAGCGCAGGAGCGGTCTCCTCCCGTGGCGGATCGATCATTGCGACGGCGCCGAGAAACTGGATGTTCGCCAATGGTAACTGGGTAGGCAGTGCGGCAATGGCGTCCGGCGTCGCTATGTAAGCGAAGGCCAGCAGGCGTTGTCCTTGCGCTGCGCGTTGATTGAAGCGCATGTTCCAGCGCTGAGTTTCTTCTTCGGACAGCGTTGTCGAACAGAGTTGCAGAACTCTTTCCGGGGCGCCTTTAATGCAGATGAAGTGGCTGCCGTTACTATCGTGGTGGAGCGTCGCCATGAACAGGTTATCGGCGCTAAACGGCAGCACATCCAGCCTGGGGTGGTCTTTGCGGGCTTGGGCGCTGTCCCAGCCGGCCTTGGCGGCGAAGGTCACCAGCGCCGCCTCAGTAGGATCTCCCTGAGGCGTCCAGATATCATCCTGTTTATGAATGTCGGCGTCGTTACAGAGCAACGCCGTCAGACTCAGGCGCGCCAGTTCGGGGTGATTCTGCGCGCTGACCAGACGCTCATCGAAGGTGATTTCTCCATGTGGATCGTAGCCGGCCCCGGAAACATCCATGCTGTTTTCGCCGGCATCGAGACTGACCACTGTCATTTCATTCTTCGTCAGAGTGCCGGTCTTATCGGTGCAGATAACGGTTACGGCCCCCAGTGTCTCTACCGCAGGCATCCGTCGTACGATCGCGTTGCGCTTCGCCATCATCTGGACGCCGAGGGCCAGTGTGATCGTGAGGATCGCGGGGAGACCTTCCGGGATCGCCGCGACGGCCAATCCCACCGCCGCCAGGAACATGTCCGCTGCGCTGTAGTCGCGTAACCAGTACCCCGTCATGAAGCACACGGCAGAAAGCAAAAGAATCCACCAGGATAGTTTTGCGCTGAATTCCGCCATCTGTTTCAGCAATGGCGTTTCAATGGCGTTGACCTGGCGTAGCAGAGCGCTGATCTTGCCGAACTCTGTATTTTCCCCAGTGGCGACTACCACGCCATGTCCCTGGCCGCGAGTCACCAGGGAGCCTGCATACGCCATGCAGGTGCGACCGGCCAGTTCCGTATCCGGCGGGGTAGGCTGCGTTTGCTTGCTAACCGCTTCCGACTCGCCTGTCAGCACGGCTTCACTGATATGTAAATCGCTGGTCTGAATGAGGCGCATGTCGGCGGGAGCGCGATCGCCAGCTTGCAGGAGCACGATGTCGCCAGGAACTAGGACGCTGGCCGGGAGAGATTGCAGACGCCCGTCCCGGCGCACACTGACGGTAAAGGTCACCATGCGCCTGATAGCCTGTAAGGCCTTTTCGGCGCGACCTTCTTGTAGGTAGCCGATCAGCCCATTAATGATCACCACCATCAAGATCACACTGGCGTCCAGCCAATGACGCATGATCAGGGTAATGGCGGCGGACAGCAGCAGGACGTAAATGAGCGGGTTGTTGAACTGGCGCAGCAGCCTTTGCCAGGCGCTGTCCCCAGACTGTTCCGCGATGATGTTTTCGCCATGACGGCGCAATCGCTCTTCCGCCTCGCTGGAGCTAAGGCCATCTGCACTGGTCTTCATGGCGGCCAGCGTTTTCTCGATGGGCGATGCATGCCAGCAGTCCGGTGGCGTCACATGCGGGAGGCCGGAAATGATCTCGCCTGGAGCAGGCGAGGGGCGTTGAGGAATATGAAGTCCGTTCACAGTATCGCCTTAATCAGTCAATGCGTAGAGATCAAAATTTGCGCCGAGACAGAGCGAACAATTTTTTTCATCGATCGCTGGAGTAGCTTATACAGGCTGATAGCCATGTATGACGGCGTTGTGTCAGTCACTATGCATAGAGCGGGCTGGCGAATACCTGTCAGGGATCAAATTTTCCCATAAGTATGGGATTGTTACCTTTGTCATCCTTCCCTACAATTGGCGGCGAAATCACTTCGTCAGCGAGGAAACCATGCGCCAGGAAACGTCCGCTCTGATCGACGAGATATATCAATTGACCTTGGATATGAGCAAGTATTCTCCCGAGTTGGAGAAAGATAAAGCCGAACTGGAGTCGAAGCAGGAAGAGGTTCGGATTTTATGGGAGCAGCTTGCAGAGTTGGTTTGCGCCGAGCACGTTTGATCCACGTCGGCTGAATTAAATCATCTCAGGTTGAAAAATTAGGGCGGTGAAGACCGCCCTCAAAACGCTATGGTTACATGACCTAACGTAATGTGGCTTTAGCGGTTGTCAGAACAGTTTGTCAGTTTGACCCCCGTTGCAGGGTATTTCACACATAAACCCTGAAAGCGCCAACTAGGGAAATCCCCAGTTGCACTTGAACCGCTCAGTGGTTTAAACCGCTACCGCCTTTTGCATCATTCATCCTGTTGTGTGTAGCTGGTCCCGCCTAGATTGAACATGCCGGTATCTTTACGGCTGTTGTTCGGGAAAAAGAAGAACCTCATGCGTTCTTTACGACCATCGTCGAAGCTGAATTCAGCCTGATATCCTGTCAGGCGGTAAACACCTGAATGCTGTGAGTCGCTTTTGCCGACCATAGTCTGACTGACGCCGCCAGCGGATTTATTCAGTTCGAAGCGACCATTTCGATGCAAGGTGATGTCCCTGGCGACGAATACCTGGCTACTAAGTCCGCTGACGCTCTGCGTGCCAAATGTTCCTAACATTTTCCAGGTACCTTCCAGGGTTTCGTCGGCGTCGGCGGGGAAGACGGGATAAATATCTTCCGGCTTGATTTCCCGGGGCTTCCCGTTCGGTAGCTGAAACTGATATCCCGTCCCTTGCGCTCGCCAATACCCCCAGTCTTTTTTCCGGGCCTGTTTGCAGGCGGGTATGTCGAGATCTGCGATCGCCGCGTCCATGTCCCGATACAGCTCGCTGTTTTTGAATAAAGTGTAAGGCTGAAAATGGATCAACATCATGCTGCCGTTATACTGGTGCTCACGGACGGTGAAGATTTTTTCTATGTCGCTGCTTTCAGGGCTAGCGTCAGTAGAAGCGCAGGCCAAAGCGCTTTGTGAAAGCAGGACGGGATGCGCAGGATGTGGCTGTATCGTTTGATTATATCCGGGTGAATTGGTTGCCGGTTGTTTATGAGAGGCGTCTGTAATAGCTGCGTACAGTTCAGGGTGCATTCGCATTGGATTGAAACGAACGTCTTCAAGCACGTCTGAGTATGTATCACAGAGTAAGTCTCGATCCTCATTCAGCTTTGCGCGCAATTTCTCCTCTACCTGTAACAGACTGCCGTCAATGGCAGGAGTGCGCTGTTTCAGGCTGTTTACGGATGCTTCAATCAGGTCCGCCTGATTTCGCTTACAGCCAGGATTGGTAATTCGACGAGTTGGCCTTGACGCCACAAAGGCGGCGCAGAATGTCCATGGTTAGCACGGGGGTATAAAGCGTCATCACGGTTTCCACGCTGGGAGACGTCGACGCAAAAGCAGAAGAGGCCCCAGGCGGGCTGCTCAGAAACAGAAGCACGCCGAGCAGCATCGAAAAAGGAGCGGATTGGGCGTGGCCCCTGATGTTAATTCTTGTCGAAGTCATTGAACCTGGCTGGAGCATCGTCAAGTAGTGGGCTGGTAAAGCTAACTAATTGAAGGGCAATAGATAAACTAGGGTTTCTCCCAGGTGTTTTCCTTTTGATTAAATCGTTTACCGTAATGCCTCGCATCAAAGCTCTGGCGTGTCGGCGAATGTAATTGAGGTGAGCAGTTTTTGCTGTCGCTGCGTTTCGATTGCAACTCTTCGCCGGGTTTGCGTCAGCCTAATGAGGAGACTTTAAATGAGAGTTCCTGGAATTCTATATTCCATTTTTTTACCGTTGTTGTGTCTTTGGGGACATACCGCTAAGGCGTCCGGTGATGCACTGGATGATATCGCCGGCTCAATGAACTCCGCGTTTGAAATGGCGCTGAGTGAGACTGACAATACGGCTTCAGCCGCTGGCGGCGATAATGGAGCTGTGCCTGAAAAGGGCGCTTTCTTCACCCCATCAAAAGAAGTCAGTGCTGAGATCAAAGAAAAAATGATCGCAGAAATGCTGAAAAAAGTTCCCGCCGATAAAGAGGCTGAACTGCGTGCGGCATTCGCCGAGATCGACATCATGCAGTTGATGGGCGATGCGGTGAAGAAAGACGGTTATCAGGCTAATGATCTGGCTCTGGCCATGGCGGCCTGGGTCACCACATCCTTTAGCATTCTCAACGATCAGGAAACCAACGACGCTGAAGATCGAGCAGTATGGAAGCAGTTTCGACAGGTGATTGCGACAAACCCTTCTCTTGCCGGACTATCCGATCGGGATAAGCAAGTTACGGCGGAGACGCTGTACTGGTACTCCGCATTCGCCGCCAACGACTATCAGCAAGCCAAAGCGGGGACACCCGGGTGGAAGTTGGACGAGGTCAAAGACTATGTGAAACGTGATCTCAAGGCGCGCAAAATTCACCCCGAGCTGGTTACGATTTCCGCTGAAGGCGGTTTGGTTGCTCGTAAGTAATTTCGCCGTGCAGGGACGCACAGCCTTCTGTTCTTTTACTCATAGCCCAAAGATAACCGGACTAGATCCTGTACGTTACGAGCCCCCAATTTGCTCGCCATGTTGGCGCGATGCAGTTCCACGGTTTTCACGCTAATGCCAAGGATATCTGCAATGGTTTTATTCAGTTTTCCGGCGCACACATGGGTCAACACCTGGCGTTCCCTGGGGGATAAGCGTCCCAGCTTTTCCTTGGCCGCCTGTGGGTTGCGCAATGCGGACCCGGGTTCTGAAATAGCGCTTTTCACGGTTTCCACCAGAATGGAGTTTTCGAAAGGCTTTTCCAGAAAGTTCGCTGCGCCCATGCGCATGGCGCTGACGGCTAAAGTGACGTCTGCGTGTCCGGTTATGAGAACGACGGGAATGGAAATACGACGTGCGCGTAGTTCCTCCATCAGCTCCAATCCATTCATGTCAGGCATGCGTAGATCGGTCACGACACATTTGTCGCTCAATGGAATGCCTGCGTCTTCCAGTTGCTGAAGTCTCGCCAAAAGGCCTGTGGCCCGGTTGAAGTCTTCTACCTGCAAGCCGGCCGCCTCCAGCATCCAGACGGTGGAGCGGCGAAAGTCTTCGTTATCGTCTACTAATAAAATTTGTGCTGCGTTCATGCTTGTCTCTTCGAAAAGATGTATCCACAAAAATAATCTGCAGGGCCGCGTTTCTAACGGCTTGCCGTCACTTAGTCAGGAGGGCGTACAGGCGTCGCAGTTGCGGCTAGAGGCAAAGTGAAAGAGAAGACAGAGCCGCCATCGAGGTTATCCTTAAACTCCAGCGTTCCGTGATGAAGTTCGATAAAGGACTTGCTGATAGCGAGGCCTGCACCCATGCCATCAGGTTTGGTCGTGAAGAAGGGAGTGAACAGGCGATTGCGGAAATGTTGGGGAATGCCGCAGCCTTTATCTGTCACGCTGACTTTAACCCGGTCCTGGGAAATGACTTGGGCGTCCACAATGAGTTCACGTTCTTGGATTGGCGTGTCGCGCATGGCGTCCAGCGCGTTGCGAATCAAATTTCCCAGGGTTTGCTCGATCATGATTCTATCCACGCAGACATTAGGTAGGTCCGTCGCTATCAGCAGGCGGGTCTTGACTTGGCGTCGATGAGTTTCGAGTTGAAGAAGCTCCAGCACGCCGCTGGCCAACTGGCGCAAAGAAATTTCATCTGCGCGCGGCTCTCTCGACGTTACGAATTTACGGATGCGGGCAACCACGGCCGCCGCCTGATGAGCCTGCCGAATAGCAAGCTGCACGGCTTCTTCCGGCTTATCGACGCCAGTATGCTTTTTAAGCAGTAGCTTGGCGGCGTTAAGGTAATTGAGAATTGCGCCGATGGGCTGATTCAGTTCATGAGTCAAGGCTGTCGCCATCTCGCCAATCGACATACTTTTGGAGGCTTGCTGCAACTGGGCGTGCATGTCTTCAGGTCTTAGCAGCAGTAGCGAAGGCTCTTCCACTTTCTGCGCCGATAACAATAATTTCACGCCTTCGGCATCATGAAACGGCGCGCTATTTAGCGTATAAAAAGCGCCGGTTTCCGGGTGATGCGCTTGCAGCGAAAACGCGTCGCCTTTTAAGTGCGCCTCTTTGCTTTCAACAGGTTGAAATAGCTGCAGAAATGAGTCGCGATGCGACGTCAGGCGAGATTGCGTTTTTTGGTCGCCACTAAACTCACGTAGAAATAAAGTGTTACAGGCGATGAATTCACCTTGGCGAGAATGCACGGCGGCAGGATAGGGGAGAGCGTTCAAGAGTGGATATTTTGCACCGCCATGGGAGGCGTTGGCGGCTTTGGATTCCTTGTACGCAATGATGTCAGGCTGATACGCATTGGCTGCAAGCCTGTTTTTTAACATAAGCATCTTTCTGTCCTCCCTGCACTGTCAGATACCTGGATTAAACCTCGCATTCCCTAATTCTGATGAGCGAGAATGCCGCTTAATCCGAACGTCAAACTGGCGGTTATCCTAAATGCCTTGCGCGACGAGGCGCAATCATATATTCGGACTATTACCATTTGGTTATCTCTTGTGTTTGCAATAAAAATCTACTCATTGAGCCTTTATTTTCATATGGTTACTGTGTTTGGATGAATCTTGTGTGACGCTATTGACCTGATCTTAAAACTGTATGAATATACAGAGGCTAATTTTAGGAGGCGACAAAATGGCCGTAGTGACCCTGTATATGAGTGACAGAGACCCATCACAACAGATGTTTAAATCCAAGAAAGAAGCTGACGATCATGACAAAAAGCTTGAGCTCGCCGAAGGCGTGTCTCATTTCCTGGCGCAACGCCTGACTTCTTTGAATGAAGGTTTGGCGGAAGAAATTGGCATGCTGGTCGCTAATCACAAGGAAGCGTTCGCAACCGCGTTCAAAGGCAAGGTTGACGTCTTGTTTGAAGAGTCGCCAGAGTCTGCTCCCAGCGCAGAAGAAGAGACTAAAGAGAGCGCCAAGGCTAAAGACAGCGGCAAAGTGCGGGCGATAGCCGGCAAGGGCTGATGAGAAGGGACGTTGTCAGCGTCCCTTGGATGTAAACAGTCTAAAGCTGAATGTTTTGCGTCACCACCGCCGGTGTTTGTTGCATGATGATGTCGCCTGCGCGAATGGAGGCTGTCACCACGCTTTGGCGGCGCAAGACTTCATAGTCGTCAGGTCCGTCCAGCAGGATGAAGTTGGCGGGTTTGCCGACTTCTACCCCGTAACGGTCCTGAATGTTCAGCACTTTGGCGCTGTTATGACTGATCAGGTCCAGCGCATTACGATAGTCGTCATAGCCCATCATGTGGCATATGTGCAGCGCGAAATCCAAGGTGCGCAGCAGGTTGCCATTGCCGAGGGAATACCATGGGTCCTGAATGGAGTCTTGCCCGAGACCGACATTGAGGCCCGCTTCTAACAGCTCTTTCACCCGAGTGACGCCGCGACGTTTGGGGAAGTTGTCGAACCTGCCTTGCAAATGAATGCTTTCTGTTGGGCAAGATACAAAGTTTATCTGTGACATTTTCAGCAGGCGGAATAGACGACTGCAATAGGCGTTATCGTATGAGTGCATCGCCGTGGTGTGGCTGGCGGTTACCCGGTGGCCCATATCGCGCTTCAATGCTTCCGCCGCCAGTACTTCCAGGAACCTGGAGCCGGGATCGTCTATTTCATCGCAGTGCACGTCGACAAGGCGGTCGTATTTTTCCGCCAGATCCATAAGGATTTTGACTGACTCCACGCCATAGTCGCGGGTGAACTCGAAATGAGGAATGCCGCCAACCACATCGACGCCCATCTCGACGGCTTTTTCCATCAATTGAACGCCATTAGGGTAGGAGAGAATACCCTCCTGTGGAAACGCCACCAGTTGCAGCTCAATCCAGGGCGCTACTTCCTGTTTAATCTCAAGCAGGGCTTCCAGCGCCGTCAACGTTGGATCGGTGACATCCACATGAGAACGTACCGCCTGCACGCCGTATTGAGTCAGCATTTTCAGAGTGCGACGAGTGCGTTGCTTAACGTCTTCATGGGTCACCATGGCTTTGCGCTCAGACCAGCGCTCTATGCCCTCAAATAATGTGCCGCTCATGTTCCAACTAGGCTCGCCCGCGGTGCCTGTCGCGTCTAGATGGATATGGGGCTCTACAAAGGGGGCGCTGACAAGACGCTCGCCAGCGTCCAGCAAAATTTCCACGTCCGACTGCGGAAGCTCCGCCATGGGCAATATGGCGCTGATCTGGCCCTGGTTAATCTGAATGGCGTATAAACCGTCCTGGCCGCGTAAACGGACGTTGGTGACGTATTTCATTGAAGGGCTCACCTGATTATTTATTCTGAAGCGGACATTTTCCGTAAATGACCTGCAACTGTCGACAGCTTCCAGCAATATCAGGTGTTAGCAATATCAAATGACAGGCGTGAGAGGTTGTAATGATGGGACGTCTGAGAGGGACAAAAAAAGGGCCCTGATGCAGGGCCCAATGGGGTATAGAGTTAGACGGCTTCCTTTTGATTGCTGTCGGCGGCGATTTGGGCGTGTCTGCCCACCGTCGACAACAGCGCCTGCAGGGTGGCGGTGGTGGTGTCTTCCGCCAAAGCGGCGGCGCTGAATGGCGCGCCGTTGATCATGACTTTGATGCAGGCGAGGGCGTTGGCGTCGGTGCCTTCGCCAAGCGCGAATTCATCGTAAGCCTCTACGGCGATGCTGATGCGGTAGCGACTCTCCAACGCGGCGGCCACCGCCTCCACGCCGCCGTGACCTTGGCCGCGGATGCCGGAGATAATGGCGTCGTCGCCGAATTCAATTTGCACCTGCACGGCTTCGTCAGTTCTATGCATATCGTAGGTGCGCAACCGCCATCCTTTGGGCGTGCTCAGATAGCGTTCCTCAAACAAGCGGTGAATGGTGCGGGAGTCAATTTCACCGCCTTCGGACTCCGCTTCATGCTGCACGACTTTGGCGAATTCGATCTGCAACCAGCGCGGCAGACTGATGTTGTAATCGCGCTCCAGCACATGAGCGACGCCGCCTTTGCCGGACTGGCTGTTGATGCGAACCACTTCTTCGTAGCGTCTGCCCAGGTCGAAAGGATCGATAGGCAGGTACGCCACGTTCCATACGTCGTCCTCTTTACGTTTATGCAGACACTTGCGAATCGCATCCTGGTGGCTGCCTGAGAACGCGGTGAAGACCAGGTCGCCAGCGTAAGGATGGCGCGGGTGCGTGCTGATCTCAGTGCAAGCCTCGACAGTATCGATAATCTCGGACATATCGGACAGATCCAGCATGGGATCAATGCCCTGGGAATACAGGTTCATGGCCATGGTGACCAGATCCATGTTGCCGGTGCGCTCACCGTTGCCCAGCAGGGTTCCCTCGACTCTGTCAGCGCCCGCCATTACTGCCAGTTCCGCCGCCGCTACGCCGCAGCCACGGTCGTTGTGAGTGTGCACGCTAACAATAACGTGTTCCCGTTGATGGATGTTGTCGCACATCCATTCGATCTGGTCGGCGAATACGTTAGGCGTCGCCATCTCAACCGTCGCAGGAAGGTTGATGATGACTTTGCGGCCGTTTTCCGGGCGCCATACAGCGTTCACGGCGTTGACGACTTCGACGGCGAAATCCAGCTCTGTGCCAGTAAAGCTCTCCGGTGAGTACTCAAAACTCCACTGGGTTTCCGGATGCTTTTCAGCGTGCGCCAGCACTTCCTGGGCTCCGCTTACCGCAATGGCTTTAATGCCTTCGCGATCCAGCCCGAATACCTGTTCGCGCTGTACGGTGGAGGTGGAGTTATAAACATGAACGATCGCTTGTTTGACGCCCTGCAGCGCTTCATAAGTACGTGCGATCAGCTCGGGACGCGCCTGCGTCAGCACCTGAATAGTGACGTCGTCCGGAATGCGATTTTCTTCAATCAGCTTGCGGCAGAAATCAAAGTCAGGCTGGCTGGCTGCGGGGAAGCCGATTTCGATTTCCTTAAACCCACATTTCACCAGGAGGTCGAACAGTCGCTGCTTTTGACTAACGTTCATTGGCTTGATCAAAGCCTGGTTGCCGTCGCGCAGGTCAACTGCGCACCAGATGGGCGCTTGTTCGATAACCTGATCCGGCCAGCGGCGGTCCGCCTTACGGATAGGAGTGAATGGACGATATTTGCGGTGGTCGAAAGCCATGGAAATCAGCCTCGTAAGTCTTCCTGTTCGAATTGAGCGGGCGTTAGTGTTTCCCGCATCCATTTAGGTTTTGAGCGCAATGGCTCTGGTTCGCTTGAGCTTGTGGCCCGTTATGCCGCCTCGCCTTGTGAGCCAGGCCGGCTGACGTCTCGTAATAAGGTGGGTGCGCCTTAAAGAGATGTGCAGTCAGGAAAGCAATAATACCGAGAATGACGCGCAATGAGTTTGCGTAGTTGATTTGATTTTAATAAAAATTGATAGATAATTTTAAAAATAAACATCTTTGTGAAATTTAATATCCAAATGAAAGAGAAGCTTGTCAAAATCGATCGAATTGATCGCAAAATATTGGAATGTCTGCAAAAGGATGGCGGGTTATCCAACCAGGAATTAGCGGAAAAAGTGGGATTATCGCCGTCGCCCTGTCTGCGTCGCGTGCGTGCTCTTGAAGAGGCGGGCATTATTCTGCGTCGGGKGACTTTATTGGAGCGCAAGAAGCTGGGGCTGTCTTTGACGGTGATTATCCAGATCAGCATGGATCGCCATACGCCGGAACGCTTTGAAGAGTTTGAAAATCAGGTTAAAGAGTCCCCGGAAGTTCAGGAATGCTATTTGATAACCGGGCAGGAGGCCGACTACATGCTGAAGGTGGTGGTGCCGGACATGGATGCATACCAAGTGTTCCTTTTGAACAAGATCACCCGTATTCCCGGGGTAAGCGGAGTGCACTCCAGCTTTGTGCTGCGCAGGGTGGTGGACAACACGGAATTGCCGCTGGGCTATTTATAGAACCTCAGTTTACGATTCGCTCACGAAAAAGTTTCTCGGCTAATACGCATGGCTTATTAATCATTCTGTTTTACACTAATAGTTAGCTAGCTAATTAATTTGAATCCTCTAACAAGCGGAATATCATGAGCGAGTTATTTTCCTTCACATTGGCGCGTCTGAACCGACGCTGGCGCAAATTGCTGGATGATCGGCTCAGTGATTTGGGGCTGACTCAATCCCGCTGGGTGACGCTGCTTTATCTGCAAAGGCTGGGCGGCGACCTGACTCAGAAAGAGTTGGCGAACGCTCTGTCCATTGAATCGCCGACACTGGTGCGGCTGCTGCACGGCCTGGAAGAGTCCGGTTTGGTGACCCGCACCGGGTGTGGGCAGGATGGACGGGCCAAGCGCATTCGCCTGACTCCTGCGGCGGAAGGCTATCTTGAAACGGTGAATGAACGCGCCGCCGCATTGCGGAGCGAGATGCTTGCCGGCGTCTCGCCGCAGGATCTCGAACTGTGCCTGCAGGTTTTTGCGCGGATAGAAAAGAATGCATCGGAAATAAACTGACTGACGCCTCGCCGATTGAATTACGCATCACTCACGTTTGCAAGGGGATTCCGAAGACTGATTACGGAGCATTTACATGTCTGATACGTTGTTGCAGGCTCTCTTTGATCGTCATGGACCCGCCTATCGCTGGCTGGCCATGCTCACTGTCATGATGGGGACGGTCTCCGCGGTATTGACGTCGACTATCGTCAATGTGGCCTTGCCGGACATCATGAACCACTTTTCCATAGGCCAGGGCGTCGCCCACTGGCTTTCCACCGGCTTTCTCGCCGCCATGACTACAACCATGCTGACTACCGCCTGGCTGACGCAACGCTTTGGACTGCGTCACGCGTTGGGATTCGCCATGTTGCTGTTCGCGGGCGCTTCTGTGCTGGGCGGCTTGGGGCCGAATGCGGAGTCTGTGATCCTGGCGCGGGTTCTACAGGGAGCCGCCGCGGGTATGTTGCAGCCGATTGCGATGCATGTGTTGTTCAGGGTATTTCCCCGCAATGAGCGTGGACGCGCTATTGGCATATATGGCATGGGCGTGATTCTGGCTCCAGCCTTGGGGCCGGTGTTGGGCGGCGTCATCGTGGATCAGCTTGACTGGCGTTATATCTTCTTTGCGCCGTTGCCTATTACCATGGCTGGCTTCCTGATGGCGCTACGCTATATGCCTCACAGGGAGCCGGAGGTTGAGCAGCACGGCTTTGATTGGACCAGCTTCTTTTATCTCTGCCTGTTTATCGGGTGCGCGCTGGATGGATTGACCCGGTTGCAACACGGCCTCGTGCAACCCCTCTGGCAGTCTATGGGAGCCCTGTTGGCGATGTCTTCGCTCATCTTGTTCGTACGACGGCAGCGACATAGTCGAAGCCCTCTGCTGGAGCTTGCGTTGTTGCGCGTCCCCAGCTTTCGCAGTGCATTTCTGGTGGCGTTAGGGCTGGGCATGGCCCTGTTCGGATCTACCTACATCATTCCTCTTTTTGTTCAGACTGCGTTGAACTATAGCGCGACAGAGGCGGGCATGATGATGGCGCCGGCCGGCATTGCGCTGGGCATACTGTTTCCCTTCAGCGGACGGGCGGCGGATAAAGGCGCGCCTCATCGCCTGGTGATCGCGGGGCTGGCTTTGTTTGCCGGGGCCAGTCTGCTGTGGGTGTTTATCGGCCTTACGCCGTCGTTTTTCTATCTGGCTGCGCTGGTGTTGGTGGGACGCGTTGGACTGGCGTTGATGATGCCGGCGCTCAGCACCGGCGGTTTGGTGGAAGTCAGCGATGCGCAGCTGGGGCAGGCGTCGGGGATGATTAACTTCGCCAGACAATTTGGCGGCGCGATGGGCATCAATATTCTCGCGGTCATGCTGGAGTGGGGAAGTGAAGCGGGCGATGGAGGTCACGTCGCATCCATGCTGAGCTACACCGAAGCCTTTGTTCTGCTGGGCGTTATCGCCATCGCGGCTTTGTGGCCGGCGGCGCGCATCGGAAAGACAGACGCCTCGGTGCAAGCCGCGCCGGAAAGCGCCTGAACAGGCCTAGGCGCCGATCAAGGCCTGCCCGCACACTCTTATGGTCGCGCCAGTGATTCCATAGGCCCCAGGCGTAGCGAGAAATGCGATCAGCGCCGCGACGTCCTCGGGTTGACCTCCTTGTGACAACGAGTTCAGGCGGCGACTGGCTTCCCGCATCATGAGGGGCATTTGCGCCGTCATATCGGTTTCAATAAAAGCGGGCGCGACGGCGTTTACTGTTACCCCTTTGGAGGCCAGCCGAGGCGCCAGCGCCGCCACGTAGCCAATCAGCGCCGCTTTACTGGTCGCATAGTTGGTCTGCCCAAAATTGCCTGCGACGCCGCTGATAGATGACAGGCAGATAATGCGCCCCATACCCCGTAACGCTTTTGCGTTCAGCAGAGCGTCGTTGATGGCGACGACAGCCCGAAAATTAACATCCAGCACGCTACACCAAGTCTCTTCCGACATCTTCGCCAGGGTTTTGTCGCGAGTGATTCCGGCGTTGTGCACGATAATGTCGATACCGCCATATTGCTCCAGAAAGTATTGCGCCAAGGTTTGCGGAGCATCCGGGACGGTAATGTCCATGGGCAGTGGAACGCCGTTAATATCAGCGGCGAAGCTTGTCAGGACCCTGCTGGCGGAAGGGAGGTCCAGACACACCACCGTTGCGCCTTCCTCTGCGAGCCGGCGTGCGGTCGCCGCGCCGATGCCTCGGGACGCGCCTGTCACCAGGGCGACCTTGTTCTGCAGTGGTCGGTAGGGCGTTGACAGCGCCTGAGAAGACGGCGCTTTCACCGCGGCGCTAAGCCTGATCGCCTGACCGTCCACGTAAGCGCTAGTTGGGGAGCAGAAAAACGCGAGCGGCCCTGTCAGGCGATCTTCCTGACCAGGCTCCAGATAAAGCAAATTGGCGGTGGCTCCGCGCTTACCCAGCTCTTTGCCGAGAGAGCGTGTGAATCCTTCTACCGCTTTGGCGCATGCCGCCGCCACTGGGTCGTCCATTTGCTCGGGCGTTGACGCCAACAAAAGTGCGCGACCGTGGCGGGGAAATTGCGCCATCAGGGGATGGAAGAAACGGTATAGCGCATCCAGATCCTCACTGCTGCGGCAGCCGGTGGCGTCGAATAGGGCGATGATCGGAGTCGCTTCGCTTGACTGCATGTCCTCGTGTACCTGCGCGCCAAGTGCCTGTAGTCGGGCGCGTACGATATCCAGGGCTCCACTTTCGGTGACGCCGCCGATCAGCGCAGTAGCTCCCTGAAGGGGGCTGCCGGGGATCGCCTGCGTCGAGCGCTGAAGAGCAACTGGTGCGGGGAGTCCCAGTTTTTTCAGCAGTTTGTAGGCGCCTGGATGAGTGGCGAGCGTGAGCAGTAGATCGGACATGACGATTTCCTTTTTCGTAATGACGGAGTGGGCGACTCTTATTCTGCGTAGATTTAAAAGTGGCGGCGAAAACGCTCTTTTCTTCACAGAAAATCGGCGTACGGCGGCTAAAGCCTATATTCTTCGCCGCAACAAGGCTAGGATATAACTCCTTTTCATGTCAGTAAGGGCAGTGCATTGAATCAGGAGCAGAAACTTGAGTCTGTCGCGACCAGAACGCCACAGGGACGCAAGGCGGTTATCTCGCGGGAAGATGTAATTTCAGCTGCATTGAAGCTGGCCGGGCCGCATCGCAGCGTGTCCACGTTAAGTCTGCGTGAAGTCGCCCGGGAAGCGGGCATTGCGCCCAACAGTTTTTACCGGCATTTCAGAGATATTGATGAATTGGCGGTGGCGCTGATAGAACGCGCCGGAACCTCTCTCAGGAAAATCATTGGTGAAGCCCGCAATCGTGCGCGTTCGGACACCAGTGTGGTGCGCTCTTCCGTCGAAGCCTTTGTCGAGCAGCTGAGCGCCGATGAAAAGTTTCTGCATATCTTGCTTAGGGAAGGCAACGTCGGTTCCGACGCATTTAAATACGCGGTAGAACGCCAACTGTGCTTCTTTGAAGAAGAGCTTTGCGTAGATTTAGTGCGCCTCGCTAAATCCAAAGGCACGGGCATCATGCAACCGGAGCTGGTGTCCAAGGCGGTCACCCGGCTGGTGTTCGCGGTGGCCGCCACCGCACTGGATCTCCCAATCGAAAAGCATGCCGAGATCAGCGATCAACTGGAGCGTATGATCCGTATGATTATCGTTGGCTCGCAAGTCCTGGCGGAAATCGAACCAAATCCCGCCGTCGTCGCCACGGAATTGGCCAGCGTGAGGGCGTCTCTGGAGCGTCCTGAACTCTGAGTGGGGGCGCTTAATGCGCTTCCGCTGTCCTCAGTTCCAGCTTTAACCAATCCTGCCCGTCCCGGCGTCCGTCGTCGATAGCGTTGAAATAGCGTTTGTAGAACGTCAGTAGTTTGTCCGGGGAGGGAACGGGGCCGCCGTCTTCATGTTCTATGCGCATCGCGGTGGTGACCAGTTTTCTGATGTCCGGCGCTTGTCTGCGAATAACCTCCAATAGCCATCTCATTTCCGCAAATGCGTTGCCAAGACCCTTGGGTCGTTGCAGGCGCCGATACAGAATGATCGTCAGCACGTCTTCTTCCTGGCGATAGGTGATTTCGGCATGTTGAAAACAAGCGGTTTCGCCAATGGGGCGGGTTCCGGGCAAGAGGGAATATGGGCGTGTAGGGATGCCCTCGCGGGCCAGTATATTCGAGAGCGGATACATATCGTCACCTTCGGCGGTTCAGGTTAACCCTGTTATTGTTGTTGGGTAACCGTTGCGCTACGAAGGTTGCGGCGATTAATTAGACGTCTCACTGATACGTGGTGCTGAGACGCAGTCAGGGGCGATTTTTATATTTATTAACTTATTAAATTTATTTACTTACTTATCTATCTACTTATTCATGCACGTCTGTGGGGCGAAGTTGGGCATATTGGGCCCTAATCCACCGTAGGGACTGAATCCCTCCTGTCTGATATCGCATTTGGGTGGGCAATGGTCGCTTTTCATGGCGGTTTTCATCGCGATTTTKCGGTATTCCTGGCTCGCCACCACATGGCCTTTGCTGAGCAGTATTTCGCTGTGCAGCTCGTACAGCCGGGCGCCCAGCTCATGCTGGTGATAGCGCTCTGTCAAAATCTCCGCACAGTTCAGGGCGTGAAGAGCATCTTCAGTGCGACCGAGCTGATAATACATCTCCGCCAGTATGCGCCAATCATGGCTGGCGTCGCGCTCATCCGAGCAGTGATCGATGGCGGACAGAATGGCCTTAACGCCTTTATCCGTCTCTCCCAGTGACTTCAGCGCCAACGCCAGCATGCGATAGGTTTTACATTTGCACTTGGCGTCCTGTAGAAACGGCTCTGCGAGCAGAAGCAGCTGTTTGGCCTGTTTGAAGTGCTGGTCCTGAATCAGCCGCTCCGCCGCCGCTAACAATTCCGGCAATGCCTGATCGCTGCCGGATTTGGCGAGGTGGATAGCGTATTGCACTGGGTCGCGATCACGAATCCACTCCGCCGCCATGGCGTGACGTTCGCGGCGAACCTGTTCCGGCATGGACTGGTAGACGGCCTCCCGCAACAGATTGTGAGTGAAGAACCAGCGTTCGCCATGAAGATGTAGTACACCCAGGCTAAGTAGCGTCGCGAAGCGCTCCAGGGGACCGTTCATCAGCTCTTCCAGTTGCGGTTGCGTAAACCCATCCTGGCTGACGGAAATCAGCTCCAGCGCGCACTTGAGTCGGGCGGACAAGCGCTCGGTTTTGGCGGCGATAATATTGGTGATGCTAAAGGGCAATTCGTCGCCCAAATGCTCGTGATTGAGTAAATCGATTAAGAATGACGGATGCCCCTGCGCCTTTAAAACACAGTGCTCCCGCCACTCCTCGCTGGCTGCGCCATGGCCGTGCGCCAGCTCTCTCGCCTGAGGTTGCGTGAGAGGGAACAGCCGGATGGTTTTGACGTCATGCTGGTCGAAGCCGGCGATGAAATCTGTGTAACTGCTGGTGATCAGCAAGAGCGGACAGTAAGGCGTCAGGTTCGCCAAGGCCTCAAGAGTGAGGCGCATGTCCTCGTCAAGCTGATGTATCTCTTCTATCACCACGACCAGCTCCCGTTGCCCCAGCAGCGCAATCAACAGGGTCTCAAGGGCCTGTTGGCAACTCTTCTGGAACAGGTAGGGCGACATGCTCGCCACCATCCAGTCGTTGGGATGCGGGTCGTTACGTTTGACTCCGAACAGATGATAGATGAACGGATACCAATGGCTATCGATACAGAAGTTGACCAACAGGTTCAGCAGCTTGTTTTCGTCCACCTCCTGCAAGTTCGCCAGTCGGCGGATCAACTCTGCGCCTGGATGCAGCTTGGACTTGTCATCACAAGGGTTGCGCAGAATGACGCGGCTGAGATTCTGTTTGGCGGCGTCTTCCACGAAGGCCAACGCCAAGTGGGTTTTGCCGATGCCCGCCACGCCGCTGATATTACACCAGGCGCCTTCGCCCTCTGCTTTTAGCTGGGTCAGCAGGGACTGGAAATACGCTCGTTCCTGATCGCGACCGATGGTATGCAACACTGGCGGCGCGGATTCGGTCAGCGCATACCATGGTCCGGGCGCGTAGGCCGGATTGGATTTATAGACAAAGCTGTATTCCAGGCGACTGCAATGAAACAACTCGCTGTGCACCAGGACCACGCCGGACAATTGCTGCTTGGCGAAGCGCTCAATGCCAAGGCGTTCGCTCATCGGCAGGCGCGCCTGACAGTGCAGGGCGCCGTGATGGCTGAACTCGGCCTGGATGGGCTTCACCAACGCGACGATATCGGGATGGCGTCGGGCGATGGCGCGGATGACCCGCATCGCATAAGCGGTTGGTTTCTGGTGGGCGTTTGCGGCGCCCAGCAGTAGCACATGGAATGACGGTGAAGAGTAGTGCACGGCGACGTCCAGCTCATCCATCATGGGAGCGAGACTTCTGAGGTCCAACTCGCCCGCCAGACATAACCCAAGCACTTTCCTGTGAATGGGAGTGGCTACGGGATCATTACTCTCACGCTGAACCACCGCTGGCGCTTCTGTAGGGGAGGCGGGCGTCTCTGGCTCAGAGGCGTCTTCCATCACGATCAGCTCTTCCACTGGCACGTTGTAGAAGCGTGACAGGTTATGAGCCGTGCGCAGCAATACATAGCGCTGCAATTCCGCCCGTTTCAGGGAAGAAACGGATACGTAAAGTCTCTGCTGTTGGCATTCGTCAGCGACCTGTTCCTGACTCAGTCCCAGGCCTTGTCTAAGCTCCAACAAGCGGTTTCGATGCAAACGGACCCTGCCGGGTCTGCAACTCTGGCGCATATTGTTATCCTTTACTACGTTGAGCGTTGACGAATGCTGATCGGTTTTTATCCGATTCGCCTCAAGCGCTTCCTTTTTTGTGAGCTTGAAATTTTGATAACTCATTGCTTTATAAGTTTTTCAAACCTTTTTCCCGAGCTTTTTATGAATACGTTTTCATTCTGGGTTTCAGGGTAAGCGACACGAGAACAATAAAAACGTCATTACACAGTCCCAGGCCTTGTCTAAGCTCCAACAAGCGGTTTCAATGCAAACGGACCCTGCCGGGTCTGCAACTCTGGCGCGTATTGTTATCCTTTACTACGTTGAGCGTTGACGAATGCTGATCGTTTTTTCTCCGATTTACCTCAAGCGCTTCCTTTTTGTGAGCTTGAAATTTTGGTAACTCATTGTTTTATAAGTTTTATAACTCAATTTTCGAGCTTTTTATGAATACGTTTTCATTCTGGCTTTCAGGGTAAGCGACACGAGAACAATAAAAACGTCATTTACTTTTTAGATGTTCTCTTTCAATAAAAAACTATCAATATTTTTCAGAGTTGCGCCTCGAAATGCGCCTGTATGAGACGCTGATAACGCTTAGCTTTCCGCTATTTTTTTCTATCTGTTTTACAGAAGGCGGAATGTGGCTGTTCCAGTGTATAGCGACGCGAGTAATAGAGTTCCAGACATCAACGTCGCACAGAGATCGTATGAATGCGCTCCCTGTTATCGTTCGAAACAACAGACCTTCTTTGTGTAACGAAACCTAACAGTACATCAAGTTACTTAGGATACAAAAGGCGAAAAATACGTTTTTATACGAAGTCGGCCTTACATTCCGTTACAAAGCCATAGGATTATCCCTCAGAGAGATTATTTAAATGCTTAATTTGGCCTATGCAAATAGTCCACTGGTTAGGCCATTTAAGTCTATCATACTAACCATTTATCTATACGGCCCAGAAACTTCGCGGGGTTTCACGTTACTTAAGAAATATATTAAAAATATGGCGGTAATATTTTTTCTTATTCAATTACAAAAAGTTAAAAGCATGCCGGTTTTAATTGAAGTTTGAGTTTTCGATATGTTCTCTAACTCTGACCGGCAGTCATTTATATCTTTGCGCGCGTATATCGGATTAAGTTAATTATGTCAGGTTCACTTTTTATTGAGTAAATGAACCGTCAGTGTCAGATCGGTTCAGTTCAAGGGTTCAGATGCATCTGCGTCGAATCTGACGCTTATCTGAAACTGGTTCAAAAGGCCGTGTGACCGACCATCGTTTCCATCAACCCCCCGTCAACAAAAGGAATGGGAACGATGGAAATAAAATACGATGAGACCAATCAGTTAGTTAGTCAGGCCAGAAGCGGTTGCCCGAATTCATTGGATATGCTTTTTCGTGAACAGCGTCCCAAATTGCACAGATTTATTCGTAACCGTGTGTCGCGCCAGGAAGATATCGAAGACCTGGTGCAGGATACGTTCCTTTGGGCGCAACAAGGGCTCAGCTCTTTTGAAGGTAAATCCCGCTTCTCCACCTGGATTTTGGGCATCGCCAACAACCTGATCCGCAATCACTACAACCGCTCTCCGGAGTACAAATATGACTTTGTTTCCGATGATGTGCTGGATCAGGTGCACAACGAATCCGACACGCCGGAGGCCAGCCTGCAGCAGGAGCATCGCATCAAGCAGTTGGAGTACAGCATTCGCATGCTGCCGAAAGACATGCAGCAGATTGTTGAGTGGGTGGCGATTGAAAACTATCCCTATCAACGTGTCGCTGATGAACTGGGCATTACTGTTCCCAGTGTGAAAAGCCGTTTGTTCCGGGCGCGTACGTCGCTGAAGGAGTCAGTCATGCCGCTGATGTAAGCGCTACGTCAAGGGGGCAGAGTGATCCTGCTATCATGGGCGCAGGATCACTCTGTAAGACTTAACTCAATTTCTTGACTGCTTTTTCATAATCTTTCTGCACGCCACCCTTGAAGTCGTAAAGGAATAGGCGGAATGCGCTCAAGGCTTCCTTTTTCAGATCGTCCGCTGTCGCAGATGAGCCTTCCTGCGGTCCCTGAGCCATTTTTTCGCATGCGACAAAGAATTCATCTCGTGCCTTTTCGGCCTTTTCCATATGTTCTTTTAGCGCGTGAGGCTGACAGGTTGCGAATAGCTCATCCACCTGTTTTCGCATCTTGCTGGAGGGATTCGCCATGTTGATCAACATGGTGTCCATGTGTCCATCAAACTTTTTCGTGAGCTCTTCCCAGCCATCGCCCGCGCGAGGCGTTTCCGCTATGGTCTTACGGCTTACCAGGCCGTCAAACTGGGTCTTGAAATAGTTGAGATTGTCCTTGCCGATATATTCTTTGACGGGGCGTTCGTGGGTTGCGGCGACGCTACCGCCGATCTCCACCGTAGCGATGTCCGTGGGGATTTTCGCTTTTCCACCGGCCTTCAACTCACCTCCGGCCAGGAACCTCCCGAAACTCAGGCCGCCGTCCTTGAACTCAAAATAGGCGGAAACTGTAACCGCACCAGAACCCGTGGCTTGGCCTGAAGCTGACTCCGCAGCCTCTGAAAGCAAGTCAGTGACTTCTGGGTCCTTTATCTCAGGGGCTTTCTTACTGAGCATATCCTGAATTTTTGTAATGCCCTCTGAGCCTAGAGCGCCCTTTATTGTTATTTTGATATCGCGAAAAGCGCCGTTGTAATTGATATTGGCGTTGTCACGCATTTTCCTGCGGGTATGTTCGACTGTTACCGTCGCAGTTGAGGCGATGTCCAGGGTGAGGGTGGTTTTGTGGCTTCTTTCCTTAGGCTGGCTGTACTCCAGCGCACGAATTTGCGCGAAGTCGTTTTTGCTGAACTTCATTTGCGGCGTTTCAAGGTGTTTGCTGATGGTTTCAAGCGCCATGATGGCTTCCGGCGCCTCTTCACGCGCCTTCGCCAGTGTGGTTTCCGGCGGTTCTCCCGCTTCCTCTCGATAGGTTTTGACGAACTCGTTGAATATATTGGCGTGGCGAACGGTCAAGCCTTCCACCAGAGACGCTCTGCCTTTTACGCCGACTTCTTTCTCCATCTCTCTTTTGATTGCGGATTCAAGATGCTTGGGACCCATGCCAACTACTTTGCGCAGGTTATGCTCTACGCGCCCGAAGCCTTTGGTCAACGTATCATGTGAGCGTGTGTTCCCCTCGTACTGCAGCAATTTGTCAAAATTTTCCAGGGCCATATCTTTGAGCTGGTCGCGAACCAGATCGATCGCAGGCCGCTCCTCGGAGCTCGCAATAGAACTGGTTTCGCTGATGACGGAAGGGCTGCCCTGGCTGGCGGTGTAAAAGGACTCCCCGCTTACAACGGTTGGATTGCGGTTGACGATTACTTCGTTGTTACTCAGCGCATCCATGGAATTCAGCGACTCCGAGCTGGCTCTGCCGGAAAGGCTGCCCGGGGAAGGGGGCTCTTGCATCGCCGTATGAAAGCTTTCTTCGGAGGCGGCGGAAGGGCTGCGATTCAGAGATCTTCCGAATAATTCAAGATTTGCTGCAGTGAGAGGCAGAGCGTTGACCGGGTTTTGAGTATGAGTTTCTTCTGAGGTTGTGGAAGCGCTTTCAATATGGGATATGTGCTCTTTGAGCGCGCCGAGTCGCTCAAAAAAGTCATCCTGGGCGCGATGTTCAAACTTTTCCGTACGGGATTTGAGTAGATCCTCGTCTTCCATCATCTTTTTGGTTAGCGAGGTCTCACCTTTGACATGAATGTGAGTATGTTTGTGTTCATAACTGACTTTCACATCCGCGGCCTTGAATCCAAGCTTACCGAAACCGCCGTAGGAAAGAGAATTGACTTTGTAAGCCGCAGAGGCGGGTATGCTGCGCGGTTCCGGCACGGCTAGCTCGACTGATCCGTTACGCCAGTCTCGCAACTCGTCTAAATTGGACGCGCCCTCGCCGTGAACTCTCAGGAAGTCCTGTAATTTCAGCTTCATTTGATCGCTTTGAGTGAGAATATCGCTATCGCTGGCCACGGCTTTCTTGAGCGCTTTGGCTGACTTCGCCGCCCCAGGAGAACTCAAAGTGAGATCCAGCACGCTGTTAGTGAAGTGATCGACAAAGTCGCTGACGTTATCGAACCCTCTGCCTGAGGTGCGGGACAGATTGACTGTCGCTCCGACGGATGGACCCGCCTCAATGATTGGCAGCTTGACTTCAAACCCGAACTTGCCTGCATCGGTTCTTTCTCGCAGCACGCCAAGCGCCTGTGAGGTTTGCGCTGTCTCTTTGTGACTGAGGTTGACCGTTGCTTTGAGCGGCGTGTGAAGAATATTCACGCCCAGATCCATTTCCACCGCCAGATTGTTGCTGGCGCCGGAATTGTTGAGGTATTTCAGTTTATCCAGCACCTCTTCTTTTATTTTTTCGCGCTCCTGCTGGACGATGCGGTTGGCGACATGTTTGGCGAGAGGCTTGGTGACCTCGGCGGTTTCTACGCTGAACCTGGAGGGTATGAGCTGGTTGACCTCCTTTAACGCGAAGTTCATCTGATTCAACGCTTCCAGGTGATCCGTAGCGGTCTGGATTTCCCGGGGAGGGTTGAACTTCTCGTTAAAGACCCTGAGTTGCGACTCATCAAGTTTACTGGTCAAGATGTCCTGCAACGCTTGCGTGAGTTTGCCGATTTCTTTGGGCGTGGAGAGATCCAGACCTGGGGCTGGCGTTTTGCCCATGAATTCTTGCAGATTAAGCTTTTCGAAAAGGTTCTTAACAATGGCTTCATTGCCGGCGGAGGACTTTGGTTGCTCCAGCACTTCTGCAAGATTTTTTCGCTCCAGGTCCTGAATGATAATTTCGCTATAGCGTTCTATTTTGGTCTGCGGGTAGCCGGTCAGGTTTAGGTCATGATTTTCCGCCCAGGCCTTGAATTTCTCCGGCGTCGTTAGCGTCGGCGCAGATTCGGGAGACGCGGGGCGGATGCTGTTTTCCCCGAGCCGCCCTGGGACAGAGTGAGTATTTTGCGATGATATCTGCTCAGGTACGACATTCTGGGGGACGGATGCGGAGGGACGGTTGACTTCCATTTCCTGCTCCTTTAACCCTGAATCCACTGATTGTTGACCTGAGAGTCATCGCCAACCTGTTTGCCTTCGGGCGCCGGTTCAGGGCCTTTTTCCGCGAAGGCTTTCACCGCTTCAATATGCTGGAGGAGGCGTTGGCTCAATACGCCGGGAGGCGTAATAACGCTGAACGGGTACTTGTCCATCAACCAGAGCCAGCCGGAATCGTTGTCCAGAGAGAGGGTTCCACCCTCCGTCCCCTGCCAGAACAAATTTGCCCCCAGCAACATTTTCAATAGGGCGTTCTGCCTTCGTAGCGTCTCGGGTTCTTCACTGTCGTCAGGGAGTTTGAACAGAGGGGAGAAAATGATCAGATGCTCGTCCGCTGCGTGCCACTGCAGATTCACAACCAGGGTGTCGTTGACTTCCAGGGAGAGGTAACCGTGTTCGTCCAGTTGCAGTGAATCTTCTAACTGCAGCTGTTTCGCCAGGTCGGCGATCAGAGTATCGATATTCATAAAAGCGGCCTTTCGCAAGTAATGCCGGACCGCTGTTGCATCAAATACCCGCGGACCCGACCTGTTATGGGTTAGATATTCCGTTTGGAGTTACAACTGCTTCCGCAAGGTGAGTAACCACTGCGCCGGTGAAGTTGCGCAGAGATCAGGAAAAAGTGGTCGTGTAAAAATTTTCGCAACCGTTCGCAATTAGCCGTTACCAATCCGATAGACCTAAGGCATCAGGCGAAACGGGACGGAACTATGAGCACGACACTCAACAAACTGATTGCAGAGTTTGCGAAGAAATACGGCATGCCGGATCTGGAGCAGACTCCGGAAGGCCATTTTGAATGGTATGTGGACGCCAATCCGGTGCGGTTTTTTGAGTCCGCCGGCAAGATCTACGTCGCCGCCCAGGTGCGCAAGCTACCGGATGAAAAGCGAGAGCGCGGCGAGTGCGTCAGAACCGCATTGAAGGCGGCGCTGGCCAATGCCGACTCCCATCGTGAATCCCTCTATATCGACGTCAATCAGGATGCGTTGTGTCTGTATCGCTGTATGGCGTCGAAAGAATTGTCCCTGTTCGATTTTGAAAAACTGCTGGAGTCCTTCATGCACGCATTGGATTGCATGACCGAGATCACTGGCGCTATTGGCGGCTACGCTCGCCGAGATATTCCTGTGCTGGCCCCGCATACCCGGTTCTGAATGGGATGACTTCGGAATAATCAGACGCATGGATGCGCCTGCGCGGCGGCCAGCCGCGGGAGACAAGGCCTGTCGTTGTAGACAAATAAAAGGAAGCTATTTGTCTTCCTGAAAAACAGTAACTAAAGACATTGATGGAAGTAAGGCATGAAATTTAAAGGCTTAATCGCTCTGTTGCTGACATTGGTTTGCTCCGGCGCATTCGCCGCTGAACCCCGCTGGAACAATTCGCCTTATGAGTTGTACGCCAACGGTGAATCGCTGACGGACGTATTGAAGAACTTCGCCGCCAGTTACGGTATTCCGGTAACGGTTAGCTCCCGCATCGCGGGGACGGTTAACGGCAGCTTCAAAGGGGAGTCGCCGCGTCAGTTCCTGGACATATTGGGCAAGTCCTTTGAGTTTGAGTGGTACTACGACGGCTCGACGCTGCACTTTTTCCGCGGCGATGAGATCGTCAGCCGCATCATCACGCTGACCAACATCAAAACGTCGCAACTTCGCAGTGCGGTAGAGAAAGTCGGCATCTGGGACGAACGCTTCAGTTGGAAGGAAATGCCGGACAAAGGCATGGTCTATATCTCCGGCCCGTCCTCCATGGTGGACCTGATTCAGGAAACCGCCTCCGTGCTGGAAAGCCAGGTGGTGACCATGCCCCGCCGCGATCAGTACTCCATGCAGATGTTCCGCCTGCGCTACGCCACGGCGGCGGATCGCGTGCAAAGCTATCGCGGTAAAGAGGTCGTGGTTCCCGGTATGGCTTCTGTGTTGCGGGGCGCGTTGGCCGCAGGGCAGGGTAAAAGCGGAGAAACCAGCATTGGCGGGCCTGTTGGCGTTCTGGAAGGTAAGAGAACGTCCAGTCCGGTGACTTCGGATATGCCCGGAACCGGCGAGCGCGCCTGGGTGGAGGCGGATGGCCGCACTAACTCCATCATCGTGTACGACCGTCTGGAGCGCATGCCCATGTACAAGGCGCTGGTGCGCAATCTGGATCAGCCCTCCGAGCAGGTGGAAGTGAATGTCTCCATTATCAGCGTCAGCGCCACCAACCTGAAAGAGCTGGGAGTGAGCTGGCAGGCCCGCGACCGGAAGCTGGGCGAATTCGGCTACGGCGGCATCGACAAGCAGACTCCTGCGCCGGGCAAAAACCAACTGGCGATCCTGGGTGGCGCCGACGCGACCTTCTCCACGGTCTTGGATTCCGGCCTGGATTACTTCATCGCCAAGGTGAACGCTTTGGTGGAGGACGGCGATGCGCAGGTGGTGTCGAGGCCATCGGTAGTCACCAGCGAGCATTTGGAGGCGGTTCTGGACGATAGCACTACCTTCCATGTGCGCGTGCAGGGGAATGAACAGGTCGATCTGTTTCCTGTCACGGTGGGCTCGGTCCTGCGTGTGACGCCGCATATTCAGCGTGGCGAGGAACAGAAAGGCATCAACCTGGAAGTCACTATCGAAGACGGTCAGCAAACCGGCGAAGAAGTGGATCGCATTCCCGTTATCAAGACCAGCAGCATCAATACGCAAACCGTGGTGGGGCTGGGGCAGAGTCTGCTGATCGGCGGCTTCTTCCAGGATTATGAGAGCGAGTCCGTCGGCGGCGTGCCGTTGCTCAAGGATATCCCGCTGTTGGGCATGCTGTTTCGCACTACGAACCATAACCGCAAGAAGATGGTCAAGCTGTTCCTGATGACGCCGAAGGTCATTGATATCCCTACCGGCGGACTGGCTTCTAACGGTCGCAAGATCTACGGCTACGCCTTCCAGGTGGGCAGCTCCAACAAAGAGGGTGCGGTGGCGATTCGTGAGTACTTCGACTCGCGTGGTTTCCCTACTCAGATGGAAGTCGAGAAAAACGGAGAAAAGCCAATTTATTCCGTCGCCATCGGAAACTATTCCCGCTGCGATGACACTCAAAGAGTAGCGAAGGCGTTCCCTGATGCACTAAAAGGCGACGCAAACATGATCAACAGCTGCCATCCGCTGACCCGTTAACGCAACGGGTCAGCGGAGCGGCGAAATGAATGAGCGATTCAACGGTTAAGTGACTGCAAGCAGTGAACTGACCGGCAACAGGTAAATAACTGGTAAGAGCGCGTATGTCTGACTGGAAGCTGAAAATTCTCTCCGGAGCTCACGCAGGAAGCGAACTGGATCTGGTCGTCGGCAAGTATGTGTGTGGCGGCGACGATAACGATGATCTGGTGTTTCAGGAGCCTAACCTGCTCGCGGCGCACTTTTCACTGCAAGTCGAAGAACAGCAAATACGCCTGACTCTGCTGCAGGAGGGTAGCCGCTTGTTACTGAATGGCGAAGTGTCCGAGCAACGAGATTTGGTGGTGGAAGAGGTGACTCCGGTCGCCGTCGATGACTTCCAGTTCGCCGTCGCCAACGGTCCGGCGGAATGGCCGCAACCGGTGGTCCCCGCAGCGCCGGCGGCGCAGCCTAAGCCCGCGTCTGGCGCAGCTGCTGCGGATGCTCCCGCCAGTGCGCCAACAACGCCGCTGCCCAGCCGCAGCTGGTCGGAAACCTTCAATCGCATGAAGGTGGGGCTGGGCGTGATGGGCGCCTGCGCCGGTCTGCTGATGATGCTGGCGGTAGGCTCCATGTCCAATGCGGAGAAATCCAAAGAAGGCGTTGTCGCCGCTGACCGCGCCAACCTGCAAAGCGAGCTGTCGCAAACACTGGGATTGCCCAATGTGAAAGTGCTCGCGCTTGCGGATGGGATGAGCTGGTTGGTGGAAGGCTACGTGAACGACGCCGGAGAGTTAAATCGCCTGGCGCGCTGGCTGGAGTCTAAAAATCTGCAGGCCACGCTCAAGGTGAAAGTGACCGATGAGCTGATTAAAGGCGCCGAAATTGCGCTGACCGCCCTTGGATACTCCAACGTGTCTGTGTTCAAGGGGGACCGCCCCGGCTTTCTGGTGCTGAAAGGCAACGTGGACGATGACGTGGCGTGGAAAAAGAACCGCGGACGTTTGCAGGTGGATGTGCCTGGCGTGATCGGGTTCGAAGATATGGTCACTGCGGACACCAAGATGGCGCTGGCGCCGTTGCCCAATCTGGTGGTGAAAGGCATTTACATGGGCAAAACCCCGTTCTTCGTACTCAGCAACGGGGAGAAATACTTCGTCGGCAGCCAGCTTAATTACGGCTATCGGGTGGAGGAAATCACCCCCCATATGTTGCAGCTCCGCAGAGGAGACAAACTGATCCAATATCGATTAGGAGTGGACTAGGCATGTTAAATCCAATGTTAAGAAATCAACCCGTAGACACCGAAATTAATGCGGAAAATATCAGTAAGGACTCCGGCGGAGTCATGCTGAGAAACGTGATGAATGAATTAACCAACGCGTCCGCCAGCGTGCGGCGCAAACTGAACTCCGGTCTGAACCAGGACGATTTCAAGCGTCACAATGCTTTTAAAGAAAGTATTGACCGCGCCATCGTCGTGCTGGAGCAGACCTGGACCAAGCTTCAGCGATAGGTGGCCCAGGAGGTCACTGGTTGAAGGTTCGCTCGGCAGAAGACGGGCGTTATGAAAAACCAACTTATATTAAATGACTTTTTAGTGAGGAATACACTATGGCGGACACCGGTCTTGATATTGCTAATCGCTCTATGAATGACATCCCTGAGATGCCGGATTCTCCCAAAGCTATGAACGACATGCTGAAAGATGCGTTTGCACAGGCGCAGAAGCTTGCACTTGAACGGGAGATCATGACCATGATTCACAAATTGATCATGGACTCCATCAAGAAAATCGGTCAAGCGGCTTAACGGCCACTCGATTGCTTGGGCCCTATATTTTGGGCCCGGTTATCCCCGCCGCAGGCTTTCATGTGAGAGCGGCGGCGGGAATATCAGGAACACTGAGAGGATTTGCTTATGTTATATCCTGAAAATCTCATCAAGCGAGTGTCGGAAATCGGCGTGCTGGCTTGTGAGCAGGGCAGGTTACAGGACGCTGAAGTCATTTTCGGCGGTGTGGCGGCGATCGCTGACGATGTAACCAGCCATACTGCCGCAGGGCTGGGTATGGCTGCGACCAAGATCGCCGGCGGCGATTTTGAAAGCGGCGTCAAGCTGCTGTCCGATAATCTGGCCGCGCTGGACTATGAAAACATGGACGCGCTGGCGTTGCTGGTATTTGCTATGAAACGGTCTGGACGCGAGCGGGATGCGGAAGAGCTGATACCTCGCCTGACCTCCAATCCTGACTTCAAAGGCTCCCTGGCGGAAGAAATTCTGCTGGCGGCTGAGGGGTAAGCAATGGACGCAGCAATAGCCGCCGTCGCGCCGGATCAGGCGCTTCAGAAAGACTATGCGCAGCCGGTCAGCTCCGGCGCCAACGCTCATGAAATCGCCCGCTTTACTGAGGTGATGGAAGCGGGGCGCCCGCATGCGGCAAGCAATGTGCAGGTGGTGCATCAAACCTATGCGACGCAGAACGCGGAAAAACCGTTCATCAGCTTGGGCGACACCATTCTGAACAAGCTGCAGGCCATGGGGAAAGGCTATCAGGAGCGTATTCATGCGTTGGAGCAACGTATGAATCAGCCTGTCAGCTCGCCGGCGGAAGCCAACAAGCTGTTCTTTGAAGTCAGTCAGATTTCCATTCAACAGCAGATGGCGTTGGCGGTGACCAGTAAGGTCAACAAAAATGCGGAAAGCCTGTTAAGAGCGCAATAGACTGAAGGGTATGCTATGAAAAAGCGACAGATTTGGCGGTCCGGACTGTGTTTGCTGTTACTGCTGCTGGGCGGTTGTAAAACCGAGCTGTACAGCGGTTTGAGCCAGCAGGAAGGCAATGAGATGTATGCGATTCTCCGTTCCACGGGCTTTAACGTGGAGATGGAAGTGCTCGGCGCCGGTAAAGACCAGAACGTGCGTCTGAAGCTGCCCGAGCAGCAGGTGGCTCGCGCCATCAGCGTGTTGCAGAGACAGGGCTATCCAAAGCAGCATTTCGCCACCATGGGGGATATTTTTGCTAAAGACGGCCTGATTTCTTCGCCCACTGAAGAGAAAGCGCGCTTCATCTACGCCATTTCCCAGGAGTTGTCGCACACATTGTCGAACATCGACGGCGTGTTGGTGGCGAGGGTGCATGTGGTGATGCAGGAAGGGGATAAATTCGACAAGAATCCCAAGCCCAGCACCGCCTCGGTATTTATCAAATACGTCGAGGATGCGCCGATCGAAACCCTGACGCCGAAGATTAAAGCGCTGGTCTCCAACAGTATTCTCGGCCTGGATTACGACCAAGTCTCCGTCGCTTTGTTTCCATCGAGCCTGAAGCGGATTACGTCTCCTGAGGAAGTCTCCAATGGCGGCATGATGTATCTGTGGGCGGGTATCGGCGCGCTGCTGGTGCTGCTGCTTGTCGGCGCCTTGTACTACGCGGTGAGAGCGGGTTGGATTCCACGTAAAATCCAGACTCCGGCCATCCAGAAACTGGCATGATCGACCTTATTCCCACCTCGGCCCGCTACCGTAACCTGATGTTGCGACAGGTCCACGATTTTTATCGCTATCCGGCGGACTATCTGGATTCCAGTTGGCTGAGCGACGACCCGCATTGGGAAGCGATTGAGCGACTGTGGCGGCGGCCGGACAGCCGCAAGATTATGTCCGACTATATTCTGCAGCGTTGCGGGCTGGCTAAAACCATGGATTGCGACTTCGCCGCCTCTTATCAGAGACTGCCTTTGCTGGCGGGTGAGGCATTGCAACGCATGATCATGCTGGGGGGCGCCTTAGCCTACTCGGCACGCATCCCGAAACGCGCGGAAGCGGTGGCGGCGCCGACGGAACTGCATCGCTTCGCGGTGTCGAAAGCGCCGTTTCTGGCCAGAAATGCGCCGACCTTTTGTATAGATCTCGGGATTGCGGACTGGATGGATCAGGAAGCGATGTCACAGGGGCTGCGCTCCGCAGGCATGAATATGCTGGCCTGCGCGCTGAACGGCGTTCCCCAATCCGTCGTCAAACGCTTGGCGTTGAAATTACCTCATGCAGTTAGCGGCATGTGCGACGCGGCATTCATGCGTCAGGCTGCGCCTGAGCAGATCCAGGAAGCGCAACGCCTCATGCTTAAACTCTACCGGGAGATTGACCCATCATGCTTTCTGTTATTCGATTGAACGACTCCCAGGCTGACTTTGGCCCCGCAGGCGTACTCAAGTCAGAGGATTATCGCCAGCTAAGAGATACTGAGCAGACCATACTTGAGGCGCGGCATTCGGCTGACATGATTATGCAGCAGGCGCGGGAAGCCTATGAGGAAGAGAAAAAGCGAGGCTTCGAGGAAGGCCTGCGCGAAGCGCGTCATAAACAAGTGGAGCTGATGCTCGCTAACGCCGCGCAAATCATTCACTCCTATCAGGAAATCGAGCAGACGCTGACCAATCTGGTGATTGAATCCGTGCGCAAGATCCTCAATGAATTCGATAAGGAAGAGCTCGCCTATCAGGTCGTGCGTAAAGCGCTCTATCACATTGGCGAAGGCGCACAGGTGACGGTCAAGATCGCCACCGACGTGGCGGCGCCGGTGCGCGCCAAGATCAAGGAGGCGCTGGAATTCTATCCAGGCCTGGAAAAATTTGAAGTCATCGCCGACCCCAATCTGGGCGACGGCGATTGCCAGATCGAAAGCAACTTCGGCGTTATCCGCGCCAATGTAGACGACCAAATGGAAGCGCTGACCCAGGCGATGAACAGTCGGATATTGGAAAGTCAGACTTTGTAAGCCTCCTCGGCGTAAATCTACATATTTCTCTCCCTGACAGCGTCGCCAAACTCGCGACGCTGCATTAGAATCCTGCTGCAATAATCATAAATATCCGCACATGTTCCGAGCGTACAGGGTTGTATAACCTGCCGGCGATTGCGCCTGCGTTGTTTTCCACTTAATGCAATGGTTTGTTATGGAAATCAGGATTGATGATCTAAGCGGCCCTGAAGTGGCTGAGTTGTTACAGGAACATCTTCGAGGAATGGCGGAGAATTCGCCGCCGGAGAGCATACATGCGTTGGATCTGTCGGGTCTCAAAAAGCCTGAGGTCACCTTCTGGACTGTCTGGGACGGCGCTGAGTTGATGGGGTGCGGCGCACTCAAAGAACTGGACGCTGGGCACGGTGAGTTGAAGTCCATGCGCACGGCGACTGCGCACCTTCGCAAAGGCGTCGCTTCCCATTTATTGCGCCATATTCTAGAGGCGGCGCGTCAACGTAATTACCGTCGCCTAAGCCTGGAAACCGGCTCGATGGCGGCCTTTCAACCCGCCCACCAGCTCTACGCAAACTATGGCTTTACTTTGTGCGGCCCATTTGCGGACTACATCGAAGACCCCAATAGTCTGTTCATGACTATCGAGTTGTAGGTGTTGTAGGTGAAGCCGAGCCGTTGTAATAGCGGCTCGTTCTCTACCTGAGCGGCGGACGATGACGTTCGCTTCTCACACGAGCCATTAAGGCGTTTCCAATAAGTGCTGAGCCAGATCTGCGATCAGCCGGTAAGAATCTTTGGAATAGCCGCCGCTGGTCATAATGACCGTTGGAATCTTGTGTGTGGCCAGTATGTCCAGAACGAAATGGTCCCGCGCTTTCACCCCGTTATAATCAACGCTCAGGCCACCGAGTTTGTCGCCTTTGAATATATCCGTTCCTGCATTGTAAAAGGCCAGCTTGGGCTGTTTGACATGGGCAAAGAGGCGGGGGAGTTCTTCTCTTAGGATATCCAGGTAGCCCTCGGCTTCCGTGCCGGCTCGCAAGGGAAGCATAAACGGAAACTCATCTGCATCGCCCGGATGTAGCCCCGGATACGTCTGAAAGTTATACATATCAAAGTTGTGGACCATTGCGTCGGAGGCGATGTAGCTTTCGAATCCGTTACCCCGGTGCGCGTCCAGATCGATCATTAGCACCTCATCGGCGTTCCCCAGGCGCTTTTCCGCTCGCAACAACTGGATCGCCAGCGCCGCATCCGAGAAGAAACAAAAGCCCTCGGCACGATCTCTGAAGGCATGGTGGAAACCGCCTCCCAAGTTGAAAACAATGGCCTGGTCATCAATGGCTGTGCGAGCGGCGGCGAGGGTTCCCGCCACGGCGTATTTGGCGGGAATGAGCAGGCCCTTGTGTAATAGCGAGGCGGGCAGCCATTTCACCAGTGAACTTTCCACCACTCGGCTGATGGCGGCTGAGTGATTCAGGGACGCCAGATATTCGTGAGAATGCGCAAGCCCCAGCGTTTCCAGTGAAACCGGCGTGTCGATCTGGAGCTGGTATTTGGCGAGCTTGTCCCCGAAGCGTTGCAGCAGGACGCCCCAGGCCCGACTGTATTTTTTGACGTCAAATGGATGCAGCGCCGCTATGCCCGGGAGGTGGAAATCGTAGTGCGGCGAATAAGCGAGCAGTGCATTCACGAGTAAAAGGAGCGTTCTTGTTGGTCTTGGGCGCTCATTCTACCGCCCAGACAGCCAAGCGTCGCTCATTCTTCTTTCATATATTTTTCCAGCAAATACTCGCCCATTTCCTCGCGTGTTTGCGCCAGGGCGTTCCAGAGTGTTTCAGAATCCTGGCTGCGTTCATCGTAAAATTTGTGCGAGATGACCAAATACCAATCGGAGACCAGGAAGGGCTCCGGCAGCGTGGTGATGGCGTCGCTGAGTCCCATGTTTCTCGCCAGCGTGCGGCCGATGGCCTGGTCGATGACATAGCCGTCGAGCCGGTTGCGGATGAGCAGTTCAAAGCCGGTTTCCGGCGTCGGATTGCTGGGCGCCAGAATTCCCATTACCTCCAGTTTTTGGTAGGCGACGTAGCCTACCGGCGCAGAGACGCCGAATTTAATGCCCTGGAAGATCCCATCGGTGTATTGGAGCTTGCTGTTATTGGGAACAAAGATGGGATAGATGGAGCTCCACAGGCGTCGGCTGGCGTCCAGCTCGCCATTGATGTACGGATAGACGCCCCAGGCTTCCCTTTCTTTTAGCCAGATTGCGGCGAAGAGCGCATCCAGGCGGTTTTCTTCCAGGTCGCGAATGCAACGCTTCCAGGGGCGTCGATAAAACTTATACAGCAAGCCGACTCGTTCGGCGGCGTTATGAATCAGCTCAGGTAGAACGCCTGCCCGGTCGCGTAAAGCGTCAGCATCGGAAAGAGAATAGGGGGGCATGGGATCTGATTCATAACAGATCCGGATTGGCGGCGGCTCCGCCAGTGCGGTTGGCGTCCACAATCCTTGTAACAGCAGCAGACCAATAGCCAGGACGGTGGACTTGGGCATGACGCAGCTACATCAGTGAGGTTGGTAAATTAAGTTTAGAAGGAATCCTGCAAAGCGCCCAATGGATAGGGCGCTAAAATGTGCATTCAGCGGTTTTAGGGGACCTCTGAAAAACTGCCTGCGGCGTTTTTTCGCCGGCTTTTTCCTTGCCCTGGCGGCCTCGGCAACGTTTTTCAGAGGTTTCTTAGCTATTGTGGAAATCAGCGTCGCTGTTTTTGCTGATCGAGGCTGTCCACCCACTGCAGCACCGCCGCAACGGCTTCGAACAGATCAGGAGGCACGTAGTCGTTGACCTGAGCCCGTTTCCACAGACCACGGGCGAGCGGCACGTTTTCCATCATGGGAATGCCTTCTTCTTCTGCGATCTTGCGGATGACTTTTGCCATTTGATCCGCGCCTTTCACGATGACTTTGGGCACGTCCTCCACGCCTTTTTCATAATAAATGCCGACCGCCAGGTGGGTGGGGTTGGTGACGATGGCGGAGCACTTCTTCACCTGAGCCGGGACGGAGGTGTTCATCATTTCCCGGTGAATCTGTTTGCGCTTGCCCTTGATTTCCGGGCTGCCCTCCATCTGTTTGTACTCCCGCTTGACCTCGTCCTTACTCATTTTCTGCTGTTTGATAAACTGTTGTTTCTGAATAAAGAAATCCGCCGCTGCGAGAGCGATGAAAGTAATGGCGGAATACAGAATGAGCTGCTTCAGCAACGTCCCGACAAAGTTTGGGATGCACTCGACTTCACAGTAGTGCAGCCGGGCGGAGTCATTGAGGTTTTCCTTGATCAGCATATAGACCAGATAGGACAACACACCCACTTTGATCAGCGATTTGATGAACTCGATCAGGTTTTTGACGGAGAAGATTTTCTTGAAGCCTTCAACCGGATTGAGCTTCTTGAGGTCAGGCTTCAGTGACTCTACGGCGAACAACGCGCCTACTTGCAGAAAGTTGGCCAGAATTGCGGAGACCATGACCACACCGATGGGCATCAGCGTCAGATAAATCAGCTCATGCAGCACATTGTCGACCACCATGGGCAGCGCCTCCAGAAATGGCCTGTCCATGTATTGCGCGGGCAGTTCGATCAGAATGCTCAAGTGCGAGAGATAGGTGTCGGAGGTGGCCAGCAACAACAGAAACATCGCGCAGATAGTGGCGGTGGACACCACGTCTTTACTATGGGCGACCTGGCCTTTTTTTCGGGCGTCGCGGAGCTTTTTGGGGGTGGGCTTTTCGGTCTTTTCATCGCTCATGCGTCATGACCCCCATAGCACGTTGAGCTGCTTGAACAGATCAAAGGTGCGTAGATAGCGCTCGTCGAAAATACGCATCAACACGCCCACATAGAAAGTGAGCATCACCATGCACACCAGGCTTTTTACCGGCATGGACAGGAAGAAAACGTTTAGCTGGGGGGCGAAGCGGCTGACCAGACCGAGGCCGAACTCCGCCAGAAACATGCAGGCGATCAGCGGGGCGGCGAACAACACGACGATACTCATGAAGTAATCCAGCTGGGCGAAGAAAAAGCCCGCTGCCGACAGCTCGATCCTTGGGAAAAATGAGAAGATCGGCCAGGCGTGATAGCTGGCGTAAATAGCGCCCATCAGCGTCAGGAAGTTGCCTCCCAGGAAAAACAGGGTGGTGAAGGTTTGTACGAACAGAATGCCGACAGGGGAGGCTTGAGAGCCGGTCAGCGGGTTCATGGCGCTGGCCATGGTGGAGCCGCGCTGGTTGTCGATAAAGAACCCCACCGCCTCCAGCGCCCAGAAGGGCAGCGCCGCCAGCCAGCCAAGGCAGAATCCAATGATCATTTCCTTGAAAATAATAAGCGCATACATCAGCGGCGCCATGGTTTCCGGCTTGTAGCCTTCGTCCACCACGGGGAACAGAAACAGGGACAGGCTGAGCACCACGCCATTGCGGATCAATGTGCCGCCGAAGAAGCTTTTGCTCAGGAACGGCATGACTGACATGGCCGCCAGCAGACGCGGCACGGTGAACATGAACAGCGTCAGCGTGTCGCTCATCAAATGGGTCATCATGAGGGGCCGATCAACTCAATGTGGTCAAGGATGTTCATGGAAAAGTGGTAGATTTCAATGCCCAGCCAGCGCGCGGTGAGCATGATGGTAATGGATACTGCGATCAGCTTGATGGCGAAGGACAGGGTCTGATCCTGAATCTGGGTCAGCGACTGCACCAGACTCACCAGCGTGCCCACCACCGCCGCGACGATGACGGTGGGCATCGACAGCACCAGCACCAACATCAGCAGCTGACTGGCGTAATGAATGACTTCCGCTTCGCTCATTGGTAACTCAACACCAGGCCATGGGTTAATCGGGTCCAGCCGTCCAGAAGCACGAACAGGAGTAATTTAAAGGGCAGCGAGATCGTCATCGGCGACACCATCATCATCCCCATGGCCAGCAGGATGTTGGAGACGATCAAGTCGATGGCGATAAAGGGCAGATACAGCAGAAAGCCGATTTCAAAGGCGGATTTCAACTCGCTGATGGTGAATGAAGGCACCAGCACCAGCATGCTGTTGGTGTCCAGGCGCGCTGCGTACTCTTTGGGCCACAGGGTCGCCGCACTTTCCATGAAGAAGCCGCGCTCCTTTTCCGAAGAGTGTTTGGTCAGAAAGTCGGACATGGGCTCGATGGCGCTGTTGGCCAGCTCCTTGAGCGACTCCGCATGGCTCAGGTCAAAGCCTTTTTCTTTCACGGTGTCCGCAATCTGATAGCCCACCGGCGCCATGATGTAGATCGACAACACAATGGCCAGCCCGTACAACGCCATGTTTGGTGGAATCTGCTGTATGCCGAGAGCGTTGCGCAGCAGACTGAACACCACGGCGAGCTTGATAAAGGAGGTGGTCATGATGGCGATGAACGGGATCAGCGACAGCAGGACCAGTGTCCCGATAAGAGGAATCGCCTGTATATCAGTCATGCCCGCCGACCTCGCTGTCGCCGCCGGTCAACCGTACTACGCGCGCCCCCAGACGCCCATCGATTTCCACCAGCTCGCAGCGGGCTACGGTTTGTCCGTTCACTTTCATCGCCACCGGCGCTTCCAGGCTCAGGCCGAGATCAAAGGCGACGCCTTCGGTCATTTGCGATAGCTCGGCCAGAGTCAGATTGAGAGAGCCGAGATGAAACTCCAGCTTCAATTCCAGGTTGCCCAGGTCGGATGGGGCGTCGAGAGGTTCGGAAATGTGTTGTGTTTCTGAAGTCATGGGCGTCACCAGTACTAATTTGTGATCATCTAAGCGGGCGCGGCAGGCGCCGTATCCAGGCAGGCGCAGCGTCACCAGATCTGCGGACGCGCCTGGCGGCAGCATCAGCACGTCTCCGGGCTCCAGGCCTTTGAAGTCATTGAGAGACATCCGGCGTTCCGCCAGCAGCAATTGCGCCGACGCCATTGGCGTGATCGGCGCTGGCGCTGGTTCAGCGGGCAGGGTGGCGAGCAATGCGGCGATGCGCTCGGCAAGATGCGGTGGCGGCGTCAGCAGCCCCAGTCCGGTATTGCCGGCGGCGCTTATTTGCATGCCGATGCGGACGCCGGCCAGAACCATGGTGCTGTCCTGGCTGATCTCGTCCAGTTCCAGCTCAGTCTGTAAGACAGAGGAAAGCGCCTGCAGAGGGCCATTCAGTTGCGCCGCCAGTAAGGCTGATAGAAGGGCCTCCGGATAGATGGCGGCGTCCTGATGCTCACCCAGCAGCGCGCTGATGGCGCGGATGTCCAAATGCAGATGACCGCGACGCCCCTCGGCGTAAAAGGCGATGCTGGCGTAAGTCTCCAGCATCTCCAGTCGGCGCAGATTGAACTGGGCGGTATGCTCAGGCAATTGCGCCGCAAACGGGCGGCGGCGGGCGCAGATCAGGTTATCCAGATTCACCTGCGTTCGCCCCAGCCGGGGTAGCTTCAGCGGCTTAATCATTGCTGCTGGCCTTTGGCGCGGCGCACTGGCGCTTTACCGTATGGGCTGGCTTTTTTGCTTTCTTGAATCCTGACCTCGAAACGTTCATTCGGCAGCTTGCTCCTCAGGGATGTGCTCATCTCTCCCTTTAGTGACACCAGGAAGGCCTGAGTTTCAGGATTGGGAGTATTAAAGCTCAGCTGAATGTCGCCATGTTTGCGCATAATGGCGATTTCCGTGCCTTTCAGCGGTCCGGAACTCAGCATCAAACGCAGCTCTTCCGGCTGCCCAGAGCCTGGTTTGCTGACCAGAACGCGACTCACGATCTGATCGACGATCTTCTGCATTTCCGCCACTTTCTCCTGCGTGGAGACCTTGCTGGTCTCCGTTGCGCTGGTGTTGGCGACGGGGTCGCGGGATTGCTTCTGCTGCGCTGGCTGCACCTGGAAGTTTTCCACCTGACCTTCGCGACGCTCCTGTGGTTGCTCCGTTTTATCTTTGTTTTTCTGCGGCGCGGAGGGCTTCTCGCGGCGCTCCTGATGATCGGAAGAGGCGGAGCCCTTGCTCGTCACTTTGTTGGCGAGAGGGCTGCCTAGACGCTGAAACTCGCCGGCGTGCAGCTCAGGTTTGCCTGTTTCCACTTTGCTGTGAACGCCGCCTTCCGATCTTTTAGGTGACGCTTTGCTATTAGCTTGAAGCACATTGGCGTCAATGGGGGCGGTCTTGGAGTGGGGCGCCTGCTGAGACTTGATGGCGCGCTCCGAGGAAAGCCCGGCCTTATCTGCATCCTGACTAACCTGATGTGGCCCGGCGACGGGCGCTTTGTGTGGCGTAACCGCCTCTGCGTCAGGGCCACCTGCTTTTATCACCGACGATGGTCGCTCTGCTGAATTCTGATAGCTCTGCTGAGCGCCGGGCTTGCCGATTGGCTCAGGCACCTGACCTGGCTTGTCTCCGTTCTTCAACATAGAAACGTGATGCTCAGAGGGACCAGTTACATGCTGGCGTGAAGCGCTTCTGTCTTGATGCAGCCCTGCCTTTTCTTGCGATTGATGTTTGCTTTGCCCATCTATATCGGCGTGTGCGGGCGTCTGTGGTGGACGGGTATGATCAACCTTTCGAGGCTCGGATTTCGATTGAGTATCGCTTTTTGCTGGCGCATCAGTCTTGTTTTCCGGATTTGGTTGCGGGGGCTCTGTTTTAGCATGAGGGGCCGCTTTAGGCGGGGTGTTCTCAGGTTTGGTTTGAACTGGCTCTGACTTGTTCGTCTCCTCAGATTTAGGATGAGTATCAGTTTTGCTCTCTGGCTTGTTGGCTTGCACCGCGTCGTGATTAGGCTGAGCCGGTCCGGATTTTGTACTCGCGTCGGTCTTGGGGAGCATGCTTTCAGATTTCGTCTGAGCGGTCTCTGGCTTGATAGCCACATCTGGCTTGGGCTGAGACTCAGACTTGTTTTCCGCTTTTGGGTGCGCGGGCTCGCGGTTAGTTTGAGCAGGTTCTGTTTTAGTATGGGTGTCCGCTTTAGGTGGGGTGTTATCAAGCTTGGTTTGAGCCGGTTCTGACTTGTTTGTCACCTCTGATTTAGGGTGAGTATCGGCTTTGTTCTCTGGCTTGTTGGTTGGCACGCCGTCGTTATTAGGCTGAGCCGGTCCGGATTTTGTGCTCGCGTCGGGCTTGGCTGGTGTGTTTTCAGACTTCGTCTGAGCGGTCTCTGGCTTGTCTGCCCCATCTGGCTTGGGCCGAGACTCCTGCTTGCTTTCCGGTTTGGATTGCGCGTGCTCGCGGTTAGTTTGAGCGGGTTCTGTTTTAGTATGGGTGTCCGCTTTAGGCGGGGTGTTTTCAGGCTTAATTTGAGCTGGCTCTGACTTGTTCGTCACCTCAGATTTAGGATGAGTATCGGCTTTGTTCTCTGGCTTGTTGGTTTGCATGCCGTCGTGATTAGGCTGAGCCGCCCCGGATTTTGTGCTCGCGTCGGCCTTGGGTGGCGTGTTTTCCGATTTCGTCTGAGGGGTTTCCGGCTTGTTGGTTTGCACGCCGTCGTGATTAGGCTGAGCCGCCCCGGATTTTGTGCTCGCGTCGGACTTCGGTGGCGTGTTCTCAGATTTCGACTGAGCGATCTCCTGCTTGTCAGTCACATCTGGCTTGGGCCGAGACTCCTGCTTGCTTTCCGGTTTGGATTGCGCGTGCTCGCGATTAGTTTGAGCGGGTTCTGTTTTAGTATGGGTGTCCGCTTCAGGCGGGGTGTTCTCAGATTTGGTTTGAGCTGGCTCTGACTTGTTCGTCATGTCAGGCTTGGGTTTAGGATCTGTTTTGTTGTCTAGTCTGGTTTGCAATGACTCCTGGGTTGCTGGAGTTGTTTCTGTCTTGGCGTCCAGCTTTGATTGTCCGGACTCGAATTTATTCGGCTCTTCTTGTTTGGGTTGTTTTTCCGCCTTCGGCCGCAGCTTATCTGAGACGACTTTGGGGTCTCTGATGGTCTCAAGTTTGGCCTGAGTTTGGTCTCCTTCCAGCCGAACAGACTTGCGACCGGATGAGTCGGGCTTAGCTTCTTGCAATGGATTTTTCGGGTCCCCTGAGGTTTCCGATGTGGTTTTATCCGGGTTATTTAGAACGGAGGAGGGTTGTGCGCCAGGATTCGACTTGGCGTACTCCGGGACGGTGGTTTCCGTCTTGAGCTGACCGAACTGTTCATCGTTTTTGGGTGGAGAAAGCTCCGGCTTGTCTCCGGGCAGCGGCAGCTTGCTCTGTAACGTGTCGAGCTGGCTGAGTTCAGCGCCGTTGTTGTCTCGGGAGGCGAAAAGGCTGAGTTCCCGCGGCGTTTGCTCTTGCGGCAGTGATTGCTTGGGCTGCGCCAGCTCTGGTTTATCCAGAAGTCCGCCTTTCTCTCCTGTCGGAGATTTTTGGGCGAAAGTCTGCGTCAAAGACGGGATGGAGGTCTTGGGGTCCATCTGGCCGGGCTTGGAGGGCTGCGCCAGGTTTTCCGTCGCTTTGAACGCATTTTTCACCATTTCAATCATGGCGTTGCGAACTTTATCCGGCACCGGTTTTTCCTGTGACTGCTCTTCCGTTTGCCGGAACTTATCCGGGTTGACGGACTTGGTCTCCATTAATTTGCTGAACTGTTGCAGGGAGCTTTCCGAGACCGCTTCCGACTCTTTTTCCCTGTCCGAGGAACCTGATGTACGATTGGATATTCTCATAATGATTCTGGATTTCTGTGTTTAGTTTTGGGGGCGTGAAAAATTGGTTTCGCTGGCTTCCTCAAGCTCGAGATCTTCGAGTCGCTGGGCCTCCGCGTTGGCTTCGGCAGTCACCTGCTCAATAAGCATCTGACACTTTTCTACGGCTTTGCCGGCTTCCGCCAGGGCTTGTTCCGCCTGACGCAACGCCGCTTCTGCTTGTTTTTGTTCTTGTTTTGCGTTCTCTGCCTGCTCCGCCAGTGAGACTTCCTTCAGGCGCAGCATGCCGATCTGATGTTTGACTTTGTCGATTTCCTTGAGGCCAACCTCCGACCCCATGATGCCGTCGTAGAGACGGTGCTCTTCCTGTACTCGCCATATCTCAAACTGTTGCAGGTCGCGTTTGGCTTCCTCAACCTGCGCCTGCTTCTGCGCCAGAAATTGGCGCTTTTTAAGCGCCTCCGCCTGTGCGTTGCGCTCGCGCAGCTTTTTAATGTCGGCCAGCGCGGACAGCATGGTTTACACCGTCTGCGCCAGAGCGCTCAGCGTGGTTTGGAAGTCGCACTTCTCATCCGTCGGCTGTTTCAGAAAGCCGCGGATACGATCGATCTTGGCGATGGCCTCGTCCGCCAGCGGATCGCTGCCGCGCTGGTATTCACCGATCTTCACCAGCAGCTCCACATCCACGTACTTGGCCATCAGCTCGCGCATCTTGCCCGCCGCCTGACGGTGCTCCGGGCTGGTGATGGCGGTCATTACCCGGCTGGTGCTGGCGAGCACGTCGATAGCGGGATAGTGGTTGGCGGCGGCCAGTTTGCGTGAGAGCACAATGTGGCCGTCGAGAATGGAGCGCACCTCGTCGGCGATGGGTTCGGACATGTCATCCCCTTCCACCAGCACGGTGTAGAGCGCGGTAATGGAGCCTTTATCGTTGAAGCCCACCCGTTCCAACAGCTTGGGCAGGGTGGCGAAGACGGAAGGCGGGAAGCCGCGTCGGGTGGGCGGTTCGCCCGCCGCGAGACCGATTTCCCGTTGCGCCCGGGCGAAACGCGTGACTGAATCCATCAGCAACAACACTCTCTGGCCCTGGTCGCGGAAATATTCGGCGATGGTAGTGGCCACATACGCGGCTTTGGCGCGCTCCATGGACGGGCGGTCCGATGTGGAGATCACCAACACTGAACGGGCCAGGCCCTCCGGACCCAGGTTATGCTCGATGAACTCCCGCACCTCGCGGCCCCGTTCCCCGATCAGGGCGATAACGATGACGTCCACATCCGCCCCCATGACCAGCATGGACAGCAACGTACTCTTACCACCGCCGGCGGCGGCGAATACGCCCATCCGCTGGCCTTCGCCGCAGGTGAGCAAGCCGTCCAGGGCGCGCACGCCGAGACTGAGCGGTTCGCTGATCATGCGGCGCATCATGGGAGACGGCGCATCGGCGTAGACCGGATAATGCTGCAGGTCTGACGGAAAATCCGCGTTTTTACCGTCCATCGGATTGCCCATGCCGTCCAGCACGCGTCCCAGCAGATGAGTGCCGACGGCGATGTGATGGGATTGTCCTGTGGTGATCACCTCTGTAGCGGTGGATATGCCCAGCATGTCCCCCATAGGCGTCAGCAGAGCTTCTTTTTCCTGAAACCCCACCACTTCGGCGAGCAATCTCGGGGCACCTTCGGACTCCAGATAGCAAAGCTCGCCAATTTGCGCGCCGGGAACGATCGCCCGAATGATGGTGCCGACCACGTTGGTCACCCGGCCGCGCAGGCCGACCGGTTGCACCTCGGCGATGGCCGAGCGCAGGTCTGATAACACATGGCTCAACTGGCTCACGTTTGACTCCTGTAAGCGGAAATTAACTTTCGCAGAAAAACTTTCTTCTTATGGGTGTTACCAACAAGGAGAAAGTTGCATGTTCAATTGCCGGAGATCGCAAACTTGAGTGAGCAAATCGTCAACCGGACCAGCGCGCCTGTTCTGCAGAGCGGGTCGATGTCCACGAATGAAGCGGTTACCCGACAGGGCAAGCTGCACGGGGAAAATGTGCAGGTGAAACAGAGCGCGTCCTCTTTACTGGAAGACGCCAAAGAGGAAGTGTCCCTTCTGTTCAAGGAGCGAGCGGAGAAAACGTTGGCGCGGCGGGAAATGTCCACCGGCAAGAAAGAGAACACTCAGCAGATCCTGATCGAGAAAATTCGGGAGATGATGGATCAGGTTCCCGACTTGCTGAAGAACGTCAAAATGAAAGTGCTCATTGAGCGCATGGCCAGTAACTTTCCTTCCACCCCTCAGCAATTGATGCGACGGTTGGAGGAATTCTCCAAAGATCCGACATTGCAATTCGTGGCCTTGCAGGTGCTGGAGAAAGAGGCCAAGGCCGGCGGAGCGGATAAAACGGAGCAGTTGAAGCTGATTCAAAACGCCGCCACGGAACTGATGAACACCAAAGGCGAATCGGTGCGGGCGGGACTGAACGTATCGCTGACCGCTTCTGAGTTCGCCGATCGTTTGAAGACGGACGTCCAGATGTTGCGGGACGCCTATCGCGATGCAGTGCTGAACTACGGCGGCATTACTCAGACCTATCGAACCATTGTCGAGCGCCATAAAGGGCGTCCTTTTGAAACCGTGCGCAAGTTCCTGATGAAAGCCCTGGGCGCCGATTACAACGCGCAGGGGCCGTCCATTGAACCGTCGCGCCTCAAGGCCATCATGGACGACATGTATGCGCTCAAGCTGCTGGGCGGCGTGCATGAGCAATGCTGCGACATCATGGGAACCATGCGCGATATCTACGAGCAGCGTGACTGCAAAGACGGCCAGGACCTGATGGGCAAAGTGCTGGACATCAAGGACATGGACTGGGTGCAGCCGTCCCAGATTGCTTCCATTCCGATGGAAATGAATGTGCAGGGCATTGAAAACCAGATCTACCTGTTACGGGAAGTGGACACAGTGTTTCGCGAAATTCCCGAAAAAACCTACAACGACCCCTCCGACCGGGAACGCCTGCTGGGCGTTTCTAGAGAAGCCCTTGAGCAGCTGTTTATCAAGGAGCAGGAAGAATGAGAGCGGGGCGACGATCAATTCAGAACAGGAGTAAGTCGACATAATGAATGCGATTCACAACATGTTGAACGCCTATGGTCGCAGCATGGGCGTCAATGGCGTGGGAGAAGGCGTCACCGCACTGAGCTACGAAACCGGCGAGCGCATCACCCTGGACCAGCGCGACGATTGCCTGGCGGTGTCGCTCAGTTATGAATTACCGGAGTTTGAAGTGGAGGAAGTCGCCGAAAAGCTGTTGCAACTGACCCACTACCAAACGTCCACGGATTATCAGATCCAGCCTGGTCTGATGGGGGAAAGACGTCTGGTGATGACGATTTGCATTAGTGTCTCCGAGGCGTCCATTGACTTCCTGGACGGCGCTATCCGCCGACTGCGTTATCGCTATCAGGAACTGACCGGCAAACTGGGTAATCTCTGATGGATGTCATTCTGAGTATGCCCTGGCCCCTGCGCCCAGAAGCGGAGAAAGCGTTTCTGATGCGCTGCCGCGAGTTGGCGGAGCAGGGCGAAGAGCGGGTGCTTATCCGCTGTGATGAGACGCCGCATCCTTCCACCCGGGTGCTGACGCTGCTGCTGAACATCGCCCACCTGGCGCCCTACGGGCCGCCTCAATGGCGGGTGATCGACGCGCAGGAAAATCTGCTGGAGGCGCTCAGACTGACCGGGCTCGACCACTGGTTTAAAAACGGGACGGACGAGGAGGCTGTCGCATGACCAACATCTCTTTGCGCTCCAATATTGAAGGGCTTTCTCTTTACAACGCAGCGGACGAACGTCAGCTGCCGTCGCATAAGAAATTCACCCCCGCCGGCGGTCAGGTGGTGTCGCATCTGCGCCAGTTGTACAGCAAAGGGGAGGAATCCTCTTTATTGGATTCATTCATCCGCCCCCGGGTCAGCTCGGAAAGCCTGTTGTCGCCAGTGGACTTTGAACGTCAGTACGGGGAAGTGCGCGGGCTGTTCCAAAAGCTGGCGCAGCAGTCCCCGGAGGATCGTGAGTTGTTCAGCAAGGCGGAGAAGATCTTGCGGGATAATCAGGACGATATCCGTTACCTCAACCAGTATCGCAATGCATTAATCGAGGCCTAGACGGATGAGCGAGCCACTCTCCCTCAGTCCTGCCAACCGTGAATGGCTGTTGGCGCTGGCGTTCGTGTATCTCCAGCAGAATCATCACAAAAAGGCGCTGACCCTGTTGCAGGCTACCGCCAAACTTTGTCCTGAGGACGCCTATGTGACGCGCGGACTTGCTTTCGCCTGCCTTAAGGCGGCGCGTTATAAAGATGCGTTGACTCTGAGCGACCGTAGCCTGCGGGAGCTGGGCGTGAAACAGGAGACCGCGCCGTTTCTATTGATACGCAGTCACGCGCTATGGGCGCTGGAGCGTCCGGAGGAAGCGCGTAAAAGCCTGAAGAAATATCATCAACTAACAAGGAACTCTTTCGTATGAGTAGAGGAGCTTCTGTTCTGAGCGCGCTCAGCCAGCGCAACGACGTGGTGCTGGCGATTTTCCTGGTGGGCATCATCTTTATGATGATCCTGCCCATGCCTACCATGCTGGTGGATGTGATGATCGCCCTCAACATGGGGGTATCGGTGATACTTCTGATGCTGGCGCTGTATATCAAATCGCCGCTGGATTTCTCCGTGTTTCCTTCCATGTTGCTGATCACGACCATGTTCCGGCTGGCGCTGTCTATCACCACCACACGCTTGATTCTGCTGCAGGCGGATGCGGGGCAGATCGTTTACACCTTCGGTAACTTTGTCGTCGGCGGCAATCTGGTGGTGGGCGGCGTTATCTTCCTTATTTTGACCATCGTGCAGTTCCTGGTTATCACCAAGGGCTCCGAGCGGGTGGCGGAAGTCAGCGCGCGTTTCTCTCTGGACTCCATGCCTGGTAAACAAATGAGTATCGACGGCGACATGCGCGCCGGAGTTATCGATATGGACGAGGCGCGCATCAGACGCGCTAAAGTGGAGAAGGAGAGCCAGCTATACGGTTCCATGGACGGCGCCATGAAATTCGTTAAAGGCGACGCGATTGCGGGCTTGATCATCACCGCGGTTAACATTCTCGGCGGTATCCTGGTTGGGGTGACGCAAAACGGCCTGAGCGCCGGCGACGCCGCCGCCATCTATTCGGTGTTGACCATCGGCGACGGTCTGGTGGCGCAGATTCCCGCTTTGTTTATCTCGATCACCGCCGGCTTTATCGTCACCCGCGTCTCTACGGATGAGTCGGAAAACCTGGGGCGCGATATCGGCGGACAGATCGGCGCGCAACCGAAGGCGTTATTTATCGGCGGCGCCTTGCTGCTGGGCTTCGCCATGATCCCCGGCTTCCCCACCATGACGTTCCTGGTGCTGGCGGGGCTGATCAGTTCTGTGGGGTTCATCATGAGCCGCAAATCCAAACGCTCCGAGACAGACGATGACGATATCCCCGCCATGGCCGCGGCGGGGCAGACCCGAACTCAGAGCAAGACGCCAGAGAAGGATGACTTTTCTCCGACGGTGCCCCTGTTGCTGGACGTCGCGGCGTCCTGCCAGCAAATGCTGAAACCCTCTGAGCTGAACGCTGAGCTATACCGAGTGAGGCGCGCCCTGTATCTGGATCTTGGCGTCCCGTTTCCCGGCATTCACCTGCGCTTCAACGAAAGCATGAAAGATGGCGATTACACCATTCTGATGCACGAAGTGCCTGTGGCGCAGGGGCGATTACCAGCGGATAAAGTCGTGGTGCTGCAAGACCAGGAGCAGTTGGACATCCTTGGCATCCCTCATCAACAGGGCGAGCTGGCGATGTCCGCCAACCCTTATTGGGTGGAGAAGACTCATGCGCCCGCCATGGAAAACGCCGGCATTGAATACCTGGATGCGCCGCGACTGTTGATTTACCACCTGTCTTTTATTCTGAAGCGTTACGCCAGCGAGTTTATCGGTTTGCAGGAGTGCCGTTATCTGTTGGATCAGATGGAAGGGCAATATGGCGATCTGGTGAAAGAAGTGCAGCGTGTCGTGCCGATTCAGCGCATTGCGGAGATCCTGCAGCGGCTGGTGTCCGAAGATATCTCCATCCGAAACTTGCGCGCCATTATGGAAGCGCTGGTGGAGTGGGGCCAAAAGGAAAAAGACACGGTGCTGCTGACGGAATACGTACGCAAGAGTCTGAGCCGTTATATCAGCTATAAATTCTGCAATGGCCAGAATGTCTTGCCTGCCTATATGCTGGATCAGGATCTGGAAGAGTCTATTCGCGGCGGCATCAGGCAGACCTCTTCCGGCGCTTATCTGGCCCTCGACCCGGACACCACGCAGAATTTCATCAATGAGCTGCATCGGGAAGTAGGGGACCTGGACGCATTACCGCATAAGCCGGTGTTGCTGGTATCCATGGATATCCGCCGTTATGTCAGAAAGATGATCGAACGCGATTTCTTCGAGCTGTGCGTGCTGTCCTATCAAGAACTCACCCAGGACATCACGGTGCAGCCGATCAGCCGTATTTGCCTGTAATCCTCAACTAGCTAAATACCGAGAGCGGTGGATAGTCTCCATCGCTCTTTTTCTTTCTTTATCATTCCGCTTTGACCTCTACCTACCTGGCCCAAGCAGCGTCGCAAATCCCAATTTAGACGCTAATATTCCCAAAAACAGCGACTTTTTGCGTCTTTCCGTTACTCAACTAATGATCCTCTCCCTTAGTCGCGACGGTGATCCCCAAGCGGTGTGGCGAGAGGGTTATTCATGACTAAATCAAAGTGAGGTTAAAGCTATGAGCCAGACATTTATGGATGTAGAGGTGGAGAAAACGCTGGCGGAGTCCGAAGCGTTGATCCGTAAAGCGGAAAATATGCGTGAGCAGGGAGATAAGTTGTTTCAATCCCTGGGAATTCCCCGAGGCAGCGCTCAGAAGATATTGAATCACCCATTGGCTTCCGAAGGGTTCAAGCAGCAGGGAATGGAGCAACTGCAGGAATGGCGGGATGAAATCACCGATATCATGAAGACCGGTAGCCGTACAACCACTCCTATCAAACGCAAAAACTCCAACCGTAATTATCTGGCGATTTAGCTCTTAGCTTTTTCGGTCTTACCTATTTAATACGAGGAAATTGAGATGAGTACACCTCCTGTAACCGGCAACCAACCCTACAATCCATACGAGACCACTACGCCTACTGGCGATCCTAAGAATGCGTCTAAATTCGACGACGCCAACATGGACCCGTTTACTCGAATCATGCTGTTGTCGGAAGAGCGTGTTGCTTTGCTTGATGAACAGGTTAAATCCCAAAGCGAGCGGATGCAGAGTATTAATAGCAAGATTAAGGATTATGGAAGCACCATTTCCAAGGTGAATACTGAAGCAGCGAAGCTAGAGAAAGACGACAGCAAGGTCACCTTGTCGGACGAGATGGTGACGGAACTTAAAGCGAAGGGAGTTGATGTACCCGGTAAAGAGGTTACCAAAGCGCAGCTCAACTCTTTTGCGGAAGACCTGAAACAAAAGCGGGATGGGTTCAACAACGACTCTCAGATGGAAATGATTCGCCTGCAGGGCCTGATCAATAAGCAGCAACAGGCTTATCAGTTGATGACCAACATCCAGAAGAAAGAGCACGACACCATCATGGCGACCATCAATAAGATCAACTGATGGCCTGAGTGTGTACTGAACTCACAGAACTTAATCAGTAAAGGAGATATTTCGTGGCTGAATCAGCACAAGCAATACAACCGGACGCCGACGCCCGCTTTGAGGCGCTCTTGGAGTCGGTGGTGCATGGTCGCGCAACCTTGGGCGAGATCAAGGGGATCACTGACAATGAGTTGGAGGCGGTCTACACGGTGGCGTACAACTTGTATCGACAGAATCGCAACGGGGAGTCGGAAAAGCTGTTCCGTTTCCTGTGCCTGTATGGGCATTTAGACAAGCGGTTCTGGATGGGGTTGGGCGCCTGTCTGCAACAACAGCAGAAGTATGAGGAGGCGGTGCAGGCGTATTCATACATGGCCATTCTGGATGTAGAGAATCCTCATCCCCCTATGCATGCGGCGTTTTGTTATCTGGCTTTGAACGATCTGGAGAAGGCGGAAAGCGGTATTGAAGCAGCGTTGCATTGGGCGGGCGATAAGGAGCAATACTCCCAGGTGCGCGCCAAGGCTGAGCTTTTACGCTCGGTACTGCAACAGAAAAGGGAGGGCCTGGCCAATGGTAAAGGTGGGTGACAATCAACAGTTCAATTATCCGGTTGGAAACCCAGATAATCAGGATGTTCAACTCTCAGGGCAGAAAAAGCTCGGTCCGCTTCCGGTTTCACTGAATGTTCTGGAATCCAAGACCGGTCCCGCGCCAAATGCATTAGGCAAGTCCTTTGCGGCAGACCTGGCGCCGCCGACACTCCTCTCTTCCGATGAACTGGTGGCTTTGTTATTAACGATCAAGTCCAAATCCAGTAACGAGCAGATCGCGGCCTCCCAACAGGATATTGAGCTGAACCGGACCAAGCAAGATCAAAAGCATGCGGATATGAAGGAGCAAATTCAGAAGTCCATCGAAGCCGGCGAGAAAGCCAAAAAAGGCGGTTTGTTCGGCAAGATTTTCGGATGGATAGCTAGTATCGCTGCAGTTGTAATGGCTGTTACCGCTGTGGGGGTGGTTGCAGGCGCAGTCATGTTGGCGCTGGCGGCGGATTCAATGGTGGGTGCGGCCACCGGTCACAGTCTGATGGGCGCGATGACCAAGGGTATAGCCAAGGGGTTGCAGGCCATGGGCATGGACGAGAGTGTCGCCAACATTGTTGCTGGCGTCGTCACCGCGGCTGTAATGGTCGCTGTCTGCGTTGGCGCCAGTATGGCGTCCGCCTCCAAAGCAGGGTCAAGCATAATCTCCAAGTTGGCCTCTTCGACGTCGCAGGTGCAAAAGATTCAGTTGGCTGCGGCGAAAGTGGGAAATATCGCTGCGTTCACTGGTGGAGTAGCCTCTGTTGGCGGCGGAGCGTCTCAGATAACCACTGGTGTATACAAGAAGCAGGCGACCGATGCCCGGGCCAATCAAATGGACATGAAGAAGGAGTTAGCCAAGCTGCAGGCCGCCATGGAGGCGGAGCAGGATCGCTTGAAAGAAGTCATCGCCAAACTGAATGAGGGCGTCAGTCGCATCCTGCAGATCATGGGGAACGACCACAGTACTCGCATGCAGATCAGCAGGAATATGGTATAGGAGACTTTTTTATGAGTGTTAATTCCGTAAACGAAGCGAATACATTCACTTTTACTATTGAGATGGAGGGCTCCGCACCGGTCAAGGGCCCCAAGCAGGAAGCTTCTCTGGTGCTCAGCGACGGTAAGCATGACGTGCCGTTGATGCGTTTCAGTTTCAAGACCTACCAACCGCAATTGGATAGCCCTGACAGCAAAGCAGGAACCCCAAGCAAGCAGTTTGACGGGAAGTTGTTGGATGCTAAAGCGACCCTGGAAGTGGATATCTTCGCCATCATGAGCTTGATTCATGAACTGGCGCAGACACAGAAAAAAGGCGCCCGTGACATTCGTCACGGTGAGTATCAGCAGAAGTGGCAGTCGCTCAAAAACGCGGCCGAGGAACTGCGTGACTCCGCGAGTAAAGAGATGGCGGCGTCGCTGGTGCAGGGCGCCTTTCAGATCGCAGGCGGCGCCGCTTCTTTTAAGTTCTCACTGCAATCGATGAAGTCGACGAGTGAGATTAAGGCGTTGACGAAAAATAAGGAACTTGATTCAGGGCAGTTTCAGTTGAAGATCCAGGAGACGCAGAACCTGACCAGCCTGGGGCAAACAGCCTCTCAGTTCGCAGGTGGATTCGGTACAGTCATTTCTGCTCCGTTGACCTACCAGTCCAAGCAGGATCAGGAAGAGCAGAAGCAATACGAAGCTGAATCCGAGAAGCATTCGGCGAATATCGACGAAGCCAAGGATTTCATTCAGACCATGAAAGAAATCATGGACGACGTGAGATCCAAGCTGTCCGCTATCGCGCAATCCAAGCACGAAACGCGGCAGAAGATATTCTCGTAATGTTGGTTGTATTGCAGTAACAAAAACGGCTGATCTTGATGATCAGCCGTTTTCTCTTAAATTAAGTCGCTACTTTTAGTCCTGGTGCTGCAACTTACAGCGGAATCTGCTCCACATTGCCTAAACGGCCGTCTTTGAACTCCAGTTGGTAAAATATGTCGCTCCAGTCGCCCGGTACGGTAAATCGGTATGCGCTGAGAATATTTCGCGGGTTTTTCTCAAAGATCTGTCTCCCGTTAATGCTCACGGGCAGGCTGTTTTCGAGCTGGTCGCTGCTGGCGCTATAGCGAATTGTTTGCACGTTCGCCCAAATCACCAGTGGGTCATGGTCTGGCAGGGCGCAGCCGATGACGTCGGCGTTGCGTTGGCAATTCAATTGCGGGCGCCCCAGGTTGGCGGCGGTTTGACGTATGATCTGCTCCAGATCAAAGGTGTAGCTGAACTCCCTGGATTCGCCGTTATGGCTGACCCGCACTTTAATCGCATCGCCCTGGGGTGGAACGATGGGAAAGACATTTTGCGCCTGTCCTCCCTGAGAGGTATTGATAAAGCCTTTTCCATCGGAATCGTAGGCGATCTCCAGACTGGGCAGGGCGCCATAACACTGGGCGGCGGACGCTCCCAGGAATAGCTGAAACGATCTTCTATATGCTTCGAATTTAAGCGCGGCGAATGGCGCTTTGGCGGCGTCTGCGCCTCGGGCGCGCAGCGGCGTCCAGCTGGGGTCTTGATGATCGTAACTGTCTGCGTTGTAGCTGACTTTGATATTGAAGGGAATAGGCGCAGCGTCTGCAAAGAGGATATCGCCATACAGTTCAGCGCCGGGTTGCAGTCCGATTATATCAAAAGGCGGTGTGAGGCAAAGCTCGCTGGCGCCGCCCGCTTCCACATCACGACAGTCAAGCGACGTTTGAAATAAGCGCTCCCCTGGCGTGGGCCCAAAAGCCAGCCCGGCCGCCTGGGCGTCGCAGAGTTCTCGCGCATCCACCTTGCAGCCGCCAGGGGAACATTCGAATACTCTATCCGGCCTGTGCTCCAGTTTGCTGGCAAGCCCATTGCGGCGCACGTCGGTCTGAAACTGTTGCAGCCTGTCCTTAAACTTCATGGCGTCAGTCTGCGCACTGTTCACTGTATCGCCGGCGTCGTCGAACATTTTGCTCATATTTTCTCGCAGCGACGCCTGCTGCTGCTCAATGTACTGGCTGGAATTCGGGTCTGGCCTGATCATTAGTTCGTTAACGGCGCTGTAGCGTTTACCGCTGGAACTGGTGGCTTCCACCACAATGCTGACCCGACTGAAGTCGGTCGCTTCACTGATTGATACAAGGGTCAGCTCCATCTGGCAGTTATCCGGCGCCTGCTTCAACACAGCGCCTTCTTTGCCGAGCACCTGCCAGTGGCAGGTCATGCCGCTCAGATGCTGTCGGCGCTCTGCGTCCAGTTTCACCAAGACTTTTTCGCCGGGCTTGATCATTTTTTCGCCGATGATGTCGACACGATAGGAAGGCGAGTCCTCCTGGCGGATGCTGATATCTCCTCCTACATTGCCGCCGACCATGACGTTATTGTCGCCGCTGTTGTGCTGACTGGCGGTCGGGTCGCGGCTGATGCTGTAGATGATCGTCACAACGCCGGCGAGGATAGAGACGACGGTGGCGAACAATTTGATGGTTTTTGATCCAGAGAGAAACGAATGTGGTTCCGTGGGCGAGGGCTTCGACATAATCACTCCTTCCTGTTTTAGGTGAGTCGCCAGTCCTGGGTGGGGTTGCAAACGTGATTACAGCGATGAGATCAGAGTTCGATTATAAGGGAAGTGATAGACTGTTTTGTATGCGCAACGACTAAGCTTTGGTTTAGGCTGAGGGTTTAGAAAGGAGCTTATCGTTTAGTTATGCGGCCGACCGCAAAGAGGCGGTCGGCCTGCTTGAAGGGAAAAGGTGGGCGGCTATAGTTGTTGCACGTAACGGATGGCGTCTCGCTCGTTGGAGGTGGTCCAGCCGTCTTCCAATATCGCCGTTAGCAAGTTGCGCAGTGGCGTATGCGCTTTCAGGCTGCTTTTGATGATGGGCGTCGACCGGCGCACTCGGTTGACGTAAAGCAACGCCACGTCGTCCGCATCCGAGTTATACGCCCAGTCCAGTTCTTTGAAGACGCTGTAGACTTTGTCCATTTCGTAGCTGCACTTTTCCACCAGATCGCGGGCGATGGCTTCCTCGTCGGTGTTGAACATCTGCGTGTGTTTGTCCAGAAAGGTTTTCACGAACGGATCGTTGGAAGCGGCGACTTCAATGTAGGCTTCGTCTGCAACAATGGAACCCAGAACGCCGCCCACCACTGCGCCAATGGCGACGCCCACCGGGCCGGCCCATAATCCCGCTACCGCGCCTCCCGCTGCGCCGCCGGCGAATCCGCCGCCCAGATTGGCCGCTTCTCTGCCTGTCGCCCGGGCTTTGTCCTCGGCGGAGGCGATGTTGTAGATGGCGATGCCGGCGCTTAACAACCAGAGGGCGCGACCGGCTTTACCCAGGCGAATGGCTTTCGCCGAAACCTTGGGGTTCGCTCTGCCGGAACTTTCCACAATCTGTAGAAAGACGTGGTCCTGGTCCGCTTTGCTCAGTTGCGAGAAGGATTTGCTGAACAGACGCTTGGCGTACTTGTCGCACAACACATCTAAATCCAGGCCTTTCGCTTTGAGGGCGCGGGCTTTGGCGCGTCCGATATCGCTGGACTTGGTTCTGGCCCACTCCATGATTTCATTACGCATCTGATTGGCGGCTTGCGCCGCTTCACTGGGGCTCATCTGACGACTGTTGACGAGGTCTTTCAACGATTCCGCGTAGGCTTTGGTTTTCTCCATGTACATCCGGCGGACGTTGCTGTCTTGAATAAAGCGTTGCCCGAAATTGACCGCCTGGATTTCAAACTGCCTGATGGCTTCATGCGCGCTGTTATTGTTGGATTGATTGTCCGGCATACTAGGTTCCTTTTAGTCGCTTTTAGTAATGATTATCTGCGTGCGTCGGAAAAACTTATCGGAGCGCTGAACTCCAGGAACCGCCTCGGCTTTCCACATAAAACGCGGTTCCAGCAACCATTCCGCCCGGATCTTGAGGCCCGGCCAGAAGATGAAATCGATGTGATTGGCGCGTGCGTCAATAAATTGAAATACGCCCCCAGTGTATTCGGCGGAGAGCGTGACCTCTTCTTTCACCTGACCGCTATCATCTAGGTGTTGTATATGCAGCGTTTCTTCGTAGGGGCAGTCTTCGCTGAAGAAGGCCAGATATTCCTGGTCCCGGGTGAAATGCGCTTCGTAGACGAGGCCTTCCGGCGTCGGAAAGGGAAAAGTCGCCTTGTCTGCGAGGGCGAGGGCGTTGGTTTCTTCTCTGATCGGGGCAGTCATACGCTTTATGCTCGTGATGTGAGTTCAGTCCTTTAGCTCTTTGCAAAGCGTTCGCCGCTCCACCATAGCGTGGCGGGGAAGGGTTAGGCAAGTTTTTGATGACGCCCATGGAATCGGCGTTGAGGAGGCATTGAGCGCACGATGAAAACAGGCGGCCATCGTGCGCGAAAGGCGGCTATTTCATGCCAATGGACTTCAAGAACTCGTCTTCCGTCATTCTTGGATGATCCCCGACGAAGGCATAGCCCGCGGGTTTGTGGTCAATATAAATCTCGCCCGCCATTTTGAACTGCGACTGATCATCGAACAGACCGCTCCAGAGATATTTTTCGCCTGTTGGCTTCAGGTGGTAGTACAGGTTGGTTCCGCAATGTTTGCAGAACGCCCGCTGCGCCCATTCCGATGAATCGTAAGCAGTGATGCTGTCTTCGCCTTCAAATACGGCTTCCTGCGCGGAGATCGCCATGGACGGACCGCCATTCCAGCGCCGGCACATGCCGCAGTGGCAGGCATGGTATTCAGGATTGACGTTTTTCGCGGCCACTTTCACTGCGCCACACAGGCATTGGCCGGTTAATGGCCCGGCGATAGTCTTGCTTTCGCTCATGTAGTATCCCTCTGACTTTTTACTTGGTTTTATCGTATGTTTCGCAACGGCTATAGTTTCGTCACAGCTTTAATCTCGACACGACAATACTACCTGTCTGCTACTGACAGCATTGTGTCAGGAGCTGGCGGCCAGATTACAATTTTCCGCCGTGAAGAACAAAAGCGAGCCGCAATCCCTTTTTCTTTATCAACCGCAATGAGAGTTCCAGTCATGACTGAGCGTGTGAAATGTCAAAACCTGTCGTGCGACTATATGATCCTGCCCGGCGCCGCTGAGCGCACAGGTGGTTTGTGCATGCCCTGCGCCTTAGAGCAGGAGCGGGAAGCGAAGAGAGAGTACATACGCAAACACAGCAAAGTTATTGACCCTTACGCAGGCCTGACTGACAGGGTTGATATCATAAAGGCGTATCACCTCCCTGCGCCTGGGGACCCCTTAATTACTTTCACCCCGTTTCCAGGGGCTATCGATAAGGTTTATCAGGCGTTGACGGGAGATGAAGCGCAACGCTTGGCGGAATATGCCGCCGAGCAGCTTGAGACCGATGAAGACGATAGCGCAATAGAAATCGCCATGACGCTGGCGGCGTTCACGGATGCGGACCTGGCGGCTGTGCAGAAATGTCTCCTGTCTAGCGAGTGTTATGAGCCAGCCATACTATTTCGCGGCGCGAGCGAAGAGGTGGTCAACCTTTTGGTAGAACGCTTGGGAGCAGACCCTGATCTGGACGGCCGTATTCTTGAAGCCCTTGCGTGGAGTGAGGACAGAAGGATTGCGACCTATATTGCGCAATGGACGCAACAGCCGCCGGATTGGGCGTCGCGTCTGAATGTACCGGTGATTAATTATATGGCTGAAGCGGGCTGGACGTTGGATTGTCATCATCAGCCGCGAAAACTCTACTTGGATGCCTGCTACGCGCTAGCGCCCAGCGATACTGAAACGAGCGAAGCCATTCGCGTAGGCGGTATTGATGCGTCAATCTGCCCTTGGTGCGAAGGCGAACTCACGCGTTTATTTGATCTCAATCTTAAAGACCCGAGGTTGGCGCTTTTCCCCTGGCGGAGTAACCGTCTGGTTCTGTCGACCTGCCTGCTTTGCGCCTGTTTTGCTGAGGCGATCTACATGCATCATGACCAGGAGGGAGAGCCTGTTTGGTCGTCGCACAGCAAAAAGTCAATCTATTCTCCTGACTACTCTGAGATAGTGGAACCGCTCGCCACGCTCAATTGGAAGCTGTCCTACCAGCCGAGGAAAGCCCGCTTCGCCGCCGTTCCCTTCGTCCCCACAACATTCTCGCAGATCGGCGGTATGCCCACCTGGGAACAACGCGCGGCGTATCCTGACTGTCCCGAATGTCCCGAATGTCACGAAGTCATGACGTTCATTGGTCAGTTGAACATGGCGGAGGTGACTGAGTTTGGAGAGGGAACCTACTACGCCTTTCTGTGCCCAGGATGCCGTATCTCGGCGACAAACTATCAGCAGACGTGAGGTAGAGAGGGAAAGGTCTGGTTATTTATCTGCTAGCGGCTTGGGGGAGTCAGTGGGTTCCACTGCCTGGCGTGACTTGTTTCTAGCGTTATTGACCGCCGTACTCAACGGATAATACACCCAGTTAGTCAGTTCCCGCGGCGCCAGCATCGGGCGGATATCAACTAATGGCGTGTTGGCATTCAGCCAGGCGTTAAATTGATCTGGCGTTAGTAGCACGGGCATGCGGTGGTGTAATGCCTGTAAAGAGGGGGAGGCCTCGGTGGTGATGATGGCGCAGGATTCGAGATAAGCGTCGCCTTTGCTCCAGATATCCCAAATGCCGCCAAAAAAGCAGCGCCCAGACTCTGGCTTGATGTAATAAGGCTGTTTGACGCCGTTTTCCAGCTTCCACTCGATAAAGCCGCTGGCGGGAATAATGGCGCGGCGGCGCTGGAATGAAGTTTTGAAGGCCTTGCTGGTTTCAATGGTCTCCGCTTTGGCGTTGAACATGTTGTACTTGGCGGTTGGCTCCGGCGCCCAGCTTGGCGTCAGCCACTAGCGCATGCCCCTGAAAAAATTCTTCAGCTCTTCCTGCACCGCCACCATCACTTCTTCCGTGGGGGCGATATTGAACAAATCATCCTGGTAAAAATGCGACTTCAATCCGGTGGTGTCGAATCCGAGCGAGTCCATCAGGGCGATCACGACAGGGGAGTCAGTGACGTTGAATCTTCCACACATAGCAGCCTCGGCGTAATGGCGGAGCCTATGGCAAGTGTAGACTGTAATTCTGTGATGATTGCGTAAGTCTGGATGGAGATGACGTGATCGTAACAAACAACATGCAGGATATAAGCCGATTTATGTCAAATATGCGAAAACAGTGGAAATTCCCTCTTGGTAATATGACGGGCTGGCGCTTATAGTTATCCCTGCCTGTTTACCACTGGTGAGCTAGTTAAGTTTGCCGTAGCTTGATTCTCCAGAGTATTGCCATGCTTGAGCCATTAAAAATTCTTAGGGAAATATTTCAGGAGGCTGCTGATTTACACGCCGCCAAAGACCTGTCTGAACTGATTGTCGACCGTGTGCAGTCCGCCATGCGGGCGGATGTATGCAGTATTTATTTGTTGGATGAAACCTCCCAGGAATTGGTGTTGATGGCGACTCGGGGGTTGGACCCTGAATCCGTGGGACGCGTGCGTCTGCCTGTCGGGCAGGGGCTGGTCGGTTATATCGCGCAGCATCAGTCACTGATGAACGTGGACAGCGCGGAAAAGCACCCTAACTTCAAATATTTCCCGGAAACCCGCGAAGAACGCTTCTCAGCTTTTCTGGGCGCGCCGATTATCAACTTCCGCAAGAATATCGGCGTGATCGCGGTGCAAAAGAAAGAAGCCGCGTACTTCAGCGATGAGCAGGAAGCGTTCGTCGTGACGATCGCCGCCCAATTGGCCGGCCCATTGAGCCAATGGGTGCAGCAGGACGGCGTGTTTGACCGCGAAGTATGCCGTGATAAGTTCAAGGCGAATCTGAAATTCCGTGGCGTCAAAGGCGCCGCGGGAATGGCGATTGGACGCGTGCACTGGATCGGCAAAGGCCATGACCTGGCGTCAGCGCCGGATCGGGAAGGCAAAGACGCGGAGCTGGAAATCGCCCGTTTCAGCAAGGCTTTGGAGCTGGCGAAAGAGGAACTGAACGCCAGCGGCGAGCGTATGGCGGGCACGCTGCCAAAAGATGTGCTGGCGCTGTTTGGCGTGTATCGCATGATCCTGGAAGATCAGGAACTGACTACCGAAACTGTCAATCACATCCACTCGGGGTTATGCGCCTCTTCCGCTTTGCGTAAGACCGTCGAAGCGCACGCCCGTGTATTCGAGAAAATGGATGACGCCTATTTGCGCGCCAAGGCGGACGATATCCGTCATATCGGCAATCGCATTTACGCCAATCTGCGTGGCGTCGACAGCCCTGACGTCATTGCTGTCAGCGAACCCACTATTATCGTCGGAAACAACCTCAGCATTACTGATGTCGCCCAGTTTCCGCCGGAATATCTGGCGGGGCTGGTGTGCACCAGCGGCTCCTCCTTGTCGCACATCGCCATACTGGCGAATGCGCTGGGGATTCCCGCCGTCATGGGAATCGGCGACATCAAACCCGCACTGATCGAAAACGCGGAAGCAGTGGTGGACGGCTATCGGGCCGTGGTGGTGTTCAACCCGGTGGACGCCCTGCGCAAAGAATTCAAACGTCTGGCCAAGCAAGAGAAGAAGCTGATCAAAGGGCTGGACGAGCTGCGCGATCTGCCGGCGCAAACCCCCGATGGCTTCCGCGTCAAACTGTTCGCCAATACGGGGCTGCTGGCGGATATTTCGCCAGGACTGTTACGCGGCGCGGAAGGCGTGGGCCTGTATCGCTCGGAAATACCATTTATGGTGCACGAGTCCTTCCCCTCGGAAGAAGAACAGGTGCAGATCTACCGCAAAGTTCTGGAAGCCTATGCGCCGAGACCTGTGTACATGCGCACTCTGGATATCGGCGGCGATAAAAATCTGCCTTATTTCAGCTTTACGGAAGAGAACCCGTTTCTGGGATGGCGGGGGATACGCTTTACGCTGGATAACACCGGTATCTTCATCAGCCAGATTCGCGCCATGTTGAAAGCCGGGCGTTACCTCGGCAACCTGAAAATCCTGTTGCCGATGGTCAGCCGTCTGGATGAAATCGAAAGCTTCAGAAGCCTGCTGCGAGAGGCGATCGGTCAGCTCAGGGAAGCTGGCGTAGATGTCGATGAGCCGCAAGTCGGCGCGATGATTGAAGTGCCCTCGGCCATGGTGCTGTTGGAGGACCTGACGCAGATGGTGGATTTCTTCTCCATCGGCAGTAATGACTTCACTCAGTACATGTTGGCGGTGGACCGTAACAACGCCAAAGTGTCTGACCTCTACGACTGGTTGAACCCGGCGGTGTTGCGTTCCATTGGCCGTGTGGTGAAAGTGGCGAAGAAGCATGGCGTTCCCGTCAGCGTGTGCGGCGAAATGGCGTCAGACCCTGCGGCGGTATTGCTGCTGCTGGGTATGGGAGTGGAGATGCTCAGCCTGTCTGCTTACAACCTGCCGAAAACCAAGTGGGTCATTCGCTCTGTCTCGCATCAGACGGCGGAGAAACTCTGGAAAAAAGCCTCGCGTATGCGCAATGAGAAAGAGATTCGCGCCATGCTGAACGAAGTGCTGGATCAGCATGGACTGGGCGGATTGATTCGTGCGGGGTCGCAGTAGCCCGGTCAAACCCGGCGCTAGGCGATATTCCGCCTGAGCCCCATGGCGGAGGGCCTCGTTCCAGGGGCTTTCCGCCAAGTATTATTCACCCAAACAGGTGATTTCAAGACACTCCCTTCCTTGCATAATTCCCGAAGTCCGTTGCGGTTTTAGTTTGCGCTTTGCGGAAAACGCAGATAGAACGCGGCGACGCTGAAGCGTTAACGGACCGCGGTAGCCGCTGCGGCGGCGACAATTTCCTCAAACACTTCCGTCATGTAAGACATAGTAGAAAAGCATGTTGCGCAAGACTCTATATCGGGCCACGTTGGCGCTTTGTTTTATTATGCTGGCGATGGCTATTTGGTTATGGATGCATCGTTCTATGGAGCTTGAATTCAATCGCCCCGGATTGCTGTCTGGAATCACCCCTAATGCGCCGCCAGCGCTGTATGACGCGCAGGCGGGACAAGGCCCGCAACAAATACGTGACATGGATTAGATAGCGTGAAAGCAAAGCTTGCTTGTTAGGAGGCTGATGTATATATCTAAAGCCCATGGACGAAAAACTGATACAACAAGAATTACAACGCGGTTTTAAGTGGCTTAAGTTCGCCCCTCCTGTGGAGGAGGCTTATCGCGCGTTCCACAATCAGCGAGTGCAGGCGCGTTTGCCGTTGGTGCATGCGACGGCGCTGGCGTTCATCATCATCTATTCTTTGCTGGACTATTATCTGTTCCCTCAGCAGATCGCCAGCTGGACCATTCCTATTCGCCTGTTTCTGGTGTGTCCGATTATCGCCCTGGCGTTATACGCGGGCATGCATTCCTGGCCCCGGCGCTGGTTTATGCCGCTTTATAACGGCACCTATGCGCTGGGCGGTCTGAGTGTGGTGGCGATTATCTGGATTGCGCATTCGCAGAATGTCATGGTGCCCTACGACGGCCTGTTCCTGGTGCTGATCTACGGCTACTTTCTCATGGCGATTCCTTTCTACGTCGCCACAGCGATTTCCACTTTGATCTACGGCGCCTATCTGTTGGTGGAGCTGGATGTCGGCATGGACGCTACGACGCTGGGGTTCAACGCCTTTTTTCTGTTCGGCGCCAACTTGATCGGGGCCGTGGGTTCGTATATTCAGGAGCACGCGCAACGGACGCTGTTTCTGAATCTGCAATTGGTCAAAATCGCCCAGCGTGGGGCGGAGCGCGCCAATCGATCCAAGACCCGTTTTCTGGCTGCGGCCAGCCACGACTTACGTCAGCCCCTGAACGCCATGAGCATGTTGGCGGAAAGTCTGTCCGCAAAGATGGATCGTAATTCGGAAGAGGGGGTTATTGTCGGCAAGTTGCGCCGCTCTCTCAGTCAGTTGAGCGATCTGTTCAAGTCGCTGCTGGACATGTCTCAGCTCAGCATGGGCGTGGTTAAACCCAACCCCCGTCACTTCTATCTGCATGAGCTGGTGCGTCGGGTGGCGATGGAGTTTGACGCCATAGACATCCCTTCAACCCGTCCGGAACGTATTGAAACGGAATGTGACGAGGAGCTGGTCGCTTATTCCGATCCTATTTTGCTGGAGCGCATGCTGCGCAACCTGATCACGAATGCGCTGCAGCACGCCGACGCGAAAGCGATCCGGGTGAACTGCCGCCGGCTCAATAATGTGCTTGAAATCCATGTGGTTGACGATGGCGTCGGCATTCCCTCCAGAGACATCAAGCGCATATTTAAAGAGTTTCAACAGGGCGGCGATGAGGAAGGCAGACCCCGTACGGGCATTGGTCTGGGGTTAGCCATAGTGCGGCAGCTGGCGGGATTGCTGGGCGGCGCGTTGTCGGTGAAGTCTTCTCCAGGCTCTGGCGCGGATTTCAGTTTCACGATTGCGTGCGGGCGCGCCAACCTGGTGGCGCCGCAACCGGAAGCCTATCCGGAAACCCGTACCCTGAGCGGCATGTCTGTGTGGCTGGTGGAAGACGATCAACCCAGTCGGGAAGCCATGCGGCAGCTATTGGACGCCTGGGGCGTGCAGGTGGCGGCGTTCGCTGACGCCAAAACAGCGATGGGCAGACTGCATGACGAGACGCCGGATATGATTTTGTCGGATTATCGCCTGGGCGGCGCCATTTCCGGGCTGGACGTGGTGCTGTCGTTGCGCCGCCAAAGCGGACGCGACATTCCCGCGGTGATAATTTCCGCCGATGTGGAAATGCTGCAGGTGGAGGCCGGACGTTATCCCAGCATTATTTTCGTCGCCAAACCGGTCACCCCGGCGCGCTTATATCTGATCCTGAGCAGAGAGTCCGCTCGCGCAGTAGTTGAAAGCGCCGCTGAATAAACCTGGTCAGGCGTCCACCAGATGCAGTCGCGTGGCCACGCTGACGCACTCCGTTCGGTTGTGCACATTCAGGTGCATGAACAACGCCTTCAAGTGTGACTTCACCGTGTCTTCCGTCAGACTCAGCTCCGAGCAGATTCTCTTGTTCGGCAACCCTTTGGCCAGCAGTTGCAGCACTTCCATTTGTCGGGGAGTGATGGAGTCCAGCCGTAGCTGGCTGTCCTGAACCGGCGCCTGATTGCGATGGGTGTAGAAGTCGGGGACGTACTGTTTGCCATTGAGAATCTGGCGAATCGCCAGATTGATCTCCATGGCGCTGGAGGATTTACTGATAAACCCGATGGCTCCGCTGCGCAGAGACAACTCCACATCTTCGATATCTTCGGAGGCGGACAGAATGGCCACGGGGATATAAATGCGCTTGCACGTCAGGTAGCGGAGAAACTTGAATCCGCGGCCGTCGGGCAAAGAAAGATCCAGTAGTATCAGGTCAAAACTTTGATCGGTATCCAGCAAGGTCTGCGCCGCCTGACAGTTGAAGGCGTTCACCAGATCAATGGGAACCTGTTGGGCGGTGAGGGCGACACGCAGGCCGTCGATAACGAGCTGGTGATCGTCAACCACCAATACCCGTAAATGATTCGGTACAAAAACCGCTGAAGAGGCGCTTATGCTCACGTTGACTCTCCCTGCGCCGTTCGGCGCCGTTTCTTTTTGTTATAAACCAAAAATTATACGCCGATAGAAACGCTGAACAGTGAACGATTGCTAGTTTTTGGGAACAGAATGGGATGCGGAAGGATTGCAATTAAGCGCGTCTACTTGTGAGGGGCTTAATGAGGGCGAGGCAGAGGAGCGACGAGATAGAAGAACAATCCCAGGACGCACTCGGGCGCGCCCCGGGATGGCGGGATGCCGTCAGGCGGCGGGGGGCTGCGTGGTCTGTGTTTCGATAGCGACTTGCAGGATGCTCTGACGCAGCTCTGCATTCAGCACCAAACGCGCGTCTTCCGCGATATTGTCGAGATCTTCGTCGTAAACGATATGTCCTTCTTCATCTACCTGAATGATCTCATTACTTTTCAGGTTGTTGATGAAGTTGCGGAACAAGGCTTTATCGAAGAACTCCGGCGCGTTGAGGCCATACAGGATGGACATGCGCTCCGCCATGGATGTGCTCTGTTCCTCCAGCGCATTGGCGGTGATCGCGCCTTTGCCGTGACGACGCAGAATAGCGATGGAGATGTAGTAACGCTCCAGAGTCGGGATGATGGTTTTCGCCAGCGCGTTGAGCAGAACGAATTCCCGGGAGCCGGCCATCGGACGGTACAGGTTGTCTTTGTCCTTCAGCAGCAGGTTGCTTTCGCACAATGTCTCGATCCAGCGCTCGATTTCCGGGTCCACATCGTCCTTGTGCCAGCGCAGGAACAGTTCTGACTTGATGTAGGGGTAGATCGAACTGACCAGCCACACCAGCTTGGTGCGGTCCATGGTGCTGTTGTTCTGGAATAAACTGGCGACCAGTGCGGGCAGCGCCAGGAAGTGCAGAATATTGTTGCGATAGTAGGTCAGCAAAATAGCGCTGGAGCCTTCCAGGCTGATGATGTCGCCCAGCTTTTGATGCTGACGCAGCGCCAGCCCCATGCTTTCAGTGTATTTGACCCAGTCCGCGCCGCAGCCTTCCGGGAAACTCATTTCATTACTGTAAGGGTGCATGCGCAGTAACGAGACCACTGCGTCGCAATGATCCGCCAGCATTTTTTCGTCCATCGCCTGCTTGGGCGTGGCCAGCAGCAGGGTGGCGACGATATTGATGGGGTTGAGCGCTGCTGCGTTATTGATGCGGGTGGCCACCATTTCCGCCAGCTCGTCGATCATGTGCGGCATCCACTTGGGACGCGCTTCCTGATCGTAGGCCTGATCGCGCCAGTGCGGCTGCACTTTGTCGAGCACGTCGGACAGCGCAAAGGGCTCGCCGAAGTTAACGCTGACGCGTCCGAAGGAGTTGCGCAGGTTACGCAGGGATTTGAACAGGCCGAAGATGTTTTCGTCTTTTTTCTTCTTGCCGCGCAGCTCGCCGAGATAAGAGCGCGCTTCCAGGATTTTCTCGTAGCCGATATACACCGGCACAAAGGTGATCGGTTTTTTGTAGTTACGCAGATAGCTGCGCACGGTCATCATCAACATGCCCGCTTTCGGCTGCAAAGTGCGCCCGGTGCGGCTGCGGCCGCCTTCCACGAAATACTCCACCGGGTGGCCACGGGTGAACATGGAGTGCATGTATTCATTGAATACGGCGGTGTACAGCTTGTTGTTCTTGAAGCTGCGACGCATGAAGAAGGCGCCGCCCCGACGCAGAATCGGTCCTACTACCGGCATGTTCAGGTTAATGCCGGCGGCGATATGGGGCACCATCAAACCATTGCGGTACAACACGTAAGAGAGCAATAAGTAGTCGATGTGACTGCGATGACAGGGCACATAGACCACCGCGCTGGACTTGGCGGCCTCTTTCACGGCGTCAATGTTATTGATGTTGACCCCGTTATAAATCTTGTTCCAGACCCAAGTCAGAATGATATCAAGAAAGCGCACTGCAGCAATGGAGACGTTGGAGGCGATTTCGTCCGCGTATTTCCGCGCCCGCTCTTTGGCTTTCTGAGGGGGGATATTTTCTTTCTTGGCGGTTTCCCGAATCGCGTCTTTCACGGCCGGACTGCGAATCAGCGTGGACACCAGGGTGCGACGGTGAGACAGGTCAGGGCCGACCACCGCCTGCCGCATGCGGCGGAAGTGTACGCGCAGCAGACGCGCCAGCTTGCGGTTGGCGCGTTGCGGGTCCTGAGTGTCATCGACGATATAGCGCAGGGAAATCGGCTTGCTGAACTGAATGAAGGTATTGCGCCCGTGAATCATGATGGTCAGGAACTGGCGCAAACGGCCGGCGATGGACCAGGTGTCCGCCAGCATCAGTTTGAACAGGGAGCGCTCTTTCTCCGGCGTGCGGCCCCAGAATAGGGAGACCGGCACGATCTGCACGTCCAGTCCCGGGTCTTTCTGCGCGGCGCTCACCAACTGCTTCAGCCGCTCAGTGATAATCGGCGTATGGCGACGTCGAAACATCTGCCCGCGCTTCTCATATAAAAAGAAGTGGCTGCGCGACAGGACCGCGTCCCGCAAGGTCAGCGGCGCCTGGGAGGAGGGCAGGCCGGCGAGTCGGCACTCCTGCTCCAGCACTAAACGACTGCTGAGCGAGCTGTGCTGCAGAACGTAGACGACGGGCTTTTCCGGGTCCAGTCCCAACTGCTTGGCGTCGTTGCCGATAACATCTGTCCTGACCCATAAAAATAAAATTTTGCGGAGCAGGTTAAAGAAAAAAGAAGTGATTCCGAGCATGTAAAATACCGTTTAGCCCTGGCGAAGTGCCCGCTAGTTTAACGGCTCCGCCATAGACAGGCAAAGCTCGGAAATGCTTGATTTTCAGCGGCTATATTCCGCGAGGATTGGGTTTGCGCAAACTTTCTGCAATGTAATGTAGAAGCGAAATGGGAATCTTGCAAAGCGGGATGTGACTCCTTATTCTTCTTTTTCTTTGCGTCCTCCTGTTGCGGCTTAACTTTCAAACATTTCATTTAACTTCAATCTGTTGTGAGGACTGGATTATTGGCGAATGGAATGTTGCAAGGTGTGTTTTAAACAACTTATGCGCCGCCTCTTTGGCGCTCGTTCCTTTATATAGCGAACGCGAGACCCTTCAATGATAAAAATTCAGAATCTGGAAAAGAAATACGGCGATATTCAGGCCGTATCCGGCATTTCTTTTGATGTTGCTCCTGGCGAAGTTTTAGGCTTTTTAGGTCCTAACGGAGCCGGCAAAACCACCACCATGCGTATGATCACCGGTTATGTGCAGCCCAGCGGCGGTTCCGTCAGCGTGATGGGGATTGATGTGGCGCAGGCGCCGCAACAGGCGCAAAAGATCATGGGCTATCTGCCGGAAGGCGCGCCTTTGTATGGCGAGATGACGGTGGCGGCCTTTCTGGGGTTCGTCGGACGGGTGCGCGGATTGCGCGGAGCGCAACTGAAGCAGCGTATGGAGCAGGTGGTCGCCCAGGTTTCCCTTCAGCATGTCATGCAACAACCGATTGAAACGCTGTCCAAGGGCTTCAAGCGTCGCGTCGGACTGGCGCAGGCGCTAATTCATGATCCGCAGGTGCTGATTCTGGACGAGCCCACGGATGGACTGGACCCCAACCAGAAGCACGAAGTGCGCAAACTGATTCAGAATCTATCCAAAGACAAGATCGTGGTGATCTCCACACATATATTGGAAGAGGTCGATGCGCTGTGCTCTCGCGTGGTGATCATTTCCAAGGGCCGTATCGTCGCCAACAGCACGCCGACCGAACTGGCCACGCAGTCCCGTTTCCACAAGGCGATATTCCTGCGCTTCTCCCAGGCCTATGAGGCGCTGCCGTCCCTGGAGGCGTTGCCGGAAGTGGGGGACGTAGAGCAGGTGGACGATGCGAGCTACCTTCTTTTCGCGGCCCCGGACAAAGCGCCGTTGCACGCCGTGAATCAGCTTATTCACTCCCGCAACTGGGACGTGGAGGAGCTTCACATAGAACGCGGCAGACTGGATGATGTATTCCGTCGCTTGACTATGGAGGCGGCATGAACGGTGTAGGCATTGTTTTCAAACGTGAGCTGCTGAGTTACGTCTCGACCTCTTTGGCGTACTTGTTTACTGTCATCTTTCTGGTGCTCAGCGGTATATTCACGTTCTATCTGGGACATTTCTTTGAGCGCGGACAGGCGGATCTGGAGGCGTTTTTCAACTATATTCCCTGGCTGTTCGTGGTGCTGGTGCCGGCGTTGACCATGCGCTTATGGGCGGAGGAACGCAGCACGGGCACCATTGAATTGCTGCTGACCTTGCCTGTGCCGCCCTTCGTGTGGGTGCTGGGTAAATTCATGGCGGCCTGGGTGTATCTGGCTGGCGCGCTGGCGCTGACCACCCCCTTCTGGTTTACCGTCAACTATCTGGGAGACCCGGATAATGGCGCTATTCTGGCCGGCTATATCGGCAGCTGGTTTATGGCGGGCGGCTTTCTGGCGTTGGGCTCGATGTTCTCCGCCGCCACTAAAAATCAGGTGATCGCCTTCATTCTTACGCTGGTGGTGTGTTTCCTGTTGGTGGCCTCCGGCTTCCCCATGGTGCAGGATTTCTTCTCCGCCTGGGCGCCGAATGGCGTATTGGACCTAGTGGCGGACCTCAGTTTCTTCCGTCATTTCGAAGCCATATCCCGAGGCGTCATTGATCTGCGCGACGTGCTCTATTTCGGCTCGATTATTGTGCTGGGCGTCTGGGCGACGGCGCATCTGGTCAAGCGTACGGCATCAAACTAAGGAGACGTCATGAAGCGAGCGGGTTTTGTCGTAATCGTTGTGATCGCCGCCCTGGCGCTGTTCAATCTGGCGGTGCAGCGGGGCATGGGCGGGTTCCGCTGGGACCTTACTGAAAACAGTCTGTACACGTTGTCTGATGGCGCGCGCTCCATTCTGGGCGGGTTGTCCAAAGACATCGAATTGACAGTGTACTACTCCGAAGGCGCCTCCAAGGATCTGCCGGCGTTGCGCGCTTATGCGCGTCGGGTGCAGGAGCTGCTGGAAGAATTCGAGCAACTCAGCGGTGGCAAAATCACCCTGAAGAAAGTCGATCCGGTTCCCTTCTCGGAAGAAGAAGATGAAGCCACCGCCGCTGGCCTGCAGGCGATTCCCGTCGGCGTGGCGGGCGATAATGTCTTTTTCGGACTGGTGGGTAAGGCCGGCGACAAAGAAGAAATCATTGCATTCTTTCAGCCTAACAAAGAGCAGTTTCTTGAGTATGAACTGAGCAAACTGATCTACAACCTGGATCGCGCGCAACCGCCGGTTGTTGGCGTCATTTCCAGTCTGCAGATCAACGGCGGCTTCGATATGTACCAGCAATCCCAGCAACCGGCCTGGATTGTCATGCAACAGATTGAAGACCTGTTTGACGTGCGCTGGATGCCCGAGGACTTCGACGCAGTCGATGAGGATGTGGACGTTCTCATGATCGTGCACCCCAAAGACTTGTCCCTGCAGGCGCAGCTGGCCATCGATCAGTTTGTGTTGAAGGGCGGTCGCGCTTTGGTGTTCGTCGATCCCAATGCGGAGCAGGATCAACCCGGCATGCCGATGATGGCGGCGAATATGCCTCGTCGCAGTCAGCTGGATTCATTACTGAAAGCCTGGGGCGTCAATTTGAAAGAAAACGCGGTGCTGGCTGACTTTAAAAACAGCATGGTGGTCGGCGTTGGTCAGGCGCGTACGCCGGTGCGTCACTTGGCGTTATTGGGGCTTGCGGAAGACAGCATGACCCAGAGCGACATCATGCTGGCGGGGCTGGAGAGCATTAATGTCTCTACGCCGGGAATACTGGAAAAAGTCGAAGGCGCGACCACCAGCTTCAAGCCTTTGCTGACTTCCAGCGACGAGTCCGCGCCTATTGAAGAAAGCGCGTTCGCCAATATGCAGAACCCTGAGTCGCTGTTCGAAAAATTCAAAGCCACCGGCGAACAGTACGCCATGGCCGCGCGGGTGGAAGGACCGGCCAAGACGGCGTTTCCTGACGGTATCGACGTCACTGAAGAAGTAAAAGACGAAGCGGCGCAAGATGATCCGGCGAAAGACGCCGCTGAGGGTGAAGGCGCCGCCCCTGCCGAGCCCAAGACTGTGACCCGGCATGTCGCTCCAGACGTTATCCAAAGCGATAACATTAATGTGGTCGTCATCGCTGACACGGACATCCTGACGGACCGTCTCTGGGTGCAGGTGCAGGAGTTTTTTGGGCAGCGCATCGCCAGCCCCTGGGCGAACAATGGCGACCTGGTGGTGAATGCGCTGGATTATTTGGCCGGCAACCCCAGTTTGATCAATATCCGCTCGCGGGGGCGTTTTACCCGTCCGTTTGAGAAAGTGGATGAGCTACGCCGTACTGCGGAGGAGAAGTTCGCGGATCAACAGAGGGAACTGCAGGATCGTCTCTCGGAAACGGAAGAACAACTGGCGGAGTTGCAACAGGCGCGGCAGGGCGGCGACGAAGCCGGTAGCGGCGTATTGTTGACGCCTGAACAGGAAAAGGCGCTGCAGGACTTCCAGGAGGAGAAACTGCGTATTCGCAAAGCGCTGCGGGATGTGCAACATAACCTGGATCGAGATATCGATGATCTCGGACGACAGTTGAAGCTGGTCAATATCCTGATGGCGCCGCTGGCGTTGACGGTTCTCGCGTTGATCGTGATGTTGTGGCGCAGACGCGGCGTCAAAAAAAGCGTTTAATAAAATATCGGAAGTTGAAGGAGACAGGCGGTGGCGGTTTCGTTTAGTTATCATCCTGCGCTGGTGAGCGGTCTGGAAAGCGGCGCCCGTCGCCATATTTATTTTCACGAAGACAAGCTATTGCTGCCCGCGCCGGATGCTCAACCCTGGGATGCGGAAGAAGTCGATAACCCGGAAGGCCCGGTGTTTCTGTTGGGAGAAGTCGACGGCGTCAGCTGCAGTGTCGGCAGTCTCAAGCAAACGCCGGCTGGATGGACGGAAGTGGGCTTGCGGGACTACCTGCTTGGCTGCGCGGACATTGAAGACTTCCGGGTGATTAACGCCGCCTCGCAATTGCTCTACTGGCTGCGCACCCAGAATTTCTGCAGTCGCTGCGGGGAACGCCTGAGCTTCAACGAAAAAGACCGTGGCCTGCGCTGTCATGGTTGCGGCTACATTTCCTATCCTAAGGTGTCTCCCTGTGTCATCGTGGTGGTGCACCGTGGCGATGAAATTCTGCTGGCGCGGTCTCATCGCTCTTTCAGCAAACTGCCTACATTCAGTTGTCTGGCGGGTTTCATTGAGGCGGGAGAGAGTGCGGAAGAGGCGGTGGTCAGAGAAGTGATGGAGGAGTCGGGGGTATTGGTGTCCGATATCGAATACGTCACCTCCCAGGCTTGGCCATTTCCTCATCAGCTGATGCTGGGGTATCACGCCCGTTATGTGTCCGGCGATCTCAATATCGACACGACGGAATTGAAAGAAGCCGCCTGGTTCAAAGTTGATCAATTGCCTGCGGTTTCGCCGATGAAAACCATTGCCGGTCGCCTGATCGACGCCTATGTGGCCAAGTTCCGGTGATCGCCTGAGATGACGGCGAACGCGCATGAGACGACAGGGGCAATCGCACCGGCGTTGATTATCGACTCCGGCAGCGGTGGCCTTTCTATCTGGGGGCATATTCGTCGCCACACGCCCTGGCTGCCCACCCTGTATCTCGCTGACTTCGGCTTTTATCCCTATGGCGATAAAAGCGAGCAGGAGATAGAAACCCGCGTGCGTCATATTGTGGAGCAGATCAGCGAACGCTATCCCGCACAGTTGATTGTCGTCGCCTGCAATACCGCCAGCACGGTCGTATTGGATCATTTGCGCGCCCGCTTCGAGCAGCCTGTGGTTGGCGTGGTGCCGGCGATCAAGACGGCGGCGACGCACACTAAGAAGCAGGTCATCGGCTTGCTGGCGACCCAGGGAACCGTACGCCGTGCGTATACCGACGAACTGATTCGGGACTTCGCCAGCCATTGTCAGGTCATTAAAGTCGGCGCGCCGGACTTGGTGCAGTGGGGAGAGGACTGGGTTCGCGGACACAGTCCGGACATGACGCGACTGCGCGCAGTCATCCAGCCGTTTCTGGATGCGGAGGCGGATCAGGTGGTGCTTGGCTGCACTCACTTTCCTTTGTTGAAGCCGTTTCTTTGCCAATTGGCGCCGGACATCAACTGGGTGGACTCCGGCGAGGCCATTGCGCGCCGGGTCGCTTACCTTCTTCAAGGGCAACAGAGCGATGATGGAGCGGGGATGAGAAGCATAGAGTCGACGAGCCATCGGGCGTTTTATTCCGGCGCTAAACAGGACCGCGACTGGGAGCGGGGCGCGACAGCGTTAGGCTTTTCTTCCGCAGAACAGATTGTGTTGTAAAAGATTGGCTGAGTCAGGACGACGCGATCCATGCGTCAACGAAGCGAAGTCGACCGGGCTTAGAACAGCCGGGTCAATTTGAACATGCAGAAAAACTCCAACAACGGCGTCGCCTTGTGGTGGCAGCAATAAGTTTTCTCCACCTCTCCGCGAAAGCGGGTTTTAGTGAACTCCAGCCCTTTGAAGTTATAGAGAAAGTTGCCTTTGGCGTAGACGAGTCGCAGCATCTTTTTCAGTAATTTGGCTTCCTGAACCTCGTCATCAGCAGATAGCATCAACGGAATCAAGCCCAAATCCAGATAAGGAACGCCTTCCTGTTTAAACACGTCCATGGCGTGGGCCATGATGGTGTAAAAAAGCCCCTGTTTGAAATTGGCGCTGGCGCGGGAAATGTTGGGCACGTAGCTGATGATCTCATTCTTGTAATAGATGGGATCGAAATAGATAAAGCCCACTGCCTCGCCGTTTTGATACGCATAAAAATGGCGCTCATTCTCCTTGTAGTTCATCTCCATCGGACGAATCAGAAAGCGGATTTCATTACTCTTGCACTTGCGGGTCTTGATCCAGGCTTCGGAAATCTCCCGAGTGTGGTCGTCGCTGAAGCGTTCCCTTACTGTGACGCCTTGTTTTTCCGCCTGGTTCAGCGCCGTGCGCAGCACCTGTTTCTTCTTGCCGCTCAAGCTCCAGTCTTTCAACGCAATGCGCGATTCGGAGCCAAACTGAGTGCCATACATACCGAAGCGACGATGCAGAATATCCACTACCGTCTTGGTCACCTGAACGTGATTGGCGTGGGGATAACGATTGTGGAAACGGGTCAGCATCAGCTCGAAGTTGTGCGGCGCGCAGACCGGATCGGACAACACGAATATCCGTCCCCACTTGCGCATGTAGGCGATGTAGCCCACGCCGCGGATATCGAAATACTGCATATCCGGTTGCAGAGTAGAGAACGCCTGCGAATGGGAACCGAACTCTTTAAGGTAATTAACGCGTTCAGAGAAAGTAAAGTTGCCTGCGCCTAACTCGCCGAGCGAGTCCAGCGCTATCGCCTGGTTGCTCATTTCCTGACTCCTTCGTTGTTATTTTGTATTTTGCCGGCGTCGGGGTTTGTAACCCTTACAACCGGGTCAGGCTTGTTTGCGTCCGAGTACGGACCAGTAACAATTCATGTTCAGGAGCTTGAAGAACTTTTTGCTGCGGATATCCAGCCCTTGTCTCTCCATATACTCGGGATAGTTGTAGATGTTGTGCATGGCGTTATTCGCCATCAGCCAGAACAAAGACACCGCGACATACCAGTAGGCCTGTTTGAATACGCGGGATACGATATTGCCGGTAGGAAAGGCGAAGTCTCCGACCACAATTGCGGCGCCTGGTTTGGCCAGCTCAATCAAGTGGCGCAACACTTCTTCCATCATGCTCTCACTGAATACATTGAGGAAAAAGTTGGCGACCACCATGTCGTAGTGCTCCACCGCGTTAAATTTGAAAATGTCGCTATGGACCTGACGGATTTTCAGGTGCTGCTTGCCGGATGCGTTCAGCCCATCCTGAAACTTGCTGAGCATAGTGGCGGACAGGTCAACGACGGTGACCTCCGCGCCCAGCTCAGCGGCATGGATGGCGTCTTTGCCGTGTCCGACGCCGGCGAACAGGATTTTATCTCCGGGTTTGACGTTCTCCGGATTGATCATGCCGATCTTGCACTGGTGTATGGATTTGCCGCTGTACAGCGCGCTGAGGAAGTCGTAGACCGGACCGATGAGACGATATTTATCCCTGGCGTTCTTTACGCCAACTGCGTTGGTGGTCATGTTGTGTTTCGCCCTTGTTAGTTATTGTTATGGGGGAATACTAAATTAACTTATCGTAACAAGACTGTGCGTCAGGCCTCACTTTTACCTTGCTCGATTTAACGAAATGAGGGCGAAAACCATAAAAATTCAAATGGTTAATTTGGATTGTAAGACAATGTTAACGAGGGTTGTGCGCAAGTTCACATGCATCTAAGCGGGTGCGACTTTTGGCGTATTGCATTTAAGAGTAAGTGCTCTAATTAACTTGTTTAATATTTACCGGCGAGGGCTTAACATAGCCACGCCCGTATTGGTTTGAAGGCGCAGATGAAGGTCAGCGGCTTGGGAGTCGAACCAGCGGTGCGAACAATCCTATTTGCAGATGATTGAGTCAGGGAATGATGCAGTCTTTTGTTTCCGATGTCGTCGACTCGCGGAAGCGGTTTTCACTGACGACGGTCTCTGCGCATATGTCCGCCAACCGAACAGCCCAGACGGTAAGTTTTAAGCATGGATATGCAGAACCTTCTCCCGATTGTGCAGCAGGAGCCGGTGCAGTTTTCCTCCCAGGGAGATGAGCTGGTCGGCCGCTTATTCCTGCCCGCCAGGGAAGGGCGCTTTCCTGCGGCGATCATTTGTCATGGCGCCTTTGGCTACAAAGAACATTTTTATGAACTGGCTGAAGCGCTTGCGCATCGCGGCGTAGCGGCCTTGGCCCTGGATATGCGCGGGCATGGCGAATCGGCGGGTCCCCGCTTTCATGTGAGCATGCAAGCATGGCGGGCTGATGTCGTCGCAGCGCTGGAATACCTCCAATCGCGCCGCGAAATAGAATCTCACCGCATTGGCGCGCTGGGTTTTTCTTCCGGCGGTACGGCTGTATTGGAAGCGGCGGCGCAGGGCGCGTCTCTGCGCGCCTTGGTGACATTGAGCGCCACCGTGCGTAACGTGTTGAATTGGTGGCAGTGGCCGTTTTTTAAAACCGCCAATCTGGTTGGATCATTCAAGCGTCGCTTGGGATTTGGCGATCTCAGGCTGCCGCTCGCCTTTGCGCTGAAGTCGGTTCCCGCTGCGGTGGACCCGCGCATCAATGACGCCGTCGTCGGCGACCCCTATTTGGTGCAGGCATACTCAGGCTTACCGGTTCCCGGCGCCATTGAATGCTTCATCGTTGACACATTTCGGCGCACAAAGAATGTACAGTGCCCCGTTTGTGTGATTCATGGCGCGGAGGACCGCGTTGATCCGCCCGCCAGCGCCAAGCTTTTATATGACAGCCTGCGGGGAACCAAAGCGCTGCATATTGTCGCTGACAGCGGTCATGTAGGACATATGGACAAGAAGAAGGTGGAGATTATCCGGTTGGCTTGTGATTGGTTCGCCGATCGATTGTAAAACAATCAGTGACCAAGTTGTAAAGGTGGTCAGATTTTTGCTGTGAGATATATCACGGGGTACGCTGCGGGGCTCCTTCGTTAGGGAAATTGCGGAGACAGTCACACATATAGATGTAACCTAATGTAAATATCATTATCAAAAGACTCGCATAAGCTAGGACGCCAAGCGGCAATGTGTTTAAGGAGAGAGAGGTCTAAGCGAATATGAAGCAATCACTTACGTTAACTGCTTTTGCAAATAAGAATGTACTGATCACGGGGACAACGGGATTTGTCGGTAAGGTGGTATTGGAGAAGCTGCTGCGCAGCGTTCCGACAGTCGGGAAGATTTATTTGCTGATAAGGGGGAATTCAAAGAACCCTACAGCGCGAAAGCGGTTCCAGAATGAGATCGCGACCTCATCTATTTTCGATACGCTCAAAGCATCGCAGGGAAGTCGTTTCGACGAGTTATGCGAAACGCGCATCCACTGTGTGACCGGCGAGGTGACTGAGCCTCTGTTTGGTTTGTCGGAGAAGGATTTTACCGATCTGGCGGCGGACATCGACATCATTATCAATTCAGCCGCCAGCGTTAACTTCCGCGAAGCGCTGGATCAGGCTCTCACCATTAACACCCTGTGCCTTAAAAATATCATTGAACTGTCGCGGCGCGCGGCGGACTGTCCTGTCGTACAGGTATCCACCTGCTACGTCAACGGCTTCAATCAGGGCGTGATGGAAGAGGATATCGTCAGTCCGGCGGGAGAGCGCATTGAGCGTTCAGAGCGGGGCTATTATGAAGTGGAGCCGCTGATTGCGCGTTTGCTGCAGGACGTGGAGCAGGTTTCCGCCGCGGCGGCGGATGACCATAGCAGGGAAAAGGACCTGATCGACCTGGGCATCAAAGAAGCCAATAAATACGGCTGGAATGACACTTACACCTTCACTAAATGGATGGGCGAGCAGTTACTGATGAAAGAGCTGCATGGCAAAACCCTCACCATTCTGCGTCCTTCTATCGTTGAAAGTACGCTGCAGGGGCCGGTGCCTGGCTGGATTGAAGGCGTCAAGGTGGCGGATGCGATCATTCTTGCTTACGCCAGAGAAAAGGTGTCTTTGTTTCCCGGCAAGAAGAATGCGGTCATCGATATCATTCCGGCGGACCTCGTGGCCAACAGCATCATACTCAGCGCTACGGAAGCGTTGTTGGACTCCGGCGCGCACCGCATTTACCAGTGCTGCAGCAGTGAGGCTAACCCGATCAAGATCCGTGAGGTGATCGGTCATGTGCAGCAAGAGGCGGAACATAATTACCAGGCCCATGACAAGCTGTTTTACCGTAAGCCGAAGAAACCCTTTGTGATGATTCCAGGGACTGTGTTTCATGCCTTGATGGCGATCAGCTTCCACATGCTGAAATGGAGTTCGCGTCTGCAAGGCTTGTTCGGGCGTAAAACGTCCGGGCGCAAGCTGAGCAACATGGAAACCACCATGAAACTGTCCAAGGTGTTTTCTTTCTATACCTCTCCCAACTATACCTTCAGCAACCGTCGCCTGCAGGAGCTGTCCACCCGTCTCGGCGAGTACGACCAGAGCGAATTCCCGGTGAACGCCGGGATGTATGACTGGGCGCACTACCTGCGGGAAGTCCATGTGGCGGGGCTGAATAAATACGCATTGCGGCCGAAAGTGGTGAAGATGAATCCGCCCGCCGCCAAACCCCGCAGCCGCGCTGCGTAAAGACGGGCTGCGCGTAAATCGAAATCGATGTGTAGAGCGTCATCGAAAGGGGGAGGCGACTCCCCCGAGATATGGCTGAAATATCGTTGAGTCCGACCGGCTATCTTCTGATCTTTTCCCGCCTGCTGTCTTAAATCATTGCTTAATACTTAGGTCGTAACGGCATCAATCTATTGAATGCCTTTGCTTTTGGCTGTTTATCACAAGCCGATATACCAAGGTCTAATACAGAGGGATGATTCGCAGGAGTAGAAAAAAGAAGGCTTCAGGCCTCAACACATACTGCTTCAACAATAATAAAAGAAGAGAGTGCAAGACTATGAGTGCGTCTACTATCTATTCGTCCAAAGCGGAAATCATCCAACATTCCTTTCTCGACGAGCAGAAATACCAGGACCTTTATCGCCAATCGATTACGGAGCCGGAAAAGTTCTGGGCCGAACATGCGCAGCGTCTGGACTGGTTCAAGCCTTTCAGTAAGGTCAAAGATACTTCCTTTCAAGCGCCGGACGTGCATATACGCTGGTTTGAAGACGGCTATCTGAATGTTTCCCATAACTGCCTTGACCGTCACCTGGAGCAGCGCGGCGACCAGACGGCGATTATCTGGCAGGGAGACGATCCCAACGAGCACAAGCATATCAGCTATCGAGAATTGCATGCGGCGGTGTGCCGGTTCGCTAATGTACTGAAAGCCCAGGGCGTCGCTAAAGGCGACGTGGTGACCTTATACATGCCCATGATCCCGGAAACCGCGGTGGCCATGCTGGCCTGCACCCGTATCGGCGCGGTGCATTCTGTGGTATTTGGCGGCTTTTCTCCAGAAGCGTTGGCGAGTCGTATATTGAATGGCCGCTCTAAACTGGTGATTACGGCGGACGAAGGGTTACGCGGGGGTAAAACTATTCCGCTTAAAGCCAATGTGGACGCAGCGCTGGCGCGTCCTGGTCTGGATATGGTGGAAAAGGTCATTGTGGTCAAGCGCACTGGCGCCGATGTGGCGTGGCGGGAAGGTCGCGACCTGTGTTACCAGGAGGTCATGGCGCAAGCGTCTGACGATTGCCCGGCGGAAGTGATGAATGCGGAGGATCCTCTGTTTATTCTCTACACCTCCGGCTCCACCGGCGCGCCCAAAGGAGTGTTGCACACCACGGGCGGCTATCTGACCTATGTATCGTTGTCTCACCAGTATGTCTTTAACTATCGGGAAGGCGATGTTTTCTGGTGCACCGCCGACTTTGGCTGGATCACCGGCCATAGTTATGTGCTGTATGGCCCGTTGAGCAACGGCGCCACCACATTGGTTTACGAGGGCGTGCCGAACTATCCGGACCTGTCCCGCTTCTGGCGAATTGTTGAGCAACATAAAGTGAACCTGTTCTACACCGCGCCGACGGCGATACGCGCCATCATGGCGGCGGGGGATGAGTTGGCCCAGGCGGCGGATCGCAGCTCTTTGCGGGTGATGGGAAGCTGCGGAGAGCCTATCAATCCAGAAGCCTGGGAGTGGTTCTATCGGGTGGTGGGGGACTCCCGTTGTCCGATCATGGATACCTGGTGGCAAACCGAAACCGGCGGCATCATGATTACGCCTATCGCCGGGGTGAACGATCTTAAACCCGGCTCTGCGACACGGCCCTTTTTTGGCGTGCAGCCGGCGCTGGTGGATAACGAAGGCAATGAGATCTCTGGAGCGGGCGAGGGCAACCTGATCATCAAAGACAGCTGGCCGGCGCAAATGCGCACCGTCTATGGCGATCACGACCGCTTTGTGAAGACCTATTTCTCTACTTTTAACGACGCCTATTTCACCGGAGATGGTGCGCGCAGGGATGAAGACGGGTACTATTGGATAACCGGCAGAGTGGATGACGTTATCAACGTGTCCGGGCACCGGATGGGAACCGCGGAAGTGGAGAGTGCGTTGGTTTCTCACCCCAAAGTGGCGGAGGCGGCCGTAGTCGGATATCCGCACGCCATCAAGGGACAGGGCATATATGTATACATAACGCTTAATGTAAGCGAAGCGCCAACTGACGCCCTGAAGGAAGAGTTGCGACAGTGGGTGAGAAAAGAAATCGGTCCTGTGGCGTCGCCTGACGTTATACAGTGGGCGCCGGGATTACCGAAAACCCGATCTGGAAAGATCATGCGGCGCATTCTGCGTAAGATCGCCGCCGATGAGCATGACAACCTGGGCGACGTATCGACCCTGGCCGATCCGTCCGTCGTTGACGAACTGATCGCCAATCGGGTCGGAGCGCCATAGCGTCGTGTCTTCCGGATGATATCGGCGTTGACGTTATCCCTGTTGCAGGACTATGAAAAGCACATAGATCAGAAATTCTTAACTGAGCAATGAAAGAGGGGGCTCATGTTAATGTCGCAACAGATAATCATCGCCGATGATCATCCGCTGTTTCGCGCCGCGCTCAAGCAAGCGGTCACTCAGGCGGTGCGGTTTGTGGACGTGGTGGAGGTGGAATCCATCGCAACCCTGCAGGATGCGGTGGTGGCCAATCCGGATGCGGATCTGGTTCTGCTTGATTTGAATATGCCGGGCGCTCATGGCTTTTCCGGATTAGTGTTCATGCGTGGACAATATCCGGGACTGCCCGTGGTGATCGTCTCCGGCAGCGAAGAGTTGCAGGTGATTCGCCGCGCTATCGATTATGGCGCCTCCGGCTTTATACCCAAGTCGGCGCCTTTGGACGAGATTTCCCAGGCGATCCAGGCGGTGCTGAATGGCGAAGTCTGGTTGCCGGCGGATGTCGCCGCCAAGATCGATTCCGTCAAGGCGGAGCACTCGGACTTCTCTGAACGTCTGGCTACCCTGACGCCGCAGCAGTTCCGTGTGTTGGGAATGCTGACGGAAGGTATGCTGAACAAACAGATCGCCTATGATTTGGATGTATCGGAAGCCACCGTCAAGGCGCATATCACTGCATTGTTCCGCAAACTGGGTGTGCGTAACCGTACTCAGGCGGTTATCGCGGTGCAGCAGATGGAAGTGGAGCAGCAGCAACAGGCCGCTCACTCCGGTTAATGCAATTGCCAGTGCGGGTTTGAGTCGAGTCTCAGGCCCGCGCCAGCATCTTGTTGATCATCGCTCTCAACGCGGCCGGCTTCACCGGCTTGTGGAGAATCTGATAACCCCTGTCTTTCGCATCCTGTTTCACCTCATCGGTATTCAGCGCCGTAATCAATACGCCAGGTCGCCGTGTCGGCATGGTCTCTTGCAGCATATCCATGGTATCCAGCCCGTTCTCGCCGTCGTCCAACTGATAGTCCGCCAAAAGAATATCTGGCGCTTGTTCGGCGCATAGCGTCTTGGCGGCTTCGGGAGCGCGCGCCGTGCGCACTGTACATCCCCAGCCTTCCAGTAATGCGCGCATGCCGTCCAGGATCACCTGTTCGTTATCAATGCAGAGAATGTTGACGCCTTTCAGGCTTCCCAGTGCGCGTGGCGTCTTGGCGGCGTCGGCGGGTTTGTCGACAGGTTTGACGCCGAGTGGGATAGTGACGGCGAACTTACTGCCCTGTCCCACCCAGGACTGGACTTCCACCGGATAATTCAGCATGCGGCAGATACGATCGACGATCGCCAGGCCCAGGCCCAGGCCTTTCTTTTCCGTCTGTCCGTGATTCAGACGTTTGAACTCCTCAAAGATAGACTCCAGCTGGTCTTTCGGAATTCCGGGACCGGTATCCCAGACTTCAATCCGCACATGATCCTTGAGGCGGCGACAACCCAGGACGATGCGTCCCTGACGGGTGTAGCGGATCGCGTTGGTCAGGAAGTTCTGAATCACCCGGCGCAGCAACTGATGGTCGGAATAGACATAACAATTGCTGGGCAGTGTGCGCATAGTCAGGCCATTCTCCGCCGCAATAACGGTAAATTCAGTATTCAGGTGGCGCAGCAGTTCGTTGATGTTGAACGTGGTGAAGTGCGGCTCCAGAGCGCCTGCGTCCAGTTTGCTGATGTCGAGCAAGGTGCTGAGAATCTCTTCTGCAGCGTTGAGAGAGCTGTCGATATGGCTCACCAACTCACTGTATTCCTCGTTGTTTTTCACTTTATTGGAGAGCGCGGAAGAGAACAGGCGCGCGGCGTTGAGCGGTTGCAGCAGGTCGTGACTCGCTGACGCCAGGAAGCGGGTTTTGCTCAGGTTGGCGTTTTCCGCCACGGATTTCGCTTTCACCAACTGTTTGTTCAGCTTGGACAGTTCCTCCGTGCGCTCTTTGACGCGTTGCTCAAGATAGGTGTTGGTTTCTTTTAACGCCAGCTCGGTGCGGCGCATGCCGGTGATGTCGGAGAAGGTAGTGACGAAGCCGCCATCCGGCATGGGGCTGCCCTGGATCAAAATGACCGTGCCGTCTGGACGCGTACGCTCGTACTCATGAGGGCGGCCTTCCGCCATCATTTGCAGACGCCGTTCGACTATTTTTTGCGCCCGCCGAGCGGGTACGTGGTTCATTAACAGGTTATAACGCAGCAGGTCCGCCACAGGGCGGCCGACGCGCATGAAGCCTTTGGGGTAGTTAAAGATCTCTACATAGCGGCTGTTCCAGGCAACTAGATTGAGAGACTTGTCCGCCACGGATACGCCTAGGTTCATGTTTTCGATGGCGGCTTGTAACAACTCCCGGTTGAACTTGATGACCTGTGACGCCTCATCGACGATGCTTACAACGTCTTCAATCTGCATCTCCTGCCCCTTGAGGGCGGAGTTCAGCACCACCCGTGCGGTAGAAGAGCCGATGGCGCTCGCCAGATGTTTTTCGATGTGTTTGATCAACTCCACGCTGGCGGGCTTGGAGGGGTAGAGTTTGACCCGGTTGCGACGAGAAAAATCGCGTAACGCTTCGCGCGTGCGTTCCTCACCGAGAAAGCGTTCAGACAAGGCGCCAATATCTTCGATGGTGGCCTCGCTCAACCAGGTAGTGGGGCTGGCGCCGGCGTCCTGTGCGCTGTCGAAAAACGAAGCCACCTGAATTTTCTCAATGACCCGTTGCGTGGTCGCCAGAGAGACGGTGATATAAAGGAATAGGTTGACGCCCACGCTCCAGAGCGCGCCATGAGTAATGGTATCCATGCCGTCGAGGCCGAACAGCGCGGTGGGGCGGGTCCACTCCATGCTGAACAGGCCGGTGCTGATCAAGGCGGAATCGATCTGGTTGACACTGATCAGCGAGGGGATCAACAGGGTGTAGATCCAGGTGGCGAAGCCGAAAATCAGGCCCACAATAGCGCCCTGGCGGTTGCCGTGTCGCCAGACAATCCCGCCAATCAATGCAGGAGCGAACTGCGCTACCGCAACGAAAGACAGCAACCCAATAGACGCCAGAGAGAAGTGGCTGCCCATCATTCGGTAATAGCCGAAAGCCGCTAACAGGGTGACCAAAATGGTGGCGCGGCGAATGTTCAGCAACCAGAAATGCACATTCTTTTTGCGCGACAGGTCCAGCGCCTGTATTCGCAGCAGCAACGGTACGATAATTTCGTTGCAGAACATGGTGCTGAGCGTGACGGTGGACACAATCACCATACTGGTGGCGGCGGAGCCACCGCCGATGAACGACAGCACCGCCAACCATTCATGACCCGCGACCACGGGTAAGCTGAGCACAAAGATATCCGGGTCGACGGTGCCGTTGGGGTAGGTCAGGATGCCCGCCGCCGCGATGGGGATGACAAACAGTATCAGGAAAAACAGATACAGCGGCAGCGCCCAGCGCGCAGTATAGATATCGCGAGGCTCATAGTTCTCTACAACTGTAACGTGAAACTGGCGCGGCAAACAGATAATCGCGAACGCCGCCAGTAACGTCTGCACTAGAAAGTTACTCGGTGAGATGGCTCCGAAGCTGAACGCGCCGTCCTGTTTTGACTGCTCAAGTCGCTGAACAAGGTCGTCCAGGCCGTCGAACATTACAAAACACACCAGAATGCCCACGGCGATAAAGGCGATGAACTTGATAATGGATTCAAAAGCGATCGCTTGAATCATTCCCCGGTGATGCTCGGTCGCATCGATATGTCGGGTGCCGAACAGAATCGTGAACAACCCCATCACTCCGGCTATATATAAAGCAGTGTCCTGAAACAGCGGCAGCGCTTCGCGGTTGGGCTGCAAAGCGCCTTCAGTGAGCACGTTGTATCCCGTGGATACGGCTTTAAGTTGCAGTGCGATGTAAGGAAGGATGCCAACAATGGCGATGATGCTGACCATGACGGCCAGAGTCTGCGACTTGCCATAGCGCGTGGCGATGAAGTCGGCGATGGAAGTGGTGTTGTGGCGTTTGCTGATGCGAATAATGCGAGATAACAGCGGCGCCCCAAAAATTAAAACCAGCATGGGGCCGACGTAGATGGGAAGATAGCCAAGCCCCGTCGCCGCTGCTGAGCCCACTGCGCCAAAAAATGTCCAGGAAGTGCAATAAACCGCCAAGGAAAGACTATACACCGCCACCCGGGTGCGCTCGTTCACATACATGCGCGGGCTCTGATCCCCCACGTAGGCGATGGCGAACAGCAAGCCGATATAAGCAATGGAAACCGTAAAAAGCAAAAAACCGTTAATCATCAGCGGACTTATCTTGGTTGCGGGAATTTAATGGCGCGAGTCTCAATGATAAGCGGGCAAGGGGGATATTTCTAAGTTTTCCTTTGTTCTTCTATTTACATATTGAAATATATTGCGCCGCTTCGTTATTCGTGTAGTTATTTTGACCATGCGCAAGGGTGTTTATTTCGGTTTATACCTATGTCTAATTGCGTAGACTTTGGTCGGAAATGTCTTTGACCTTTATACGTAACATCCTGAAATTTATAGGCAAAAATACTTATACCAAGGTCTAGATTTTCTCTCGGGGCGGCAGTGTTATCTTGATTACACCGATAAAAATAACAACGCGGAGGAGTCGGTATGTCGAGTGAAAAAGCTTCGGCCAAGGCCGCTTATTGGCGCGCCAACCTGAAACTACTGTTTACACTATTGACGATTTGGTTCGTCGTCTCCTATGGCTGCGGCATCCTCTTCGTGGATGCTCTGGACACTATCAAAATTGGTGGTTTCCCCTTAGGTTTCTGGTTCGCCCAGCAGGGCTCCATCTACACCTTTGTTGTACTGATATTTGTGTATGTCTGGCGTATGAACAAGCTGGACCGCAAACATGACGTACACGAAGAATAAACGTAGTAGGAGGCCTATATGGATACCCAGGTTCTAGTATATATAATCGTCGGCGCGACCTTTGCTCTCTATATCGGGATAGCAATCTGGTCAAGAGCCGGTTCTACCAGTGAGTATTATGTCGCAAGCAAAGGCGTGCACCCGATTGCGAACGGCATGGCCACTGGCGCCGACTGGATGTCGGCGGCGTCGTTTATCTCCATGGCGGGGATTATTTCGTTTGTTGGTCGCGACGGCTCGGTCTATCTGATGGGATGGACCGGCGGTTACGTGCTGCTGGCGATGTGTCTCGCGCCCTATTTGCGCAAGTTCGGCAAGTTCACCGTGCCTGAGTTCGTGGGAGAGCGTTACTACTCTCAAGCGGCGAGGATGGTGGCGGTCGTCTGCGTTATCTTTATCTCCTTTACTTATGTCGCAGGGCAGATGCGCGGCGTAGGTATTGTGTTCTCCCGTTATCTCGAAGTGGATATCAACCTTGGCGTCATGATCGGCATGGGCATTGTGTTTATCTATGCAGTGCTCGGAGGCATGAAAGGCATCACCTACACCCAGGTGGCGCAATACTGCGTCATGATTCTTGCGTATATGATCCCGGCCATCTTCATTTCCATACTGGTGACTGGCAACCCCATTCCTCAGATTGGGTTCGGAGATACTGTGCAGGGAACGGACACTTATCTGCTGGATAAGCTGAACCAGATTTCGATTGATCTCGGGTTTGCGGAATATACCAGCGGGTCCAAGTCCACTATCGATACGTTCGCAATCACCCTGGCTTTGATGGTGGGAACAGCGGGGCTTCCGCACGTTATCGTGCGTTTCTTCACTGTGCCTAAAGTCAGCGATGCGCGCTTGTCTGCAGGTTGGGCGTTGTTGTTCATCGCCATTCTGTACACCACTGCGCCTGCAGTCGCTTCTTTCGCCCGATTGAATCTGGTGCAAACCGTTAACAATGCGGAATATCAGCAGCTGCCTGGGTGGTTCCAGAACTGGGAAAATGCCGGATTGCTGGCGTGGCAGGATAAAAACGGCGACGGCAAGATTCAGTATTCCGCCGGAGCGGCGTTCGCAGGTAAGCCTGACTTCGCCAGCGATCAGCGCGGCGCCAGTGGCGAGCGTATGCTGACTAATGCTCCGACAGAAGGCGCGAATGAGCTTTATGTCGACCGTGACATCATGGTGCTGGCCAACCCTGAAATTGCGCAATTGCCTGGTTGGGTAGTAGCGCTGATTGCAGCAGGCGGCTTGGCGGCGGCGTTGTCCACTGCGGCGGGATTGTTGCTGGTTATATCCACCTCAATCTCCCACGACTTGTTGAAGAGTAACCTGATGCCGAATATTTCGGAGAAGCAGGAACTGTTGGCGGCGCGTATCGCGGCGGCGGCGGCCATTGCTGTAGCGGGCTATTTCGGTATTAACCCGCCGGGATTTGTCGCTCAGGTAGTGGCGTTCGCCTTCGGTCTGGCGGCGGCGTCCTTCTTCCCGGCGATCATTATGGGAATCTTCTACAAGCGCATGAACAAAGAGGGCGCGATTGCGGGTATGCTGACAGGTCTGATATTCACCTTCAGCTACATCGTCTACTTCAAGTTCGTGAATCCTGCGGCGAATACGCCGGAGCACTGGTGGTTCGGTATTTCACCAGAAGGCATCGGCACGCTGGGTATGGTCTTCAACTTCGTCGTATCTACGGTGGTTGCGAAGATGACTGCGGAACCGCCCGCCCATATTCAGGATCTGGTGGAGGATATTCGCGTGCCCAGAGGCGCTGTGGCGCCAGTGGCTGGTCACTGATTGGCAAGTTAATTAAGCAATAAAAAAGCGCCTTCGGGCGCTTTTTTATTGGGCAAAGTCTGCTGACTTAAAAGTACGGCTTAGCGTAGCTGAATCTTACCGCCGCCGGGCATGCCGCCCATGCCTTCCTGGCCAGGAACAACGATGGAAGAGGCGGCTTGTCTGCGCATCTCTTTAAGTTCCTCGATGGTCTGGTGCATCGCTTTGTTTGCTGCTTCGGAGAACATTTTTACGGCGTGTTCCAGGGAGTCCGCTTCCAGCTCGAAGTTCAGAGGCAGGGCGCCGGCTGGAGTCATCATTTGGGTTTGTCCGTAGTACAGTACTTTGCGCGACTCATCTTTGGCGCCGTTGGCGTCAACTGGCGTCAGGCGTCTGATAGCGCCGATTTTCTGATCTGTGATCACTTCTTCCAGATACAGATTATTGACGTCCATAGTCATCTCGGGGGATTGAGATTCATTCATTTTGTCTTGTCCCGAATTGGTTGGTTTTGAATATTAACTTTATTAGATGGCGGCCATATGGACGATTTCAACCCTAATGCATTTTTGCTATGTTGCCGGCTTGGCTAACGACTTGTTTCAAAATGAAAAAAAGGGTGTCCTAGGGCGTATTGGGCGGCTACTGTATATACGCTTTTACCCGTAAGTGCACAGATAAGCGGTGTCAACTGCAACCTTCAGATTAAATGTGGCGTTTGCCGGTATTTCAAACCGGTCCCCCGCATTGAATCGCGTCCAGCTTTCGCTTCCGGGCAGCTTGACGCTCAAGGCTCCGCTTACAACGGTCATCGTCTCGTGTTGACTGGTGGAAAATTCATAGTCTCCAGGAATCATGACGCCGACCGTCGCCGGCAGAGTCGCTGTTTGGAAAGCGATGGATTTTACTCTGCCGTTAAAATACTCATTTACCTTCAGCATGGTTATCTCTCCAAAAATGGAGAGGCAGTATAACACAGGGTTGTAACGTTCTGTTGCGGCATGTTTTGTTTGGTAAAAGTGTGCGCTAATGGGCAGGTTGCGGGGGAGAATGCTCACTCTTTGTCGATGGCCGAATGATTAAAGTAGAGCAATGATGAACAGGAGGTGGGAATGTCTTCGGCGATGCCAAGCAAGTTATTGAAGTTGAAGGTTTTGGCGGACGTGCCTCGTACCGAGTACGTAGATCCGTCAAAACAAAGCAGATCGCTGGACAAAGGCTCGCGGCTTGATTTCGTGCGCATGTTGCGCAAAAGCGCCAAGGCGGAAGCGCCAACGCCAAAACGGGCCCCCAAAGTAAAGAAAACGTTTAACGCTGCCGTATGGTTGCGTTTTTTGACGCCACCAGAACAGCCTGTTTCTCTGTGGATCATGTATCGTGATGATCGTGGCGAGTTTGCGGTAATGGTTGATGAGGCGAAATTGAGCACAAGCACATCAACTATGCTTTCAGGCTGTGTGACGCTGGAAGTGCAGGGTGAGATCACTTATATGAAAGCCTGCTGCGGTGGAACCCGGGACGGTGAAACTTTTGCGGTGGAAGAGCTCTACGTACAACGCCACGCCAGCGAACAGGCGGCGACCAACCAACGCTCCGCCTGATATTTCTCTAAGACATTCCTGATTTGCTACCCGGCTTTCATGGTATTCATGAGGCTGGGTTGCGCCCGATTGGGCTCCTCTTCACATTCCTGTTGCGCTGCTTCCGCAATATCATTTACCAGTGATTTGGGCATTCTGCCCCAATCCAGGCCTGTAATACGGTTGAGCGCATTCAGCGCCGACGAGGGTCGGGTATTGCTGATGTGGATAACTTTTGTCGATTTAGCCATCTAACGCGCTCCAGAAAAATCCTTGCCATCTAATAAGCTATTTGCGTGCCAATTTTGTTTTTTCAATAAAAACAGAATGTTATGTGGTTTGTTATTAGGGGCGTTAGGTGCAAAGTGACATTTAACGTCAGTTTGTGACAGAAGTACGAGAATCGGCGAAGAAATAGAGGATTACGAATTGACTATAGGTCATTCAGAGCTTTCCAGGCATCCTCGTAGTTTAATCTGACCCCTTTCCTTCGCTTCAGTTGGCGCAAGCGGCGTATAGCCCAGTATAGTTGGCCCCGATCCCGCAACTGGCGAACGTCATCCCAATTGGTGTTTTTCAGAGGCTTGAGTCTTCCTCTCTTAATGGTCCATTGTTCTAATATGAGCAACAGTAAAAAGTAAGCTGAAAAAGCAATTCCCAGCACCAATAGCAGTTGAGCCCAGTGTGCTATGTCAGTGAAATCGAACATGCGGCCATCCCCTTTTTCTTGTTGAACTCTTTATCCATGGAGTATCAGTCTGAGTTTTACACAGATAGATAAGGTATTCATCATAGAGTTCCCCCAGGGGAACTTTGCTGTTGCGTGGGGTGACTCCATACCGTATCATGCCGCGCTTAGTTTTCAGTTAAGCGGCTTTCGCTGGAAACAAAATCCACAGTCTGTTGTGGTTCAAATAGTAGGAAGCCAACTAGAAACCAGAATTTAAGGAGGCATTTGAAAGTGTTGATCAGTCAGAGCAAAAAATCAGACTAGAAGCCTTTCAAGTGCGTTGGCTTGAAAGGCGAATAAATAGAGCCTTTCGAGCCGGGACCCTCCACACGAAAACCCCGGTTGACTGACGTTGATCGGGGTTTTTGCGTTTTAATCCCCTCTCGTTGTGGCTCATTTCCATGAAGAAGGCCTTCTTATCGGCGCGTTGGCGCGGGCAAGTAAGGCCATGTAAGGACGTCGACCCTTAGTTTGTTAGTGTCGGCGCAGGAAATTTATGCCTGTTTTTATTGAGTTAAATAAATCTGGGGACGCAGGTTCCGCACCGGTGAAAATTTTCACCGCGGAAGTGGAATATCAAGCTATGTCCCAATTGAAGAACCTGGCGCGTCTGCCAATCATTCATTCCCACATTGCGGCGATGCCGGACGTGCATGTTGGCATTGGCGCGACAGTCGGCTCGGTGATTCCTACTCGTAACGCGATTATTCCGTCCGCAGTGGGAGTGGATATTGGATGCGGCATGAATGCCGTCAGGCTGTCGCTGAAAGCGTCGCAGTTGCCGGACGATTTAAGCCGGATTCGTTCAGCGATTGAACGTGCAGTACCTGTCGGGCATCGTGCGCACTCCTCTGTCTCGTCCAGGTTTGCTGCATGCAAATCCCTGGCGTCAGGGGCGGACAGGCTGCTGGAGCAACATCCGAAACTGAGCAAAATGCTGCCGCGAGCGCAACAGACCTGGGTGCGACAGCTTGGAACCCTGGGGGGCGGCAATCACTTTATAGAAGTGTGTGTTGACCAAAGCCAGGATGTCTGGGTGATGCTGCATTCCGGTAGTCGCGGAATCGGTAACGTGATCGGGCGCTATTTTATCGAGCGCGCCCGTAAAGATATGTCTCGACATATCGCCAACCTGCCCGATCGGGACTTGGCCTACTTTGAAGAAGGCAGTCCTCATTTTGCGGCTTATCTGGATGCAGTTGAATGGGCCCAGGAATACGCAAGAGTGAATCGGGAGGAAATGCTTGGTTTGACGTTGAGAGCCATGCAACCGTTTTTGCCGCCGTTTTCGACTACGTGTGAGGCGATTAACTGTCACCACAATTACGTGCAAAAAGAGCGACATTATGGCGCGGATGTGTATGTCACCCGTAAGGGCGCGATCAGTGCGAAGGAAGGGCAGCTTGGCATCATTCCAGGAAGTATGGGCGCCAGATCCTTCATTGTGAGAGGCAAGGGCAATCCGGAGTCTTTCTGCTCATGCTCTCATGGCGCCGGCCGTAAAATGAGTCGTATGCAGGCGCGTCAGCGCTTTACTCGCGATGACCTTGAGAGACAGACGGCGGGCGTCGAGTGTAGAAAGGATAAGGGCGTTTTGGATGAAATACCCTCTGCATATAAGGACATTGATGAAGTCATGAAGAATCAATCGGACTTGGTTGAAGTGGTTCATGAACTTAAACAGCTTATCTGTATCAAAGGATAAGCGAAAACCGTAAAGCCCATTAGGGCGAATTTGGAGAATGCAATTATGAGTAAAAAAGCGGGCCGCAAGGCTATTGTGAAAGCAAGAAATCCCCACGCAATTAACCCTTTGATGCGAAAAGGGGGAATCCACGAAAAGAGCGCTGGCGCTAAACGCGCTGCGCAAAAACGTCACACCCGGCAGCTTGCCGGGGAGTGGCGTTAACTTATTCCGCTATTTGCTCAACACACTCGATACGCCTCACCCCATCTCGACTATTTCTTCTCTTCCTCTTCTCTCTTTCTTATTACGATATTTTCGAGTCCTAAGTCTTATATCCGGCTTCTATTTTCGCGCGTTTGGCCTGTAAACCGTCACTGCTAGCTATTCCCAATGACATGCCCGAACCGTAAGAGTGGATATTGCTCCATGCATTTCTGATAATGTCCGCCAGCCTGACATTCTGAAAGTTAACTGATTAGAGAATGATTGATGACAGAGATTAATAACGCTGGTGAACCCTTGTCTCCTGCTGATGAGCTGCGCGCGAAGCTGGTGTCTGATACAGCGAGAATTAATTGGCGCGAGCTGGAGCGTTTTTATGCGAAGGGGCAAGTCGTATTGGTGTCCGCAGAGCTTGATTTGATAGAAATGGCCGCAGCGGTGGCCCAGGACGACAAACAAAAGGTAGAAGCCTGGATCAAATCCGGCGAGCTGGGTGGCGTGACGGCGGAGACGGCGCAGCGCTGGCATGACGAAAGCTATGAACTATGGGCGGTTGTTGTAGCGCCTTGGGTGCTGGTGCAAGATAAGCCCGCCTGAGAGTTATAGAAAAAGGCGCGGGCATTGGTAACGGAAAAGCAAGAAAAGCATATACGTAGCGCAGGGTGATAATGATGATGCAGGAGCTGTTCAGAGAAGACGCATACGCAAAAGAGTGTGTCGCCAGGGTAGTTGCGATCAAGGAAAACGCAGTATTGCTGGATAAGACGATATTTTATCCTCTGGGCGGTGGACAGCCCGGTGATACGGGTGAGCTGGAAAGCTGGGATGCTCGGATCTGGAAGGTGATAGACACCCGCAAAGACCCGGACGGCGAAGGAATCTTGCACATTCTGGACAGTTCAGAAGGCTTGAAGGAAGGCATGGAACTGACGCTTCGTATCGACTGGGAGCGTCGCTATGCGCACATGCGGATGCATACCTGTCTGCATTTATTGTGTTCCCTGATAGAAGCGCCTGTAACCGGAGGCAATATATCCGCGGACAAAGGTCGCCTGGACTTCTATCTGGATTATTCTCCCGACAAAGAGGAGTTGGAAAACCGAATTAACGCGTTGGTCACAGCGGGTCATCCTGTCAGTTATCGTTGGATTACCGATGAAGAGCTAGACGCCCAGCCAGAGCTGGTCCGAACATTGTCCGTGCAGCCGCCAAGAGGCGCAGGCCAAGTCAGGCTGGTGAGCGTGGACGGCGTTGATTTACAGCCCTGCGGCGGTACTCATGTAAAAAACACCGCTGAAATTGGCCCTGTTGTGATAGGGAAAATCGAAAATAAAGGCAAGGGTAATCGTCGGATAAACCTGGCATTGGCGAGCGTGTGATCATGTTGAAGAGGGTCTTGTCCTGCATCGGCTTAGCCGCCTCGTTGGCGATCAGCATATGCTCCCAGGTATGGGCTGCGCCCTCTGTGGTGGATGTTTCCACGTTGCAATGTGAAGTCACAGACAACGCGCCTCGTTGTGACGATAAAATTCAGTTCGATATGGGGTATGAGCAAGAGCTACGCGAAGGTCGCTGCCGGTATCGTTCCCTGGAGGGACTGCCAGTTGGCGACCGTTGGTTTGATCGCTGCGTTGACGGTTTTATTGGCGCCTATGCGCAGGTATGTCTTGTAGGACAAATGGGGCGCTTGGGTTGTGGGGCGATCAACCATAGCGGTGAGATTGTTATTCCGCTGGTGTATGACCACATAGAAATTACTCCTCATAGCGCTATTGTCGCCGTCAATTACAACGGCAAATGGGGGTTTTTTAACCTGGATGAAGACCGTCTGCTGCTGGCGCCTCAGTTCTCACGCATTACCAGTTTTAGCGAAGGCCTGGCCTATGTGGAGACGGAGAGTGAGGACATCACTGAGCCGGGCTGGATCATTAATGAGCAGGGCTTGCGCGTGGCTTCCGTACCCCGCAAGATTCAGGTGGCGGGCCGCTTTTCTGATGGGTTGGCTCCCGCTCGTTCGGATACATTGTGGGGATATATCAACAACAAAGGCGAATGGGCCATATCACCGCAGTTTTATTATGCTGGGGAGTTTTCCTCTGGTTACGCGACAGTCTTGGCCATAGACAAGCCACAGCAGTGGGCGATTATCGATGTATCCGGCGCTGGCGCCCTCTTTTTTGAAGGCGACCAGCATCGTGTGGGAGAGGTTGTCGGCGCTGCTGTGGCGGTGACCTTTGACTGCGAGAGCGAGCCGGCTGTGGCGACCAGCGTCAGATGTAAACGCATGTGTCTGGAGCTGAACAATCCTGAGCCGAAAGCCGCCTGTACCAAAGTAATTGAAACCCGTTGAAGGGGGCTTCACAAGCTTGTGAGATATCTCCTACACGTAGAGCAGACATATAGTATTTTTTTCGCTTCTCAAGATTACTAATATTTAACCCGCAAGATGCACTGACGGACGTAAGGATGCGAGGAAAGGAAGCGACAAGGACGATGAACAGCCATAGGAATCGGCAAGGGAAGCGTTCAAATCTCAAGGCGCAGCAAGGAATGCTGCGCCTTCTTGCGTTTTAAGGGCGCAATACGGGGAAAACGACATCGTCTTACGAGACACGGGCGAATGTCTCACAAACCAGGCAGAGAAAGCTTATTTTGTGGCCCATCGAGAATCCGTATTATGTGAATCGTAAGGAGACGAAAGCGAACACCCAGGGATTGGGAAGCAAGGATGCAACAAGGATGATGTCTTCACCGCAGGAAGCGGTCAGGGAAAATAGGGAAATTCGAAAGGCGCGGCTGGGAAGCTGCGCCTTTTGTTTTTGGGGCGGAGATATTTTTCCTTCGATCTTGGGCGAATGTCTCACAAGCCAAGCAGAGAAAGCTTATTTTGTGGCGCCCCATGAATCCGTAATATGTGAATCGTAAGGAGACGAAAGCGAACACCCAGGGATTGGGAAGCAGGGATGCAACAAGGATGATGTCTTAACCGTAGGAAGCGGTCAGGGATTATAGGGATATACGAAAGGCGCGGCTGGGAAGCTGCGCCTTTTGTCTTTCTGCGTTTCAATTGTTGCTATCGTCTTTAGACTCTAGCACTTCCTACCGTCTCGTTCCTACCTATTGCGGACTGTTCCAGCAGCGCAAGTATTGTCACCGCTAGCGCGATCGCGATGATCAGAAACAAGCCAAGCCCCGAAAAGCTGCTGCTGAATACCGCAACCACCAGCACGCTGGCCAGCACCCAGGCCCAGTCGAGATAAACAATCCACTTTGAAAACTTGTCCTGCCAGGCGGGAGAGCGCGCAACGAGAAAAACATCCACCGCCCATATCGCCAGCCCTATACCTAATCCTATGTAAACCTCTGTCGCCAGTCCGCCCACCTTGGCCGCGAACCAGGATGGGAACAGTATCAGATCAATCGCCAGAAGCAGTGAAAGGGCTGCATTGACATAAAGTGTTTTAGCCAGCAATTGGCGATTTTTTACTTGGGTCATAAGTCTTCTCCTGATTGAGGTGTCTGCGGATCTATTTTTGAAGCAGGGACTAACGCTAAACAATTACCTCTGAGGTAATGGCGGGTAGTTGCTTCTGGCGGGCATATTGGCCAAATTGAGGCGAGTGAAAGCGCAGCCATAAAGAAATTAGAGTCGGGAGTCATAGTTATGAGCGCATTTGGCGTGAGGTTACGGGAGCTGAGAGAAGCGCGACGGCTCAGTCAGCTTGAGCTTTCTTTGGAAGCAGAGGTGTCTTCGCGACATATCAGTTTTATGGAGACGGGTCGCTCCAAGCCCAGTCGAGAGATGGTGCTGCATATGGCGCGGATATTGGGAGTGGACATGACGACGACCAATAGTTTGTTGACGCTGGCTGGATACAGTCAGGTGTTTGGTGAGCGGCGTCTGGATGCGGCCTCCATGGCCCCAGTGCGCAAGGCTTTGGCGCAGCTGATGCAGTCGCACATGCCGTATCCCGCTGTGGTGTTGGACCGACATTACAACCTGATTCAGGCGAACACGGCACAGCAATTTATGATGCAACGACTTATGGTTTCCGGCATGGCGATCAGCGAGACGCCGAATTTCATGAAGGTCTTTCTGGCTCAGGATGGGCTGAGGTCTTTTGTCGATGATTGGGAATTGCTGGCCTGTCACATGCTGCAACGTATTTGGCGAGAGCATACGTTGGAGGCGGGTGCAGCGGAGGATGAAGCGTTTATTGAAGAATTATTGAGCATCGAAGGCATTCCTTCTGACTGGAAAAAACGCAACCTGGAGAGTCTGGATACTCCTGTCATCAACTTCAATATCAATCTGGACGGTGTGAAGCTGAGAATGTTCAGCTCAATCTCCAGCTTTGGCGCGCCCTTGGATATCACGGTCAGGGACATTCGCATTGAACATTTCTTTCCGCTGGATGACGCCACTGAAGCCTATTGGCGCAGCCATTGTGGAGGGCTTTAGGTCGGTTTCACTGCGCTTCACCGCCTTCTATTGACGGAAACGGGCTTTCTGTCTAGAGTAAAAGCTCTAACTCGTTTGTTACGTTATGGCTTGCCCGGAAAGTGACGTTTTTCGGTTGTAGCGATACACGTAATCAAGCAGCGGTATAACAACAACTCAGGGTGGGTGGAGCGTGAGAATTCAGCAACTCAAGAGTCAGGCGATCAGCCGCGCCAAACGGCTGTATGTGGCGACCATGATGCAGGTGGTTGGCCGTGCGTTGCAGGCGATTTCCCAGGAAGATAATGAAATTCAGCGGGAATTGTCGGCTTTTCCGGAAAACTTCACCTTCGCCATGAAGGTATTGCCCGCGGGTCCGGGGCTGATGTTGCGCAAAGCCGCGGATGGCTCATTTATTTTCTTGTCCGACTCCGATGGCGAGGCGGATTTAACCATCTATATCAAGCACATCGAACACGCCTTCCGCATGCTTTCATTCCAGGAAAGCACAGCGACCGCGTTCGCCAATGACCGTATGGTGGTGGATGGCGATATTTCCAGCGCGGTGCGGATGGTGCGAGCCTTGAACCGTCTGGAGGCCTTTATCCTGCCGAAACTGGTGGCGGAGATGGCGATTAAAGAGTATCCCTCTATAACACTCCCGGAAAAACTCATTCAGGGCGCGCGGATATATCTGCGTGTGGCGACCAACTTTTTGTCTGAGCAGAGGAAAGCAGCATGAGCAAAGGGTATTACGAATTTTTTTGCCCGGTCAAAGTGATCGCAGGCGAGGCTGCGCTGGAGCATATTCCTTTTGAACTCAGCGCATTGGGCGTATCGAATCCATTAATGATTACTGACAAAGGCGTGCGTGGCGCGGGACTGTCGGATTATGTGATTACCGCCTGCAGCGAAGGCGGTGTGGAGATGGCGTCTATTTTTGATGATGTGCCGCCGGACTCGTCGACTGAAGTGGTACGCAATATCGCTGCTGTGTACCGAGAGCAGGGAGCGGATTCCATCATCGCCGTGGGCGGCGGATCGGTAATCGATACCGCGAAAGCCGTTAATATTCTGGTTTCCGAAGGGGGCGACAATCTGGCCAAGTACTCTGGCGCCGGTGTGTTGAAGCGTCCGCTCAAGCCCTTCTTCGTCATCCCCACGACGGCGGGCACCGGGTCGGAAGTCACCTCGGTCGCGGTGATTGCCGATCGGAAAAAAGGCGTTAAGCTGCCTTTCGGCTCACCTTTCCTGTTGCCAAATGCGGCGATTATCGATCCGCGCATGACGCTGACATTGCCCGCACACATCACTGCGGCCACGGCGATGGACGCGCTTACCCATGCAGTTGAAGCATACACCTGTATGGCCAAGAATCCGCTCAGCGACGCCTATGCTTTTTCCGCCGTCAAGAAAATCAGCGAACACTTGTTGGAAGTGATGGAGAATCCGAAAGATCCGCAAGGTCGTCTGGAGCTGGCGCAAGCTTCAACTATGGCGGGCATCGCGTTCTCCAATTCCATGGTCGGATTAGTGCATGCGCTGGGGCATGCGCTGGGAGTTATTTGTCATCTGCCACATGGGATGTGCATGAGTTTGTTCCTGCCTTATGTGCTGGAATACAACCTGCGTAAAGGCAAAATTCGCGAGCCGTTGGCGGAGTTGTTGTTGCCATTGGCGGGAGCGCGGGTATACGCGAATACGCCGCCGGAACAGCGTGCGAGACGGGCGGTCGCTGCGATCAGAGAACTGCGCGATGAGCTGTTCGAGCGTTGTAAGCTGCCGCGAACTTTGAAGGAAACAGGCAAAGTGAGTCTGGATCTGCTGCCGAAAATCGCAGATGTGGCGATGGACGATGGGTCTATTATTTTCAATCCGGCGGAAGCGGACTTTGAGGAAGTGCTGGAAGTGCTGAAGAGCGCTTGGGACGATATGTAAACAGCAAGAGCCCGGCTGCGGAATGATCCGACAGCCGGGTATTTTTGCGAATCGCCGCCTTAGGTGGCGATCACTACGCGCACGGCGTCCAGCGTCAGCTGCGCGCCTTTCAGGTATTTCTCCAAGGTTTCCGTTTGCTGGATGAGGAAATCAATCTCATCCTGACGGATATTCGGATTCACCTCCGCCAGCGCTTTCAAACGCTCAATTTCTGTTTGCTGGGATTGCAGCATCAGGGCGATAGAACGCTCTACCAGCTCGCTTTTCTGCGCCGCCGCGGTTTTTTCCGCTTTGGTGATCAGTGGTTCTATTTGCGGGCGGGCATGACGCACCAGATCCTGAGCGGTGCGCTTGGGCACATTTTCCCCCAGCTGCTGCAAGTGAGCGGCAGTCAGGATTTTGCCCAGCTCTTTGCCGCTGCCGTCGATTAGCAGGCGCACCGGTTCTTTCGGCAGGAAGCGGTAAAGCTGCAATGCCTTCGGCGCAGGGCAGTTGAGGCGGAAAATGGTCTCCACCATCAGGGCTCCTGGTTGCAACGGTGGCAGTTTAATGGTGCAGAGCCCGGTGTTGCCGAACTCGCCGCACAGGATCATATCCATAGCGCCGGTTATGATTGGGTGCTCCCAGGTGAGGAACTGCATGTCGTCGCGGCTTAACGCCAGATCGCGATGGAAGGTCGCGGTGACGCCATCTTCCGGCAATCCTGGGAAGTGGCTGCACTGCATATGATCTCCTGGGCGGAAGATATACGCGCGTTCGCTGTGCTGCTCCTGGTCCACGCCATATTGGCTGAAGACGCGCTCAATGTAGTCTTCCAGCTCTTTGCGGCGCTCGTCTTCTGCGATCTGCTCAACCAGATCGTTCGCTTTCAGCGGGTCACAGGAATTGAGTTCCAGCAGTGGATCGCGGCCTTGTTGCAGCGCCTGCAGTGTTTCTTCTGTGAACTGGTGGGTGTCAGCGATCAATTGATTGAATTCATCCCGATCATCCGTTTGCTCCAGCTCGCTTTCCAGTCGCTCGGCGAAGCGCTGGTAAATCGCCGCGCCGGCGGGGCAAGGGCGACTAAAGGCGTTGATGCCTTCGTTATGCCAGCGTAGCAGGCGTTCCTGGGCGGAGTTTTCGAAGAACGGAACGTGAATATTCACATCGTGGCGTTGTCCGATACGGTCCAGTCGGCCAATGCGCTGTTCCAGTAAGTCCGGATTTTGCGGCAAGTCGAACAGCACCAGGTGTCTGGCGAACTGGAAGTTACGGCCTTCGCTGCCAATCTCTGAACAGATCAGCGCCTGAGCGCCGTATTCGTCGTCCGCGAAATAAGCGCCGGCGCGATCGCGCTCCAGCAAAGACAAGCCTTCATGGAATACTGCTGTGCGGTAGCCGCCGCGTAAACGCAGGAAGTCTTCCAGATCCAGAGCGGTTTCCGCGTGAGCGCAGATCACCAATACTTTTTCCAGACGATTTTGTTTCAGCCACTGCGCTAACCACTCTACGCGTGCGTCGGTTTTAACCCATTCCGCGCCCAGCAGACGCTCGGGGTGTAGCCGTTGCTCCAGGTTGGCGGAGGCGGTCAGAGTGGCGAGTTCTTCCGGTTGGGGTAGAGGATGTAAATGCAGGACGCGCTGTGGGAACCCTTTGATGGCGGAACGGGTGTTGCGGAACAACACCCGGCCTACGCCGTGTTGATCCAACAGCTTGCGCACGGCGCGTTCGACCCGGTGTAGGGCTTCTTCCCGGCTGTCCTCGTCGGCGTCGACCTCGAATTGCTGTAGTTCCGTCAGCAGCGTGTCCACCGCATCCTGTCCCAGGTAGCCGGCCAGCTTCGCCTGCACATCCTTGGAGTCCAGCAGACGCTTTGGACCGCTTTCACCCAGCAACTCTTTGACTAGGTCGTTGACTGGCTGATACTGGCTTTCCTCTTCCCGGAACCGCTCCAGATCATGATAGCGGGCGGGGTCCAGCAAGCGCAGACGCGCAAAGTGGCTTTCCAGGCCCAGCTGTTCTGGCGTCGCGGTCAGCAGCAACAGGCCGGGCGCCTTCTGCGCCAGTGCTTCGATGTGGCTGTAGGCGGGACTCTGTTGTTCTGGCGACCACTTCAGATGGTGCGCCTCATCCACGACCAGCATATCCCACTGGGCGTTCAGGGCGTGTTCGCGCCACTGTTCGTTGTCAGTGATGAAGTTCAGGCTGCAGAGCACTAACTGAGAACATTCAAACGGATTTTCCTCTCCGGACTCGGTCAGCGCTTCGCAACGCTCATTGTCGAGGATAGAGAACTGCAGATTGAAGCGGCGCAGCATTTCCACCAGCCACTGGTGCAGCAAGCTTTCCGGCACCACGATCAGCACGCGCTGGGCGCGTCCGCTCAACAGCTGGTGATGCAGGATCAGGCCCGCTTCAATGGTTTTACCCAGTCCGACTTCGTCCGCCAGCAATACCCTGGGGGCGTGACGGTGCGCCACTTCGTTGGCGATGTACATCTGGTGGGGGAGAAGTTGCACCCGCGCTCCCATCAGGCCGTAGCCCTGGGTCGCCTGCTGGCGGGTTTGGTAGCCGAGGGTTTCCTGGCGCAGCAGATAACTGCTCAGTTTGTCGACCTGACCGGAGAATAGACGATCTTTCGGGCTGACGAAGTGGACGAAGCTGCTTAACTCCAGCTCCGGCAGTTCGACTTTGCGGCCTTTTTCGTCAAGCGCCTCATAGATCAGATAGCCTTGTTGCTCCATCACCCCGGCGACAGTGTATTTCTTCTCGTCATTATCGCTGACGTTATCGCCTACCTGATACTGCACGCGGCTTAAAGGCGCGTTGGCGGCGGAATAGGTGCGCTGCTCGGTGGCGGCGGGAAAGCTGATGGTGATTCTGCGATTATCGTTTTCGGTGATGATGCCGAGGCCTAGTTCAGGCTCAGTGTTACTGATCCAGCGCTGGCCGATCACAAAATTCGGGGTACTCAATTTACTCATTCTCGCTGTATTTAACGGTGTGCTTCCGTCGTGGCGGGAGAGGGCGCGTAGGCTCTCCCATGACGCAACGGACACTGATTGCGGGCGGTGCGCGGTGACGAACAGGCGCAGTCCGGCGCAAGGGCGTTATGGTATCACTGCTGGGGATCTGTTTCCTGTTCGCTTTTTGTCAATGAGCGCGCATTTTTTCCAGTTTGATCCGCGCGGCGACTTTATCCTGCAGTCCTTTCCAGGTCGTCACGCCTTGGCTGCAGGCTTTTTGCAGGCAGATTAACGCCAGTTCAGCGGCGGCCATGGCGTCGCAGGCGGCATGATGGCGTTGATCGTTATAGAGGCCGAAATAGTGGGACCAGTCATCCAGGCTGCGCAGATGGGAGGGCGCTTCCGGACAAAGCGCTTTCAGCCATTCCGCCACGTCGTAGAATGGCAGCCGGCAACTGACGCCCAGATGCGCGCGGACTTCTTTTTCCAGCATGGCCTTGTCGAAGGGCGCATGAAAGGCTAGCAGGACGGCGCCGTGCGCATAGTTAAGAAAGGAATGAATTGCTTCTTTGGGCTGTACGCCCTGGCTGAGGGTTTGTTGGGACAGGCCGTGGATCAGAATATTGTCGTTTTCCAGGCGCGCGTCAGCATTGATCACCAGTTCGAATGTCTGTTCCAGGCAGATGCTCAGGCCGTCGATTTCCACTGCGCCGATAGCGATCACCACATCCTTTTTTGTGTTAAGGCCGGTTGTCTCCACATCCGCCGTTACCCAGCGTATGTCTTCAAGCGCCTGCCCCGGCGGAGGCGGCGACCAGCGCGTGAGGGCTTTGACGTCTGCGTCCATGGAAAAAAAGTCCGTTAATTGATCCAAGGTCATAATTGATAACTCCAGGCGAGCTTCCTTTGTAGTCGTTGGGCCTGGCGACACGCTTCCTTCAGAATGCGCTGGTCGAGATCGTTGAGCGCATTGGGCGCCACCAGGTTGGTCAGTTTCTTGCCTTCCCGCTTGCAGTGCAGGTGATGTCGCAGGCGCAGCAGTTGAATGAAGTCGAATGCTTCTTCCCAGGCGCGCGCATCCCGGGTTTCCAGAACATTGGCTTCGCTGAGCTGGCGCAGCCGATAAATGGTGTTGGAGGCTTCCACTCCGTGAGCGAGTGACAGGACCCGGGCGGCGTCGACAAAGGGCGTCAGCCCCTGCTTTTTCAGGTCCACGCCTTCCAAGCCATGCTCTTTACGGGTGACGAATCCTTTGAATAATCCCAGAGGAGGCCGATGTTCCAGCGCCGCCGTCGCCAGCATGCGTTGAAACAGTGTGTGCTGCTGGATGCGACGACGGATAGGGGCGAACATACGGCTCGCCAGCGTCGCATCGCCCCACTGCGTTCTCAGGTCGAAGAAGATGCAGGAGTTGAGTACGTTCTGCGGCGTTGCGGCGTCAATAAAGCCATTGAAGCGCTGCTCCCACTCCTGCGCGCTCAGACACAGTTTGGGATTGCCCGCCATGATGTTGCCCTTACAGAGCGTAAATCCACACTGGTCCAGAGCCGCGTTGATGCGCGAGGCCAGGGGCAGCAAGCGCTGACGGGCCGACTCCCACAGGCGCGAATCCTCCAGCTCGAAAATGATGCCGTTATCCTGGTCCGTCAGCAGGGTTTGCTCGCGCCTGCCGGCGCTGCCGAACGTAATCCAGCTAAACGGCACGCCTGGGTCGCCTTGTTCTTTGATGATCAGCTGGATGACCTGATGGGTGCTGTAATCGTTCAGCAGGGTCACAATATGGTTGAGCTGCTCGGCGCTGGCTCCGTGGGCGATCATGGTTTCCGCCAAGCGCGCCACATCGCTCTGCAATGCCGCCAAAGCGTCTACTGAGGGCGCGTTCGCCAGCGTGCGGGCGATATGCACCAGATTGACCCGCTGCAGGGAAAACAGGTCGCGCTCGGAAACAACGCCCAGCAGTTTGTCATTCTCCGCGATAAGAACATGGGCGAAATGATGTTTCGCCATGATCAACGCTGCTTCAAAGGCGGTAGCGTCCGGCGACAGGGAAATCGGGTCCGCGTTCATGCGACTGGATATGGGCGCATCCAGATCCGCGCCGGGATCGGCGATAAAGCGACGCAAGTCCCTTAACGTAAATATGCCGATGGGTTTGCGATTGGCGTCCGTCACCACCATGGAGCCGACGCCTCGTTCATCCATGATCCTGACCGCTTTGCGAATGCTCAGCGTCGGCTCGCAATGTACGGCCTGACGTTCAATAAACTGGCTCAGCGGCGTATTGAGAGAATAGTCTTCGCCCAGGGTGGACTGCGCTTGCGCCTGTATCTGCCGGTTGACCTGGTCCAGCAGGCTGCTGACCCCGCGCAGACAGAAATCGCGGAATACCGGGCAGACCGCCAGCATGCGGGAAAAGTGCTCTTTGCTGCAGGTAATGCAGAACGTGTCTTCCTGAGCTTTGTGCAACGTGCGGGTAGGGCGTTCGCCAAGTAGCGCCGCTACCGGGAAACAGGCGCCGGGGCCGATGTCGAATGTGGGGAGTTCGTTGGCGTGGCGGTAGCTGTCGCGTTCGCCGACGATATACCCCTGCTTCACGATATAGAACTTCTCCGGTGCGCCATCTTCCGGTCCGATGATCGGTGCGTCGGCGGGGAAAAACTCGATACTGGATTTTTCCAGCAGCGTCGCCAGTGGGCCGTCGTCCATTTGCTTGAAAGGAACGAAGGTGCGCAGAAAATTCATCAGGGAGCGGATATTCTGAGGGATGGCGCTGTCTGCGCCAGAGGCTTCCGCCAGCAGCGTCCGGGAAACTCCGTTTGGCGTGTTGTCAGGGGATGAATCGGACATAGGGGCGACCTTTTTTAAACTTATTTATAAATAGGCGCGTGTTCCTAAACTATACGTCTTTAGTTGTACTGCGTCCCGCCGCCAGGCTTGGCGTAGATCAATTTGCATGAGAAAAACGGCGAGGGCGCATCGCCACTGGATCGAAACGCCGGGCCGGCCAAGGTTTAGACTAAGGTCGGGGTTTTACGGTATGGGGCCTTTGCTACTATAACGACGGGACTAGCTGGGCTATTCCCGCGAGCATAGGGAGGGCCCCTGAGTTTTCAGAGGTTCTTTTTGTGCCCCGGTCGTATAGACACTACCGGGAACGACCTTCAATGGTGTGTGAACGCTGAGTGATGGACGTTATTGTCCATGTTAAACCGGGATAGGCAGGTGGAATCTCCGCTGGCCGCCCGGTATTTTTTTTCGGTATGCTTCCCTTCCGTTGTTCTATCATCCCCCTGTCATTCTGGAATCAGCACGGGTTCAACCCCATGTGCGCCTTGGTGTTGTATTATCACACTCAAAGCCTCGAATTTTTGTAAGTGAAGGAGCCTCATTGTATGAGCAAAAAATTTCATCTGGCCATTGCCGTCATCGATATTGAGCAGTCGGTGGAGGAGTACAACGAAAGGCTGGGGCGTCCCGCTGATGTTGTGGTGCCGGGTGAATATGCGCTATGGCGCACCAAGGAGCTGAACTTTTCTATTCGTAAGACTGCGCCTGGCGAAGGCGGACGTCTACGTCATCTGGGCTGGGAAGACTCTGAAGCCAAATTCTTCACCTGCGATAAAGACTGCAATGGCATTTTGTGGGAAGAGTTCTCCGCTTCGCAGCAAGCGGCGGAAATAAAGTCCGCATGGCCGGAGACGGATTACAAGCCGGGCAAGAATAAAGACAAGAAGAGCAAAAAGAACAAACTGGACGAACCGCCTGAAGAGCCTGCCTCGTAACCGAGAGGCTGCAAAATCAGTCTTTCGGAATGAATCGCAATCCTACCCCTTCATTCTCAATTCTCACTACTTCGCTTTCCACCGATTGACCGGGCTCTCCGGGCAGATCCAGTACGCGAATCTGCACTTTCATGTGCAATTCCGGCGTGGTTTCTTCGGCGATGATAACGAAGGCCCCGCCATCGGAAACATCCCGGGTCCGGGTTTCGATAACGCCCAATTGCGGGCTGGATAGCTCAACCCGGAAATTAGCTTTGATGCGGGGGGAGTTACGCTTTTCTCTACTCATAACAACATTGGGCTCGCTTCGAATTAATGTCAGGCGGACGCGGACTTCTTATCAGTGTAGACCACAAAATGAGCGAGAGGGAGAGAGAAGAGGCGCGCTGGGACTGCGCACGCCTCGTTAGATCAGCTGGTTTTCACTAGCAGGTTAATCCGCCGTTACTCCTCTCTTTTCTTTCACCTGCCAGGAAAAACGGCGGGACGCTTTTCAACAAACGCCTGCACGCCTTCCTGCTTGTCAGCGCTTTCGAAAGTGCGCCGAAAAGCGTTTTTCTCCACTTCCAGCGCTTCATCAGTAGTGCGCCCGTAACTGGCGTTGATGGTGTGTTTACACAGGGAAATAGCCACGGGAGACTGACTTTTACATTGCAGCAGGATATCCCGGGCGGCGGCCAGCATGGCGTCGGCGTCGGAGAACACGCGGTTGACCAGGCCGATTCGCAGCGCCTCGCCTGCGTCGATACGACGGCCGGTATAGATCAGTTCGCGGGCGCGTCCGGCGCCGACGAAACGGCTCAGACGCACGCAGCCGCCAAAGCAGGGCGTCAGGCCTAATGAGACTTCCGGCTGGCCAAACTGGGCGCGCTCGGTGCAATAGATGAAGTCGCAGGCCATCGCCAGCTCACAGCCGCCGCCAAGGGCGTAGCCGTTCACGCAGGCGATGACCGGAATGGGCAGCGCCTCCAGTAAGGCGGTGATCTCCTGTCCCTGGGCGGCGAATCGTTCGCCTTCTTCAGGAGACATTTGCTGCATGGCGGCGATATCCGCGCCAGCGATGAACGCTTTTTCGCCGGAGCCGGTCAGAATCACGCCGCGGACAGGGAAACCCGGCTCCTGCAGGCGCAACAGAATGGCTTTTAACTCGACAAAAAGCTCGGGCGATAAGGCGTTCAGTTTATCCGGGCGGTTGATCGTCAAGGTCGTGACGCCGTTGACGCTGGTTTGTTGTATTAGTGTAGTCATGATCAATCTCCTCAAGAATCCCAAATGGCGCCAAAGGCGGGAATGCCGCGGCTTTCCAGTTCATAAACAACGTTCCAGGTGACCTTTTTGTTTGAGATGCAGATAACCGCTTCAGCGCCGGTATCGCGATAAGCCAGATAGGCCAGTCTGGAGAGGTCGGGTTTGCCATGAGTGTCGGTGTCCCAGATCAAGGCGTCCGGGTGAGCGGCTTTAATGTCGTTTACCAACTCATCGCCGTAGGTTTTGCGGGGATTGCGCGTCGCCCACACCAGCTTTGCCGGCACGCCTTGCGCAACCAGATGCGGCAGGCAGGGACCGATGCCGCTGCCTGTGGCGATCCATACCACCTTTTTGAACAGGGTTTCGATATTGCCGACCCCCGCGGTGGGAATACCCTTGACCCACACTTTGCGGGGCTGGTTATCGATGAACGCCCCCGTCCAGTCGCCAGCCCGGGATATGGCCAACTGAAAACCTTCCCGACCCGGCAACGGAATATTGGCGAACGCATGCCACTCAAACAGCGGGTTCAAACTGAGATCCGTCGATGAGCCGGCGAAGGGCGTCACACCATAATTAAAGTCGGCGATGACGGCATGGTTCGAAGGTTTGTGGATGGTCACTTCCACTTTGCGCAGGCGCAGCCAGGGCGCCAGGATGCTGAGGGTCACCGCCGCCAGCGCCCACACCTGAGGCGAGGTCGCCAGCGCAGACGGCAGCTCGCTGACAGGGTGCGCCGCCGCGCTCAGAATAAGCGTCTGCGCCCAAAACAGGAGGACGGACGCCCAACTTCCGAAGCGTGCGGAGAACTCGAACTGATCGTGATATTTGGCGCGCAGGTCGGGCAGCGCGAGAATGATCATCAGAGTCAGTATGCTCAGATGAACAGACGCCAATATCGGTATCGACGAGGGCAGGGCGGCATAGCTTCCGAGCAGGCTGAAAACCGTGAACGCGGCGTACCACAAGGTACCGCAAAAGAACCCTCCGACATGGATTCCGCCAAAGTGATACACCTTGCCCATGGCCCAGCGCCATTTCAGCGGCCAGTGGGTGGGCATGCTGGTGGCGATGGCGAACAGCGCATTAACGACATACTGCTGTCGAATCAGAATGGCGATGGTGAAATTGACAAGGGCGCCGTTCAGCACGGTTTCCATCGGCAGTTGGTCTACGCGCCAGCCGCCATTTGTCAGCCAGTACAGCGCGCCGATATTAAAGGCGGTCATCAGTACGGCGAGACGGTTATAAGGCATCACCTTCGGATGCCGGGCCCATTTGTGCCAAGGGTGTTGCTGCGGCATCTTGATGCGGGACAGGTCAATGTGCTTTTTCTGCGGCGGCGCCTTGGGCGCATATTGCAACGCCGTCTTGGATAAGGAGGCCGTCATGCCGGAACCTCCTGCGAGGCGGGGATATTCGCCAGCATTTCCTCCAGGCGCTTCTTATCGACCTTGCCCCGCGGGGTCATGGGGAACTCGTCCAGAGCCAGGACTTTATCGGGGATGCAGTAATAAGGGAGCTTTGCCGCGACGGCCTGCTTTACCAGAGCAGGATTGACGCTGGCGGGTTTGACGAAGGCGGCGAGGTCGCGGCTGGTGTGTTTGATCACCACCGCCTGCTGACATCCGGGCAGGGCTTCTATGGCGCAGGAAACCGAGTTCAGCTCGACCCGGAACCCCCGGACCTTGACCTGATCGTCAGTGCGGCCCAAATGCTCCAGTTCGCCATTTCCCAGCCAGCGCCCCAGGTCGCGGGTGCGGAACATTTTGCCGCCGTTATCCAGAAAGGGATCGTGGCGATAGCGGTCTTCATTGAGTACATCGTTGTTGATATAACCCGCTGTGACGCAGGCGCCGCCAGCCCACATTTCGCCCACTTCGCCGATGGCGCAGGGTTTTAGTGAATCGTTTAAGATGTAGACCGTATTGTTCGGCGTGGGGGCTCCGATGCTCAGCGGGCCCTGATCCGGTAGGTAGCGTCCCATGGTGTTCACAATGGTCACTTCAGTGGGACCGCAGCAGTTATAGAACTCACAATAGGCGGCCCATTTTCTCGCCAGCGGCTCGGGGCAGGCTTCCCCCGCGACTGCGACTGCACGGAGGTTGGGGCAGGCGGCGGGATCGAGTTTGCTCAAAATACTGGGGGTGGCGATCACCACATTGGCGCGGCTGACCGTTTCCTGAAAATCGCAGCCGCGGATAATCAATTCTCCACCGTGGGCGAGGGTGGTCAGGATCTCCCAGGCGGCCATATCGAAGGCGATATTCAAGATCTGCGCGACTTTTTCTCCGGGTTGAATGCCCAGATCGCCCGGCGCGGTCAGCAGCAGGTTGCAGACATTGCCATGCGTGACTTTGACGCCGTTGGGCGCTCCGGTTGTACCGGAGGTGAACAGCACGAAGCAGGCGTCATCTTCCTCTACTGACGGAAAAGTCGGAGGAATAGGGGCGCTATCGGCGCATGTCCGGCGGCTCAGGATTTCATCGATACACAGGCGTTCGCAGTCTGGAGGAACCGGCACGCTGTCATAGTATTCAGAAAGGGTAAGCATCACCCTGGCGGCGGAGGATTGCGCGACGAGCTTTAACTGTTCCTGCGGGCAGATCTTCACGTCCTGCGGCACATAGGCGGCCCCGACCTTGAGCGTCGCCAGAACGCCAACCACCATGGGGATGGAGCGACGCACAAACAGAGCGACATGGTCTCCTTTTTTTACACCCGCCGAAATCAAAACGCCTGCGAGAAAATCCACTTGCTTTTGCAGTTCGCCATAACTGATCTTTTCGCCCAGATGCTCGACGGCGGTTTGATCTGCAAAGGTCCTCATACTTTGTTCTATGGCTAAATATATATTGCTAAAGGGCGGCGTCTTATATTCGCCCTGGCCATATTGGATAAATTTTATTTGATCTTTGGGAGATAAACCTTGCAGAGGTTCTAAACGAAACTTCTGTATAGATTGGGAAAGTTCTGATTTTTGAATGACGGAAGCGGTGAAGTTCATAAGTCTCTCCTTCTATTTATCTTTTGACAAGGCGAAAGCAACCCTTCAAGCCTCGGTTCGCCTGATGTCAATGGACTATGATCGTTGTAAAACAAATGGATTAGGTGAAGCGGCGAATGTTCTCCGTTTCTTTATATATTTAACTTTTTGTTTAACTTTTATCTTTGAGATTAGTTCCCTTCGAAATGGGGAGTTAATACTTTGATTACGACTTTTGTTGTWGGAAAAAGTTCAGAATTAATTGATGAAAAAGTATAAATAAATGAATTTTAAATAAGGTTATATCCAAGGGCTGATAATATATCTCGTAAATACAAGTAAACTTATCTGCAAGGGCGACGGGATTAGTCTGGGGTTGGAATGACGCTGGTAAGAAGGAGCGAAAGTGTTTGTTCTTTCTATGGCGTTGCGCTAGGGAAACTGATTAACGGCTTGAATCAAAAAAATTTTTTACCTTTGTACTACACTTGCTACGAGGTCGTTGTTTTTGCCTCAGGCGGAGGCGTGGGCGGCCGATTGTAAACCTGATAACCAAGTGTGGTACGAATGTCCTGGCTCACAAATGTCGGTCTTAGATATAAATTTTGGCTGGTCAATGCGGTTTCGTTCGGCATCATGCTGGCGTTGGTGTTGGCTTCCATGCGCTTGTCTCATAACGGCGGTATTGAGCTGCTGGCGTCCGAGTTGAAGGTGGCGGTGCGCGCTCCCGCTGGGCAGACGGCCGGTCCGTTGCGTGTGTATGAACTGGATAAAGTGCCGGCTAATACGCTGCAGCGGGACGTCTTGCGCACGATTTCAAGCGACGCTGCGGCGCAACCGCGAATGCTGGTGCAGTCTTCGGAGAGTTTAATGTCGGACGAACCAGACAAGGTAGTGGCTTATCTGCGTGATGGCGGCAAGGTAAAAGTGGCGCTGGGCGCCGCGCCTAGTTTATGGAAAGTATTTAAGGATCAGGCGCCGGCGTTCGCCGGGATTGTTTTTGTTCTGATGTGTCTGCTGCTGGTGGCGTCGCAATTACTGATCGCCTTTGTGGAGCGTCACGTCAATCGACTCAAATCCATCATGTTGCAGGCGCAGAGCCAGAGCGACCTGACGCTGCGGGTGCCGATCGAATGTGAGGATGAAGTGGGGCAAATGGCTTCAGCCTTCAATCAGATGCAGCAGACCTATCAAGAGGCGGTGCTGCAGATTCATAACGCTGTCGCTACGCTGCAGCAGGAAGTGGGATTGCTGGCGCAGTATTCCACAAAGACCCGCGATCAGATGTCCCGTCAGGCCAACCAAACCGAAAGCGTGGCGGATTCCATGCAGCAGATGCTGGATGCGGCGCAGCAGGTGGCGCAGTACGCGGATGAGACGCGGGAAATGTCAGGCAACGCCGATGCGAAAACTGAATCCGGACTAAAAGAGGCGCAGGACTCTAAAGTCGCCATCGCTAAGCTGGCCAAATCAGTGGACTCGCTGGTCGATCTGACCAACCAGCTCAACGAGGACACGCAGAAAATTCAGTCTTCCACCGGGGAAATCACCAGTATCTCCGAGCAGACCAACCTGTTGGCGCTGAACGCCGCTATTGAAGCGGCCAGAGCAGGCGAACAGGGAAGAGGCTTCGCCGTGGTGGCGGACGAAGTGAGAACCCTCGCCACCCGCGCCTACACCGCCAGTGAAGGCATCGACTCCATCGTCAACGCCATTCAGGATCTGGAGAAGAAAGTGGAGAAGGGCATTCTGGAGGGGCGGGAAGATGCGGAGCGCTGCCTCGCCGGCGCACAAAATACAGTTGGATTGCTGACCGGCGTGAAAGAGCTGGTGCGGGATATTCTGGAAAAGAACACTTTGATCGCCACCGCGGTCGAACAGCAGGGCGCGACAGTCGGCGCCATGAATGACAACCTGCAGGAAATGCGCAACCTCACCCGGGACACTTCGCAGATCGCCGGAGAAGTCGCGGCCAGCAGCAAATCCATCCACACTCAGGCCAATACGCTGGATCGTCTGGTGAAGGCGATGAAGGTGAAATAGAGACTGGGACGGCGTAAGGCTATGGTCGCGAAGAGGATAGGCGTCAGGGCAAAACCCGCTGCTCCCAAAGGCGGATTTCCTTGCGCAGGCTGCGCCAATCCGGCAATAACTGCTCCTGTAGCGCATAGAAACGAGGGCTGTGGTTCATTTCCCGCAGATGGCACAGCTCATGGGTCACCACATAATCCACCAATGACAGTGGAATCTTCACAAGATTCACATTCAGCGTGATCATGCCTTTGCGATTACAGCTGCCCCAATAACGCCGCATGAAGCGCAGGCGCAGGGTGGGTTGAACCACATTCCAGGCGGCGATGCGCTCATTCCATAAAGCCAGGCGCTCTTCTAACAGCGCCTGCGCCTGATTGCGATACCAGGTATTCAGGTACTTTTCCGCCTGGGCCGGGTTCTCTTGATAGCGACCGGGCAGACAAATACGTCCGTCCTCTGTCAACGCCAGGGAGCGTAAATTGGGCTGGTACGCCAGCCTGAACTCTGCGCCCATGAAATAATGGAGACTGTCTGTGGCGTAACCCGGGGCTTGCTGAGGCTGCGGCAGCAGCGCCTGTTTGTGCTGCTGCATGCGTATCCAGTGAATTTTTTCCCCGAGCAGGCGGTGAATGTCCCGTTGGCTGACGCGCAATGGCGCGCGGACTTTGACGCTCTGGTCCCGATGCACTTCAATCACTACAGATTTGCGGCGGGAGGAGCGCAGCAGTTGATACTGCAGGTCCAGCGCCGGGTGCATGCACAGGTTGGTGGTGGATGCGTTTTCTGTCATCGGGAATGGGGTCTCTCAAAGCTGCTGCCGGCATTGTAACCGCTAACGCCATGGGACGGGATTACAATGCGCTTGGCGGTCTCGCCGCCGGGTATGTAAAAATACGGTGCTCCGGTTGATATATGGGCTTCCGACCCCATTAACCAGTCTCATTAACATGGAAATCCACTTTACAGCGGAAATATGACGCATATGCAAAATGACACGCATTCCAAAGCCATGGGATATATCCTGTGGATTTTCGGGTTTACCGGTTCTCATCGTTTTTACTATGGCAAACCCGTTACCGGCACTATCTGGTTTTTCACTCTCGGCCTGTTGGGCATTGGCTGGATTATTGACCTTTTCCTGATCCCCTCTATGGACCGCGAAGCGGATCGTCGCTTTAAAGACGGCTCCACCAGCTACACGGCGAGCTGGATTCTTTTGACCTTTTTGGGCTTTTTCGGCGTACATCGTTTTTACATGGGCAAATGGCTGACTGGCCTGTTGTATTTGGTGACGGGCGGTGTGTTTGGCCTGGGTATTCTCTATGACTTCTGGACGCTGAACGACCAGATTTCCGAAGTGAACGCTTCCTAAGCAGACGACGATCAGCCGTTTCTTGAATCAGTGGGCGGCTTGGGTCCGCCTGCTGATGGCTACGCATTGTGGACGGCTTGCGCTGGCGCGGGCGAAGATGTTAGAACGAAACAAGATGGCTCTGAAGGGATGCGGGCGCAGGCTTAACAGTAGAAGAGGGTAGTACCATGCAAGAAGATAAAGATGATCTTTTTGCCGAAGAGATGTCAGGGGTCAAGCCGTTGCCCCGCCATAATCAGGCGGACGTCAAGAAAACCAAGGAAGAAACCCCGGGACAGGAGGTTCGCCGTAAGGCCGCCGTCAGGCATAAGCTATTGGATCTCAACTTTCTCAGCTCTGACGATCATGTCGAGATACTGAAAAGCAATGACCTGCTGGAATACAAAAAAGATGGCGTGCAGCATGGAGTGTATAAAAAGCTCCGGCTCGGCCAGTACCAGATCGAAGCGCGTCTTGATCTGCATCGCAAGACGGTGGAGGAAGCGCGGGTAGAGGTGTTCCAGTTTGTGCGCGATTGTCTGCGTTACGACTTGCGCACGGTGATCATCCTGCATGGCAAGGGCGACCGTAATCAGAATCAGGAAGCGATCATCAAGAGTTACGTCAATCGCTGGTTGCGGGAATTCGACGAAGTCCTGGCGTTTCACAGCGCACAAAAACAGCATGGCGGTTCCGGCGCAGTCTATGTTCTGCTGCGCAAAAGCGACCGTGAAAAGCAGAACAATCGGGAACGTTTTGGCTCCCGCTAATCTTTGAGAAAACGCAGCCGGCCAGAAGCCGGCGTCGTGTTTTCCGTCTACCTCTTACCGATCAGGCTTATTCTCACCACTTCGCGTAGTGATCTTCAGCGAATCCAGGCTGATCGATAATATCGATAGCTTCACCCTGGGCGGTGATAATGCGGCCGTTGTAGCTGCCGAACATCTGCCGGAAATTAGAGGCCAGCAGCCACAGATTGATTTTGTCGCGGCGGCATCCTCGCGGGGTGAACGTGAGGTCGATTTTTTTGCTCTCAGAGTAAACCCGCCAGGGCTGGAAAGGCTCGCGGCGGTTGAAGCGGAAACGCACCGGCTCCAGTGGATGCATCATGCCGTTCAACCACATGGCGTTCTCCGTCATGCCGGTTTCGTTGACGCCGTTGGCCAGATTCAGACCCAGGCGGCGGCCGGTGGAGTCCACGCCGCTGACGCAGGCCCACTTCCATACAGTTTCTCTGCGCATAAAGCCGCAGGACCAGTCAGAAGAGCCCATCATGCCCATATGCTCCAGCAGGTACTTGTGGCCTTTCCAGATCAGGTGGCCGCTGACCGGCAGGCCGGCGCTTTTCTGGGTGTAGACCCAGCCGTTGTATCCAGCGGGGCAGCACAGGCGCAGGGGGTCCTGGCGCACGCCGAAATCCAGATAGGCGGAGAGTTGCAGCCCGCTTTGCAGTACGACGTCGAGTTTGTGTCCGGAAGGGAAGTTATTGAAATCGAACTCGCTTTTGCCGTTGCTGAAACTGACGTCGCCGTTGTCCGGGGTGACGCTAAACTGAGTTTTACGAGCAAGCGGCTGCAGGAAGCTGAATTCCTCATATTCGCCAGTCGCGCCGTTAAAGCAGTAGAGAAAGGCGTTGGAGACCCATTTCAGGTCAACGATGGCGACGCCGATAATCAAATCCTGACTGAGCAGGCCGAAGAACTGAAACTGGTTGAACTTCTTTTCCTTGAAGAAGGGGCTGACGGCCTGGTCCATGGGGGTGCGCAGATCATAATCCCAATAATTGATCTGCCCGACGGGTTGGGAAAAGCGGCCCCATGCAGGTTGGCCGTCCTCGCCAATAAGAATGGGGGTGTGGAAGCTGGTCATATTGTCTCACATGGTTTTTTTTATGTTTTCAGGTGTTGTACGCCATGACAGAGGCTATTCCGTTTTCATTTTAATGTTAATTTAACGGGGTTAAATCTGTGATTCAGGTCCGATTATGTTAATGACGTTCTGTTACATTCCGCTCACTGACTTCTTAGAGACGATAAAAATAACAATCTTGGGAGGACGGAGATGCGGCGATTATATAAATGGCTGGCGGGAGCGGCGATGTTTTTACTGCTGACGCGATGGTCCTGGGCGGAGACTTATATCTACCTGACCAACAGCACGATGGAGACAGTCACTCTGAGCACCGCGCAAAGCGGTTACGACAACATCCGGGAGGGTGTGGAATGGGACCGGCTGGAGACGGAGATTCCGCCCCTGGCCACGGTAAAAATTCTGCGCTTCAACCGTGACCAGGGCATCAAGTGGGGTAAAACCTACTTCTTCGACACCACCGTAATGGGGCGCAATAGTACGGCGCTGCTGCGGCAGAAACTCGAAGGAACCTGGAATTTCAGCAAAATGTGGATTGCGGCGGACGACGACCCCTGGCGTTATGACCGCGACATTCACGCCATCCCCAGAGAGTTTGACGGGGTGGACAGCCACTTGGCGTATCGCTCGCAATACGCCAGACCTGGCGGAGACGACGTTTACTACGTCATTAACAATGACTGGACCCTCAGCGAACGCGTTCCGCAAAGCAATCACCTCAAAGTGCTTACCTACAATGCCTGGGCGTTGTTGCCGGGCCTGATGTCAAAGAATACCTCCAACCGAATCGCCACCATGGCGGAAGCTGTGAAGGGCTACGACGCCGTGGTGTTTCAGGAGGTGTTCGACCCAATACTTACCGCGCGTTTTCGCAGCGATCTGCAGGCGGAATATCCGTACCTGACGGAGATTCCCTTCAAACTGGGGCGCATTCTGACGGGAGGCAGTTTTATCGCCAGCCGCTGGCCGATCCTGGAGCAGGACACGATGGTCTACGAAGGCTGTCGTAATGACGGATGCTTCGCCTCAAAAGGGGCCAATTACGCGAAAATCGATAAGGGCGGACAGATTTATCACCTGTTCGGCACGCATACTCACGCCTATACCGGGGAAGAGGATGTCGCTCTGCGGCGCTGGCATTTGCAGCAGTACAAAGCCTTTGTCGACAGCAAAGGGGCGGCGGCGGATGAGCCGGTCATCATCGCAGGCGATCTCAATGTGGATAAGCTCAACTTTCCGACGGAGCATCAGGATATGCTGGCGATTCTGGACGTCGCTGATCCGCCGTCACAGAGCCAGTATCCGCACACTTACGATGGCGGGGTGAATACCTTCGCGGACTCCAAGTACACCGAATATCTGGATTACGTGCTGACCTCGAACGCGCATGTCGCCCCGGTGTACTCCCACAATCGAGTGCGCATTCCCCGTTTCATCGAATGGGAGCACTGGACGACCTGGGATTTATCGGATCACTTCCCTGTGGAAGGCGAGTTCGTCTTTCCGTTGCCAGCCTATCCGGTGGAATAGGGACGGAAGCCAGTCAGGGCGCCGGCAGATCTTCGGTGAAGCGGCGCATGAAGGCCGTTTTGACATGGTCGGGCAGCTTGCCGTAACCGCTGTCCCGCCAGTCCTGCAGTAGCTGGAGGTAGTCCTGATCATCTTCGCGGCGGTATCCCGCGGCCATGGCGATGGATTTGGGCTTCAGGGCGGGCGCGGTGCTGTAGTCGGCGCCGGAAGGCGCGTCGCGGTTCCATAACATGTGGGATTCGCCCAGCTCGCCTTTGAATTGATAGAAGGCATCGTCCGGCGGCAGCGCCGTCAGCGTGTATTCGATCTCTATTTGGCCGTGGGTCACATCCATGCCGCCAAGAAAGGGGCGATCTGCGCCATAGATCAGGTATTCCGCGTCATCAGGAGTCAACGCAGTGGCGGCGCGGCGTCTCTGTTCGGAGGGCGAATGGGGATACAGTTCGTTGGATGACTTGGCGATATCCAGCCTGATGCGGCCATCCTCCGGCAGCTCAAGATCCCGGTTCAGAATGTACGTGGTCAGATAGTCATGTTGCTGCAAGGTGATGGCGATAGGGCGTTGCTGGTCATTCAGCGCAATGGTGGCGGAGACGTACTGATCCGGGCTGCGCCAGTGACGGGTATCTCCCAGCAGGTTCAACATGATGGACTTCCAGCCCGGCATGCCCACCGGCAGCCCGGAATAAGCGAATGTCAGGTTGTAGGTGAGAAATGTCCAGGTTTTGGCGTCTTCCAGCCCGACATTGTCGTAGTCGACCCGGCCGTAGGCGACCTGTCGACTCGTGTCGCCATCGCCGTCATAAAAAAAGCAGACGTCTGGATTGTAGGTGAATTTGTTGAGGGTTTCCGGACTGACGTCCTCGCTGATCAGCGCGCCGTGTTTGTCATACAGACGGCCGTTGGCAATGTAGTCGCGATAAAAATCGATGAATAACGTCTGTCCTTCCGCCGCGAAAAAACGAGGCTTATAGCGCTCCAGCAGCTCTCTTTCCGGTGCGGAAGGCTGCGTGGTGCGTGGAGGATTGACGGAAAAATAGTCCAGAAAATCCGGCGTCATGGACAGGCGCTCGGCGAAGGCGAGGCCTGGGGATAATGTGATACAGACAAAGACAAACCGCTTGATTGCCAACGTCGGCTTCATGCTCAGCGAACTCCCTTAGCGCAAAGGTCTACCTGACAAAACATTATGTTTTAACTACGCGAACTATAAGGAAAAGTTTTGTGTGGCGCCACGGTTATAAGCGCGCAGAGCGAAAGTAAGCGCCTACATGTGAACTCCAGCGCTTTCGGTTACTACATAGACAAATGACCATTGGTCATTTAGTCTTTCGAGCATCATAACAACAAAATGCGAACAGGGCGTCTTTATGAAATTAACCGTGAACGGCGAACCAAGAGAAGTGGATGTGACGCCGGATACTCCATTGCTTTGGGTGATCCGCGATGAGTTGCGACTGACGGGAACCAAATTCGGCTGTGGCATGGGGTTGTGCGGCGCCTGCACTGTGCATCTGGATGGAGAGCCCATTCGCTCCTGCATTACTCCGGCGAGTGTGGCCCAGGAACGCAAGATCACCACTATCGAAGGCATTGGCGATCCAGACCAGCCCCATCCGTTGCAGCAGGCCTGGGTGGAGTTGAATACACCCCAGTGCGGGTACTGCCAATCCGGGCAGCTCATGTCCGCCTGCGCCTTGCTGACGAAAAATCCTCAGCCTTCCGATGCGGATATCGACAACGCCATGTCCGGCAACATTTGCCGCTGCGGAACCTATCCCCGCATTCGCGCCGCCATCCATCAAGCGGCGGCGCAAATCAATCAGAACTCAAACCAGAAATAGAGGGGAAGGGGCTATGGAGACCATTGCATTATCCCGTAGAGACTTGCTTCGGGCTTCCCTCAGCACTGGCGGCGGACTGATGGTCGCTTTGCAGTTGCCTGGTTGCGCGTCCTTGCCGCAAGGGATGGAGACGAATTCGCTGCGACCCAACGCCTGGCTGGAGGTCACGCCGGACAATCGCGTTATTCTGACTCTGGACCGGGTGGAGATGGGGCAGGGAACCTACACGGGCATGTGTACGTTGCTGGCGGAAGAGCTGGATGTCGATCCTGCCTCCATCGAAGTCGTGTTTGCGCCGGTGGATTCCGCCTATGAACAGCCTGATTTCGGCCTGCAAATCACTGGCGGCAGCACCAGTTTGAGCAGTAACTGGGTGCGATTGCGGGAGGCGGGGGCCATGGGGAGAGCCATGCTGGTCGCCGCCGCGGCGCAGGTCTGGAATGCGCCGGCTTCATCAATCATCACAGAGCATAGCGTCTGTCGCTTGCGCGAAGGCGGTCCATCGCTGAGTTATGGCGAGCTGGCGGAACTGGCGTCGCGGCAGCCCACGCCGACTGACATTACCCTGAAGTCGACGGCGGATTACCGCTACATCGGCAAGTTCAATCAACGTCTGGACGCTTCCTTGAAAAGCTTCGGCCGCGCGGACTTTGGCATCGACGTGCAATTGCCGGATATGTTGTATGCGATGATGGCGCGGCCTCCAGCGGCGGGGCGCGCTTTGCGCGCGCTGGACGATCAGGCGGCGCGGAATATGCCGGGCGTGGTGGCGGTCATACAGGTTCCCCGTGGCGTCGCCGTAGTGGCGGATAAATACTGGCGCGCCCGTCAGGCCCGAGACAAGCTGAAGATTGAATGGGACGCCGGAGAATTGGGAGCGCTGGATACCGCGTCGATCTTTGATCTCTACCGGCAAACCCTGGACACGGAAAGCGGAGATACCGTTCGCAGCGAAGGCGATGTCGAGAGCGCATTGGCGTCAACTTCAGAGAGAATGACGGCGGAGTATCGCGCTCCGTTTCTCGCCCACGCCACTATGGAGCCGCAAAATTGTACGGTCTGGTTTCGGGACGGGCGTTGCGATGTATGGGCGCCCACTCAGGGGCCCGACGTGGCGCGCGCGGTGGCCAGAAGAGAATGTGGCTTATCCGCCGCCGATATTCATATTCACACCACGTTTATCGGTGGTGGGTTCGGGCGTCGCTTGAGCCAGGATTTCGTCGGCGAAGCCGTTTCCATCGCGCAACATTTCGATCGCCCGGTGAAATTAATCTGGTCGCGAGAGGAAGATATTCAGCATGACTTATTCAGGCCCGCGTCGCTGCACCGACTGACTGCGGCGTTGTCGCCAGGGGGCGAAGCGCTCGCCTGGACTCATGACATCGCCGCGCCGCGGGTGATTGATCATTACGCGAAAGAAGCCGCGGGAGCTGTCGCTCCGACATGGGCGCCGCAAGCCATGGTGCGCATGGCCGCAGGCGTGGCGAAAATGGTCACGCCGGATCAGAGCGCTTATGAGGGGGCGGAGGATGTCCCTTACGCGATTCCTCACATCCGCGTGCGCCATATGAAGGCCGACTCTGGAGTTCCTATCAGCTATTGGCGCTCGGTCGGCCACTCTTTCAACGCCTTCGTGGTGGAGAGTTTTATCGATGAGCTGGCGCATCATGCCCGCCAAGACCCGTTGGCCTATCGGGAGCAACTGCTGCGTGATCATCCACGCCATTTAAGAGTGCTGCGCGCGGCGGCGCAGAAGGCGGACTGGCATGGAGCGCTGGCGCCAGGCAGAGCGCGCGGCGTGGCCTGCCATAAAAGCTTTGGAACCTATGTCGCGCAGGTGGCGGAAGTGTCTGTGGAAAACGACGCTATCCGGGTGCATCGGGTCGTATGCGCCGTCGACTGCGGATTGGCGGTGAATCCTGATACGGTGATCGCACAAATGCAAGGCGGCGTCATTTTCGGCTTGACAGCGGCTCTGTATGGGGAGATAACCCATACTCAGGGTGCGGTGAGACAGTCAAACTTTCACGATTATCCGGTATTGCGCATGAATGAAACCCCGGAAATCGATGTGGTTCTGGTTGGTGGTGACGCCGCTCCCACCGGAGTAGGAGAGCCGGGAACGCCGCCCATAGCGCCGGCGGTGGCCAACGCCGTATTCAGGCTGACCGGACGACGCTTGCGCGACCTGCCGTTGCGGCTGAAAACATGAATATAGCCGGGAGATTATAATAATTATGGGATGGTTGGTGCTGGCCGCAGGACAGAGCCGCCGCTTCGGCGCGGACAAACTGACGGCTAAAATGAGAGACGGACGTGCGCTGCTGGCGCACACTCTGGCGGCGTTGACGGCGACGGAGCAACCGGTGCTGGTGGTGGTCAGACCCGGACACAATGCCGTCACTGCATTGTTGGATCGCCTTGACGTTCCCTATACGGTTTGTCCCCACGCGGAGGCGGGTATGGGCGCCTCATTGGCCTGGGGGGTGTCGCAAGTACGGGACTGGATGTTTTGCGGCGTGGCGTTGGCGGATATGCCTTACATTCGCGCGAGCACGCTGGCTGCGCTGCATGAGCGTGGAGAGGAAGAGCGCATCGTCGCGCCTTTCTACCACGAGCGGCAGGGACATCCGGTAATTTTCGGACGCCGCTTTTACCCGCAATTGATGGCCCTGGGCGGCGACGCCGGAGCGAAGTCGGTGTTGCAGCGTTACAGCGATGCGTTATTGCGTTTGGACGTGGAGGATCGCGGGGTGCTGTGCGATGTGGATACCCCGGATGATATCCATGAAGCGCGGCAGGAAGGGGTGGCGTACTCTTTGCCCTGAACCCGCTTTCGCTGTCTGAGCCCTGTCTCGCGCATTCCGCGGGACAGGGCAAGCTCATCGGGCGATGGTCGCCCGGCCTTACATTTTTGTCCGACTTACCAGGGCAACAATTCCCCATTCGCATGCCAGAACTTCCCTGAGTTCTCCAACGTCAGTTCGTCTATGCGTGCGGCCAGTCCCTTCGCTGATACGTCGGGAGTGATATCGCCGGAATGCCCGGTCATGTCCGTAATAACATAGCCCGGGTGCAGCAACGCCACCGCCACGCCGCGACTTTTCAGGTCCAGCGCCAGAGATTTACCAATTGCGTTGAGGCCAGCCTTGGACATGCGGTAACCGTAGTACGCGCCGGAGCTATTGTCTGCCACTGACCCCATGCGACTGGTGATCAGTCCTACCTTGGCGCCTTTATGCAGGTTCTCCATCAGTGCGCTGGTTACGCGCAGAGGGCCCAGCGTGTTGATTTCGAATTGCGCGCGCATGGTGTCCCAGTTGGGGCTGGGCAGGGTTTCATGGTGCAGCAGGCCGGCGTTATTGATGAGAATATCGACGGCTTGTCCCGCCAGGGCCTGGCGAATCTGTTCCACGCATGCGTCCTGGCTGATGTCGATATCGGTCAAAACGGTCACGTTCAGTTGTTGTAACTCGTCGGAAGCGCGTCGGCAGATGGCGGTGACTTTATCGCCCCGTTGGCTGAAAAGGCGCGCCAGTTCCAAACCGATGCCGCGATTGGCGCCGGTAATGACGACGTGAGCCATGATGTGCTCCTTGTATCCTTGATGAATGGAGGGTTCCCCAGGGAGATGGGGACGCCCCGCAAAGGATACAAGGCGCGATGCGGTTATTTGGCGGCGAAGCGGACCAGGCGTTCGCTGAGACGTTGCACCCGTGAGGCGGCGGCTTTGTCCGTGATGGCGCCTTCCGCGTCGATGACTTTGTTGGCCTGCCCAAGCGCCACTTGCTCAGGCATCATCACGCAACCAATGCCGGACAATATGGTTCTGACCATCGGCAGAGCGCGAATGCCGCCCAGGGCGCCGGGAGACGCCGCCAGTAACGCCACCCATTTATCTTTAAACGCCGCCATGGAGGGCTCGCCTTCCAGTGGACGCGACACCCAGTCGATCATGTTCTTTAGAACGCCGCTGATGCCGCCATTGTATTCGGGGGAAGACAGAATGAATCCGTCGTGAGCTGCGAGAATCTGCTTAAGCTTGAGCGCGTTCTCCGGCAGGCCGGATGCGCTTTCTATGTCTCCGTCGTAAATGGGCAGGGGATAATCCGCCAGATCCAGAAAGGTCACCTCGGCGCCTGCGGCTTCCGCATAGCGACCCGCCGCGCGCGCCAGTTTCTTGTTCAGAGAGTCTTTACGCAGACTGCCGGCAAAGACGAGAATTTTGGGTTTACTCACATCGACCTCCTTAGTTGAGTAGATTTCTCGAAGAATACCGACGCTGACGGCTTCTCTCCACCTCTAAATTTCGCCGCCCGGCGATCAGGAGTCTGATCGCATTACGATAAATTTGATTGATTTGTAATCTGAGAATGCGATTCAGATATCCACACATCCTGTGGATATCTCTTTGGAAAACGATGGGAGCCCTTTATTTCGTAGGGATTGCGGAGATTTTGGTAATTTATGATCAGTGTATTTTTTAGACTGACTGCTTGCCGCTTTTCTATCCAACGGCATAGGTTGCAATATCCGGAGGATTTGGAAATGATTCAACCCGGATAAAACATTAAGGAGACCCAGTTGTGAAACCTGTCGCTGAAGCCTGCTTGCGGAATCAGGCCCCGATCGCCAAGGCGGTGCGAGAGCCGTTCGCCAATGTGAAAACAGTATTGGAAATCGGCGCCGGCACCGGGCAGCACGCGGTGTATATCGCTGAGCGCATGCCTCATCTGCAATGGTTGCCGACGGATCTGGCGGAGGCCTTGCCGGGTATTTGCGCCTGGGTGGAGGAGGCGGGTCTGGATAATCTTTTACCGCCCAAAGCGCTGGATGTGACGGCTGGGGATTGGGGGCTGACTGAAATCTTTGATGCGGCTTATACCTCGAACACGTTGCATTTTATCGGATGGACGCCTGTGGAAGCGTTGTTTGCGGGCGTCGCCAAGCGCTTACGCGTGGAGTCTCCCTTTTGCGTTTATGGTCCGTTTAATGAAAACGGAGCATTCACCAGTCCAGGCAATCAGGGTTTGGATGAGTGGGTGAAAACCCGCGATCCTGACGCAGGACTGAAAGATCTGGCGGACATTGAAGCGCTGGCGTTGCGCTATGGTTTCAAGCTGGAAAATCTCAAGCGGCTGCCAGCGAACAATCTGTTGCTGGTATTTTGCTTTGAAGGGTGAAGGGTGAAGGGTGAAGGGTGAAGGGTGAAGGGTGAAGGGAGGAAGAGAAAGAGGAAGGGAGGAGGAGAAAGAGAGTACGCTTGCGGCGGAAATGCCCGCAAGCGTTGATCAGTCTGGCGAGTCCAGACGCAAACGGGCGCTGACTTTGGCGTCAGAGGGGATAAACACCTGCTCCTGTGGCGTCATCAGCTCCGCATAGCGTTCCGGGGTGGCGTGAGCGCGTTGCTCTGCGATGAACTCTCTGAAGTCGATCACTTCCAGAATTTCCTCTTTGCCATAGCGGGCGAGCATGTCTCCACGTAGTCCCAACTGAATGGCGCGGCGCTCGCATTTGGCGCCGTTCGGCGTATGATCCGGGTCCCATTGCAGACGCACGTTGGAGTTTTGCACGGCTTCCTTCCAGGCTTCCTGAGTTGGGAACTCTTCTGGATTGTAGGAAGAGGGAACCGCTTGGCTCAGGATGTCTGCGAAGAACTGTCTGCGTACTCTCAGGCCCAGCACTACCTCTTGGCCTTCCTTCATGCCCCAGCCGCAGCGATACATCATCCACAGAAAGTTGGGTTTAATCCAACTCATGCGGGAGTAACTGTACGCGCCGCCGAAGCGACCGTGTTTGATGGCGTACTCGCCGATTTCCGGTCGATAAGCCTGATAAACGATGAGTGTGTCTTGATCCTGATGCGCCAGAATATGTCTGCCGCTGGCGGGCCAGAGAGTGGTCTGTTCGAGGTAGGGTGTGGTTTTAATATCTTTGATTTTCATTTTTCACTTCCTTAGTGATGTAGTTATTTCTCCTATTGCCGAATTTAACCGGCGGTGAGAGCGCATAGGTTAACCGAAGTGAAGGCGCGCGCCAACTACGGCGCCTTCACTTGATCGCGGCTCAGACTCCCGCTGCTTTCTCCAGCTCGGCGATGCCTTGTTCGATATAGTCCAGTAACCGCTGCATGGACGGCAGGGTTCTGCGGCAGGCGGTGAAGCCGAACTCCAGTTGGTCGCGATAGCTTACCAGCGTGATGTTCAATGCGGCGTAATCCACCGGGATTGATACCGGATACATGCCTTCCAGACGCGCGCCATTCCAGTACAGCGGCTTGTCCGGGCCGGGCACGTTGGATATCACCACATTGAACGCCTGCCATTTGGGCGCGAGGCCTGTCAGCAGATTCAAGCCCGAAGGCGCCAGGGTGAGGGCCGTGTAATTGACTGCTTCTTCCGGCGTCATCTGACGAAAGCGTTCTTTGGACTCCCGCGCAGAAGCCTGGGTCACCGCCAATCGACGCACCGGGTCGGCGATGTGGGTGCCGAGGTTGGCCAGAATCATGGCGATTTGATTGCCGCTGTCGCTGTCATCCTGACGGATGGACATGGGCGCCATAGCGATCAAGGGCTGATCGGGCAACGCCTGGCGACTGAGCAAATAGTTACGCAAAGCGCTGCCGCACACCGCCAGCACCACATCGTTGACCGTGGCCTGGAACGCCTTGCCGATCGCCTTAAAGCGCTCCAGCGCGTAGGACTGGGCGGCGAATCGGCGTGAGCCGGTAATGCGCTGATTGAGAATGCTTTGCGGCGCGCGGAAGATCAGGCCAGCGTCGCTGTCATCGCGGGCTTTCAGCAGGTTCTTGCCCAGCTCTCTGACCAGCGTGGGGACCGTGGCGATTTGTTTGCTGGCGCCTTCCACCAGTTGCGACAGGCTGTGAACCAAATCGCCGGCGGTGGGGGCGTGCGCCTCGCGCGTTGGTCTGGCGTCTTTTGATATCGCCCAGATCGGCGGCATCTCCGTCGCGGTAGGATCGAAAGAATACGATTTCACGCACATACGCATGGCGGCGACGCCGTCGAGCATACAATGGTGCGCTTTGTAGTACACCGCGAAACGGCGTCCGCGAATGCCTTCGATCAAATGGCATTCCCACATGGGGCGCTCACGGTCCATCAGGTTGCTGTGTTCTGCGGAAACATGCGCCAGCAGCTCCCGGATGCGGCCGGGCTTGGGCAGCGCTTCATGGCGGAAGTGGTGCTCAAGATCAAACTGGGCGTCAGTATCCCAATAGTAACGCCCCCAACGCTGGCGCAGGCGGCGGTTGAACGGCGGCTGCGGCGTTGCGTAGGCGCGCAGTTGCTGCGCCAGCTCCGTCATGTATTTGGCGTCGGCGTCGTCAGGGAAACTGAAAATATGGAGACCGCCGACATGCATAGGCTGTTGGCGCTTTTCCAGCCAGAGGAATATCTGGTCGACTGGACTGAGTGGGGTCATAACGTCTACTTCCTGGTGTGATGTGCTTTTTAGTTGTTATGCAAATTCGTTGTTATTGAATTTAATCGTCACGGCAAATTAACTGCCGCTACAAAGCCTGTAGCCAACCCTGGAGTTAAAGCTAAGTCTTTGAGACGGTTCAGTTTGGCGGAAGCCGGAACGGCTGACAACTGCTATCGCAGCCCGCAAGCGGCTGTATCTCGCTTGCGGGAAAACGGGAGACTGGCTGGGGGTCAATTTTTAGGTTTGAAGGGGTCGTTATCCTCCTCGTCGTCCTCTTCAATTTCCTGCAGGCTGAGAGAAAAGCCGCTGCTGGGCTTCTTGGCCGCCAGTTCTTCGGGGCCGGCGTCCTCAACTTTTTCATCGCCCAGGCTGGTGGGAACTTCCACCCCGGCGTGCAGTTTGATGCGCAGACGCAGGTTGTTGGCGGAGTCGGCGTTTTTCAGGGCTTCCTCCACGCTGATTTTTTCCTGTTGCACCAGCTTGAACAGCGCCGCGTCAAAGGTTTGCATGCCTATGTTTTCCGACTTCTGCATGATCTCTTTGATGCCGTCGATATCGCCGCGCAGAATTAGTTCACTGACTGTGGGCGTACCCAGCAGAATCTCGATAGCGGCGGTGCGCTTGCCGTCAATCGTTGGCACCAGACGTTGAGAGACGAAGGCTCTTAGGTTCAGCGACAAGTCCATCAGCAACTGATTACGCCGCTCTTCCGGAAAGAAGTTGATGATGCGGTCCAGCGCCTGGTTAGAGTTGTTGGCGTGCAAAGTGGAAATACACAGATGCCCGGTTTCCGCGAAAGCCAGCGCGTGCTCCATGGTTTCCCGGTCGCGGATCTCGCCGATCAGAATCACGTCCGGCGCCTGCCGCAGGGTGTTTTTCAGCGCGTTATGGTAACTGCGCGTATCGACGCCCACTTCCCGTTGGTTGATGATGCTTTTCTTGTGCTTGTGAATGAACTCCACCGGGTCTTCGATAGTAATGATATGGCCGCCGCTATTGCTGTTGCGGTGATCGATCAGCGCCGCCAGAGAGGTGGACTTGCCGGAGCCGGTAGCGCCAACGAACAGAATCAGACCCCGCTTCGACATCAATACTTCTTTCAGGATAGGGGGCAGCCCCAGGCTGTCAGCGTTGGGAATATCAGTCACGATATTACGGGCGACGATGGAGACTTCATTGCGCTGTTTAAAGATGTTGACCCGGAAACGGCCAACCTGGGGAATGCTGTACGCCAGATTCATTTCCAGCTCATGGGCAAACTGCTCACGCTGCTCTTCATCCATGATGGAGTTGGCGATTTCCATGATTCTGCCCGGCGGAATAGGGGTTTTATCGATGGGTTTCAATTTACCGTGAAATTTGGCGCAGGGCGGCGCGCCGGTGCTCAGGTAGAGGTCGGACCCGTCATTCTTGGCCAGAACGGTCAGATACTGGTTGAATTCCATGCAGAAGTCTCCCGAAGTGATGTCCGGTTGGTTTGGAGCATTGTCGACTTTTTGATTTTTTTCAAAGGGCGCGTCTTTAACAGATAGACGAAAATTATCCTTCCCGCCACCACAAAATGGCCTATTGAGCAGCGCTTGCCGCTATGTAAATCTACGGCCTGTTGCGGCTGAGCTTGCAATGATTTTTCGCAGACTGAAGAAACAGGGAGCGTAAAGTTAGAAAAGTTGGCTGTATGACATATAGTTTTTATAACGCATGATTTTCCCGGGGAAAGAAATCAACGGCTCATGCAGCTAATTCGCTACTCTATCAACTTCGTTCTGTTGCTTGCGCTGTATTACCTGGGTGGTCGCCTGGGATTGCTGCTGGATGTGTATTACGGCGGCGTAACGCCATTGTGGCCGCCCTCAGGGCTGGCGCTGGCGATGATCTGGTTCAGCGGCTGGCGCTGGGCGCCGGTCATCATCGTGGGCGAATTGCTGTCGGCGATGACCTTGCATCAGTCGATTCTCAACGGCGTTATCGGCGGCATTGGCCAGCTCAGCGAAGTCGCCTGCGCGATGCTGATGATCCGTTACTTTGGCATTACCCCTTATCTCAGCAGCGTCGGCGACAGCCTGCGCTTCATCGGCCTGGCCGCCTTGCTGGCGCCGCTGTTCGGCGCGGGATTAGGCGTGGCGGGACAACTCTCCAGTGGACTGATCACTCCGGGACAGGCCGGAGCGACCTGGATGACCTGGTGGCTGGGCGACTCTATCGGCATCATGATTGTCACTCCGCTGATTCGATTCTGGTGGATAGAGCCGCCTTCTGGCTATCGTCTGGTGTTGCGCTGGCTGACTCAGACTTCCTGGGTGGCCATGTTCTTCACCGCCGCCTTTGTGATTATTCCCGACAAGGCGTGGACCTTGTTTTTTCTGTTGCTGCCTTATGTCGTCTATACCTCCATCACCTTGGGTAAGCAGGGCGCGAGCCTGAGTCTGGTCGCGCTGGCGGCGCTGGTGTTGGGCGAGGGTGCGCAAGGCGTCTCCAGCGACTTTATGATCAGTGTGAAAATGGCGTTCGTTGGAACCTGCACCTTGCTGGCTTATGTGGTGACCGCCAACTTTGAAACCAATCGCACCATCCGTAGCATGCTGGCCACCGAACGCAACCGGCTGCGGACCACGCTGATGTCGATCAGTGACGGCGTGATCAAAGTCGATGAACGCGCCCATGTAGTGTTTATGAATCCCATGGCGGAGCAGCTGACTGGATGGAGCGAGCGCGCGGCCATGGAGAAGCCCTTCGTGGTGATCTGTCCTCTCAAAACGTTGAAAGAGCCTGGGCATCCCGCAAATCCGGTGGAGTTTTTTCTGGCGCAGACGCAACGCGATGCGCAGATAGAGAGTTATGCCTTTGAGTCCGCTGAAGATGGTTCCCGAACCCTGGAAACCCGCATTCGCCGGGTCGTCGGCGGTGGAGGACGGGGCGACCGACTCAGTAATGGCGCCGTGATTGTGTTGCGGGATATCAGCGATGAAGTGCGATTGCGTCGGCAATTGGAGCATCAGGCGCTGCATGATCCGCTGACCGATCTGCCCAACCGCCGCGCTTTGGACAATTATCTGCACCGGCTGTTAAGTGAGAACACCAACCATCTGGTGTCGGGTCTGCTGTACATTGATCTGGACCAATTCAAACTGATTAATGACACCTGCGGTCATGAGGTGGGCGATCTGTTGCTGAAAAAGCTGTCGTCCCTGTTGCGCAAGAATACGCCGGAGCGCGGCATGCTGGCGCGCATCAGTGGCGATGAATTCGCGCTGGTGATTGAGGGCGTCACCGAAGCGCAAACGCTGGCGGTGGCGGAGCAGGTGCGACAGACCATTTCACACTGTCAATTGGCCTACGAGGATCTGGTGTTTTCCGTGGGCGCCAGCATTGGCGTCACCTTTATCACGGACCAGGACAATAGCCGTCAAGCGGTGCTGTCCCGCGCTGATATCGCCTGTTATCAGGCCAAGGAAAGCGGACGCGACCGAGTCAGGGTCTACCATGCAGGCGATACCGTCATGATGCGTTATCACGGCGAACTGGAGTGGTTGTCGCAGTTGAAAAACGCTATCCAGATGGGACAGTTCGAGCTGTACCAGCAGGGCATTTTCTGTGTGGATGAAAACGGCGATGCGGTGGACATGCCGGGATGTGAAGTGTTGATTCGCCTGCGGAGACAGGATGAGATGGTCAGTCCTGGCAGCTTCATTCCTGTGGCGGAGCGTTTTGGATTTATGCCCATCATCGACCGCTGGGTGACGGAAACCCTGTTCCGGCGCATGTCCAGCAGCGTGGGATTGGAGTTTATCTATAACGTTAATTTAAGTGGCGCTACATTTAACGATCATGGCTTCTTCAAAGAGGTGGAAGGTTGGGCGGAGAAGTATCGCATTGATCGCTCCCGTGTCTGCTTTGAAGTAACGGAAAGTGTGGCGCTCGCTGATATCGCCCAGACGCGGGAGATTATCCGCAGCATGGCGCAGAAGGGATATCGTTTCGCCTTGGATGATTTTGGCAGTGGTTCCGCCAGCTATGGTTATCTGAGCGAATTGCCGGTGAATTACGTCAAGCTGGACGGTGGTTTCGTACGTCGGGTGCTGGAAGATCCGTCTGCGGAAATCGTGATTGAATCTCTGGTTAAAATCGCCCGCTTACGCAGCATGCATTGTATTGCAGAGTGTGTGGAAAGCCGGGATATCGCCTGCCGCATGGTGAAGTTGGGGATTCCGGTCTTGCAGGGCTTTTTCTATGACCGACCTCAACCCATGGGGCCGGTCATAAAAAGCGAGGAGAAGTGAAGGGCGTGGATCTTGGCGGCCAATGATGACCGCCAGTTTCCGTCAATCAGCACTTAGAATGTTTCGCTGACTTCCGCAGAGTTATGCTCCATGATCTGGGGCGCGCCGTACACCGCCACCTGATCGTTCAGGTAAATCAACTCGACGCGACGGTTCTTCTCATGGTGAGAGGAGGTCAGCAACGGCTCGCGGCTTCCCCAGCCGAAAACTTCCACCTGCTCGGGGCGAGCGCCGTTGTTCAACAGATAATCCGCTACACGCTGCGCACGCTCTGCAGACAGTCGCTCGTTGTAAGAGGCCTGGCCGGATGCGTCAGTATGTCCGTGTATTTGGATTTGGTAGTTAGGGTGCACGCTAAGAAAATCCGCATGCTGTTTCAGCGCCGACATATCTTCCTGGTTCAGATTGGATTTCTCCAATGGGTAGAAGATAACGCGGGGTTGAGGTGGTTCGACGCCTGCGAACTGGTTCGCGCCGCCATACTCTTTTTCCAGGGCTGCGGCTGTTGCGTCGTCAAGTACTAGAACAGTCATATCATTTCCCTCCGTGGTCGAGGCGCTTGTTACTTCGGTTGTTGTGCTGTCAGAAGTTGTTCCTGCAGCGTTTATTGTTTCAGCGGCGTTCGATGTCGTTATTTCTGGGTTGTCATCGGCCTGGGATAAACCGTAGCTATACAGCTCATCGGCTTCCGAAGTTGACACATCCCTATTATTGTCGGCGACTTCCACGTTATGGGCCGCTGACTTTACAGCAAAGTCTTCGGAAGGTGAAGACTCCGGCGTTAGATTTTGCGAGCTGCACGCTGCGATCATGGCCACGGAAAACAGAGTGGCGCTGATGCGAGTGAATTTATTTGGGTTCAGTACGGGGTGTTTCATGTCTCTGTCCTGTTCTGTTGTTGCCTTGTGATTGTCATTACAACAACGAAATCAGGCGCGACGATGGGGGCTCCCGGGGCAATGCGCTGACGAATCATGGCCAAATGTGGCGGAGGCCCTGATCAGGTGAGAAGGCGCTTAGCCTCCGCCTGTGCGCACAGCGGTATGAGCCAATTGAGCAATTGCAGCCGCAACCAGTGCGGGTCTTCCACCGGCAGATCGTGCCCGGCTGTAGGATGCGTGACGCAACGGGTTTGCCAGGCCTGCGCCATGGCGATAGAGCATTCCGGGTCCACCAGTTTGTCGCCAAGACTGCACAAAATCAGGCAGGGCCGGTTCGGCGCGAAATCAAACGGGCAACTAAAGCGCGCCGCCGCCGCCAGCTGACGCAGAGCATTAACCGTGCGCACCGGGCGCTCACGGCTCCAACCGGTCCAAAGGCGCAGGCGCTCACGGGTGCGCAATAAAGGAGACAGCGTGAGCTGCATAATCAGCTTTTCCCGACGGGCGGTGGTGACGCCGACGCCTTTCAGCACCTTGGGCCATACACGCAGCCGCAGGCGACTCCAGGGCGCGCCATAGGGACGCATGCTGGCGTTGATCAGCGCCAGTCCCGCGACTTCTTCAGGATGATCAAAGGTCCATTGGGTGGCTAACATGCCGCCCATGGATAACCCTACCAGCACCAGTGGGCGCTGCGTTTGCCAGTGTTCTCGCAGTCCGGAGATCATACTGGCGATAGTAGCGGGGGTGGTTTCCTGGTTCCGAACGCCGTTGCCGGGGATATCCAGGGTGTGTACGCGAACGTCCAGCCCCCTTGCGTCCAGGGCCTCCTGCAATTGGGCGTTGAAGCCTTCCCAGTGGCGTCCGTCCCGCATCCATCCCCGCAGCAGGATCAAATCATATTGATCCCGCGCTGGAAACTCATGGACCTGGTTCATAATCAGGACTCATACCACAGGGATAACGCCGCCAGTTCATAGTGCTTGCGCTGGCGTTTGTCCGGCAGCCAGTTGCCGTAAGAACGCACGGCGTTTTTCAGAAAGTCGATGAAGATAAGGTGGCGACGCAGTACGCGGCGCAATCGATGGGGAAGCACGGGATGGAAGAAGCCCAGTAACTGGATAAGCTGGCGCGGATTCTTTTTGATCCAGAGCCAGGAGCCCATTTCCATGGTGATAGGCAGGAACAGGCGGTTGGCGGCTTTCGCCTCCATGTACAAGTAGTCCCATAAATCGCCATGGGAGGTGTAGACCCGGGACTGCGGTTCGAAGGTGTAGACATGGTTGGGATAGGTTTCGAACAGCAGGTTACGCAGCGCGAAGATCTCCGGCAGGTGATAAATCGGCTCTTTACTGTAGGCGTAAGGAAACCAGATCTGATCGTTGAAACCGAAGCCTGAGTGACAGTCCAGCGCCATGCTGAACGGCGCCGGAAACAGGCGCTCCCGAATAAAGTCACAGAGAGCCACCGCCTCTTTTTGCATTGGCTGTCCCTTCTGACCGCGATACCAGGGAATGCGCGTGGTCAGACGGTGGCCGCCCAGCAGGGGCGGGACGCGGGCTTCGGCGTCCACTGGGGCGTTACGCATCAGGTCGATGCCATTGCCGTTGGCGCGGGTCTTGCGCATCATGCCGGCAGGGTTAAGGGCGGGAAGAAAATAAAGCTGCAGGTGATTCAGCTCTTCCTTCAGCCCTTCATCCCAGGTCAGCTGCTTCAGCAGGGACTCCATGAAGGCGAGGATAACCTGCGTGCCTATTTTCTCCAGACCGTGCACGCCGCCGGTGAGAGCCAGTGCGGGCTTGTCGGGGCCGGCGGCGCCGACTTTGATCAGGTACAGCGGCAGTCGGTAGCCGCGGAATTCAACGGTATCCAGAATTTCGTGCTGGACATTGCCACCGCCGAGTTCAATTAACTGCTGGATTTTATTCAGTTCATTAACCGGAAAATGAATTTTCGGATACATAAAGCTGAGGGGTCCCGTTCAGTCAGACGTCCACCGAGCGTCGCAACGCCGTCGTCAGGAGGAAAGCGGCGTCGCATCCTTTCAATAAAGGGTAGAGCCTATGCTGTAATCATGAAAGTACTGTGACGTAATCGTCCGATAGAATGAAAATTGCGTTAAACCTTAGCCGCCGATCTGTAACTATGCTTATAATTCGGTAGTAAGTGTGTATGAGGTGTATAGAATGTTTCGTCGGACGTTATTGATTTTAGCGCTCAGCTTCGCCTGTCAGGCTAACGCGGACTCCCTGGCGCCGGAGCATGAAATGCGCAGATTGTTATTTGTCGCCGAAGAGAGCATCGAAGCGGAAAGGTTCGCCCAGGCGCAGGAGGCGCTGGATAAAGTTGCCGAACTCAACATTACGCCAACGGTCCAATACTATTTCTACCGGGGACGGGTGGCGATGAAATCGGGCGAGTACGAGAAAGCCCGTGAAGCCTTTGTTCGTTACGTCAATCTCGCTGGCAGTGAAGGCGAGTACTACGAGGAGAGCCTGCGCTCCATTACGCGTCTGGATGACCAGCTCAAGCCGCCCAAGCAAACGGCGGAGTCCACCTCCATCGATTGGAGCAAAGTGGTGGAAAACGGCAGCGGCGAATACCTGCAGAAGCTGCGAGGACTATACCTGGCGGGATCTGATCAGAGCGCGCTGGTGCAACACATCAACAGCCTGTTGGCCGCCAATGTCTACATCCCCTCCCGCATACGTAAGCTGAATGAAGAAGAAGGCATTGTTTACCGCGTCAGTGTTAACTCACGGAACGAAATCGTACTGCAGGAAACCAATTACCTGAGCGCGAACGTCAGCCACAATGTCTCCCGCTTTAAGGTGTTTGGCGTCGATCCCTATGTGCGCACCGGCTGCGATTTGAATCAGCGCGCCTGTTGGCTGTGGAATCCTGAAAATCAGGATGAAAAATGGCTGATGATCACGGAAAACAAAAGTGCGGTGGATGAGTTGAGTCGCGCTATGACGGAATTGATAAAACTACTGCAAAGCTGATAATGACGCGGCGCGGGGTTAACAGACGCCGCGCCGCATTTCTAACGGATTGGGTTGTTGGCTTTGATGGGCTGAACTGGCGTTGATTGGGCGACCATCGGCGCGCGCGACCACTTCACTTCTTCACTACAGGTTTCAGAATACGCGCATACCGAAGAGACGGCGCTGACCGGCGTCGCTTTTTCCAGGTTCGCCTGAGGCAGGCTGAAATCGTATCTTTTTTCCTTGGTCGGCGGCGTTCCTTGCAATTTGGACACGATAGCGCTCGTCAGTATGAAGCACAGACCGATCAGGGCCGCTTTGCAAAATGAAAATCGAATCATAAAAAGGGCTTTCTGGCGCTGACACTTTATGTATCTAGCGCTGTTTACAGGAGAGTTACCTCAAGTATCTCCTAAAACGCCCAATACGAAAGCGGGCTTCTGTGAAACACTGTCAAATGTACGCTGACGTCACTCCGCGTCAGGCAACTCGATCACGAATTCCGTCCCTTCACCCAGTGCGCTGTTTACTTGGATTGCGCCGCCATGGCGGTCGATAACCAGTTTGACGAATCGCAAGCCCAGGCCGCTGCCTTGTACGCCCTGCTGCTCTGAGGCATGGGTGCGGCGAAAACGTTCGAACAGGTAGGGGATTTCTGAGGCGGCGATGCCCGGTCCCTGATCGCGTAAGTGAATCAAGGTGCTGGCGTCGGCTTTTTCCAGCTTCAGTTCAATGCTGTGGTTCTGCGGCGTGAATTTGACTGCGTTCTGTAAGAGGTTGACCAGGGCTCGCTCCAACAGGTCCGCATTGGCTTTGATGGGCAATGAGTCTTCTTCACAGTACACCTGCACCGCAATGCCCCGGGTGAGGGCGCTGGGGGAGATGGAGTCCACCGCGTTATCCACGATGTCCAACAGCTCGCAGTCGTAAAAGTGAATGTGGTCCGCCGCTTCCACCCGCGCCAGTTGCAGGAAGGCTTCCGCCATGCCCAGGCTCTTTTGCGTCAGTTCGCGGGCGGCGTCGATCTTGGACGCCAGTTTGGCGTCAGGCAGCGCCGCGCTGAGGGTGTCCAGCAACGCCAGCTGCGAGGCTAGCGGCGCGCGCAGGTCATGAGAAATGAAGTGAATGGTCTCCAGACGTTTTTGCTGGGCTTCATGTATCGGTGTGATATCGGAGAAGTTGACGATAATGCCGTTGGCGTTCAAATGGGTGAAGCGCATGGGCGCCAGGGAGATCAGGACCGCGGTGTTGCGGGTGTGTAATTCCATGGACTGCGCTTCGCCCGCCACCAGCACTTTGCGCACTACGGAATCCCAGAGCGCTGGCGTGAACTTATTGGCGATAGGCATGCATTCGGCGATATAGGCGTTGGCGGTCGCGTTGGCGCTTAGCCAGCGGCTGGCGTGTTCGTTCAGATACAGAATACGGCCGACCTCATCGCCCACCAGCACGCCGTCGGGCATGTTGGCGATGGTTTCGGATACAAACTTGCGCATGTCGCGGATAGCGGCGATAGCGAAGCGCACCTGGGAGATACGGCGGTCAATAAGTTCGCTGGAAGGCTGACGGAGAGTGGTTTTCTGCATCAGCCGGGGATACAGGCGCTGCAGGTAGTCGGCGGTCTGCTGGAGCTGGTCAGGATGATCTTCGAAGCGCATGTATAACGCCATTTTGCCGACCGCGTCGGATACAGGCAGAAGGATCTCCATCATGCCCGCATCGGCGTTCAAATCGATACGCTTCTGTCCTCCTGGGGCGATTTCACGAAACTCCCACAGTGCAGGTTTAAGCAGGCGGGTGACTTGTTGCGCCCACTGTTGGGGTGAGTCATAGATGCCGCCCTGTTGCAGGCGCGGCTCCTCCTCCAGTCGCTTCAACTCCTGATTCAGAAACTGGTTGAGGCGACTCAGGCGTCGCCAGCTCCAGAAAGGGTAGGCGAATATCAGTGAGAGCACGACCGCCGCCGGCGGATACCATTGGTGGTCCACCCTCAGCAGCAAATAACTGAACACCAGCACTGACAGCGCCAGGGCGAGGGTCAATGGTAGATTTTTCTCTGGCGACACCCGCGGATACACCAGAGCGGCGATCAGCACCAGACTGAGTGACAGCAGGTATTGCCAGGTGGGAGAAATCAGACGATGCATATTTTTGCGCACGAGTCCCTCGAATACGTTGGCGTGCACTTCCACCCCCGCCATGCTGGTGGAGGCGCCGGATACCGGCGTTGGCAGGAAATCTCCCAGGCCTGCGGCGGTGGCGCCGACAAATACGACCCGGTTCTGGAAATAGTCAGGAGGAAGCTCGCCATGCATAACCTCGCTGTAAGACAGCGTGGGGAAGCTGCCCGGCGGCCCGATGAAGGGGATCAGGCGATACTGCTCGCGGACATTGAAGGCGCCGCCGTTATCCAGTTCCTCTTTCTTCTGGCGTTCGTCGGGATACAGGTTCTGATATACCGAGAGCGCCAGACTCGGCCAATGACTGTCTCCCAGGCCCTGATACAGATATAACCCCCGCGCGATGCCGTCAGAGTCCAGCTCCATCTGGGCGTGTCCCAGGCCTTCTGCGGTGTCGATGAACTGCGCGATGGGCAGAATCTCAGTGAGATGGCCGGTATTACCGACATGATCGATATGCAGAGGCAGAAACACCTTGCCGGATTCCGCCATGGCTTGAGCGAAGTCCTGGTCAGCCTCGGGAGAACTGCGTTCTGACAGCAGCAGGTCGAACGCCACGGCGCGGGCGCCGGAGTTGCGCAGGCGTTTGATCAGAGCGGCGTGGCGATCCCGCGACCAAGGCCAGCGGCCGTATTCCAACAGGCTTTTTTCATCGATGGCGACGATGACGCTGGTCGTGCTGGTGCTGACTGGGCGCACCTTGAGGCAGAAATCATAAAACAGGTAATCCAGTCGCTGCATCCAGCCGCTGGATATCAACAGGAAGCAGAGTCCCACCAGAATGGCGGCGAATAGATAGCGCTCGGTGACGGGGAAGCCGCGGCTATGGCGGACTTGGGAAG